>NZ_DATLWX010000021.1:0-50007 GCF_035576065.1 Nocardioides sp.
ATCGCAGCCACCCTCAACAAGCGCCCACGCCCTACCCTCGACCTACAGACACCAGCCCAAGCGCTGGCCGAGCTGCTCGCCAACCCGGCAGCGGCATGAACCGTTGCCTAGACCGATTGACCCTGCCCGGTCATGAAGTGCCAAAGTCCCCGGTTAAGCGGGGACTCATCCAACTCCATTCGCACCCACTTGATAAAAAGGCAGTCTTGACTGTTTGTTCGTTGGCCCTCACGATGTAGTGGTGACGACGACGCGCATCCCGCAGGAGGAGCGGACTCGCGCCATGCGGCTCCGGCTGCTGGAGGCGACCGTCGAGTGCCTGGTCGAGCGGGGCTACGCGCGTACGTCGACGACGCTGGTCAGCGAGCGCGCCGGCGTCTCGCGGGGCGCCCAGCTGCACCACTTCCCCACGAAGAACGACTTGGTCGTGGCAGCTGTCGAGCACGTCACCCGCCTCCGGGGCGAGGAACTGCTCGCCAGCCTGTCCGAGTCGAGTGATGAGGTGGCTCCTTCTGCGGAAGCGCGAATCACTCGACTGCGCCGAGTGGTGCAGCTCCTCGGCGACCACTTCAGCTCACCCGTCTTCATGGCCGCGCTCGAGCTGTGGGTTGCCGCCCGGACCGACGAGGCACTGCTGGCCGCGGTGCAGCCCCTGGAGGCGCGGGTGGGGCGCGAGGCCCACCGGCTCACCGTCGCCGCACTCGGGGCGGACGAGTCGCGGCCCGGAGCGCGCGAGCTCGTGCAGGCGACCCTCGACCTCGTGCGTGGCCTCGGCCTCGCCAACAGCATCTCCGACGACGCCGGCCGGCGTCGTCGCATCCTCGACCACTGGGCCGACGTCCTGGACCGGGAGCTGGATTCACCCCACGACGTTCCCGATCTCCTCCGCTCCGCTCCTCCGATCGATAGCGCCGCAGGGACCCCGACATGACCGCGAGCCGTCCGTGCGCCACCGAACAGTCCGGGGGTCGAGAGATCCGTCGGGCCCCCCGACTGTTCGGTAACGCCAGCATCCGACAGGGGGTACGCCGATGAGTGACGTGCTCACAGAAGTCCTCGACGACCTGACGGGCGAGGGCGACGCGCTCGAGGCCCTCGTCGCTGATCTCGACGCGGAGGCCTGGCGCACGCCGACCCCTGCGCCCGGCTGGGACGTCGCGACCCAGGTCTCCCACCTCGCGTGGACCGACGAGGTCGCGGTCCTGGCGGCGACCGACAAGGACGGCTGGGACGTCGTCGTCCTGCGCGCCATGGCCGACCCCGCCGGGTTCGTCGACGCCGAGGCGATCGCCGGTGCCGAGGTCGAGCCCGCGGAGCTGCTGGCCCGCTGGCGGTCGGGGCGCCGGTCCTTGGTGAGCACGCTTGCGGTGTACGGCGCAGGAAAGATGCCGTGGTTCGGACCGCCGATGTCGGCGACCTCCATGGCCACGGCGCGCCTGATGGAGACGTGGGCGCACAGCCTGGACGTGCACGAGGCCCTGGGCACAGAGCTGGCGCCGACCGCACGCCTGCGCCACATCGCGCACCTCGCCGTACGCACCCGCGACTTCGCCTTCATGACGAACTCGCTCCCCGCGCCGGCCGAGCCGTTCCGGATCGACCTGGTCGCGCCGGACGACGACGTGTGGACGTTCGGGCCGGAGGACGCTGCGCAGACGGTGACCGGGTCGGCGCTCGACCTGTGCCTGCTGGCCACCCAGCGCACCCACCGAGCCGCGACCGACCTGAACGCTTCCGGCCCCGACGCCGACCGCTGGCTCGACATCGCGCAGTGCTTCGCCGGACCACCCGGCGCGGGACGGACCGCCACATGAGCGCCCCGATCCGGATCGGCAACTGTTCGGGCTTCTACGGCGACCGTCTCAGTGCCATGCGCGAGATGCTCGAAGGCGGCGAGCTCGACGTGCTGACCGGCGACTACCTCGCCGAGCTCACCATGTTGATCCTCGGCAAGGACACGATGAAGGACCCCTCCCTCGGCTATGCGCGCACGCACGTGCGCCAGCTCGAGGACTGCATGGGGCTGGCGCTCGAGCGCGGGGTGAGGATCGTGAGCAACGCCGGCGGCCTCAACCCGGCCGGCCTGGCCGAGAAGCTGCGCGAGGTCGCGGGCGGGCTCGGACTGGCGCCGAGGATCGCCCACGTCGCCGGCGACGACCTGCGCCCGCTGGGCCTGTGGGAAGGCGCCCTCACGGCCAACGCCTACCTCGGCGGGTTCGGCATCGCGGCCGCGCTGGGAGCCGGTGCCGACATCGTGGTCACCGGTCGCGTGACCGACGCCTCGCTCGTCCTCGGCGCCGCCGCTGCCCACCACGGGTGGGACACCGGAGACCACGACGCGCTGGCCGGCGCAGTGGTGGCCGGGCACGTGCTCGAGTGCGGCACCCAGGCCACCGGGGGGAACTTCTCCGGGTTCCTTTCGCTGCCCGACCGCGGTCGTCCGCTCGGCTTCCCGCTCGCCGAGATCGCCGTCGACGGGTCCTGCGTCATCACCAAGCACGACGGCACCGGCGGGGCGGTCAACCTCGACACCGTCACCGCCCAGCTGGTCTACGAAGTCCAGTCGGCGCGCTACCTCGGCCCGGACGTCACCACCCACCTCGACTCGATCACGCTCGAGCAGGTCGGGCCCGACCGCGTCGCGATCAGCGGCGTGCACGGCAGCGCGCCCCCCGAGCAGCTCAAGGTCTGCGTCAACGAGCTCGGCGGCTGGCGCAACTCGGTCGAGTTCGTGCTGACGGGGCTCGACGTCGAGGCCAAGGCCGACTGGGTGCGCGACCAGCTGACCTCGGCGCTCGCCACTCCACCGGCCGAGGTCACGTGGTCGCAGCCGATCGCCCCGAGGCCGGACGCCGATTCCGAGGAGACGGCGTCGGTGCTGCTGCGCTGCACGGTCAAGGATCCCCAGCCCGGCCCGGTCGGCAGGCCCTTCACCAGCGCCGCCGTCGAGCTCGCCCTGGGCTCCTACCCCGGCTTCACGATGACCGCGCCACCTGCGCCTGCGACGCCCTTCGGGATCTACCGGGCGGAGTACGTCGACCGTTCGGTCGTCGAGCACACGGTCGTCCACGCAGACGGGACCACGGAGGTCGTGGTGGACCCCCCGGTCTCCACCCTGCCCCCTGCCACCGACAGCGGGCAGCGGGAGTCGGCGCCCCCCGCCCCCGCTGACGTCCTCACCCGGCGGCTGGCGCTCGGGACGTTCGTGCATGCGCGATCGGGGGACAAGGGCGGCGACGCCAACATCGGATTGTGGGTCGCCCACGACGACCGACCGGACCTGTACGCCGACCGGGTCGCGTGGCTCGCCAAGCTGATCAGCGCACGCAAGGTCCGCGAGCTCGTGCCCGAGGCGGCCCACCTCGACATCGAGGTCCACGCGTTGCCCAACCTCGGGGCAGTCAACGTCGTCATCCATGGGCTGCTGGGCGACGGCGTCGCTGCGTCGACCCGCTTCGACCCGCAGGCCAAGGGCCTCGGCGAGTGGGTCCGGTCGCGCCATGTCTCGATCGAGGACGCACTCCTGTGACGGTCGAGCGCGTGGCCCTGCGCCAGACGGTCACCGAGTTCGTGCGTCGCGAGGTCACCCCCCACCTCCAGGCGTGGGAGGACGCCGGCGAGATCCCGCGCGAGCTCCACGTGAAGGCTGCCGAGCAGGGGCTGATGGGGATCGGCTTCCCCGAGCACGTCGGCGGGGAGGGCGGGGACCTCGCCGACACGGTCGCCGTGCAGGAGGCGTTCTTCGAGGCGGGCGCCTCCAGCGGACTCATGGCCGGGCTCTTCACCCACGGCATCGCGCTGCCCCACGTCGCCGCCAGCGGCAACACCGACCTCGTCGACCGGTTCGTGCGTCCCACCCTGGCCGGCGACACGATCGGCGCGCTCGCGGTCACCGAGCCGGGTGGCGGCTCCGACGTCGCGGGCATCCGCACCACCGCGGTCCGCGACGGTGATCACTACGTCGTCAACGGCGCCAAGACCTTCATCACCTCCGGGGTGCGCGCCGACTTCGTGACCACGGCCGTCCGCACAGGCGGACTGGGCCACGCCGGCATCAGCCTGCTCGTGGTCGAGAAGGGCACGCCCGGCTTCACCGTCGACCGCTCGCTGGCCAAGATGGGCTGGCACTGCAGCGACACCGCCGAGCTGTCGTACGTCGACGTGCGGGTCCCCGCCGCCAACCTGGTCGGCGGGGAGGACTCCGGCTTCTACCTGATCGCTGCGCAGTTCGTCGTCGAGCGCATCGCCCTCGCGGTCCACGCCTACGGCATCGCGGCTCGGTCGTTGAGCCTCGCTGCGGCGTACGCCCGTGAGAGGGAGACCTTCGGCCAGCCGCTCATCGCCAACCAGGTGGTGCAGCACACGCTCGTCGAGATGCACCGACAGGTCGAGGTGGCCCGCACCTACACGCACGCGGTGGTCGAGCGCCACCTCGCAGGAGACAACGTGATCGCCGAAGCGGCGCTCGCGAAGCAGACGGCCGTCGAGGCCTCGACCTACGTCTGCGACCAGGCCGTGCAGCTGCACGGCGGGACCGGCTACATGCATGGCTCCGAGGTGGAGCGGCACTACCGCGACGCCCGGATCCTGCCCATCGGAGGAGGAGCGACCGAAGTGCTCACAGACCTGGCTGCGAAGTTGTTGGGGTACACACCATGAAGCTGATCCCGTCCCTGGGCGACGAGGTGACCGTCTGGATGGACGCGTCGCCGGACGAGGTCTGGGAGCTCGTCAGCGAGGTGACCCGGATCGGCGAGTTCTCGCCCGAGACCTTCGAGGGCAAGTGGACGCGTGGATCGACCGGACCGGAGGTCGGCGCCTACTTCGCCGGGCACGTCAAGCGCAACGGCGTCGGGCCGACGTACTGGTCGCCGTGCCGCGTCACGAAGTGCGAGCCCGGGAAGGTCTTCGAGTTCTCCGTGGGCACGGACGCGGTCACCGCCAACAACTGGGGCTACCGGCTCGCGCCGAGCAAGGGCGGGACCGACGTGACGGAGTACTTCCGGCTGCCCAGCTCGCTGCCGATGATGGCCTACTGGCTCATGCTCGGTCACCTGCGCGGACGCACCAACCGCAAGGGGATGCGCACGACGCTCGATCGGATGAAGGCCGTCCTTGAAGCTGGTGCCGAGGCGTGAGCGCCACCAACCGCGAGGCGATGCTGGACAAGATCGCCGACCTCGACACCCAGCACGCGGCGGCGGTCGCCGGTGGTGGTGAGAAGTACGTCGAGCGCCACCACTCCCGCGGCAAGCTGCTGCCGCGCGAGCGGATCGAGCTGCTGATCGACCCGGGCTCGGCATTCCTCGAGCTGTCGCCGCTGGCGGGCTGGGGCTCCGACTTCAAGGTCGGTGCCTCGGTCGTCACCGGCATCGGGGTGATCGAGGGCGTCGAGTGCATGATCACCGCCAACGATCCGACGGTGAAGGGCGGCGCCTCCAACCCGTGGACGGTCAAGAAGGTGTTCCGCGCGTCGCAGATCGCCGAGGAGAACGGCTTGCCGTCGGTCTCGCTGGTGGAGTCCGGTGGTGCGGACCTGCCGACGCAGAAGGAGATCTTCATCCCCGGCGGCAAGCTCTTCCGCGACCTCACCCGGGCCAGCGCGCGCAAGGAGCCGACGATCGCGCTGGTCTTCGGCAACTCGACCGCCGGCGGTGCCTACGTCCCCGGGATGTCGGACTACACGGTCTTCGTCCGGGGCGCGGCCAAGGTGTTCCTCGGCGGACCGCCCCTGGTCAAGATGGCGACCGGTGAGGAGTCGGACGACGAGTCGCTCGGCGGAGCCGAGATGCACGCCCGGGTCTCCGGACTCGCCGACTACCTCGCCGAGGACGAGCTCGACGCGATCCGGATCGGTCGACGCATCGTCGCCCGGCTCAACTGGCGCAAGGCTGGCGCCCCGACGACCTTCGCCGAGCCCGACGCCGACCCCGAGGGCCTGCTGGACCTCATCCCCCAGGACCTCAAGGAGCCGTTCGACCCGCGCGAGGTGATCGCACGGATCGTCGACGGCCGCTCGGCCCGCAACGGCGTCGCCTTCGACGAGTTCAAGCCGTTGTACGGCACCAGCCTGGTCACCGGCTGGGCGCAGCTCCACGGCCGCCCCATCGGCATCCTCGCCAACGCCCAGGGGGTGCTGTTCAGCGAGGAGGCGCAGAAGGCGACGCAGTTCATCCAGCTCGCCAACCAGGTCGACACCCCGCTGCTCTTCCTGCACAACACGACCGGCTACATGGTCGGCAAGGACTACGAGCAGGGCGGGATCATCAAGCACGGCGCCCAGATGATCAACGCCGTCAGCAACTCACGGGTCCCGCACATCAGCGTGATCATGGGAGCGTCGTACGGCGCCGGCAACTACGGCATGAACGGCCGCGCCTTCGACCCGCGGTTCCTCTTCACCTGGCCCAGCGCGAAGTCGGCGGTCATGGGCCCCGCCCAGCTCGCCGGGGTCCTGGAGATCGTCGCCCGGGAGTCCGCAGAGGCCAAGGGTCAGACCTTCGACGCCGACGGCTTCGCCGGGATCAAGGAGCTCGTCGAGAGCCAGATCGAGGAGCAGTCGTTGCCCTACTTCCTGTCCGGGATGTTGTACGACGACGGGGTCATCGACCCCCGCGACACCCGCACGGTGCTCGCCATCTCTCTGTCGGTGATCGAGAACAGACCGATCGTCGGCACCGACCGGTTCGGGGTGTTCAGGACATGAGGGCAGGGGCAGGCATCAACCGGCTCCTCGTCGCCAACCGCGGCGAGATCGCCCGCCGGGTCTTCGCGACGTGTCGCCGGCTCGGGATCGAGACGGTGGCCGTTCACTCCGACGCTGACGCCGAGCTGCCGTTCGTCGCGGAGGCGGACGTCGCCGTACGCCTCGACGGCAACGCACCGAGCGAGACCTACCTCCGCGGCGACCTCATCATCGAGGCGGCTCGCAGGACCGGCGCCGACGCGATCCACCCCGGTTATGGCTTCCTCTCCGAGAATGCCGAGTTCGCCCGGGCGGTCGAGAAAGCCGGCCTCATCTGGGTCGGTCCGACCCCGGAGTCGATCGAGGCGATGGGCTCCAAGATCGAGGCCAAACGCCTCATGAAGGCCGCCGGCGTCCCGATCCTCGAGGCTCCGGCCTCTCCCACCGACAGCGACTTCCCCGTGCTGATCAAGGCCAGCGCAGGAGGCGGCGGACGCGGGATGCGGATCGTGCGCCGGGCCGAGGACCTCGAGGCCGAGCTCGCCACGGCCCGCGCCGAGGCGGCCAGCGCTTTCGGCGACGGCACGGTCTTCGTCGAGCCCTACGTCGAGCGCAGCCGTCACATCGAGGTGCAGCTCGTCGGGACGAGCGTGTACGGCGATCGCGACTGCTCGGTCCAGCGCCGGCACCAGAAGGTGGTCGAGGAGGCACCCGCACCCGGTCTTCGTGACGAGGTCCGCGCCGCGCTGCACGAGGCCGCGCACCAGGCGGCGGCCGCCGTGGACTATCGCGGCGCGGGCACGGTCGAGTTCCTCTACGACCCCGACACCGAGCGCTTCTTCTTCCTCGAGATGAACACCCGGCTCCAGGTGGAGCACCCGGTCACTGAGCTCGTGCACCACGTCGACCTCGTCGAGCTCCAGCTCATCGCAGCGGAGTCGGACTGGACGATGGTTTGGCCGGACCCTGTCGACGGGCACGCGATCGAGGTCAGGCTCTACGCCGAGGACGCGACGTGGACGCCCCAGTCGGGTCGACTCGTCACGCTGGACATCCCTGCCGACGCGGAGTTCGGGCCACTGGCGCGGGCCGGGATCAGGGTGGACTCGGGATTCCTGGGCGGCAACGAGGTCTCCACCCACTACGACGCGATGCTCGCGAAGGTCATCTCGTGGGCACCTACGAGGAGTCAGGCGATCCGCCAGCTGGTGACGGCCCTGCGCCGCGCCCGGATCCACGGTGTGGTGACCAACCGCGACCACCTCGTCGCGATCTTGGCGGCCGAGGAGTTCGCAGCCGCCGACGTGACGACGTCGTGGCTCGAGGGCACGGAGCTCGCGACCGCGACCCCGGACGTCCGCCTGGCCGCCGTCGTTGCGGCCATCGCCGGCGCCGAGGACACCGCGGCGCGTCGAACGGTGCAGCGGGGGATCCCGGTCGCGTGGCGCAACGTGGTCAGCCAGCCCCAGTCGACGACGTTCATTCACGACAATGAACCTGTCGAGGTGCAGTGGTTCGGTGCCCGACACGGCTACGTGGTCGACGGGCTGGCCGTCCTGGCTGCGTCGCCCGACGAGGTGGTGGTCGAGGTCGCGGGCGTACGCCGCAGCGCGCGCGTGACCCGCGACGGGACACAGGTCTTCGTGGACCTGCCCGGATCGAGCATCACCCTCACCGAGGTGCCGCGGTTCACCGACCCGGCGGACGCGATCGCGAGCGGCAGCCTCATCGCGCCGATGCCCGGCACCGTCGTCACCGTCGCCGTCACCGAGGGCGACGACATCGAGGCGGGCGCGGTCGTGCTCGTCCTGGAAGCCATGAAGATGCAGCACACCATCACCGCCCCCACCGCGGGCCGGGTCGCCCACTTCAACGTCCAGTCCGGTCAGCAGGTCGCCGCCGGCGACGTGCTCGCCGTCGTCGAAGGAGAAGAAGCATGAGCGCGTACACCCCAGCACAGTTCACCGAGAGCCCCGAACGCATCGAGCTGCGCAAGCAGGTCGCCAAGCTGGCCGGGAGGTTCGGCCGCGACTGGTTCACCGAGAAGGCGCGCGCGGGCGAGAAGACCACCGAGCTGTGGCTCGAGATCGGCAAGGCTGGCTACCTCGGCATCAACATCGCCGAGGAGTACGGCGGCGGGGGCGGCGGCATCGGCGACATCGCGGCTGTCTGCGAGGAGCTGTCCGCCCAGGGCTGCCCGTTGCTCCTGATGGTCGTCAGCCCGGCGATCTGCGGCACCATCATCGGCCGCTACGGCACGCCAGCGCAGAAGCAGCGGTGGCTCCCGGGTCTGTGCGACGGCACCGGGACGATGGCGTTCGCGATCACCGAGCCCGACGCCGGCACCAACTCCCACAACATCACCACGACCGCACGCCGCGACGGCGACGGCTGGGTCCTCAAGGGCCAGAAGGTCTACATCTCCGGCGTCGACGAGGCCGACAACGTCCTGGTCGTCGCCCGCGCGGAGGACGCCCGCACGGGCAAGCTCAAGCCCTGCCTGTTCGTGGTGCCGACCAATGCGCCCGGCTTCGAGTACTCCGCCATCGCAATGGAGATCGTCAGCCCGGAGCTGCAGTTCCAGGTCTTCATCGACGACGTCCGGCTCCCGGCCGACGCGCTCGTCGGCGACGAGGACGGCGGCCTCGTCCAGCTGTTCGCGGGCCTCAACCCCGAACGGATCATGGCGGCGGCCTTCAGCACCGGCCTGGCCCGTTTCGCGCTCGACCGCGCGGCGGCGTACGCGAAGGAACGCACCGTCTTCAAGGCCCCCATCGGCTCGCACCAGGCCATCGCCCACCCGCTCGCGCAGTCCCACATCGAGATCGAGCTCGCCCGGCTGATGACCCAGAAGGCGGCGGCGCTCTATGACGCCGGTGACGACATCGGCGCCGGCGAGGCGGCCAACATGGCGAAGTACGCGGCGGCCGAGGCGGCCTGCGACGCTGCCGACCGGGCCGTCCAGACCCACGGTGGCAACGGCATCACCCAGGAGTACGGCATGGCCGGACTGCTCGTTGCCACGCGTGCCGGCCGGATCGCGCCGGTGAGCCGGGAGATGATCCTCAACTTCGTCGCGATGCACTCCCTGGGGCTGCCGAAGTCCTACTGACGGTGCGGGTGCGCACGGCACGCGAGGCATGATGGGCCCATGAAGCCGACGAGCACGGCACTCCGGTGCACATGGGCCGTCATCCTCGTCGTGCTCGTCGGCGGGTGCGGATCGGAGTCGAGCGACCAGGCGAAGGAGCCCCGGGTGAGCAGCGAGTCCTCGTCCACGTCCCCGTCCGAGTCATCTTCGGAGTCCCCAGCTGAGCCAACGTCGGAGTCCCCGGAGCCGTCCGGTGCAGCGGCGAAGGCAGTGGCTGACCTGGCCACGCAGCTCGGGATCGATGCCGCCTCGGTCGAGGTCGTCGGGGACGAGCCGGTCACCTGGAGTGACGGCAGCCTGGGCTGTGCCGAGCGGGGGATGGCCTACACCCAGGCACTCGTCGAGGGCTCACGCATCACGCTGCAGGCCGAGGGCGTCTCGTACGAGTACCACACCGGCGGCTCGCCGGAGCCGTTCTGGTGCGAGAACCCGACCGAGTAGACGACGCAGACGTCACCAGGCGGAGGCGGCCCGGTGGGTGGCCCCACACTCGTCGTCAGGGACCAGGACGATCCACAGGCCGACCAAGAACTCGCCGATGCACAGGCAGCGGGTAGCTGGCATCACTGATCATCGCCCGTCGAGTCGGGCGGGTCTGCGGGAAGCAGGCCGGTGACGCCCGACTCAACGAGCGTAAGCGGATGTCTCGGTGCGCACTGGGGAATCCGGCAATCGTGAGGGGCTGGTCCAGACGGCCCAGAAGCGACTGTCGGTCCACCGTGGCAGGCTTGCCTCCATGGCGCCGAAGGACCGTCCCCTCGTGCCCGAGGAGTGGGTGCTGCGCCTCGACGCGATCATGAGCCGGTTCCCCGGCTGCGCGCAGGAGCCGGCCTGGGTCGGCACGCGGTGGCGGGTCGGGTCGGCGACGGTCGCGCACGTCTTCGGTGGCGAGGACCAGCTCTTCCGGATCACCTTCCGCGCGGAGCCTGACGAGGTCATCGCCTTCGAGCACCTGGGAGACCCCTACTTCCGCACCGGCTGGGGCGGCAACGTGGTCGGCCTCCTGCTCGACGACGACACCGACTGGAGCGAGCTGGCCGAGGTGCTGACGGACTCCTACTGTCTGCAGGCGCCCGCGCGGCTGGCCGCGCAGGTGGAGCGCCCGGCCTGAGGCAGACCCGGGTCGAGGGCCTCCTGCGGGCTCAGCTGCACGGAATCACGCCAACCGTTGCGACGTGGCTGGCGGGTCGGGCGCCCAGGCGCCATGCTGTCCCCCGTGTACAAGGTCTACGCGCTGCTGTCGATCGTCAGCCTCATCATGATGATTTGGTGCCTCATCGAGGCGGTCTCCACCGACGAGTCGCGGATCCGCAACCTGCCGAAGCTGTGGTGGATCCTGCTGATCCTGTTCTTCCCGCTCGCGGGATCGATCGCCTGGCTGGCGGCTGGGCGGCCCGAAGCCTCCCGGCCGCGGCCCGGGGCAGCCCCGGCCTTCCCGGAGTACGACCGCCCCGGTCGCGCCGTCTCCAGCGACCCGGCGAAGGACGAGGACTTCCTGAAGCAGGTGCGAGAGCGGGCCGAGCAGCAGCGGCAGCGCTACGAGCAGCAGAAGAAGCAAGAACGAGAGCAGGGACAGACCGACGCCGAATAGGGCGCGTGCGGTCCGGCCCGGAGGGTTCTTGGAACCGCGCAGCATGATGGTTGTGTGTTCAAGTTCTCCATCCTGCTGGGGGTCCTCTCCCTCGCCCTCACCGTGTGGTGTCTGGTCGAGGCGGTCTCCGCCCCCGAGTCGCGCGTTCGCCGGCTCCGCAAGCCTCTGTGGATCATCGGCATCCTGTTCCTGCCGGTCATCGGTCCGATCGCCTGGCTCCTGATGGGCCGGCCCTCATTGGCGGTGGAGCGGGCCGCCGCCGCGGCTGACTTCGCGGAGTTCGAGCGGCCTGGTCGTCTCGACCCGACCAAGCCGGACGATCCGGTCAAGGACGAGGCCTACCGCGAGCTGCTGCGCAGGCGCGCGGAGGAGCAGCGCCGCCGCTACGAGCAGCAGAAGAAGAAGCCGGGGGAGCCCCAGTCCGAGTGAACCCGACCCTCACGTGCGCAGTCACATGCGCAGGGGCACGAACCGGTAGCGCCCGTGCTCGGACACGACTCCACCCGGGTTGGTGACCCGCAGCATCGTCCCGGCGACCGGGAGGACCAGGACCCCGTCGTCGGCGAGCTGACCCACGAGCTCGTCGGGCAGGTGCCGGGCTTCGGCTGAGACCAGGATCCGGTCGTACGGCGCACTGTCGGGCACACCCAGGACGCCGGTCTGTGCCTGCCCGATCCGCGCCCAGGGCTGGTCGGTGGCCGCCAGGTTGGCCGCTCCCAAGGCGACCAGCTCCGGCTCGAGCTCGACTCCCACGACCTCGCCTGCCGACCCGACGAGGTGTGCCAGCAGAGCCGTCGTCCAGCCCGACCCGGTGCCGACGTCGAGCACCCGTTGCCCCGGGCGCACGTCCAGCAGCCGGAGCATGTCGTCCACCGTGCGGGGTTGGGAGTTGGTCTGGCGCGCGGCGATCGGCAGCGGTCCGTCGTGCGCAGCGCGGTCGCGCACCGCGCTGGGCAGGAACCCGGCACGCGGGTGGGCCGCGAAGGCGGCCTCGACGGCGTCCATCCCGCTGATTGTGCCCCTCTTCGCTGGCGCCGGTCACGCGAACTGGCGGCGGCCGACACCCGAGGTGGGGCCAATCACGCGAACTGGCGGCGGCCGACACCTAGGGCGGCGGATCAGTTGTCGTGCGCCGCCAGTTGCCGGACCGCCCCGCGGGCACCAGATCAGCCGCGCGGCGGCTCTCCTGCTTAGCCGCGCGGCGGCTCTCCTGTTTAGCCGCGCGGCGGCTCTTCTTGCTTAGCCGCGCGGCGGCAGCGGGACGAGCATCGAGGTGCGGGCGGCGTACTCCGGATATCCCGGCCGCTGCATCATCGTCCGCTCCAGCAGTCGGGCCCCGGTCGCGAACGCCAGGAAGTAGGTCATCGCCACCGGGGCGATCACGGTGAGCAGACCGGGGAGCCAGCCGAGCGAGAGGGCGCCGGCGGTCCAGATGCCCCACCAGATGCACATGTCGCCGAAGTAGTTGGGGTGCCGCGTGTAGCGCCACAGGCCGGTCTGCATCACCTGCGGCTTCTCGCCCTTCGGCAGTGCGCGGTAGGCCGCGAGCTGCGCGTCGCCGACCGCCTCGAAGACAAGGCCCACCAGCCAGACGGCCACGCCGACGCCGACCAGCCACCGCCAACGGACGTCGTAGGCGGCCGCAGTCTGCAGCGGCAGCGAGACCAGGAACACCGCGAAACCCTGCACCACGAAGACCTTGCGGATGACGGTGCCGAACCCTGCGTCCCCGAGCATCTCGGCGTAGCGCGGGTCCTCGCCGTGGCCGCGTGACCGGCGGTGGATGTGGAGCGCGAGGCGACCGCCCCAGATCGCGACCAGCAGCGCCAACAGCCAGGAGAGCCACTGTCCGGAGGCGACGGCGAGCACAAGAGCGACCGCGACGAAGGCCAGCCCCCACGCCACGTCGACCACCGAGACACGACCCACCCGCCAGCTGATCCACGCAGTGAGCCCCATCGCCACCACGCAGACCGCCAGCGCGATACCCGCACTGGCGGGCCAGCCGAGGTCCCCGAAGGGAGACCCCGTCAGTCCGCTCACCAGTGCCGCTGCGCCGGCAGCGAGTGGGCCGCGCCCGGGCGCACCGCGAGGATCTGGTCGACCCCCATGCGCCCGTCCCGGAAGGCCATCGAACCGCCGACGAGGTAGAGCCGCCACACGCGGACGACCTCCTCGCCGACCAGCTCGGTCAGCCGCGGCACGTTGGCCTCGAAGCGCTCGAGCCAACCCGCCACCGTGAGCACGTAGTGCTCGCGCAGTGCGTGCACGTCACGCACCTCGAGCCCTCCCCGCTCCAGGTGCGCGACCGTCTCTCCGACGGGGCGCATGTGCATGTCGGGGGCGATGAACGACTCGATGAACGGCCCGCCCCCAGGGTGTCGACCCGTCCGCGACATCTGCTGGACGAGGACGCGACCGCCGGGCCGAACCGCGCGCTGCAGCACCTTGACGTAGGTGGGGTAGTTGGCCTCACCGACGTGCTCACCCATTTCGAGGGATCCGACGGCGTCGAAGTGTCCGCGCTCGGGGACCTCGCGATAGTCCTGGAGCCGGATCTCGACGCGGTCGCCCAGCCCGCGCTCGGCGACGCGCGCGTCGATGAACTTCTTCTGCTCTGCGGCGATGGTCACGCCGACGACATTGGCCCCGAAGTGCTCGGCGGCGTGCAGCGACAGCGAGCCCCAGCCGCACCCCACGTCGAGCATCCGCATGCCCGGCTCGAGCCCGAGCTTGGTGCAGACGAGGTCCAGCTTGGCGCGCTGCGCGTCCTCGAGGGAGGTCAGCGCGTTCTCGTGGTAGCCGCAGCTGTAGGCCATCGACGGGTCGAGGATCGCGGCGTAGAACTCGTTGCTGAGGTCGTAGTGGTGACTGATCGCGCGGCGATCACGGATCGCGCTGTGCAGACGGCCCTTGACCCGCGCCTGGCTCGCCGGCAGCTTCGGCGGCAGTCCGAGCACGCCCAGGTCAGCGGCGGCGCGCAGGGCGTTGACGAGAGCGGCCGGTGATCGGCGTACGCCCTCGAGACCGCGCGCCTGGCCGACGGCGAACGCGTGGGTCAGCGCGGAGTCGAGGTCCCAGCCCTCCTGCTCGGGGACGTCGAGGTCGCCGGTGACGTAGGCCTGGGCGGCGCCGAGCTCTCCTGGGTGCCACAGGAGTCGACGCAGGGCGTCGGGGCTCCGGAGCACCACGAGCGGCGCATCCTCGGGGCCGGCGACCGAGCCGTCCCAGAGCTGGAGCCGCACGGGGAGGTCGCCGCAGATGAACGGGCGGGCCGCCTCGGCCAGGCGCTGCGCGACGCCGGCCGTGGTCAGGGCGGGACGCTCGCTGGTCGCGGTCATCGGGCGTCGGCCTTGACGAAGGTCAGCTGCTGGACGTTGATGTAGCCGCTCGCGAAGCCGGCTCGGGAGTACTCGAGGTAGAAGTGCCACATCCGCATGAAGAGGTCGTCGAAGCCGAGAGCCAGGACCGCCTCGCGCTGCGCGAGGAAGCGCTCGTCCCATCGGCGCAACGTCTCCGCGTAGTGGCTGCCCATCTCCAGCAGGCCGGTGCGGCGGAGGGCCGTCTGCTCCTCGGTGATCTCGTCGATGACCTGCACGCTGGGCAGGAAGCCGCCCGGGAAGACGTATTTGTTGATCCACGTCTCGGTGCCCTGCGTGGCCAGCATCCGGTCGTGCGGCATCGTGATCGCCTGGATCGCGACCCGGCCTCCGGGGGCCAACGCATGGTCGAGCGTCTGGAAGTAGGTGCCCCAGAACTCGTGGCCGACAGCCTCGATCATCTCCACGCTGACGATGGCGTCGTACGCCGAGGCGAACCCCGGCTCCGCGAGCGCGCGGTAGTCCTGGAGCTCGATCCGCACGAGGTCCGAGCAGCCGGCAGCAGCCACGCGTCGCTCCGCGAGCTCGAGCTGCTCCACGGACAAGGTGATGCTGTGCACCGAGGCGCCGCGGCGTGCCGCGCGGATGGCGAGCTCGCCCCAGCCGGTGCCGATCTCCAGGAGTCGGGTGCCGGCAGTGACGCCCGCCTCGTCGAGGAGGCGGTCGATCTTGCGACCCTGGGCCCCGGCGAAGTCGGAGCCGTGGCCCTGCCCGTCGCCGACCGCCGTGTCGTCGCCTTCCGGCGAAGTGGCGAGCAGGTGGCCTGGGTTGTCGGGGCCCCCGCGACCGGCCACGACGGAGGTGTCGAACAGGGCCGACGAGTAGCTCAACGTCTCGTCGAGGAAGAGCGCGAAGAGCTCGTTGGACAGGTCGTAGTGGTGCGAGATGTTGGCCTGGGTGTTGTCGGTGGTGCCCCGGTGGTGGCCCGGCGTGCGGTGCGTCACGAGGGTGCGAGCCCGCTGCAACGGCTCCGGGATCAGGGTCGCGATGCGGGCGGCGGGGATCGTGAGGAACTCGGCGAGGTCGTCGGTGTCCCACGCGCCGGTGAGGTAGGCCTCGCCGAATCCGATCAGCCCGTCTCGGCCGACGCGTGCATAGAACTCGTCGGGGCGGTGGATCACCATGCGCGGGCCGCCGCGACCGAAGATGCGGCCGACACCGCGGCTGTTGGGTGCCTCCTCGACGCTGACGTCCAGACGACGGATGGCAGCGGTGAAGAGCCGACGTGCGATCGCAGCGGAGACGGCCGTGCGCGCGCCCGTGGGCACCGGCTCGAGCGCCGGCAGGCGGGACGTCGCGCCGTCGCCGATGATGTCGGCGTCGGTGTGAGGCGCGAGGCCGGTTGTCGGCTCGTTGCTGGGTCGGGACTGGAGGCTGGTCATCGGACACCTTCCTGGTGGTGGGGCCCCCGAGAGTGGACTTGAAGACGGCGCGCCCAGAGCCAGATGCCGTGGGCACGGATCAGGGCACTGCCGCGCAGGGCGGCGCCGGCGCTGCGCCATACGCCGGGAGACTCGACGCGCTCGCCGCTGACCCGCGCGCTGAACGGCTGGCCGTCGGCGGTGTGCAGGGTCACGGCGACGTCGATGCGGTCAGTGGGGATGGGCACGGCGATCTCGTAGTGCCCGTCCACGCCGTGGAAGGGCGAGACGTACATCGCCTTGTCCGTGCGAGCACGACCTTGCCCGTCGGGGTGCACGAGGTAGGCGTGGCGGTCGCCGTACGTGTTGTGGACCTCGACCACGACCGCAGCCTGGGCGCCGGCCGAGTCGAAGCACCAGAACACCGAGATGGGATTGAAGGAGTAGCCGAGCGAACGCGGGTTGGCCGCCATCAGGATGCGACCACCGTCGAGATCGACTCCGCTCGCCGCGAGGAACGCCTCGACGTTGGCGCGGATCGAGGCGTCCGGCGACCCGAGGTGGTCGCGCGCCTCGAAGCTCGCCAGCGTGGTGCCGCTGGGAAGGTCGTCGAGGTCGACGAGCCACAGGTGGGACCGGTGCTCGAAGGTGCGCTTGATGGGCGTACGCCGCGTGTGCGTGATCGTCGTCCGGAACAGCCCGGGCTCGACCCGCGCGGCGGCGGATCCCGCAGCCGGCCAGGTCAGCCCGAGCCGATGGGCGGCCGCAAGTCCCGAGC
This sequence comes from Nocardioides sp., assembly GCF_035576065.1. GTDB lineage: Bacteria > Actinomycetota > Actinomycetes > Propionibacteriales > Nocardioidaceae > Nocardioides. The sequence goes on from NZ_DATLWX010000021.1 coordinate 16,947, forward strand.
GCGCACCGTCCTCGTGGAACCCCCACCCGTGGTAGGCGCCGGCGAAGGCGACCCGGTCGGAGCTGATGGACGGGAGCCGCTGCTGCGCGGCCACGGAGGCCGGGGTGTACAGCGGGTGCTCGTACTCCATCCGGTCGATCACGGTCGCGGGGTCCACGAGGTCCTCGCCGCCCAGGGTGACGAGGTAGTGCGTCTCGGTGGGCAGCCGCTGCAGGCGGGTGAGGTCGTAGGTGACCGTCACCTGTCCGGTGGCCTCGGCCGGTCGCTGGAAGTTCCAGCTGGACCGTGCGTTGGCGGCCCGCGGTAGGAGCGAGATGTCGGTGTGCAGCAGGGCGGTGTTGGCCGAGTAGGGGAGCGCGGACAGCACCTCGCGCTGGTCCGTCGTCGGCGACTCGAGCATCGTGAGCGCCTGCTCGGGGTGTACGGCGATGACGACCGCGTCAAAGGTGTGGAGGCCGCCGTTGCTGTCGGTGATCTCGACACCGTGCGCGACCTCACGGACAGAGGTGACCTTGGTGCCGGTGCGGACGGACTGGATGTGGGCGGCCACCGCGGCGACGTACGTCCCGGACCCGCCCGTCACGGTGCGCCACTGGGGCGAGCCGAAGACGCCGAGCATCCCGTGGTGCTCGAGGAAGGTGAAGAGGTAGCGCGCGGGGTAGTCGAGCGACGTCTCCGGGGCGCACGACCACACGGCCGCCACCATCGGCTCCATGAAGTGGTGCACGAAGTGCTCACTGAAGCCGCCAGCGGTGAGGAACTCCCGAAGCGTCTGGTCGGTGGCCACGTCGTACGACGCCCCATCACCAGACAGGCCGGCTGACCCCCCGGACGCGAGCACTGCGCGTGCCCGACGGTGGAAGCGCGGGATCTCGGCGAGCATCCGCCAGTGCGCCGGTGAGGTGACGGCCGCCTTGGTCGGGAACAGCCCCCGGGCGCCGAGCGCGCCGGCGAACTCCACGCCGGTCCCCCGGTCGGAGACCGACAGCGACATCTCGGAGGCTTGCGTCGCGATGTCGAGCTCGGCGAAGAGTCGCAGCAGGGTGGGGTAGGTGCGCCGGTTGTGCACGATGAAGCCGGTGTCGATGTGCAGCGTCCCCTCGGGGGCGTCGACGACGTGGGTGTCGGCGTGGCCGCCGAGGCGGTCGTCGGCCTCGAACAACGTCACGGAAGCGGTGCGCGAGGCGACGTAGGCCGCGGTCAAGCCAGCCACACCGGAGCCGACGACTCCGATGCGGCGGTGCTCGGTGGTCATGTCGCTTGGGAGAAGTCGAAGACGGCGACGATGGGCAGGGTGGGCTCGTCGAGCGGCTCGCCTTCGGGCTCGATCGTGATGCCGGCGGCCTTGGTGGTGCCGGCTTCACCCTCGAGGACGATGGTCGCGTTGGGCTCGTCGGGCATCGGTCCGACCGGGAGCATCTCGCCCTCCGCCGACTGGAACCACACGACGAAGTCCTTCCCGAAGGGTGCCGGGGCCATGTCCTCGGTCGTGAGGACGGCCTTGCCGACGGACTTCGACCGGACGACGGTGGCACGGCCAGTGTCGCCGAGGTCGACCTCCACCCGTTGGGCGTCGGATGCCCGCAGGACCTGTTCGGCCACTGTCAGGTCCGATCTGTCTTCCGACGGTGCCCACGGCTGCCAGACAGCAGCTCCGACGCCGAGAATGGCGACAAGGGCCGCGGCGACCAGAAGTGGAAACCAGGCGGCTCGCCGAGACGGCGCGACGATGGGCGGAAGGGGACGGACCTGGGAGATGCCGGAGAGCACCGAGTCACGCAGGGATGAGGGAGGGCTGACGGCGGCGGACTCGGCGAGCATGGCCGTGGTCTCGCGCAGGTTGGCGACCTCGGTCCGGCAGTCGTCGCACTCGGCCATGTGGCGCTCGAAGGAGGCACGCTCGATGTCGTCGACCGCGTCCAGGGCGTACGCGCCCGTGAGCTTGTGGATGTCGCTCATGACCCAACTCCCATCGCGTCGCGCAACCGGATGAGTCCATCCCGGATGCGGGTCTTGGCTGTGCCGACAGGAACGTCAAGCATCGTTGCCACTTCTGTGTGCGTGTAGCCGCCGAAGAAGGCGAGCTCCACTGCTTCTCTTTGTACGTTGGTCAGACCGGCGACCGCAGTCCGGACCCGCTGGGCATCCAGCGAGGCGTGTGCGGCTTCGACGGTCGAGTCGTGCTCGACCGGCTCGGTCTCCCGGTGGTAGGTCGCGTCGCGAGCCGTGGCGGCCTCAGCGGAGCGGACCCGGTCGACCGACTTGCGGTGCACGATCGTCAACAGCCAGCCAGCGGCGCTCCCGCGGGCGGGATCGAAGCGACTGCTGGTGCGCCAGGCGTCGAGGTAGGCCTCTTGGACCACCTCTTCTGCCTGCGCGGGGTTGCGGACCACCCTCAGCGCCAAGCCGTAGGCACGAGCCGAGGTGAGGTCGTAGAGCTCGGCGAAAGCCGCCTCGTCGCCTCGGCTGGAGCGTTGCATCAACGAGGCGAGCCGTGCGGCTGCCCCGTCTGCGGGCTGGGAGCCCCCGGACGGGGTGCCCTCAGAGGGCACCCCGTCGGGAACTGGCTTCAGGTGATCCACGATGTGATCCTTGCCTGCCTGGTGTCAGGTGACAATCAGGGCATCAGGACGGTGTCGACGATGTAGACCGTGGCGTTCGCCGTGGGGACGTTTCCACACAGGACGGCCGACATCTTGGTGCCCTTGCTCGTGACGGTGAACTCCTCGCCGGAGCCCTTGACGTTGAGCGTGCCACCAGCAAGCGACTTCTGCTTGCCGACGACCGACTCGGGGTCGAGCTGGCCCTCCACGACGTGGTTGGTCAGGATCTTGGTGAGGAGCTCCTTGTCCGCCATGACGCCCTTCATGGCGTCGGCGGGGATCTTGGCGAACGCGTCGTTGGTCGGCGCGAACACGGTGATCGCCTCGGCGGAGTTGAGGGTGTCGACCAGGCCGGCCTCGGTGACAGCTGCGACCAGCGTCTCGAGGAGCGGGTTGGCCGAAGCGGCGGTGGCGACCGGCTCGGTGGCCATGCCGTTGAAGGAGGCGGCACCGTCGGCGGGGATCGCAGAGCATCCAGCACCGAAGGTCTCGGCGCCGGCGTCAGCTGCGGGCTCCTCGGTCTCTTCCTCGGCGGGCTCTTCGGTCTCTTCCTCGACGGGCTCTTCCGAGGTGCTTTCGCTGGCGGAGGTGTCGGAGCCGGTGGAGGCCTCCTCGTCGCCGCCACAGGCAGCCAGGCCGAGGGACATGGTCAGGGCCATTGCGGCGAGACCGGACTTGCGAGCAATGTGGTTCATGGGGTGCTGCCTTTCGTGTGGGGCTCCGGAGCGGAAGCCCGGGAGTGTTTCTCTAGTCGGGAGGTGTTCGGTGCCTGCGGTGAGGCGGATTGGTTCGACTTGGGAAAAGCCGAAAAAGGCCAAGGGCCGCTCTCTGGGCCGGTGCAGGGCACAGCTCCCGTCGTCCGCCCGACCTCCCTGCCGCCGCCCCGGACGCGCGAGTTGCAGCAGATCCGCGCGCGTTGTCGCGACGCCGGTGGCGGAGGTCCTACCTGCGATTCCCCGCGATCGAGTGCTTCTCCAGCCACGCGAGCAACCTGTTCGCATCAACAAGCGAGGCTCCCCCGGGCCAGTGTGGCCACTCGATTCCCGACGGAAGGTCGATCCGAACGACGTCCACAAGATCTCCGGTGGCATCGAAGAACTCGACAGCCAGATCACCCGTGCACATGCACACGACGTCCGTGACCTTGTGCGCAGCCAAGGCAGCTACCAACTCGGCTAGGTCATCTGGTCCGTCCGTGGAGCCGACAACGTCCCTGCCTACGACGTCCACGAACTTGAGTGTCTCGTCGTCGAGCACGTCTTCCGACGGGTCAAAGGCGTAGACGAGGAAGCCGCCGAGAGTCACCTGGGCACGCGTCGCTCGGGCCAAAGACGCTTGGAGCGCGTCCCCGTTCCACGTCGGCGCACCCGAGAACCTCAGGACTTGTTGCTTCCTTGTCACATCCGGAAGGTATCTCGGGTCGCCGATACAGCTTTCGGAATGAGCCAGTTCCGCGCACCATCAGCGACAGATCCGGACGTTCAACAGGCGACCTCGATCACCGGCTCGGGATCGTCACAGATAGCGAAACTCCACTTTGGTCGCTGAAAGCATCTTCAGTCGAGTCCTTGTACACCTCGGTCAAACCCTCCGGTGTCACCCTCCAAGGCAACGCAAGCGACGGTCCCGACAAACCTGCTGGCGGACTGCCTCTTCATCGAAGCCGTCATGGTCATGGACTCATGGTGGCCCAAGGTGGTTCCGAACCCCCGCTCACCGGCATGAGGTCGTGTGCCGAAAATGGCCAGACAAATGGGGAACGGGACCGGGCCTCTGATGAGAGCCCGGTCCCGTTCTTGTTTCCCACTCGTCGGCGAGTGGCAGCGAGCTCTCAGGCGACCGTGACGGAGATGTTCTGGATGCCGCTCGAACCCTCCGGGAAGGTCTTCATGCGGACGTCCGACTGCAGGTCGCCGTCCTTGTTGGTCGCGCGACACGACAGGAAGTGCTGGCCCGGCTTGGCGTCCCACTCGACGAACCACTGGCGCCAGTAGTCGTCGCCGGCGTCGGGGCCCATCTCGGCCGGCTTCCACGCGCCGCCGTCGATGCTCACCTCGACGCCTTCGATGCCCACGCCCTGGGCCCACGCCACGCCGCCGATGAAGGTCTTGCCGGCGTCGGTGCTGGACAGGGCCTTGGGGGTGTCGATGCGGCTGGAGATCTTGATGGGTGCGTCGGTGGCCCAGTCGCGCTCGGTCCAGTAGACCTCCTGCTCGTCATACGTCGTGAGCGTGATCTTGGTGATCCACTTGCAGGCGCTCACGAAGCCGTAGAGACCGGGCACGACCATGCGGACGGGGAACCCGTGCTCGCGGGGCAGCGCCTCGCCGTTCATCCCGAAGACGATCATCGCGTCGCGGCCGTCGGTGGCGACGCTGAACGGCGTGCCGATCGTCATGCCCTCGACGTCGGTGGAGACGATCTGGTCGGCCTTGGTGTTGTCGATCCCGGCCAGGTCGAGGACGTCGGTGAGGCGGACGCCGAGCCAGCGCGCGGCGCCGACATAGGGTCCGCCGACGTCGTTGGAGACGCAGGTCAGGGTGATGTCGCGTTCGATGACCTCGAGCTCGTAGAGGTCCGCGAGGGTCAGCGTGACCTCCTCGTCGACGTCGCCGTCGATGGTCAGGGTCCACGAGTCGGCGTCGACGATCGGCAGCGTGAGCCGGGTGTCGACGCGATAGAAGTCCTTGGTGGGGGTGACGAAGGACGAGATGCCCTTGATCTTGTCCTCGAGCCCGGCCGGCAACGGCTTGACGGACTTGGCGGCGGTGGGAAGGTCGATGTCGGTCGCCTTGAGGCGGTACGACGAGATGAACCGGCCCGCGGTCCCGAAGGCCGCCGCTGCGACGGCCAGAACACCGGCCGCGATCAGGACGCCGCGACGGGTCGGCCCGGTGGCGCCGTCTTCCGAGCCCGAACTCTCGAGCCGGTGCAGCCACCACAGGGAAGCAACACCGACGATGGCCGCAGTCACGGCCGGCAGCAGGTCGAGCGGGCCAGCGGCGGGACGCAGCATCGCAAGGACGCCCACGAGGACGGTCAGGGCCAGGAGCATCAGCAGCCCGGCTGTGAGGCGCCGAGCGGCGATGATGCCGGCTATCCCGGCGAGGACCAGCACGCCGACCATCACCGAGCCGATCAGGATGGGTTTGTCGGCATTGCCGAACTGCTCGATCGCGAACGTCTTGAGCGGCGTAGGCGTCAGGTCGATCACCGTGGAGCCCACCACCAGCACGGGCGAGGCCGCGGGAACGGTCAGCGCCGCCACCAGGTGGGCGGCAGCAACGCCGGCGAGGGTGGCGAGGATTCCCCAGGTCGCGTGGAGCAGTCGTGTGAGCACGATGAGTGTTCGGCGCAGCGCCCCCGGCGGATTGGCCTTGTAACGCCGGGTACCCGCTGTTGTAGGGGTGCTGCACCAGGGTGGGTACAAGCCCTAACCCGGCGTTGCAGACAAGATGGCCCCATGACCGAACTCGTCCACTACGCCGTAACCGACGCCGTCGCCACCATCACCCTCGACTCACCGCACAACCGCAACGCGCTGTCGCGCCAGCTGGTGACCGAGCTCTTCGAGCACCTCCAGGCCGCGGCTGCCGACGACACGGTCCGCGTCGTGCTGATCGCCTCGTCCGGGAAGGTCTTCTGCTCCGGCGCCGACCTCTCGGAGGCCACCGCCGACGGGATGGAGGAGGGCGCCCGGCGCATCGTCGAGCTCCAGCGGCTGATCGTGTCCTTGGACAAGCCGGTCGTCGTGCGGGCGTATGGCGCCGTACGGGCCGGCGGCATCGGCATCGTCGCTGCCGCGGACATCGCGATCGCGAACGAGTCGGCGACCTTCGCCCTGACCGAGGTCAAGCTCGGCCTGGCCGCGGCGATCATCTCGCTCACCGTGCACCACCGCATGAACCCCCGCGCGGCCGCGCTGACCACGCTGGGCGGTGAGGTCTTCAGCGGGGCCGACGCTGCGGCGTACGGCCTCGTCACGCTCGCCGTGTCCGACGAGGAGATCGACGAGCGCGTCGCTGCGGTGTGCCGGTCGCTCGTCACCGGTGCTCCCCAGGGGCTGCGAGAGTCGAAGAAGATCCTCAACGCCGACCTGCTGGAACGCATCGACACCCGCGGCGCCGAGCTGGCCGCGCTGAGTGCCCGGCTGTTCGCCTCCGATGAAGCTCGAGAGGCGATGACGGCCTTCCTGAGCCGGAAGAAGTAGTCCAAGGTCCGCCTTGGGCGCCAACTGGCGGCGTACGACATCGAATCAGCCCGATGAGGTGTCGTTGGCCGCCAGTTGCGAGCACGCTGGTCGTCCGCCGCCAGTTGAGGGACCAGCCAGGGCTCCGGCTCGAAGGTCAGCCCGAAGTCCGCCGGTCCGCCGTCCGGGGCGTGGAGCGAGTCGGTAGTCTTGGTCGTCTGCCGTTTTGCTGCGGCCGAGACCGAGACCGCGATCGAAATGGGGGGAGTGCCCGGGTGAGTGACGAGCTTGTGAAGCAGGAGGTCGCGACCGAGCAGGGATACGTCGATCGCGTGTATCTCCAGCTCGAGGCCAGCGCCCGCAACGCCCAGCAGCTCGCCAAGGAAGGCCACGAGCGCGGCAAGCTCGAGCATGAGGGTGGGCTCGTCGAGCGTGACGCGATGGTCTTCCAGGCGGCCCGACGGATCGCCCAGCTCGACGCCGCCCACGAGGGCCTGGTGTTCGGGCGGCTCGACCTGGTCGCCGAGGTGGACAAGGAACCCCGCTACATCGGCCGGATCGGCCTGCGCGACGCCAACCGTGACACGTTGCTGATCGACTGGCGCGCCCCCGCGGCCTCGGTCTTCTACCAGGCGACGGCCGCCGAGCCCCAAGGCGTGATCCGCCGCCGTGTGCTGAGCGCCGAGCACCGCACCGTCGTCGGTGTCGAGGACGAGCTGCTCGACTCCAACGCCGAAACCGACCTCCCGATCATCGGCGAGGGCGCGCTGATGGCCCAGCTGGGCCGCGCGCGCGACCGCTCCATGCACTCGATCGTCGCCACCATCCAGGCCGAGCAGGACAAGGCGATCCGCGCGCCGGGCAAGGGCGTCGTGTCGATCTCCGGCGGGCCCGGCACCGGCAAGACCGTGGTGGCCCTGCACCGGGCGGCCTTCCTCCTCTACTCCGACCGGCGCCGTTACGAGTCCGGCGGCGTGCTCGTCGTCGGCCCCAGCGGCGTGTTCATGCGCTACATCGAGCGCGTCCTGCCCAGCCTCGGCGAGACGGCCGTCGCGTTGCGCTCCCTCGGCGAGGTCGTCGACGGGCTCCGCGCGACCCGGCACGACGAGCCGGCGGTCGCCGACATCAAGGGCTCCGCCCGGATGGCAGAGGTGCTTCGCCGTACCGCCCGACAGCAGGTGCCGGGCAGTGTCGACGAGTTCAACTACTTCTGGCGCGACGACCGGCTCAAGCTCGACCGCGGGACGTTGGGGCGCGTACGCCGCCAGCTGATGTCACAAGGTGGGCGCAACCGCCAGCTCCCTCGCGTGGCCAACGCGCTGCTCGACGCCCTGTGGCGGCAGGTCCGCGGCGAGCGCGGCCGCGAGCAGGGACGCGAGTACTTCAACGGCGAGCTGCTCTCCGACCAGCGTTTCGTCGACTTCGCCACCGGCTGGTGGCCCCCGCTTGACGCGCCGACGGTGCTGTCGTGGCTGCGCGAGCCGGAGTTCCTCCGCCGCGTCTCCGACGGCGTCCTGACGCCTGAGGAGCAGCTCCTGCTCACCAAGTCCTGGGGCGCGGACAGCATGGCCATCGAGGACGTCCCGCTGGTCGACGAGCTGCGCTACGCCCTCGGCGACGTGCCCCTCAAGACCGACGCCGACCACGACCGCGACGACACCCTGACGGCGCTCGAGGGCGGTGTCGACCTGCAGGAGCTCACCACCGCCTCCGAGCGGGAGTACGCCCCCACCGGACGGGCGTGGACGGCCCCGACGCACCGGATCGAGGACGACGGCTTCGCCCACGTCCTGATCGACGAGGCCCAGGACCTGACCCCGATGCAGTGGCGCATGGTGGGTCGTCGGGGACGTACCGCCAGCTGGACCATCGTCGGTGACCCGGCGCAGTCGTCGTGGCCGATCCCCGCCGAGTCCGCCGCCGCTCGCGCCGAGGCGCTCGAGGGCAAGCAGTCCCACGAGTTCCACCTCTCGACCAACTACCGCAACTCGGCCGAGATCTACGAGTTCGCCGCCGCCTACGCGCAGCGGGTCGGTCTCGACGCCGACCTGCCTGCCGCCGTACGCCGCACAGGCACCCCACCCCGCGAGGTCACCTCCGACGACCTCGAGCGTGCCGTCCGCGAAGCCGTGCTCGCCACGGCACAGCAGGTCGCGGGCACCGTCGGCATCGTGGTCCCCGTCGCGCGCCGTTCCGAGGTCAACGGCTGGCTCGCGTCCTGGCCCGAGCTGGCCGGCGACGCAGCCGGTGCCCGGGCCGCGGTGGACTCCTCGCTCGCGCCGAGCGGGGAGGACCGGGTCGTCGTCCTGACCGGGCTCGACACCAAGGGACTGGAGTTCGACGGCATCGTGGTCGTGCGGCCGCAGGAGATCGAGGACGAGTCGGCCACCGGCCGCGCCACCCTCTACGTCGTGCTCACCCGCGCCACCCAGCTGCTGACGACCGTCAGCTGAGCAGTCGCCTATCGGCTGCTGTAACGCCGGGTTACGAGCTGTACCCACCCTGATACTTCCTAGGTGGTAGAGCGACCAACCCGGCGTTACAACACCGCGGCCGGCCCGGGCGAGACCGGAGGGCGAGCGCCGGGTGAAGCCGGCGGCCGGTCGCCCGTAGGGTTTCGCCCATGACTGCCGGCGCCGACGTCCGTTCCCTCCTGGCGCAGGTCCAGGAGCAGCCGGCGTGGGCGGTCATCCGCCGCAAGGCAGCACCGACGGCAGGGATCATCGGGGGCACGCCGAGCGAGGTCGGGTCCATCCTCGACATACCCCTCGAGGACGGCATCCCGGAGCGGGGTCGCAGCGCCGACCGGCTGGTGGCCGTGCCCTTCCGCCAGATCGTCGAGCGCGGCTTCGACGTCATCGACGACGGCACGCCACTGGTGGTCGTCGACATCACCGAGGAGCACGAGGTCCGCGTCGACGAGCTCCTCGCGGCGCTGCCCGACGTGCCGGTCGAGTTCGCCGACCGGGGTGGGTTCGTGATCGAGGACGACGACTACGCAGCGATCGTCGAGCGGATCATCACCGACGAGATCGGGCAGGGCGAGGGAGCCAACCTCGTCATCGGCCGTCATTACCGTGCGGTCGTCGCCGACTGGGACGCCGAGCGGGCCCTCACCGTCTTCCGGCGTCTGCTCGTGCGGGAGCGCGGTGCCTACTGGACGTTCATCTTCTTCACCGGCGACCGCTTCCTGATCGGTGCAAGCCCGGAGCGGCACGTGTCGGTCAAGGGATCTCGGGACGGCGTCAGCGACGTGCGGATGAACCCCATCTCGGGGACGTTCCGGGTCGGGAAGGACAGCGACGAGGAAGCCTTGAAGGAGCGGCTGCTCGACTTCCTCGCCGACGAGAAGGAGATCTACGAGCTCTTCATGGTCGTCGACGAAGAGCTGAAGATGATGTGCGACATCTGCACCGAGGGCGGCCAGGTCCTCGGGCCGTTCCTCAAGCCGATGACGCACCTGGTGCACACCGAGTACCTCCTCGCCGGGCGCAGCGACCGCGACTCGCGCGAGATCCTGCGCGACACGATGTATGCCGCCACGGTCACCGGCGCTCCGGTCGAGAACGCGTGCCAGCTGATCAGCACCTACGAGACGGAGGGCCGCGGCTACTACGGCTCGGCGCTGGCGCTGTTCGGTCGCGACAAGAGCGGCAACCCCACGATGGACAGCCCGATCCTGATCCGGACGGCCGACGTTTCGACCGCCGGCGAGCTCAAGGTGACAGCGGGCGCCACCCTCGTGCGCGACAGCAATGCGGCGTACGAAGTGGCAGAGACGCACGCCAAGGCCGGCGGCATCCTGAGCGCGTTCGGTCTCGTGCCTGCCGCGACCGGCAACGGCGACGCGGTCGCGGCCCTCGCGCGGGACGAGGACGTGCTGTTGGCGCTCGGCTCACGAAACCAGCGGCTGAGCCGGTTCTGGCTGACCGACCAGGAGGGCGCCCCGCCGGACCCGGTGCTGAAGGGCAAGCACGCGGTGATCCTGCACGGCGAGGACGACTTCGTGAACATGCTGCGCCACCTCCTCGGTGTCTTCGGGATGACCTCGACCGTGGTGCGCCACGAGGACTACGCGACGGGCGCCTTCGACGGGGCCGACCTCGTGATCGTCGGGCCGGGACCGGGTGACCCCCGCGACGGCGCGCACCCGAAGGTGGCGGCCTTCCGGGGGGCAGTCGACGACCTGCTGTCGACCGGACAACCCTTCCTCGCCGTGTGCCTCGGTCACCAGACGCTGTGCGAGCGCCTCGGCATCCCGCTCGTGTTCAAGGACATCGTCTTCCAAGGCACGCAGTCCCCGATCGACTACGACGGTCGGGTGGAGCGCGTCGGCTTCTACAACACCTTCGTCGGCCGGGTCCTCGACCGCGACGTGCTCCCTGACGGAGTGACCGTCAAGTGCGACGACGCCACCGGCGACGTGCACCTGCTGTCGGGGCCGCACTACCGCGGCATCCAGTTCCACGCCGAGTCGATCCTCACCGAGCACGGCTACGACCTCATCCACGACCTCGTCCAGGCCCTCGTCGGGGATCCCCGCGCCGAGCAGTAGAGCTCCGCGTACGGTGTGCTGACAACCCGGAGGTCGCGCCGTGCGTCACCATCTGGAAGCACCACACACCCACGGGGGAGTCCTTGATCGACGTACGACGCACTGTTGCTGCTGCCTGCCTGCTGGCACTGACCGCCTCGGGGGCTGCCGTCGTCGGCACCGCCGGCGCTGAGGCGCGGGCCGCCGGCGGGTCGGTCACCACCCAGTCCGTCGCCCTGTCGTCACCCCAGTCATCGGCCCAGGCCAAGAAGGCGGCCGGCAGGCCCAACATCGTGCTCGTGCTGATGGACGACTTCTCGATGGACCTGCTGCAGACCATGCGGTCCGCCCAGGACATGCGGCGTCGCGGCGCGTCCTACTCCCATGCCTTCGTCGTCGACTCCCTGTGCTGCGTCTCCCGCGCCAGCCTGTTCACGGGTCAGTACCCCCACCAGACCGGCGTGCGCACCAACCTGTCCGGGGACGCGCCCGGGATGCCGCTCGGCGGCTGGTCCGCCTTCGCGGGATACGGCAACCCGGACCGGTCTTTCAACGTCGCGCTCCAGCAGGGCGGATACACCACCGGGTTCGTCGGCAAGTACCTCAACGAGTACGAGTGGGTGCCGGGTCGCGCGGTGCCACCGGCCCCTCCGGGCTGGTCGGAGTTCAACGTGGTCTTCGGCTCCGCCTACGACGGCTGGGACTTCGCCTCGACCGAGCTCAGCAACGGACAGGTCCAGATCCGCGAGCACAACGCGCCGCCCCTGTCGGCGCCGATGGCCACGCGTGACCGGGCGTACGCCGGCAGTGTGATCGAGCGCTTCGCGATGAGCTTCATCAAGCAGCACCAGGACGACGCGGCGCCGTACTTCCTCGAGGTCTCGGCCTACGCCCCGCACAACCGCACCCAGCCGAAGCCCTACTACCCCGGCGACCCCGTCTTCCCGCCGATGTTCCGCGACCGGCCCCGCGACGGCAAGCCCGGCAACTGTGGCCGGGTGGCCTGTTCCAGCCTGACCACCAAGGACCTGCCGGGCTTCGGCGACAACCGCAAGGACAACCGGCCGCTGAACCGCAAGGGCAAGCGCGCGCAGGCGTGGAACACCCGCGCCAACCCCTTCAGCCCGGCCGCCAACGTCAACGACCTGCGCGACCGCGCGATGATGGCGCAGTCGATCGACCGGACGATTCGCAAGATCCTGCGGGCCGTCGACGACAACACCTACGTCGTCCTGACCTCCGACAACGGCTTCCACCTCGGGCAGAACGGGCTGGGCCGGGGCAAGGGCACCGCCTACGACGCCGACGTCCACGTGCCGCTGCTCGTCGTCGGGCCGGGAGTGGTCAAGGGCACTCGCGCCGAGCTGACCTCCAACATCGACCTCGCGCCGACGTTCGAGGAGATCGCCGGGCTCACGCCGCGGCCCTACCGGTTCGGTGCCTCGCTGGTGCCGACGTTCGGTGACCCGGGCCTGGTGCGCCGCAACCACGTGTTCTTCGAGCACACCGCGCAGGCGCTCACCACGAAGGATCCCGACTCGGCGCTGCGTGGCGACGAGCTCGACCGCATCCCGTCGTACGTCGCCGTGCGCACCCGCACCGGTTTGCTGATCCGCTACGACTTCGACAACGCCGCCGCCCGGACTGACTACGGCTACGAGTTCTACACCTACAAGAACCGCGTCTGGGAGAAGACCAACGCCTTCGCCAAGGATCGGCACGCGCCCGAGGTGAACGCGCTGCTGGCGAAGCTGTCGGCCTTCGACGCGTGCGCGGGCCAGTCCGGCAACGATCCGGTCGACGGCTCCTGCCGCGGCATCACCTCCTGACCCGCGACCGACTAGCGTTCGGGCTGTGCCGCCGGACGTCATCGTGGTCGACCACCACGACTCTTACACGTGGAGCCTCGTCCACCTGGTCGCGGCCGTCACCGGCGTCCTACCGACGGTGGTGCAGCACGACGAGGTGACCGTGGACGAGGTGCTCGGGCACTCCCACGTGGTCCTCTCGCCCGGGCCCGGGCACCCCGATTCACGCAGCGACTTCTCGGTCGGACGTGAGGTGTTGCTGGCCGGTACCCGCCCGGTCCTCGGGGTCTGTCTCGGCATGCAGGGCCTGGTCTCGGCCTACGGCGGTGTGGTGTCCCGAGTCCCGCCGGCGCACGGCGACGTCGAATCGATCAGGCACGACGGCGAGGGTGTCTTCGCCGGCCTCCCGGTGACGTTCGAGGCGGTGCGCTACCACTCGTTGGCCGCCACCTCGATCCCCGACTCGCTCGTGGCGACCGCGTGGTCGGCCGACGGCGTCGTGATGGGAGCCCGGCACCGATCCCTGCCGCTCGAGGGCGTGCAGTTCCACCCCGAGTCGGTCCTGTCCTCCCACGGGCTCGCGATGATCGCGAACTTCCTGTCGTGAGCGACCCCGTCGAGTTCTTCCGCGCCGTGGCTGCCGAGCACCGCCGGTGCTTCTGGCTGGACGGAGGTGGCGCACGCGAGTGGTCCGGGCGCCGCTCGCTGATCGGCTGGCTCGACGAGGACGACGCGTCCTTGACCTACGACGCCGCTCGCCGCGAGGTCACCCGGCACGCCGGGGGAGGCTCCGAGGTCGTCGGGGACGACATCTTCGGCGTACTCGCGCGCTCCCTGCGCCCCGGTGAGCAGTGGTTCGGCTACTTCGGCTACGCCTGCCGGCCCGACCTCCCCGCCCGCCCGGACCCCGCGCTGCCCGACGCCGTGTGGATGCAGGCTCGGCACGTGCGGGTCTTCGAGCACTCGCAGGAGTCCCCGCTTAACCGGGGACTCCCGCACTTCCCGGCCTTTGCAAAGGCCACGAAGTGCAGGACTTCGTCAGGAAGTCCGCCTTCGGAGAGCCCGACCGAGGCGTACGCCGACGCGTTCGCGCAGGTCCAGGAGCACCTCCACGCCGGCAACTCCTACGAGGTCAACCTCACCTACCGCCTCACCGAGCAGACCGACCTGGACCCGGCGGGGGCCTACGTCCGGCTCCGTGAGCTCAACCCGGCGCCGTACGCCGGCTTCCTCCAGCACGACGTCGCCGACCACCGGGCGTGGCTGCTCAGCTCCAGCCCGGAGCGCTATGCGCTGATCACGCCCGACCGGACACTGCAGACCAAGCCGATCAAGGGCACGACCCCGCGCGGAGCGACCGCTGCCGAGGACGAGGAGCTCCGGCAGTCGCTGGCTCGCGACCCGAAGAACCGCGCCGAGAACCTCATGATCGTCGACCTGCTCCGCAACGACCTGGCGATGGTGTGCGAGGTCGGCTCGGTCGAGGTGCCGTCGCTCATGCAGGTCGAGAGCTACGAGTCGGTGCACCAGCTCGTCTCGGAGGTGACGGGGCGCCTGCGCGACGACGTCTCGACGATGGAGGCGTTGCGGGCACTGTTCCCCGCCGGCTCGATGACCGGAGCGCCGAAACGACGGACGATGGAGATCATCGAAGGTGTGGAGGAGACGGCCCGGGGCGCCTATGCCGGTGCGTTCGGCTGGATCAGCGGCGACGGCCCCGCTGACCTGGGAGTCGTGATCCGCTCCGTGATGACCTCAGGGGACGGGACCTGGACGATGGGGACCGGCGGCGGGATCACCGTTCGGTCCCAGGTCGACGACGAGTGGGCCGAGTCGAGGTGGAAGGCCGCCAGGCTGCTCTCGGTCTTCGCCACTGAGTGAGGTCTCGGACGTTGGGAGTTCGCAAGCTCACTCCCGGCCTTGCTCTCTGAACGGTCCGGACGCTGACGCGCCCGGGTCAGTTCCGCTCAGGAGTTCGCAAGCTCACTCCCGGCCTTGCTCTCTGAACTGTCCGGACGCTGACGCGCCCGGGTCAGTTCCGCTCGGAATCGACAGCGACATGCGCGCGCCCCCGCCGGGGGACTCCTCGATCTCGACGTGACCCTCGTGCTGGTCGACGACCTGGCGGACGATGGCCAGCCCGAGGCCTGAGCCGGGCATCGAGCGTGACTCCTCCGCACGCCAGAACCGGTCGAAGACGTGCGCCCTGTCGGCCGCCTTGATGCCCGGCCCCTCGTCGTCCACGGTCAGCACTCCCGCAGCGAGCCGCACCGTGATGGTGCCGCCGGGAGGGCTCCACTTCGCCGCGTTGTCGAGCAGGTTGGTGATCGCCCGCTCCAGGCCGGTCGCGTCTCCTTGCGACGGCCACGGTTCGAGGAGTACGTCGAACTCAAGCCCGGGCGCTCGGCGGCGGACCCGGGTCACGGCGCGATCCACGACCTCGGCCAGGTCGAGGGCCGAGATCGCCGCCTCAGGCTCATCGTCGCGGGCAAGGACCACGAGGTCGCCGACGAGGATCGTCAGCTCCTCGATCTGACCGCGCACGTCGTCGAGCAGCTCACGACGGGCGGTGTCGGAGAGTCCCACGGCACCTGTCGGGACGGCACCGTCCGCCTGGGCCAGCAGGTCGAGGTTGGTGCGCAGCGAGGTGAGTGGCGTCCGGAGCTCGTGGCCTGCGTCGGCGACGAGGCGCCGTTGCCGATCGCGGGACGCGGCCAGCGCCCCGAGCATCTGGTTGAACGCCGCGGCGAGGCGGGCGATCTCGTCGTCGCCCTCCACGCGCAGGGGAGTCAGGTCCTCGGTGACCGCGATCTTCTCCACCGACCGGGTCAGCCGGCGCACCGGGCGGAGGCCGTTGCTGGCCACCGCCCAACCCGCCAGCGCCGCAGCCAGCACCCCGAGCCCACCCGAGACCAGCATGACCGTGCCGAGCTTGCGCATCGTGAGGTCCTGCGACTCCAGGGACTGGGCCAGCACGAGTGCCTGCCCGCTCCCCGCAGGAACCGTCGCGACCCGGTAGCGCGTGCCGCCCTCGTCGCTCAGCGTCCGGATCGAGTGTGGTCTCTCGCCCGCCGCAACCGCGAGCTCGGGCTTGCCCAGCGCAAAGGACGGGAGGTCATCGGCCGAGAGGATCTCCTCGCGCTCGGCGTTGACGAAGATGATCCTCACGTCGGCGGCGCCCAGCATCCACGCCGGTGCCCCTCGGACGGTCACCTCCGACAGGGCGTTGGAGCCGGCGGCCTGGGTGGCGCGGTTGAGAAGGGACTGGTCGAGCGCGGCCTGCGTCTCGTGCTTCATGACCATGAAGGCGGCCAGGGCCATCACCGCGATCGACGCCCCGACCGCCATCGTGGTCAGCAGCGCGACCCGCGAGGCCAGCGAGCGCCGGTAGTGCCAGCGTCGCGCCACCCAACTCATGCGCGTACTCGCTTCGCTCCGTGCGCGAATGAGGCACATTCCGCGCTGTGCTGGATGACTCGCTCGCTCCGCTCGCTCATGGGTTCTTCAAGACGTAACCGACACCGCGGACGGTGTGGATGAGGCGTGGCTCGCCGTCCGTCTCGGTCTTGCGCCGCAGATAGCCCACGTAGACCTCCAAGGAGTTGGCGCTGGTCGGGAAGTCGAAGCCCCACACCTCCTCCAGGATGAAGGATCGTTCGAGCACGCGGCGCGGCCGTCGCAGGAACATCTCCAGCAGGGTGAACTCGGTGCGGGTCAGCTCGATGCGGCGATCGCCGCGACGGACGTCGCGGGAGGCGATCTCCATCGTGAGGTCGCCGAAGGACAGGGTCTCGTCCTCTTCGCTGGGCACCACGCGACGCAGCAGCGCGCGTAGCCGGGCGAGCAGCTCCTGGAGGGCGAACGGCTTGGTGAGGTAGTCGTCGGCCCCGGCGTCCAGGCCCTCCACCCGGTCGCCCACGGCGTCGCGGGCGGTCAGGACCAGGATCGGTACGTCGTTGCCGGTCGCCCTCAGGGCACGGGTGGTCTCGATCCCGTCGAGGCGCGGCATCATCACGTCCATCACGACCACGTCGGGGTGGGAGGAGCCCAGTGTCGCCAGGGCCTCGGCGCCATCGGCGGCCAGCGACACGTCGTACCCGTTGAACTCGAGCGAGCGTCGCAGGGACTCGCGCACGGCCCTGTCGTCGTCGACGACAAGCACGCGAGGACGGGTCTGGGGCACGGCCCAAGGATGCCAGCCGGTCCGCAACTGGGGGTCCTCACGGGTGTAGTGAGGCTCCGCGGGCAGGCACAGTATGGAGTTGGGGAGACCAGAAGAGGAGGCGCGATGGAGTTCCTGCACCGCACGCAAGAAGCGCTGGACGAATACGTGAGCCTCAGCGAGCCCGACCTCGAGGGATCTTTGATGACCATGGGGGACAGCGCCGAACGGATCGTCTCGGAGTGTGTCGGCCTGAGCTTCACCCTGCTCGACCAGGACCTGACCTTCGCCCTCGTGGCACCCGGCGTCCCGATGCTGCAACCCGAGCCCAGCGACCCGGACGTCTTGCGCCTGCCGGTCCGAGACGCCGGTCCTGCCCCCGCACGCGCTCTCCTGGACGAGGACCATTGGGCGCACATAGCGCGGGCCGACAGCGCGGAAGGTGTCGCGAGCAGCCTGTCCCTCCCGGTGCTGGACCACGGCCGGGTGGTCGGCGGCATCACCTTGTACGCCTCGTCCGCGGACGCCTTCGCAGGACATCACGACGAGCTGGCCGCCGCGCTCGGGGCCTCCGCCGAGGGTGCGGTGACCAACGCCGACCTCGGGTTCGAGGCACGCCGACGCGCCGAGGACGCCCCGCGGCGTGTGCGGGACGAGCAGGTGGTGGAGGTCGGGACCGGCATCCTGGCAGCACGCATGGGACTCGAGCTGGAGACCGCCCGCAGGCGGATCCACGAGGCCGCGCTGCAGGCCGATGTCACGGACGTCCAAGCAGCGACAGTGGTCATCACCGCTCACCACGCCTGAGAGCGGCTGGATCGACCGATCAGGATGCCCCCGGCAAATCCACCCCGTCGGAGGTGATGGCGCCCGGCGCCGCGCGGATAACGTCGACGTGACGCGGGTTGGGAGGCCCGCCGCCGCTGACGCACGACGGCCAGCGCAGTCCGCACCCTGACGTGGCGCACTGCGACCCGGCCCGAGCTTCGCGGATTCGTGGCAATGATCGACAACGACTCGGCGTATCGGCGATCCCGACCGCGCAGTCGTTGCTGGAGGCTGGGAGGTCGCAGTGCTGGATCGAGCGGAAACAAGTTCGAGCGGGGCAGAGGGACAGGTGCGCCCGGACGATGACGGCGTCGCGGACGACCCGCGTCGGATCGTGGTCGCCTCGGTCCCTGCCAACCACGTCTACGTGCGCCACCTCAGCGCGGAGGCCGGCAGCAGAGCCATCCGCTTGCCGGACCCCGACCCCGAGGGCGGGACGGCCGCAGCGACCCAGAAGTGGTGGCCGCCGGTGATGCTGGAGCCGAGCTGGGTCGAGAGCCACGACTTCGACGTGTTCCACCTGCACTTCGGCTTCGACGCCCGGAGCGTCGCCGACCTGGAGGCGCTCGTGGCGAGCCTGCGGGAGCGCGGTCGACCCTTCGTCTTCACCGTCCACGACCTGCGCAACCCCCACCACGTCGACCGGGAGCTGCACGACCAGCAGCTCGACGTCCTGGTCCCCGCAGCGGACCGGCTGATCACGTTGACGCAGGGAGCTGCTGAGGAGATCAAGCGCCGGTGGGGCCGCGAGGCGCTCGTGCTGCCGCACCCCCACGTGGTGCCGTTCGAGACCATGCGTGCCGCCAACGGGGCGGAGTCAGTCCGCCACAGCGGTGGTCGTCGGTCCGGCTTCCGGGTCGGTCTGCACGTCAAGAGCCTGCGCGCCGGCATGCACCCGCACCCGCTCGTGCCGACGTTGGTGGAGACGCTGCGGGAGCTGCCGGGCGCCGTGCTGCAGGTCGACGGACATCGTGAGGTCCTGGAGGACGGCGGAGCTCGCTACGACGCCGAGCTGGCCGGACTCCTGCAGGAGTACGCCGACCGCGGGCTGCTCGACCTGCGCGTGCACGACTACTTCACCGACGACGAGCTGTGGCGCTACCTGTCCTCGATCGACGTCTCGGTCCTGCCCTACCGCTTCGGCACGCACAGCGGCTGGCTGGAGGCGTGTCGGGACCTCGGCACCGCGGTCATCGCCCCGACGTGCGGATATTTCGCGGACCAGGCGCCCGTGCTGAGCTATCAGCACGACGAGTCCGGCTTCGACCCGGAGTCGTTGGTCCGGGCAGTGAGGGCGGCGTACGACGGACACGCGGTCGCCGCGACGAGCATCGAGGAGCGACGTCACCAGCGCACTGTCGTGGGGTCGATGCACGACCGGCTCTATGCCGACCTCGTCCGGACCTCGGCATGAGGATCTGCCTGATCGCCTCCAGCCGTTATCCGATCCGCGAACCGTTCGCCGGCGGTCTCGAGGCGATGACCCACACGATGGTGCGGGGGCTCGCCGCGCGCGGACACGACGTGACCCTCTTTGCCGGGCCGGGCTCGGACGCGAGCCTGCCGGCCCGGGTCCTGCAGCTGAAGACCTTCACGCCGAGTGCAGCCGCCCTGGCCGACCGCAATGCGCCCCCGCCAGCGTGGCTGGCGGACCACCACGCCTACCTCGGGCTGATGCTCGAGCTGGCGCGCACGGGTGCTGACGACTACGACGTCATCCACAACCACAGCCTGCACCCGTTGCCGATCGCCATGGCGTCGGCGGTCTCGGTCCCGATCCTGACGACGTTGCACACGCCGCCGCTGCCGCTCATCGAGTCCGCATTGAGGTTGGGCGGTGGACGTTCGTCGTTCGTCGCGGTGAGCGGCTGGACCTCCCAGGCCTGGAGCCACGTGGTCCCGAGCCGGGTCATCACCAACGGTCTCGACCTGGCTGCCTGGACGCAGGGCGCCGGCGGGGGTCCTGCCGTGTGGTCGGGACGCCTGGTGCCCGAGAAGGCTCCGCACCATGCGATGGAGGCGGCGCGGCGCGCCGGACTTCCTCTCGTCCTGGCCGGACCCGCCCAGGAGAAGCCCTACTTCGAGCGCGAGATCGCGCCGCGTCTCACCGAGGACATCACCTACGCCGGCCATCTCACCCAGCACGAGCTCGGCCGGCTGGTGCGCGGCGCCTCGGTCACCGTGGTCACCCCGATGTGGGACGAGCCGTATGGCCTCGTCGCGGCGGAGTCGATCGCCTGCGGGACCCCGGTCGCCGGCTATGCGCGCGGAGGGCTGCCCGAGGTCGTGGGAGACGAGGGCGGCTTCCTGGTCGCTCCGGGCGACATCGATGCCCTCGCGGATGCGATGCGCGCCGCCCGCGGCCTCGACCGTGACGCCGTACGCCGTCATGCCGTGCTCACCTGCGGGGCCGAGGCGATGATCGACGCCTACGAACGTCTCTACCTCGACTCGGTCGGCACGGACGCAGCCGCGTGATCGGCTACTACGTCCACCACGTCGGTCGGGGGCACCTGCACCGTGCCCAGGCGCTCGCCGTGGAGCTCGAGGCCCACGGTGAGCAGGTGACCGGCCTCTCGTCGCTGGAGCGGCCCGCCGGTTGGCCCGGCGAGTGGGTCCGGCTTCCACGAGATGACGAGGTCCCTGATGCCACTGCCCGTGACGTCACCGCCAACGGTCGCCTGCACTGGGCACCCCTGCGCGACGACGGACTCCGGGCGCGGATGGCTGCGGTGTCGGCCTGGATCGGCCTCGCACACCCCGACCTCATGGTCGTGGACGTGTCGGTGGAGCTGGTGCTGCTCTCGCGGCTGCACGGTGTCCCCACGCTGGCGGTGGTGCTTCCCGGGCGACGGGACGATCCGGCGCACGCTCTCGGCTTCGAGGTGGCGGACGCCCTCGTCTCGTTCTGGCCGGCCGACGTCACCGGCATGACGCACGGCCTGTCCGCCGCCGCCCTGGAGCGCCTGGTGCCGGTGGGGGCGATGTCGCGCCATCCCGTGCGGTCCGATGCCCTGCCCGTACGCCGCAGCGCTGGCCGACGCAGGGTGGTGGTCCTGCTCGGGACGGGCGGTCACGACGTCAGCGCCGCCGACATCCAACGAGCCCGACGCACGACCCCTGGCTGGGACTGGACGGTCCTGGACGGCAGTCCCGACACCTGGGTGGTCGACCCGTCCGCGGTCCTCGCGGATGCGCACGTCGTCGTCACCCATGCCGGTCAGAACGCCATCGCCGAGACGGCCACCGCCAGGCGCCCCGCCGTGGTGATCCCCCAGGCGCGTCCGCACGACGAGCAGCTGGTGACGGCGACGGTGCTGGGCTCCGGTTGGCCGGCGGTGGTGTGCGCCACCTGGCCGGCGACAGGCTGGCCCGACCTGTTGGATCGGGCGGGCGCCCTCGACGGACAGCACTGGTCGCGCTGGTGCGACGGACGGGCAGGGGTTCGCTTCGCCGAGCTCGCCCTCCGCGTGCGCGGTGAGGTCGCGGTCGGAGCCCAGACATGAAGGCCCGGTCATGACGCGGGTGGGTGTGGTCACCCTCGCCCACGACCGGCACCAGCACCTCGCCGGCCAGCACCGGTCCCTCGCTGCGGGCTCGCGTGCGCCCGACGTCTACATCACGGTCGCGATGGGAGACCCGGGCATCGAGTCGTCCACCGTCGGTGGGGTCACGCGACAGGTGGTGCACGTGCCCGTCGACGACGGTGAGCTGCCGCTTGCGGCTGCCCGCAACCGCGGGGTCGGCGAGGCCGTGGCGCAGGGGGTCGACGCCGTGGTGCTGCTCGACGTGGACTGCCTGGCCGGCGGTGAGCTCGTTGCGGCGTACGCCGATGTCGTCAGCCAGCGCCCGGAGTCCATCTGGTCCGGGCCGGTCACCTACCTCCCCCCGCCGCCCCTGGAGGGCTATCCCGACGCCGACCCGGACGCGCTGGCGCGCCTGGACGCCCCGCACCCGGCCCGGCCGGCGCCGCCGCCGGGGGAGACGCTGTCCTCGGACGACCCTGATCTCTTCTGGTCGTTGTCGTGCGCGGTGGCTCCGGAGACGTGGGCCCGGACGGGAGGGTTCTGCGAGGACTACGTGGGGTACGGCGGGGAGGACACCGACTTCGGCAGGACCGCCCTCGCTGCAGGGGTCGGCCTCGGCTGGGTCGGTGGGGCACGCGCCTACCACCAGCACCATGCGGTCAGCAGCCCGCCGGTCGAGCACCTCGATGCGATCCTGCGCAATGGCCGGCTTTACCAGCGTCGGTGGGGCCGCTGGCCGATGACCGGGTGGCTCGAGGCCTTCGAGCAGCAGGGGCTGGTACGACGCGTCGGCAGCGACTGGGTGCGCACCCCGGCCTGAGCGGGTCCCTGGTCAGACGGGGTCAGACGGGGTCAGACGTGGTCAGACACGGTCAGGCGGGGTCAGGCGAAGCGCGCCGCGACGGCGGCTGCGCGGGCGCCGTACCCACCACCGAACATGCACGCGTGGACCAGCAGCGGGAAGAGCTGGTGCAGGGGCAGGCGGTCCTCCCAGCCGTCGGCGAGCGGGTGTACCTCGTCGTAGGCCTGCATCACCCGCGGCAGGTGGGGGAGGCCGAAGAGGTGGAGCATCGCCAGGTCGACCTCGCGGTGCCCGCCGTGGGCGGCCGGGTCGATGGCGTGGACGGCGCCGTCGAGACCCCACAGGCAGTTGCCGTTCCACAGGTCGCCGTGCAGGCGGGCGGGTGGCTCGTCCGGGATCAGCGCGGCGAGCC
This sequence comes from Nocardioides sp., assembly GCF_035576065.1. Lineage (GTDB taxonomy): Bacteria > Actinomycetota > Actinomycetes > Propionibacteriales > Nocardioidaceae > Nocardioides. The sequence goes on from NZ_DATLWX010000021.1 coordinate 39,812, forward strand.
TGCCGATGACCGACTCGACGGTCGTGGCTTCGCCCTCGGTGACGGCGCCGCGGTCGCGCGCGAGCTTGAGATAGGGCAGCACGCGGCGTACGGCATAGAACTCCGGCCAGGTGTCGCACGCCGTGTTGGGCATGGGCAAGCGGCCGATGAAGCCGTCGTGCTCGAAGCCGAAGGTCGCAGCGCCGGCCCGGTGAGTGGCTGCCAGTGCCTGGCCGAAACCGATCGCCGTCTCGGGATGGTGCTTGGGGGTGGGCTCGACCCAGGCGAGGATCACACAGTCGGCGCTGGCGGCGAGCACGTCGGGGACGCGAACACCGTCGGGGACTTCCGCCAACCAGCGCAGTCCCGCTGCCTCGGCCTCGAAGAAGCCCTCGGGCGCGTGCGCCACCGTCTTCATCAGCGCCATCTGTCCGGTGGAGAGACGCAGCCGGGTGGCCGTGGCGATGTCGCCGCCGGCGACCGGCGCTGTGGACACGACGGCAGACCCGAGGAGCTCCTCGGCGCGTTTGGCGACCAGCGGCTGGCGGGTCATGAGGGCGAGAGGACTCGCTCGATGTGGGGGACCAGGGCGCGGCACGTGCGCTCGATCATGTCCAGCACCTCCTCGAAGCCGTCGGTGCCACCGTAGTAGGGATCTGGTACTTCCACCCCCGGAGTTTCCGGATCGAAGTCGCCGAAGAGCCGGACCCGGTCACCACCACCCAGCCGCAGGAGGTCGTGGCGGTGGCTCTCGTCCATCGCGAACAGCACGTCGTCGCGCTCGAACCACCCGGCCTGGACCTGTTGCGCGCGGTGCTGGGAGGAGTTATAGCCGCGGCTGCTCAGGGCGCTCGCCGACCGCTCGTCCATCGGGTTGCCGACGTGCCAGTCGCCCATGCCGCCGGAGACCACCTCGACGCGGTCTGCGAGGTCTGCCTCCGCCAGGTGGTGCGCCAGCACGACGTCGGCGCTCGGGGATCGGCAGATGTTGCCTGAGCAGATGAACGCGACGCGATAGCGGCCGGCCATGTGCGGCACGGGAAGCACGCTCAATCGTCCAGCGCTGCGTCCAGTATCCAGGTCACGACCGTCACGATGACGGCGCCGATGCCTGCGGAGAAGAGGCCGTCGACCTGGAAGTTCAGGCCCACGTTCTCGGCGATCTCGGCCGTCAGCAGCAGCATCAGTGCGTTGATGACCAGCATGAACAGGCCCAGCGTCACCAGCAGCAGGGGGAACGAGAGCATCTTGATGACCGGCGTGACGATGGTGTTGACCACGGCGAGGATCAACGAGACGCCCAAGAGGGGAAGGATCTTGGCGTCGAGCTCCTTGGATCCCCCGTCGGACGCGCCGAGGAAGTAGATGCCCTCGAGCAGCCAGGCTGCGGCGGCGAGGCCTGCGGCGTACGCGAGGAGCTTCAGGAGGAAACGCATGGGCTCAGAATAGGGGTCCGCAGCCTCAAACACGGGACTGTCTCTGCGCGGCTGGTCACGCGCCCCGCGGTCAGTCGGGTCGGGAGGCGGTCCCGCCCTCATGGCTCGTTGGAAGGGTCGTCCGTAGTGCTTGAGTCTGAAACCAGTTCGTCCACTGTGCCCATGCCGATGACGTGTCCGGTAGTCCGATAGGGCTGGACCAGACCAGCCGGAAAGGATGGTCATCCCTCCCGGGCCTATCGGCCGAGTGTGAATTGCTGCTTGCGTTCCTCCGTTGTCACATCGATGCACGGGGGAAACATGGGTTCGTTCGGGACGTTTTCGCGAGCTGTCAGCCGCTTCGGGATGGGTGTGCTTGCCGGGTCGCTGATCCTCTCGGGGCAGTCCCTGGCGGAGGCCTCCTCCCTGGCGACGTCGATGCCGGCCGCTGCGTCCCAAACGGTCACCTTCGGGTTCGACGACTTCTCCAGCCTTGATGGCCTCAACCTGCATGGTGCCGCGGCGGCTGCCGCTCAGCCGGTGGACGTCGAGGGGCATCCGTCCCTTCGAGTGCTCCGTTCGCTGGGAGGTGAAAGTTCCTCAGTGTTCTGGGACCAGCCGATCCAGATCGGCACTCCACAGGGAGCGTCGTCGTTCTCCCAGAAGTTCCAGTTCCGTATCAGCGAGAATCGCAACAGCGGTGCGGACGGGATCGTCTTCGTCGTCGGCCCGTCCCCGGACACGGTGGGAGGCTATGGCGGTGGGCTGGGCTACCTCGGGATCAAGAATTCCATTGGAGTCGAGTTCGACACTTGGGGCAACGGCGCCCCCGGCGACCCGAACGGCAACCACGTGGGGATCAACGTCGGGGGCAGCGTCGACTCGATCGCCACCGGGATTCCGCCGGCGTCACTGGAGAACGGCAACGTCTGGACCGGGTGGGTGGACTACGACGGCCCGAGCCACCGACTCGAGGTGCGAGCCTCGGACACCGGCGAGCGACCCAATCAGGCGTTGGTGGCGGCGACCGTTGACATCCCCGCAGAGGTCGGCGGCAACGAGGGCTACTTCGGCTTGACCGCAGCATCCGGTTTTGCGAGTCAAACCATCGACGTCCTGTCATGGAACGGCACGGGCTTCTTCCCCGGGATTGAGCCCCCGACCCCCGACCCCGTTCCGGCCCCCGTAGCCGACGCGGGACTCGACCAGGTCGTGGACGAGGGCTCCACCGTCACCCTTGACGGATCGGCTTCCAAGGCGAGCACCAAGCCCGCGCTGCAGGCGTCCGAGCAGCGCGGCGCGCTGCCGGGTGGTACGTCGCTCGGCGCGGCCCTCGATGGTCTCGATGAGGAGGCGACGGGCATCCGGGTGGGCGGCTCGGTCTCCCTCGGCCAGGGTCCGGCAACGCAGAACACCTCGATCGCCTACGTCGTCGACGTGTCCGGCAGCGCCGGTTTCCAGGGCGGACCCTGCGGCGACGTGAACGGCGACCGCCGCGCCAACACGATCTTGGACTGCGAGCTCGCGGCCGCGCTCAAGCTGCACGAGGAGGTCGCCGCGTCCGGGACCGTGGACAAGGTCGCCCTCATCACGTTCAGCAGCGGCGCCAACGCTGTCGACCTCGACCCGACGGCCGCCGTGAGGACGCTCGTCTCGCCCGAGGCGGACGCCGACGGCAACGGGGTCGCCGACATCGTGCAGGCCATCAAGCGGGTCACTGGCTCCGGGGGCACCAACTTCCTGCCGCCGGTGACCACGAGCTGCAAGCTGCTCGCCACAACGGGCTCGCCCAACCTCGTCACCGCGTTCATGTCCGACGGTCAGGGCTCCGGCTCCCTCAAGACCGTGCTGCCCTGCAACCCGCCGGTCACCTTCCACGCCTTCGCGGTGGGTTCCGGCAGCCAGTGCGCCCCCCGCACGTCGGTCGGCAGTCGCCTGATTGACATGGCAACGCTCTCGGGCGGCACGTGCACCAACGTCCCGGTCGTCTCCGACCTTCCCGGCATCTTGCCCAAGGTCATCTCCAGCCGGATCATCAAGGCCAGCTACACCATCGACGGCGGCACCCCTGTCGACCTCAGCAGTTCTCTCGGCCTGCCGAAGGATGGTCCAGCGGACCTCGACGTCTCCTTCGACCTGCCGGCGGACCTCCGCCAGGGGCAGCACCGCATCTGCCTCACCGTCACCGGTCAAGACTCGGGAGGGACGTCGTCGGAGACGACGTGCTCCGATCTGGTGACCGTGACCGGGGAGGTTTCCTACTCGTGGCGTCCCGGCTCCACCGAGGGCCCGCCGGTCTTCTTGTCGTCGCGCACCTCGGCCCGCCCGACGTTCCTGGCTCCCGACGACGGTCGCTATGTCTTCGAGCTGACCGTCACCGACGGCACCGGCAGCACCGCCACGGACGAGGTCGTGGTCGAGGTCTCAAACCTGGTGCCGACCCTCGAGCTGACCCACGGTGACTCGTTTGCCGGCGGCGTCACCCAGGTCAACGCGACCCTCACCGACGGGGGCTGGCTCGACACCCACACTGCGGTCGTGGACTGGGGCGACGGCACGACCACGCCAGTCGATGTGACCACCGCCGGTGCCGGGTGGGGCACGTTCTTCGGCTCGCAAGTCTATCGCCGGGCCGGCAGCTTCGACATCGTCGTGACGTTGACCGACGACGACGGAGGCATCGCGATCCAGCGACTCGACCAGCTCGAGGTGACCGAGCCCGCCGCCGTGTGGGCCAACTCGACCGCCAGCCGCTCCCTCAACTGGGCCGGCGGTTCGGGTGAGATCCAGGGTCGCGTGCACACCAACGGCGAGCTCCGCTTCGTCGGCGCCACCAAGACCATCAAGGGCGCTTCGACGTACGCAGGCTCGATCTCCGCGGACACCACGCGCAACAGCTTCACGCCGCTGCCCGTCAAGTCCGGAGTCCTGGGCTTCCCCATGAACCCGCAGGTCGCCGACTTCCGTCCCGGCGGTCCCGTCGCGGTCGAGATGGGCTCGGCCTACCACGACATGTCGGCTCTGTGCTCGGGTGGCAGCTGGCACGACGTGCAGTCGTCGCTGGCATCCGGTGTCTACTACGCGAACTGTGACATCCAGCTGAACGGCTCCCAGATCGATGGACGGGTGACCCTCGTGAGCGAGGGCCGCATCAAGATCGCCGGCTCGCGTCCGGCCTTCGAGCCCTACCTTGACGGCCTGCTCATGCTCGCGGGCGCCACCGGGACCAAGGCGATCGACATCTCCACGTCGTCGTCGAAGTTCCTCGGCGTGCTCTTCGCCGGCTCGGGTGAGATCAGCGTCGCCGGCGCAGGCAACCGCTTCTACTGCGGCATCCTCGGCAACACCGTCGCCATCACCGGCACCGACGTGACGGTGCGCGGCGCCGACTGCGGCCGCCCCGGCAACACGGTGTCCGGCCCGGTCGTGGTGCCGGACCTCGCGATCGACCTCGCCGTGGACCGCGAGCGAGCGCTGCCCGGCGACCTGCTCGGCTACGACGTCACCGTCACCAACGCTGGCACCACCCTGGTCGTCCCTTCGCTGATCGGCCTCGAGAACGTCGACACCTCCACGGCCCGGGTCGTGGGGCACGACTTCACCGTGGAGCGCCAGGTCGCGGGCACCGGCGCGTGGGTCCCGGTCGCGGGCCTGGGTGACCCGTCGATGACCGTGCACGTGCGCGCCAACCCGTTCGAGGGCGTGCAGTACGCCGCAGGCGGAGCCGTCGTCGGCACGACTCTTGCGCCCGGTGGCTGGGCCACGTGGGGCGTGCAGGCCGAGCTGAGCCTGACCCCGGCGCAGATCGCAGAGCTCCTTGACCCGAGCCGCACCACTGGTGTGCGGACCCGGGTCGACTTCACGCTGGACCCCTCGACGGTTCAAGCGCGTCGGCTCTACACCTACGGCACCGACTTCGCCCCAGCGCTGCGCGCCCTCGGCGCCGACGCTGCCGAGGTCGCCGTCACCTCGATCCTCCCGGACGGTGATGCCGAAGTCATCCAGATCACCGACCCCGACGCGCGGATCGCCCCGGGCGAGTCCGTGACCCGCCACCGTGAGTGGACCGTCCCGGTCCCATCCGCACGAGCCGTGACCGAGACCGATGCCGGCTACCTGAGCCGCCTCCTGTCCCTCGACGGCACCCAGCTCAACGGCGCCGCATACGCCCAGGCCACCGGCGGCGTCGGCCTCCTGGTCGCGCCACTGCAGCGGGTCACCACCACCCGGGAGCTGCCGGTCGTCGGCGTCTCCACGGTGGGGTCCGCGACCATTCCGGCTGGCAGCAGCGCCGACTACGAAATCAAGCTGGCCAACCACGGTTCGGCCGGTGCCTCAGCTCTGGAGACCAAGGCCACGGCCAACGCGACTGCTCTGTCCGTGACGGAAGCACCGACCGCCCTCGACGCCGGCGAGCTCGCCACGGCGCGGACGTCGTATGCAGCCCCGGCCGCCGGATCGGGCAGTGTCATCCTTCGCGGCACGGCCGCCTGGCAGGACGCGCGTGGCAACGCGTACGGACTCTCCGGCTCCGACCTGGCAGTCGAGCGTCAGCTCCCCGCGACTCTCTCCGCGACCCTGGTGGACGCCCTCGTGGGCGACGTCGCGGGCGACGGTGCGGTCTCGCCGGGCGACACGGTGCGCTACACCCTGACCGTCGCCAACCGCGGCGGCGTGACCCTGGCCGGAGTCAGCGGCCGGGTGCCCGCGCCTGCCGACGCGACGTTGGTCGCGGGGTCGGGGGCCACCCCGGACGGCGGGACGGTGTCCCTTGCCGGTGGCGAGGCCACCTTCACCCTGCCCAACATCGCCGGCTCGGCCACTCGTCGCGTCGTGTTCGACGTCGTTGTCGCCCAGCCTTTCCCGGCCGGCACGGCACGGATCGAGACGCAGGGGTCCGTCTCGGCGACGGGACTCGGCACGCTCGCGACCGACGACCCGGCGCTGCCGGGTCTGGCGGACCCGACGCGGACCACGGTCACCCGTCCCACCCCGGCGCTGATCGCCTCGCTCGGCGGTCGACTCGTCATTGACGCGGACGGCTCGGGCGGAGTCTCCGCCGGTGACACGCTGGCCTACGACCTGTCGGTCTCATCCGTGGGCACGCAGGCCGTCACCGGGACCCGTCTGGACCTGCCCGCCCCCGCCGGCACCAGCGTGGTCGCGGACTCGGTGCGCACCAGCCAGGGGACCATCACCGCCGGGCCAGGGGTCGGCATCGACCTCGGCACCCTGGCGCCGTTCCAGCAGGCCAACGTCGACTTCCGGCTCCGGCTCGGCTCCCCACTGCCGGCTGGCACCACCGCGATCCGTGCCCAGGGCACCGTCACGAGTAGCGAGCTCGACCCGGTCACCACCGACGACCCCCAGACGGTCGAGGTCGGCGACATCACGGTCATGCCGATCGGTGGTGACGGGACCAACCCGGAGATTCCGGGGGCCGCGGTTGGCGTCGTGTCGCCCGCTGAGGGCGCCATCGTCACTGCGCCAACACGCGTCACCACGACCCTCAGCCCGCCAGACGGATCTACCGTCGCGTCGTGGCGGGTTGACTACCAGCGAGTCGGTGAGGACGGAGCCAGCCTGCTCGGTAACGGCACCGGCACAGACGTCGACGTCATGTTGGACCCGACCGTGCTTCCCAACGGGGCTTACGAGTTGGTCATCCGAGCGGCCACGTCTAACGGTGGAATGACGACGAAGCGGGTGACGGTCGTCGTGGACGGCGATCTCAAGCTCGGTCGGTATCAGGTGGCGCTCACCGACATGTCGGTCGGCGTGGGTGGCCTCCCTCTCCACGTCACCCGTGCGTATGACAGCTTCGACAAGTCAGTCGGCGACTTCGGTGTCGGGTGGACCATGAACCTCTCGAACTTCACCGTCGCCGACAACGGCCCTCTGGGCGCCGGTGGCTGGACGATGGAGAGCTGCGGCGGTGGCCTGATCTTCTCGAAACTGTGCTTCAAGTCCACCCGCCCTCACTTCGTCGCCGTCACGTGGCCGGACGGGCGGAATGAGATCTTCGACCTGCGCCCGGCCGAGGGATCGACCTTCGTCTCCGGACTCACCTCCGCGAAGTTCGCCGGGCGCACAGGGACCACTTCCACCCTGCGGGTGGCCGGTGACGACGGCCTCTTCCTGACAAACGGCAACCTCAACAGCGGGCTGTTCGGCTCGGGCCCCGTCTTCGACCCCCAGAGGTTCGTCCTCACCGACAAGTACGGCGTGGAGTACCGGCTCGACGCACAGGACGGACTGACCAGCATCAAGGACCGGCTCGGGAACGTGACGACCTTCGGCCGTGACGGCGTGCGCTCCAGCACGGGTGTGGCCATCGACATCGTCCGTGACGCTCAAGGTCGAATCGTCTCCGTCACGGGTCCGGACCAGTCCAAGGTCACCTACGCCTACAACGCGGCAGGCGATCTCAGCACGGTGACCGACCAGCGAGGTGTGGCCTCACGTTTGTCATACCTCACCGGGCACTATCTCGACCGCATAGACGACCCCACGGGGCGTGCCTACGTCCGCTACGAGTACGCCGACGGTCGCCTTGTCGCCATCATCGACGGGGAGGGCAACAGAACGCAGGTATCGTCCGACGTAGGCGAACGCCAAGAGACCATCACCGATGCGTCCGGCCGCCTCACCACGGTGACGTCGTACGACTCTGATGGTCGCGCCATCCGGATGAGCGAAAATTTTGACGGCTCCCAGCGAGCGACCGAGTTCGTCTACGACGACGCCGATCGAATCGTCCAGCGCAGCGACAGCCTTGGCCGCATCTGGAAGGCGACGTATGACGCCAAGGGAAACCTCACGAGTTCTGTTGAGCCAGGAGGCGCCAGGACCGTCACGGCCTACGACGGGTTCGGAAACCCCACGACGCTGACCGACCCCAACGGCGGAATCACCCGCTTCGAGTACGACAGCAACGGAAACCTGGTCAAATTCATCGACGCTGGCGCCAAGGCCACCACCTACGCCCACGACGCCGCTGGCAACATGACGTCGCGCACCGATGCGCTCGGGCACAAGCAGACATGGACCTATGACAGCAAGGGCCGAGTGCTCTCCGCCACCGATCCGTTGGGCAACGCCACCAAGTGGGAGTACGACGCCAACGGCCGCAAGACTGCCGCCGTCGACGCCGCCGGTGGCCGAGCGATCTGGTCCTACGACGATGCTGGGCGTCTGCGCACCTCCAGCGACGCGCTAGGGCGTACCGTCGAGTGGCGCTACGACGATCGCAACCAACTGGTCGGATATGTCGACGCGAACGGCAAGGAACGGACGTTCCAGTACGACGGAGCTGGCCGTGTGGTCAGCGAGACCGATGCGCTGGGCCGGTCCTCGCTACTCGCCTACGACGCTATGGGCCGCACTACCTCAGTCAAGAGCCCGACGGGCGCGACGACGAGGTATGCCTACGACGGAGCCGGGCGCCTGGAATCAATCATTGACCCGTCGGGCCTGACGACGGAGTACGACTACGACGCCGCCGACCGGGTCGTCGCGACACGCACGCCGCTCGGCGGCGAGTCCAGAACGACCTACGCACCCAACGACCTGGTCAAGACTTCCATCAGCGCCGCTGGAATCGAGACGACCTACGCCTACGACGCGCTGGGCAATGTGTTGCAGATCAACGACGGGGCAGGCACGACCAAGATGACCTATGACTCCATGGGCCGTCGAACCAGCACCACGGACCCGATGGGTACGACCGCGTCGACGTCGTATGACGCTGTGGGCGCGATTCGGACGAACACGTCCCCGATCACCGGCACCACGGCCTACGAGTACGACGCAGCGGGTCACCGAACCGCCTTCACTGACGACACAGGTTCCAGGACCAGGCTCGCGTTCGACGCGCTCGGGCGTAACACCATGATCACCGATGCGCTCGGCAAGACAACGGAGTCGACCTACGACGCCACCGGTCGACTCACCAAGCTGGTCGACCCGGCTGGGCGGCCCACGCGGTTCGAGTACGACCCCGAGGGCCGAATGACCGCTCTCACCGACGCCGCGGGCAGTTCGGCCCAGTACAGCTACGACGCCGCCGGCCAATTGCTCACTGAGCGTGACCGCTTGGGTCGGGTGACGACATTTGGTTACGACGACGCCGGTCGCCAGACGACAATCACCGACGCGCTGCAGGGAGTCGTGAGGTTCGGATACGACGCGTCCGGGCGACTGACCAAGGTGACCGACCCGCGCGGCAACGAGCGAGCCTGGGCGTACTCCGCAGGTGGTCGCACTGTGACCGAGACCGACCCGCTGGGCCGGGCGCAGATCACTGAGCATGACGCCGCTGGGCGGGTAGTGAAGGTCACCGACCGGCGAGGTCTGGTCACCTCTCACGAGTACGACTCGGCGGGCGACCTGGTGCGGATCGTGAACGCCGATGGCGAGATCCGGCAGGACTTTGACGCGGCACACCGTCGAGTGGCCTTGATCGACGGCTCGGGCACCACGACCTGGGAGCGGACCGCCTTCGGGCTGGTCTCGTCGGTGACTTCGCCGGCGGGCCGGATTGGCTACGCCTACGACGACCTCGGCCGCGAGACATCGACCACGATGCCGGGAGGCCGCGTCGTGTCGCAGGAGTACGACGTCCTGGGCCGCGTCACCGAATTGACCGACTCCAGCTTGGGTACGTTCGGCTTCGAGTACGGCGCGACGGGTGCGCCGACTGGGATCGTCAGGCCGAACGGCGTTCGAACCGACCTGCGCTACGACGCGCTTGGTCGCCTGGACAAGCTTGAGCACAGCCGCGGCGGTGCGGCGCTCGCGACG
>NZ_DATLWX010000022.1:0-60275 GCF_035576065.1 Nocardioides sp.
GGTCCCGACCGTGTTCGCCTCCAGATATGCCGGCCACTGTTCGGGCAACTCCTCGACGGGAGACAGGGACATCCGCGCAGCGACGATCGAGCCTCACTTGAAGCAGCGCGGGCAGGGGGAGCCCGTGATCGACGTCTACCTACGCCACTGGCCCCAGTACAACAACCTCAAGTTCGAGAAGCGCCTCTCGCTCTCGGTCCAGGATGCGCAGGATCTCATCGTGGCGCTCGAGTTCCTTGTCGAGACGGCGGAGCGGGTCTGAGTGCCAGACGGCACTCCTCGATGGATGGAGAGAATTGGTGCATGAGAGACCTTCCGCGTCTGGCCTACACCCGAAAAGAGGCCGCCGAGATGTGCGGCGTCTCCGTCGACACGATCGCCAAGGCGAAGAGCTCTGGCGCACTCAAGGCCAAGCGACTCACGCAGGATGAGACGCGCCCGGGAGGCAAGGAGCTCTACACCTACGCCGCCCTTGAGGCGTGGCTTCGAGGGCTGCCCGACGCGTAGACGCAGAACCTCCCACGGACCCGAGACCGTGGGAGGTTCTGCGTCTTAGGTGCTGGCCGTCATAGACGCCGGCGCAGGTCGTCAACGGCTTGCTGTAGCGCCTCGATCTCCTGGTCTTGCTCCACGAGCCTGGTGACCACCGCTTGCAAGGTCCCGACATCGAAACCGAGCGACTTTGCGATCTCCATGCTGATGCGCGAAGTCATTACGATCTGCTGGCCCAGCGTGTCCGCTAGGCGGCCCAGTGTGTCCAACACAGGGTCGCCGCTCGGCTCGCTGGGCATCTTGAGTATTTCCACGTGCGATGGGTCGTCCGGCTCCGTGGTGCCTATCCGCTCGAACCGAGCGCCCCGAGTCTGCACCTCGAAGGTGACGTCATCGAGGATGCCCTGCAGATCCCTGTCTTCCTGATCGCTCATGCGAGACACCATCGCACGCGGAAGTGGAACTATCGACGAGCGTCGCTCATCCCCTCCACCTGCCGGCCTGTGAGTGGTTGCTACCTCGGCCGGCGTCAGCCGCTACGCCGTCAAGTGCCTGCGCGAACTGACCGGCGACCGCTGAGACGCGGTTGCCCGTGTCCCGTGCGACCGCGATCGCCTCTTCGAACTTCGCCTCGAGCACAGCGATGGTGACTTCCTGTCGGGCCACCTGCGCCTCAGCGATGTCGACCATCCGCGACTGCATGGCGATCGACTCGGCGAAGGATGCATCGGCAGCGAAGTTCCCGCGCGCGGTGTTGATCTGGCTGCGCTGCGCGTAGGCCTGCTCGGCAGCTTCGATAGCGGCTGGACCGCCGGCCAGCAGCTCGTTGGTGGTCTTCAGGTCGTTGGACGCGGCGAGTTCCTGGAACAAGCCAGCGGCGGCGCCTGTCGTGTCGAGACCTGCGCCGACCAGAGCCCGCAGGGTGCTGTCCATCGAAGACCCGGCGTTGGCATCGTTGCCGAGAGTTCGCATGAGCCCAGCCAGACCACCACCCGTGAGCGAGCCCGAGAACTGACCGGAGACCGACTCGAACAGGCCGTCACGGAGTTGCTGCGTTCCCTTGAGCATGTCCTCGGCCGCCGAGAGCGAATCCTCACCGGCCTTGAGCTGGTCCTGGGCCGCGAGCATGGCCACGTCGGCGGCCTTCTGCAATGTCTCCGCGGCCTTTTCGGCGCGAAGCTCCTTGCGCATCTCGCGCAGGTCGCTCCGCTCGGTCTTCACCGCGAGACGAGCGTCCAGCAGCTCTACCTTGGGGCGGTCGGCCTTCTTCGCCGACTTCAACCGGCGCCGAGCGTCGTCCAGCTCCAGGCGAGCCTGTTCGCGGTCGTCGCCGAGGTCGCTTTTCAGGAGATCCTTGGTCCGCTGCTTGTCCAGCTGCCGCTGGCGCTTCTCCTCCGCACGCTGGCGGCGCTCCTCAGCGCGCTCGCGAGCCTCCTCAGCCTTCTCCTTGGCCTTCTCGGCGCGCTCCTTGGCCTTGTCGTTCTTGTCGCCAACCTTGCCCCCACCAGCGAAGCCGGGAAGGTGGCTGTAGCGCGACGAGAGGAAGTCCCAATCGCGCCGGACATCCTCCTGTGGGATCACGACCTCGCCGCGGTGGACTACGCCAGCGGGCTCGTACTTGCCGCCGTTGCCGGTGTAGCCGCCGGTCGCGAAGTCGCTCTGGGGGCCGAAGCCTGTGGGGGGCGAGCCAATCGGGTTGTGCCGGACGTTGATGTACACGTCCTCGTCACTGATGGCGTTGAGCTGCGCCTCAAGCGATGCGATCGACGCGCGAGCCTTCTCAGTGCGGATGTCGACCACCATGCCCGACAGTCGCTCGGTGATCTCCCTGGTGCGCTCGGTCTCGCGCTGCAGGTCGCGGTAAGCGTCGTTGGCCTTGTTTACGCCGGCTCTCGTGCCGTTGGCGAGCTGCTCCATCCGGAGGGCGCCCTCCTTGCCGGCGTTGCGCAAGGACTTGATGAGCCCTCCGTCAAGGCCCTTCTTCGCGGCGGCGAGGGTGTTGTCGTTGAAGTTGTTCAGCGCGCGGGTGCCGGCCCGCATGTCGGCCAACCAATCGGCGAACGACGCCTTCGAGTCGTTCAGGGACGAGCCGAGCCCGCCGAAGGTCTGCGCGAGCGCCTGCGCTGCCTCGCGCGACTCGATCATCGCCTTGGCCTGCGCCTCGATCTCCTTGACGGTCGCCAGGGCGGACTTGCCCATGTCGACGTTCACGCCGACGCTGCGCGCGTAGATCGCTGCGGCCGTCTTCGCGTCGGCAGCACGGGCCGCCTCTGCTTCGTTGAGCTCGGCGGTCGCCTCGCGCTGCGCCTCAATTTGAGTGATGCGCTCCTGGAGCAATTCTTCCCCGGGGCCGCCGGCGAGCTCGCCCTGGATCCGTCGGGCTTCCTCCAGTCCGGCGTCAAGCTCTTCGATGGTCAGGGATTGCAATGCCAGGCCGAAGTCGCGGGTCGACTGGGCCGCGGCTTCGTTGGCGGCCTTCCAGTCGAGCAGTAGACCGGCTCCCGCGCCGATGGCAGTTCCCCATGGGCCGATCATGGTGCCCATCAACGCCAGGGATGCCGTGTTTGTCAGGCCCATCCCGTCTGCGGCCCCCGTAGAAGCGACTGCGAGTCCGCCGATCATGGCAGCGCCCTGGCCGAGTCCCGCGAGCCTGCCCTTCATCCGCTCAGTCGCGGCTCCGGCCTTCTCGGCGTTCGAGCCGAAGACGACCATCGAGTCCGACATGGCGGCGAAGTCGGACCGGATCGAGCCCGCCCCGGACTTCATGCCCTTTTGGAGCGTGCCGACGCCGGCGAACATCCCGGTCGTCATGGACGTCTTCGACAGGGCTGCGGTCACTGCCAGTGTGCGGTTGAGCAGCGACAGCGCCGCGACGCCGGCCAGGATCGGCCCGCCCAGGTCCGAATCCGCGATAGAGGCGACCACGTCGGCTACCGACTCCAGCGCCTTGAGGGCCGGCCCACCGAGAGGGGCAGCGGCCTGGACGATCTGCAGCGCAGCATTGCCGATGGCGCCCAGGGTGTCAGCGACCTGTGGGCCGTTGGTCTGGATGTACTCGACGAACTCCTCGAAGCCCTGGGTCTCGGAGAGTCCGGACGCGAAGTCGTCGAAGTCGGCAGCTGCGTCCATCAACCACGACGAGAACCCGTCGTTGAGCGGCTGGAAGGCCATCCACATCTCGCCCATGCCGTGCGTGATGGAACCGATCGTGGAAGCCAGCTCGGTGAGGGCGGCGGGGGCCTCTCGGGCGATGAACTCGAAGAAGATGGCCCACCGGTCAGACGCGAGCGACGCAGCGCCGTCGGACGCGATGGATCCGAGCGCGCCGCCGACGGTGTCGAAGATGGTGGCGACTTTCGGTCCAAGCCGCTCGAGGTCATCCAACGACGCGGTGAGGCCAGGCACGAGGGACTCGGCGCCGATGTCGCGAACCGCCTTGAGGGTCGGAGCCAGCCCGCGGACCTCCTCGGCGAACTCGCGAGCGGCCGGCGCGAGCGCATTCAGGGCATCCTTGGCCTTCGCGATGTTCTCGGTGGTCGGCTCCAGGTCTGCTTTGTTCATCGCAGAGATGGCCGTCCCGAGTCCCCGCATCGAACCCATGAGCACGCCGGCACCCACCGCGGCGAAGCCAAGCTGTGCCGACAGGTCCGTGAGACCGACCGCGGCGACGCCCCCCAACGGACCTGCGGCGGGCCCAAAGATCGCCGCCGCCTCGCCGAGCAGCCGAAGGCGACCAGACAGGCGGTCGATCTGCGACTCCGTGCCATTCGCGGCACGCCCCATGGCCTGCACATCACGCACGAACGCCTGCGAGGAGCGGGAGGCGGCGACCTCCTGCCTGGAGAGCGTGCCCAACTCGCGGTTGAGCAGGGCGACCGTCGCGGCAGCCTTGAGGATGCCCGGACTCAAGTGATCCTCGAGGCCGAGACGGACACTCTCTCTACGAACGGCCATCAGCTGTTCTCCTTCATGTTCCGCAGGGTGCTGACGTCGGTTGCGACGTCAGCCAGGGCTCGCCAGACGTCCGCAGCGGCGACGGCATCGACCACGGCAGGGTCGCTCGGTGTCAGGCCGCCGAGCACCGCGTCGTAGGCGGTCAGAACGGCGATGAGGCCGGGGAGGTTGGGGAAGCGCCCCAGAGCCCTCACAAGGTCGTCGAGGTGCGTATCGAGGCCGGTCAGGGGTTCGTCATGCTCGTAGCCAGGGACCGCGGATGGGTCTGTCATGAGGTCACTTCCTTCGTGGGTAGGGGTTGCGCGTCGAAGAGTTCAGGCGATAGACGCCTCGCGGGGTGCCGCGGCGCTGCGGGCGTCGTCCGTACTTGTCTGGCAATCGCAGCGAAGCCAGCAGTTGCTTCAAGAGGTCGGCGGTTGAGTTCACTCGCGCCTCGGGGTCGAGGGTCAGCACAACTCCGGGCAGGCTCGCCCACTCATCGGAGCCGCTACGGGTCATCGCGTCGAGGCGGTCAAGACGATCCTTGGCGCGGCACACCTCGGTGAGCGTGACTAGCTGCATCGGGTCGAGCTCGTGAGTCTCGGAGACGGCACGCCAAAGTGCCTTACCCCCGGCCCCAAGGCCCTCAGGCGCTCTCACGGGCGTCTCCCCAGGAAGTTTTGAGCCCTCCGAACTGCGAGGCACCTCTCCCGCGGTACTCTTCGAACGTCTGTTCGGGGATCACCCCCACTGCCTATGCGGTCCTCTGCTGGCAGCGCGCTTGTGGGTCATGCCCCAGGTCGGGGAGTCCGAGTCCGAGGCGGGCTCAGGGCGCAGCCGGGTCGGCGGGGATAGGAGGTCACTCGACCCTCGCCGGCTTCGCTCACGGTCGCGTTGGGCGCCCGCGTGACGTTCACGCCCTGAGCCCGTGTTCATGCGGCTGCGCCCCCGTCGTCGTCCCCCTCGGGGGCGGCCTCAGGCGTGCCGAACAGGCGAGCGATCAGGTCTGCCGGGGTGGTGGTGCTGCGCAGCCGTAGGCGAGCGTTCATGTCAGTGGCCCGCTCCTCGCTCATCCGCCCATCACCGCCGCGAGAGCCTGAGACTGCTGACGGTTGGTGCGGTGACGCTCGACGGCCTCGCCGTGCTTGGCCCACCACGCCGCGTCACGCTCGGCGCTGGTCGGCAACCACAGCTCGGCACCGTGGCGGATCAGCCACAGATACGTCAGGCGCGGGTCGGTCGAGGCCCACGGCGCGGTACGGCCGACCTGCCAGTCTGGCCAGACATCGACGGTGTTGCGCATCATCGCGAACTCACCGGACGTGTCGTTCTGCACCGGGTTGAGACGGTTGAGCCGCTCGGCGGTGTTTCGGATGCGGGTGTACGCGCTCACGCTGTCATCGAGGGACAGCCAGGCGGTGCGCACCTTGTCGTCGGCCCGCATCAGCATGTCGGTCGTGGGCGCCTCGGGGATCACCTTCGCCGCGGCTGTGAAGGTGGCTGCGAGGCGGTCGTGCACGGGTCGCAGGTACTCGGAGAAGATGACGTCCACTCCGGTGATGATCAGGTCATGCACCTCGCCGGCCATCTCCTCGCGGGCGCGCTCGATCGTCTGGCGGCGCGCGTCGTAGTCGGCGACCGCATCGGCTGCGACACGAATCGCTGAGACCTCGGGCCACGCCTTGCCTGCCAGCGCGGCTGCCTTGGTAGCGGCGACTACCTCGCGGGTGGCCGCGTTGGGGTCGGGTCGGTCTGCGGCGATGGCAGCCAACTTCTCGTCGAGCCGGATGACCGCCTTGTGTGCCTTGAGCACGTCAGCGGGCAGGTCGTGCACGTTCTCGGCGCAGTCGTTGAACATGGGCGCCCACTGGCGCAGGGTGTCGGTCATGGTCGGTCTCCTTGGGTTGGGGTGGTGATCTGGTCGTGGTTGCCGGTGCACGTCTCGCAGCAGCGCCGGCCACGGAGCCACTCGACGGAGCGACAGCCGGACGCGGTGCCTTCGCACGCCGGGCAGGGCTTGCGGTCGGTGCGCTTGGGTTCGGTGGGGATGGATGACAGGAAGCTCATTGCGTGCCCTTCTCGTCGCGCTGGTAGAGGTCGCCGATCGCAGCGAGGACGGCCGACACCTGGGCGAGTCGGACGTCGAGCGCCGCCGTGGGGATGAGGAGCACGCCCGCGGACTGGTCGCGGACCTCAGCAATCTGGCCCTGGACCCACGTGATCGCGTCGACGTCGTCCTCGAAGTGCAGGGGGTTTCGTCCCCTACGTTCACGAGCGCTGATGAGGTCGAGCACGGTCGCGGTCATGCGCTTTCCTCTCGGTCGTGGGTGGCACGGCCCCGGTGGTCGACCACGGCCTCACGTGGCACCTGTTCCTCGCTGCGCTCTTCGTCACGGTCCGCACCACGAACCGACAGGTCCGCTCTTCTATTGGTGGGACCCCCGTGTGTCCCGCTGAACGCCTGTTTTGGCCCGTTCAGGGGGCGGGTTTCAGCATCGTTCAGGGGGCTAGTAGGCGTCCCGCTGAACTGGCTCACCCTGCGGTTCAGGGGGCGGGCATCCGTCCCGCTGACCACGTCTGGAAAAAGGCCCTGATAGACGGCAGTCAGACCCTTCTGGCCACGGACGACCGTGCTCAGCCAGCCGGCGTCATGCGCCTCGGTGATGCGCTCGGTGATGCGCCGCTCGGAGCGGCCCAGAGCCTTGGCGATCCGGTCGCGGGGAACGCTGACCTTCCTGTCTTCCCTCATGTGGTCGGCAAGGAAGAGCAGCAGCACCTTCGTCCGGTCGCTGAGGGTCGTGGAGCGGTAGACCTCCCTGCGCCAGTCGTCGGGAGTGCGTCGCCTGGTCATGCGACCTCCCCGAGATCGACGGCGAGCAAGCCAGCCCACACGTCGCCGTTGTCTTGGCGGCACAGCTCGGCCTTGGCGCGGCATGCTCGTGCTATCTCACGGCAGGCGAGTGTGCCGACTCGATCGAAGTCGTCCGCGCGCTTGAGCCAGTAGCGCTCATCGGCCTCGAGCAAGATGTCAACCAGCAGCCGGCGCGCGAGTTGGTCCAGCTTCTCGGGCCTCACCTGGGAGCCTCCGCGTAGTCGCTGACCAGCACGGACCAGCCCCGCGACTCTGCCAGGGCGCAGAGGTCGGCCGCGGTGCTGAGTTGGCAGGTCCAACGCTTTGTCCGTGTGTTGAAAACCGGGGGTCGGCGTCGAAGGTCGACGTAAAGCTGCCGGCTTCTGTGTCCCGAAAACTCAGCGAAGTTGTCTCCGAGCAGGACGGTCAAGACTCGGCTTCCCATCTAGGCCACCGCCTTGCAGCAGACAGGACCTAGACCGCGCTCGATAGAACGCGCAGCAGTCAGGGCCGCGTTGCATCGCTCGCATCGGGTGCAGGCGCTAGAATGGTGAGTGTCAGCAGCCACGCGGACAACAGGGCCTCCGGATTCACCGCCGGGGGCCGTTCGCATTTCGTCAGGCATGGACACCGCCGGTTCGTGCGGCTTCGACTCGTCGCAAGCGCTCCCCGAGTCCCTTGTCTCGGTCGGCAAGACGCCATGCGGACTCCCCGGTCGGGTCGGAGTAAGCAAGTACGAAGTCCTCGACGCGCGAGAGGTCATGTCCGGCGTCGCAGAACTTGCCCGCGATGCGCCGTACCTCTGCGGGATGCGTCGTAATCCCATGGGCGGCGAAGAGGCGCGAGAACTCCCGCGCGGCCACTCTCGGGGACACGCCTCCTGACTGACTGTCTCGGCTTCCGGCCGGTGCGGTAGGGCTGTGTGCGGGCCACTGGCCCGCTTGATTAGGCAGCATCTGGATCTCCGAGGGAGGCCAACTCGGACTCTGCCTTGACCGCAGTGGCCGTGAGGTCGCGCGCCTTACGGCGCGCTACGGCACTCTTGAGCGCCAGCCGAGCAAAGTGAGCCTTGCGAAGACTCGCAGCGCGAACGGGGTCTCCGCTCGCCTCGTCGAGAAACTTCTGATCGAGGGCCGCGCGGGCATTCGCAGTGCGCCCGGCGCGGTCAGTGCAGCGGCCCCAGGACTCGTGCGCGGCGAGCTTGCCGAGCTGCGAGCGTTCGGAGTTGGTGAGCATCGCGTTCCCTTTCGGAAATCACGAACGCCGAGCGCGGCGAATCAATCTGTGATTCGTCGGCCCGGCGGGGGGTGGTACTCCCGTCAGTTCTCAGTGACTACCCACCCCGGCCATCTCAATCGACGGCGCGGCCTCTTTGGCGACCCACACACATGGTGGGCACTCCCCTAGTCCGGACTCCGGGGCCGGCCACAGGGGCAGGTCCTCTTTATGGGCCGCGGGCTTCCCGTACATCGGGGAGACACTGAGCAACTCGGTGTTCTCTTGTCACGCCCAGCATAGTTACACCGGTGTGGTAGGGCAAGTGGGCACAGCGCACGCTTACAGCTCCCCCAGGTTCAGTGTCCGGGCTTCCTCAGAGGCTCGAGCGGACGCCTGAGCCTTCGTGTAGCGCATGAGCATGTCGGGTCGGGTCCAGCCGCCTACGGCCATCGCGCCTGACTCGGAGCCGCCCGCGGATAGCCAGCGGTGCGCCCAGGTGTGTCTCATCCGGTGTGGGTGGAAGCCCTCGATGCCTGCCGCGATCGCGCGTTCCTTGAGTGTCGCGTGCAGGGCGTCGTAGGTGAATCCCTTCCCCCGGTCCCCCAGCCATAGTGCAGGTCGGTCAGCGAGTCTGTGGGCACGCCTCAGACGTAGGTAGCGGTCGAGGGCTAGTGCCGCTTCTGGCCCGACCGGCACCCTGCGCCCCTTGCCACCCTTGCCCCGACGCACAACCGCTTCGCCGGCGATCAGGTCGAGGTCCCCCAGCTCGAGCGAAACCATCTCTCCGGCCCGGATGCCGGCATCGATCATGAGGCGCACGATCGCTTCGTCTCGGCGGTAGCGCAGCGCCACCTTCGGCTCAGCACCCTTGGGCGGTTGGCACACCTTGATGAGAGCTCGCAGCTCTGTCTCGGTCAGAGGTTCGATCACCACCTGGTCGAGCTTGGGCGGCTTCACGCTCAGGAAGGGGTCTGCGTCGATCTCGCCTTCCACGACAGCCCAGGACGCGAAGCGCTTCACGGCGAGTTGTCGTGCGCGGGCCGTGGCGGCCGCGTTGCCGTTGTCGAGCATCGCCGCAGTGAAGCCGTTCAGCGCCGCGCGCGTCATCGGCTCGGCGCTCTCAGCCTCGCACCAGTCGAGGAACAGCCTCAGCCCGTCGCCGTAGGTCTTGAGGGTCTGGGGGCTCTTGCGCTCGGCGCGCAGGGCGAGCTGCCACGACTGCGAGAGCAGGCGGACGTCAGCGACTCGCACATCGTTCGCCATGGATCACACGGCGTAGAGGACTAGACCCAGCAAAGCCAGAACCACGCCGAGCCAACCCCAAGTGGCCATCTCCCGGGCGTTACCCGACTCACGGTCCTCTCGCTTACCGCCACCGGTCCAGCGCGGCTTTCCCCAAAATCCCTTGCGGGGAAAGACTGCTGCGAAAGCGACGAGGACGCCAATCAGGATCAGTCCAAGTTCATACGACATGCAACAAGCATAGCCGAATATCTGGACTAAGAGCGCTGTGCTGGGTTAGCGTGTCGTCTCGAAGGCCCTAAAAGCGCCTCTGACCTGCACCGGAGCAACTTGGTGGGCGTCAACCTCAGTCGAGGTAGTCGCGCAACACCTGTGAACGGCTGGGGTGGCGCAGCTTGCTCATCGTCTTCGACTCGATCTGGCGGATCCGCTCGCGGGTCACGCCGTAGACCTTTCCGATCTCGTCGAGGGTCTTGGGCTGCCCGTCGGTCAGACCGAAGCGCATGCTCACCACGCCGGCCTCCCGCTCGGAGAGCGTGTCGAGCACGGCGTGGAGCTGCTCCTGCAGCAGCGTGAAGCTCACTGCGTCGGCCGGGACGATCGCCTCGGAGTCCTCGATCAGGTCTCCGAACTCCGAGTCACCGTCCTCGCCCAGGGGCGTGTGCAGCGAGATGGGCTCGCGACCGTACTTCTGGACCTCGATGACCTTCTCGGGGGTCATGTCGAGTTCCTTGGCGAGCTCTTCAGGCGTGGGCTCGCGGCCCAGGTCCTGGAGCATCTGGCGCTGCACGCGTGCGAGCTTGTTGATGACCTCGACCATGTGCACGGGGATGCGGATGGTGCGGGCCTGGTCGGCCATGGCGCGCGTGATCGCCTGGCGGATCCACCACGTGGCGTACGTCGAGAACTTGTAGCCCTTGGTGTAGTCGAACTTCTCGACCGCGCGGATCAGACCGAGGTTGCCCTCCTGGATCAGGTCGAGGAAGAGCATGCCGCGGCCGGTGTAGCGCTTGGCGAGCGAGACGACGAGGCGCAGGTTGGCCTCCAGGAGGTGGTTCTTGGCGCGACGGCCGTCCTGGGAGATCCACTCGAGCTCTTCGAGCATCTTGGGGCTGATCTTGCCGCCCTTGCCGAGCTTCTCCTCGGAGAAGAGGCCGGCCTCGATCCGCTTGGCGAGCTCGACCTCCATCTCGGCGTTGAGGAGGGGCACCTTGCCGATCTGCTTGAGGTAGTCCTTGACCGGGTCGGCGGTGGCACCGGCCACCATGACCTGCTGCTCGGGCTCGTCGGTGTCGTCGGAGGCGGAGACGGTGAAGGCCTGCTTCTCGTCCTCCTTGATGGTCGGGTCGACCTTGACGTCCTTCTCGAACTCCTCATCGGGGATGTCCGGCAGGATCTTCTTGCCGTCTGCTCCCACGGCACCGGGCTCGAGGTCGGCTGCGACGTCGACGGGTGCGGCTGCGGACTTCGCGGCGGTCTTCTTGGCCGGGGCCTTCTTCGCGGGGGCCTTCTTGGCCGCAGCCTTCTTGACCGGCTCAGCAGCATCGGCGGGCTCGACGGTCTTGGTCGCCGCCTTCTTGGCCGGCGCCTTCTTGGCGGCGGCCGTCGTGGTCTTGCGCGTGCTCGTCGTGGCCGCGACCGCGCGCATGCTGGCCGCGTCGACGTTGACGGAGATACCCAGGCTGCCGAGGTGGACCATCAGGGCCTTGAGGTGACGCGGCTCGACCGCCGCGTCGTCACTGGCCTGACGGACGTCCTCAGGGGCAACGCTGCCGATCGGGGTGCCGCGCTCGATCAGGGCGACGATGGACGGGTGCGCGAGCACCTCTGCGGGGAGCAACTTCCGTGCGTTCGGGGACACGAACACCTCTCGTAAAACGACATCGGGGCGCAGCAAGGACCTCTAACGTCAAGAGCCGCGCCGTCATTCTGCCACGGCCACCCGCGAGCGCTGCCACCGCGCCCTCGTGTCGTCGCCAGACCCTCATTCTCGAGTGACTCTGTACAGTTTGCCGCGAGGGGAGTACCTCACCAAGAACACCCGGTCAGTACGGCGCCTGCAGCTCGCGCCTCGGGTGGGCGCCGGGGCTCGATGAGACCACCGGCGAGGGAGACCTCAGGTCAGATTCTGTGTTCCTGAGATCCCGAGGAGAACCTCCATGCTCGATTCCATCGCGTCCCCGACCCTGTGGTGGGTCACGATCGCCGCTGTCGTCGCCCTGTTGGCCGTCGACTTCCTTGCCACCCGCAAACCCCACGAAGTGTCGATGAGGGAGGCCGTCGCCTGGTCGAGCTTCTACGTTGCACTCCCCCTCGCGTTCGGGCTCTACATGTGGAACGTCCACGGATCCCAGCGCGGACTGGAGTACTACACCGGCTACCTCGTCGAGAAGACGCTGAGCGTCGACAACCTGTTCGTCTTCATGTTGCTGCTGACGGCGTTCGCCGTCCCCAAGGTGTTGCAGCAACGAGTGCTGCTCTACGGGATCGTGGGAGCCCTCGTCCTCCGCTCGATCTTCATCGCTCTTGGGGCAGTTGCTCTTGAGCGGTTCGACTGGGTGTTCCTCGTCTTCGGTGGTGTGCTGCTGCTCACCGGGGTCAAGCTGCTCCGCGATGCCATCTTAGGGAACGACCACGAGGTGGACATCAACCAGATGCGGGTGGTTCGCCTCGTCCGCCGGGTGATGCCCGTGACGGACGAGTACGACGGCACCAAGATGGTCGTCCGGCGCGAAGGTCGTCGCTGGCTGACCCCGCTCGCCCTAGTCGTGATCGCTGTGTTCGCCACCGACCTCGTCTTCGCCGTCGACTCCGTTCCTGCCGTCTACGGCATCACCGGCGACCCCTACCTCGTCTTCGCCACCAATGCCTTCGCCCTGCTGGGGCTGCGGGCGCTGTACTTCGTGCTCCAGGGCGCACTCGACAAGCTGGTGCACCTCTCCTACGGGCTGGCAGCGATCCTCGGGTTCATCGGGGTCAAGCTGGTCCTGCACTGGGCCCACGAGGTGTGGCCTTCGGTGCCCAACGTGCCCACCCTCGCCTCACTCGGCGTGATCCTGGCCATCCTGATGGTCACCACGACGACCAGCCTGCTGGCCTCCCGGCGCACGTCGGCCCTCCAGGGCGATGCCGAGGCGCCCGAGCTGCCCCGCGAGAACGACCAACAGGAGTCGTCCGTCTGATGCCGTGCCCCGCGCCGCCCCGGCACCGTTCAAGCGGTGCCGGGCGCGGTGTCCGGAGTGGTGTCGGTGGCCTTGGCTGCCGCCTTCTTGGCCTTCTTGAAGTCCCTGACCTTCTGCAGCGAGTCGGGGTCGACCACGTCCGCGACGGAGCGGTGTCCGTCGAGGGCGTAGTCCCCCACGACCGACTCCCAGCCCTCGAGGCGTACGCCGCGCTGCTTGGCCAACAACGCGACGAAGATCTGCGCCTTCTGCTTACCGAAGCCAGGCAGGGCCATGATGCGCTTGAGCAGGTCCTGGCCGTCCCTCGCCTCGTTCCACAACCTCGAGGCATCGCCGTCGTAGTCGTCGACGACGATCCGGGCCAGCTCCTGCAACCTGCTCGACATCGAGCCAGGGAACCGGTGGATGGCAGGCGTCGTCGCCGCCATCGCTGCGAACTCCTCCGGGTCGGCCGAGGCGATCGCCGCCGGCTCGAAGGTGCCGAAGCGGTCGGTCACCTTGGCCGGGCCCCGAAATGCGTGCTCCATCGGATACTGCTGGTCGAGCATCATCCCGGCGAGCAGGGCGAAGGGCGACTCGTCGAGGATCTTGTCGGCGGCAGCGTCGCCCGTGATGTGGATGGCCATGGGCACATCCTCCCCGACGGGCTCAGTCGGCCTCGATTACCCAGTGGTCAGTCAGTCCAGAGCACGGAGTGGTCAGTCAGTCCAGACCACGGAGTGGTCAGTCGGCCTTGACCGCCAGCACCGGACAGTGGGCGTCGAGCAGGATCCGCTGGGCGTTGGAGCCCAGGATCAGCTTGCCGACGGGCGACCGGCGGCGCAGTCCGATGACGAGGAGCTCGGCCGAGTTGGCCTCGGCCAACGAGATCAGGTCCTCGGCGGGCTCGAAGCCCCGCACGAGCTGCCGGATGTCGTAGTCCACGCCCGAGTCGTCCAGGGTCTTCCGCACCGACTCCATCTCACTCTCGGCCAGTCGCGCCTTGTCCTGGTCGAACTCGCTGCCACCGCGGTGCGAGTTGACCACCACGAGCTTGCTGCCGCGCAGCTTGGCTTCAGAGATGGCGGTTGCCAGAGCAGCCTCGCCCTCCGGCTTGGGGACGTATCCAACGACGACGGTGCCCATGGTGCCTCCTTCTCACGTGCCGGTGCGCTTCGTTGCGCCCAGCCACGCTGGCACCGTATCGAATGCGGCGGGCAAGCGGGAGACTGTGGACGACCGGGCGCACGATCCGGTCCGGCAGGGCAGGCTGACGGGCATGCCCGTGACCGCGCCGATCACCCGGACGCACCACGTGGTATTCCGTGCGGCGGTGCTGTCCTTCAAGGAGTCCGCGCCCCGCGGTCGAGCTCCGGTCGCCCTTCATGTCGGGGTGCCCGACGCGTCCAACGAGTGCCACGTCGTGCAGCCAGGACAGGCACTGGACCAGGCGCTCCGTACCGACATCGCGGCCGCCCTGCTGCAGCGCACGGCCGCGCAGAGCCCCCACCGGTGGGCCTGGTTGACCCGCGTGGGAGCGCTCGCCCTGCACGACGCGGACGTGCTGTGGTCGGCCGCGTGGTACGCCGCCTGTGCCGAGGCCGACGTCGACGTGCCGCTGGTGATCGTCACCCGCGCCGGCTGGCGCGACCCCCGCACGGGGGTCGGCCGCGAGTGGACGCGCCTGCGGCGGCGTTCCGGGGCCGCGCCCTAGTCCTAGTCGCGATCCCAGGTGTGGGCCGGCTCGTTGGTGTGCATCCGCTCGCGATACTCGAGCAGCGTCGCACGCAGGGCGTCGAACCTGTCCTCGCGGGCTCGCTGCCTCATGCGCCCCACGAACCACTCGGCCCCGTTGGTGCCGAGCAGGCATCGTTGCTCGATGATCCCGAGCAGCCGGTCGCGGACCTCTGGCTCGACACCCCAGGCGTCCAGGCCTTCGGCTGCCATCGGCAGCAGCCGGCGCAGGACGAGCTCCGTGGCTCGCACCTGGCCCACGCCGGGCCAGTAGATCTGGGCGTCCACGCCCTGTTGAGCGGCGACGTGGAAGTTCTCCTCTGCGGCCGAGAAGGACATCTGCGACCACAGGGGGCGTTCGCTCTCGGCGAGGAAGCGCACCAGCCCGAAGTAGAACGCCGCGTTGGCGATCGTGTCCGCGACCGTGGGTCCGGCCGCGAGCAGCCTGTTCTCCACCCGCAGGTGGGGCACCCCGTCGGCGATGTCGTAGACCGGGCGGTTCCAGCGATAGATCGTGCCGTTGTGCAGGCGCAGCTCGGGGAGGGTCGGCGTGCCCCCGGACTCGAGCACCTGGAGCGGGTCCTCGTCGTCGGTGATCGGCAGCAGCGCCGGGAAGTATCGGACGTTCTCCTCGAACAGGTCGAAGACCGAGGTGATCCACCGCTCGCCGAACCACACCCGGGGGCGGACTCCCTGCACCTTGAGCTCGTCGCTGCGGGTGTCGGTCGCCTGCTCGAAGAGCGGGATACGGGTCTCGCGCCACAGCTCCTTGCCGAGGAGGTAGGGAGAGTTGGCTCCCACTGCGAGCTGGACCCCGGCGATCGCCTGCGAGGCGTTCCAGTAGTCGGCGAACTCGTCAGGCGAGGTCTGGACGTGGAACTGGGTGCTCGTGCAGGCGGCCTCCGGCACGATGGAGTCGGCCGTCGTGGAGAGGCGCTCGCGCCCCGAGATGCTGATCGTGATGTCCTCCCCACGCGCGGAGAGGATCTGTTCGCTCAACAGCTTGTAGCGGGGGTTGGCGCTGAGGCTGTGGGCACCCATGTGTCCCTCGTCCAGCGTCGGCAGGATGCCGATCATCACTTGGTGCGCCCCCGACGCCGCGGCCTTGGACTCGGCGTCGTTGAGGGACCGGCGCAGGGAGTCCTCGAAGATGGTCAGCCCACCCTCGCGCAACGTCGCGGGCGGGACGTTGATCTCGATGTTGAACTGTCCCAGCTCGGTCTGGAAGTCCGGCGATGCGATCGCCTCGAGCACCTCGGCATTCTTCAGTGCAGGGTCGCCCTTGTCGTCGACGAGGTTGAGCTCGACCTCGAGACCCGTCATCGGGTCGTCGGTGTCGAAGCGGGCTTCGCGCAACATCCGCGCGAAGACGTCGAGGTTGCGGCGCACCTTCTCTCGGTGCCGGGTGCGGTCTGCGCGCGAGAACTCCTGCTGCTCAACTTCTTCGCCCATGAAGGGACAGTAGCGACGAGCGGGGCCCCGATGGCAAGAGGACGTCCACGACATGCCCGGATGGCGCCCTCAGGCCACCCCAACGGAGGGGCCACCCAGGAGGTCCCATTCATCCGGCGCGGTCGCGGACATCAGCATGTCCGCGACCAGCCCGGCCAACGAGTGCTCGGGCTCGACCGCCCGGGCACGGTCGACGGCGCACCACGCGAGCGCCCCCTCGCCTGCCAGCCATGCGGTGAAGGCCAGCACGGACGCCGGCCCGGGCACCAGCGGCGCCGGCGACCGCCGCACGACGTCGGTCCAGAAGTCGACGTACGAGGGGGCCGTGGCACGCGTCAGCCAACGCCACGCCTCGTCGCGCAGTGAGCCGTCGCGCATCGACAGCGCGAGCGCCGCGACGACCTCGGGTGGAGTGGTGGACCGGTCGCCGGCGTGCTCGGTGACCAGCGGACGGATCTGGCGGGGAAGGAGGTCAGCGCAGCATTCGAGGGCTGACGCCACTCGTGCGGCCCCGACCTCGTCACTGACCAGGGTGGCCGCCAGCGCCTCGCGGGAGTCATGGGTGACCCTGCCCCCGAAGATCGAGTGCGCGGCGAACGGATGGTGGCGTGGCTCGAACGGCACCCCGAGATAGGCCGCTGGCGCCCGGCCGGGCAGCACGGCGAAGTAACGGTCGTCATGGACGCGCAGCACCTCGAAGACCTCGATGCCGGCCGCGGTGAAGGCGACATGGAGGGACCAGGCTGTCTCGTCGGCGATGGCCGTGTCGTCGTCGTAGACCACGAAGACGACCCGGGCGATGCCGTGATGACGGGCCGGCCGCAGCAACGCCTCGACGACCTCGTCCACGTCGTCCTCGTCGTCGGGGAGGTCGATGCGGGCATGGAAGGGTCGAGCGCCCTCGACGGTGAGCATGACGACGGAGTCGGCCGGGGCGAACCCGATCGCGACGGGCACGAAGGCCAGCAGGTCTTCGGGACAGGTGGCTCTCATCAGGTGGGGTGGTGTGTGTGGAGTGGTCATGTCTGCACGCTGCCCGGGTCCTCGGACACTGCAGCACCGCCCGAGCGCAGCCTGTGGACGAGGACGGTCGACGGCGTCGGAGTGGGAGCCTGTGGACGTCTTGGGGACTGCGACAATGGGTGCATGACGTGGTGTGTCCCGTGAGAAGCACCGCGTCAGTTCTCCACCTCGACCTCGACGCGTTCTTCGCGGCCGTGGAGCAGCGCGACAAGCCCTCGCTGCGGGGCAAGCCCGTGATCGTCGGCGGTGTCGGCGGGCGGGGGGTCGTCGCGACGGCGTCGTACGAGGCCCGGACGTACGGCGTGCGCTCGGCCATGTCGACCCGCGAGGCACGCGCCCGCTGCCCCCACGCCGCCTTCCTCACCGGTCGCTTCCACGCCTACCGCGAGACGAGCAGCCAGGTGATGGCAGTGCTCAAGGCAGCTTCTCCGCTCGTCGAGCCGCTCTCGCTCGACGAGGCGTTCGTCGACCTCGCCCAGGCGGGCCTGCCCGACCTCGAGGTCGCCACCGTGGTCGAGTTCGGCGAGCAGCTCCGGGCGCGGGTGGCCGAGGTCACCGGAGGCCTGACCGGGACCGTCGGCATCGGGTCGTCGAAGTTCATCGCCAAGGTGGCCAGTGAGCTCGACAAGCCTGACGGGTTGACGGTCGTGCCGCCCGGCACCGAGAGCGAGCTGCTCCGCCCCATGCAGGTGACCGTCATCCCCGGCGTCGGCCCCGCAACGGCCGAGCGGCTGCGGCGCGCCGGCATCCGCACCATCGCCGAGCTCGAGGCGGTCAGCGAGGACGAGATCGTCCGCCTGCTGGGCAAGGCGCACGGCCACGGGCTCTTCCGGCTTGCGCGTGCCGAGGACGACCGTCCGGTCGTGGCCGACCGGGAGACCAAGTCGGTGAGCTCGGAGGGGACCTACGACACGGACCTCACCGATCGCCGACTGATGGCGGGCCTGCTCGCCCGCCAGGCCACCCACGTCGGCGAACGGCTCCGCAAGCACGGCCTGTCGGGGCGCACCGTGTCCATCAAGGTGCGCCTGCACGACTTCACCACGCTCAGTCGCTCCTCCACGCTGGCCAGTCCCACCGACAGCGGGGCCACCATCGCCCGCGTCGCTCGCGGCCTGCTGGACGATCTCGACACGTCCGGTGGGGTCCGCCTTCTGGGTGTGGGCGTGTCCGGCCTCGCGGACTGGATCCAGGAGGACCTGTTCGGAGAGAGCGAACCGGAGGAGCCCGAGATCGACCTGCCCAGCCCCGAGCCCTCGCAGCGTGCCTACGTCCCTGGCATGGACGTGGTCCACGACGAGATGGGCCCCGGATGGGTGTGGGGCTCGGGCAAGGGTGTCGTCACCGTCCGCTTCGAGACGGCCGACACCCCTCCGGGACCGGTGCGGTCCTACCCCGTCGACGATCCCGCGCTCGGGCCGGCCCCGCGACCGCTCGAGGACTGAACCCGCAGCTCCACGCGCTCGCCGGGGCGCAGCTGGGCGCAGATGGCGAGGTCGTCGGGATCGACGAGACCGATGACCGGATAGCCCCCGGTGACGGGGTGGTCGTGGAGGAACACCACCAGCTGGCCCGACGGCGGCAGCTGGACGGCGCCCAGGACGATCCCCTCGCTCGCCAGCTCCCCCGTGCGCGCGCGATGGAGGGGCGGTCCCTGCAGCCGTAGGCCGACGCGGTTGGAGTCGGCTCCCACGGTGTACGCCGCGTGGTCGAGGTCGCGCCAGGCACTGTCGTTGATCCAGTCGGCCCGGGGGCCCGGCGCGATCCGCAGGTGCCGGCCGGCTGTTCGGCGTACCCCCACGTCCAAGGGCGCCGGCGCGCCCTCAGGCGTGCCGACCGGCAGCCACACCCCGTCCTGCACCCGGGCCGGACCGACCCAGGCGAGGGTGTCGGTGCTCCGCGAGCCCAGCACGGGGCGTACGTCGATGCCACCGGCCACGGCGAGGTAGGACCGCACCCCGGCGCTGGCGTGGCCCAGCTCGACCGTCGCGCCCGCGCGCACCGAGATCGGCTCGGAGTGGGCCATGGCGCGGCCGTCGACGGTGACCTCGCAGGTCGCGCCGGTGACGGCGATCGTCCGCGCGCGGTGCGTCCGGACCGTCAGCCCGGACAGGGTCGTCTCCAGCACCGCAGCGGCACGCCCGTTGCCGACGAGGCGGTTGGCCAGCGCCGCGGCGGGAGCGTCCAACGCGCCGGCCCGCGGCACCCCGAGGTGGGCGTGACCGAAGCGTCCCAGGTCCTGGATCGTGGTCAAAGCGCCGGCGTCGAGCACCTCGAGGCTCACGGGAGCGCCTCGAAGCGGACCCGGGCGCCTGGTGGGAGCAGTGCGGGCTCGTCGCGCGCGAGGTCCCACAGCGGCGCCTCGGTCCGCCCCAGGAGCCGCCAGCCCCCCGGGGAGGCCGTCGGATAGACACCGCACCAGGCGTCGGCCAGCCCCACCGAGCCGGGCTCCACCCGCGGCCGCGGCTGGTCGAGTCTCGGCACCGCCCACTCCGGCGGAAGTCCCGCGAGGTAGGCGAATCCCGGGGCGAACCCGCAGAACGCGGAGGTGAACTCGACCGACGTGTGCCGACGGACGACCTCGGCGGAGGACACCCCCCAGAGGTCGGCCACTGCAGCCAGGTCCGGACCGTCGTAGGCAACAGCGACCACCACCACGCGGCCCCGGGCTGGTGGCGCGTCCGGACGCCACCCGGCGAGGGCATCCGGGAGGTCAGTCACCGCCGTGAGGCCGTCGAACAGCACCGTCGCAGCGCCCGGGACGATCTCGGTCGCCTGGACACCGCGCTCCCGCGCCCACAAGGCGAGGGAGACCGCAGCGCGCGTGTCCGCGACCTCGACGAGCCGGGCGTGGGCACCGACGGGGATGATCCGCTCGATCGTCATGGTCTGCGTCTCACTGCCGGCCCGGTGTCGGGCGAGCGTCGGCGTCCGACCAGCATGTCGTGACCACGAAGCCCGCGGCGCTCAGGGCTCGACGGGCGTCGATAGCGTGCCGCACCGCGTCGGGTGAGTCACCGTGCACACACACCGAGTCCACCGACCCCGCGAGCTCGACGGCCCGAGCAGCGATCGCGGCACTGTCGGTCACCAGGGCACCCGGTTCGGAGCGCGGGACCAGCGTCCCTGCCGGCGTGTAGCCGCGATCGGGGAAGCCTTCGTGGCGCGTCGCCCGCCCGCTGGCAGCGGCCAGGGACAGCAGCGTCGAGCCGGGCATTCCCAGCACCGGGAGCGCCCCCGACCCGGACAGCACGGCCCGCGCCGTGGCTTCGTCGGACGCGGCACGGTGGTAGAGGGCACCGTGCGGCTTGAGGTAGGCCACCGCTCCCCCGGCGGCGCGAGCGACCTCGGTCAGCACGCCGACCTGGTCGGCCACCTGTTCGGCCAGGACCGACGGTGCGACGTCGACCACCACCCGGCCGAAGTTCGCGCGGTCGGCGTAGGAGACCTGGGCCCCCAGCGTCACCGAGCGTTCGATGGCGAGCTCGCAGGCCGCTCGCATCACCGACGGCGTGCCGGCGTGATAGCCGCACGCCACGTTGGCGCTGGTGACCACCTGCAACAGGGCGGGGTCATCGGTGACCTCCTCCCCCAGGTCGGCGTTGAGGTCGACCGCCCTTTGACGCATGGGACCAATCCTCTCAGGGCACGTCTCCGAAGCACCCCTGAGAAGTCCCTGAGAGTTGGCAATAGTTGCAACTTCACGGAACTGCCAGACGTCAGTCAGAGATGAAGGGCTCCACACCGGCCGGGGAATCACCGGGCGGCCCGGGCCGTTGGAGCAGATGTGGCGCACAGGGACAGCGTCACGAGGAGGAGGGCAACGATGACCACCACACAGATCACCAAGAACGCACCGGCTCGCAGCGCAGCCGGCCGTGGGACGCGCGGCGCGACGCGCGAGATCGAGGGGCGCGACAGCGTCGGTCTCTACCTCGACGAGATAGCACGCACCCCGCTGCTCGACGCCGCCCAGGAGGTCGATCTGTCCAAGACGATCGAGGCCGGGCTGCTGGCAGAGAAGCTGCTCGAGCAGGGCCGGGTCGGGCGCAAGCGCGGCGGCGCCCCGAAGAGCGCGAGTCAGGAGGAGCTGGAGTGGCTGGCCGATGAGGGCCGCAAGGCTGTCGACCTCTTCATCTCCGCCAACCTCCGCCTCGTCGTCTCCATCGCCCGCAAGTACGGCCGCTCGCAGATGCCGATGCTCGACCTGATCCAGGAGGGCAACACGGGACTCATCCGGGCCGTCGAGAAGTTCGACTACACCAAGGGCTACAAGTTCTCCACGTATGCCACCTGGTGGGTGCGCCAGGCCATCACGCGTGGCATCGCACAGCAGGCGCGCGTCGTGCGACTGCCGGTCCACGTCGTCGAGGAGCTCAACCAGGTCTCCGGTGCGCGCCGTACCCTCGAGCGCCAGCTGGGCCGCGACCCGGAGCCGCACGAGATCGCGACCGAGCTGGAGATGGATCTCGACCGCGTGCTCGACCTGATGGCGTGGGGGCGCGACCACGTCTCGCTCGACACCCCGGTCGACGAGGACGGCGACACCTCGCTGGGCGATCTGATGGCCCAGGAGACCGCGCCCGGCCCCGACCTGGAGTTCCTCGACGTGGAGGCGCGTCAGCGTCTGGACGACCTGGTGGCACACCTCGACGAGCGTGCCGCCGACATCATCCGGGCCCGCTACGGCCTGACCGACGGACGTCAGCACAAGCTGGCCGACATCGGCGTCAAGCACGGGATCTCGGCCGAGCGCGTGCGTCAGCTCGAGCGGGAGGCGCTGCAGAAGCTGCGTCGCCTCGGTGACCCGGACCTGGCGTCCGGCAGCACTGCCGCCTGAAGCTGGGCCCGAGCCAGACCCGCCTTCACCTTTCACACCCAGGCCCGTCCCGGTCGTCACCGGGGCGGGCCTCTGGGTTCCTGGGGTCAGTACGCGGTCAGTACGCCGCAGCAGTCAGCGCCGCGGCGGCGTCCTGGGCCAGCGAGGTGACGTCGGGCGGGATCGGGGTCGCGGCAGCAGCGCGCTGTTGCCAGAGCTGGACTGCCACGACGCGAGCCGCGGCCTCCTCGGCCCGCTCACGGGAGACCTCGCCCTCGTCGATCGCCTTGGTGACGACGCGGTGGGTCTCGACCGTGTCGACCGGCATCAGCAGCAGGTCGGCACCGGCGTTGAGAGCTGTCACTGCCGGCTTGAAGCTCGATGCGACGGCGCCCATGCCGAGGGAGTCTGTGATCGCCACACCCTCGAAGCCGAGGTCCTCGCGGAGCAGCTCGTAGACCTCGGGCGCCAGGCTGGACGGCACCCCGGGCGCGATGGCCGTCAGGTCGAGGTGGGCCAGCATGACCGCCGGTGCGTGCGTGGCGATGGCTGCCTCGAAGGGCGGCAGGTCCTGCTCCTGGAGCTGCGCGAGTGGTGAGTCGAGCCTGGGCAAGGTGTCGTGGCTGTCGCTGGTGGCGCCACCGTGTCCGGGGAAGTGCTTGACGGTGGAGACCACGCCGGCCGCGTCGAAGCCGCGCACGGCGGCAGCGGTCGCCTCGGCGGCAATGGCCGGGTCCTCGCTGGCGGACCTGGTCCCGATGGTCGGGTCGGCCGCACCGATCGTCACGTCGGCCACCGGTGCGAAGACCCAGGTGAAGCCGAGGTCGCGCAGCTCGAGACCCGTGGCGTAGGACGCCTGGCTCACCACTTTGCGCCCCTCGGCTCCCTGGGACTCGATCGCAGCACCGGCAGCGTCGAAGGCGGGGAACTCGGTCGCGATCCCGCGCAGGTGGGACACGTAGCCCCCCTCCTGGTCGACGCCGAGCACCGGCGGGAAGTCGCGTCCGTCGTCCAGGGAGGCCTGCGTCAGCGCGGCCGTCATCGCCCGCACCTGGGCCTCGTCGACCACGTTGCCGTTGGTGATCGAGATCCCGGCGAGATGGTGCTTGCGCAGCATGGCCGCCACCTCCGCGGGGTCGCTGCCCAGATAGCGGCCGACGATGACCTGACCGGCGAGCTGCTCGCTGGACATCGCAGCGACGATCTCCTGGGCCTGCTCGAGCTCACCCACGGTCGGGCCCCAGCCCAGGGGCGTGCTCGGGTCGACGGGCGTCTCGCTGGCTGTGGGTTCACTGGTCGTGGACCCGGTGCTCCCGGGCTCGGCCGACGTGACCTTCGACGAGTCCTGCTGCGGCGTACACCCGGCGAAGACGCACGCCAGGACGCTGAGGGCCGCGGCCGCTCGATGGGTTGCTCGCACGGCGGGAGGCTACCGTCGGTCCGGGCGAGGGCCGAAACCCTGCTCGCCAGCGAGGGCCCGGAGCTCGACGAACACCGCCACCACCCGGTCGCGCAGCTCGTCGAGTGATCCCACGTTGGGGATGACGTGGGTGGCGATGGAGAGGCGATCCTCCCGCGACGCCTGGGCGGCGATCCTCGCCTCGGCGTCCTCGAGGCTCCAGCCGCGGACGGAGACCAACCGCGCGACCTGCACGTCCCGCGGGCAGTCGACGACGATCACGGCGTCAAAGGTGTGGGCGCGATCGCCCTCGGCCAGCAACGGGATGTCGTGGACGACGACCGATCCCTCCGCGGCGTCGGCCTCGAGCGCCGCCATCCGCTCGTGGACGAGAGGGTGCACGATCGCCTCGAGGCGCTTGCGCGCCCCGGCGTCGCCGAACACCAGCTTGCCCATGGCCGCCCGGTCGAGCTCGCCGTCGGCGGCCAGCAGGGATGATCCGAACGCCTCCACGACAGCTGCCAGGCCGGGGCTCCCTCCTGCCACGACCTCGCGCGCGAGCGCGTCGGCGTCGATGACCACGGCACCCACCTCCGCCAGCATCCCTGAGACGGTGCTCTTGCCCGACGCGACTCCCCCCGTCAGTCCCACTCGCAGTGTCATGACGGCTCCCCCAGCCCTGCCTTGCGGGCATAGACCGCCGCCTGCTCGTCGGGGTCCAGCTCGCCGGTGAGCAGCCGCTCGGTGGTCCAGTGGTCGACCGAGCGCCCCGTAAGTGCGACGAACTCCGCCAGCTCGGGCTCCAACGCCTTCGCCAGGACCATCAGGTCCTCCCCTGTCGGTGCGGTGCCCGTGATCTGGGGCGATCCCGCCATCAGCTTCTTCAGCGGCGGGTAGGGCTTGAACCTGCCGACGTCGATGTGCCGGGTGACGGTGTCGAGGGTCTTGGCGGGTTCGGAGAGCAGCTCGGCGAAATCGAGGAACAGCCACTGCTCACGGGGGAAGAGGCTCAGCCCGTGCCGGACCTGCCCGCCGTAGTAGCCGCGGATCACCCCGGAGGCGCGCATGAACCTCGCTCGCCCACCAGGCCCCTCGAACTGCGACGGCAGCTCGGTCGGGAAGTCGTCGGGGCGCCACTGGATCATCTCCGGCCAGTCCGGCGCGCGGTCGGGCTGCCGGTCGCGCACCATCACCCACTGGCTGACCAGCCGGTCGATGGGGTCTCGGAAGATCGCGATCAGGCGCAGGTCGGGACGACGTGCGTGCATGCGGTCGAGCGCACCCGGCATCAACAGGTAGCGCGGGGTCGCGTCACCGAGGGCGCGATGGATCGGCTGCGCGTGCTTGATGCCGTACGCCGAGTGGTCGACCGTTCGCCAGCTCGCGTCATCGACATCGAACCAGCCCATCTCCTTGCGCGGGGGCCGCGCCACCTCGGGGTGCTGGTTGAGCATCCACTGCAACGTCGAGGTGCCGGCCTTCTGGACGCCGACGATGGAGAAGGTGAACGCCAGGAAGGCCACGGCGTCAGCCTTGCCCGTTGCGCTGCCCGGTCATCGGCCCGGTCATCGGCTCAGTCATCGGCTCGGTCAGGTGCTCGGTCAGGTGCTCGGCGGCGGCGAGCAGGATGCAGTCGGCCACGGCGTCCATGGCGACGGTCACCTCGTCCAGCGGGGGCATGGTGGGCGCCAGCCGGATGTTCGAGTCGTCGGGGTCGTTCCCGTGCGGGAACGACGCGCCGGCCGGCGTCAGGGCGACACCGGCCTCCTTGGCTAGCGCGACCACCCGGGACGCCGTGCCCGGGAGCACGTCGAGGTTGACGAAGTAACCGCCTGCGGGGTTGTTCCAGGTCGCCACCTCGCGACCGCCGAGCCGGTCCGACAGCACCCGGTCGACCTCGCCGAACTTCGGCGCGATGATCTCGCGGTGCCTGGCCATGTGGTCACGCACACCCTGGGCCGAGCCGAAGAACTGCACGTGGCGCAGGTGGTTGACCTTGTCCGGACCGATCGAGCCGTTGCCGAGGTGGCTGAGGTACCACCGGATGTTGCCCTCGGAGGCAGCAAGGAAGGCGACGCCGGCACCGGCGAAGGTGATCTTGGAGGTCGAGGCGAACATGATCGGGCGGTCGGGGTGGCCCGAGGCAGCGGCCAGGGTGAGGATGTCGGCGCTCTTGGCCTCCTCCTCGGTGAGGTGGTGCAGGGCGTAGGCGTTGTCCCAGAAGATCTTGAAGTCGCGAGCGGCGGTCTCCATCGAGGCGAGGCGCGCCGCCACCTCCTGGCTGCAGACCGACCCGGCCGGGTTGGCGTAGGTGGGGACGACCCACATGCCCTTGATGGAACGGTCGTTCTTCACGAGCGCGGCCGTCGCCTCCGCGTCCGGACCGTCGTCGTTCATCGGCACCGTGATCATCTCGATGCCCAGCGACTCCAGCAGCGTGAAGTGGCGGTCGTACCCCGGCACCGGGCAGATGAACTTGATGGTGTCTTCCTTGATCCAGGCGCGGTCGCTGTCGCGCGCGCCGTGGAGCAGCATGAAGGTCAGGACGTCGCGCATGATCGTCAGGCTCGAGTTGCCGCCGGCGACGACCTGCTCCGGCTCGACCCACAGCAGCTCGGCGAACATCGCGCGCAGCTCCGCCAGGCCGGTCAGGCCGCCGTAGTTGCGCACGTCGGTTCCGGTCGAGTCCTTCGTGCCTCGCGGGAGGTTGAGCAGCTCGTCGGACAGGTCGAGCTGGGCCGCCGACGGCTTGCCACGGGTCAGGTCGAGCTTGAGCCCACGGCCCTTGAGCTCGGCGTACGCCGCCTGCTGCTCCTCGAGCAGGGCGGACAGGTCGTCTCGGGACAGGGCAGAGAGCGGCTGATGCGTCACCGGGCAAGGCTACCGAGACTCCCGTCACGGGCCCGCACGGGTTCGAGGGCTGGCCCCGGCGGGTCGGTCTGGTGAGGTCAGGCGGTCTGGCCGAAGGTACGGCGATATTCCACCGGACTCACCCCGCGGGAGCGGCCGAAGTGGTGGCGCAGCGTGGCTGCGTTGCCGAACCCGACCTCGCCGGCGATCCAGTCGATCGAGTGGTCCGTCTGCTCCAGCAGCTCCTCGGCGGCCTGCACACGTTGGGCCAGCACCCAGCTGTACGGCGTCGTGCCGGTCTCGTCCTTGAAGCGGCGCGCGAACGTCCTGGGCGACATGTGCATGTGCCGGGCCAGGGCCTCGACGGTGAGCTCCTCGGCGAGGTTGCCGGAGATCCAGGCCAGCAGCGGTGCCAGCGCCTCCGACTCGCAGACCGGGACGGGTCGCACGATGAACTGGGCCTGCCCACCGTCGCGATGGGGCGGGACCACGATCCGCCTGGCAGCGGACGCGGCCACGCGTGCACCGAACTGCTGCCTCATCAGGTGCAGTGCGGCATCGAGTCCGGCCGCCGATCCGGCGCCGGTGACGATGTTGCCCTCCTGGACGTAGAGGACGTTGCCGTCCACCTGCGCCTGGGGGTGACGTGCCGCGAGCTCGTCGACGTGTCGCCAGTGCGTGGTGCACCGCTTGCCGTCCAGCAGGCCGGCCTCGCCCAGCACGAAGGCGGCTGTGCAGTGCGCGAACACGAAGGCGCCCCGCGCATCGGCGGCCCGGACGAGCTCCACCACCTCCGGTGAGGGATCGAGGTAGCCGCGCTTGGGAATCACGCAGATCAGGTCAGCGTCGGCGGCGGCCTCGAGCCCGAGCTCGACGTGCAGGTCGTAGACGCTCCCCCGCACGCGCCCGGGCCGCGGGGTGGTCACGACGAAGTCGAAGACGGGGTTGTCGTCCTCGGGGTGGTAGGGCTCAGCCCACACCTCGCACATGGCACCCAGCCCGAAGGGTTCGGCGCCGTCCTGGACCACCACTGCGACTTTGTGCATGGTGGACAGCCTGCCGCATCGTTGGCAGTAAATCAACTACCACTGTCATTCCTGCCACTGGTGGCAGCAATCCTTTGAGCGCAGACTTACTGCCATGACCACCACACTCATCATCCTGATCACCGCCGCCTTCATCGGACTGCTCATCAACTACGCCCGGCACGACCACTTCGCGGGCGCCGCGTGGCGTGCCGACGACCACGACGAGCTGGGTCCGGTGGACAGCCGCCGGCACCTGGTGCCTCGCCACTGCTGATCGGAGTGCCCAGGGGCGCGTTCGTCAGCTGTCCGCGAGGACCACGACCCGGTCACCCGGCTGCACGTCGAACGTGCGGGACTTGGCAGGGTTGACCACCACCCCGAAGCCGGCGTCGTCGCCGGCGAGGGTGCCCGACTTGTAGCCCAGGGCGGTCTCGCCCCGGGCGGCCGCACCGGCGACGACGGTGGCGTAGCTGACCTCGCGACCCGACTGGACGTACCACTCGGCCGGGCGCAGGTAGATCTCGCTCCCGTCGTTGCCGAGGAGCTGGCCGAAGACCGCCTCGAGGCGGCGGTCCTCCGAGAGCTGGGTGACCAGCAGGCTGACGATCTCGCCGCTCACCACGACGTCGTCGATGTGTGCGACCTGGGCCAGCACCCGGTTGCGGTCGTCCATCATCTCGCTGACGACCGGGGTGGCAGAGTCGAGGCGTCCGAGGATGTCGCGCACGTGCAACAAGGTGACCAGGGTCCGGGCATCGGCGGCCTGGACCCCCAGGTGGTCGGAGTAGCAGAGCACGATCACCTGGTCCAGGCCCGCGACCACGTAGGACTCCAAGGTGCGTCGATCGGTGGTCGATGCCGCCACCACGGTCACGGCAAGGTTGTCGAGGTTGGGCACGCTGGGTGTGCCGAACGACGTCACCACCGTGAGCGAGGAGCCCGGAGCGGCGTAGTGATCGAGCTCCCGCAGGATGATCGGCGCCCGCTCGTTCCACCCGATCAGGACAGCGTCGGTGGCACTTTCCTCGGCTCCGACGACCGTGCCGAGCCCGTCGAGGTCCGGAAGGGTCTCGGCGCGCGTCTCCTGCTCGAGACCTGCGTCGTCCTCGGCCACCACGACGAGGGTGCGGTTGCCGACGACGGTGTCGCCCGCCGGGTTCAGCGTGGGCACGCCATCCTCGATCAGGCCGATGACCGAGGCCTTCTCGAAGGCGAGCAGCGCGTCGGCGTACGTCAGGGCCCCGAGCCCGTGACGCTCGAGGAAGTAGATCTCGTCCCCGTCGTAGTCGAAGAGCTCGGTGTAGACGGCCGCAGCTCCGGACTGGCGCGATGTCTGGACGACGAGCTTCGCGACGGTCTCGCGGATGTCGAGGAGCACCGTGCGGTCGGCCCCCACGAGGCGGGCGGCCTCGAGGTTGGTGGGGTTGCGGATCTCCGCGACGATGTTGGGGCCGGCCTCGCCGCCGTGGGTCAGGGCCAGCAGGGTCTTGATGACCTCGCTGTCGGGGTCCTCGGACTCGGGCGCGAGCAGGATCACGGAGCGAGCCGACATGTGGCTGCTCAACGCGAGGTCGTCGATGTCCATG
The DNA here is from genome assembly GCF_035576065.1 of Nocardioides sp. Lineage (GTDB taxonomy): Bacteria > Actinomycetota > Actinomycetes > Propionibacteriales > Nocardioidaceae > Nocardioides. Next base: position 28,789 of record NZ_DATLWX010000022.1, read on the forward strand.
GGCGAGCCGGAGCGGCAGATCACCCGCGTCCCTCGCAGCTCGGGCACCTTGACCTTGACCTCGTCCTCCATCTCGACCTTGTCGCGGTCGGCGAGGATCACGATGACCGGCTTGTGCCGACTCTCGTTGGCCAGCGTCAGCTCGCGGATGATCGTGTAGATCGAGTCGGACCACCCCAGGATCACCGTGTGGTCCCGCTCGAGGACGATCGAGCGACCGCGGCGAAGGTCCGCCAGCTTGGTGTCGATACCGCTCGCAATGACGCCGATGAGGGCGCTGACGATGAACAGCCCCGCCACGGTGAGGGCCAGCATGGTCAGCACGAAGCGCCAGGAGCTCGGGTCGTCCCCGCCGATCGTGCCGGGGTCGAGGGCGTGCAGCAGGCTGTAGAAGAGCTCGTGGAGGAAGCCGTCCGGGACACCCTCGGCGTCGGGGCGCAGGTCGAGCAACGTCACGAACAACGAGAACAACACGATCAGCACCAGCGTCGCGGCGCTCAGCCAGGCGATGAGCGCCGGCGTCCCGCGCGACATGCTGTTGTCGAACCGGTAGCGGAGCTTGTCCCCCAGCCGTGAGCCCGCCGTCGTGGCCGTGCGTGGCCCCGAACCGTCGCGTGCCATCGCCTTCGCCGTACGCATGCGCATCTGCTGGCCTGTGCGCGCCATGTCGCTCCCTCATCCGTGCCGGTCCGCCCGACCCGTGAATCGTGACGCACCGCAGCGTTCTGCGTGAGGTGTTTGGCGAGACCGGCACTCGAGATCAGCGGATGCGGATCGCCACCACCTTGCTGATCAACCCCGAGGAGTCCCGGAGTCGGAGCACGGTGCGCGAGCGATGGGTGAACCTCTTGGTCACGAGGGTGTGACGGGACCCGGACACCTTCCGCCACGTCAACCAGGAGCCCGATAGACGCGCCTGGATCTCGACCGGACCGCCGCTGACGTGGCGCCAGCGCAGGCGTACGACACCGTCGGGCAGCAGGGTGGCGCGCAGGCGTGGCCGCGACGAGTCCGGAGCGAGCGGCAGGTGGGGCGCCACCGGCAGGGCCGTGGGAGGCACCGACGGGCCGGGCAGCTGGCCCGCAGGTTCGGCCGGGGAGGGCATGCTCAGCTCGAGCTCGTTGGACCGCACGTCCTCCGCCGCGAGGTGGACGCCCTTGGCCGGCTGCAACCGGAACGCATAGCGGTGGGACGGCGACAGGCCCTCGACGGTGGTGGCGGTGCCGAGGACGGGGTCGGCAAACCTGGCATATGCCGATCCTTCTGTGACGTCGCGCCACCACACGAACTGCCGGTCCGCTCCCCGGTTGTCCGCCCACTCCAGGCGCACCGAGTCCTGACCGGTGTGGCCGACGAGCGTCGGCACCAGGCGCGGGCCGAGCGGCAGCTCGGGCGCGACCCCGGGCGCCCCCGAGCCGACGCCGATGTCAGCAAGGGCATCGAGGACGGCGAAGGCCAGGGACTGCTCGCCGCGGGAGCTCGGGTGCGCGAGGCCGTAGGTGTGCAGCCCCTTGGTGTAGTCCCGGTCGGCGTCGACCAGGACCGTGCGCGTGCTGGTGGTGTCGGCTCGCCCGGCGAAGTCCGCCAAGAGCTCGTTGAACTCCGGCACCCCGGGGAACCAGGTCGCAGGGACCTCCGAGACGAGCACGTGGACGTCGGGATCGACCGAGCGGATCTCCTCGGTCATCGTCGCCACCCGGCCCACGACTGTCTCGGGCGGGTGTTCTTGCCATACGAGGTCGTTCACGCCCAGCATCTCGATCACCACGTCCGGCTGATGTCGCGCCACCAGCTCGCCGACGTCGAAAGCCGGAGCGGACGCCGCCATGCCCCAGGCCGCTGCATGTTCGCGGTCGAAGGCGGGGTCGACGTAGTCCACCGAGCCGGGGAAGAGGTCATCCTCGGGACCGACCAGGTCGAAGCGCACGCCCTGTGCCGTGAGCTGCTCAGCCAGGCGGTAGCGCCACGTCCAGTCGCCCGTCGTTCCGTGCGTGACCGAGTCGCCCAGCAGCAGGATGCGGACGGGCTCAGGAGGCTCCGCGGCTGCACGGACAGTCAGGCCGCATCCCAGCAGCAACGCGGTGAAGCTCGCCATCGCTCGACGTCCCCTGGTGGGCAACACCAGGCCAGCATAGGTGCACGCGCCGTGAGGCGGCGCAAAACCGAACGGCCCACCGGAGGACCGGTGGGCCGTTCGATGAACTGGAGGGTCAGACCGTCAGGCCTGTCCGCCCGTCAGCTTCTCGCGAAGCGCCTGGAGCGCCTCGTCGGACGCGAGCGAACCGCTGCTGCTGGTCGTCTCGTCGTCGGCCGCGGCCTCGCCGCTGCCGGTGCTGCTGTCCGAGGAGTACGAGGTGGCCTCGCTGGCCTCGACCTCGGCAACCTTCGCCTCGGCCTGCTGCTTGACGTGGGCCTCCCAGCGCTCGTGCGCCTTGGCGTACTGCTCTTCCCAGACCGCGCGCTGGTCGTCGAAGCCCTCGAGCCACTCACCGGTCTCGGGGTCGAAGCCCTCCGGGTAGATGTAGTTGCCCTGGTCGTCGTACGTCGCAGCCATGCCGTACAGGGTCGGGTCGAAGTCCTCGACCTCGGCCGCAGCAGCGGTCTCGTTGGCCTGCTTGAGCGACAGCGAGATCCGACGACGCTCGAGGTCGATGTCGATGATCTTGACCATGACGTCGTCGTTGACCTGGACGACCTGCTCTGGGATCTCCACGTGACGCTCGGCGAGCTCGGAGATGTGCACCAGGCCCTCGATGCCCTCCTCGACACGGACGAACGAACCGAAGGGCACCAGCTTGGTGACCTTGCCGGGAACGATCTGGCCGATCTGGTGGGTCCGGGCGAAGTGCTGCCACGGGTCTTCCTGCGTCGCCTTGAGCGAGAGCGACACGCGCTCGCGCTCCATGTCGACGTCGAGCACCTCGACGGTGACCTCGTCGCCGACGGTGACGACCTCCGAGGGGTGGTCGATGTGCTTCCACGACAGCTCGGAGACGTGGACGAGACCGTCGACGCCGCCGAGGTCCACGAACGCACCGAAGTTGACGATGGAGGAGACGACACCCTTGCGGATCTGACCCTTCTGGAGCTGGGTCAGGAAGCCGTGGCGAACCTCGGACTGGGTCTGCTCGAGCCAGGCCCGGCGCGAGAGGACCACGTTGTTGCGGTTCTTGTCGAGCTCGATGATCTTGGCCTCGAGGACCTGACCGACGTAGGGCTGCAGGTCGCGGACGCGACGCATCTCCACCAGCGAGGCGGGCAGGAAGCCGCGCAGACCGATGTCGAGGATGAGCCCACCCTTGACGACCTCGATGACGGTGCCCTCGACGACGCCGTCCTCTTCCTTGACCTGCTCGATGGTGCCCCAGGCGCGCTCGTACTGTGCGCGCTTCTTGGACAGGATCAGCCGGCCTTCCTTGTCCTCCTTCTGGAGAACGAGGGCCTCGACCTTGTCACCCACGGAAACGACCTCTGAGGGGTCGACGTCGTGCTTGATCGAGAGCTCGCGGGACGGGATGACACCTTCGGTCTTGTAACCGATGTCGAGCAGGACCTCGTCGCGGTCGACCTTGACGATGGTGCCTTCGACGATGTCGCCGTCGTTGAAGTACTTGATGGTCGCGTCAATGGCCGCGAGGAAGTCCTCTTCAGAACCGATGTCGTTGATCGCGACCTGAGGCGCGTCGTAGTCCTGAAGATGAGAGAGGGTGCTCGTCATAAGGGAAGTGATTCCTTGGATGGATAGAAGTTGTGCGGACGCGCAAGAGACCATGTTTCGCCATCGATGATCGAGGGCGAGCGAGCGTCCGCTCCGTATGGAACCCAGGCAGACCTCTGGCGCACCCTGAAGAGTACGCGTGCGCTGCGCCACGCGTCCAACTGGGACGATCGCCCGGACAAGCCCCGGCGTAGGCGAGTTACCGTGGCCGCGTGCAGGACCACCTACCTCAGTCCGTGCGGGTCGAGCGACGCCCGGTCGACGAGGCCGAGTCCCGGCGTGCGAACGGCCGCGACTGGGACCGCTACGCCGACGAGTACCAAGCCACCCACGGCGACTTCCTCGGCGACGCCGGGTTCGTCTGGGGCCCCGAGGGCCAGACCGAGGCCGATCTGCGCATCCTCGGACCGGTGGCAGGCAAGGACGTGCTGGAGGTCGGCTCCGGTGCCGGCCAGTGCTCGCGATGGGTCCGCGCGCAAGGTGGCCGCGCGTTCGGTCTCGACCTCTCGCACCGCCAGCTCCAGCACAGCCGCCGGCTCGACGAGAACACCGGGGTCCACGTCCCCTCCGTCCACGCCACTGCCACCGCCCTGCCCTTTGCCGACGACTCCTTCGACGTCGTGTTCTGCTCCTTCGGGGCGCTCCAGTTCGTCGCGGACATAGACACCGCCCTCGACGAGACCGTGCGGGTGTTGCGACCCGGGGGCCGGTTCGCGTTCTCCATCACCCACCCCACCAGGTGGATGTTCCCCGACGACCCGGGCGTCGGCGGCCTGACCGCCTCCCAGTCCTACTGGGATCGCACTCCCTACGTCGAGATCGACGACGCCTCGGGCGTCGTGGCGTACGTCGAGCACCACCGCACCCTCGGGGACTGGGTGCGGCTCCTGACTGGCCGGGGGTTGATGCTCACTGACCTGGTCGAGCCCGAGTGGCCCACCGGTCACGACCGCGTCTGGGGCGGCTGGTCCCGGACTCGGGGCCTGCTCACGCCCGGTACGGCGATCTTCGTCGCCGAACGTCCGTGACTGTGGCGGTCCGCGGATCGTTGGCCCGAGGTGCCCCGCACTAGCATCGCCGGCGTGCCGTCACCACGCGTTCTCGTCGCGAACCCGTACCGCGTCGGTGTGCTGGTCCTGATGCTCGGCACGGTGTGTTGGCGGGTATGGACGCTCGCGCGCTGGTCGTGGGAGGACGACGACTGGCTCTTCATCCCTCGCAGTGAGTCGATGTCGTTGTGGGCCTACGCATTTCAGGACCACAACGGGCACCTGATGCCCGGCGGCTTCCTGGTGACCAAGGCGGTGGTCGAGGTCGCTCCACTGAGCTTCGTGCCGGTCGTCGTGGTGGTGACGCTCGCCAGCGCGCTGCTGGTCGCGGTGTGGGGGCGGGCCCTGGAGCTCGTCTCGGGGGGCGCCACGCTGGCGCTCGTCCCGCTGAGCCTGGTCACCCTCTCCCCGATCATGATCCACTCGATGCAGTGGTGGGCGGTCTCGGTCAACGCCATCCCCCTCCTGCTGTGCCTGGGCCTGATGATGATCGCCGCTGCCCGCTACGCAGGGGCACCAGCGGCCCGACGACGCAGACACCTGCTCTGGATGTGCCTCATCCTCGTCGGAGGGCTCTTCTTCTGGCACAAGAGCCTTCTCGTCGTCTACCCCGCCGTGATCGCGGTGCTCGCCCTCGCCCCTGGGCCATGGCGGGAGCGGTTCAGGATCACGCTCGCCCCCGTCGCAGCCCTGTCCGTGATCTCGGGGGTCTACCTCGTCCTCTTCTTCCTGGCCACCCGCGGCGTCTCGAGCAACAACTCCGTCGAGATGACCCTGGAAGGGCAGACGCCCGAGCGTGTCGTCACGGACTTCGCGCGAGGCTTCTCACATACCTTCATCCCCTCGACGCTCGGGGGCCCGTGGGGATCGCTGCCGAATCCAGGCGACCCGTACGCCCGCCAGGGCGCGGCCGTGACCGTGATGGTGCTCGTCGTCGCGGCGCTGTGTCTTGTCTGGCTGGCTGTGCGCCACCGTGCGCTGGTCTGGCTGCTCGTGCTGCCGGTCGTCTACGTGCTGGTCGCCCTGAGCCTGGTGCAGTTCACCACGCGGGCGCAGGTGGCGGTGAGATGGGACTTGATGACCACGGAGCGCTACTACACCGACTCCGTGGCGGTCGGAGCCGCCACCATGGCGTTGATGCTGGGCGTCCACCGGCGGCGAACGGCCAGCCACCGAGGCACGGCTCGGGCCCGTCACCTGGTTCCGGCGGTCGTCGGCACGATTGCGGTCTCGCTCGTGGTCGGCAACATCCTCGGCGCCCAGAGCATCGGTGTGCACCCCGGACGGGACTGGGCGGCGACCGTGCGCGGCGACGTCGTCAGGCTCACCGCGGCGCGCGACGACCGCACCCAGCCGTTGGTGCTCTGGGACGCCTACGCCCCCTCGCAGGTGCTCCCCTGGGGCTATTGGGGCGAGTACGCCTCCCTGTCCTCCATGCTGCGGCCCCTCCGACCTGACATCCAGTTCAGACGATCAACGGACCAGCTGTACACCGTCACCCCGCAGGGACGGGTGGTCGAGGCGCAGGTCACCGAGGCGGCCCACTCCCAGCCAGGTCCCCAGGAGGGCTGCGGCTATGCCGTCACCGCGGACGCTCCGGTGCGCGTCCCGATGTCAGGAGAGCTGTACTCCTGGGGCTGGGTCGTTCGACTCACCGCATTCTCGGACACTAGTGCCGAGGCCGTGGTCTCGCTGGGCTCGGAGGAGATCCTGTTCTCGATGCCGGCGGGCTTGTCGTCCCGCGAGATCCAGCACGTCGGCCCCGTCCCGAGCACGATCGACGTCGTGCTCGTGAGCGGCGACGCCCTTCTGTGCGTGACCGAGGTCGTCGTTGCCCACATGGACGAAGCGAGCGACACGTCACCGAAATGAGTGACGGGCCGGATCCCCGTAGGGATCCGGCCCGTCAGCCACGCTCTCAGAGGATCAGTGGTCCGCTTGCGCGTCCCGGCGTCCCGCGAACACGAGGAACGCGCCGGCCAGCAGGGCCAGCAGGCCACCGATGAAACCGACCAGCGGCAGCGTGCCGGTGACCAGGTCGAGGCGACCCTTGTTCTCCTCGGCCGTCTTGATGCCGGCAGCGATCTGCTCCTCGGTGAACCCGATCTCCATGTCGAGGACGGTTGTCCCGTCCTCGAGCTCGCGGATCTCGTGGTACTGCTGGTTGACGATGGCGCCGGTGCGCGGCTCGATCCAGATGAACTTGTCCTGGCTGTAGATGCCCGCGACACCCTCGACGACGTCAGCCTCGACCTCTTCGAGGAGGACGTGGTACTTGTACGTCTCGAGCCCGTCGAGGGTCTCGGTGCTGTCGTACGTCGCTGTGACCGTCGCGCCGAGAAGGCCGTCCCAGTAGGGGTAGTCCTTCTTCTCGGCGTTGAAGGGCCACTTGTTGACGAGGCCCTCCTTCTCCTCGGCGCCGGCAGGGAGGTACTTGCCGTTGACCGCTTCGCCGGTGTTGCGGTCGGTCGCGAAGACGTCGGACGACGCGCTCACAAGACGCGCCTCCGGGTCCTCGGCGTCGACGCAGTCCGGCACGTCGCCCTCGTCGATGACCAGGCAGGTGGTGTTGACGAAGACGATGACCTCGTCGTCCGAGCGCTTGGAGTCAGCCTTGGTGATGCTCGTCGCCTTGACGTCGATCGCCTCGGTGTCACCGGTTGCGGGGTTGAGCTTGTCGGCGTTGCCGCTCAGGTACGTCGTGCTGTCCGTGTCGAGCGGCGTGCGCTCGACCTGTCCGGGGGCCCAGAAGGTGGCCATCAGACCGGTCACCAACAAGAACGCTCCCAAGCCGAGCAATACCCAGCCAATGATCTTGCGCACTACGAGGTCCCTCCCAGGATTCAGTAAAGTCGCCGAAGGCTACCAGCAAGTAGGCCCGTCCAGTACAGGAATCTCCGACGTGCTTACAGGACGGTCAAAGCCCATCAGAAACGGCACGGCAAAAGTTTGACCTGTGGCATGATTCGCCGCCGAGGAGGCACAGTGCAAGCGCAGAGGCAACCCACCCGCTCCCGGCGGACCTCGGGGTTCTCGCCAGCCATCGAGCTCCTCGTGCCGGTGTCGGTGACACTCGTGGTTGCCCATCTGCTCCTGCGTGCCTGGACGTTGTCGGTCAACTGGTTCTACTACGACGACTTCTTCCTCATCCAGGAAGGATCGTCGCCCTCGGCGCTCACGCGTCTGTTCGAGCCCTACAGCGGTCACCTCCTGCCAGGCGCCCGACTCATCGCGTGGATGCTGGGAAACAACGGCGGCCTCAACTGGGGTATGGCGAGTGCCATCACCCTGCTGATGGAGGCGGCTGTCGCTGCGGGTGCGCTGTGGATGCTGCTGACGCTCTTCGGTCGTCGCTGGGGGATTGTGGCCCCCCTTGCTCTCTATCTCACCAGCGCCTTCACGATGCCCTCGATGCTCTGGTGGTCGGCGGCCGTGCTTGCGCTACCCACCCAGGTGTCGTTCTTCTGGGGCGTGGGCTGCTTCGTGCGTTACCTGCGCACCCGCGAATGGTCGTGGTTGGGCTACACCATCCTCGCCGTTGGCTTCGGTCTCGCCTTCGACGTGCGCGCGCTCCTTGTCGTCCCGGTCCTGGTGTTCATCGCGCTCGCCTACTTCTCGACGGGCAACCCGACGCGCCGGCTCGCCTCGTTGGGCCGCATCTGGCCGGCAGTGGCGATCGGCGGCGCCGTGTCGCTGTCGTATGTCGCGGCGTACACCACCTACGTGCCGCAACCGTTCGCCCCGGGCAACTGGAGCATCGTCCGCGAGATGGTCACCAGCATGTTCCTGACCGCTTTCCCGGTCGGGTTGGCCGGCGGACCGTGGCGGTGGGACGACGCACTTCTCGTCCCGGAGCCACCGCAGTGGGCCGTCTGGCTCTCCTGGGTCGCCGTCCTGATCGTGCCTGCCGTTGCCTTCGTGACGCGCAGACGGACGCTGCGAGCCTGGATTCCGGCCTTGTTCCTGCTGGGGTCGATCTTCGTGCTCCTGTGTGTGTCTCGGGCGCCCGCACTGGGCGCGGTGGTGGGCCTGAACTACCGGTTCTACGGCGAAGTCATGTGCGCCGTGGTCCTGGGGTGTGGACTTGCGTTCATGGAGCTCCATGGCGCCACCGAGTCCAGCACCTCGCGACCCGCACCGCTGGTGCCTGTCGCAGCGCCGCAGTGGCTCCTGCCGGCGGTGGCAGTGGGAGTGATGGCGTCGGGGACCTACAGCACCATCTCCTACGCGCAGGCCTTCCACGACGCGAACGCCGGCCACGACTACTTCGACAGGGCGGTGGCGGACCTGGACCGCGTCGGCAACGCCGACCTGGTCGACCAGGTGCTGCCCCAACCTGTGATGGGATTCATCTTCGTTCCCGACAACACCACGGCCGCGATGTTGCCCATGATGACCGACCATGCACGCTTCCCTGAGTCCGCGCCCGTCCTCAGCATGCTCGACGAGACGGGCCAGGTGCGCGCTGTCGAGATCGACGCCGGCGTCGTCTCGGAGGAGGGTCCCGACCAGGGCTGCGGATGGCGGATCACCGAGGCTGGCAGGACCATCCCGCTGACCGGGGAAGCGTTCGACTACGAGTGGTGGCTGCGCATCGGCTACCTCTCGTCCTCCGACTCTCCCGTCCGCATCACCGCAGGGGACAGCACGGTCGACACCATGGTCCTGGCCGGCCTCAACGACCTCTTCGTCCGCGTGGAGAGCAGCTTCGACAGCATCCAATTCTCCGGGCTCACCTCCGACGCCACCCTGTGCGTCGACGTGGTCGAGGTCGGCAACCCTGAGCCGGGAGACCCTCGATGAGCTCTCATCCAGCAGGACGACCTGCACTCGAGCTGCGTCCCGCCTTCCCCGTTCTCGACCCACTGCGAGCCGTCGGTGCGCTGGCCGTGTTCACGACCCACGCAGCGTTCCAGGGCGGCGAGTACCTGCGCAACGGCACGGTCGGGACGATGTTCGCGCGGCTGGACATCGGTGTCGCGATCTTCTTCGTGCTCTCCGGTTTCTTGCTCTCCCGGCCCTATCTGGCGAGTGCGGCCGCCGAGGTGCCGCTTCCCAGCGCACGCCGCTACTACATCAAGCGCTTCTGGCGCATCACGCCGCTCTACCTCGTCACGGTGGTGGCGGCCATGCTGGCGATCCCGGAGAACGCCGGCACCAGCATGCGGGGATGGCTGGCGACGCTCACGCTGTCCGGCCCCTATGTGGACAAGCGTCTCCCCCAGGGCCTGACCCAGATGTGGAGCCTGGCCGCAGAGGTCGCCTTCTACGCGGTGCTGCCCGTCCTGATGTGGCTGGTGCTCCGCAACGGCCGCTTCTCACCCCGGCGCGTGTGGCTCCTGGTCGCGGGCCTGTTCGCCACCACTGTCGTGTGGGTGTCCTTCATCAGCGACCCCCTCGAGGCGGCGATTCAGGGCACCCCCGGGCTCTGGCTACCCGCCTTCGCGAGCTGGTTCGCTGCCGGCATCGCCTTGGCGCTCCTCCAGGTGCAGCTCGAGCTCGGCCAACTGCCCCGTCCAGCTCGCTGGGTGGTCGAGCTCGGGCGCCAGCCAGGGGTCTGCTGGGCGCTGGTCGCCGGACTCTTCCTGATGGCGGCGACGCCGCTTGCCGGGCCGGTGATGTTCCAGGTCGGCACGCACGGCCAGGTCCTGACCAAGCAGTTCCTCTACGCGATCGTTGGCACGCTGATCGTCATGACAGGCATCTTCGGAAGCAGCGGCGTCTATGCCCGTGTCATGTCGAGCCGACTGCTGCGCCACCTGGGGCACATCTCCTACGGCATCTTCTGCGTGCACCTGGTCGTGCTCAGCTTGATCTACCGGTTCACCGACTACGAGTTCTTTGCCGGCGACACGTTGAAGATCTGGCCGATGGCGCTCCTGCTGTCGATCGTCGCAGCGGAGATCCTCTACCGCGTGGTGGAGCTGCCGGGCGTCCGCCTCGGCCAGCGTGGGACACCGAAGTCCGCCGCCACCCAGCCAGCGGCGACACAACAGGCTGCCACCACCAGCACCTGAGGCCAGTCCAGGTAGCCGGCCCAGAGCGAAGCCGCCCCCCAGGGCCGGAAGAAGTACGCGCCCCCCGCCGGCAGCAGCAGGACGGCCGCCCAGGCACCGCCGAGGTTGGGTTCGCGGCGATGGAGCCACAGACCCGCACCCAGTGCGGCCGCTGAGGTCAGCAGCCCACCCGGTCCGGCCAGCACCGCGCCGGACACCAGGACGCCTGCCGCCAACCACAGACCCGAGGCCGGGCGGGCGGGAGTGGCAAGCATCTCCGTGTCGTCGCGCCTCGGGCGCCGTACGGCGATGAAGAGCAGGAGCAGCACACCGAGAAGTCCGATGCCAAGCGCCAGGCGATAGCCGAGGTCAGGTCCGAAACGCGCCTCGACCGGTCCGGTGTCCCGGCTCAACCAACCCTGACGCCACCCGTCGAACACGGCAGGCGTGAGCTCCGCGCCTGACTGTTCGGCCTTCCAGCCCGGGTTGACGTTCATGTGGGTGACGAGCGGCCCGGCATCGGGCATCTCCGCACCGATGGCAACCGGCGAGGACCGGCGAACCTCCAGGCCCTCGGTCGGCGCCTGGGCGGCCGTGCCCAGGACGATGGAATCGACCACGAAGGCGTCACTGGCGATGGCTGCCACGCTGTTCGCGCCAGCAGCAAGCGCCACCGTGGAGACGTCGCACGGCACCGCCTCCCCTCCCTGCCCGGCGAACAGGTCGGCCGGCGCGCCGATGACCCGGGTGGAGACCTGGGTGCCGTTGACCTCGAGCGCGGGCCCGGTCCCGCACGCGGTCTGGATCGGATCCGTCGGCAGGGCCACCGGCAGGTAGGGCAGCCCGGTCAGGACGATCTCGGAGATGCCGATCGGCACCACCCGCGTGGAGCCGTCGAAGCGAATGTCGTTGGCGGGCTCTGCGTCAACGACGGCCACGGTGAGGCGGTTGGTGCGGACGGGCAGGAACTGCACCGACCCGGACTCGTTCAGCTCGACGTAGCGCGACCCCCCGGGCCAGCTCAGCCGGAGGCTCTGTGGCGCGCGTGCGGCCGTGTCCTGGTCGACGTTGAGCGCGAGGCCGGAGATGGTCTCCTTCCCGAGCCAGTCGAACTCCAGCGCCGGCTGGATCTCGCCCACGCTGGCTGTCCACGTCGTGTGAGGGTCACCGTCGATCGCGGCCACCGGGCCGCTGCGCGGATCGGGGTTTCCCACGCTGGAGGCCGTGACACCCACGGCTTGGTCAGTCAGCGCAAGCTGGTCGAAGGCGCGTCCAGGTCGCGGGCTCACCGTGACGCTGATCGGGTAGTCGACTGCCTGGGGCAGGGTGAACGACCGGCGGAAGTCCGTCGCCTCTTCAGCGATGGAGCCGATACCCTGCAGGCACCGCACGTCGTCGTCAACCACGGCGCACCCGTTGCGCGCGTCCGAGAGTCGGCGCAGAAGCACGGCGTCGGGCATCGCGTCCTCGGGGAGCGCCGGCAGGATCAGCTCGCGCTGGACGTCGATCTGGTCCGAGACGACCTCGGTGATCACGAGCCGGTTGTCGCGGAATCCGGAGACGTCCTCGATGCGCAGAGTCCTCGTCGAGCCCGGAACGACGACCAGCCGGGTGTCGTTGGGTCGAAAGCGAAGGGGTGGACTCTGCCAGTCGTCAGTCGTGACCTGCAGCTCTTCGTTGCCCTCGTTGCCGACGGTGATGGTCAGCTGGCCGAGCGGCACCGGGTCGTCGAACTCAAGCTGCCACCAGCGTCCGTCCTGCGTGCGGTCGCCGGCGGCCCATCCGGTGAACGGGTCACCATCGAGCGCGGCGTACGGCAATGCGCTCGGCTGGACTGCCCCGTATGCGTCGGCGTCGGACTGTGAGCTCGACGCTGTGACGGCCGCTGCTCCTACTAGTCCGGCGCCCGTCGACCACCGGTCAGCGTCGGGCAGGAGGTAGTCGCGGGCCACCTTCGAGAAGCTGAGCTCGTCGCCCGCGGAGCGCGTCGCCGACGTCGAGTCGTGCAGTCGACCGAAGTTGCGTTCCACGTTGCGCAGTCCGTCGGTCAGGATCACCTCGGTCCCGGGCGCGAGCTCCGGCAGGTCCGCGGCCAGCTGGACAGGCGCGTCGGCGAGGAGACCGGCGTCAGCAAGGTCGAGGAGGTCCTCGGGTCCTCCCACCACCACCGTTGAAGTGCTGGTCGTCTCTGCGGCGAACGCCCCAGGTGTCACGGCAAAGACCTCGATGGCCGGGTATTCGGCCTGCCAGCCACCGTTGACCATCGTCCTGCCGATGTCGCCGAAGATGACCGGCGCACCACCGACGGTCGGACCGAAGTCCGCCACCAGGTCGATCCCCGGGCTGTCAGCCATCGCTTGGTGGACGAGGACCGGATCGGGGGTGTCAGGTCCACGCGCGAGGTCGTTGCGCATCACCAGGTGGGTCACCCCCGCCCGACGCAGGTAGGCGGTCAGACCTGCGCTCCCCCGGCCTTGCGCCAGCCGGGACTCGATGGCGTCGAGCATCCGGATGTTGCCTGCTGGCGTGAGGGGGACGGCATCCCGGACGGCCCACTGCGTGCTGGCCAGCGCCTGGAACGGCTCATCGCGAGGAAAGCCCCATTGGTACGACCCGAAGCTGGAGCCGGGAACCAGCAAGGCGACTCCCTGGGTGTCCTGGTCGCCGAGCCAGTCAGCTGCCTCGGCCCAGTAGGACGGCACCTCGGTGTAGGAGGCGGCTGGGGCCACCCTGCCGACGGCTATCGGCACCGACGCCCCGACGACCGCAACCACGGCGATCGCGGTCCACGTCCGGAAGGTCACCCGGTCCCCGCGCGCCGCTGACCCAGCACTGCGGGTCGCGGCGAGCCGCTCGGTGAGCTCGTGGATGCAGAAGGCGAGCCCGACCACGAGGGGCAACCGGATCACCGGATCGAACTTGTGGATGTTGCGCAGCGGTGCCAGCGGACCGTCCATGAGACTGCGCAGCTCAGGCGCGAACCAGCCCTGGACACTGCCTTCGTGGCCCATCGTGACGAGGAAGAGCCCGACGGCCACCCCGCTCCACAGGAAGCCACGATGGCGGTTGCGGGGCAGGGTCAGCCCGATCACCCCCAGCATCAGCAGCACGACGCTGTTCACGACGAGGTAGGGCTGTCTGATGAGGTCGTTGCCGGCCCTGGCCCCCGGGTCGATGAACGGCACCCAGTTGGATGTGCCGCGCAGGGCGTCGAAGAGTGTGGTGGTGGCCGTGGTGTTGGCGGCCGCCTCGATGTAGTCCAGGAAGGGCGGACTGTAGGCCCCGAGCAGGAACAGCGGGATCAACCACCACAACGTTCCGACGATGGTGAAGACCGGCCACCACAGCATCAACGAGCGACGACGTGGGCCGGGCTGACGCGTCAACAACCAGAGGGCGCCCAACGGCAGGACGGCGGAGGTGGCGGCCGCATTGACGCCCCCGACCATCGCCACGGCGAGTGCCGACAGAGCGGCAGCACGTCGCGGAGAGCCGCGCTCGGCGCCCACGACCAGTGGCAGCAGCACCCAGGGCGCCAGCGCACTGGGCCAGGCCTCGATCGAGATGGATCCCAGAATCGTCAGCATCCGGGGCGACAGGGCGTAGGCGAAGCCCGCCACCAGGCATGCCAAGTCCGAGCGCACGCCCAGGCGCCTGGTCACGAGGGCGGCACCGAGGAAGGCCACCACCAGGACAAGAGCCAGCCACAGCCGCTGGACCACCCAGGCCGGCAGCCCGACCACGTCGCCGATGGCGAAGAAGGGCCCCATCGGCCACAGATAGCCGTAGGCCTGGTTCTGCAACTGCCCGAAGGTCCCGTTTGCGTTCCACAGGTGCGCGGCGCGGTCCAAGAAGTCAAGCGGAGCGATCGCCAGGTCAAGCTTGGTGTCAGCGATGAGGAGGCCGGGTGACTGCGTCATCGCCAGGCCGATCAGGATGACGCTGCAGCCGGCCAGGCGCCACCGGAACCGTGTGCTGTCCTCCGTCACAGCTTGCGCAGCACCAGCACCAGGTTCCACGTCACCACCTCTCGCACGACGGGGACGTGCAGCAGCCAGCGGCTCCACCAGGGGTTGTAGCGCGGGATCAGGTGCACCACGACGGCTTGGTCCTGCTCGCGGGCCCACCGGAGTCCGTCGGCAACAGTGACCTTGAAGAGCGACTCGGCGTACTTGTTCTTCGGCTCCCGTCCGTGCGTCCGGGTGTATCGCCGGCGTGCTAGCCCGCCGCCCAGGTAGTGCCACGGCGAGGTCTCATGACCCCCGTGGGGGCCGTACCACGTGGTGTAGCTGATGAACGCCAGTCCACCGCGACGTGTCACCCGCACCATCTCGCTGGCCATCCGCCACGGGTCCGGGACGTGCTCAAGGACGTTGGAGGAGTAGCAGATGTCGACCGCGTCGTCGCGGAACGGCAGGTCCATGCCACTGCCGATGACCGTCCCGGAGCCGATGTCGCCTGCCCCCGCGAGCTCGCCCACGTCGGAGTCGAGGGAGAAGTAGGTGGCGCCCGCTTCTGTGAAGGCGTCGCGGAAGTAGCCGGGCCCGCCCCCGACGTCGAGGAGCGTCGCTCCGGACAGGTCGGCATACTCCCCCACGTGGGCGGCGGAGTCCTGCGCCAGAGCTGTGTAGAAGCGTGCGGGATCAGGCTGCTCGTAGCGGAACTCGTTGAAGAGGAACAGCGAACGGCGCAGATCGGCCCGCCAGGACTCTTCAGTCCGGCGGGCCGGAGAAGAACGAGTCAGGCGCGGCACCCGGCGACCTTACCCTCTGGTAGTAACGTCTGTTCGCAATGTCTGACCATCGTGATATCTCCGGCCGGCACGTCGCGTTCTTCAGCTGGCGCGACACGCACAACCCCGAGGGCGGCGGTGCCGAGCGCTATCTCGAGAAGATGGCGGAAGGCCTCGTGGCGCGGGGCGCCCGCGTGACGATCCTGTGCGCCGCCCACGCCGCAGCACCACCGGACGAGACCATCAACGGCGTCCGCTTCGTCCGACGCGGCACCAAGCTGACTGTCTATCGCGAGGGTGTCTCGGCCTTGCTCCGCCGGGAGTTCGGCCGCATCGATGTCGTCGTCGACGTGCAGAACGGGTTGCCGTTCTTCACCCGGGCAGCGACGCGCGCGCCCGTCGTGGTGCTGGTGCACCACGTGCACCGCGAGCAGTGGCCGGTCGTCTACCCCGGCCTGACGGGCCGGGTCGGCTGGTGGATCGAGCACGCCGTCGCTCCGAGGCTCTACCGGTCGTGCCAGTACGTCGCAGTGTCACGCGCCACCCGCAACGAGCTCCAGGAGCTCGGGGTGGACCGGGAACGCATCGCCGTCGTCCACAACGGGACGGACCCCGTCATCCCCGTCGGCGTGGGCAAGGCGACGCACCCGATGATCGCCGTGGTGGGTCGTCTGGTGCCCCACAAGCAGGTCGAGCACGCCATCGACGCCGCGCTCTCCCTTCGCGAGGAGCACCCAGGCCTCCGCCTCCACGTGATCGGGTCGGGTTGGTGGGAGGCCGAGCTGCACGAGCACGCTGCGTCCCGCGGGGCCGGGGACACCGTGGTCTTCGAAGGCCATGTCGACGAACGACGCAAGCACGAGGTCTACGAGCAGGCCTGGGTGCTCGCGCTCCCCTCGCTCAAGGAGGGCTGGGGCCTGGTGATCGGCGAGGCGGGCATGCACCGCACTCCGGCGGTCGCCTACCGCTCGGCCGGTGGGACGCGCGAGTCGATCGCGCACCTGCACTCAGGGGTCCTGGTCGAAGACTCCGCAGAGTTCACCGACGCAACGCGTCGACTGCTCTCAGACCACGCCGAGCGGGAGCGGCTGGGCCAGGGGGCGTTGGAGATGAGCCACGCCTTCACCTGGCAACACGCACAGGAGTCGTTCGCCCACGTGGTGGCGAGCGCGCTGCGCGGAGAAAGGATCGACAGTCAGGATCCAGCCGAGGAGTGAGGCGCGGCGAGGCCGGCCTCGAGCGGGTTGCCCCGCCGGATCACTCCGCCGTGGTGCCGTAGTCGAACTCGGGCGCCTCAGCGATGGCCGGGGACGTCGAGGGGGGCGCGGTCTGCGACGAGATCAGTCCGAACACGGACACGGCCGCAAGGACGCCGCCAGCAAGGACGCTGGCGATCGGACCGATGAGATTCGAGTTCATGGAGTGGTGGACCCTTTCTAAAGGTTCTCCAGGAGAATAACAGCCCGTTGCGACAAATATGCCATTTCAAGAGCATTGGTTACTCGCGAGTCACCTTGCGCCGTACCCCGCTCGCCGACCCGCCCACGAAGAGTCCCAGCCAGGCCACCCACGCGACTCCCATGGCAGCCGTCCACTGCCTCGGCACCTCCTCGGCGCGGACCTCCCCCTCGACCTCGACGACGCGGAGACCGTCCTCGTCGAACGTGGTCTCCCCGGTGACCTCGACGATCTCCTGCGTCCCCAGCTGCTCGGAGACGACCACCGCAACCCCGAGTGCCGCCAACGCCCGTCCCCGCTCCTCGGGCGTGCCGAGCGCCAGTGCGTCTGCGACGTCGGCAGCGCGCGGGTCCTCCCCCGGGATCGGTCGCCCGTCGACGGACAGGACGTCGTTGGCGATCGCTTGGCGCCCCACGAACCTCGGGAGCGGATCGAGCACCTTGTGCCCGTTGTTCCACTCGGGCGCGCGATAGCTGGTGAAGGGCAACAGCACGACGTCGCCCGCCGGCGCCTCGTGGACCGCGGCTCTCATGTCGTGGAGCACCGAGGGGTAGGAGACCGCCCTCAGCTCGCCCGACGAGCCCCACGCCGCGTCGGGCATGAGAGCGACCGGCAGGAGGGCAAGCAGCCCCGCGACCAGCACCCTGGTGGGCGGGTCCGGCAGGCGCTCGAGCGCGGCATCGGCCCCCCGGGCGGCGAGCACCACCGTCAGCGGGGCGGCCAGTGCCAACAGTCGCGAGCCGTCCCGCAGCAGTCCGCCCCCTGGCACGTGCGCGGCGAGCCAGCCGATCGCATCCGGCGCGGCCCAGCTGACCACCGCCAGTCCCCACCCGGCAGCCCAGCACACGACCAGCGCGGCGAGGCCGGCTATCGGCGTACGGCGATGCGTCAGCCCACCTGCCACCGCCAGCGCTCCGACAGCGACCAGCGACGCCACGGCCAGGAACCCCAGCCTCGTCGCCGGCACCACCTCGACGTTCCAGATCCCACCCAGGGACAGTGCCGCCAACGGTCCGGGCAGCAGCCCTTCGCCGCTCGCCGCGAACACTTCCGCGCCTGCGGCGGCCGACGTGGCGTCGGCCGCGTGCAGCAGCCCGGCGACGAGCCACGGCAGGTTGGCGGCCAGCACGGATGCGGCGAGCAGTGCGTTGCGCCTGCCTGCTCGGCGACGCCAGCCGCCGGCCAGGGCAGCGATCCCGGTCGCCACCCCCGTGCTCGCACTCAGCGAACCAAGCACGAGCAGGACGGGCAGCGCCGCCGGCCACCTGGCACCGACGTCCCAGCGGCGGACGACGAGGAGCAGCCACGGCAGCACCGCGTAGCCCACCAGGACCGGCCAGTGCCCGATCACCAGCCGCTCGACGACGAACGGGTTCCACATGATCAGCGACGCGGCGACGAGCTGTGCCCCGAGGGAGCGCCGCCCGATGAGAGCCGCGGCACCCGTGCCGGCACCGACGAGGGAGCCCAGCAGCACCAGCTTCTGCAGCAGCATCCCTGGGATGACCGTGTCGAGGACCGCCACGACGGCGTCGGAGGGGACAGCTCGGGGCAGC
This sequence comes from Nocardioides sp., assembly GCF_035576065.1. Classification (GTDB taxonomy): domain Bacteria; phylum Actinomycetota; class Actinomycetes; order Propionibacteriales; family Nocardioidaceae; genus Nocardioides. The sequence continues at coordinate 47,297 of NZ_DATLWX010000022.1, forward strand.
GCCGTACCGACCCCCCACGCATCGCGTGTCAGGACAAGGTCCGGGACCCAGACCATGTCGTAGCTGAGCACGTAGCCGGGACCCAGCGCGCCGCCGAGCATCAACACCGCCAGCACCAGGGACCACAGGGTCGGAGCCCACCTGTCCGCTCGTGCCACCTGGTCGTTCCCCTCCGCTGCCCGACGAGAGCCCGCCGCGCGGGTTGTGCTGGTTGCCGACTGTAGTGGCGGCCCGAGCAACTAGGCTCACCCGCGTGCAAATGAGAGACACGCTGCTTCGCGTCGCCAACAGCAGCTCTGGCATCGCGGTGTCGATGGCGATGATGAACGTGACGACGTACGGCTTCGTCATCGTCGCGTCCCGACTGCTCGGCACTGAGGGGTACGGCGCACTTGCCGCCTCCCTCAACCTGCTGCTCGTCGTCAGTGTCGGCGCACTGGGGTTGCAGGCGACCGCCGCGAGACGCATCTCTGCCGAGCCCGAGCACGTGGCTCAGATCGAGGACTCCATCCTGCGGGTGACCTACCGGTCAGCCGCCGCCCTCGGTCTCATCCTGATGCTCCTCAGCCCGGTCATCCAGCGGGTGCTCAACCTCGATCACCTCGGCTCGGCCCTGATCATCGCCGCATGCGCGGTGCCGCTGACCCTGACAGGCGGGTTTGCCGGCATCCTCCAGGGCGAGCGCCGGTGGGCGGCTCTCGGCCTGCTCTACGTGATGAGCGGCGTGCCACGGCTCATCATCGGCAGCCTCCTCATCGCTTGGCGACCATCTGAGCTCTGGAGCCTCATCGGTGTGGCCGTCAGCTTCTTCGCACCTGTCCTGGTGGGTCTTTGGGCGCTCCGGCACCGACGCCGCCCCAGCGTCGCCCACCCAGCGCACACCGGCATGGCCCTGCTCAAGGAGAGCATCAGCAACGGTCAGGCCCTCTTTGCCTTCTTCGCGCTCAGCAGCGTGGACATCATCGTGGCCCGCAACGTCATGTCCAACGACGAGTCAGGCCTCTACGCAGGCGGTCTCATCCTCACCAAAGCGATGCTGTTCCTGCCCCAGTTCGTGGTGGTCGTCGCCTTCCCGTCCATGGCGACCGGGGGCGAGCGCCGCAGGGCGCTGGTCGTCAGCCTCTCCCTGGTTGCTGCCCTCGGTGCCGTCGGGACCCTCGCGGCCTGGTTGCTGTCTGGGATCGCCATCCGGTTCGTTGGCGGCGCGGACTTTGCCGAGGTGGAGCCCCGCCTGTGGATCTTCGCGATCCTCGGCACCCTGCTCTCGATGATCCAGCTGTTGGTCTACTCCGTGCTGGCGCGCCAGGGCAAGCGCTCGGTCTACGTCGTCTGGGCGGCCCTGATCGCCCTGGTCGGCGTCGGCCTGAGCGCCGACTCGGTGCTCGGCCTCGTGACGGTCGTCGTGCTGGTCGATGTCGCGTTGCTGGTGGTCCTCTTGGCGATCAGCGCCTGGTTCCTGCGTGAGGGTGCTGCCGAACCCGAGGAGACAGTCGCGGCCTCGGTCCCTCAGTGAGCGGCGTCGTGCCAGCTGCGGCCGGTGCCGATGGACACGTCGAGCGGGACGGTGAGGTCGGCCGCGCTCCCCATGTGTTCGCGGACGAGCTCGGCGAGAGCCTCGCTCTCCCCCGGCGCCACCTCCAGGACGAGCTCGTCGTGGACCTGCAGCAGCATCCGTGACGACAGGCCCTGGTCGATGATGGCGGACTCCACGCCCAGCATCGCCACCTTGATCAGGTCGGCTGCCGAGCCCTGGATCGGCGCGTTGAGCGCCATCCGTTCGGCCGTCTCGCGCCGCATCCGGTTGTCGCTCGTCAGGTCGGGCAGGTAGCGGCGGCGGCCCATGATCGTCTCGGTGAAGCCCGAGCGCCGCGCCTCGTCGACGATGCCGCCGAGGTAGTCGCGGATGCCGCCGAACGTCTCGAAGTATTCGTCCATCAGTCCCCGGGCCTCGGACGGCTCGATGCGGAGCTGCTGGGAGAGCCCGAAGGCGGAGAGCCCGTAGGCCAACCCGTAGTTCATCGCCTTGATCTTGGCGCGCTGCTCGGGCGTCACATCGTCGGCCGGCGTGTCGAAGACCCGGGCCGCCGTCATCGAGTGGAAGTCCTGTCCGGAGCGGAAGGCCTCGATCAGCAGGGCGTCCTCGGACAGGTGGGCCATGATGCGCATCTCCACCTGGCTGTAGTCGGCCGTCATCAGCGACTCGTAGCCCTCACCCACCACGAATCCCTCTCGGATGCGCCGGCCGGCCTCGGTGCGGATGGGGATGTTCTGGAGGTTCGGGTCGGTGCTGGAGAGCCGCCCGGTCGCCGCGATGATCTGGTTGTAGGTGGTGTGGATCCGCCCGTCGGAGGCGACCGTCTTGAGCAACCCCTCGACCGTCTGTCGCAGCCTGATCACGTCGCGGTGACGGAGGAGGTGCTGGAGGAATGGGTGCTCGGTCTTCTCGTACAGTGACTGCAGCGCGTCGGCGTCGGTGGTGTAGCCGGTCTTGGTGCGTTTGGTCTTGGGCATGTCAAGCTCGTCGAACAGCACGACCTGCAGCTGCTTCGGGGACCCGAGGTTGATCTCCTTGCCGATCACGTCGTAGGCGTCCGCGGCGGCGGCCTTGACCTGGTCCCCGAACTCGGACTCGAGCACCTCGAGGTGGTCGACGTCGATCGCGATGCCGGTCTGCTCCATGCGCACGAGGGTCCCGATCAGCGGCAGCTCGACATCGGCCAGCAGCGCCGTGCCGCCGTGCTCCTCGACCGCGTCGTCGAGGGCGTTGGCCAGGTCGAGGATTGCTCGCGCGGTCAGCATGGCGACGTCGCTTGCTCCAGTGTCGCCCAGGGTGTCGAAGCTCAGCTGGTCAGCGTCCCCGGTGTCTTGGCGGAGCTCCTGCTTGAGGTAGCGCAGGGTCAGGTCGGCGAGGTCGTAGGAGCGCTGGTCCGGCTGGACGAGGTAGGCCGCCAGGGCGGTGTCCACCGCCAGTCCGCACAGCTCCCACCCGTGTGCAGCCAGCGCCAGGGCCGGGCCTTTGGCGTCGTGCAACACCTTCGGCTGGGCGCTGTCGGCGAGCCAGCCCGCCATGGAAGCGTCGTCCTCGGGCGAGATCTCGGTGACGTCGATCCAGGCCGCAGCAGCCGGCCCGGACGCGAGAGCCACCGACACGACCTCGCCGGTCCCGGCCCGCCATGATCCTTGTACGGCGACGGCCACGCGCTCGCCGTCACCGGCGTGCTTCGCCAGCCACGCCGCGACTGTGCCGCTCTCCAGCCGCTCACCGTCGAGCTCGAAGCCCGACTCGGCGATCCCTTCGTCGGCGGCGGGATCGATGGTGTCCATCAGGCGCGTGCGCAGCTCCCCGCGGAACTCGAGCTCGTCGAGGAGCTCGAGCGCCGTCGTACGGTCCCAGGGCTGACGGACGGTCTCGCCCGGGCGCACTGGCAGCGTGAGGTCGCAGATGAGCGCGTTGAGGTGTCGGTTGCGGATCACATCACCGAGGTGTGCCCGGAGCGCCTCCCCCTTCTTGCCTGGGATCTCGTCGGCGCGCGCGATCACGTTGTCGAGCCCGTCGAACTGGTTGATCCACTTGGCGGCGTACCCCTGTCCGACCCCGGGCACACCGGGCAGGTTGTCGGAGGTCTCGCCCACGATCGCGGCCAGCTCGGGATAGCGGTGGGGCGGGACGCCGTACTTGTCCTCCACATAGGCCGGCGTCAGCCGAGCCAGGTCACTGACCCCGCGCATCGGATAGAGCACGGTGGACGACTCGGTCACGAGCTGGATGGAGTCGCGGTCACCGGTGAGGATGAGCACTTCCATGCCCTCGGCGAGGGCCTGGGTGGAGAGCGTGGCGATGATGTCGTCGGCTTCGTAGCCGTCGAGCTCGAGGTGCTGGATGCGCAGCGAATCGAGGACCCGCTGGATCAGCGGGAGCTGGCTGCTGAACTCGCCCGGGGTCTTGTTGCGCTTGGCCTTGTATTCCGGGTATTCCTCGAGCCGGAAGGTCTGCCGGGACTTGTCGAAGGCCACGGCCACATGGGTGGGCACCTCGTCGCGGAGCACGTTGACCAGCATCGAGGTGAAGCCGTAGACCGCGTTGGTGTGCTGTCCGGTCGCGGTCGAGAAGTTCTCCACCGGCAGTGCGAAGAACGCGCGATAGGCCAACGAGTGGCCGTCGAGCAGGAGCAGTCGGGCGGTCGGTGAGGTGGTGGCGGCACTCGTCTCGGACACAGCGCGACTCTAACCGTTTGGACCGACGCCGCCGACCGACCGGGTGTCGGCCAGAATGCCTCCATGAGCGAGCCCAGACTGCCTTCGATCGACATCGGCATCGACGAGTTCGTGGCGATGATGCCGTACGGCATGGGAGGCCTCAACGAGAAGATGGGGGTCGTCATCACCGAGATCTCGCCCGAGCGGATCGTCGCGACCATGCCGGTGGAGGGCAACACGCAGCCCTACGGACTGTTGCACGGGGGTGCGTCGGTCGCGCTGGCGGAGACCCTGGGCTCCATCGGGTCGGCGATCCACGCGTTCCCGGGCAAGATCGCGGTCGGCGTCGACATCAATGCCACCCATCACCGGTCCGTGACAGCGGGCACCGTCACCGGCACGGCCACCCCGATCCACCTCGGACGGAGCATGGCCGCCTTCGAGGTCGTCATCACCGACGAGGCCGGCAGGCGGTTGTGCACCTCACGCATCACCTGCGCGCTCCTGGACAAGCCCACCAAGGCCTGAGGGCTCGAAACCGACTACTGGTGGGCGTGCTCCCGGCCCATCCGCCGAGCGGCCAGGACCTTGTCGATCTGCCGCGAGCCGCGGCGACCTGTCGCTGAGCGCCGGGCGGACAGCTTGGCGCGCACAGCCGACGTCGTCGCCGCGCGCAGCGTGGCCTGGGGCGTGAGAGCAAGCCTGGCCATGAAGCGGTTGGCATCGCGCGAGTTGGCCATGGCGGCGGTGGCCACGGTGCCCACTCCTTGGTTCTCCGCGAAGCGCGCAGCGGCGTCGATGAGCGCCGTGCCGACTCCGCGTCGCCGGAAGACGGGCAGGACGTGGGGCGAGACCGCCATCACGGTGGGTTCGAGGTTAAGCGGAGACAGGGTCGTGGCCATGAGGAACACCGCGCCCGCCACCTCGCCGTCGCACTCGGCTACAGCGATGCAGCGATCCGCGCGGTCCTCGCAGTCCGCGATGACCCGGCGTACGTCCGCCACCTGCTCTTCGGGCGTGCCGCGGCGCAGGATCTCGTTCCACAGCTCGCGCAACACAGACGCGTCAGCGACGTCGGCTGTCCGCACGTTGACCGATGACCGGCTCATGCCTCAACTCCCCAGGATCTGCCCCGTGACGAATGCATTCCCCGTACCGAGAAGTCTCCCGGCCCCACTGCCCGACCATACGCCCGCCTATCCCGCTAGGTGCAGGAAGGGGGTGTGACCTCAGGCGACGCCGAGGTAGGCCTCGCGCACCGTCGGGTCGTCGAGCAGCCCAGCACCCGAACCGGTCTTCACGATCCGACCGGTCTCCAGGACATAGGCCCGGTCGGCGCGCGAGAGAGCCTGCTTGGCGTTCTGCTCCACCACGAGGATCGTCGTCCCTTGCTCCGCGATCTCACTGATGATCGAGAAGATCTGCTGGATCAGCATCGGCGCGAGACCCATGGACGGCTCGTCGAGCAACAGCAGCTTGGGTCGCGACATGAGGGAACGGCCGATGGCGAGCATCTGCTGCTCACCGCCGGACATCGTGCCGCCCACCTGCTTGCGGCGCTCCTTCAACCGGGGGAAGAGCCCGAAGACGCGGTCGAAGTCCTCCGCGATCCCCTGCTTGTCCTTGCGGGTGTAGGCCCCCATGTCGAGGTTCTCGGTCACCGTCATGCCCGGGAAGACGCCCCGGCCCTCGGGTGTCAGGCAGAGTCCCTTGCGCATGCGCTGGTCGGCGCGGAGCTTGGTCACGTCCTCGCCGTTGAAGGTGATCCGCCCCGAGGAGAGGCCACGGACCCCGGAGATGGCCCGCATCGTCGAGGTCTTGCCCGCACCGTTGGCGCCGATCAGGGCAACGACCTCCCCCTCGTTGACCTCGAGGCTGATCCCGTGGAGGGCCTCGATCTTTCCGTAACTGAGGACGACATCCTCAAGCTTGAGCAGCATCGTCCGGCTCTCCTAGGTAGGCAGCAATGACCTTGGGGTTGCGGGCGACCTCTTCAGGCAACCCTTCAGCGATCTTCTGTCCGAACTCGAGCACGACGAGACGGTCGGTGACGCCCATGACCAGCTTCATGTCGTGCTCGATCAGCAGCACGGTCTGACCCTTGTCGCGGATCCGCCGGATGAGGTTCATCAGGTCGGCCTTCTCGGCCGGGTTGAAGCCGGCGGCCGGCTCGTCCAGGCAGAGCAGCTTGGGCTCGGTGGCGAGGGCGCGAGCAATCTCGAGCCGCCGCTGGTAGCCGTAGGGCAGGTTGCGTGCCAGCTCGTGCGCGCGGTCGGCAATGCCGACGAAGCGCAGCATCTCCATCGACTTCTGGCGCCCGGCCCGCTCCTCGAGCGCGTGCCGGCTGATCCCGAAGGTCTTGGCCAGGCTGCGCTTGAGCGGGTTGTCCGGGAGCTCGTGCTCCTTCGGCTTGACGCGGTAGAGGCGGAACAGGGTGCCCATCACGCTGGTCTTGTGTCGCGCGTCGGCCCCCACCATCACGTTCTCCATCGCCGTCATCTCCGGGAAGAGACGGATGTTCTGGAACGTGCGGGCGATGCCCATGGCGTTGATCTTGTGGGGCTTGACCCCACTGACCCGGTCGCCGTCGAAGAGGATCTCGCCGGACGTCGGGGTGTAGACCCCGGTCATCACGTTGAAGCACGTGGTCTTGCCGGCCCCGTTGGGGCCGATCAGACCGAGGATCTCCCCCCGCCGGATCTCGAAGGCCACCTCGTCGAGGGCGACGACACCGCCGAAGCGCAATGTGACGTTGTCGACGACGAGGATCGCGTCGCCGGAACTGTCAGCCTTGTGCGCGCCGGTTTCCATGGTCTGCTCAGACATCGGCAGCCGCCTCCTCTGCTTCGTGCTTGCGGTCTTCGAACTCTCTGGCACGCCGTCGGCTCGGAACGAGGCCCTGCGGCCGCAGCACCATCACCAGGACCATGGCCACGCCGAAGGCGAACGGTCGCCAGTCATCGAAGCCGCGGAACCGTTCCGGCAGGTAGGTGATCAGGAAGGCCCCGAGCATGACGCCCACCATGTTGCCCGAGCCGCCGATGACGACCATGGCCACGAACAGGAAGGACAGGTTGAGCGCGAAGCCGGTCGGCTCGACATAGGCCTGCTTGCTGGCAAAGAGCAGGCCCGCCATGGCTCCCAGTGCCGCACCGATGGCGAAAGCCCAGAGCTTGAACTTGAAGGCGTCGACTCCCATCACGGCAGCAGCGTCCTCGTCCTCGCGGATGGCCAGCCAGCCTCGGCCGACGCGGCTGTCCTCGAGACGTCGGGTCATGAACATCAGCAGGATGAGGACAGCCAGGGCCAGCCAGTACCAGTGGGCCGACTCGATGCTGGAGAAGTAGTTGTCGCTCGGCTCGGGCGGACGCGGGACGCCGATGATGCCAGCAGGACCGTTGGTCACGGCGTCGACGTTGCGCGAAAGGATCCGGATGATCTCGCCGAAGCCCAGGGTGACGATGGCGAGGTAGTCGCCGCGCAGACGCAGCGTCGGTGCGCCCAGGGCTACACCGGAGATCAGGGCAACCGCCAGGGCCAGCGGAATGCAGAGGGCGAAGGGAACTGCCCAGCCCTCCGAGAGACCGAACTTGTCCGCGATCAGCTTGGTCACCGGCGACGACGGGGAGCCGAAGATCGCCACCGTGTAGGCCCCCAGCGCGTAGAAGCCGATGTAGCCCAGGTCGAGCAGGCCGGCCAGGCCGATCACGACGTTGAGGCCGATCGCGACGATCATGTAGATGACGACCAGGAAGAGCACGCCGGCCCAGTCGGAGCCGCCCGAGGTGAGGTCGGTCCGGACCAAGGCGAACGGCAGGATCGTGAGGTAGGGCAGGTAGAACGCGAAGGACACCAGCGCCAGGACGATGGGCACCTTGCCCCAGAGCGGCAGCGCCGCAAACCGGTCCGCGATGCCGAGGCTGGGCAGCCCCATGAAGCCGGCCTTGCGGTCCCCCGCGACCGACGGCCCTTCGGTCGTGTAGTTGTAGTCGTTGTCGCCGTCACTGTCACTCATGCGCGTGCCTTTCCGAGCGATTCACCCAGCAAGCCGGTGGGCTTGAACATCAGAACCAGCACCAGCACGATGAACGCGGTGACGTCGGCCCAGCTGGAGTTGAAGACGGTGGAGGCGTAGACCTCCACGATGCCGAGGAGCAGCCCTCCGACGAGAGCTCCGCGCAGATTGCCGATCCCGCCGAGCACGGCGGCCGTGAAGGCCTTGATGCCGATGATGAAGCCGATGTCGAACTTCGTGAGGTCGAAGGCGATCGTGTAGAGCAGGGCTGCGACACCGGCCATGGCGCCACCGAGGACGAAGACCAGCATGATGACCCGGTCCTGGTTGACCCCCATGAGAGCAGCAGTGTCGGCGTCCTGGGCCACGGCCCGGACCCCACGACCGAGGCGGCTCCTGTTCACGAACTGGTCGAGCGCGACCATCATCAAGATGGCGCCCACGACGATGAAGACCTGGACGTTGGTGATGCGCACGCCACCGACGTCCAGCAGCACGACCGTCTGGATCGGGGAGGGTACGTTCACCGGCGCCCGACCGAAGGGCGGGCCGAAGAAGAACCGCAGCACGTGGCCGAAGATCTCGACGAGCACCAGCGAGCAGCCGATGGCGGTGATCAGGAAGATGAGGGGCGGCGCGTTCTTCTTGCGCAGCGGCTTGTAGGCGATCCGTTCCACGGCCAGCGCGACGGAGGCCGAGGCGACGACCGCTGCGACGAGCGCCGCCAGCGTGGCGAAGATGACCATGCCCATGCCCGAGGCCTCATCGGCACCGAGAACGGTGTAGACGCCGAGGACGGTCCACGTCCCGACCATGAACACCTCGGAGTGCGCGAAGTTGATGAGCCGCAGCACGCCGTAGACCATTGTGTAGCCGAGGGCGACCAGGGCGTAGACCGAGCCCTTGGTGAGACCGTCGAGGGTGTGACCCCCTAGATCGCCGAACAAAGCGTTGAAATCCATGTACCTCTCCGAAGACCTGGGGGATCTCCCGGGGGTGGCCACCGGGAAACGTCAGTCACGAGGGCGGCCGGGCTCTCGCCCGACCGCCCCGTGACTAGATGAAACTGATCAGCTGAGCGAGATCTCCTGGTCGGGCACGAGCTGCCCGTCCACGACCTTGTAGGCCCAGATCACGACGTTCTCGACGGCAACGTCACCGTTCTCGTCGAACGCGATCTGCTTGGTCAGGCCCTCGGCGTCGTAGTTGTCCACGAACTCCTCAACCTCTTCGCGGGTGCGAGCGCCGTCCTCGATGGCGTCGAGGAAGATGCTCATCGCGTCGAAGCCCTCAGCGGCGTATGCGCCGGGCGCCTCGCCGGTCTCGGCCTCGAAGTCCTCAGCGAAGGTGCCGCCCTCGATCGGGACACACGGGCAGGTGACAATCGCACCCTCGCCGGCCTTGCCGGTCGCCTCGCCGAAGCCGGCGCCGTACAGACCGTCGCCACCGATGAACGGGGCCTCGATGCCGGCGTCGCGGATCTGCTTGAGCAGCGGCGAAGCCTCAGTGATGTAGCCGCCGTAGAAGATCGCGTCAGGCTCCTCTGCCTCGATCTTGGAGATCGTCGGCGAGAAGTCCGTCTGCGCGACCTGGGTCTTGTCGCTGCCAGCAACGAGGTCACCCAGCTCGTCAGAGACCTTGGCAGCCAGCGGCTCACCGTAGGCGTCGGAGTTGTCAATCACGAAGACGTTCGTGGCGCCCATGACGTCGCTGAGGTACTTGGCGATCGCCGCACCCTGGACGTCGTCATAGCCGACAACGCGGTGGAAGACCGGGGAGGGCTCGTCCTGCGTCAGGTCGGTCGCCGTGGCGGACTGGCTGATCATGGTCAGGCCGGCGTCGCCGAAGATGGCCTTGGTCGCACGGGTCTCACCGGAGAAAGCGCCGCCCATGACGCCCAGGAACGTGTCGTCCGTGGCCATCTTGGTCGCGACCGGGGTCGCCTTGGCAGGGTCACCTTCGGTGTCGAACTCGACGATCTCGATGTTGCAGTCCGGGTTCTCCTCGCTCCACTGCGACAGCGCGAGCTTCGCGCCATCCACAGAGGGCAGCACGATGCTGGAGTTGGCGCCCGAGAGGGCACCCATGACCCCGATCTTGCCATCACAGTCGCCGCCGGCGGCGTTGTCGTCTTCAGTGGAGCCACAGGCCGTAGCCGTGACGGTCAGGGCGAGTGCGAGTGCACCCAGCCCAGCTCGAGTGTTGAGCCTCAAGGCCTTCTACCTCTCGTCAGGTCCTCGGCTCGACTACCGAAGACGCAGAGTTCTCAAAAGTTCGCGGCCAGCTCGCGAGTCAGCCACGCCCCTTCGGAGCGGAAACGTACACCTCTCGGGGCGCCTCCGTCAGCAGCATCGGCGCCAGTCGCAGAAACATGGTCAATCCGTTATCTAGTGATCCACGTCTCACGGCCCCGATGCGCCACCGGGGCCGTGCTCGACGACTCCTTCGGCGACCTGTCGCATCGAGAGTCGCAGATCCATCGCGGTCTTCTGGATCCAGCGGAATGCGTCGGCCTCGCTCAGCCCCAGCTGCTGCTGGAGCACGCTCTTGGCGCGCTCGACGGCCTTGCGGGTCGCCAGGGACTCGTGGAGGTCTGCCACCTCCTGCTCAAGGATGGCGACCTCGGCAAAGCGGCTCAGCGCCATCTCGATGGCTGGCACCAGGTCGGATCGGGTGAACGGCTTGACCAGGTAGGCCATCGCTCCGGCGTCCCTGGCCCGCTCGACGAGGTCACGCTGGGAGAAAGCGGTCAGGATGACGACCGGCGCGATCCGCTCGCCGGCGATCTGCTCGGCGGCAGCGATACCGTCCAGGACGGGCATCTTCACGTCGAGGATCACCAAGTCGGGGCGTTGCGCGCGGGCGAGCTCGATGGCCTGCTGTCCGTCGCCCGCCTGGCCGACGACGTCGTAGCCCTCCTCCTCCAGCATCTCCGCTAGATCCATCCGGATCAGGGCCTCGTCCTCGGCGATGACGACGCGACGGCGAACGGGTGGGGCAGCAGGCTCGGTCACGGCGACAAGGCTAGTCGGAGGAACTCGTTTGCTCTGTCCTTGTCTCGGGCGTTGCGGTGTAGGAGGTCGCCTGACGACCTGAACATGCGCGCATAGATTCCATCTTGCTTCACCAGCGCCTGGTGGCTTCCGGCCTCGGCGACGCGGCCATCTTCGGAGAACCACGATCACCAACGACGGGGGGTAGCGGCCCCACCCAACTGAGTCTGCGCTCTCGGTCCCGTCGCCGACCAAGAAGCAGCTGTTCGGCGGAATCAGCCCGCCCTCAGGAATGTTGTCCGCCCCTGGGCGTCCGGGGGCCAGCATGGCGAGCACATCGGCCTTCGTCAGCCAGTCGCCCGGCAACGCCACCACCCGCTTCACGAACAAGTCAGGTAGATCGCCACGCTCGGACTTGTCGTGCTGCCGGCCGGAGCGCGTGCCGAGTTCGCGTTCCGCGTGGACGGTCGGGGAAGAATCGACTTCGTCCGACGACCCCGTCATCGTCCCGGTGTATGCCGCTGGTGGCAAGACTGCGAGCACAACGTCACCACGACGGACCGCAACGCCACGGCAACGAACTAGTACGAGCGACGGTTCCATGCTCGCGCCGGTCACCGTCACCAGACGAAGACGCCACCGTGCCCCGGCAACCACCAGTGCGGTCAACGAGGCCAGCAGGAGCATCACCTGGGCGAGACCGCGTCGCGTTCCCAGCCCCTTCCTCACAGCTAGTGGTCCGCGTGGGAAATAGCCATTGGGTTTGTGGCGTGAAATCATGTGGGCATGGCGAATCGACCTGCCCCTCCCTTGGTGCTGCGTGATGGTGACCGCGAGAAGCTCGAGAGATTGACCCGGGCGAGGACCGTGTCGGCCGGGGCCGCGCAGCGGGCACGGATCGTGTTGCTGGCAGCTGACGGGGTCGCCAACGATCAGATCTGTGAACTCGTGGGGTGTGCCCGGCAGAAGGTGATGCAGTGGCGGGCCCGGTACGTCGAGCGGGGCATCGCTGGTCTGGCCGATGCGAAGCGGCCCGGTCGTCCGCGCACGATCGACCCCCGCAAGATCGTGACCGAGACACTGAAGCCCCCGCCGAAGAACCTCGGTGTCACGCACTGGTCGACACGGCTGCTGGCCAAGAAGTTGGGGGTCAGTGACTACACGGTCGCCAAGGCGTGGCGCGACTACGGCGTGCAGCCCTGGCGCTCGGAGTCGTTCAGGTTCTCCACCGATCCCGAGCTCGAAGCGAAGGTCATCGACATCGTCGGGCTCTATCTGAACCCGCCCGAGAACGCGATCGTGCTCTCGATCGATGAGAAGTCCCAGATCCAGGCGTTGGACCGCACGATGCCGGTCCTGCCGATGCAGCCCGGGCTGATTGAGCGCCGCTCGCATGACTACGTCCGCCACGGTACGACGACGCTGTTCGCCGCCTTGGAGATCGCGACCGGCCAGGTCACCGCTTCGCTGAAGCCGCGGCACCGCAACCAAGAGTTCGTCGCGTTCCTCAAGCAGATCGAGCGCGCCTACCGTCACGTCGTTGACGAGGACGGCGAGCCCCTCGACCTGCACCTGGTGATGGACAACTACGCCGCACACAAGCACGCCAACGTCAACGCCTGGCTCGCTGAGAACCCACGGTTCAAGGTCCACTTCACCCCCACCCACGCCTCGTGGATGAACCTCGTCGAGGTCTGGTTCTCCCTCGTCGAACGCCAAGCGATCCGCCGCGGTGTCTTCACCTCGGTCAAGGACCTCAACACCAAGATCCGCG
>NZ_DATLWX010000023.1:0-26676 GCF_035576065.1 Nocardioides sp.
ATCGCAGCCACCCTCAACAAGCGCCCACGCCCTACCCTCGACCTACAGACACCAGCCCAAGCGCTGGCCGAGCTGCTCGCCAACCCGGCAGCGGCATGAACCGTTGCCTAGACCGATTGACCCTGCCCGGTCATGAAGTGCAGGAGTCCCCGGTTAACCGGGGACTCCACCAGCTAGCCGAGCCTCAGCGGCCCTGGTTGGCGACGGCCGCCGCAGCGGCGGCAGCGGCCTCGGGGTCGAGGTACTCACCGCCGGGAACGGTCGGCGTGAGCTGCTCGTCGAGGCGATAGACCAGCGGCATCCCGGTGGGGATGTTGAGCCCGGCGATATCGTCGTCGGAGACGCCGTCGAGGTGCTTGACCAGTGCGCGGAGGCTGTTGCCGTGGGCGGCGACCAGGACCGTCTGCCCCGACCTCAGGTCGGGAACGATCGACTCCTCCCAGTAGGGCAGGAACCGCGCGATGACGTCCTTGAGGCACTCGGTGCGGGGCAGGTCGGCGCCGAGGTCGGCGTACTGCGGGTCCCCGACCTGGGAGAACTCGTCATCGTCGGCCAGCGGCGGGGGCGGCGTGTCGAAGGACCGGCGCCAGAGCATGAACTGCTCCTCGCCGTACTCCTCGAGTGTCTGCTTCTTGTCCTTGCCCTGGAGTGCTCCGTAGTGACGCTCGTTGAGCCGCCACGAACGCTTGACCGGGATCCAGTGGCGGTCGGCCGCGTCGAGCGCCATGCACGCGGTGTTGATCGCGCGACGCTGGAGGGAGGTGTGTACGACGTCGGGGAGCACGCCCGCGGCGACCATGAGCTCGCCGCCGCGCACTGCCTCGGCGCGGCCCTTGTCCGTCAGGCCCACGTCGACCCAGCCGGTGAACAGGTTCTTGGCGTTCCAGTCGCTCTCGCCGTGGCGGAGCAGGACGAGGGTGTAGGTCACTGAGATCCCTTCGGAGGAATGTCGGCTGAAGATCAGTGCTCGGTCTCGGACTCTTCGCCTTCGTGGGACTCCTCGACCGGGGCCGGCCCGTCGAGGTCAGCGTAGTCGCCGCCGTTCTCCACGACCTCGATCTCCATCTCGACGGTCTCGCCGTTGTCGAAGCCGATCGCGATCTCCACGAAGTCGCCGGCCGCGAAGTCGCCCGCGACCTTGATGTCGGTGGCGGGATCAGCGAGGTTGACCAGCGTGCCGGGCAAGATGTTGACCGGCTCGAACTCGGCCGGGGTGGGGGCCTCGCTCGCGAGCACGGTGACCTCGGTCATCGAGGCCTCCTCGTCGAGGGAGTTGTTGGACAGTGACGCGACGAAGGTGCCTGAGCCAGCCTCCGTCGAGACGATCACCGCGCTGAGCACGTCGATCTCGCCGTCCTGGTTGTTGACCGCGGAGGTGATCGGGGCGTCGCGGTTGGTGGCGTAGTTGAAGCCGCACGACGACAGTCCGGCAGTGGAGAGTGCAACGGCGGCGGTGGTGAGCGCGAGGGAGCGTCGGAGCTGCATGGCGCACAGCCTAGCGTCGCCTCAGTCCAGTCCGAGCGCCCGTGCACTGATGAGAAGCGCCACACCGACGACACCCGTGAAGACGGCCGCGATCAGCAGCAGACGCGGCGCCCCGGTCTTGAGCGCGAGCCGTAACGGCAACGATCGCAGGCTGTCGATGTTGTCTGGGACCAGACCCGGCAGCGCGCGCAGCACGTGGACGCCCAGGCCAAGGAGAGCGGCCAGCACGGTCATCGTCACGGTGGGGGGAGTGTCGGAGGGCGTCCCGTTCCAGCCGCCGTAGGCGATGAAGGCCGGGTAGAGGCCGAAGCTCAGCACCCAGGGCAGGAACGAGAGGGCGCTGCCGCGCAGGAACCGGTTGCCGGTCAGCGCGATCAACAGCGCGACGAGGTAGGCACCCCCGGCCCTCGGGCCGGAGCTGAGGGAGAGGGGTACGACGAGCAGCAGCGCGCAGGTGAGGGTGAACCACGCCGTGCCGGGCTCGAGAAGTCCGTGCGCGATGGGCTTGCCGGGAAGGTCGTGCCGCTTGTCGCGGACGCGGTCGACCAGGTCGTTGTCCCACCCGAGGATGGCCTGCCCGACGAGCACGGTGACGAAGACGAGGGCGGCCTCGCGGGCCGGCCGACCGGCGACCGCCGCTGTTGTCGCGACGCCCAGCGCGGTGAGGACGGCCTGTTTGGGATGCGCTGCCTGGAGCAACAGGACCGGAAGCGTGTGGCCCAACCGGAACGGGCGACGGCCCGGCGGTCCGGCGTCGCCGGCCTGCGGCGGGGCAGCGGCGGATGGCCTCGTGGCTGCGGCCTGCGGTGAACGGGCCGACGCGTCCGCGGGCGTGCGGCTGCGCAGACGCTTGAGGGGCGACATGGCACGAAGTATGGCCACACCGGGGCCGTGCGCACAGGCTTTGGCGTCGGAGTCGCCTTGAAATCTGCGGACCGCCACAGGGGTGAGGCGCGAGGTGAAACCACATGACGGACGGTCTGTCAAGCCACGATGTGCGCTCTGACCTGCGCAAACGATGTCGGAGGCGCTCGGGGACCGTGTTAGACTGGTCACCTAGGAAGGGGTACGAGTACATGACTTTTACCGTTGGTGAAACGGTTGTTTACCCAAATCACGGGGCTGCTGTCATCGAGAACATCGAGATGCGGACCATCAAGGGGGAGGACCGGGAATACCTCGTCCTGCGGATCGTCGCACAGCAGGACCTGGTCGTTCGCGTCCCGGCCTGCAACCTTGATCTGGTCGGAGTTCGTGACGTCGTCGACAAGGCGGGTCTCGAGCGGGTCTTCGACGTCCTTCGTGCTGCGCACGTCGAGGAGCCGACCAACTGGTCGCGTCGCTACAAGGCGAACCTCGAGAAGCTGCACTCCGGTGATGTCATGAAGGTGGCCGAGGTCGTCCGCGACCTGTGGCGCCGCGAGCGCGACCGCGGGCTGTCGGCCGGCGAGAAGCGGATGCTGGCGAAGGCTCGCCAGATCCTGGTCTCAGAGCTCGCACTGGCCGAGCAGACCAACGAGGACAAGGCCGAGGCCATCCTCGACGAGGTGCTCGCGTCCTGACGCTCCACTGAGCTCCATCGACTCAACTGCACGTGCAACGAGGCCCCGGCTCCTGGCCGGGGCCTCGTTTGCTGTCCCCACGTCCTAGGCTCGTGCCCTGATGACCCAGACCTTCTTCGATGCGGCAGACGACGGTCCGGCGGCGCTGGGGATGGTGCTCGACGAGGGCCGGGGGTCCCTGCCCTACGCGCTCATCCACGGCGAGGCGCTGGTGGCGTGTGCGGCGTGGGCGCTCGGCGAGGCCGGAGTGACGGCGATCGACGCCGGCATCCCATGGGAATCGGTCCGCGGAGCGGGAGAGCCACTCGTCCTCCACGACTCGTTGTGCCCGATGACACCGGTCGACTTCATCGCCGCGTGCCTGCGTCGCGCGTTGGCCGAGGACGCCGTGGTGGTCGCCACCCATCCGGTCACCGACACGATCAAGCTCGTCGCGGACGGCCTCGTCGGCGACACCGTGGACCGCCAGGGGCTCGTCACGGTGGCCTCGCCCGTGGTGCTGCCCGCCTCAGTGGTGGCCGCGATGGCTGCCAAGCCGGGCACCGACCTCGTCGAGCTGGTCGCCGACCTCGCGCGGTCGCACCGCGTCGTGCTCGTCGAGGCGCCTGCTGCCGCGCGTCGGGTGTCGTCGACCGACGACCTGCTGGTGCTCGAGGGGCTCACGAGCGGCTGAGGAGCAGGCGCTCGGCCAGGCCGACGTCATCGGGGAAGGTGATCTTGATGTTCCCCGGCCTGCCGCGCACGGCGGCGATCGCCACGTCGGAGTGGTGAGCGAGGACGGCTGCGGTGTCGGTGCCCTCGAAGCCCGTCTCTGCGGCCGCGCGGTGCGCCGCCAGCAGCAGATCGGCACGGAACGCCTGCGGAGTTTGTACGCCGCAGAGCTCTCCGGCGACGGCGGTCAGGGAGGTCGTCAGGAGGTGGCGCGCGGGGGTCACCGGGATCGCGCCGTCGTGCTGGCGGGCGGCGGCCAGCGTCTCCTCGAAGAGCTCCGCTCCGGCCAGCGGACGGGCGCCGTCGTGGATCGCCACGAGGTCGAGCTCGCCCGCCTCGATCGCGGGTGCGAGGAACCGCAGGGCCGCCCATTCGGACTGGTGACGGCTGGCGCCACCGTCGACAAGGACGACCTCAGCGTCGCCCAGGTGGGGAGCGAGAGCCGTCTCCACGTCGACCCGGTCCGCCGGGCGGACCACGACGACCACTTGGCGCACGTCGGCGGCCGCCAGCGCATCACGCACCGACCACGCCAGGACGGGACGGTCGCCGAGCGGCAACAGCACCTTGTTGACGCCCGCACCGACGCGGGTGCCCGAACCGGCGGCAACAATGACGATGGCGGCGGGCATGCGGTGAATCGTAGGGGTGGATCGTCCGGGTCAGGTTCCCCGTGAGGTCGTGAGGACAAGTTGACTCACGGTTGAAACAAACGAGCGCGCAGGCGAAACGTCCGGTTCCTAGCGTCCCTCCCAAGATCCCGCCCGTGCTTGAGGAGACATCGTGACCGCGACCATCGAACCCGCCGCCACCAGACCCGCCACCGCCGTACCCCCGAAGGGTGGCGTCACCATCGACGACTGGCGTCCCGAGGACGAGATGTTCTGGGACACCGTGGGCAGGCCGGTGGCCCGGCGCAACCTGATCTGGTCGATCTTCTCCGAGCACCTCGGTTTCTCGGTCTGGCTCCTGTGGTCGGTCAGCGCCGCCCTGCTGCCCAAGGCCGGCTTCACGTTCACGGTGAGCCAGCTGTTCCTGCTCGTGGCGATCCCCAACCTGGTCGGCGCGCTGATCCGCCTGCCCTACACGTTTGCGGTGCCGAGGTTCGGCGGCCGCAACTGGACCGTCGTCAGCGCGCTGGCCCTGCTGGTGCCGACGCTGCTCTTCGCGTGGGCCGTGCAGCACCCCGAGACGCCGTACTGGGTGTTCTGCCTGATCGCCGCGACTGCGGGGCTCGGCGGCGGCAACTTCGCCAGCTCGATGGCCAACATCAACTTCTTCTACCCCACGAAGAAGAAGGGCACGGCTCTCGGCCTGAACGCGGCGGGTGGCAACCTCGGGGTCGCCGTCATCCAGTTCTTCCTGCCGATCGTCGTCGGTGGCGCCGGCGTCTTCGGCCTGGTGAAGGCCAGCGAGGCGGGCTTCCACCTCGAGCGCGCGGGCTACCTCTACGCCGTGCTGGCTGTGGTCGCCGCCACGTCCGCGTGGTTCTTCATGAACAACCTCTCGGGAGCGAAGTCGTCGCCGCGGGAGCAGCTGAAGGTCGTCAAGTACAAGCACACCTGGGTGATGTCGTTCCTGTACATCGGCACCTTCGGCTCGTTCATCGGCTACTCCGCCGCGATGCCGCTGCTGATCAAGCTCAACTTCTGGAACCAGCCCGTCCCGACCGTCCCCGGCATCGGCATCAACTTCGCCTACTACGCCTTCCTCGGCGCCCTCGTCGGGTCGATCGCTCGCCCGTACGGCGGCTGGCTCGCCGACAAGTACGGCGGCGCGCGGGTCACGCTCTGGACGTTCGTGGCGATGATCGCCGGCACCCTCGGCGTGATCTACACCCTGACGCTGCTCACCGCCGTGCCGAAGCCCCCGGCTGGTGCCCCGGCGCCCGACCCGGCGACCTTCGAGTACAGCGAGGCCGTGGTGACGGCCGTGAACTCCAACTCCGACATCTTCCCTTGGTTCCTCGCGGCCTTCCTGTTCGTCTTCGCCGCGACCGGGATCGGCAACGGCTCGACGTACCGGATGATCCCGCTGATCCTGGCCACCGAGGCGAAGAAGACCGCCGGGCCGGACGGCATCGACGCTGCCATGACGAAGGCGACCAAGGAGTCCAGCGCCGTCATCGGGATCGCCGGCGCCATCGGTGCCCTGGGCGGCTTCCTCATCCCGATGACCTTCGGCGCCCCCTGGGTCGAGGACCCGGTGTCGGCCGTCAAGGTGGCGTTCGGGGTGTTCACCGGCTTCTACGTGATCTGCCTGGCCACGACGTGGTTCGTCTACGTCCGCACGGTCAGCGTCGCGGGCCGGGCACCGAGCCTGGCCGGCGCGACGGTGCCACGGAACTACATCTGATGACCACCACGCACTGCCCCTACTGCTCGTTGCAGTGCGGCATGCGCGTCTCGAGACGGGGTCCGGGCGTCCCCGAAGTCAGCGAGTGGTCGGAGTTCCCCGTCAACCGCGGCGCGCTCTGCCGCAAGGGGTGGAGCGCAGCAGGGCTCTACGCCGGGCGGGAGCGGCTGACGACCCCGCTGGTGCGGGACCGGGCGACGGGCGAGCTCACGCCGGTCGACTGGGACGAAGCGCTCGACACGATCGCCGATCGCCTGCTCGCCCTGAAGGCCGAGCACGGCCCGGACACCGTCGGCGTCTTCGGCGGTGGCGGGCTGACCAACGAGAAGGCCTACCAGCTGGGCAAGTTCGCCCGAGTCGCGCTCGGGACCTCGCAGATCGACTACAACGGGCGGTGGTGCATGTCGTCTGCCGCGTCGGCCGGGATGCGCGCCTTCGGCGTCGACCGGGGACTGCCGTTCCCCCTGGCCGACATCGAGGACACCGACGTCGTGGTGCTCGTCGGCTCCAACCTGGCCGAGACCATGCCGCCCGCTGCCCGCCACCTCGACGCCCTCCGGGAGCGGGGTGGCCGCGTGGTGGTGATCGATCCGCGGCGTACGGCGACAGCTGAGCGTGCCGACGTGTTCGTGCAGCCCGTCCCCGGCGCCGACCTCGCCCTCGCGCTCGGCGTGCTCCACCTGCTGGTCGCCGGCGGGCACGTCGACGAGGCCTATGTCGCCGCTCGGACGTCGGGGTGGGCGGACGTCCGCGAGTCCGTCGGTGCGTGGTGGCCCGAGCGGGTGGAACGGGCGAGCGGCGTGCCGGCCTCCGAGCTCCGCTCGCTGGCCGCGCTGCTCGGCGAGGCGCGGCGGGTCATGGTCCTGACGGCTCGCGGCGCCGAACAGCACTCGACGGGATCCGACACGGTGCTGGCGTGGATCAACGTGGCACTGGCTCTGGGGATGTGCGGCACGCCCGCCGCCGGCTATGGCTGCCTCACCGGACAGGGCAACGGCCAGGGCGGCCGCGAGCACGGCCAGAAGGCCGACCAGCTGCCCGGCTACCGGATGATCGAGGACCGGGCCGACCGTGAGCACGTCGCAGGGGTGTGGGGCGTCGATCCGGACTCGTTGCCCGGCAAGGGCCGGTCGGCGTACGAGCTCCTCGACGCGCTGGGCACGCCCACCGGCCCCAGCGCCCTGCTGGTCTTCGGCTCCAACATCGTGGTCTCGGCACCCAACGCGACCCAGGTCACCGCCCGGCTCGAGGCGCTCGACCTGCTGGTGGTGGCCGACGTCGTGCTCTCGGAGACGGCGGCGCTCGCCGACGTCGTGCTGCCCGTGACGCAATGGGCCGAGGAGACGGGCACGATGACGAACCTCGAGGGGCGGGTGATCCTGCGTCAGCAGGCCGTCTCGCCCCCGTCGGGGGTGCTCTCGGACCTCGACGTCCTCTCCGGCCTCGCCAGCCGGCTCG
This sequence comes from Nocardioides sp., assembly GCF_035576065.1. Classification (GTDB taxonomy): domain Bacteria; phylum Actinomycetota; class Actinomycetes; order Propionibacteriales; family Nocardioidaceae; genus Nocardioides. The sequence continues at coordinate 7,572 of NZ_DATLWX010000023.1, forward strand.
GGTCGCCGGTCGCCTTCTCGACCGAGCCCGAGGAGATCTTCGCCGAGCTCGGCCGCGCCACCGCCGGGGCCAAGGCCGACTATGCAGGGATCAGCTATGACCGGATCCGCGCCGAGTCGGGGGTGTTCTGGCCGTGCCCGAGCCCGGACCACCCGGGGACGCCGCGGATGTTCCTCGACTCGTTCGGCCACCCCGACGGCCGCGCCCGTTTCCACGTCGTCGAGCACCGCGGCCCGGCCGAGGTGCCGGACGGTGACTACCCCGTCCATCTCACGACCGGGCGGGTGCTCGCGCAGTATCAGTCCGGCGCGCAGACCCGCCGCGTGCGCGACCTCCCGGACACCGGCCCGTTCGTCGAGCTGCACCCGATGCTGGCGGGCCGCATCGGGGCCGTCGACGGCGAGCGGGTCACCGTGGCGACCCGCCGCGGGTCGATGAGCGCCCCGGCCAGGGTGGTGACCACAATCCGGCCGGACACGATCTTCGTGCCCTTCCACTGGGTCGGCGCCAACCGGCTCACCAACGACGCGCTCGACCCCGCGTCGCGGATGCCGGAGTTCAAGGTGTGCGCAGCAGCGGTGACGGCGTGAGGCCCGAACGCCTCGTCGTCATCGGCGGCGGGATGGCGGCGGTCCGGCTGGTCGAGGAGCTGGTCGCCCGCTCCTACGCCGGCGACGTCACGGTGCTTGCTGACGAGGACCATGCGCCGTACAACCGGATCCTGCTCTCGGCCGTGCTCGAGGGCACCCACAGCGTCGGCGCGATCACCCTGCGATCGACGGACTGGTTCGCCGAGCGTGGGGTCGACCTCCGCCTCGGAGCGCGCGTGCTGGCCGTCGATCGTGATGCCGGTGACGTGATGCTCGTCGACGGGGAGCGCGTGGGGTTCGACCGGCTGGTGCTCGCGACGGGGTCCATCCCGACCCTGCCGCCGATCCGGGGGTTGGTGCGCTTCGACGGGTCGTTGCACCCGCGGGTGCACGCCTTCCGCTCGCTGGCCGACTGCCAGCGCCTCGACGCCGAGGTCGCACGGCTCGGCGCCGGCGCGCGGGCGGTCATCGTCGGTGGCGGCCTGCTCGGCCTCCAGGTCGCGCGGGCACTGGCGATGCGGGGGCTGAGCACCGAGATCGTCGAGGGCGCCGAGCACCTCCTCGCCTCCCAGCTGGGCGAGCCCGGCGGGCGCGTCCTGGCGCGCGACCTGCGCAGGCTCGGGACCGAGGTCTACACCGGCGCGCGTGCCGTCCGGATGACCGAGTCCGGGCTGCGTCTGGACAACGGCTACGAGCTCAGTGCCGACCTCGTCGTCCTCACCGCCGGCGGCCGGCCATCGACGGCCCTCGCCCGGCGCGCGGGGCTGATGGTCAGGCGCGGCCTCGTGGTCGACTCCGCCCTGCGGTCGGTGTCCGACGTTCGGGTCCACGGGCTCGGGGACTGCGTCGAGCACCGCGGCCGCACCACGGGGTTCGTGCCTCCCGCGTGGGAGCAGGCAGGCGTGCTCGCCGACGTCCTCACCGGTGGCTCCGCGCGCTACGACGGATCGCGCAGCGTCGCCCGACTGCGAGCCACCGACCTCGAGGTGGCCGTGCTGGGCGACCCGGAGCACGCTCCCGGCGAGGTGGTCGAGATGACGAACCCCATCGCGGGCTCACACCGGCGACTCGTGATCGACGGCGGCGTCATCGTGGCCGCCGCGCTCGTCGGGGACCTGTCGCGGGTCGGGTTGATCACCCAGCTCTACGACCGCGGAACAGTCCTCGGACCAGACGAACCCGGTCAGCTCCTCCTGGCCGAGGCCGCGGCGACTCCTGTGGTCCTGCCCGACGACGTGGAGGTCTGCGCCTGCGCCGGAGTCAGCGCGGGGGCGATCCGGGCGTGCGCGAGCCTCGAGTCGTGTCGCGAGTCGACGCGGGCGACCACCGGCTGCGGTGGGTGTGAGGGCGCTGTACGCCGCCTGCTCGCGGACGCTGCGTCCGTCCCGGTCGCCGCGGGCTAGGCGGGGCCGGTCGGGGCTGCCCTCCGGGTGGGGTGCGGGCGGCGGAGGGTGTCCGGCAGCAGCTGCGCGCCCTGACCCCGCGCGCCGACCACGTCACCGGGGTTGGAGAAGGCACAGCTGCGCAGGCTCAGGCAACCGCACCCGATGCACGAGTCGAGCCCCTGCTTGAGCCGCTCGAGCGCCGCGATCTGCTCGTCGAGCCGTCGAGCCCAGTGCTTCGAGATCCGGTGCCAGTCGGCCTTGTTGGGAGTGCGGTTGTCGGGGAGGCGGCCGAGCTCCGAGCGGATCTCCTCGATGCTCAGCCCGACGTTGGAGGCGGCCCGGATGAAACCGAGCCGCCGCAGCACGTTGCGCTCGAAGCGTCGTTGCCCGGTGGAGGAGCGGTGGGCCTCGATCAGTCCCTCGGACTCGTAGTAGCGGATCGCTGACGCCGCGAAGCCGCTGCGGCTGGTCACCTCGCCCATCGACATCAGGTCACGGGGATCCATCGGGGAGTCTCCTTGCGCTCAAGTTCACTTTAACTTCAACCATGGTGCCATGGACAACAAGGACAGGACCAGGGTGGCTCTAGTCACCGGAGGTACGGCGGGTCTCGGACTCGCCCTGACACGCGCACTCGCAGCGGACGGCTGGCACGTCGTCACCGACGGCCGCGACGATCGGCGCATCAAGGAGGCGGACTTCCCGGGAGGCGTCACCGCCATCGCTGGCGACGTGACGGAAACCGACCATCGGGCCGCCCTCGTGGCCGCGGTGGCGTCGGAGGGGCGGCTCGACCTGCTGGTGCACAACGCCAGCACTCTTGGGCCGCTGCCGATGCGACCGCTGGCTGCAGCGTCGATCGCCGACCTCCAGCAGGTGTGGCGCACCAACATCGGTGCTCCGCTCGTGCTGACCGGTGAGCTGCTCCCGTGGCTGAGCCGCGCGGACGGGGTGCTCCTCTCGCTCAGCTCCGACGCGGCGGTCCAGCACTACGAGACCTGGGGCTTGTACGGCGCCAGCAAGGCCGCCCTCGACCACGTGACCCTCACCTATGGAGCCGAGTCCGGCGTGACGGCCTACGCGGTGGACCCGGGCGACATGCGCACCGAAATGCACCAGGACGCCTTCCCGGGCGAGGACATCTCGGACCGGCCGCTGCCCGAGACGGTCGTGCCGCAACTGCTCCGGCTGTTGGAGAAACGTCCCGCCTCCGGTCGCTACCGCGCCGACGAGTTCGGAGAGGGGCTCTGATGGTGCTGCTCACCGAGACCCCCGGTGTGAGGTTCACGGCGTCCACCTTTGCGCCGCAGCCGGCCGAGGAGCGTGGTCTTGCCCGCGACGAGGTGCGGCTGCTGGTCGGGACCCCCGACGGCATCGACCACGCCCGCTTCCGTGACCTGCCCGATCACCTGGGCGCGGGGGACGTGCTGGTGGTCAACACCTCGGCCACGGTGGCCGGCGAAGTCGACGCGGACCTGCACGGCACCGATGTGGTGCTGCACGTCGCCGCGGCCCTCGACGACGGCGACCGTGTCGTCGAGCTGCGCTCGGCACCCGACGCCGCCCGCGCCGTCCTCGACGCCCAGCCCGGCGACGTGGTCCGGGCCGGGGGCATACGCCTGACCCTGGCAGCGCCGTGGCCGACCGGACAGCCCTCGTCGCCGACCGGCAACGGCAACCGGCTGTGGCGGGCCCGGGTGCGCGGCGACCTCGAGCAGCTGCTGGGCGACCGCGGCCGCCCGATCGCCTACGGCTACCTCGACCGCCGCTACCCCCTCGCGGCCTACCAGACGGTCTTCGGGGCACGCCCCGGCAGCGCCGAGATGGCGTCGGCAGGTCGGCCCTTCACCGAAGCGCTGGTCACGCGACTGGTCGCATCAGGGGTGGTCTTCGCGCCCCTCACGCTGCACACCGGACTGTCGTCGCAGGAGGCCGGCGAGGCGCCGGGGCCGGAGTGGTTCGAGGTGCCGGCATCGACCGCCCGGACGGTCAACTCCGCGCGGGCAGCGGGCGGGCGCGTGGTCGCCGTGGGCACCACAGCCACCAGGGCGATCGAGTCGGCGGTGCGCTACGGCGTCGTCGTCCCCGCGAGCGGATGGACCTCGCGGGTCATCACCCCCGCCGACCCGCCTCGGGTCGTGGACGGGCTGATCACCGGTTGGCACGATCCCCACGCCTCGCACCTGCTGCTCGTGGAGGCCGTGGCAGGACGCCGGCTCACGCAGGCGGCGTACGACGCAGCCGTCGCCCACGACTACCTGTGGCACGAGTTCGGCGACTCGGCGCTCCTGCTGCGGTGAATCAGCCCCGGCGGACCCGGGGACCGTACGGCCCGGTGTAGACCGCGGTGTCGACTCCTGGCTCTGCCCAGATGTCAGTGCTCCACGCCTCACCCGCCGATCGGCCCGTCTGCACCCCGACGCGGATCCACCGCGGGTCGCCCAGGCACCCGCGGGGAAGGACCACCGAGACCACGTCGAGGGACGGCGACAGGTCCGCCTCGAGTCCTCGGCACGGGTCGACCAGGCTCATGACGGTGTAGTAGCCGCACTCGTCCGGGGCCGACGGTTCACCGGGGCGCAAGACCGAGATCCGGGCGGCTGCCCCAGTGCGCCGACGATCCAGCGAGATGGAGAACTCATGCTTGTCGGTCTTGACGTCGAATTCGAGGCTCTGCTGACCGCCGCCCGTGAAGTCCCGGAAGCCCGCACTCAGCTCGACGGTGTCGCGGCGGTGGCGTACCGCCAGCGACACCAGGTCCGCGGTGTGGTTCGCGGGATCGGCCCCCTCGGTGAAGGTGCCGCAGGGTGGGGGCTCCGGGCTCGAGGTGTACGTCATGACGTCACCCGCCGGATCGGATCCGCGCCAGTTCTCGGCTGAGGCGGGCGCGGCGCCCAGGCCCATGACCGCGGACGAGGCGGCCAGGGCGATGACGGTACGGGTGAGCGAGGTCCTCACGTGGGTCCTTCCGTGGCGGGGCATGGGGAGGATCCTCGCAGCCGGAGCAGCAGCCGCATGACCTGTGAGGGGAGTGCGTGAGGGTTTTCCTCCCCGAAACATGAGGAAACACCGGGCACAACATCGGTTTCCTACCGTCGGGGTATGACGCACCTGCGAGCCACCCTCGTCGTCGTCGGCCACGGGATGGTCGCCCACCGCTTCGTCCAGGCGGCGATCGAGCGCGGACTCACCGAGACCCACGACATCGTGGTCCTCGGGGAGGAACGCCGGCCGGCCTATGACCGGGTGGCGCTGACCAGCTTCTTCGCCGCCGACAGCGCCGCCGAGCTGTCGCTGCTGCCCGAGGGGACGTATCCCGACCCGCGGGTCAGGCTCGTGCTCGACGCGGCCGTCACCGGGATCGACCGGCCCGACCGGGTCGTCACCTACGTCTCGCCGGCGCCGGGCACCTTCACTGACACCGACCCGCTCTCGGAGCCGATGACGGGGCCCGGGGAGGTGCACACCCTCGGCTACGACGTGCTCGTGCTGGCCACCGGTGCCGCGCCGTTCGTGCCGCCCGTGGCGGGACGCGACAAGGACGGGTGCTTCGTCTACCGCACGATCGAGGACCTCGAGGCGATCCGCACCGCCAGTCAGGCTGCAACCAGCGGCATCGTCATCGGCGGGGGGCTCCTGGGTCTCGAGGCGGCCAACGCCCTGGTGCAGCTCGGGCTCGACACCCACGTGGTCGAGATGGCGCCGCGCCTGATGCCGGTCCAGCTCGACCCGGCCGCCGGCGCCACCCTGGTCCGACACGTCGAGAAGCTGGGCGTCAGCGTGCACGCCGGTGTGCTCACCGAGGCCATCACCGGCGCGGACTCGGTCACCGGCCTGCGGCTGCGTCCAGCCGGCACCGAGGAGGGTCACGAGACGGAGACCATCGAGGCCCAGGTGGTGGTCTTCTCCGCCGGGATCCGTCCCCGCGACGTCCTTGCTCGTGAGTGCGGTCTCGACGTGGCACCGCGAGGCGGCATCCTGGTCGACGAGCAGTGCCGCACCTCCGACAAGCACGTCTTTGCGATCGGCGAGTGTGCGGCGCCCGGCGGCACGATGTACGGCCTGGTCGCACCCGGCTACGCGATGGCAGAGGTCGTCGTCGACTCGCTCCTCGACGGGCCGGGCACCTTCGACGGCGCCGACATGTCCACCAAGCTCAAGCTCCTCGGGGTCGATGTCGCCAGCTTCGGCGACGCCTTCGCAACGACTGAAGGCTCCCTCGAGCTCGTCTTCTCCGACGCGGTGGCCGGCGTCTACAAGAAGCTCGTGGTCTCCGAACCAGACACCGCGGACGGCTCATGTCGTCTCTTGGGCGGGATCCTCGTCGGGGACGCGTCGGCGTACGGCGTGCTGCGACCGCTCGTCGCCAGCGGCATCGCGCTCCCCGCCAACCCGGAGGAGCTGATCCTCCCCGCCGGCCGCGGCGGCGTGCAGCTCGGCCTGCCCGACGATGCGCAGGTCTGCTCGTGCAACGACGTCTCGAAGGCCGACATCCTCATCGCCGTCCGGGACAAGGGCTGCGAGGACGTCAAGAGCGTCAAGGCGTGCACGCGTGCGGGGAGCACCTGCGGCAGCTGCGTCAACGTGGTCAAGAACATCATCGAGGAGCACTTCGCGAGCGTCGGCAAGGTGGTGGACAAGGGACTGTGCGAGCACTTCCGCCTGAGCCGCCAGGAGCTCCTCGACGTCGTCGCCGTGCACGGCTACAAGCGCTTCGACGACATCGTGGAGGCGCACGGCACCGGCCGCGGCTGCGACGTCTGCAAGCCGGCGATCGCGAGCATCCTGGCCAGCCAGTTCAACGGGCACGTCCTCGACCGCGACAACCGTCAGCTCCAGGACACCAACGACGCCTACCTCGCCAACATCCAGCGCAACGGCACCTACTCGGTCGTGCCGAGGATCCCCGGCGGGGAGATCACCCCCGACAAGCTGATCGTCATCGGCGAGGTGGCGCGCGACTTCAACCTCTACACCAAGATCACCGGAGGCCAGCGCATCGACCTGTTCGGTGCCCGGATGGAGGAGCTGCCGGCGATCTGGCGGCGACTGGTGGACGCCGGCTTCGAGTCCGGCCATGCGTACGGCAAGTCGCTGCGGACCGTGAAGTCGTGCGTCGGGTCGACGTGGTGCCGCTTCGGTGTGCAGGACAGCGTCGGCCTCGCGATCACGTTGGAGCAGCGCTATCGCGGGCTGCGCAGCCCCCACAAGCTCAAGGGCGGCGTGAGCGGGTGCGCCCGTGAGTGCGCCGAGGCCAGGGGGAAGGACTTCGGCGTCATCGCGACGGAGAAGGGCTGGAACCTCTACGTCGGCGGCAACGGCGGCGCCGTACCTGCCCATGCGCGCCTGCTCGCCGGCGATCTCGACACCGAGACCCTCGTGTCCTACCTCGACCGGTTCCTCATGTACTACATCCGCACCGCGGACCGGCTCCAGCGGACCGCAGGATGGATCGACCAGCTCGACGGCGGGCTCGACCGCGTCCGCGAGGTGGTCGTGGACGATGCCCTGGGCCTCGGCGCCGAGCTCGAGGCCGAGATGGACCGGCACGTGGGCAGCTACTTCGATGAGTGGAAGGCGACTCTGGAGGACCCCGAGAAGCTCGGACGATTCGTCTCCTTCGTCAATGCCCCCGACACCCCGGACCCGTCGATCTCCTTCACCCAGGAGCGCGGGCAGATCCGGCCAGCAGACGCGGACGGGCCGCTGGTGCTGGCGACCACGATCCCCGTCGGGGCTCCGGCCGGCACGGGCGGCACTCGATGACGCGCGCCGACCGGACGTGGGAGAAGGTGTGCCCCGTGGACGAGCTCGAGATGGAGCGCGGTGTCGCGGCGCTCGTGCACGGTCAGGCGGTCGCGATCTTCCGGACCCACGACGGCCAGATCTATGCCGTGGGCAACCACGACCCGTTCGCCAAGGCCTCCGTGCTGGCGCGCGGGATCGTCGGCACCCGGGAGGGCGTCCCGTTCGTGGCCAGCCCGATGCACAAGCACGCCTTCGACCTGCGCACCGGACGGTGCCTCGACGACGAGCACACCAGCGTCCCCGCCTACGACGTGCTGGTCGAGGACGGGATCGTGCACGTCGGCGCACGCCGCGAGGTGGCATGAGCGTCGGCACGAGCTCTGGGGCGCCACTCGGTGGCTATCGGATCGGGGTGACGGCCGCCCGCAAGGTGGAGGAGCAGATCACCCTGCTCGAACGGCGTGGTGCGAAGGTCGACTGGGCCCCGGCGCTCTCCAGCGACCCCAACCAGGTGGATGACGCACAGCTGCGGGCGGCGACCATGCGCGTCCTGGCCGAGCCGATCGACATCTTCGTCGCAACGACTGGGATCGGAATGAAGGCGTGGTTCGAGGCGGCCCGCACCTGGGGGCTCCATGACGAGCTGGTCAGCGCCATCGGCGCCTCGGAGGTGTTGGCGCGCGGTCCCAAGAGCGTGGGGGCGCTGCGGCGCAACGGGCTGCGCGAGCTGTGGGCGCCCGACTCCGAGTGCTTCGAGGACGTCCTCGTGCACCTGCGCGGACGTGACCTCGCCGGGCTGCGCATCGTCGTCCAAGAGCACGGCCAGTCGCTGTCGATGGTGGCCCACGCACTGCAGCGCCAAGGGGCCCGCGTCGACGTGGTGACGGTCTATCGAGTGGCGAGCGCGGAGGACCCCGAGCCGATGTTCTCGATGGTCGAGCTGATCGCCGAACGCGAGCTGGACGCGGTCACCTTCACGTCTGCGCCCGCGGTCGCGTCCTTGATGGAGGCGGCCGGCGTGACCGGGCGTCGGGACGAGGTCGTCGCCGCGTTCCAGGCCGACGTGGTTGCCACCTGCGTGGGGCCGGTGACGGCCGCTGCCTTCGAGCTGTGGGGCGTGCCGACGATCATGCCCGAGCGGTCGCGGCTGGCCGCGATGATCAAGCTCCTCGAGACCGAGCTGCCGTCACGTCGGGAGGGTCTCTCGACCGAGGTCGCCGGCCACGTGCTGCTCCTGCACAGCGACCGCGTCCTGCTTGACGGGGTGGAGGTCCGGCTCTCGCCGGCTCCGCTGGCCGTCCTGCAGGCACTGCTGGTCAACCCTGGTCACGTCGTCGCACGTCGCGAGCTGCTCGCGACCCTGCCCAGCGGGACGGCCGGCTCCGAGCACGCGGTCGAGATGGCCGTGGCCCGGTTGCGTGCGGCCCTCGGCACCAAGGTCGTGCAGACCGTGGTCAAGCGCGGCTACCGCCTGGCGGTCGCGAGCTAGCTGCTGCGGTCGACCGGCACCACGAGCGCGGTCGCGATCGCTGCGACGCCCTCCCCGCGGCCGGTCAGCCCGAGGCCGTCGGTCGTGGTGGCGCTGACCGAGACCGGCGCGCCGACGGCCGCGGAGAGCGTCTGCTCCGCCTCGCTACGCCGCGGGCCCAGCCGTGGGGCGTTGCCGATGACCTGGATGGCGATGTTGCCGATCTCGAAACCCGCCGCCCGGACCCGGGTCGCGGACTCGGCCAGCAGGCTCACCCCGGAAGCCCCGGCCCATGCGGGCTCGGAGGTGCCGAAGTGGACGCCCAGGTCGCCGATCCCTGCCGCCGAGAACAGCGCGTCGCACGCCGCGTGGGCAGCGACGTCCGCGTCCGAGTGACCCTCGAGTCCCCGCGATTCGTCGGGCCAGGTGAGCCCGGCGAGGTGCAGCGGGACGCCCTCGACCAGCCGGTGGACGTCGGTGCCGATGCCGATGCGCGGGAGACTCACGGGACGCATCATGCCCGATCAGACACAATGGCCGGGTGAAGGAGAACAAGGGTCGCTGGATAGCGGCCGGAGTCGTCGCGATGGTCGTCGGACTGGCGACCAGCTATGCCACGGCGATGGTCCTGACGATCCGCGAGTCCCCGGTCGTCGCGGTGGCCGAGCTGATCATCCAGATCACTCCGGGGGCGATCGCCGAGCGGCTGATCCGCCTCGTCGGCCAGCTCGACAAGCCGCTCCTCATCCTGGGCATCCTGTTGTTCCTGCTGGCCATGGGCGCCGCTGCCGGCGTCCTCTCCAGGAGAAGCACCGTCAAGCCGCTGCTCATCTGGCTGGTGCTCGCCGCGCTGGGCAGCGGTGCCGTGCTCCTGCAGCCCGGCGCCAACGTGGTGGACGTGCTGCCCGTGCTGGTCGGCTTCGTGACCTGGGTGGCCGTGCTCCCGGCCCTCACCAAGCCGCTCCTCGCTGAGCGGCACCACCCGGAGCTCGCCTCACGCGAGCGGCGGGTCTTCCTGATGGTGGCCGGGGCGCTCGGCGTCGCCGCGATCGGGATCGCCGGCGCCGGTCGGGTGCTCGGCCGCGGTCGTCGCCACGTGGCCGAGAGCCGGCGACTGCTGCGCCTCGACGGGGTGACCCGGCCGATGGCTCCGGCCAACACCTCCATCGGGTTGCCCGGTCTCTTCCCGTGGCAGACCCCGAACGATGACTTCTACCTGATCCACACCGCGATCGCCGTACCCACCATCGAGCCCAAGGACTGGACGCTGCGCATCCACGGCCTCGTCGACCGAGAGCTCACGCTCACCTACAACGACCTGGTCGAGCGCGAGCTGACGGAGTCGTGGATCACCCTCAACTGTGTCAGCAACGAGGTCGGCGGCGACCTTGTCGGCAACGCCTGGTGGAGCGGCATCCGGATCGCCGACATCCTGGCCGAGGTCGGCCTGGATCCCTCGGCCGACTGCATCCTCCAGACGTCGGAGGACGGGTGGAACTGCGCCACCCCGCTGTCCGCCCTGACCGACGACCGTGACGCCATGCTGGCCGTGGCGATGAACGGCAAGCCCCTGCCGATCGAGCACGGCTTCCCTGTCCGCACGATCGTGCCGGGTCTCTACGGCTACGTCTCGGCGACCAAGTGGGTGGTGGACTACGAGGTCACCCGGTTCAGCGGCGTCTCCGCGTTCTGGACCGACAGGGGCTGGTCGGAGGAGGGGCCGGTGAAGATCGCCTCGCGCATCGACGTCCCACGCTCCGGTGCGGACGTGAGCGCCGGCGAGGTCAACGTCGGCGGACTGGCGTGGGCCCAGCACACCGGGATCGCCTCGGTCGAGGTCGCGGTCGACGGGGGAGAGTGGCAGCCGGCCGAGCTCGCGCAGACGCCGAGCATCGACACCTGGGTCCAGTGGGCGCTGACCGTCCAGCTGGAGCCCGGGGACCATGAGCTGCGGGTGCGGGCCACCGACAAGGACGGGCTCGAGCAGACGGGCGTACGCCGCGACGTGCTGCCGGACGGCGCCACCGGCTGGCACACCATCCAGGTCAGCGCCGACGACTGAACCTCAGCGGTTGATGACGTAGACGATCCCGCCGGTGGCGTTGAGCCAGAGGTCCTCGAGCTCGTCACGGTCATACACGCGGCGGACGGCGCCGTTGCTGGCCCCTGCTGGGTCGTTGACGACGACGTCCCCGTCGGCCTCGAAGCCGACGATCACGAGCAGGTGGCCGTTGCTGGACGTGATGGGCGCACCCGTGAGCTGGTTTCGACCGAAGGCGACCGACGCGACCAGGGGGACGCCGGCGGCGATGAAGCTCTCCGCGGCCCGCAGGTCCTGGAGCCGGGTGACGTAGGAGTCGCCGGCGGTCAGGGTGCTGGCGTAGGCGGTGTTGAACGCCCAGTTGCCGGTGCCGTCGTAGGAGTGGTCGTAGACGAGCCGAGCCGTGTGGTCGACCTGCGGATCGGCGTGCCCGGTCGTGATGTCGGTGAACGGGCCCGGCTGCAGGCCGTAGTAGGCCAGCACCATCGCGATCGAGGTCGGCGAGCACCAGGCTTCACCGCCGCCGCCCCACTGCGGGGAGTGACCCGTGTGCGTCATCTGGGAGTAGGTCGGCACGTCGAGGACGGTCCCGACGGTCGGGCCAGGGGTCGAGGTGGGAGCGGCGCCCCGGGGGACGAGCGCGCTCGACATGGCGCCGACGCGGTCGAGCCGCACGACTGGTCGGGTTGCGGCGTTGCGGTAGAGGCTCACCCGCACCTGCCACTGGGTGAGGGGCGTCGCGGCCTGCCAGGTGTCGACACTGACCCGCGCGAGGTCGTCGCTCTGGCTGCCGAGGGAGCGGCGCGGAAGCGCCGGGTTGTCGAGGGTCCACTCGGCCATCGAGTCCCAGCTCGACAGGGTCCCGTCGGGCGCCTGCCCGCGGACCTGCACCTTGACCACCGAGTCCCCCTCGGTGACGGCCTCCCAGCTCGGGATCAGCTGGGTCAGCGCGAAGCCGGGAGAGGACCAGGGAGACGTCCAGGTGCCGACCTGGTAGTCCCGGCCGCCCAGTCGTCCGGGGCGAGGCGACTTGGGGACGAGGGAGCCGGCCTTGACGCGGAGGCCCTGGAGCTCGCCCGACCGCCACTGCGCGCCGGTCGACCAGGACGCGTTCGCGATGCTCGAGGCTGCCCGTCGGGCCGGGGGGTCGGCGGCGGCAGCCGGACCGACAGCAGTCAGGGGCGTCGCCAACAGGGCGATGACAGCGGCGCCGGCCGAGGCGCGGGCGCGGGCAGTTCGAGGAGACACCGAAGGACGGTACCCCGATCCGGTCCCATGTGTCCCACGAGTCACAGATGCCCGGGCTCGGCGCCGCAAATCGGGGATGGGCCCCCGCGCCTCTAGACTCCTCTGATGGCACAGCAGCCTCAGAGTCGGCTCAGACTCCACGACACCGCGACGCGCGAGATCCGCGACTTCGTTCCCCTCCAGGAGGGGAAGGTCGGCATCTACGTCTGCGGGCTCACGGTGCAGTCGGAGCCGCACGTCGGGCACGTGCGCTCGGCCGTCAACTTCGACGTGCTGCGCCGGTGGCTGACGGTCAGCGGCTACGACGTCCACTTCATCCGCAACGTCACCGACATCGACGACAAGATCCTCGCCAAGGCCGAGGAGCAGGGTCGGCCCTGGTACAACCTGGCCTACGCGATGCATGCCGAGCTCACCACCGCGCTGGCCTCGATCAACGTGCTGCCACCGACCTACGAGCCCGGTGCGACCGGCACGGTCCCCGAGATGCTGGAGCTCATCGGCACCCTCATCGCCCGCGGCCACGCCTACGTCGCCGAGGACGGCTCCGGCGACGTCTACTTCGACGTCCGCTCGTGGCCGGCCTACGGCGAGCTGACCCGGCAGGGCCTCGACGACATGGAGCCCGCCACCGATGCAGATCCGCGGGGCAAGCGTGACCCCCGGGACTTCGCGCTGTGGAAGGGCTACAAGACGTCCGAGCCCGAGTCGGCCGCCTGGCCCTCGCCCTGGGGTCCGGGTCGTCCCGGCTGGCACATCGAGTGCTCCGCCATGGCGTCGAAGTACCTCGGCCCCGCCTTCGACATCCACGGCGGCGGCGTCGACCTGCGCTTCCCGCACCACGAGAACGAGCAGGCCCAGTCGCGCGCGGCAGGCATGCCGTTCGCGTCCTACTGGCTGCACAACGCCTGGATCACCACTGCCGGCGAGAAGATGAGCAAGTCGCTCGGCAACTCGCTCCTCGTGCCGTCGGTGCTCGAGCGCGTCCGCGGCATCGAGCTGCGCTTCTACATGGTCAGCGCGCACTACCGCTCGCACGTCGAGTTCAGCTTCGAGGCGCTCGAGGAGGCGGCCGTCGGTTTCCGGCGGATCGAGAACTTCCTGGAGCGCGCGGCCACCGTGCTGGGCGAGTCGATCGGCACCACCGGGATGTGGTGCACGGAGTTCGTCGAGGCCATGGACGACGACCTCGGGACGCCGGCGGCCGTCGCGGCAATTCACGACGTCGTCCGTGAGGGCAACAAGCTGCTGGCCGAGGGACCGAGCAACGCGCTGCGCGGCAACGCCGCTTCGGTGCGCGCGATGCTCGCCGTGCTCGGGCTCGACCCGGCCGACCCCGCCTGGGCGACCACGAGCGGCGCCGGCGACGAGAAGCTGCGCGACGCAGTCGACGTACTCATCACCGCACTGCTCGAGGAGCGCGCGACCGCGCGCGCCGAGAAGGACTGGGCCCGGGCGGACGACATCCGCGACCGCATCACCGCGGCCGGCATCGAGATCGAAGACACGCCCTCCGGGCCGAAGTGGAGCATTTAATGCCAGGCAACTCCCAGCGCAAGGGCGCCATCAAGAAGAGCGGCAAGGGCGCGACCGTCGGCTCGGGCGGACGCGTCCGCCGAGGACTCGAGGGCAAGGGCCCGACGCCCGCGGCCAAGGACCGGCCCTATCACAAGGCTCACAAGGACGCGAAGCGCGCTGAGCGCAGCGACTCCGGCAACCGCAACGAGTCCGGCCGCCCCAAGCGGCGCTCGGCGAAGTCGACCGAGGCCGAGTGGGTTGCTGGTCGCAACTCCGTCGTCGAGGTGCTGACAGCCGGCATCCCGGTGACCGGCGTCTATGTCGCCGAGGGCGCCGAACGCGACGGCCGACTCCGCGACGCCTTCAAGATGGCAGCCGAGAACGGCTACCCGCTCCTCGAGGTCACCCGCTCCGAGCTGGACCGGATGACCGGCGGCGCCGTGCACCAGGGTCTCGCAGCCCGGTTGCCGTCCTACGAGTACGCCCACGCCGACGACCTCCTGGGCCGCGCCGCCGACGCCGGGGAGAAGGCGCTGATCGTCGCCCTCGACTCCGTCACCGACCCGCGCAACCTCGGTGCGGTCGTCCGGTCGGCCTCCGGCTTCGGCGCCCACGGCGTGGTCATCCCGGAGCGTCGCGCCGCCGGCATGACGGCAGCGGCCTGGAAGTCCAGCGCCGGTGCAGCTGCTCGCATCCCGATCGCCCAGACGGTCAACCTCGTCCGCCAGCTCAAGGCTTACCAGTCCGCCGGCTGCATGGTCGTCGGCCTGGCCGCCGACGGCGAGATCTCGCTGCCTGAGCTGACGGCGCCGGGAGGACTCGCCACGGGCCCGTTGGTCGTCGTGGTCGGCTCCGAGGGCAAGGGCCTGGGCCGGTTGGTGGCGGAGACCTGCGACCAGCTCGTCTCGATCCCGATGCACAACCAGCTGGAGTCGCTCAATGCGGGAGTCGCCGCGTCGGTGACGCTCTATGCGGTCGCTCAGGCGCGGAGCTGACGGCCGGCGGGTCCTGACCGGACTCGTCCTCACTGCGGTCTGCGTAGGAGTCGCCGTCGCGTCAGGCTCGGCGTTCTTCCTCAACGACAGCCGTACGGTCGTCGTGGCGAGCCATGACGCGGTCGTCAGCCCCACCTTTGACGGGTACGTCGCACTGCGGACGGGCCCGTTGCTGCCCGACTTCCGGCTGACCAGCGAGGCCCCGATCGGGGTGGACGTGCTGCTGGGCAAGACCGAGACCGACTCCATCGAGGAGCTGTTCGCCCGCTACGCGTTCATCGCCAGCGACCCCGACTCGCAGGTGGCCAAGGTCGAGGACGCGGTGCGCGACATGGCCGTCTCGGCCGCCCTGCGCGGTGTCGGGCTCGGTCTGGTGCCGTTGGCGGTGTGGTGGCTGCTCGGTCCGCACCGGCGAGGTGAGCTCTTCCGTGGGGTGCGGACCAGGAAGGGAGCCGCCGGCGGCATCCTCCTGCTGGCCGTGCCGCTCGTCCTGTGGCAGCCCTGGAACGCCGACGAGGACACCCAGGAGGCCCAGCGGGAGTGGGAGCCGCTCGAGACGTTCATGGTGGGGTTTCCTCTTCCGCCTGAGGCCGCCGGCATCGAGATCCGGACCAGCCCCACGACGACGCAGACGCGACGCCTGATCCAGAGCGCCGTCGACACCTACGAGAAGAGCAAGGACTTCTACGACGAGGCCGCCGCCGCAGCCGCGGACCTCGTCCTGCGTGAGCCCAGCGAGGACGAGACGGTCGCCATCGTCGTCAGCGATCGCCACGACAACATCGGCATGGACCGGGTGGCTCGGGCGATCGGGGACCGGGCGGGCGCGACCGTGGTGCTCGATGCCGGCGACGACACCTCGACCGGCCAGCCCTGGGAGGCGTTCAGCCTCGACTCCCTCGACCGGTCCTTCCGCGACCTCGACCGCTTCGCCGTGGCGGGCAACCACGACAACGGCAGCTTCGTCGGCCGCTATCTCGACGACCTCGGCTGGACGATGCTGGACGGCTCCCGGGTCGAGGCGCCCTGGGGAGGCGGGCTGATGGGGGTCGACGACCCGCGATCGAGCGGGCTCGGCAACTGGCGCGACGAGACCGGCCTGAGCTTCAGCGAGGTCGGCGACCGGCTCGCCGACGCCGCCTGCGACGGGGACCGGATCTCCACCCTGCTGGTGCACGACGCCAACCTCGGGGACGAGGCCCTCGCCCGCGGCTGCGTCGACCTCGTCATCGGTGGCCACACCCACGTCCAGGACGGTCCGGATGCGGTCGCCGGGAGCAACGAGCAGACCGGCTACACGTTCACCAACGGCACCACCGGGGGCGCCGCCTACGCGATCGCGGTCGGCAGCAAGCCGCGCCGCGACGCCGACGTCACGCTGGTCACCTACGCGGACGGCCGCCCCGCCGGGACGCAGTGGGTGCGCCTGCGCACCGACGGGGTCTTCGTGACCGGGCCGTATGCCGAACTCGCACTCGACCCGAGCGAGTGAGTCAGAAGTAGTCGCGGACGTGCACCTGCCGGCCGCCGAAGAGGCTGTCCCACACGCGGTCGCCGTCCTCCGCGCCGCTGAGCAGGCCCGCCATGCGGAGGTCGGCGCAGGAGGCGGCCCCGGCATACAGCAGAGCCAGGCCGCGCGGGGCGAAGGTCGGACCACCGGCAGGCCCCGCTACGCAGGTCGAGACGCCGTCGTCGACGCTCAGCGACCAGTCCCCGTTCATCGTGTCGAGCAGATCGCCCCGCACGCTGAAGGGGAGTCCGTCGAGCACGGCTCCCGGCCAGGCGAGCCGCAGCCCGGTGAAGGCGCCAGCGACGTCGTGGACGCGCAGCATGTAGGGCTCGCTCTCCACGACCTGCCAGCCGGCGAAGGGCAGCGCGAGCCTGGCCGAGTCGCGGCCGGAGGTGGACAGGTGGACGCGGCCGGTGACGGAGGCGAACGTCCCGATCATGCGCCACAGCGCTCGGGTGGCGTCCCCGGTGAGGGCGATCATGTCTTCGACCTCGAGCGTCGAGGTGTCGCTGTAGCCCGAGCCGCGGTTCCACGAGGCGTAGCCGACGATGTCGTCGCCCGCCAGCGCCAGGGTCACGCCGGTGAAGGAGTCGACGAACTCGTCCGCGTCGGCCGGGAACGAGGCCCCGGCGCGCGTCAGCGGCCCGTTCTGCGCCGAGGCCCAGGTCTCGTACACGCGGCGTACGGCGTCGAAGTCGTCGGCCGTCGCCCGCCGGGTGGTCGTTGACTCCGCCGGCTTGATCGCCATCAGACGGGACGTGGCGACCTCGACGGTGTCGTAGGAGGTGACCAGCTCGAAGCCGTAGCGACGGTAGATGCCGGGCGCGGTCGCGAACAGGGTGGAGATGGCCTCGCCGCGATCGCGCAGGCCCTCGTCGAGGACCGCGGCCATCAGGTCGTCGAGCAGGCCCGCACCGCGGTGCTCGGCGGAGACCGCAACGCCGGCGATCCCGTTGGTGGGGACCTGGGTGCCGTGGAACCAGGAGTCGTATTCGCGGCGGACGATCTTGGCGACGAGCCGGTCACCGTCGAAGCTGCCCCACGTGTGCCGCCCGGGGGATGGGTGGTCGGCCGGGTCGGGCGGCGTGTAGCCGGCAGGGAACTGGCCGAACGCTTCCTGGCCCAGGGTCAGCATCTGCGGCAGGTCGTCCGCCACGAGCCGCCGGGGTCGAGTTGTCATGGGTGCACCCTAGGCACAGCTACTCCAGGCACATGTCCAGCTCGAGCCGGCTCGCCGACGTGGGTTTCTACAAGTCGCGGGCCGATTGCCGGTGGACACCCCGTCACCGGAACATTCGTTCGGACGGGCCATACGGCCAGCACAGCGACTTTCGGACCGCTGACCCGCCCCGGTCCGGCTGAGGGTTCGTCCTGCGGGACCGATGGAATAAGGGGTGGGCGCGTCGTTCCCCTGCGCGAATTTGGCCGGGCAGGATGTCGATGTGGCCAACAGTGAATTGTCGATCGACGGGGACGTGGTGCGCAAGAGGTACCTGAGGACCGATCGCGGCCAGCCGGAGCGTGAGTGGGCAGCGTTGGTGTTGCTTCAGGAGCAAGCATCCATGATTGCGCCGAGTCCGATCGCGCGGGAGACCGAGCCTCCGGCGACGGTGATGTCCCGGGTTATGGGTGCGCCTCTCGACGACGTGCTGACCCCGCGGCAGACCTCGGAAATGGTCAGGGCTTATCGATCCCTTTATGCCGTGCCTGTGCCACCCGAGCTGCCACTACGGTACGCACATCCCGCCGCCTTCATCGCCGACAGCGTCGGTTGGCTCGCTGAGACGAGCCAAGATGAACACCCCGACGTCGTACGGCACGCCCTCCACTCTGCAGCCACGTGGTACGACGACGCTCCGACGGGGATCGACGAGATCCGGGACCGCGTGTTAGCGCAGGGGGACGGCAACGTGGCGAACATGCTGTGGGACGGCCAACGGGTGTGGCTGGTCGATTTCGAGTACGCCGGGGTGGGCGACCTTGCCTTCGAGGTTGCCGACTTGGTCGAACACGCATCTTCCCGACTTCGCGGCTTGCTAGATCCCGAGACAGTGATCGCAGGCTTCGACCTGACCGAGGCGCAGCTGGCGCGGGTGGACGCGTACCGAATCGTGCTAGCTGGGTTTTGGTTACTCATGCTGCTTCCTGGCAGCCCAGGCCACGACATCAATCCGTCGGGCAGTGCAGAGCTGCAGGCAAGACATCTGCTTTCACGCCTCGCTAGGCGAATCGGCGATGGAGAAAGCTGAGCCGTGCCAAAAAGTCTTCCGCAGGGCCGAATTCACCGAGCGGTCCCGCACTGGTCACACTCCGCGTGACGATCTGTTGCGGTGACGAATCCACGGTCTCCGAGCCGCTGCTTCTCTAGCTGACGTGGGAAGCCGCGCAACATTGTCGAGCCCGCGAAGGACCCCTTGGCTAAAGGACCTTGATCCGGACAAGGCATCTTCGTAGTCGGCGTCGACCGACCTGTGCGAGCAACGCATCACAGCCTCGGCCGGACACCAGTGACGAGGTGGAACGCGAGCACTGCGCCGTCTTCGCGTATGACGCAAAGGCGCTCGGGGTGAGGGGTGGCGACATCGCAGCGGAAGTCGGTTCG
>NZ_DATLWX010000024.1:0-117149 GCF_035576065.1 Nocardioides sp.
GATCGGCCAGAAGACGGAGCCCGACGCTGCCCGCGTGGGCCACCACGCCGACACCATCAGAGGTTACGGACAAGCCAGCAGACCACGAAGTACGCTTCACCTACGGAGTGCCTTCCAGTTCGAGAATCTTGTGACGTCGCAATCCCAAGTTTCCCCTGCTGGGTAGGCACTTCCGTGTTTCTACACGCCGATCAGGCCGCTGCCTCGTGAACGATCCGGGCTAACCTCGAATTTTGAGCCCTCCGGACTTCTTAGCGACCTGCGAACCCGCTCAACACCGGGGATCTCTTCCCGTCCAGCGATTGTCACCGGCCTTGGCAGGACCCGGTTCTTTGGACGCGCCCGCGGGCGGGGGAGGACTTCAGAACCCGAAGCATTGGTCTAGTCCACTCGGCCCGGCTTCAGCCTTGAGGGGGCGGGTCTGGGTCACCACGCAGGCTGTGAGGTCACGAGTGTGTACTCGGCGGGGGGTGACTGTGAAGAAACACATCGAAGGTCCGTGGCATCGCTAGTTGGTGGGCAGCATCGCTATATCAAGCCACCGAGGGGACCACGATTTTACCGACCACGCCGGTGCAGTTCCCTCGGTGGCGGTAAACGAGACACCGGCGATGTCGGTCCCGATCGACCAGTCCAGAACGGTGCAGGTTGGTGCCCGCGCCCGACACCCTCGTCGTAGTGGCGGGTGCTTTCGTCATGCCCTGACGCGGACGACCACCCAGGCGCTCGACCCCGCGGCATTGACCGACCGCACCTTGCAGCGCCTCGGGGTCGCTCGCAGCGTCGCAGTCGTGGCGATGGTGGTCTTGGAGCGGGTGGCACAACGGACGACGTAGGACGTAGCCGCTGTGGCCTCCCTCCACCGCACGACCGTGCGCTCACCGACGCGCTTCGCGCGGAGTCCCTGCGGCTCGGTCGGGAACGCGGGTGCAGGGACAGTCGCAGGGACAGAAACGGGGGGCACAACTGGCGGAGGGGTGGTCGTCGGCTCCACGACCGGATCGGGCTGCGGCGCCGGCGTGGGGGTGGGTGGCGGCGGGGGTGGCGGCGGGGGTGGCGGCGCCGGCGGGTCGTGCGGTCCAGGCGTCGCAGGCAGCGGCATCGTCCGCGCCTGCCCGATACCAAGCTCCTCAAGCGCGACCGACACCGCCGCTGCGATCTTCACCTGCCCCGCCGTGGTCGGGTGCACCCTGTCGTAGGTGTCCGTCCCCTCCGTGAAGTCAGGCACCGGGGACGCCACCACACGCGAATCTGCCGTCGACAGCTCAGCCGCCAGAGCAGGCAGACCCTCGTTGTACGCCGGCACGTTGCTGACCCACGTCTGCGGCAGTGACGCCAGCACCACGTCCACGTTCGGCTTCACCGAACGGGCATCGGCCACGAACCTGCGGACCTGCCCGTTCATCTTCGCCGCGTCGAAGTTGCTCAGCCACATGAAGTCGTTCAAGCCCAGCATCTCGACCAGCACATCCGGCTGCTGGGCGGTCATCAGGTCGGTGATCGTCGGGGCTGAGTCGCTGGGCTGGTTCAGCATTTCGAACATCAACAGCCCCCACCGTGCGGCGTGGTCCTGGTCGAAGTTCGGGTTCGCGTACCCACCCGTGTAGTTCTCGGCACCCCCGCCGCCGAACGTCCCTGTGTGCTGGCCCACGAAGTCGACCTCCGCGCCGCTCTTCTCGAGCCCGCAGGCGGAGAAGTAGCGCCAGGTGTAGTCGCCCGCGTCACCCTGCGTCACCGAGTCGCCCACAATAAGGATCCGGGTCGGTGCCGGGTCGGCAGCCTCCGCGGGGATGCTGAGACCCGCGGCCATGAAGACGCCCGCCATCGCTGTGCCTAGCCCCCGGTTCATGATTCGAGAGTAAGGGCTACGAGGGCCATCTGTATGTAGAAGGCAGCTGGGCGGTCCCCGCGCCACTAGACCGGCTCGCATTCCGCCTCAACCTTGATTCCGGGCACACGCCCCCGCGCGTGCGTCTCGCGGGGCGCGGAGCTCTCGGACGGGTGTGACCACGCGCGAGGTGCTGAAAGTGTTGGGGGGTTACTTTATGACTTGCGGGCAACCTCGCACCCCTGTGTCGAAGACATCACCGCCTCAAGACCAGAGGTCGCTGGCGCTACCGCATGACCGACCCGGGGGTGTTCGTCTGGACCAGCCCCCTGGGTGACCAGTTCCTCCGCGACCACACCGGCTCCCGACCACTCCACTCCCAACGCCCCACCGGCCACCCGCCCGACCAGTAGCCACACCGCCCCACACCCCGCGCAAGAACCAAGCGCGGGGCCACAGGCACGCCCAGGCGCCCGTCTCAGCAGCATGCGATCATCCCGGGTCACGTCGAACAGTGACGACACGTGGAGCGCTTCGGTCGTTGTGGAAGTGGAGGCAGGCGCTGAGATGTCGTCGGTCGCCGGCACCCTCTCGTCGTTCTTCGCGCTGTGAGCTGAGCGAGACTCAGCTCTCGCGCAGCAGCTTCAGGGTCGCCCGTTCAAGCACCGTCTGGCGCTCGTCGGGCGTCTTGAACGAGCGTCGAGCGGCGCGACCGATCGTCCGCCCCTTCTCGTAGGCATCGATGACGCGCGGGTCGACGTAGGAGGAGCGCGCCAGCGTCGGGGTGTTGCCGAGGAAGTCGGAGACCTCCTTCATCGCCGTCGAGACAGCCCGCTTGCGCGAGGCCAAGGTCCCGCCGGGCTCCTCGCTCACTGCGAGCGCCGCGGCGGCGAGCACAGTCGCGTGCCACGTGCGGAAGTCCTTGGCTGTCGCGTCCAGCCCGGTGGTCGCCCGGATGTAGTCGTTGACCTGCGCGGAGTCCAGGCCGCGCCAGGTGCTGCCGTCCTTCCAGGCCAGCAGTGTGTCCCCGCCGCCGCGGCGACGGCGCATCACGTCGAGGCCCTCGATGGTTGGTCCGTCATCGATCTCGATGCAGTGCTCGACCCCGGACTTGCCGACGAAGCAGAAGCGTAGGCGGTCCTCGTGCTTGGTGACGTGCTCCCGGAGCAGCGTGGTCAGCCCAAAGCTGCCGTTGGAGTCGGTGTAGACGTCGTTGCCGATCCGGAAGTAGCCGAGGTCGAGCAGGCGTACGGCGACGGCGCACGCCCGCTCCTGGGCCATCCCCTCGGCCCCGAGGTCGGTCAGGACGCGCTCGCGCGCCTTCGACATCGCTCGACCGAAGTCGATGATCCGCTCGAACTTCATCGCGTCCCGGCTGGCGCGCCAGGCGGGGTGGTAGATGTACTGCCGCCGGCCCGCATCGTCGGTGCCCACCGCCTGGAGATGGCCGTTGGGATGGGGCGTGATCCATACGTCCTTCCACGCCGGCGGGATCACCAGGTCCTTGCACCGTTGCCTGTCCTCGGGCCCGAGCGGTTGACCGCCCTGGTCGAGGTAGCCGAAGCCCTTGCCCGCGCGGCGCCGAGACCAACCCGGCTGGTTCGGGGAGGTACGGCGCAAGCGAGGCATGCCCCCACGCTAGCGGCGCGCTGGGTGCGCCGCCCTCACCCGTGGGGCTACCGAGGCTTGAGGGAACGCACCAGCACGACGAGCGACACCAGGAGGACGACGGAGCCCCCGATCCACGGCCATGCGTCGCGGTCGCGGGCCTCGGTGGTGATGTCCTTGACCGACGTGGTGCCACCCGTGGACTCAGGAGTGGCCGACGGCGCCGAGGACACCTGGCCGGACGCCGGAGGCGACGGCACGGGACTGAGGACCTGACGGATCCGCTCGGGCACCGGCACTCGCAGCACAGGCGCTCGCTGCCCCTCGCTGCTGACATGGACGAAGTCGGTCGAAAGGACCGCGATCCCCTCCCCCTGTTGCTGCTCGGGCAGGTCGAAGGACCCGACGGGTTCCAGTGCCGGGAAGGAGTAGACCACCGCGTTCGTGTAGGTCCGGAGGATGAGGTGGTCCCCGTCGGGGAAGAACGCGCCGTCGGTGACGATGCCGGCGGTCGTTCCCACCAGGCCGAGCACGTTCGGCGCATCATCGGCCAGCTCGGGCGGCGCGGCGTAGAGCGAGCCTTCGAAGAAGCCCTTCGTTGCGACGTACAGCCGACCGGTCACGGGGTGGACGAGCAGCGACTCCGCGTCGCGCTGGCCGTCGGGGTAGACGAGCTCGAAGTTCTCCTCCGACACCGTCCGGTCGCCCCGCCCGACCGGCACCCGCGTCACCTCGATCGAATCGCGCGAAGCGGCGTTGTCACCGATGTCGCCCACCCACACGTGTCCAGTGCCGGCAGGAGCCAGCGCCTCGACGTCCTCCGGGCCGTCGGCCCAGAAGGTCTCCCCCACGGTCTCGCCCGTGGAGATGTCGACGGTGAAGATCCGCCCGGTGTCACCCGAGTCGTTGGTCGTGTGGGCCAGGTCGCCCTCGATGACGAGGCCACTGGACTCCACGATCTCGGGGTCCTGGAAGCGGAAGACCTCACGAGCCTCCCGGTCCACCCCGGCCGCCGTGAGTCCGACGACGAAGGGCGTCACCACGGCGAGGCCGCCGAGTGCGCGCAGGAGGCGCTCAGCCACCGCTGACGCCCAAGAGGTCCGCGAGCCTGGGCGTGACGGCCCAAGTGGTCACCAGGTGTTCGTACTCCCGCTGAGCGGCGTCCTCGCTGCCGCGCGAGCCGGTGCGGGTGGCACGGAGCAGCGTGTTGCGGGGGGTGTGCTCGCTCCCCACGAACTCGACGACGTCCACGCGATAGCCGACCAGACGCAGGATGGCGGCGCGCAGCGCGTCGGTGAGGGTGTCGGCGAAGCGCTCGCGCAGGATCCCGTGCCGGGTGATGAGGGCGTACGGCGCAGGCGTCGGCGCAGCCCGGAGCTGGGACGCGATGTCGTGGTGGCAGCACGGTGCGGCCAGCACCAGGCTGGCGCCCCACCCCACGGCACGCGCCAGCGCGTCGTCAGTCGCCGTGTCGCAGGCGTGGAGCGCGAGCACGACGTCGGGCGGCTCGGGCAGGACCGCCCCGTCGATCGCGCCCACGACGAAATCGGCGTCGATCCCGAGGGTGGCCGCCACTCCCGTGTTGTGGTCCGCCGACTGCTGCTTCACGTCCACACCGGTGACCCGGACCGGCAGGGCACGCACGTGGGTGAGGTAGCGCTGTGCGGCGAAGGTCAGGTAGGCGTTGCCACAGCCGAGGTCGACGATGCGCAGCGGCTCGTCCTGCGTCGGGCGGCGCAGGTGCCCCTTGTCGAGGGCGTCGGTGATGGACGAGTCGAGCAGGCGGAGGAACTCCTCGACCTGTCGATACTTCGCCTGTCGGGTGGGCTTGATCCGCCCGTGGGCGTCGGCGATCCCCAGGGCGACCAGGACGGGGTCGCTCTCGGCGAGCAGTCTCGGCTTCTCGCGGTCATGGGCACGCTCCGCGACGACGGGTTGGTCTCGCTCCGTGGTGTGGACCATCACCTCGAGCTTCTTGGTGACCCGCAGCTGATGGGTCTGCGTCGTCGTGTCCACGTGCCAGTTGCCGAACGGCTGGTCGAGGAGTGCGTCGACCGCGCCCGCCGCTTCTTCGCCGGCCGTGAAGTTCGCGGTGTGGGCCTGGGTCTCGTCGAAGGAGGTGAGCTGCAGATGGCGGCCCGCCTTCAGGTCGACGTACCTCAGCTCGACCCGACGAACGTCGCGACCCCCGACCTGAGGCACGGTCCGGCCCTTCTGGCGTCCGGAAGCGACTGCTCGCACGAGGGTCTCGGGGTCGACGAGCTGGGCCCGGGTGTGCCTGAACGCCTCCGCGAGCGACTCGGTGGCCATCAGATGAACTGGGCGATGACGACGATCAGGATGAGAGCTCCCAACGCGACCGGGATGATGAGACGGCGGTGGCGGGGATTCACCTGCTCATCCTACGGGCGTCACCAGTGCTCCATCGATCCGCGGAAGACCCCCGCGAGGTCATCCGCCGTCACAGGGCGCGGCGCCGTCGCCAGCAGCCGCTGCTGCTGGAGCGAACCCTCGACCAGGTCGTCGACGTCACTGGCGAGATAGCCGACCTCCGCGAGGCCGTTGGGGATCTGGATGTCGCGCATCAACGAACGCAGCACCGAGGGCAGGGCGTCCGGACCGGCAGCCCCGCTCTCGCCTCCGAGCAGCGAGGCCGCCCGCAGGTGGCGAACGGGTGCCGCATCGAAGGTCAGGGCGAACGCTGCCGGTGCGGTCAGCGAGACCGCCATGCCGTGAGGCACGATCGGCTCCTCCTGCGGGTAGCCCTCGGGTCGGTAGGCGCGCACGCGACCGGCGATCGGGTAGGCGTTGGCATGCGGGATGTGGACCCCTGCGTTGCCGAACCCCAGGCCGGCGAAGGTGGCCGCCAGCGCCATCTGCTCGCGGGCCTCGCTGTCGTCCCCGTCGCGGACGGCGGTGCGGAAGGCCCCTGCCAGCAGCGAGAGCGACTTCTCCGCCCACATGTCGGCGATGGGGTTGGCGCCGCAGTAGGGCACTCGCTGCTCGGGCGTCTTGGCGTCGAAGTGAGCGAACCACCGAGCGGTGTAGCTCTCGAGCGCGTGGCACAGGATGTCCATGCCGCAACTGGCGGTGACCATTGCGGGCTGGCTCATCGTCAGGTCGGGGTCGACGACCGCCAGCGTGGGCCGGAGCCGGGCGTGGCTGATGCCGGTCTTGACCTTGAGGGCAAGGACGTCGAGGACGCAGATGGTCGTGGACTCCGAGCCCGTGCCGGTCGTCGTGGGCACGGCCACCATCGGCAGCAGCGGCGCCGTCGGGGCACGACCTTCTCCCACCGGTGCGTTGATGTAGTCGAGCAGGGAACCCTCGTTGGTCACCAGGAGGTTGACTGCTTTGGCCGTGTCGATGGCCGAGCCTCCACCGATCGCTACGACGGCGTCCCACGGTCCCCCGTCCCGAGCGAACGCGACAGCGTCCTCCAGCGACTCGTCCGTGGGTTCGACCCGGCTGCGGTCGTAGGTGGTGACCTCGAAGCCGCGATCGGCGATCTGGCCAGCGATCCGCGCCGGGTGACCGGTCGCAGCCACCCCCGGATCAGTCACCACGAGCACCCGCGGACGGCCGGCGGCCCGGGTGAGCTGCTGCAGGTCGAAGCCGATCTCCGCGGAGGCACCGCGGCCGAACTTCAGCCCCGGAGCCGCATAGGTGAAAACGGTCTCAGCCACAGCTTCAGCCTATCCGCAGCCGGGATCCTCACGGCATGCACCGTTGGTGCACAGAGCACCCACAAGGCACCAAACCGCCGGTTTCCACAGATGGAGGCTGCCTACTCTGAGGACATCTCGGGGCGAAGTTTTCGCACCAATCGAGAACCCCCCACCCCCACGGAGCGAACCATGAGCATCACAGGATCCCGGTCATGACCGGCGGAGTGCGTATCGCCGCCGGTGTCGCTGCTGTCGCGCTGGTCATGTCAGCCCTCGGCATCGCGTCCCCCACCTCCGCCGACGGTGGCCGACCGACCGACAGCCCCGGGGTCACGGCCCAGATCAACCGCTGACCAACCCCAGCGCGTGATGGACGAGGTCCAGCACCGAGACCTCCCCGGACTCGATGTCGTCGAGCTCCACCCACGCCACCGCGTCCGTCGTCCCATCGACCTCGACGACCTCGGGTTCAGCGTCGGGAGCGACCGCCGCGGCGAAGACCAGGTGGACGCCGTGGAAGTCCTCCACCCTGCCGCTCGGCGCCATACCTGAGAAGTGCGTGTCGTGCACACCCAGGAGCACGCCGACCTCGCACGCGATCCCGCACTCCTCGGTCACCTCCCGAGCCAACGCCGTCGCCGGCGGCTCACCGTGGTCGATGCCACCGCCGGGCAGGGTCCATGAGCCGGCATGGTGCGCCCGCTTCGACAGGCGCGTCAGCAGCACGGCCGACCCGCGGCGGATGAGGGCGTACGCCGCCACGCGCTGCAGCTGGAAGGGCGCATGGTCGGCGAGCGCCTCCTCGACCATCGCCACCACGGGCACGGTGCCGTCGAGCACCGACGCCATGGGTCGCCAGGCAGCCTCCATCGTGGAGCCGTCCACCTCGACGACCCGCGGAGCAGGAGCATCCGCGGGCACCCAGGCGTCGTAGACGATGCGCAGCGCATGGAAGTCGGTCATCACGCCGTCGCGGGAGGCGCGGGGCAGGTGCGCCGAATAGACACGAGCGGTCGTGCCGACCGTCGCTGTGAGGCCGGTCTCCTCGCCGATCTCGCGCACCAGGGCGTCTCGCGGATCTTCACCGTGGTCGAGGCCGCCGCCGGGCAACGTCCAGAGCTCGTTCCGGCTGATGCGGGGCGCCAGCCGGCACAGCAGCACCTCGGGCTCGTCGCGCACCCGCATGATGACGGCGTACGCCGCAACGCGCTGTCGTCTCGGTAGGGATCCCATGGCGGTGCGAGTCCAGCTCAGCCGGTGATGAGCCGGGCCGACCAGCCTGCGGGCCTGGCTGTGGCGGATCCGGCTGCGTCGAGGAACCATTCGTGGTCGCGGATGGTCGTCGCGAGCGTCTTGTGCTGCACCCACCGGGGACGGTCGAGACACGACAGTGGGACGACGAGTCGCACCACGTCCGCAACCCGGTCGATGGTTGCCACCAAGCCGCTGCAGGACACGTTGCGGCGGTGGAGCCGGGAGATCACAGCGGTGCCTCGAGGCTTGCGGGGCCAGATTCCGAACTGCACCACCCGGTGCATCTGGCGGTCGGTCCTGAAGGTCGTCCTGAGATGGATGCGGTCATCGTTGCGCACCAGTTCGACAAAGGACACCCTGACCGTCAGCGCACGTGGACCCGTTTCCACCCGGACGCCGAGCAGGTCGACGTTGGTGACGTGATCGGTCGGCTGCTCCGCGGTGACCCCCGAGTCGACGATGACCCAGACGTCCCCAGCGGCGTCGGGAATCCTGCTGGTCGAGGCACTCGCAGCACTCGAGGTCAATGCCAGCGTGACGGTGACAGCGACCGCGGCGAGGAACTTCATGCAAGCCAGTCAACCATCCTGCTCGGCACCATCGATCGATCAGCAGTGTCGTAACGTGGCCGGGTGGCATCCCCGACCCGTGACCCGTGGCTCGACAACACCAAGATGGTGCTCGTCACGCTCGTCGTCGTCGGCCACTCCTGGGCGCTGCTCCCGGACACCCACTTCAGCAACTGGGCCTACGACTTCCTCTACTTCTGGCACGTCCCGGCGTTCGTGTTCATCAGTGGCTATCTCTCGACCTCGTTCGAGTGGACGCGGCGCCACTTCAAGGGACTGCTCTACGTCCTGGTCATTCCCTACCTGATCTTCGAGCCGGCGCTGTACTACTACCGCATCGCGCTGGGCGAGGACGTCGGCTGGGTGCTCTACCTCCAGCCCCACTGGACGATGTGGTATCTCCCGGCCCTGTTCTGCTGGCGGTTGATGACCCCGGTCCTGAAGCGCCACTGGCTGTTCCTGCCCCTGTCGGTCGTCGTCAGCCTGGCTGCGGGCCTCTGGGACCCGGAGTCGTTCGGGCTGCCGCGCATCCTCGGCCTGCTGCCGTTCTTCGTCCTCGGCCTCCACCTGAAGCCGCGCCACCTGCACCGGCTCGACGACCCGTGGGTCAAGGTCGCCTCCCTCGGCACGCTGGTCCTGATTGCCGTCCTGTCCCGCGATCTCGACGACTGGGCCCGCACCGCGTTCCTGCTCTACGACGCCGGCTACGAGGGGATCGCCTCCGATGTCGCCTATGCGGCCCAGACGCGGCTGTCGGTGATGGCGATCGGGCTGGTCGGCGCGTTCGCCGTGATGGCCCTGATCCCCCGACGTGGCGGCTGGTTCACCGCGATGGGCGCGGCGACGATGAACGTCTACCTCCTCCACGGCTTCGTCATCAAGACCGCCCAGCTGCGCGGGTTCCCCGAGTGGAGCGCGGAGCGTCCCTACGTCGCGCTGCTGGTCACCACGGCCGGCTCCGTCGCCCTCGCGCTCGCCCTGGCGAGTCCGTGGTCGCGTCGCCACCTGTCGTGGCTCGTCAATCCGCTCGGCATGTGGGAGTCGCGTCGCAAGGACCGAGGTCGTGCGGCGCCCCACACAGCGCCGGTCCCCACGCAGGCCGCACCGCCGATCGTGGAACAGAGTCCAGCTCACGCGCCTCGTGCCGCGATGGTGCCGCTCCTCCCAGGTGGCCCGGATGCCACGGCGCCCACTCCCCCGGTCGCGGCCGGTGGTGCGGCAGCCCCTGCACCTCCTCGAGCAGCTCCGTCAGACGAGCACCGAGAGCCCGAGTCGCCTCGCTGAGGTCGTCGTCCGGGCCGACCACCATCGGCTGCCCGAAGGACACGTCGATCCGCCGCCCCCGGGTCAGGTCCGGGCGTCGGCTCACGCTGTAGATCCGCTGGCTGCCCCAGATCGCCACGGGAATGACCGGCACCTGCGTCTCGCGCGCTAGTGCCGCCGTACCCCTCATCAGCGAGCGCACCGTGAAGGAGTGCGAGACCCCGGCCTCGGGGAACACGCACACCGCCTCGCCCTCGCGGAGCAGCCGTCGGGCCTTGAGGTATGCCGCAGCGGGAGCCTCGCGATCAACGGGGATGTGCTGCATGCGGTCCATCGGTCGGACCAGCAATCGTTGGTGCCAGACGTCGTGGCGGCACATGAACCGCAGGTAGCGACCACGCTCCACCGCCGCCTTCTCCAGGAACAGGAAGTCGGGGAAGGAGACGTGGTTGGCGGCGAGCAGCGCAGGTCCGTGGGTCGGCAGGCGCTCGAGCCCGGTGCCACGGACGTCGATGGCCAAGCCCTTGAGCGTGAGCCGACCCAGGGCGTTGGTCAGGCGATACCAGCTCTCCGTCATCTGGGGAGACTGCCCATCAGGCAAAGGGTGGACGGGCGTCGCGCGCGATCGAGCGCCGGCCGGCCCAGCGCCATACGCGAGCAGCGCGGTCGCGGTCCGCGTCGTCGACCAGGTTGCCCATCCATCGCAGCGCCAGCGTCATCAGCCAGTCCGAGCGCATCCCGGCAGGACCGAGCGCAGCGACGATCTGCGGGACCGTGGCGACGCCGGCCAGCCGGCGGGCGATGGAGAAGGACTCGCCGTAGTGCTCGCGCAGGACCTGCGGCCACACGGAGCCGAGCGCCCCGCCGGCCGCCATGATCTCGGCGACGAAACGTCCGGTCTCGAGGCCGTAGTCGATGCCCTCGCCGTTGAGCGGATTGACGCAGGCGGCGGCGTCACCGATCAGCGCCCAGTTGTCGCCTGCGACTCCTGACACCGCCCCACCCATCGGCAGCAGCGCCGACGTCGGCATCCGCAGGGGGCCGGTGAGCTGGAACTCGTCGCGTCGCTGGTCGGCGTAGAAGCTCATGAGCGGCTTGACCGCGATCTTGGCGGGTCGCTTCAACGTGGCGAGCGTGCCGACACCGACGTTCACCTCGCCGGTGCCGAGCGGGAAGATCCAGCCGTAGCCACTGAGGATCTCGCCGTCCTCGCCTCGCAGCTCGAGGTGGGAGCTGATCCACGGATCGTCCGACATCCCCGAGGTGACGTAGGACCTGCCGGCCACCCCGTACACCGTGTCGCGGTGCCACTCCCGACCGAGCAGCTTGCCGAGGGGCGACCGGACACCGTCCGCCACCACCAGCCGCCGGCACTCGATCTCGAACGCCTCGTCACCCGAGGTGAAGTCGACCGCGGCCACGCGGGCCCCGTCCATGCGCACGCCGACTGCCCGAGCACCCTCCAGCGCCAGCGCACCGCTCTTGATGGCGACGGTGCGCAGGTGGTCGTCGAGCTCCGTACGGGCCACTGCGGAGCCCCACGAGGGCAGGTCGTTGTCCGGCAGCGTCGGCCAGGGCAGCAGCAGCGTCTGCCCGAAGCCGTGGGCCCGGAGTCCGTGGTTGACCGTGTGCGCTCGCAGCCAGTCCTCCAGCCCGAGGCGCATGAGCTCCCCGATCGCGCGGGGCGTGAGTCCGTCGCCGCAGGTCTTGTCGCGCGGGAAGACCTGCGCATCGACGAGCAACGTGTCGAGCCCGGCACGAGCGCACCACGCGGCGGCCGCGGACCCCGCCGGGCCCGCGCCCACGACGAGGACGTCGGTCGAGGTCGGTCGGGTCACGAGTGAATTCTCTCAGGCGACTCGAAACGGCGGGAATCGCGGGGCTCAGCGGCGCTTGAAGACCACCCTCCGCGACGACTTGTGACCGGCCGAGGAGATGAGGGTGACCGTGAGCTTGGCGCGCCGGGCCTTGCGGAACAGCGTCGTGCCGGCCGGGGTCAGCTTCACGACCCAGTGTGCGGTCCGTCCGGGGACGAGGGCGTACCGGCCCTTGGCCAGCGACAGCTTGCGCTTCCCGTCCGTGACCCGGACCTTGCCCGCGCACGCGGTGTCGCCCACGCAGCGGATGGCGATCTTCGCCTTGCCATTCTTCACCCGGGTGGTGCCGCTCTCGACCTGCGCACGTCCTGTCTGGCCGCCGGGCGGGGGCGCGGGCGCCGCAGTCTGCGAGGCGATGGACGCGGCGAAGCTGACCATGGAGATCCGGCCGACGCGGTTGAGCTCCCTGTCGGTGTACCAGAGCTGACCGTCGGGCCCGATGGCCACGGAGTCGGCGTGGTGGCCCTCGGGCATCAGCGCCACCTGGTAGCGACCCGAGGAGTCGAGGTGGCCCACCCCGTTGCCGTGGTGGGTCGTGAACCACACGTCACCGGCGACCCCGGGCGTGAGTGCCGCCGGGATGAGGTCCTCGTACGGCGACGGGTAGGGAGTGGGGACGCCCGAGGTCGACATGCGTGCCACGACTCCGCCGGTCGATCGGGTGGCAAGCGATCCCGGGTTGAACTTGGCATACCAGATCGAGCCCCCGGACGTGGTCATCGAGACGATCTGGCCGCCGGCATCGCCGGTGGCCGGGTGGTTGGTCAGACTGCCGGCTGAGTCGATGCGCTTGATCGTCGTGGAGCCGTCGCTGAACCAGAACGCGCCATCGGGCCCCCACGTTGATTCGGCTTCGTTGGAGTATCTCGGAGCTTCGAAGTAGGTGTGAGCGCCGGTGGGTG
This sequence comes from Nocardioides sp., assembly GCF_035576065.1. Lineage (GTDB taxonomy): Bacteria > Actinomycetota > Actinomycetes > Propionibacteriales > Nocardioidaceae > Nocardioides. The sequence continues at coordinate 12,970 of NZ_DATLWX010000024.1, forward strand.
AAAGCCGGGACACCCCTTCGCCGTCGCCGTAGGTGATCCAGGCGCCGCCGTCCGGGGTCGCGGAGATCGAGGCGAACGTGAGATAGCCGTCGATGTCGTGGAACCCCACGATGTCGGTCCCGGCGCCGTTGAGCCGGGCGGCACGACCGTCCAGGGGCTCCCCGTCAGCCAGGAACCACAACGCATCAGCGTTTCCGGGCGAGAGCTGGCGCGGTCCGTACCCCGGGGACCCGGTGGGCGCTGGCATCCGGCGCTCGGTGATCACGCCGTTGACGTCGATGCGCCCGATCTGGTTGGCCTGCTCCTCGGCGAACCACAGCGCGCCGTTCCAGGAGACCAGCCCGCCCTGTCCGAACTGGGGACCCTGGTTGGCTGCCGCGAGGCCGGCGTCGCCTGTCGGGAGCGGCCAGTCCTGGATCGTGAGGGGAGTCCCGAAGGTGCCCGCGATGCGGGCTCGCTCCGCCAGCGGGCGAACGCTCTCGCTCTCCGCAGCCGGAGCCGCGGCCGCGGGAGACACGACGAGCCCGGCCCCCAGGGCCACGAGGATGCTGGCGACGAGTGGCGTTCGGAGGCGGCTCACGGCGGCGAGACTATCCACGCCGGCTCGGAGCGGGCAACGGCCACGCGCCCGGAACCTTCCGCCTTCGAGGAGCAGTGAAGCCCCGGTCCGCAGGAGCGGACCGGGGCTTCGCTGGTGCTGCTCTCGACCTAGTTCTGGTAGGAACCGAAGTCGAAGTCGTCGAGCGCCACGGCCTGGCCACTGGTGCCGAAGTCGTAGTCGTAGGAGTCGTAACCGGTGACGGAGTACGCCGCTGCGCGGGCCTCCTCGGTGGGCTCCACCCGGATGCTTCGGTAGCGCTCGAGGCCGGTGCCGGCCGGGATGAGCTTACCGATGATGACGTTCTCCTTCAGACCGCGCAGCGAGTCCGAGCGGCCGTTGATGGCGGCATCGGTCAGCACTCGGGTCGTCTCCTGGAAGGAGGCGGCCGAGAGCCACGACTCGGTGGCGAGCGAGGCCTTGGTGATGCCCATCAGGACCGGGCGACCAGAGGCGGGCTGGGTGCCCTCGGAGACCACACGACGGTTCTCCTCCTCGCAGCGGACCCGCTCGACCAGGTCGGACGGCAGCAGGTTGGTGTCACCCGACTCGATCACCGTGATCCGGCGCAGCATCTGCCGCACGATGATCTCGATGTGCTTGTCGTGGATCGACACACCCTGCGAGCGGTACACGTTCTGTACCTCGTCGACCAGGTGCTCCTGGGCCTTGCGAACACCCAGGATGCGCAGGACGTCCTGCGGGTCGGGGGTACCAGACGTCAGGTGGTGACCCACCTCGATGTGCTGGCCGTCCTCGACGTTGAGGCGCGACCGCTTCGAGACGGGGTATTCCTGGACCTCGGAACCGTCGTCCGGGGTGACGAGGACCTTGCGGGCCTTGTCGGTGTCCTCGATCTCCACGCGACCGGCGGCCTCGCTGATCGGGGTCCGTCCCTTGGGGGAACGGGCCTCGAAGAGCTCCACCACGCGGGGCAGACCCTGCGTGATGTCGTCGGCCGAAGCCACACCACCGGTGTGGAAGGTACGCATGGTCAGCTGCGTGCCGGGCTCACCGATCGACTGGGCCGCGATGATGCCGACGGCCTCACCGATGTCGACGAGCTTGCCGGTGGCCAGCGAGCGGCCGTAGCACTTCGCGCAGGTGCCGGTCTTGGCGTCACAGGTCAGCACGGAGCGGACCTTGACCTCCTCGATGCCGGCAGCGATGAGCTCGCCGATCTTGACGTCGCCGAGGTCCTCGCCGGCGGCGGCGAGCACGTCGCCCGTCTCCGGGTGAGCGATCTCGACAGCAGCCGAACGGGCGTACGCCGCAGTCTCGGCGTTCTCCGCCTTGCGGACGACGCCGTCCTCGCCACGCTCGCCGATCACCTTGGGCAGACCGCGCTCGGTGCCACAGTCGTCCTCACGGATGATGACGTCCTGCGACACGTCGACCAGACGACGCGTGAGGTAACCCGAGTCGGCCGTGCGCAGCGCGGTGTCGGCCAGACCCTTGCGGGCACCGTGGGTGGAGATGAAGTACTCCAGCACGGACAGGCCCTCGCGGAAGTTGGCCTTGATCGGCCGCGGGATGATGTCACCCTTGGGGTTGGCCACCAGACCACGCATGGCGGCGACCTGACGGATCTGCATCATGTTTCCGGACGCGCCCGAGTCGACCATCATGAAGATCGGGTTCTTGCGGTCGAAGTTGGCCTCCATGGCCTTGGCCACCTCGTTGGAGGCCTGGGTCCAGATCTCGATGAGCTCCTGGCGACGCTCGTCGTCGGTCACGAGACCGCGCTCGAACTGCTTCTGGACCTTCTCGGCCTGCGCCTCGTATTCGGAGAGGATCGCGATCTTGTTGGCCGGGGTCGTCACGTCGTCGATGGACACGGTGACACCCGAGCGGGTCGCCCACGCGAAGCCGGCGTCCTTGAGGGCGTCGAGCGAGGCAGCGACCTCGACCTTGGTGTAGCGCTCGGCGAGGTCGTTGACGATCGCACCGAGGGCCTTCTTGCCCACTTCGTAGTTCACGAACGGGTAGTCGGCCGGCAGCGTGTCGTTGAAGAGCACGCGGCCCAGGGTCGTGGCCAGGATGACCGACGTGCCCTCTTCCCAGTCGGCGCCGGCACCATCCTCGAGCGGCGGGATGATGTCGGTCAGACGGATCCGCACCTTGCTCTGCAGGGTGATCTCGCTGCGGTCGTAGGCCATGATCGCCTCGGCCGGGGAGGAGAAGACGCGGCCTTCGCCGATCTCGTCCTCACGGTCGGTCGTCAGCCAGAACAGGCCGATGATCATGTCCTGCGAGGGCATCGTCACGGGACGACCGTCGGAGGGCTTGAGGATGTTGTTGGTCGACAGCATCAAGATCCGCGCCTCGGCCTGGGCCTCGGCTGACAGCGGAAGGTGGACCGCCATCTGGTCACCGTCGAAGTCGGCGTTGAACGCGCCGCACACGAGCGGGTGGATCTGGATGGCCTTGCCCTCGATCAGCTGGGGCTCGAAGGCCTGGATGCCGAGACGGTGCAGCGTGGGCGCACGGTTGAGCAGCACCGGGTGCTCGGTGATGACCTCTTCGAGGACGTCCCACACGACCGGGCGCGCACGCTCGACCATCCGCTTGGCGGACTTGATGTTCTGCGCGTGCGACAGGTCCACGAGACGCTTCATCACGAAGGGCTTGAAGAGCTCGAGAGCCATCTGCTTGGGCAGACCGCACTGGTGCAGCTTGAGCTGCGGACCCGACACGATGACCGAACGGCCCGAGTAGTCCACGCGCTTGCCGAGGAGGTTCTGACGGAAGCGCCCCTGCTTGCCCTTGAGCATGTCGGAGAGCGACTTCAACGGCCGGTTGCCCGGGCCGGTGACAGGTCGACCGCGACGACCGTTGTCGAAGAGGCTGTCGACGGCCTCCTGCAGCATCCGCTTCTCGTTGTTCACGATGATCTCGGGAGCACCGAGGTCAAGCAGACGCTTGAGGCGGTTGTTGCGGTTGATCACGCGGCGGTAGAGGTCGTTGAGGTCCGAGGTCGCGAACCGGCCACCGTCGAGCTGCACCATCGGGCGCAGGTCCGGCGGGATGACGGGCACGGCGTCGAGGACCATGCCGATCGGCTGGTTGCCGGTCTTGCGGAACGCGTCGACGACCTTGAGGCGCTTGAGTGCGCGGACCTTCTTCTGGCCCTTGCCGTTGGCGATCGTGTCGCGCAGCGACTCGACCTCGGCCTCGACGTCGAAGTCCTGCAGGCGCTTCTGGATCGCCGTGGCGCCCATGTAGCCCTCGAAGTACTTGCCGAACCAGTTCTTCATCTCGCGGTAGAGGAGCTCGTCACCGAGCAGGTCCTGCACCTTGAGGGACTTGAACGTGTTCCAGACCTCGTCGAGGCGGTCGATCTCGCGCTGCGCACGGTCGCGGAGCTGCTTCATCTCCCGCTCGGCGCCGTCCTTGACCTTGCGGCGCTGGTCGGCCTTGGCACCCTCGGCCTCGAGAGCAGCGAGGTCTTCCTCGAGCTTCTTGGCGCGGTCGTCGATGGAGCCGTCACGGCGCTTCTCGAGGCGCTCGCGCTCGAGGCCGACCTTGTTCTCCAGGGTCGACATGTCCTTGTGACGGGCGTCCTCATCGACCGAGGTGATCATGTAGGCGGCGAAGTAGATGACCTTCTCAAGGTCCTTCGGCGCCAGGTCGAGGAGGTAGCCCAGTCGCGACGGGACACCCTTGAAGTACCAGATGTGGGTGACGGGCGCGGCGAGCTCGATGTGGCCCATCCGCTCACGACGCACCTTGGAGCGAGTGACCTCGACCCCGCAGCGCTCACAGATGATGCCCTTGAAGCGCACGCGCTTGTACTTGCCGCAGTAGCACTCCCAGTCCCGGGTGGGACCGAAGATCTTTTCGCAGAAGAGGCCGTCACGCTCGGGCTTGAGCGTGCGGTAATTGATGGTCTCCGGCTTCTTGACCTCGCCGTGGCTCCATCCGCGGATGTCCTCCGCGGTGGCCAGGCCGATCTGAATCTGCTCGAAGAAGTTCACGTCCAGCAAGGTGTGGTCCTTTGGTTGCTGTTTGAGTCACTAGGGTGCTCGGCCGGGCTTCGCCCGACGGCTATGTCTGTTCCGGCTGGCCAGGCTCGCTTGCGCTCGCGGCCAGCCGGTCAGACTTCTTCGACGCTGCTGGGCTCGCGTCGCGACAGGTCGATGCCGAGCTCCTCGGCCGCCCGGAAGACGTCTTCCTCGGCGTCCTTGAGCTCGATGGCCGACCCGTCATGGGTGAGGACCTCGACGTTGAGACACAGCGACTGCATCTCCTTCACGAGGACCTTGAACGACTCCGGGATCCCGGAGTCGGGGATGTTCTCGCCCTTGACGATGGCCTCGTAGACCTTGACGCGACCGGGCACGTCGTCGGACTTGATGGTCAACAGCTCCTGCAGGGCATAGGCGGCGCCGTACGCCTCCATGGCCCAGACCTCCATCTCGCCGAACCGCTGTCCACCGAACTGGGCCTTACCGCCCAGGGGCTGCTGCGTGATCATCGAGTAGGGGCCGGTGCTCCGCGCGTGGATCTTGTCGTCCACGAGGTGGTGGAGCTTGAGGATGTACATGTAGCCCACCGAGACCGGCGCCGGGAACGGCTCGCCGGAGCGGCCGTCGAACAGCGAAGCCTTGCCGGTCTCGTCGATCAGGCGGTCGCCGTCGCGCGTCGGGAACGTCGCCCCGAGCAGGCCAGTGATCTCGTCCTCACGCGCACCGTCGAAGACCGGGGTGGCCAGCTTGGTGCCGGGCTCGGACTTGTCGGCGTTGATCGAGATCAGCCGGTCCTTCCACTCCGCCTTGCCGGTGTCCGCGTGCAGGTTGAGGTCCCAACCCTGCTTCGCGAGCCAGCCGAGGTGGAGCTCGAGGATCTGCCCGATGTTCATCCGTCGCGGCACACCCAGCGGGTTGAGCACGACGTCGACGGGGGTGCCGTCCTCCATGAAGGGCATGTCCTCGACCGGAAGGATCTTGGCGATGACGCCCTTGTTGCCGTGACGACCGGCGAGCTTGTCACCGACCGAGATCTTGCGCTTCTGGGCGACGTGGACACGGACGAGCTCGTTGACGCCCGGGGGCAGCTCGTCGCCTTCCTCGCGGTTGAAGACGCGGACGCCGATGACCGTGCCGGACTCACCGTGCGGCACCTTCATCGAGGTGTCGCGCACCTCGCGCGCCTTCTCGCCGAAGATCGCGCGGAGCAGGCGCTCCTCGGGGGTGAGCTCGGTCTCGCCCTTGGGCGTGACCTTGCCGACCAGGATGTCACCGGTCGTGACCTCGGCGCCGATGCGGATGATGCCGCGCTCGTCGAGGTCGGCCAGGCCCTCCTCGGAGACGTTCGGGATGTCCCGGGTGATCTCCTCCGGCCCGAGCTTGGTGTCGCGGGCGTCGACCTCGTGCTCCTCGATGTGGATCGAGGTGAGGACGTCCTCCTGCACCAGGCGCTGGCTGAGGATGATCGCGTCCTCGTAGTTGTGACCGTGCCACGGCATGAAGGCGACGAGCAGGTTGGTGCCCAGCGCCATCTCGCCCTTGTCGGTGCAGGGACCGTCGGCGATCGGCGAGCCGACCTCGAGGCGGTCACCCTCCACGACCAGCGGACGCTGGTTGATGCAGGTGCCCTGGTTGGAGCGACGGAACTTGGCCATCTTGTAGGTCTGGTAGGTGCCGTCGTCGTTCATCGTCTCGACGGAGTCCGCGGAGACCTCCTGGACGACACCGGCCTTCTCGGCGATGACCACGTCACCGGCGTCGACCGCGGCGCGGTATTCCATGCCGGTGCCCACGAGCGGGCTGTCGCTGGTGATCAGCGGGACGGCCTGACGCTGCATGTTGGCGCCCATGAGCGCGCGGTTGGCGTCGTCGTGCTCGAGGAAGGGGATCAGCGCCGTGGCGACCGAGACCATCTGTCGCGGCGACACGTCCATGTAGTCGACCTCTTCGGCCAGGATCGCGTCGACCTCGCCTCGCTGCTGGCGGACCAGCACACGCTCCTCGACGAACTTGTTCTTCTTGTCGAGCGGAGCGTTGGCCTGCGCGATGACGTAGCGGTCCTCGTCGTCGGCGGTCAGGTAGTCCACCTCGTCGGTGACGGTGCCCTTCACGACGCGGCGGTACGGCGTCTCGACGAACCCGAACGGGTTGATCCGACCGTAGGACGCCAGCGAGCCGATCAGGCCGATGTTCGGGCCTTCCGGGGTCTCGATCGGGCACATGCGGCCGTAGTGCGAGGGGTGGACGTCACGGACCTCCATGCCGGCACGGTCACGGGAGAGACCGCCCGGGCCGAGCGCGGAGAGACGACGCTTGTGCGTCAGCCCGGCGATCGGGTTGGTCTGGTCCATGAACTGCGAGAGCTGCGAGGTGCCGAAGAACTCCTTCAGCGCCGCGACCACGGGACGGATGTTGATCAAGGACTGCGGCGTGATGGCCTCGACGTCCTGGGTCGTCATCCGCTCGCGGACCACACGCTCCATGCGTGCCAGACCGGTGCGGAGCTGGTTTTGGATCAGCTCACCCACGGTGCGCATGCGGCGGTTGCCGAAGTGGTCGATGTCGTCGGCCTGGACCTTGATCGGCTTCTCGTCGGGGCCCATCACCACGGCGCCCTTGGCGTCGACGAGATCAGGTGCGTCGACAGGCGCGCCGGCAGCGTGCAGCTGCACGATGTAGCGGATCGCCGCGACGATGTCGTCGACGGTCAGCGTCTGCTGGTCGAAGGCCTCGGTCACACCGAGCTTCTTGTTGATCTTGTAGCGACCGACCTTGGCCAGGTCGTAACGCTTGGGGTTGAAGTAGTAGTTGTTCAGCAGCGTCTGCGCGGCCTCACGGGTGGGCGGTTCGCCCGGGCGCAGCTTGCGGTAGATGTCAAGAAGCGCCTCGTCCTGGGTCTGGGGCGTGTCCTTGTCCAGGGTGAGCATCATCGACTCGTATTCGCCGAACTCCTCACGGATCTGCTCCGGGGTCCAGCCGAGCGCCTTGAGCAGGACGGTGACGTTCTGCTTGCGCTTGCGGTCGAGACGCACGCCGACGAAGTCACGCTTGTCGACCTCGAACTCGAGCCAGGCGCCGCGCGAGGGGATCATCTTCGAGGTGTAGATGTCCTTGTCGGACGTCTTGTCGGCGGTCCGCTCGAAGTAGACGCCCGGCGAACGCACCAGCTGCGAGACGACGACGCGCTCGGTGCCGTTGATGATGAAGGTGCCCTTGCGGGTCATCATGGGGAAGTCGCCCATGAAGACCGTCTGGCCCTTGATCTCGCCGGTCTCGTGGTTCATGAACTCGGCCGAGACGTAGAGGGGCCGGGAGAAGGTGAAGTCCTTCTCCTTGCACTCCTCCTCGGTGTACTTGGGATCGACGAACACAGGGTTGTCGAACGAGAGCATCATCGTCTCGGAGAAGTCCTCGATCGGGGAGATCTCCTCGAAGATCTCCTGCAGACCCGACTTCTCGGAGACGTCCTCACCCGCGGCGCGGCGCGCTGCGACCGTCTCTTCCCACTTCTCGCCGCCGACCAGCCATTCGAAGCTGGCGGTCTGGAGAGACAGGAGAGGGGGAACCTCAAGTGGTTCGGTGATCTTTGCGAAAGAGGTGCGACGGGGGATACCAGCGGAGCTGCGCGCGGCCAAGAGTTTTCCTTCGAATGATCAGGGACGATCGAATCGCTGCCAGCCGACCACCGACGACACCCGTCCGGACAGGGTGAAGGGCATTTGAGAGCAGGCGCAAAGAAGAAGCCTACCCCAGATGCACGCGCGTCTCAAACGCGGGGTCAACATCTTGAGAGATGGCCACGTCCGCGTTGCGGATGATGATGAACGCCCGGGGCCGTCAGGTCAAGCACCTCGGCCGGGGACGTCTGTCAGGGTGCGGCTGGCGAGGTCACCAGGTTGTCCACGAGCCACTCGTCGCCGACCTTCTGCATGGTGACCGTGACCTGGTCCTTGGAGAGGACCGGTTGTGCCGAGAGCTTGTTGACGGTGGGCCGGTCCACGAAGATGAGCACGTCGACGCGCTCCTCTCCGGACCGGACGATCCCGGACGCGATCACCTCGGCGCTGACCTGGGTCTTGGTCGACGGGGCGTTGTCGGCAATCACCCCGAAGAGCTCGTCATAGCTCTTGCGATAGTCGCCGGTGAGGTAGGCGGTCGCGCGCTTCTGGTCCGCCTCGAGCGTCCTGTAGTCGTAGGACAGGACAGGCACGATCGCCTGCTCCGCGGCGATCTGCGCCTCCCGGGCAGCAACCTCTGACGCGTTCGGGATCGAGATGGCCTCGAGGCTCGGCGTCTCCAGGCGGTCCTGCGGCCGACTCCAGGCGAACGCAGCCACGGCGACGGCCGCCAAGGTCACCAAGGCGACGGCCGCGATCAGCCACAGCGGCACCACGCGACGAGGCTCGGGCCGGGTCGCCGTGGCGCCGGCGTCGTGCTCGCCCTCGGTGCTGCCGACGGACTTGTCACCAGAACGTACGTCGGAACGTGCGTCGGAACTGGCGTCAGGTGTCGGGGCGAGCACGGGCTCGGGGCGCTGGGCGGCCAGCTCTGCGTCGTACGCCGCCCGCCGATCCTTGTCCAACAGGACCTCGGCAGCCTCGTTGAGCCGCTGGAACCGGCGTGAGCCGGGCTCGAGGTCAGCGATCCCGGCCCGCCAGGCAGCACGGACCTCATCGTGACTCGCGGTGGGCTCGATGTCCAGGACGTCGTACCAGCTCGGGTTCACGGTGTTTCCTCGGCGGTTGCGTTGACCGGACCGAAGTCGTCGACGAGCCACTCGCCGTCGATCTTCACCAGCGACACCGAGATCCGGAAGGGGATCGGCTCCTGCTTGATCTCCTCCCCGTCGACGTCGTAGGTGTCGCTGAAGGAGCCGGCGACGAGCGTCTGGGCCGAGTCGTCGTCGAGGCTTGTCACCCCGGTCGCGAAGACGTCCGGGACGCGCGACACGCCCGCCTGGGCCACCAGCTGCTCGGCGGTGCCGGCCTCGGTGTCGAAGGACGCGGCGAACTTGGGGGTGATGACTTCCTTGACCTTGTCGCGGTATTCAGGCATCCCGCCCTGCTCATCGAGCAGCTTGGGGCTGTAGCTGCCCAGGCGCAGCATGAACTGCTCGGTCTGGGCCATCACCTCTTCGCGCGTCTCCTGGGTCTCCGTGGACCCCGTGACCACCTCGCTCACCCGGCGCAGCGGGTTGCCGGTCTCCGGGGACGTCGTGGACAGCACGAGGACGAGCGTCGAGAGCAGCGCGAGGACGAGCGTGACGAGGAGTCCGACCAGCACCGCAAGACGCAGACGAGCATTGGCTACTGCGCCAGCAGGGGCTGGAGGTACAACCACTTCCACGACTCCTCTCCCAGGGTCCGGGGGGCGACGCTACCGACCGACTGCAGCGCTGCGGCTTCCTTCTCGCCCCAGATCATCTTGCCGGTCGTCGGGTCGTAGGCCGCCACCGGGTCGCCGTAGGTCGCGGCCGGACGTGGCGGAGCGTGCTGCGCACCCCGGGCGTTCGACTTGGATGCCGGCTCGGTGCAGCGTGCGTCGACGTTCATCGCCCGGTTGGAGCCGTCCTGCGGGACCCGGCGATCGGTGCCCTCATATCCCGCGTTGCACACATGCGGCTCCATGGTCAGGACCATCCCGAAGTGGGCGTCGAAGTTGCCTGTCTCCGGTGTCTTCGACACGACGGTGAAGCCGCCCTCCACGACGTAGGGGTAGAGGACGAGGATCTGCTCGATCCCGTCGAGCCGGGCGACCACCACCTCTCCCGTCGTCACGAGGTTGTTGACCAGGGACGCGAGCTCCACCTCGTTGTCCTCGAGGAAGCGCCGGAGCTGGTTGGCCGTCGCGCTGCCGTTGTCGATCACCCCCCGCAGGTCCTTGTCGCTGTCGGCCAGCGTGGTGGAGAAGACACTCAGGTCGCGGGCGAAGGCGCGAAGCGGGGTCTCGGAGGCGATCTGGCCGCGAAGCACGACGTTGCCGTCGCGGATCAGCTTGGTGGTGACCTCGAAGTTGGCATCGGCGGCGTTGAGGAACTCGTTGCCGGAGTCGATGATCGTCTGGAGGTCGTCACCCGCGCCACCGAAGGCGGCACCGAACTCCGTCGTGACGGTCTGGAGGTCGTCCTCGTCCACGCTGCGGACCGTCTCCGAGAGGTTGGTCAGCAGGGTGTCGGTCGAGATCGGGAGGGCGGTGTTGTCGAGGTCGATCTCGGAGTTGTCCTTCAGGTAGGGGCCCTTGTCGCTCTGGGGCTGCAACTCCACATATTGCTCGCCCACCGCAGACCGGTTGCCGACCAGCGCGAGCGTGTCGGCCGGGATCTTGTCCTGGTCGTTGTCGATGTCGAGATGCATGTCGACACCGTCACGGGTCAGCACCATCTTGGAGACCTCACCGATCCGGACGCCGCGATAGGACACCTCGGCGCCGGCGAAGGCGCCGCCGGAGTCGGAGAAGTGGGCCACCACGGTGTAGGCGTCATCGACGAAGACGCGGTCGAGGCGGGCATATCGTGCCCCGACGAAGGTCACGCCCACCATCGTGATGATGGCGAACACGAGCAGCTGGAGCTTGGTCCGGCGGGTGATCATCGCAGCACCATCCCGGGGATCAGCAGGTTGACGAGGTCGGCATCGTAGGTCTCCATCAGCTCACCCAGCGTGGGTCCGCTGGCGGCTGGTTTCTGTCCAGTGCCTGCCCGGGGAGCTCCCTGCCGCGGCAGGGTGACGGTCGGGGTCGGCACCGGCGGCAGAGTGGTGCCCGTGGGCGCCGGCGGGACAGTCGGGACGGGCGGGACGGGCGGGACGGGCGGCAGTGTCGTCGGCACGGGCCCCGGCGGGATCGCGTTCAGCTGCTTGCAGACGTCCTTGTCCTTGTTCTCGTCCTTCTTGCACTCCTCCTTGAGCTTGGCCAGCTCTGCCGGGGTCTGGAGGACCTTCTGACACTCCGGGCTCGTCAGGCTGCCGCTCTGCAGGCACTTGAGCACGTTGTCGATGATCACCGTGGGATCGATCACCGTGGGCAGGTTGGTCGGCAACGTGGGCAGCCCGGTGGGCAGCGTGGGCAGTGTCGGCAGCTCGATCGGACCCTTGCTGAGGTCGATCTCGAGGGTGACGGAGAGGTTGGTGAAGTCACCCATGTGCAGGTTGCGTGCGACCTGCGGGTCCCGGCCGACGACCTCGTCGACGAACGGGTAGGTCAAGAACACGTGGAAGGCCTTGGTGAAGTTGTCACCGGACGCCGCGAGCTGGGTCAGGACCGGGTTGAGCGCCTCGAGCGAGTCGATGGTGGCGGCCTTGGAGGCAGTGATGACCTCGACCCCCACCTCGCTGAGGTCGTCGAGCGCCTTGAGCATCTTGACCAGGTCGTCGGTCTGGGAATCGATGGATTCCAGCGCGCTGGGCAGCTCCTCGAGCGCAGCGTCGATGGTCGGCTGCTCCTTCTGGATGGCGAGCGCCAACTCGTTGAGCTTCTCGATCGCGGTGAGGATCTCTTCCTTGTTCTCGTCGAGCTGGCCCATGAACAACCGGATCTGCTCCAGCACCGACCTGGCAGCGCCCTCCCGACCCTCGAGAGCCAGGTTGAGCTCGCGGTTGATGGTCTGGAGCTGGCCGATGCCGCCTCCGTTGAGCAGCAGGCTGAGCGCGCCCAGGACCTCCTCGACCTCGGAGTTGCGCCCGCTGCGGTCCAAGGGGATGTTGTCGCCGCTCTCGAGCGGGTTCGGGCTGGCACCCTCGTCCGGAGCCTTGAGGGACACGAACTTCTCCCCCAGCAGGCTCGTCTGCCGGATCTCGGCCTCCGCGTTGTCGGGGAGCTTGACGTCGCCCCGCATCTCGAGCGTGACCACGGCGGTGTAGCCGTTGAGAGCGACGTCCGTGACGGTGCCGACACTGACGTCGTTGACCTTGACGGTCGACTTGGGCACCAGGTCCAGCACGTCGGCGAACTCGACCTTGATCGTCATCGGGTTGTCCCCGGCGTCGGGGCCACCCGGGAGGGGCAGCTTGTAGATGTCGAAGTCGCAGCCCGTCAGCAGCAGCGATGACAGCGTGACCAGGACGAGCGCCTTGAGCTTCTTCATCGTTGGCCTCCCACGAGTCCGCCGAGCGTCGGGTCGAACTGGAGGTGCGCGGGAGCCGGCAGCGTGCTGCTGCTCCCCTTGCGGGACAACGCTCCGCTCCGAGGCTTGGGCAAGATCTCCTTGATCGTGTCGCAGACCTGGTCGGCACCCTTGACCTGGTTGGTCAGCCCGCACAGGAACAGCGCGGGATCCGCCTCGATGTCGCCCTCGACCTGCCCCTGGTTGGCCCGCGTGTCCAGCGTGCCCGTCTGCGGGTTGTAGGTCAGCGCCAGGTTGTTGAGCGCCAGCGGGGCGGTCCGGAGGATCTCGTCCAGCGAGTCGCGCTGCTTGACCAGCACCTTGGAGAACCGGTTGAGGCCGGCGATGTTGCGCCCGAGGACCTCGCGGTTCTCGGTGACGAACGCGGAGACCTCGGTCAGCGCCGTGGACAGGTTCTTCAAGGTCGCCGCCAGCTCCTCCCGCTCGCCCCTGAGCAGGCCCGAGACGTCGGCGAGCGAGCGGTTGAAGCGTCGGACTGTCTGGTCGTTCGCGGCCAGTGTCTCGACGAACTTGCCCAGCTGCTCGGTGCTCCCGAACAGCTCTTCCTTGTTGTTGGCCAAGGTGTCGGTGAACCGTGCGAAGTTCTCGAGGGTGGTGTTGAAGTTGGCGCCCTGCCCACCGAAGTTGTCGGCCGTGACCGCCAACAGGTCCGACAGTGCGCCGTTGGCGTTGGCGCCATTGGGACCGAGGGCCACGTTGAGGGTGTTGAGACTGTCGTAGATCTCGTCGAGCTCGATCGGCGTGGCTGTCTGGGTCGCGGCGAGCTCGGTGTTGTCGGCCATCACCTCGTCGCCCTCCCGGAACACCGGAGTGAGCTGGACGAAGCGGTCGCCCACGATCGATGGCGCCACGATGGCCGCCTTGGCGTCCGCCGGCAGCTTGATGTCCGCGTCGTAGACCATCGTCACGACCACGTCGGTGCCTGATGGCGTGACCTTCTCGACGGTGCCGATCGGCACACCGAGCACCCGGACCTCGCTGCCCTCGTAGATCGAGATCGCGCGCGGGAAGTGCGCGACGAGTCGCTTGGTCTTCTCGCCACTGAACATCGTGATGGCCGCGGCCGCGACCAGCGCAAGGACGACGAGCGGGACGGCGTACTTCCTGATGAGGTCCATGTCAGCCAACCTGGGGGACGGGTGGGAAGTTCTGGATGTAGGTGTCGAACCAGGGCCCGTTGCCCAGCGTGTTGGCGAACACGCGGTAGAAGGGCGCCATCAGTCGCAGGCTGTTGTCGAGGTTGTCCTCGTTCTTGTTTAGCACGTCGACGACGTTCTCCAGGTGGTCGAGGGCGGGCTTCAGGTCATCCCGGCTCTCGCGCACCAGCGAGGTGAGCTCGCGCGAGAGCTTCGTGGTGGAGACGAGCAGGTTGTGGATCGCCTCTCGGCGGCTCACCAGCGCCCGGAACAAGATGTCCGCGTCCTCCATCAGGGCGACGATGTCCTGGTCACGCTCGTCGAGCACCCGCGAGACCTTCTCCAGGTTGGTCAGCAGGGTGCCGATCTGCTGGTCACGGGCAGCGATGTTCCCGGACAGCCGGCTGACCCCGTCGAGCGCCGCCTTGAACTCCTCAGGAGTGTTGCGCGTGAGGTCGGCCAAAGTGGTCAGGGCCTCGGCGAGCTGGTCGGTGTCGATCCGCTCCGAGGTCGCCGCCAATCCCTCGAAGGCCTCGACGACGTCGTACGGCGAGGTGGTCCGCTCGACCGGGATCGTCGCCTCCTCCTTCATCTGACCCGCGCCGGCGGGCTCGAGGGAGAGGAACATCGCACCGAGCAGGGTCTTGACCTCGATCGAGGCGCTGGTGCTCGGGCCGAAGGACTCCGCCTCGTCGACCTTGAAGGAAACCTTGACCTGGTCACCGTCGAGCTCGACGGAGTCGACCTTGCCGACGCGCACGCCGGCGATCCGCACCTCGTCGTTGGCCTTCAGGCCACCGGCCTCGCTGAAGGCGGCGTAGTAGGTGTCACCGCCGCCGATCACCGGCAGGTCGCTGGCCTTGAAAGCCACGGCCAGCGAGCCGGCCAGCAGCGTGAGGCTGATCGCGCCGATGATGACGGGATTGCGCTCGCGGAAAGGAATCATCCCAGATCACACCTATCAGAGCCGGTCTGGTAGTTGACGGGCACGTTGACGCCGGCGGGGAGCTTGATCCGCCCCTGGAACTCACACAGGTAGAAGTTGAAGTAGGAGCCGTAGATCGCGGTCCGGCCGACCTTCTCGAGCTTGATCGGCAGCACTTGGAGGGCCCGGTCGAGCTCTGCCTTGTTCTTGTCGATGTTGCCCGCCACTGTCCGCAGCTGCTTGATGTCCTCAACGAAGGGCTTGCGGATCCCCTGGAGGAGGCCGGCCGTCTCGACCGAGAGCTCCGAGATGTCGTCGAGCGAGGTCAAGATGGCCTGTCGGTCGTCCTTCAGGCCACCGATGAGCTGGCGGAACGAGACGATGAGCCGGGACAGCTGCTCGTCCCTGTCGCCGATGTGGTCGAGCACCTGGTTGAGGTTCTCGATGAGGTCACCGATGATCTGGTCGCGGTCGGCCAGGGTCGTCGTGACCGAGGCGGTGTGCTGGAGCAGTCCTTCGAGGGTGCCGCCCTCGCCCTGGAACACCTGCACGATCTCGTAGGAGAGCTTGTTCAGGTCGGCGGGAGACAGTGCTTGGAAGAGGGGTTTGAAGCCGTTGAAGAGCACGGTCAGATCGAGCGCGGGCGTCGTCTGGCCCAGCGGGATCGTCCCACCCTCGGGCAGCCGCTCGGCGTCACCGACCCCCTGGGTCAGGGAGACGTAGCGCTGCCCGACCAGGTTGCGGTATTTGATCGTGGCGAAGGTCCCGCCGTTGACCTGGGTCGCGTCGGCGACGGTGAAGCTCACCAGGGCGCGGGTGCGATCGGTGATCTCCACGTCCTTGACCGTGCCGACCTTCACGCCGGCCACCCGAATGTCGTCGCCCTTGACGAGACCCGTGGCGTTGAGGAACTCGGCCTTGTAGTTGCGGGTGGAGGCGAAGCTCAGGTTGCCGATCAGCACGACGAGGACGCCGGTCAGCATCGTGGTGACGATCATGAAGACGAGCAGCCTGACCAGGTCGCCGCTGGTCTTCTTGTCCAAGCCCATGCGAGCCATCAGTCATCAGCTCCCAAAGAGACGGTGGCTCCGCGAGCCATCGGGGCGATCAACAACACGCCGAGGTCTGGCACGTCCGAGACGCTGGTGCCGATCGCCGGCGCCAACAGCCCCTTCACGAGCGCGGACTCCTCCCGGCTGCCGGGATAGCCCGCGCCGCTCGACCAGCCGGTGGCCGCGCGCGAGGTCCCCTTGCCGGTCCCCTCGTCCACGCCGTCGACGAAGTTGGGCTGGGTGGCCGGGGTCGTCTGTCCACCCGTGGGGGCGGGGAGGTTGCCGCAGTGGGGGCCGCGCTTGTCGCCGAACGTCGGCGCGTCCTGCGGCCCGTAGCCGCGCGGCTGGTTGGGCAGCGTCTCGAGAATGATGTGCAGGGTGAAGCCACGGAAGGCCTCGGCCTGCATGTCTCCGGCCGTGACGATGCCACCGAGGAGGCAGGGGTACTCCGGGGCGTACTTCGCGAACAGCTCGAGCTGCGGCTGGCTCAGCTCGGCGAGCCGGATCAGGTTGTCGCCGTTCTCGTCGAGGAACCGCTCGGTGGTGTTGGAGAAGGCGCCGACATCCTGGTAGAGCGCTGTGAGCTTCTCCTCGCGACCCTCGAGGGTCTGGCTCGTGGTGATGGAGTTGCGCAGGATCGTGGCGATCTCGGGCAGCACGTCGACGTAGATGTCGGCGACCTCTCCGGTCAGCCGGAGGTCCTCCACCAGCGCGGGGATCTCCGGGTTGAGACGCTTGAGGTAGCTGTCGACTGTCTCGAGGTTCTCGCCCAGCTGGTTGCCGCGGCCCTCCAGGGCGGTGGCGATGGCGTTGAGGGTCTTGTTGATCTCGGCCGGCTGGACGGCTCGCAGCAGCGGGTAGAGGTCGTTGAGGACCTGTTCCACCTCGGTGGAGATCGCGGTGCGATCGATCACCGCGTCCACTGCGATCGCGTCCTTGGCGGGCGCCTCGGGGATGATCAGCGAGACGTACTTCTCCCCGAAGAGCGTCTTCGGCACGATCGACCCGGTCACGTTGGCCGGGATCGTGTCGCGCATGTCGGGGTAGAGCCCCAACGTGAGGGTGGCGCCGTCGGCGTCACCATCGATCGCGATGACCTCTCCGACCTGCACGCCGCGGATCTTCACGTCTGCCCGCAGCGGCATCTGGAGACCGATCTTGGAGGTCTTCAGGGCGACCTCGTCGTACTCGGTCCATCTCTTGGTGAAGACGCCGTAGGAGGCCCACACGCCCGAGAAGAGCAGCGCGAGGAACAGCACACCGAGGAACAAATTGTTCTTGAACGGGTTCATCGCCGCTCACCCAGCCAATCTGACGGTCGCGTTGGTGCCCCAGATGGCCATCGACAAGAACAGGTCGATCACGTTGATCGCCACGATGCTGGTCCGCACGGCCCGGCCGACGGCGACGCCCACACCTGCGGGTCCGCCGGAGGCGGTGTAGCCGTGGTAGCAGTGGATCAGGATCACCGTGACTGCGAACACCAGCACCTTGCCGAAGGACCACAGCACGTCACCCGGGGGGAGGAAGGCGTTGAAGTAGTGGTCGTAGGTGCCGGTCGACTGACCGTAGAACTGCGTCACCACGACCCGGCTCGCGAAGTATGACGACAGCAACCCCACGACGTACAACGGAATGATCGCGATCAGGCCACCGACGACCCGCGTCGCGACCAGGAAGGGCATCGACGGGATGGCCATCACCTCGAGGGCGTCGACCTCCTCGGAGATCCGCATCGCGCCGAGCTGGGCGGTGAAGCCGCAGCCGACCGTCGCTGCGAGGGCGATACCCGCGACGAGCGGGGCGATCTCCCGGGTGTTGAAGTAGGCGGAGACGAATCCGGAGAACGCGGCGGTGCCGAGCTGGTTGAGCGCGGCGTATCCCGAGAGCCCGACCTGGGCCCCGGTGAAGAACGTCATGCCCAGGATGACACCGACCGTGCCGCCGATGACCGCCAGCGCGCCGGAGCCGAGCGTGACCTCGGCCAGGATCCGCAGGATCTCCTTGGGGTAGCGGGTGATCGAGCGCGGGATGGCCCGCAGGACGGCGAGGTGGAAGCCGAGCTGGCTGCCCAAGTTGTCGAGGGACCCGATCGGCTTCTGGTAGATGCTCTTGACGTTGGCCATGACCTCAACCCGTCTTCGGTGGAATGACTTGGAGGTAGATCAGGCTCATCACGAAGTTGGCGATGAACAGCAGCAGGAAGGTGATGACCACCGCCTCGTTGACTGCATCGCCCACCCCCTTCGGACCGCCGTCGGCGTTCATTCCCTTGTAGGAGGCCACGATGGCCGCGATGAGGCCGAAGACGATCGCCTTCAGCAGACCGATGTAGAGGTCGGGCAGCTGCGCCAGGGCGGTGAAGCTCGCGATGTACGCGCCGGGTGTGCCGTCCTGCAGGACCACGTTGAAGACGTAGCCACCTGCAACACCGACGACGCTCACCATCCCGTTGAGGAAGAACGCGACGAGCATGCACGCCAGCACCCGCGGGACGACCAGGCGCTGGATCGGGTCGATGCCCAGCACCATCATCGCGTCCAGCTCTTCACGGATCTTCCGGGCGCCGAGGTCGGCGGCGATGGCCGACCCGCCGGCGCCGGCGATGAGCAGTGCGGTCCCGATCGGAGCGGCCTGCTGGACGACCGCCAGCACCGACGCCGAGCCGGTGAAGGACTGGGCGCCGAACTGCTTGATGAGCCCACCGACCTGCAGGGCGATGACCGCACCGAAGGGGATGGCGACCAGAGCCGTGGGGACGATGGTCACCGAGGCGATGAACCACGCCTGCTGGATGAACTCCCGCAGCTGGAAGGGGCGCCGGAACAGCCCGCGCAGCACATCGAGGGCGAAGGCGAAGAGCTTGCCCGCGGCCCCGATGGGGGCGAGCGCCCGGGAGGAGGTCAGGGAGGACATCGGCTGCTCAGGCCCCCGGCGCCAGGCCGGCGTTGGCGGTCTCGAACGAGCCGGCAGGTGGCGTGACGCCGTTCTCGCGGCACCACTCGCCGGGCGGACGCTGGCTGCGTCGCGGGATCCCGTTGGAGGGCTCCTGCTGGAGCGGGATCGGCGGCAGGGGCGGGAGCTCCTGGTCGCTCTCAGCGGCGAGCTCGTCGGCGTCCTTCTCCTCCGACATCCCGATCGGGCCGACGCGCTGGGCGTTGAGGAACTGCCGGACCACCGGCTCCTCGGAGCTCAGCAGCATCTCGCGCGGCCCGAACATCGCGAGGTGCCGGTGGTACAGCAGACCGATGTTGTCGGGGACGGTACGGGCGGTGTTGACGTCGTGGGTGACGATGAGGAAGGTCGCGTCGATCTGGGCGTTCAGGTCGATGATGAGCTGGTTGAGGAACGAGGTGCGCACCGGGTCGAGACCGGAGTCCGGCTCGTCGAACAGCACGATCTCGGGGTTGAGGACGAGCGCACGCGCCAGGCCTGCCCGCTTGCGCATCCCGCCTGAGATCTCACCGGGGAGCTTGTCCTCGGCGCCGAGGAGGCCGACGAGGTCCATCTTCTCCATGACGATGCTGCGGATCTCCGACTCGGACTTCTTGGTGTGCTCGCGCAGGGGGAAGGCCACGTTGTCGTAGAGGTTCATCGAGCCGAACATGGCGCCGTCCTGGAACAGGACGCCGAAGAGCTTCCGGATCTCGTAGAGGTCCTTCTCGGAGCAGGACGCGATGTCGGTGCCCTCGATCATGATCGAGCCGCGGTCGGGCTTGAGCAGGCCGATGAGGGTCTTGAGGAAGACCGACTTGCCCGTCCCGGAGGGTCCGAGCATCACGCAGATCTCGCCGGCAGGGATGGTCAGCGTGACGTCGCCCCAGATCAACTGCTTGCCGAACGACTTGGTGAGGTCGTCGACCTTGATCTCTACACCCATGCGAAGAATCTCCCTTTGCGCGCTCCGCTACCTGTCCCCCGCGTTACTACTGAGTACCAACGCGGCACTGAGCGTGAGGTTACGCACAAATCACCGCGACGTCATCAGATGGACACCTGGTGTCACTCGGTGTGACGTCGGGCGGCGCAAGACCCGGACCCATCAGCCAGAGCGGCGGCGACGGATCTCGGCGTTGATGGCCGGCACCACCTCGTGCAGGTCGCCGATCACCGCGTGCGTGGCCTTCGTGACCATCGGAGCGTCGGCGTCGGTGTTGATCGCCAGGATGACCTTCGCGCTGCTGCAGCCGGCCCAGTGCTGGATGGCACCGCTGATGCCGCACGGGATGTAGAGATCGGGCGAGATCCGGCTCCCTGTCTGCCCCACCTGCTCGTGGTGCGGGCGCCAACCGAGCGAGGTGACGACTCGGGAGACACCGAGCGGGGCACCGAGCAGGTCGGCCAGCTCGAGCAGGCCATCGAAACCGTCCTCGCCGCCCGCACCTCGACCCGCGCCGACCACGACACGAGCCGTCTTGAGACTGCCGGACCGGTCGGGCTCGGGCTCCTCGGTGGACATCACGCGGGCCACGAGGTCGGCGGCCGCAACGTCAGGAACGTGCTCCACGACCGCGGCCGTGGCGGGCGCGGCAGCAGGGCGGGCCTCGACCGCGTGCCCGGCGACGGTGAACACCGTGGGACGGCCGGAGACCTGCATCGCCTCCAACGCCTGTCCACCCACCACCTGACGGTGCACCACGAAGGGTGAGAGGCCGTCGAAGGAGACGGCGTTGGCCGCCATCGGCACGTCCGCACGCGCTGACAGGTGCGCCAGCACCTCGCCGCCGCGGGGCGTCCCGGCGGCCATCACCACGACCGATCGCGTGGTGGCGAGCACCGTCTCGATCCCCGCGGCCCACGCAGCTCCGGCGAAGGAGTCGAAGGCGTCACCAGCCAGGCGGTGGACCTCTCGTGCGCCGTACGCCGCCAGCTGCTCGCGCAGGCGTGCAGGCACCTCACCGACGACCACGGCGTCCACCGGGACGCCGCCACCCGCGTCGGCGAGCGAGCGCGCGAAGGTCAGCGCCTCCAACGACACCTCGACGGCGGCACCGTGGAGGTCCTTCTCGACCAGGACGAGGATCATCGGCTCAGCACCCCCAGCTGCTCGAGGAGGTCGACCACGGCCGGGGCGGCCTCCGGCCCCTTGCCCAGGACCTGGACGTCGCTCGGCGTCGCCGGCGGCAACGACCACCGCAGCCGACCGGCGCCGGATGGGGTGCCGACCGGTGCACGCTCCTCGATCGGGACCTTCTTGGCCTTCATCCGGCCGGGGATGGTGGGGTAGCGAGGTTCAACGCCGCCCTCCATCACCGTGACGACGGCCGGGAGGGGGACGACGTAGGTCTCGTGGCCGTCAGGCCCGTCGCCGCTGGCGGTCACGCTCATCCGCCCGTCCACTTCGGAGACGTCGACCGTGGTGACCCCGCTGACGACCGGACGACCCAGCTCGTAGGCGAGGCGGATGCCGACCTGGAAGTCCCCGGTGTCGGCGGCGTCGTTGCCGAGCAGCACCAGGTCGTGCGGGCGGCCCGCCACTTCGTGGTCACGCACCACCGCGGCGATCTCGCGGGCCACGTCGGCCGGGCCGAACTGCTGGCCGTCGGCCACGACGTGCGTCGCCGCAGTGCAGCCCACAGCCAGGGCGGCGCGCAGCTGCTCGACGGCCTCGGCGTCCCCGAGGGTCAGGACGGTGGCCTCGCCGCCGGTGGCGGTGGCGGCCCGGGCGGCGAGCTCGACTGCGCACTCCTCGTGCGGACTCGTCGCGTAGCCGGAGAAGCGCCCGTCGACGCCTTGGCCGTCGTCCGTCAGCACGACCTCGCTCGACGCGTCCGGGACCCGCTTGACGCAGACGAGGACGTTGACGCCGGTCATGGGGTGATTCATCTGATGCGCTCGTTGGCCGGGTCGAGGAGGGGCGTGGCGTCCACCGAGCCGACCGTGACCGGGTAGAGCTCCTCCATGTAGGACACGGCGAGCTGGTTGCCGAGGACCGCCTGGTCCGGCGGGAGGTAGGCCAGCAGCACATGCTTGCCCAGCGACGGCGCGGAGCCGGCCGACGTGACATACGAGTGGTGTCCGTGACCGTCGGTCAGGAGCCCGCCGTCCGGCGTGAGGATCGGCTCGCCTCCGATCATGTATCGCTTGGCGCCGCTCGCCGAGGTGTGGTCGTCGACGGTCAGTGTGCACAGGACAGCTGCCGGCTCCTGCTCCCGCTGGGCGAGGTAGGCCTCCTTGCCCACGAAGTCGGCCTGCTTGACCTTCGGTCGCTGCATGCCGGCCTCGATGATCGATCGTTCGCCGTCCAGCTCGGCGCCATACGCCCGATAGCCCTTCTCGATGCGTCCGGTGGTGCCATAGACCCCGATGCCGGCTGGTACGGCGCCGTGCGGGGCGCCTGCCTCGAGGAGCGTCTCCCACAGCGTGGCGGCGTCGCCCATGGGGACGTAGAGCTCCCAGCCGAGCTCCCCGACGTAGGAGATGCGGGAGGCCAGCACGGTGGTGCCGCCCACGGTGATCTCGCTGCAGGACAGGAAGCTGAAGCCGCCGTCGGACACGTCGTCCTCGGTCAAGGAGGACAGGATGTCTCGAGCCCGTGGGCCCCAGATCCCGATCGTGGAGACGTCGTTGGTCAGGTCCGTCAGCGTGGTGTGCTCGTCGTCCGGCAACCGGCCGGCGAACCAGGCCCGGTCAGCCATGCCGTGCGCGCCGCCGGTGACGACGCGGAAGTGGTCGGCCCCGAGGCGCATCACGGTGAGGTCCGACCGGAAGCCTCCCTTGGCGTCGAGGACCGGGGTGTAGACCACCTTGCCGATCGCGACGTCGCACTGCGCGACGCAGGTGCCTTGGACGACGTCGAGCGCGGCCGGGCCGGTGACGTCGAAGATGCAGAACGCCGACAGGTCGATCACCGCTGCCGCCTCGCGCATGCGGAGGTGCTCGGCGTTGATGATCGGGCTCCACCAGCGCGAGTCCCACTCGTGCTCGCGTGGCATCACGGCGTCGCCGTACTGCTCGAGGAGAGGTGCGTTGGACTCGTACCAGAACGGCCGCTCCCAGCCCGCGGTCTCGAAGAAGACCGCTCCCAGCTTCTCCTGCGAGTCGTGCATGGGCGAGAGGCGCTGGTCGCGATCCGAGGCGTACTGCTCGGCCGGGTGAATGATGCCGTAGGTCTTGATGAAGGACTCAGTGGTGCGCAGGCGGGTGTGCTCGCGGCGCTTCTGGTGCTCGTGGAAGCGGGCGATGTCGCTGTGGTGCACGTCGATCTCGGGATGGCCGTGCGTCATCCACTCGGCCAACGCCCGACCGACCCCCGGGCCCTCCTTGATCCACACCGCCGCCGCGGTCCACAGGCCGGTGACCTCGCTCTCCCCCAGGATCGGGTTGCCGTCACACGTCAGCGAGAGCAGGCCGTTGATCGCGTAGCGCATCTCGGCGCCCTCGGCGCCGAGCAGGTCCGGCATGAGCTCGTAGGCCTGCTCGAGCTGGGGGTCGAAGTCGTCGGAGGTGAAGGGCATCTCGGTCGGCGACAGCTTGGACTGCTCGATGGAGGGGATGTCCTCGGGCTCGTGGAGGATCGCGCGGTGGGCGTAGGACCCGACCTCCATGTCGGCACCGTGCTGACGCTCGTAGCAGAAGGTGTCCATGTCGCGGATGATCGGGAAGCTGATCTCACCGTCGGTCTCGGCGAGCTGCGGACAGGGACCGACACTGATCATCTGGTGCACGGCGGGCGTCAACGGGATGCTGATCCCGGCCATGTCGCCGAGCTTGGGACTCCAGACACCGGCGGCGATGACGACCGTCCCGGCCTCGATGTCGCCACCCGTGGTGCGCA
Organism: Nocardioides sp.; assembly: GCF_035576065.1. GTDB lineage: Bacteria > Actinomycetota > Actinomycetes > Propionibacteriales > Nocardioidaceae > Nocardioides. The sequence goes on from NZ_DATLWX010000024.1 coordinate 36,545, forward strand.
CGCGCGTGATGCGGCGACGACCGTGCGGGCCGTCCTCGGTGTCGAGGCCGACGACCTCGACGGTCGGGACGACCGTGAGCTCCCCGGTCGCCAGGGCCTGCTCGCGCATGAGGGTGCCCGCCCGCAGCGAGTCGACGACACCGACGCCGGGAGTCCAGAAGGCGCCGATGAACTGGTCGGTCTCGATGAACGGGACCCTTTCCTTGACGAACTCCGGCGTGACCAGCTCGGCCTCGATACCCCACGCCTTGGCGCTGGACATCCGTCGTCGCAGCTCCTCCATCCGCTCCGGCGTCCGGGCGATCTCGAAGCCGCCCGACTGCGTGAAGACGCCCATCTCCTTGTACTGCCGGACCGAGTCGAGCGTCAGGTCGGTGATCTCGCGCGAGTGGTCCACCGTGAAGATGAAGTTGGAGGCGTGACCGGTCGAGCCGCCCGGGTTGGGCAGGGCTCCCTTGTCGATCTGCACGACGTTGCGCCATCCGAGCCGCGTCAGGTGGTGAACGAGGCTGTTGCCGACGATCCCGGCGCCGATGACCACCACGTCCGCGGACGCTGGAACCTCTGCCATACGGATCTCCTGTTGCGTAGTGCGCAATGAGTTGCGCTATGTGCGTCAGTCGAAATGTACGCCGCCGTCCCCGACCTGTGTCAAGGAGGTCGGGGACGGCGGTGCGGGATATTCCGTGGAGCTCAGGGCCGACGGTTCAGCCCAACCAGGCCTCCACCTTGTCCGGGTTCTCCTCGATCCACCTCGTGGCCGCTTCCTCGGGCGACATGCCTTCATCGGCGATGTAGCCAGCAACGACGTTCTGGTCCTCGTTGGTCCACGAGAAGTTCTCCACCAGCCCGACAGCGGTGGAGTCCGACTCGGCCCACTCCGTGCCGACGATCTTCTTCAGCTCCGTCTCGGGGTAGTCGCAGTCGACGTCCTGGGGCTCGTCCTGGCAGCCCTCCTCGTACGCCGGCAGGGCGACCTTCGCCAGCGGCACCTCGGCCATGAAGTACTGCGGCTCGTAGAAGTAGCCGATCAGGAACTCCTTGTTCTCCTCGGCCTTGCGGAACGCCTCTATGCTCGCGGCCTCCGAACCCGAGAAGACGACCTTGAAGTCGAGGTCGAGGTTGCTGACGATCGCCTCGTCGAACTGCACGTAGGACGGGTCGGCGCCGAGGAACTGGCCCTGTCCGCCGGACTCCGAGGTCGCGAAGTCGGCGGCGTACTTGTTGAGGTTCTCCCACTCCAGGACGTCGGGGTTCTCCTCAGCGAGCCACGGCGGGACGTACCAGCCAATGATCCCGACGTTGCCCTGCGGACCCATGTCCATGGCTGTGCCGTCGCCCTCGCCCTCGAAGAACTTCTTCTCCAGGTCCGGGTGACCCCAGTCCTCGATCACGACGTCGACGTCTCCGGTGCCGAAGCCCTGCCAGGAGACGTCCTCCTTGAGGTCCTTGTAGTTGACCGTGCAGCCGAGCTCGTCCTGCGCGACCGTGCCGACGACGTAGGCGCTGGCCTCGAACCCGACCCACGGGTTGACGGCCATGTTGAGCTCGCCGCACTCGTCCCCGCCTTCAGCCGCCTGCGACTCGTTGGCCTCGGTCTCGGCCTCGATGGACCCGTCACCGCAGGCGGACAAGGCCATGGTGGCGACGACGGCGAGTGCCCCCAGCCGAGCCCCCTTCCTTCTGGCAATCCTCATCATCGTGCTCCTCATCTCCTCGTTGTTCCGAAAACTGGTGGGTGGCAACGCTCGGTGCGACCTAGCTGGGTGGTCCGATGGGCAGTCGGACGTTGAAGGCCCGGCGCGGACCGGGCCCGTCGTCGCGGCGTCTGTCGGCAGCGGCGCGCGTGATCCGGTCGAGCATGATGCCGAGCAGGACGATGGTCAGCCCGGCAGCTGCTCCCTTGCCCCACGCCTCGCTGCGCGAGAAGCCGAAGACCACGTCGTAGCCCAGCGCGCCAGCGCCCACGAGACCGCCGATCACCGTCATCGACAACACGTAGAGCAGACCCTGGTTGGTCGCCAGCACCAGCGACCCCCGGGCCATGGGGAGCTGGACCTTGGTGATCTCCTGCCATGCGGTCTGACCGGTCGAACGTCCCGCCTCGATGGTCGTCGGAGAGACGCCCTTGACCCCGTCCGCCACCAGCTTGATTGCCGCCGGTGCGGCATAGACGATGGCGGCGACGATCGCGGTGAACCGGGACGGGCCGAACAGCGCCAGCACCGGGATCAGGTAGACGAACGGCGGGATGGTCTGGCCCCCGTCCAGAAGAGGCCGGATGCCGAGGTCGACACGTCGGTCCCGGGCCATCCACACCCCGAACACCAGGGCCAGGGCCATCACCAGCACGGTGGCGACCAGCGTCATGGTGAGCGTGATCATCGTGTCGTGCCACAGGTCGAGATAGCGGATGCCGGCCAGGCAGACGAGGGTCGAGGCGAGCGCGCGCGGTCCGCCGAAGACGAAGGCGAGCGCAGCGATCGCCAAGAAGGAGACGTACCAGGGCGACTCGGCCAGTAGTGACTGCATGGGGTTGAGGAACCACTCGGTGAGCTCGTCCTTGATCGTCCCGGTGACCCCGCCGAAGGTGTCGGTGAACCTGTCGACCCCGTCGCTGACGCGCGCGGCGATCGTGTCGCCGAGGGAGTACGTCGGGAACTCGGCGAGCGCGATGTTGGTGCGAGAGAGGTAGACCGCCACCAGTGCCAGCGCACCGCCGCCGATCAGCATGGCGAGGCGCGCCTTCGGGTTGTCGCCGCCCCCGCGCGCCACCTTCTCGGCCCGCTCGCTGGCCGCCGTCGTGGTGCGGTCGAGCATCACGGCCATCACCACGATCAGCACGCCGGGCACGAAGGCGGCACCGACGTCGTTGATGCGCAGACCGGCCAGCACCGGCTGACCGAGACCCGGCCCGTCGACGAACGCCGCGAGGGTGGCCATCGAGAGCGCAGCGAGCGTCGTCTGGTTGAGCCCCACGATGATGGTCTTGCGGGCCATCGGGACCTGCACCTTGACCAGCCGCTGCCAATAGGTCTGCCCAGCCGAGTCGGTCGCCTCGATCGTCGTCGTGCTCACCTCGCGGATGCCGAAGCCGGCGATGCGGATGAGGGGTGGCAGGGCGTAGATCAGGGTCGCGACGACCGCGGCGCTCGTACCGATGCCGAAGAACAGCACGATCGGCAGCAGGTAGACGAAGGTCGGCATCGTCTGCATCAGGTCCAGGAAGACCGTGACCACCTGGTTGGCGCGGGCGTTCGTGCCCACCAGCACGGCGAGCGGCATGCCGATGAGGATCACCATCGTCACCGCGATGCCGGTGATGATGAGCAGGTCGAGCGAGTCCTCCCAGAAGCCGAGGAGACCGAAGGAGAGGAACGACGCGCAGACCAGGATCGCGATCCTCCAGTTGGCGATCACCAGCCCGAGGTAGGTCGCCAGGGCCGTCACCCCCAGCCAGCCGATCTCGGGCACCGGGCGGGGGAGGTTCGGCTTGACCAGCATCCGCTGCAGCCAGTCGACCCAGCCGCGGAAGAACTCCGCGATGCCGTTGCTGACCTGCATGATCGGGTTGGTGTCGCGGCTCGCGAGCAGCCCGTTCTGGAACTCCGTCAACTGGTCATGCAGGTCGGTGCGCGCCCCGCCGGGCAATGGCAGCGTGTCGTTGCCCTTGGTGAAGAGATAGACCGCGACCCACACGGCGACCACGGCAGCAGCGGGGATCAACCGGCTGACCGAGGGCTTCTCGGCGGCGGGCGGCTCGACGCCGGGCTCGACGGGTCGCGACGACCTCGAGTTCTTGAGCTTCTCACCCTCGACGTATCCCCTCGCCCTCAACCCTGCGCCTGCGCCCGGGCCGAGATCGCTCATAGCTGCTCCTCAGCCACGACGACCCGCATGATGTCCTCCTCGTCGACGACGCCGAGGAGCGTGTCGCCCTCCATCACGCGGATCGGGGCCTCGGAGGCGATGGCTGCGCGCGCCGCGTGCCGCACGATCGTGCCGACGGGCAGCGCCGGACCGTCCATGGACTCGCCCGGTCGCGGATCGCGCATCACCCACTTCAGGGTGAGCACGTGCGCCTTGGGCACCTCGGAGACGAAGTCCTTGACGTAGTCGTCGGCCGGCTTCGCCACCACCTCGTCAGGTGTGCCGATCTGCACGATGGCGCCGTCGCGCAGGATCATGATGCGGTCGCCGAGCTTCAGTGCCTCGGCCAAGTCGTGGGTGATGAAGACCATCGTCTTGCCGAGCTCGTGGTGCAGCCGGATGACCTCGTTCTGCATGTCGCGCCGAATCAGCGGGTCGAGCGCTGAGAAGGGCTCGTCGAAGAGCAGCATCTCCGGGTCGCCCGCCAGCGCCCGTGCCAGGCCGACGCGCTGCTGCATGCCACCGGAGAGCTGGTCGGGGTAGGAGTTCTCATAGCCCGTCAGCCCGACGAGCTCGATGATCTCCCCCGCCTTCTCGCGCCGCTCCTTCTTGCCGACGCCGCGCACCTCGAGGCCGTAGGCGACGTTGTCGATCACCTGGCGGTGCGGCAGCAGCCCGAAGTGCTGGAAGACCATCGAGACCTGCTTGCGGCGTACGTCGCGCAGCTCGCTCGCGGAGGCCGAGGTGATGTCCATCCCGTTGAGCGTCACCGTGCCGGCCGTGGGCTCGATCAGGCGCGTCAGCAGCCGGACCAGGGTGGACTTGCCCGAGCCGGACAGCCCCATCACGACGAAGACCTCGCCCGGGGCGACCTCGAAGGAGACGTCCTTGACGCCGACGACGCAGCCGCTCTTGGTCTTCAGCTCCGCTCGCGAGAGCTCGGCGTCGGGAGTCCCGATGATCTTGTCGGCACGCGGGCCGAAGATCTTCCAGAGACCGTCGACAGAGAGCGCTGGTACCTGGGTTGTCGATCGGGGTCGTGCTGGGGTTGCCGTCATGAGTGCTCCTCCCCTACGTGGTTGGTGAGGCCGTTGCGGCGGTCGCCCGGCGGATACAGCGAAGTTCCTTCCCGCAGGCGGTAAAAGGGTACGTCCGACGGCGGCAACGGGGTGTTGCCGACGATCAGGTCGGCCGCCTTCTCGGCCACCATCATCACGGGAGCGTAGATGTTGCCGTTCGGCACGTAGGGAAAGACGGACGCGTCGACGACCCGCACCCCTTCGATCCCATGCACCCGCATGGTGCTCGGATCGATCACCGCCATCTCGTCGACGCCCATCTTGGCCGTGCACGACGGGTGCAACGCCGTCTCGGCGTCGGCGGCAACCCAGTCGAGGATCTCCTGGTCGGTCTCAACGCCGGGACCGGGGGAGATCTCGCCGTCGTTGTAGTCCGCGAAGGCGGGCTGCTGAAGGATGTCGCGGGCCACCCGTACCGCCTCGACCCACTCCCGCCTGTCGGTCGGTGTGGAGAGGTAGTTGAACTGCATCGACGGGTGCACCTTGGGATCGCGGGACCGGATGCGGACCCAACCCCGGGTGTCGGCGTACATCGGTCCGATGTGCACCTGGTAGCCGTGCCCCTCGATGGGGGACGACCCGTCGTAGCGGATGGCCACCGGGAGGAAGTGGAACATCAGGTTGGGGTAGTCGACGTCGTCGTTGCTGCGCGCGAACCCGCCTCCCTCGAAGTGGTTGGTGGCGCCGAGTCCGCGGCGGTGGAACAGCCAGTCGTAGGCGATCTTGGGCCGCATCCGCCACCGGAGCCCGGGTGCGATCGAGACAGGCTGCTTGGAGGCGTGCTGGATGTAGACCTCGAGGTGGTCCTGGAGGTTCTCCCCGACGCCGGGCGAGTGGTGAACGACCTCGACGCCGTGCCGACGAAGCAGTGCCTCGTCACCGACTCCGGAAAGCTGCAGCAGCTGCGGGGTGTTGATCGCGCCGCCACACAGGATCACCTCGTCCGCCGCCACGTGTCGCTTCAGCCGCCCCCCGCGCAGGTAGTCGACCCCGGTCGCTCGCTTCCCTGAGAACCGGACGCCGGTCACCATCGCCAGCGTCTCCACCCGCAGGTTCTTCCGATGGATCACCGGGTGCAGGTAGGCACGGGCCGCGGAGAGTCGCCGACCGCGATAGACGTTGCGGTCGAACCGCGCGAAGCCCTCCTGGCGATAGCCGTTGACATCGTCCGTCGCGGGGTAGCCGGCCTCAACCGTGGCCCGGAAGAACGCGTCGAAGAGCGGGTTGGTCGCGGGGCCGCGTTCGAGCTTGAGCGGCCCGTCCCCACCTCGCCAGTCGTCGGCGCCCGCGAGGCAGTTCTCCATCTTCTTGAAGTAGGGCACGCAGTGGGCGTAGTCCCACTCGGACATGCCGGTCTCACGACCCCACCGCTCGTAGTCCAGCGGGTTGCCGCGCTGGAAGATCATCCCGTTGATGCTGCTCGACCCGCCGAGCACCTTGCCGCGGGCGTGGACGACACGGCGTCCGTTCATGTGCGGCTCGGGATCGGTGCGGTACTTCCAGTCGTAGAGCCGGTTGCCGATCGGGATCGGGAGCGCCGCTGGCATGTGCACCAGCGGGTCGAAGCGGAAGTCGGAGTGGCCCGCCTCGAGGAGGAGGACGGTGGTGCCGGGATCGGCCGAGAGCCGGTTGGCGAGGGCGCACCCGGCCGAGCCTCCCCCCACGATGACGACGTCGTACCGGTCCTTGCGCACGTCTACTCCCCGGACCCGAACCAGCGCTGGACGGCGGGTCGGATGTTGTGCCAGACGTGCTTGGTCTCCCGATATTCGTCGAGGCCGGCGGCCCCGAGCTCGCGCCCGGTGCCGGACTGCTTATAGCCGCCCCACTCGGCTTGAGGCACGTAGGGGTGGTAGTCGTTGATCCACACCGTGCCCATCCGCAGCCGGGCTGCGACGCGCTGAGCCCTCCCGGCGTCCTGGGTCCACACCGCGCCGGCGAGGCCGTAGATGCTGTCGTTGGCGATGGTGACCGCCTCGTCCTCGTCCCGGAACGTCTCGACCGTCAGCACCGGGCCGAACGACTCGTCCTGGGTCACCGACATCGTGCTCGTGCAGCCGTCGAGGACGGTCGGCAGGTAGTAGAACCCGGTGCCGAGGGCCGGGTCGTCCGGGCGGGCGCCCCCGCAGCGCAGCACTGCGCCCTCGGCGAGCCCGCGGGCGACGTACGCCTCGACCTTGTCGCGGTGGGCCTCGCTGGTCAGCGGGCCCGTCTCGGCGCTGTCGTCGAAGGGTCCACCCAGCCTGATCTCCTGCGCGCGCTCGACCAGCGCGTCGACGAAGGAGTCGTGGATCGACTCCTCCACCAGCAACCGCGCGCCAGCCGAGCAGACCTGACCGGAGTGCAGGAAGACGGCCGTCAGCGCGTAGTCGAGCGCGACCTCGAGGTCGGCGTCGGCGAAGACCACGTTGGGGTTCTTGCCACCCAGCTCGAGGGCGACCTTCTTGACCGTCGGCGCCGCCGCGGCCATGATCCGTCGACCGGTCTCGACACCGCCGGTGAAGGACACCATGTCGACCCGCGGGTCGGTCGAGAGCGGCGCGCCCGCCACCGCTCCCGAGCCGAGGACGAGGTTGCCCACCCCGGGAGGCAGGCCGGCCTCCTCGAACACCCGCATGAGGTGGATCGCCGAGTGCGGCGTCAGCTCGCTGGGCTTGAGCACGAAGGTGTTGCCCGCTGCGAGGCAGGGCGCGACCTTCCACGAGACCTGGAGCAGGGGGTAGTTCCACGGGGTGATGAGGCCGCACACTCCGATCGGCTCGTGCACGATCCGGCTCACGACATCGGCGTTGCCCGTGTCCACGACCCGCCCCGAGTCCTCGGCGGCCACCCGGCCGTAGTGGCGGAACACCGAGACGACGTCAGCGACGTCGTACTGGCTCTCCACGAACCTCTTGCCCGTGTCGAGTGACTCCATGCGGGCGATCACGTCGGTGTCGCGCTCCAGCAGGTCAGCCACCTGCAGCAGGAGGTCCCCTCGATCGCGGCTGGAGGTGGCGGACCAGCCGCCGTCGTGGAAGGCGCGGTGCGCCGCCTCGATGGCCACCTCGGTGTCCTCGGCGCCGGCCTCGTCCACCTCGGCCACGAGCTCGCCGTCGGCCGGGCAGCAGATGGTCCGCAGCCCTCCGGCGCGCGCTCCCACCCATGACCCGTCGATGTAGAGATCTGGCACTGGTGAGACCACCCTGGGCTGAAGTTGTTGCGTATGTCGCAACCGGATGCTCCGAGCGCAACCACAAGACCCCCCGAGGATGCTGCCGTGGGCGCCCCGTCGTCAAGAGGCCCGGCGCCAGCGTGACCTAGCGGTGACCCCAGCCGAGGCGGTGCGACACCTCGACGGCGGCCTCGACCACGAGCCTGACGACGTCGTCGAGCCGGTCCGCAGGCAGTCGGAACGACGGCCCGGAGACGCTCATGGATGCGATCACGTCGCCGTGTGCGTTGCGGATCGGCGCGGCCACCGCGGTGAGCCCGACCTCGAGCTCGTCGACGGCGAGCGCATATCCCTGCTCTCGGACCCGGTCGAGCTCTTGTCGGAGGAGCGCCCGCCTGGTGATGGTCTGGGGTGTGTACGGCGCCAGCGTGCCGAGGACGGTCTCGAGCTTGGCGGCGTCCAGGCCGCTCAGCAGCACCTTGCCGTTGCTCGTCGCGTGGAGCGGGATGTGCTGGCCGACCCAGTTGTGGGGCTGGAGGGCGGACGACCCCGCCACCTGGTCGAGGTAGAGCGCCGAGCTCTCGGAGAGGACGGCGATGTTGACGGTCTCGCCCGTGTCGGCGGCGAGCTGGCGGCACAACGGACGGGCCTCCTGCACCAGGTCCAGCCGCGCCGTGGTGGCGCCTGCGAGGCGCAGGATGCCCACCCCGAGGCGGTAGCGGCCGCGATCGACGGTCTGCTCGACGAGGCGGTGCGCCTCCAAGGTCGCGACCAGACGGAAGGCGGTGCTCTTGTGCACGTCGAGCTCAACGGCGATCTCCGTCACGCCGGCCTCGCCGACGCGTGCCAGGACCTCGAGGATGCCGAGTGCCCGGTCGACGGACTGGACGCCCTGGCCGGTCACGGCAGAGGTCACACCTGCGCCACTGCCCCCCGACGCGACCGCCTTGCCCATGGCGAGACACTAGCGCAGCGCGTGTTGCGTATCGCAGACTGCGAATCGCTGGGCGCAACACGAGTCGCACCAACTTTCGAGGAGAACCATGCTGCTGGCCCCCACCGCGTCCGACACGGCCGACGCGCCGTCCGGTGACTTCGTGCTCATCCTGTCGTGCCCCGACCGCCCCGGCATCGTGCATGCCGTCTCGGGCTTCCTCCTGGAGCGCGGCGGCAACATCGTGGAGAGCCAGCAGTTCGGCGACCAGCTCACCGATCGCTTCTTCATGCGCATCGACTTCGTCGTCGACCAACCCACGAGCGCCGACTCGCTGCGCGCCGACTTCGCCGCGGTGGCCAAGCGCTTCGAGATGGACTTCGAGCTGTGGGGGGCCGCTGCGCCGTACCGCACGGTGATCATGGTCTCCAAGCACCTGCACTGCCTCAACGACCTGCTCTTCCGGGCCAGCACCGGTGCCCTCCAGATCGAGGTTGCGGCCGTGGTGTCCAACCACCTCGACGCGGAGCCGCTCGTCCGGTCCTACGGCCTCGAGCTCCACCACATCCCCGTGACCGTCGACACCAAGGCCGACGCGGAGAAGCGCCTCATGGAGGTCGTGGACGAGTCGCGAGCCCACCTGGTCGTGCTGGCGCGCTACATGCAGGTCCTCTCCGACGACCTGTGCCGCCAGCTGTCGGGCCGAGCGATCAACATCCATCACTCGTTCCTGCCCAGCTTCAAGGGTGCCCGGCCCTACCACCAGGCCTTCGACCGCGGCGTCAAGCTGGTGGGCGCGACCGCGCACTACGTCACCGCTGCGCTCGACGAGGGGCCCATCATCGAGCAGGACGTCGTCCGGGTCGACCACACCTACGACCAGGACCAGCTCGTCGCCGCAGGTCGTGACGTCGAGGCGCAGGTGCTGTCGCGGGCCGTGCGCTGGCACTCCCAGTCCCGGATCCTCCTCAACGGCGACAGGACCGTGGTGTTCCGGTGAGGACCCCCATGCCGTCGGACATCGAGATCGCCAACGCAGCGACCCTGCAGCCGATCCGGGACGTGGCCCGGTCGACCCTGGGGATCGCGGAGGAGCACCTGGTCCCCTACGGCCACCACAAGGCAAAGGTGGACCTGACCTACCTCGCGACCCTGGAGGACCGGCCGCTCGGGCGCCTGGTCCTGGTCACGGCCCTGTCGCCCACTCCCCCCGGGGAGGGCAAGACCACCACGACGGTGGGCCTCACCGACGCCCTGCACCGCTTGGGGCACCGCGCCGTCGCCTGCCTGCGCGAGCCGTCGATGGGACCCGTCTTCGGCATGAAGGGCGGTGCCGCCGGCGGTGGCTACAGCCAGGTCGTCCCGATGACGGAGATCAACCTCCACTTCACCGGTGACTTCGCCGCGATCGCAGCAGCCAACAACCTGCTGTCCGCACTCATCGACAACCACGTCCACCACGGCAACGCCCTCGACATCGACGTCCGCAGCGTGACGTGGAAGCGCGTGCTCGACACCAACGACCGCGCCCTACGAGAGGTGGTCGTGGCGATGGGCGGCCACGCCAACGGCTTCCCGCGCGAAGACGGCTTCGACATCGTGGTGGCCTCCGAGCTGATGGCGATCTTCTGCCTGACCGAGTCGTGGGCGGATCTGAAGAAGAGGATCGGCGACATCGTGATCGGCTACACCCGGGCCACGTCGCCGGTCACCGCACGCGACCTCGAGGCGGACGGCGCCATGGCGGTCCTCCTGCGCGACGCGCTCGCTCCCAACCTGGTCCAGACGCTCGAGGGTGCTCCTGCCTTCGTGCACGGCGGCCCGTTTGCCAACATCGCGCACGGGTGCAGCTCGGTGACCGCCACCCGCGCGGGCCTGCGGCTCGCCGACTTCGTCGTGACCGAGGCGGGCTTCGGCGCGGATCTCGGCGCGGAGAAGTTCGTCGACATCAAGTGCCGCAAGTCCGGCCTCCGTCCGGACGTCGCGGTGGTGGTGGCGACGGTGCGAGCCCTGAAGTACCACGGTGGTGTCGCGCTGAAGGACCTCGCCGCGGAGGACCTCGGCGCGATCGAGGCCGGGATGGCCAACTTGCGACGGCACCTCCACAACATCCGCGACGTCTACGGCATCGACTGCGTGGTCGCTGTCAACCGCTTCCCCACCGACACCGACCGGGAGGTCGACGCTGTGGTCGAGCTGACTGCGGCCGAGGGAGTCGCGGCATACCCAGCGACGCACTTCGCGGACGGCGGGGCCGGCGCCCACGACCTGGCGCGGGGTGTGCTCGAGACGCTCGAGAAGCCGTCCTCCCACGAGCTCTCCTTCACCTACTCCGACGACCAGACCCTGACCGAGAAGGTCGAGGCGATCGCGACGAGGGTGTACGCCGCAGGGCTCGTCACCTGGGACGCGAAGGCCCGCCGGCGGCTGCAGCGCTTCGAGCGTGACGGCTACGGACACCTGCCGGTCTGCATCGCGAAGACGCAGTACTCGTTCTCCACCGACCCCACCTCGCTCGGCGCCCCGTCAGACCACGAGCTGCACGTCCGGGAGGTCAGGTTGTCGGCCGGGGCAGGCTTCGTGGTCGTCGTCTGCGGGGACATGATGACGATGCCCGGTCTGCCGGCAAACCCGTCGTCGTCGCGCATCGACCTGGCCGCCGACGGGACGATCCTCGGCCTGTCCTGACGGGCGTGTCGACGATCGGCTTGAGCCATAGGTGGTCGGGGTGCGCGTCGGGTCAGCGGCGCACCCGGCCGGTCAAGGGGTCGCGGTCAGTGAGGCAGTACACGTGCCCGTCTGGCGCACGCATCACGGTCCACCGATCCATCACTCGAATCACCCGAGCCCGCTGGGCAGCGTGCCGTGCCGTTTGGGCGGCCCGGTCGGCGACAGCGAAATCGAGGTGCGCGCGGACCTGTCCGTGACCAGAGTCCAGGCGTTGCAGCAGAATCCGAAGCCCTCCGGACGGGTCAGGGTCGCCGAGAAAGGCAAACTCCGTGCGCAGTCCGTGCTCGAGCTCACGACCAGTCAGGGCGGTCCAGAACGCAACCTCCTCGTCCCACAGAGGTGTGGGGATGTCCACGCACACCTGGTCGAGCACGCTCTCCGCGTCATCTCTAGCGAACCGGCACGAATGCTCCCTGATGGTGTGACAGAAGAGCAGACCGCCGGGCGACCGCATGACGGCGACCTCGCCATAGCGCTCGACGGGACGTGCCCCGAGCTCGATCGAGCGCTCGACGGCAGCGGATCGATCGGCGGAGTCCAGGTCCAGATGGATGCGCGGCGGTCCATCGATGGCCTGTAGGTCGAGCCAGGCATCACCCGCGCCAGGACGGAGAGTCACAAACTGCCGTGCCTCACCGCGCGGTTCGGAGGCGGCCCATCCGGTGACCGATGACCAGAACGCAACCGATCCTGTCCACTGTGCACGGGGCACGTCCAAGAACGCGTGGATCCAAACAGGGGTCGCAGTCACGACCCCATCATCGTGGACACGGTCTCCGGAGCACACGCAAGCCGATCCGCCTACGGTTGGCGATCCAGCCGTCCTTTGACGCAGAGCAGGCTCTCTTGCAAGTCCTTGAGCTGCCGATCGGTCAGCCCCTCGGCGAACCGTGACTCGATGGCGGCGAGGTAGATCGGCGCCGCGGCCTTGAACCGGCGCAGACCGGCGTCCGTGAGCAGGCAGTACGCCGACCGCCGGTCGTCCGGGTTCTCGACTCGACACACCAGGCCGGCCTGATCCATCTCGTCGACCAGCCGACTCACCCGGGTCCGGCTCAGGACCACCCGCTCAGCGAGCTCGCTCATCCTCAATCGGCCTTCCGACGCCGAGGACAACTCGAGCAGGATGTCGTACCACGCGAGCGGAAGCCCGGTCTGCTCCCTGACCTCTCGGTCAATCAGAGGCACCAGACCTGCGTGGACCTGGAGGAGTGCCCCCCAGGTGTCGGCGGCGAGCTTGCGGCGTGGTGAAGGCATACGACCAGCGTACTTGAATATGTGCGTCCGCACGCATACAGTTGTGTGCGCACGCACGTTCACTCTCTACTGAGGAGCACCCCCATGACCGAACTAGTCACTCGCACCGAACTGAAGGCCCTCATGGAGGAAGGCGACGTCTACGTCGTCGACGCCCTGGGCGGCATGTACTTCGAGAAGCAGCACCTGCCCGGTGCTGTCCCCCTGGTTGCCGACGATGTCGCCGACCGCGCGTCCGAGCTCCTCCCCGACAAGGCGGCCCCGATCGTCACGTATTGCTCCAATGAGGCCTGCCCCAACAGCGGAAACGTCGCCACCCTCCTCACGAAGATCGGCTACACGAACGTCCGCAAGTACAAGGAGGGCATTCAGGACTGGGTCGACGCAGGTCTCCCGACCGAGTCCGGATCGGTTGCCCGCTGACGCGCCGGTGCAGAGTCGACAACGAGCGCGTCAGTCGCCCAGCTCGGCCCGCCTGCGGACGACGTACTCCTGGAGCTCCTGGCGAATCGCGTCGTCGAGGGGCGGCTGCTCGTACTCGTCGAGCTTCTTGCGGTAGATCTGCTCGGCCCGGGCGTTGGCGTCGTGACCGCCGCCACGCATCCACTTCTCGTAGTTGTCGGAGGAGGACAGCAGAGGTCGGTAGAAGCAGGTCCGGAAGCGCTCCATGGTGTGCATCGCGCCGAGGAAATGTCCGCCGTGGCCCACCTCCTCGTGGGCGCCGAAGGCCATCGAGTCCTCGTCGATCTCCAGCGGGGTGAACTCGTGGCGCAGCATCTGCAACAGCTCGATGTCGACGATGAACTTCTCATAGCCCGCGACCAGGCCGCCCTCGAGCCAGCCAGCCGCATGCATCACCCAGTTGGCACCGGCCAGGAACGTCGGTATGAGGGTCATCAACGCCTCGTAGCCGGCCTGGGCATCGGCCACCTGTGACGACGTCAACCCGCCCCCGGTGCGGAACGGCAGCCCGAAGTGGCGCGCGATCTGGCCAGTGCAGAGCAGACCGATCCCGGACTCCGGCGTGCCGAAGGTCGGAGATCCCGACTGCATGTCGATGTTGGACAGGAACGACCCGAAGATCACCGGGCACCCCGGTCGGATCAGCTGGGACAGCGCGATGCCCGAGAGCGCCTCGACGATCTGCTGCACAAGGGCGGCCGGGATCGTCACGGGCGACATGGCGCCCATCAGGATGAAGGGGGTCAGCACGACAGGCTGGCCAGCAGCGGAGTACTCGAACTGTGCCTCCAACATCCGGTCGTCCCAGCGCAACGGTGAGTTGCAGTTGATCAGCGAGATCGTCGCCGGGACGTCTTCGATCGCCTCGCGCGAGCCGAACAGGATCGAGGTCATCGCAAGGGTGTCGGCGGCGTTGACGCCCGAGACCACGTTGCCCATGTAGACCTTGTCGGTCAGCGTCTGCAGGGCGAACGTCATGTCGAGGTGACGGCTGTCGAGCGGGGTGTCGTTGGGCTCGCAGATGACGCCGCCGGCGGAGTCGAGCACCGGGAACGACTGGGCCAGCTTGGTGAAGTTGGTGAAGTCATCCATCGTCGCGTCGCGTCGCACCTCGCCCTGGCGCACGAAGGGCGGTCCGTAGACCGCACCGAACGCCATCGAGTTTCCGCCGATGTGGATGTTGTGCTCGGGGTTGCGGGCCTGGACGTCGAACTCGCGCGGAGCCCTCGCGACCTGTTCGAGGACGAAGTCGGGGTCCAGGAAGACCGTGTTGTCCTCCACCCGCTGACCGGCCTGGCGGAACAGCTCGAGTGCCCGCTCGTCCATGAACTCGACACCGATCTCGGTCATCAGCTTGCGCCAGCCCCGGTCAAGGGTGGCCATCGCGTCCTCCGACAGCACCTCGTAGCGCGGCATCGAGTTCTGGAACACGGCTCCTCCTGCTCTGCCGAGGCGCTTGACCTCAGGCATCGTCGACTCATAACCTCATGATGTGGGACTACGGTTCCACATCATGGAACGCGTGGGAACCCCCCAGACGAGGAGCCATCGTGAGCGACGCGCCTGCGAACGCCGGCAGCACCGGCACGCGCGCCGTCGACCGTGCCGCCGACCTGGTCGCCACGGTGGTCCGCGCCGACGAGCCGCTGAGCTTCGCCGAGCTCCAGGACGCCAGTGGCCTCGCCAAGTCGACGACCTCGCGGATGCTCACCGCGCTCGAGCGCTCCGGCCTCCTCGAGCGCGATGCTGCGGGCTCCTACGTCGCCGGGCGCCTCTTCTGGCTCTATGCCGCTCGGCACGACCCGTGGGACGAGCTCGTGCGACTCGCGCGTCCGGCGATGGAGGCGATCGGTCGTGACACCGGCGAGACGGTGCACCTCAGCGTCACCCGGGGCGACCGGGTCGTCCAGGTCGCGCAGGTCGATTCGACGTACCTCCTCGGGACCCGCGACTGGACCGACATCGACGTGCCGGCGCACTGCTCAGCCCTCGGCAAGGTCTTCATCGCCTGGGACGCCCTGGTCCTCGGCGAGGGTCCACTGGAGCGGCTCACTGACGCGACGATCACGACCCTCGAGGCCTTGCGTCGTGACGCGGTCCGCACGAGGGACCGACGCTGGGCCATCACCGTCGACGAGCTCGAGCTCGGCCTCACGGGGGTGGCTACCCCGGTCTTCGGGATGCGCGGCGACGTCGCGGCCGCGCTCGGCATCTCCGGCCCCAGCCCGCGGCTGGTAGGCCGCCTGGACGAGCTGGGGCGCCAGCTGCACGACCACGCCACCCAGCTCTCGGCCCTGCTGCGCGGCAGCACCCACGGATCGACACCCGACATGACCCATGGCACACATCACGAGGAGGTGGTCGCATGACTCCCGAGGAGATCCTGCAGGCCTTGTACGACGAGACGCTGGTCGGCAACGCCCCCCGCGTCCTCGAGCTCACCAACGAAGGCCTCACGCTCGACATGGAGCCGCAGACGCTCCTGTTCGATGCGCTGATCCCCTCGCTCGAGGAGGTGGGCGCCCGCTTCGAGCGGGGGGACTTCTTCGTCCCCGAGATGCTGATTGCTGGTCGGGCGATGGCCGGGGCCATGGAGCGGCTCCGCCCGCTCCTGGCAGAGACCGGCGTCCAGACGGTCGGCAAGTTCCTGATGGGGACCGTCAAGGGTGACGTCCACGACATCGGCAAGAACCTCGTCAACATCATGCTCGAGGGCGCCGGATTCGAGGTGATCGACCTCGGCGTGCAGGTCGCGCCCGAGAAGTTCGTGCAGGCGATCGAGGAGCACCAACCCGACATCGTCGGGTTCTCTGCCTTCCTCACCACCACGATGCCGATGTTCAAGGCCAACATGAACGCGCTCGAGAAGGCCGGGATCCGCGGCGACGTGATCGTGATGGTCGGCGGTGCCCCCGTCACGCAGGAGTACGCCGACGCGGTCGGTGCCGACGGCTATGCCGCCGACGCTTCGCAGACCGTCAAGCACGCGAAGCGACTGATGGGCGAGAAGCGGTCGAAGGTGCCTGCCTGATGCCGGCTCCCCGGCTGGAGACGGTCCTCCGGTCCGCCACCCAACAGGTCGTCATCGGGCACGACACGCGCTTCTGCCTGATCGGCGAGCGCATCAACCCCACGGGCAGGCGCATCTTCCAAGATCAGCTCCGGGCCGGTGACCTGTCGGCCATCGAGCGGGACGTGATCGCGCAGGTCGAGGGCGGGGCAGACGTCCTCGACATCAACATGGGCGTCCCACTGACCGACGAGGCCGATCTGCTCGCCCGCGCGATCACCATGGTCCAGACGCTGACGGACAAGCCGATCTGCATCGACTCCTCCGTCGTCGAGGCCCTGGAAGCCGGGCTCTCGGTCTACCAGGGCCGCGCGCTGGTCAACTCCATCACGGCCGAGGACGAACGGATGGAGCAGATCCTGCCGTTGGTCAAGAAGTACGACGCCGCGGTCATCGCGCTGCCCAACGACGCCGACGAGATCCCGATGGAGGTGGAGAAGCGGATCGTGCTCACGCGCAAGATCATCGAGGTGGCGACGAAGGAATACGGCATCGCCGCCGCCGACATCGTCATCGATCCGCTCGCCATGCCCATCGGTGCCGACCAGGACGTCGTCAACATCACCATGGAGACGATGCGCCGGATCCGCGACGAGTTCGGCGTCAACATGACCTGTGGAGCGTCCAACGTCTCGTTCGGCATGCCGTCGCGGCACAGCCTCGGTGCAGCGTTCCTGCCGATGGCCATGACCGCTGGTCTCACCTCGGCCATCATGGACACCCGCACTCCGCAGATCGTCGAGTCCGTCAAAGCGGCCGACCTGCTCCTCGGCCACGACGAGTGGGGTGGCAGCTGGATCGCCGCCCACCGCGCCCGACAGGCGAGGGAAGCGGCAGCCCTCACGTGAGCGACGGACCCGACTTCTCCCTGGCGGACGTGGCCCGTGAGGGACTCATCGAGCGCCCCGGCACCGGACCGGCCGTCCACGACGGGAGCGGTCGGGTCGACCTGGCGTTCACGGTGCACACCCTGGCCGAGGACGGTGCCGCCGTACCCCCGACCCAGCGGGGCGTCCGCGTCCCGCCCGGCGTCACCGTCTTCGACGCGGCGTCCTGGAACGGGATCGCCATCGACTCGACGTGCGGCGGACACGGCACCTGCCACAAGTGCAAGGTCCGGGTCGAGGGGGGCGACGTGCCCGTCACCCGGCATGACGTGCGGACCTTCTCCGGCGAGCAGATCGCGGACGGCTGGCGCCTGGGCTGCCTGGTGCAGGCGACCCGCGACCTGACGGTCGAGGTGCCTCCGCTGACGACGCGCCCCAAGGCTGCCACGGTCGGCATCGGCCGCCAGGTCATCCTTCGCCCAGCGCTGCAGAAGCGCTACGTGGAGCTGGCCGAGGCCACGCTCGCCGACCAGCGGAGTGACCTCGTCCGCCTGACCGACGCGATCGCTGACCTCGAGCTGACGGCCGACCTGCACGTGCTGCGCCGGCTGGCCACGGTGCTCCGCGAGGCCGACCACAAGGTCACCGCCGTCATCCTCGACGAGGCCCTCATCGACGTGGAGGCGGGCGACACCACGGCTGCGCGATATGCCATCGCCTTCGACCTCGGCACCACGACGGTGGTGGGCACCCTTCTCGACGTCGGCACCGGCACCCCGCTCGCGGTCACCTCGATGCTGAACAAGCAGCAGCCCTTCGGTGGCGACGTGATCACCCGCATCAGCGCCACCATGATGGACCCCGAAGCCCTCGGCCGCCTGCAGGACCTCGCCGGCGCCACCCTGGCTGACCTCGCCGGCCAGGTATGTCGCGAGGCCGGGATCGACCCCGGCCAGGTCTACGAGGTGGCCGTCGCGGGCAACGCCACGATGACCGCGCTGGCCCTCGGCATCGATCCCGAGCCGCTGGGTGTGGCGCCGTTCGTGATGTCGACCACCCAGCCGCCGTCGGTGCTCGCCTCGGAGATCGGCCTCACGCTGCATCCGCGGGCGCGCGCCTACTTCTTCCCCGCCCTCGGGGCGTACGTCGGCGGCGACATCGTCGCCGGGATGCTGGCCACCGGCATGGACCGGGACAAGCGGACCCGACTCTTCATCGACGTCGGCACCAACTGCGAGATCGTGCTGAGCGACGGCGAGACCATCCTCTCCACGGCAGCTCCGGCAGGGCCGGCCTTCGAGGGTGGCGCGATCCGCTGTGGCATGCGCGCGGCTGACGGAGCCATCGAGGTCATCAAGCTCGACGCGCACGCGCTCGACGAGGCCCCGGCCGTCACCCTGGGGGTCATCGGCGATGTCGAGCCGCGAGGGCTCTGTGGTTCCGGTCTGGTCGACGCCGTGGCTGAGCTGGTGCGGGTCGGTCTGCTCGACGCGACCGGTCGGCTCGTGCCCGACGAGGCAGCCAAGGAGATCGCCCCAGCGCTTGCCGACCGGATGTCGAGGATCGGGGAGGAAAGGATCTTCCTCCTCCACCGGCCCGGTCCGGAGACCGAGCCGGCCGAGTGCGTCTATCTCTCCCAGCGCGACGTCCGGGAGCTCCAGTTCGCCAAGGCGGCGATCTCGACGGGCTGGACGCTCCTGCTCGATCAGCTCGGCCTCGAGCACCGCGACGTCCAGCAGGTGCTGTTGGCCGGCTCGTTCGGCAGCTATCTCTCCCCCGCGTCGGCGATCCGGATCGGCCTGGTTCCGAAGCTCCCGGTCCTGCGCATCGTGGCGGCCGGCAACGTCGCCGGGGAGGGCGCCAAGATGGCGCTGCTCTCGGTGCGGGAGCGCGCGGGGGCCCTTGCTCTCCTGGAGGAGGTGACCTATGTCGAGCTCTCGGACCGAACCGACTTCAACGACAAGTTCGTCGAGCAGCTCTCGTTCTGACCCGACCCACCGCGTGGCACTCATCGCATGCGGGGCGATCGCACAACCCTGCGCGGAGGTCATCGCGCGTCGTGGCTGGCCGGTCGATGTGCATCCGCTCCCCCCGCTGCTGCACAACCGCCCCGACCAGATCGCCGGCGAGGTGCGCGCGACGGCGCTCCGGCTCGCGGCGAGGTACGAGCAGGTGGTGGTTGGGTATGCCGACTGCGGCACCTACGGAGCGCTGGACGCCGTGTGCGACGAGCTCGGCCTGGCTCGCCTGCCCGGTCTGCACTGCTACGACGTCTATGCCGGCGCACCGCGCTTGGCGCAGTTCTTCGACGACCAGCCTGGGACCTATCTCCTGACCGACTTCCTCGCCCGGTCGTTCACGCGCACGGTCATCCAGGAGCTGGGGCTCGATCGTCACCCCGAGCTGCGCGACACCTACTTCGGTCACTACACGCGGATGGTGTGGCTGGCGCAGGAGCCCGACGACGAGCTCAGGGCGCTCGCGGCGCAGGCGGCGGCGAGCATCGGGCTGCCGCTCACCGTCGTCGAGACCGGTCATGACGGACTCGAGCGCGCCCTTGCAGGCCTCGTCGCAGGTCACTCCTAGCGACGCAGCGCCTCGAGGAGATTGGTCCGCCACGCTTCCGTCTCAGCGATCTGGTTGAACGTGAAGACGTGCAGTCCCTCCACCAGCGCCCCCTCCTCGCGCAAGGCCGGCGCGCACTTCTCCAGGAAGGACTCCCCCGTGAAGCCACCGGGGGCGGCGAGCCGAGCGAACAGGCCTTTGTTCTTGGCCAGGAACTTGGTGGACTCGCCGACACCGATCTTTGTCGCCATGCTGAGCAGCTTGGTGCGCTCGACCGGGCCGGGGATGCCGAGGAGCAGAGGCATCTTCACGCCGCGGGCTCGCAGACGGTGCAGCCAGTCGCGCACGACCGACGGGTCGAAGGTCAGGTTGCTGACGATGTGGGAGGCGTGGTGACGCTTGTCCCACATGGCTTGGACGGTCAGGTCGTCATGGATCGAGGGATGGGACTCCGGATAGCCGGTGATGCCCACCTGGGCGAAGGGGCGGCCGAGCTCGGCAAGGTCCTGGAGGAGGGCGAGCGCGTCGTGGTAGTCGCCTGCGGGCTCGGCGTCCCCACCGGGCACGAAGATGCTGGAGATCCCCTTGCCGACCAGGCGATCGGCGATCTCACTCAGCTCGGACCGCCCGGTGACCATCCGGGCGGCGAGGTGCGGCACGACGTCATACCCGTGCCCGGCCAACCGTTCGGCGAGGTCCAGGGTCGCCTCGAGCCCTTTGCTCGGCGAAGCGGTCACGGTGATGGTCTGCTCGCGCGGGACGTGCTGAAGGACCTTGTCCTCGGTGGTGGCAGTCGGTAGCACCTCATAGCGCGCATGCTCCAACAGACGGACGAGCGTCGCCGCCGATCGCTTGTTGCGCATGAAGCAACTCATTTCGTGATGCGCACTAGATGGCGCTCACTCTACTGGCTACGCCACGAAATGGCATCAGGGCGGCCACCCGGAGGTGGCCGCCCTGAGCGGGTGCTGTCGGTCAGACCGACATCGGGTGGGTCACTTGACCGTGACGGTGGCGCCAACGGCTTCGAGGGCGTCCTTGGCCTTGTCGGCAGCAGCCTTGTCGACGCCTTCGAGGATGGGCTTCGGGGCGGCCTCGACGAGGTCCTTGGCCTCCTTGAGGCCCAGGCTGGTGAGGGCGCGCACCTCCTTGATGACGTTGATCTTCTTCTCGCCAGCGGCCTCGAGGATGACGTCGAACTCGTCCTGGACGACGGCCTCTTCGGCAGCAGCGCCGGGGGCGCCGGGGGCAGCAGCAGCGGCAACGGGAGCGGCCGCGGTGACGCCGAAGGTCTCCTCGAACTGCTTGACGAACTCAGAGAGCTCGATGAGGGTCATTTCCTTGAACGCGCTGAGCAGCTCGTCGGTGGTGAGCTTCGCCATGATGGCGTTTCCTTCCGTTGGTGGCCGGGAGTGTTCCCCGGCCGATGGGTTTCAGGTGGTGTACGTCGGCCCGGTCAGGCTTCGGTGGACTCGGCAGCCTCGTCGGCGGCCGGGGTCTCCTCGGCAGCCTCTTCAGCAGCCGGGGTCTCCTCGGCAGCGGCCGGCACGCCGGCACCACCTGCGAGGATCGAGGGGTCCTCGGTCGCCTTCGCCTCCAGGGCGCCGGCGAGCCGGGCAACCTGGGCGAGCGGGGCGTTGAGGAGGTAGACAGCCTGGGACAGCGTGGCGAGCATGCCGCCCGCGAGCTTGCCGAGGAGCACCTCACGCGACTCGAGGTCCGCCAGCTTGGCGATCTCCGAGGCGTCGAGGGACTTCCCGTCCAGGACGCCGCCCTTGATGACAAGAGCGGGGTTTGCCTTGGCAAAGTCACGCAGACCCTTGGCTGCCTCGACCACGTCTCCATTGATGAAGGCGATGGCCGTGGGGCCCTTGAGCAGGTCGTCGAAGCCTTCGATGCCCACCTCAGTGGCGGCAATCTTGGCAAGCGTGTTCTTGACCACGGCGTAGTTGGCGTTCTCGCCGAGGGAGCGCCGCAGGTCCTGCAGCTGCTTCACGGTGAGCCCGCGGTACTCGGTCAGCACAGCACCGGCGGCATCGTTGAACGACTCAACGATTTCCGCTACGGCGGCAGTCTTTTCTGGCCGCGCCATGGGTCTCCTTCCGATGTCGACCACCGGCGTCGATCCCACCGAGACGACGAACGCCCCGAGCGCAGGCTCGGGGCGTGATCCGCAATCATGCGGAGCTGCTCCACCTGCGCTGGCCGTCCGCTGTCAGGCGGAACCTTCGATCTCGGGGCTGATGCCCGTCGACAACCGGCGGTCTCTGGTTTCGAAGGGAGAGACTACGGCGCCGTGCACGAACGGGCCAAATCCTTGCGTTCGACCGCGCGAGTCGACCGAACATGCTCAAATCCGAACATGGACCCAAAACTGAGCCTCGCGATCGACGTGCTGGAGCGCGTCGACCGCCGGTTGCTCGACCCCGCGTCGGAAGCAGCCGTGTGGCCGACTGGATTCCCCCTGCTCGACGCTGAGCTGGGCGGCGGTTTGCGGGCGGGGACCCTCAACCTGCTGGCCGGCGCCCAAGGTGAGGGCAAGACGACCTTCGCGCTGCAGATGGCACGCCACAGCGCCCGTTCCGGCCGGCCGGTGGTGTTCCTGTCCTTCGAGATCGAGGCCGAGGCGTTGCTGCAGAAGGCCATCTCGGCGGAAGCCGCAGAGCAGTCCAACCATCCCGCGCCCCTCAACGTGGCGCAGGTGCGCGCCGCGTTCGAGTCTTCCGACAACAACGGCCGCGGTCTCTTCGAACGGCTCGGTGAGCACTCCGGCGGCATCGAGGCGTTGACCGCCGTGAGCGCCTACGCCCACCGGTTGTACATCCACCGCTCGACGACGACCCAGACGACACTCGACGTGATCGCCGCGACCGTGAAGGACGTCCTGATCGAGCACGGCACGCCGCCTCTCGTGGTGGTGGACTACCTCCAGAAGGTCTGCGCTCCCGACCACCTGTTGGAGGAGGAGAGGGTCACGCGCGTCACCGAGGGCCTCAAGGACCTCAGCATCGAGTTCGAGTGCCCAGTGATCGCCATCTCGGCCTCGGACCGCGCAGGCCTCGAGCCAGGCACCCGGATGCGGGCCCGGAACATGCGCGGCTCCACCTCGCTGGCCTACGAAGCCGACGTCGTGCTGATCATGAGCAACAAGAGCGACGTCGTCGCGCGCCATCACCTCATGTACGGCGCCAACAACGGCGAGCACTTCAAGGACTGGTCGGTCGTGACCATCGAGAAGAACCGATCGGGCCGATCCGGCGCAGAGGTGGAGTTCCGCAAGCACCTCGACTGCGGACGCTTCGTGGCCCAGGGCCAGGTTGTCGCCGAGAAGCTGGTCGACGAGCGGATCTACACCGAGTAGCGGGTCAGCTCATCCCGGGCACGTTGTCGGCGACGTCAGCAGCAGGCGGGGCCGAGATGTCGACGTCGCTGCCGAAGTCGTAGTAGGTGCCCTCGGTGGTGGTCTTCGTCTTCTGGCCGCTGCCGGTCATGTCGGGCAGCTCGAGCTCCTGGCGGAACTTGCGCGGCCGGTTGTCGGCGTCGATCCACATCTCGATGGCGATCTCCTTGGGCATGGCCCCCATCATCTCGGCCGGCAGGTCCATCGCCTTGGAGTAGCTGGCCGTCGCCATCACCACGTTGTAGTGGTTGGTCTCGACGCCGTCCACCTCCTCGGTGCCGATCAGCTCGAACTCCTTGGGCGCCTCCATGGCCTTGAACATCGCGCTGGGGTCGGTCGACTTGCCCAGCTGCCCGAAGAGGCTGTTGGGATCGCTCAGGTCGACCTTGAGCCACTTCTTGCCGTCCGGCAGCGGCATCCCCGCACCCGCGATGTAGAGGGTCTTGTCGAGCATCACCATCTCGAAGGCCTGGGCCCCGCTGGTGGCGGCCGTCATCTCGATCCCGTCATCCTGGTAGCGCAGCTGCCCGGTCAGCTCCATGGGAGCGGGCCCGCCGGTCGTGTTGACCGTGAAGCCCATCGTCTCGGCCTCCATCAGCGCTGCGGTGACCGCGGGGTAGAGCTCCTCGGCCGAGAGCTCCTCGAGGTCGCCCGAGGCCATCTCGGTGTCGTCACCGGTCTCCTCGCCGTCGGTCTCGGTCTCCTCGGTCTCCTCGGTCTCCTCGGCCTGCTCGGAGTCCTCGGAGTCCTCGGTGGACGTCTCGCTGCTCGTGGTGTCTGTTGCCGAGGTGTCGTCGCCACCGCACGCGGCGGCCGACAGCACCAGGGTGGCGAGCAGGGAGGCAACGCCGAGACGGCGGGGCAGGGACGAGCGGGCCATGAGGGCTCCTTCGATAGGGACGATCAAATGAAAGCACGCCCGACCACCTCGAGAGGCAGTCGGGCGTGCGTTGCTGGCGAGACTCAGGCCTGGGCCTCGTCCTCGCTGGCGACGTTCTTGGTGCGGTTGGGGTCGACCTGGACACCGGGGCCCATGGTGGTGGAGACGGTGACCTTCTTGATGTAGCGGCCCTTGGAGCTGGCCGGCTTGAGTCGCAGCACCTCTTCGAGGGCGGCGGCGTAGTTCTCGGCGAGCTGTGCCTCGGAGAAGGACGCCTTGCCGATGATGAAGTGCAGGTTGGAGTGGCGATCGACGCGGAACTCGATCTTGCCGCCCTTGATGTCGGAGATGGCCTTGGCGACGTCAGGGGTGACGGTGCCGGTCTTCGGGTTGGGCATCAACGAGCGGGGACCGAGGACGCGACCGAGGCGACCGACCTTGCCCATCATGTCGGGGGTCGCGACGACGGCGTCGAAGTCGAGCCAGCCACCGTTGACCTTCTCGATGAGCTCGTCGCCACCGACGTAGTCGGCGCCGGCCTCACGGGCGGCCTCGGCCTTCTCGCCGTTGGCGAACACGAGGACGCGGGCGGTCTTGCCCGTGCCGTGGGGAAGGTTGACGGTGCCGCGCACCATCTGGTCGGCCTTGCGGGGGTCGACGCCGAGACGCATGACGACGTCGAGGGTCTCGTCGAACTTCTTCTTCGAGCCGGCCTTGGCCAGCTTGATGGCGGTCAGCGGGGCGTAGAGCTCGTCCTGGTTGAACGTCTCGGCCGCTGCGCGGTAGGTCTTGCTGCGCTGCATGGGAATCCTCTTATCTGGAGTGTGGTCGTGAGAGCCAGCGCGGCTCTGCCACGGGTGTTGCTCGCCGGGATGCGAGACTCAGTCGGTGGTGACGCCCATTGATCGGGCGGTGCCCTCGACGATCAGCATCGCGGCGTCGATGTCGTTGGCGTTGAGGTCGGGAAGCTTCGTGGTCGCGATCTCACGCACCTGGTCCTTGGTCAGCTTGCCGACCTTCTCCTTGTGCGGGACACCCGAGCCCTTCTTCAGGCCAGCGGCCTTCTTGATGAGCTCTGCGGCCGGCGGCGTCTTCGTGATGAACTCGAAGGACCGGTCCTCGTAGATCGTGATCTCGACAGGGATCACGTTGCCGCGCATCGACTCGGTCTGCGCGTTGTAGGCCTTGCAGAAATCCATGATGTTCACACCGTGGGGACCGAGGGCGGTTCCCACCGGCGGAGCCGGAGTTGCTGCGCCAGCCTGCAGCTGCACCTTGACGAGCGCAGCGATCTTCTTCTTGGGAGGCATTTCTTTCTCTCTCTCGTGTGGTCATGACGGGGGTCGGACCCCCTGCCACTGCTACTGGGTGGTGCTGGTGAGCTCAGACCTTCTGGATCTGGCCGAAGCTCAGCTCGACCGGGGTCTCCCGGCCGAAGATCTCGACGAGGGCCTTGACCCTCTGGGACTCGGCGTTGATCTCGGTGATCGTCGCGTGCAAGGTGGCGAACGGACCATCGACGACCATGACGGAGTCGGACACGTCGAAGTCGGCCACCTCGACCGGCTTCTTGGCGGTGGCGCCACCGCCACCGGACTTGTCACCGGCAGCAGCAGCGGCCTCGGCCTCGGCCACGGCGACGACGGCGGGGGCGAGCATGTCCTCGACCTCGCGCATGCTCAACGGCACGGGCTGGTGGCTGTGACCGACGAACCCGGTGACCGACGGCGTGTGGCGTACGGCCGACCACGACTCGTCGGTGAGGTCCATGCGGACGAGAACGTAACCGGGGAGCACGGTGCGGGTGACCATCTTGCGCTGGCCGTTCTTGATCTCCGCGACCTCTTCGGTGGGGACCACGATCTCGTGGATGTAGTCCTCCATGTTGAGGGAGATGATGCGGTTCTCGAGGTTCTGCTTGACCCGCTTCTCCATGCCGGAGTAGGTGTGCACGACGAACCAGTCGCCGGGCTTGGCCCACAGCTCACGGCGGAAGGCCTCGAGCGGCCCGTCCTCCTCGACCTCGGGGGTCTCCTCGGCCTCGGAGTCCTCCGGGTCCTCGGGGATCTCGGGGTCCTCGGGGTTTGCCTCGGAGGCGTCGTCAGTGGGCTGGTCCTCGGCGGACGATTGCGCCATGGACGAGTCCTCTGACGACTCGTCCGTGGGCGAGTCCTCAACTGATGAGTCGAGCTGATCCGACACGTGATGCTCCGAACTTCTCACTTGCTGGGTGCGATGGCCTGGGGCCTCGATCGCACTGGACTGTGGTCTTTGGTCTTCTGCGCTGCGACTGAGTGCCAGCCCACGGGGGCCGGCAGGCAGTCACTGGGTCGAGCCGCCCGAGAACACGGCGAAGGCGAGCTTGCCGAACGCCAGGTCGAGCACCGAGACGAACGCCATCATCACGAGCACGAACACCATGACGACCAGGAAGTAGGTGATGAGCTGCTCCTGCGTCGGCCACACGACCTTGCGGAGCTCGGCGACCACCTGGCGGTAGAACGTGGCCGGGCTGGTGCGCTTGCCGTCGCCGCCACGTGAGTCCTCACGCGACTCGTGGACTGCGCTGGAGTCCGACACGTCTGCCACCTTCTCTTCGTTGACTGCTGAATGTTCTGGTCTTGCAGGGCACGAGGGACTTGAACCCCCAACCTTCGGTTTTGGAGACCGATGCTCTGCCAGTTGAGCTAGTGCCCTTCGTGGTCCGACCCAGCACCTGCGCCACCCGCGGACGGGCAGCACGAAGCATGTGGCAGGACCACCAAACCCGAAGCATACGGGGACGGCCCCAGCGGCGTCGAACCGGCGGCCTACCATGCCTCGCATGGGTCACCGGGACGTGCGCGAGCTGCCCAAGGCCCATCTCCACCTGCATTTCACCGGGTCGATGCGACACGAGACGCTGCTCGAGCTCGCCGGACGAGACGGGATCGCCCTGCCCGACAGCCTCGTGGCCGACTGGCCCCCGCAGCTCTCCGCGGCCGACGAGAAGGGCTGGTTCAGGTTCCAGCGCCTCTATGACGTCGCCCGTTCGGTGTTGCGGACCCCCGATGACGTACGCCGACTGGTGCTCGAGGCCGCGGAGGACGACGTGGCGGACGGTGGCCGCTGGCTCGAGATCCAGGTCGACCCCAGCGGCTACGCGGCTCGCTTCGGAGGCATCACCGCCTTCACCGAGCTCGTCCTCGACGCCGTGCGGGACGCGGCCGGGCGCACCGGGCTGGGCATCGCCGTCGTGATCGCGGCCAACCGCACCAGGCATCCGCTTGACGCCCGCACCCTGGCCAGGCTGGCCGGTCAGTACGCCGGACGTGGGGTGGTGGGCTTCGGGCTGTCCAACGACGAGCGTCGCGGACGGACGAGTGACTTCGCAGGTGCCTTCGCGATCGCCGAACGCGCAGGCCTGCTGCTCGCGCCCCACGGGGGCGAGCTGCGCGGACCCGAGCACGTCCGTGTGTGCCTCGACGAGCTGCACGCCGACCGTCTCGGGCACGGGGTGCGCGTCGCGGAGGACCCGGCACTGCTCTCGCGCATCGTTGAAGCCGGCGTGGCCCTGGAGGTGTGCCCGGTCTCCAACGTGGCCTTGGGCGTCTACTCCGACCTCACGTCGGTGCCCCTCCCCCAGCTGATCGAGGCCGGCGCGACCATCGCCCTCGGCTCCGACGACCCCCTGCTCTTCGGCTCCCGGCTGGCCGGCCAGTACGCCACGATGCGCGCGGCGCACGATCTGGACGACGCGACCTTGGCGCACCTGGCGCGCGGCTCGTTCGCCGCGTCCCGGGCTCCGACCGAGGTGGTCGCGGCGGCAAATGCAGCCATCGACGACTGGCTGGCACGAGTTCCTGAGATACTGCGCCCGTGACACCACCTGACGAGCCGCCGAGCAACCCCTACGAC
Organism: Nocardioides sp.; assembly: GCF_035576065.1. GTDB lineage: Bacteria > Actinomycetota > Actinomycetes > Propionibacteriales > Nocardioidaceae > Nocardioides. The sequence continues at coordinate 64,670 of NZ_DATLWX010000024.1, forward strand.
CCCAACTGGCCCAAGCCGGAGCAGCCCCAGGGCCAGCCCCAGGACCAGTCCCAGGGCCAGCCCCAGGACCAGCCCCCGACGGGCGCGACGCCCTACGGGCAGACGCCCTACGGGCAGCAGCCGCCGGAGCAGCCGTACGGCCAGCCCCCGGCCGGCCAGGCGCCGTACCAGCCCTACGGCCAGGAGCAGCCCTACGGCCAGGAGCAGCCGTACGGCCAGACCCAGCCCTACGGCCAGACGCAGCCCTACGGCCAGGCGCCCTTCGGCGCGCCGTCGTACGGCGGCGCCATCGCCCCTCCGCACCCGTCGGCGACCACCTCCATGGTCCTGGGCATTTGCTCCCTCGCCGGCATGTTCTTCTGTGTGCTCCCGATCCTGCTGGCGCCGTTCGCCTGGTTCATGGGCGGCAAGGCGGTCAAGGAGATCGACGCCCAGCCGGGACGTTATTCCGGTCGCGAGCAGGCACAGGCCGGTCGGATCATGGGCATGATCGGCACCGCCCTGCTCGTCCTGGGCCTGATCGGCATCTTCCTCCTCATCGTGAGCCTCGGCATGGCCGCCGACACGGCCTACGACAGCAACCCGACGTACTGAGCGCCCGGGTGACGCCAGAGCCGCCCAGCACTCCCGACGACGCCGACCGGCCCGCGCCGTACGCGCCCTACGCGCCCTACGGACGGCCCCAGCCCTTCGAGGAGGTCGATCGGGTGCCGGTCGGGCCCGTGATCTCTGGTGGCGCGCCGTCGTACGGCACCGGGCCTTCGGTCGTGATGCACCCGTCGGCGACCACTGCCATGGTGCTGGGCGTCGTGTCCTTGGGCGGCATCTTCCTGTGTGGCCTCCCGCTCCTGCTGTCACCCCTGGCCTGGCTCCTGGGTCAGCGCACCCTCAAACAGATCGACGCCGACCCGCTTCGCTTCTCCGGCCGTGAACGGGCCTACACCGGGCGCACCATGGGCATGACAGGGACGGTGCTCCTGCTCCTGGGCATCGTCTTCATCGTCGGAGCCGACTCGGGCTCCGACGACGGTGACGATGACGGCACCGGCAGCACGTCGTACCGCTACGACTTCTAGTCAGAGCTCACAACCCACGAGCACCGGCTCGTTGACGAGGCGTACGCCGAAGGCCTGCTCCACCCCGTCGCGGACCTCTCGCGCCAGGGCGAGCAGGTCCTCGGTGCTGGCCTCGCCCCGGTTGGTCAGCGCCAGCGTGTGCTTGGTCGACAGGCTCGCGCGCCCGCCTCGCAGGTCGAGGCCGTAGCCCTTGCTGAAGCCGGCCCGCTCGATCAGCCAGGCCGCGCTCGACTTCACCGTGCCGTCGACCTGGGGCCACCTCGGGGCGTCGGTCGGCAGGGCCGCCGCCTGCTCCGGGGTGAGGTGCGGGTTGGTGAAGAACGAGCCCGCGCTCCAGGTGTCGTGGTCGCCCGCATCGAGGACCATGCCCTTGCTGGCTCGCAGCCCCAGGACAGCCGTGCGCACCTCGGTGATCGGCGCGCGCTGGGAGGTCTCGACGCCGAGGGTGCGGGCGAGCTCGGCGTAGTCGATCGGCGCGCCCATCGTTCCGGTGCGGAGCTGGAAGTCGACAGTGAGCACGACGTGGCGCGCGGGGTCGGCCTTGAACCGCGAGTGCCGGTAGCCGAAGCCGCAGTCGGCCGCGGCGAACGTGCGGGGACCCCGTAGGGTCCGGTCCCACACCCGGACCGAGGCAATGGTCTGCGAGACGTCCTGGCCGTAGGCACCGACGTTCTGGATCGGAGTGGCGCCGACGCTCCCGGGGATCCCCGACAACGCCTCGACGCCGACCCAGCCCCGGTCGGCCGCAGTGGCCACGAGGTCGTCCCAGCCCTCACCGGCCGCCACTCGGACCATGACCCCGCCGCAGGCGGCCGCACTGTCATCGGTGTCCGGGGTGACACCGGAGGTCGCCACCTCGACGACCACCCCGTCGAAGCCCTCGTCGGCGACCACGAGGTTGGAGCCGCCGCCGAGCACCAGCACCGGGGTGCCGCTCGCGTCGGCGGACGAGACCGCCTCGATGAGCTCGGCCTCGGTGGTGGCGCGCACCCACTGCCGGGCCGGTCCCCCCAGCCGCAGGGTCGTGTGGTCGGAGAGCAGCCTGCGCGATGACCCGGACGATGGCTCAGGCACGCACGACAGCCTTGGGCATCCCCAGCACCTTGGTGCCCTCGCACGTCACCTCGAGGGCGATGGTGACCAGGCCGTCCTCCACCTTCTTGACCGTGCCCGAGACGCACACCTCGACCGAGCCGTCCGCGGGGACGACGACCGGGTTGGTGAACTTGCAGCCGATCTCGACCACCTCGGCCCCGTCGGTCCACGTCGACACCGCGCGGCCGGCCAGCCCCATCGTGAGCATGCCGTGGGCGATCACACCGGGCAGACCCACGCTGCGGGCGACGTCCTCGTCCTGATGGATCGGGTTGGGGTCCCCGGCCGCCTCCGCGTAGGCGACGAGGTCCGCGCGCGTCAGCTCGTAGGTGATCGGATCGAACGCGTCGCCCGGGGTCATGACTCGCCTCCCGTGTGGACCAGGGTGGCCTTCGCCGTACAGACCAAGGACCCGTCGGCGTCGTGGATGGCGCTGGTGGTGCCGATGATGTCGGCACCACCGATCTGGCGCAGGCTGGCAACGCTCAGCGTGGCGCTCAGGGTGTCGCCGACGCGGATGGGGCGCTCGTAGGTGAACCGCTGCTCGCCGTGGATGATCCGGAACAGGTCGAGCTGCTCGGCCGTCAGGAAGGCCTGCATCGCATCGAAGGCGAGGACGATCGGGAAGGTCGGCGGGACCTCTCCCTCGGCGGGCGCCCCCAGGGCGCGAGCGAACGAGGCGACCTTGTCCTCGGTCACCTCCAGCACGGCGGTCGGGGCGAACTCTCGCCCCACGAGCGATTCATCGACTGGCATGGGACTCAACCTACTGGCCGCCCGCTCAGGGTTGGTATGGCGGCGCGACGCCCCATCCCCAGCGCGGAACCGGCGCCTGCTCAACCACCTCTGCGCCCTCCTGGGAGTTGTGCAGCGCCAGCCGCGTGCCCCACTCGACGTAGCCCATGAGGGCCGCACGGAACTCCGGGTCAGCTGGCAGGTCGGCGTCGGCGGCGGCCAGGCTCATCAGGGTGACAAACCGGAGCCGCTGGTCGGCGGTGATGCCAAGGCCGCGGTGGTGAGCGAGCATCCGCTGGTAGCCGCCGTGCCGCTCGGTGTAGTCGGCCGCGCCGCCGAACACCTCGATCCACCACGTGGTGACGTGGTCGCGGTGCTCCTCGTGCACGCCGCCCGGGAACAGGGCTGAGAGCAGGTCGTCGGTCTCGACCCGGTCGTAGAAGGCGTCGATCAGCCGACGGAACGCGGCTGGGCCGCCTGCCCAGTCGATGAGGGTCGGTGCGTCATCCATGGATCACATGATGGCGCACAAAAGCCGTCGACCCGCCAGATGTCTGGCGGGTCGACGGCGTGGATCAGATCAGCGGGTCTCGCGGTGCGCGACGTGCTTGCGGCAACGCGGGCAGAACTTCGACAGCTCGATGCGGTCGGGGTCGTTGCGGCGGTTCTTCTTGGTGATGTAGTTCCGCTCCTTGCAATCGACGCACGCGAGCGTGATCTTGGGGCGAACGTCAGAGCTCTTGCTGGCCACGGGAAAGTCCTTTGTAGGTTTGAATCGATCGAGGCTGTTCGGTAGCGGGGGCGGGACTCGAACCCGCGACACCACGATTATGAGCCGTGTGCTCTAACCACCTGAGCTACCCCGCCGCCAGGCAGGCGCTTCGCCAGACTAGACGATGCTCCGACCCAGAGCCCCTTTACGGAATCGAACCGTAGACCTTCTCCTTACCATGGAGACGCTCTGCCGACTGAGCTAAAGGGGCAACGACGGAGAAGAATACACAGGCCCGAGCGGGAACAGAAATCGCGTCACCGCGCCTGCGTCACGCCTGGATCTGGTCCTGGATGCGCGGCCAAGGAGCGGCCTCCTCCAGCTCCAGGGCGAGCTCCATCAGGCGTGCTTCGCGCCCTTCTCCCGAGCCGAACATCATCCCTTGCGGCAGGCCGGTCGAGGTGGTCGCCAAGGGCAGCGAGATCGCGGGTTCGCCGGTCGCGTTCTGCAGCGGGGTGAAGGCGACCCAGTCCATCAGCCGGTCCATCACCTGCTCGTAGTCGGCTGTCGGGTCGAGGTGGCCCACGGTAGGGGTGGCAGTGGCCACGGTAGGGGTCAGGGTCACGTCGTAGGTGGCGTGGTGCTTGGCCGCAAGGCGCCTGCTGGCCCCGAGGCCGGCGATGGCGAGCGGGAGCTTGTGGAGGTTGCGCTGGCAGTGGCGGGCCAGCCCCAGGGTCAGGCTGTCGAGCTGGGCCGGGTCCCACGTCGGGCCGTGCTGCCGCCTGCCGGTCCTCACGATGAACATCGCCATCATCGACCAGTAGAGGACGAACTGGTCGGCGAAGCGCCCCGGCACGGGCGGCTCGATCTCCTCGACCCGGTGGCCGAGCGACTCCAGCAGGGCCGCGGTCTCCAAGGTCAGCTCGCGCACCTCGGGCGAGGCGTCGCGGCCGATCCCAGTGGTGACCACCGCGATCCGGAGCCGGGAGCGCCCGGGACGGCTGATGTCACCGATCGGCGCCAGCCGGGGGTTGCGGAACACCTTCTCGGCCTCGCGGTAGAACGCCGCCGTGTCGCGGACGCTGCGGGTCAGGACGCCGTCGGAGACGATCCGGACGGGCATGTCCCGCATCAGCTTGTCCTGCGCCAGGCGGTCGCGGGTCGGCTTGAGGCCCACGAGGCCGTTGACGCTCGCCGGGATCCGGATCGAGCCGCCGCCGTCGTTGGCGTGGGCGATCGGCACGACCCCGGCGGCGACGAACGCGGCCGACCCGGCCGACGAGGCGCCGGCGTAGTGGTCGGTGTGCCACGGCGTCCGGACCGGCCCCAGGCGCGGGTGGTCGACCGCCGCGCTGAAGCCGAACTCCGAGAGCCGGGTCTTGCCGAGCGGGAGGAGCCCGGTGGCGAGATACATCCGGGCGAAGTCGCCGTCGCGCTTGGCCCGGGCAGCCACGAAGGCGTCACTGCCGTGCTGCGTCGGCATCCCAGCCACGTCGACATTGTCCTTGAGGAACGTCGGCACCCCGGCGAAGAACCCGGGGCGCGGCGCCTTCGCCTCGACCCGCGCCCGGCCGTATGCCTCGTACGCCAGCGCGCCCAGGTGTTCATCGACTGACTGGGCTCGTGCGATCGCCGCCTCGATGACCTCCGGGATCGAGAGACCCTGTCGATAGGCCTCCACGAGGCCGACCGCGTCGAGATCCTGCAGGACGTCGTCGGCGAAGGCGTGCACGCGGGTCATGGCGGCGAACCTAACGGGTTCCCCGTGCTCGGCAATAGCCAATCTTCACCCGAACCTCGGGCTCCACGAGGACGGTCGGCCTTCGACGTACTCATGATCTCGGGCATGTATGCCGCGCTGTTCGCCGGCTCCGCCTGGCTGTTCAGTCGCGCCGGTGAGTCCTCCCACCAGCCTCGAGGCACCTCAGCCTGACCACACGCCGCTGGCGCCGCGTCGATGGCACCCCACGAGGTGGTCGTCGATGATCCCGATCGCCTCCATCAGGGCATACATCGTCGTTGGACCGACGTGGGCGAAGCCGATCCTCTTGAGCTCCTTCGACAAGGCGATGCTCTCGGGGCTGGTGGTGGCCTGCTCCGCAGTGTCGTGCGGCGCGGGCGTCGTGTCGGGACGGAACGACCAGAGGAGGGCCGCCAGTCCGCCACGGTCGCGGAGGGCGACGGTGGCCCGGGCGTTGGCCACGGCGGCGTCGATCTTGCGGCGGTTGCGCACGATGCGGGGTTCGGCCATGAGTCGCTCGACGTCGCCCTCGCCGTACGCAGCGACGACGTCTGCGTCGAAGCCGGCGAAGACCTCGCGGAAGGCCTCGCGCTTGTTGAGGATCGTCAGCCAGGACAAGCCCGACTGGAAGGCCTCCAGGGTCAGCCGCTCGAGGTGAGCGGCCTCGCCCTCGACCGGCATCCCCCACTCGCTGTCGTGATAGGCGAGGTTGACCGGGTCACCGGCCCCCCAGGGGCAGCGCGCGACACCGTCGTCACCGAGAGCAGGTCCACCCACGTCCCCATCCCTCCTGACGAGCGAAGCAGATCCGGCGGGTGCTGTCATGCTCGCGCCCCGTCCTGCTCACGCGCGGCGTCGTAGGCGAGCTGGGCCGTCGAGACGTCAGGCATGTGGGACTCGGCCCAGTCCTTGATGTGCTGGATGGGGCCGAGCAACGAGCGACCGAGCGCCGAGAGCTCGTAGTCGACCCGCACCGGGACCGTCGGGGTGACCTGGCGGGTGACCAGCCCGTCTCGTTCGAGCGTCCGTAGGGTCTGGGTGAGCATCTTCTGGCTGACGCCAGCGAGGTGCCGGGACAACGCGGAGAACCGCATGGGCCCGTCCGCGAGGGCGCAGACGACCAGCGTGACCCACTTGTCGGAGATCCGGTCGAGCAGCTTGCGGCTCGGACACGCGGCCAGATAGGCGTCGAACACCTCGCGTTCGGCCTGCCGGCGCTGGGCTGCGGTCATCGTCATGGCTGCTCCTTCGTCCCGAGGGCAGGCACCTCCACGTGCCTACCCGACTTCACAGTGCCTACTTCCCAACAGAGACTAACTCCCCGACAGTGATCTTGTCACCCACCACACGAACAAAGGACACACCATGAAGTCACTCGTCGCCCGCCAGCACGCTGCGGAGCCCACCCTGATTGTCAGTCCGGATCTCCAACGCCCGCTCGCCGCCGGCGAGGTCTTGATCGACGTCCTTGCCTCGGCCGTGAACCCCATCGACCTCTTTGTCGCCAGCGGCACCGCGCACCCTGTTTTCGGACTCCCCGAGCAGGTCGGGCTCGGCTGGGACGTCGTTGGCCGAGTGAAGTCCGTCGCCGCCGGCGTCGACTCGTTCACCCCGGGCGACCTGGTCGCTGGGCTGCATGATGACCTCGCGGCGCCGAGCGGAGCCCACGCAGACCAGGTGGTTCTGCCTGCGACCGCGCTGGCGCTGGTCCCTGCCGGTCTCACCCCGGTAGGGGCCGCCACCGTCCCCCTCAACACGCTCACCGCCGACCAGGCGCTCCGCCCCCTGGGCGAGCCCGCCGGCCGTACGCTCCTGGTCACCGGCGCGGCCGGCGCGGTCGGCGGGTATGCCGTCGCCCTGGCCGCCTCAGCAGGCTGGGAGGTCACCGGCCTGGCCCGCGCAGCGGACGAGGAATGGGTCCGCGGAGCGGGGGCGACGCACTTCGTCACCTCGCTCGAGCCTGCGGCGTACGACGTGGTGTTCGACACCGCCGTCCTCGGCTCGGTCGCAGTGGCTGCCACCCGTGACGGGGGCGACTACGTCGGAGTGATGCCGCCCGCCGTGCCCGACTCCGAGCGGGGCGTGCGGACGGGCGCCGTGAGCGTGCAGGCCGACGGATCACGGCTCTCGGAGCTGTTGGCCCGCTCTGTCTCCGGCGAGCTCGAGATCAGGGTCGCCGGGACCGGGTCGCTCGAGGAGGCGGCCGCGGTCTACGCCAAGGTCGGCGGTGGAGGCCAGCGGGGTCGCTGGGTTCTCGAAGTCTGAGCGCGCAGAGCGGTGCGCGACTAGGTCGAGCCGGGCAGGGATGTTGCCTCGCTCAGCACTACCCCCGGGTCGCGGACGTCCTGGTCGCGTCCACCGTTCTTGGCGAGGTAGAGCGCGTTGTCGGCGCGAGCCATGGCGGCCTCGTGGGACTCGCCCTCGAGGCGGACGGCGATGCCGGACGAGAAGGTCACCAAGGGGTTGAGGTCGGCCCAGGCCTGGCGCACGTTCTGCAAGTGCCTCTCGATCACGAAGTCGTCGGCCTGGGGAAGGATCGTCGCGAACTCCTCGCCGCCGTAGCGGGCGACGACCTGGTTGAGCCGGACGGCGCTCCGCAGCACGCCGGCGAAGGCGACCAGGACCTGGTCGCCCATGGCGTGCCCGAGCGTGTCGTTGACGCGCTTGAAGTGGTCGAGGTCCATGAGCACGAAGACGTCGCCCGGCGTGGAGGCCTCCAGCGCCTCCTTCAGGACGGTCCGGTTGCCCAGCCCGGTCAACGCGTCGGTGCGCGAGGACGTCACCAGCTCCTCGGTCCGACGGATGCGGTCGAGCACGTGGCCGGCCTCGCCCGCAAGGACGTCGAGCGACCGGGCGGCGAAGCGGTCCGAACCCTGCACACGGCGATGCTGCTCGACCACGATGGCGCCTCGGGGACCCGCCGGACCGGGGATGGCCACGACCAGCTGGAGCGACGAGGACGACTGGCCGACCGCGAGCGATGCCAGGACCGCCTGCGCCCGCGCCAGCACGGACCCTGTCTCGACCTCGGGAGCGGGCGTTGCGCCGCGACGCGAGACGACGGCGGTCGGCTCGGTGTCGAAGAGCAACAGCACTTCGACGTCCTCCACGTCGAGCAGGTCGGCGGTGGCCACGGCGACGACGTCGGCCACCTGCTGCCGGTCGTTGGCGGCGCCGAGCAGCGTCGCCGCCTCGGCGAGGGCGCGCATCGCCTGGTAGCCCCGTGCCTCGGTGCGGCGCTGCATCGCCAGGACGCCGCCACAGACCGAGGCCAGGATCGCGGTCATGATCACGAACGGCACGACCTCGGCGGACTGGGCGCCCGTCAGCGAGAGCGCCAGCCCGACCATGCAGACGACGAAGGTCCACCATGAGTAGACCGGTGGGAACACGAGGCCGAGGTAGATGAAGACCAGCGGCAGGAACAACGCGTAGAAGTCCAGCGTGCCATCCACGAAGCCGCCCCCGCCGAAGACGACCGGCAGCGTGGCGACGACAGGTGTCAGCAGGGTCCACCGCGGCAGCCGCTCCCACGGCAGCCAGGGCACGACCAGGCCGAGGGCCAGACAGCCGACGGACAGCAGGAAGGCGAGCAGGTGGTCGATGCGCGCCGGCAGCACCGGCAGCAGGCCCATGCCCGTCCCGGCTCCCAGCACCAGGAGCAGGCCGCCCGCGCGTCCGTGCCGCGTGCGCTCGTCCTCCTGGGGGGTGCCGTGGAGGTGGCGTGTCTGCACGGCGCGCGCGCTGCGCGACAGCCAGGACTCGTCCACCATGCTTCGAAGATACGCTTGCCGCAGCCCGACCGAGGCCGTTTCGACCCGCCACGTCACTCCCGAGGAGCACCCGTGATCGAGCTGAGTCAGGGCCAGGATTTCGCGGTGGTCGGGCCGGAGGGTCAGCCCCTGACCCGGGTGCAGATGGGTGTCGGCTGGGAGCACGTCCCCACCGCCGGTTTCGCCGGCAGCGGCGCCGCCCCTGTCGACCTCGACGCCTCGGCGGTCCAGTTCGCCGGTGGCACGCTCTTCGACCTGGCCTTCTTCAACAACCTGGCCACCCGCGACGGCTCCGTGGTCCACCTCGGTGACAACACCACCGGCCAGGGCGAGGGCGACGACGAGACGATCAGCGTCGACCTGACGACGGTCTACGCCAGGGTGGACACGATCCTCTTCCTCGTCAGCAGCTATCAGGGCCACTCGCTCGAATACGTCCGCAACGCCTACTGCCGCCTCAGCGACGACCACGGCGCCGAGCTGGCCCGGATCACCATCACACTGGGCGTCCGGGAGACCGGACTGGTCATGGCGAAGCTCGTCCGCGACGGCGGGGGCTGGAAGCTGCGGGCGATCGGGTCCGGCATCGCCCTCAAGACGCCGACCGAGTCGATCGAGTCGCTGCTGCCGTACGTCTGAGTCAGGCGCGATATTCGGGGTTCTCGTAGTCGAACCGCGCGCCCGCATCCCACTGCGCCCGCGAGTTGCCGTGGGCTGGGAACCCGCCGGCGGACCTGAGGAGGGCGGCGAGCTGCATGAGGTTCCAGGTCATGAACGTCGTGTTGCGGTTGGTGAAGTCGTTCTCCGGGCCGCCGCTGCCCTCGTCGAGGTAGGACGGCCCCGGACCGGCCTCACCGATCCAGCCGGCGTCGGCATTCGGCGCGATGGTGTAGCCGAGGTGCTGCAGAGAGTAGAGAAGGTTCATCGCGCAGTGCTTGATGCCGTCCTCGTTCCCGGTGAGCAGGCATCCGGCGACCCGGCCGTAGTAGGCGTACTGCCCCTTGTCGTTGAGCTCGCCCGACATCGCATAGAGCCGCTCGACGACACGCCTCATCACCGAGGAGTTGTCCCCGAGCCAGATCGGGCCTGCCAGCACGAGGACGTCGGCGTCCCGCACCCGCGGCCACATGGCTGGCCACTCGTCGGTGTCCCAGCCGTGGTCGGTCATGTCGGGATAGACACCGGTGGCCAGGTCGTGGTCCACGGCCCGGATCTGGTCGACCTCGACACCGTGCTTGGTCATGATCGCCGCGCTGGCATCGATCAGCCCCTGCGTGTTGCTCGGCTCGGGGCTCCTCTTGAGGGTCGCGTTGATGAAGAGGGCCTTGAGGCCGGAGAAGTCGGGGTCGGTCACCTCTTCACTCAACACGGCGAACGGTCGGTGCGCCACCCCCTCGTCAGCTCAGGTGGTGCGGGTGGTCGGTGCGCGAGGAACCGGGCCCCTGGTCCGGAGAGCCGGTCGACGATCCGGGCTGCGCCGGAGGACGCTCCAGCCGCACGACGATGGACTTGTAGACAGGCTGGTTGCTCTTCTCCGCGGTCGACTCGAGCGGCACGAGGGCGTTGGCCTCCGGGTAGTAGGCCGCCACACAGCCGCGCGGCTGGTCGTAGGGCAGGACGCGGAAGGACCGCGCGATGCGCTCGACGCCGTCGCGCCACTCGCTGACCAGGTCGACGACGTCCCCGTCGACCAGACCGAGGTCACCCAGGTCGTCGGGATGGACGAAGACGACCCGGCGCCCGCCCTTGACCCCGCGGTAGCGGTCGTCGAGGCCGTAGATGGTGGTGTTGAACTGGTCGTGCGAGCGCATGGTCTGCAGCAGGAAGCGGCCGGGTGGCACGTCGAGGACCTCGAGCGGGGTGGAGGTGATGACGGCCCTGCCACTCGCGGTCTCGAAGACCCGGTTGTCGCGGGGCGGATGGGGCAGCACGAAGCCGCCCGGTTGGTCGACCTTGTCGTCGTACGACGCACAACCGGGCACGACCCGGGCGATGCGCCGGCGGATCTCGGTGTAGTCGTCGCGCAACGTCGCCCAAGGCACGGGCGAGTCAGCACCGAGGGTGGCGAGCGCCAGGGAGCAGACGATGTCGACCTCGGAACGCAGGTGCTCCGAGGCAGGGTCCAAAGGACCTTGGGAGGCATGCACCGCCGACATGGAGTCCTCCACGGTCACGCGCTGGACGCGGCCGCCGGTGCGGTCCTTCTCGCTGCGCCCGAGGACGGGGAGGATGAGCGCCTCTCCGCCGTGGACGACGTGCGAGCGGTTGAGCTTGGTGGAGACGTGGACGGTGAGGGCGGCGTTGCGCATCGCCGCCTCGGTGGCCGCCGTGTCGGGTGCCGCACCGACGAAGTTGCCGCCCATGCCCATGAAGACGCGCGCCTTGCCGTCGCGCAGAGCCCCGATGGCGCCCACCGTGTCGTAGCCGTGCTCCCGGGGCGGCTCGAAGCCGAACTCGTCGCGGAGCGCGTCGAGGAAGTGCTCGGGAACCCGTTCCCAGATGCCCATCGTCCGGTCGCCCTGCACGTTGGAGTGTCCGCGCACCGGGCACAACCCGGCACCCGGCTTGCCGATGTCGCCGCGCAGGAGTGCGACGTTGACGATCTCCTTGATCGTGGCCACGGCGTTGTGGTGCTGGGTGATGCCCATGGCCCAACAGGTGACGGTCGCCGGGGACTCGGCGAACATCCGGGCCGCCTCGGTGACCTGTTCGCGGGTGAGCCCCGTGGACGCCTCGACCTTGCTCCAGTCCAGCTCCGCGACGTGCTCGGCGTAGTCGCTGAAGCCGGTCGTGAACTCGGCGAGGAAGTCGCGGTCGACCGCGTCCCACTCGACCAGGAGCGCACCGATCGCCTGGAAGAGCGCGAGGTCACCGTTGAGCCGGACGGGCAGGTGCAGGTCGGCCAGGGCGGTGCCGACGGTCAGGCCCTTGGCGTGCTGGGGGTTCTTGAAGCGGACCAGCCCCGCCTCCTTGAGCGGGTTGATCGCGATGATGCGAGCTCCGTTGGACTTCGCCTCCTCGAGCGCGGACAGCATCCGGGGGTGGTTGGTGCCGGGGTTCTGCCCGACGACCACGATCAGCTTGGCCTGGTGGATGTCCTCGAGGCTGACCGAGCCCTTGCCGATACCGATCGTCTCGTTCAGGGCCGCGCCCGACGACTCGTGGCACATGTTGGAGCAGTCAGGCAGGTTGTTGGTGCCGAAGGCCCGGACGAAGAGCTGGTAGACGAACGCGGCCTCGTTGGAGGTCTTGCCCGAGGTGTAGAAGATCGCCTGGTCGGGGCTCTCGAGTCGATGGAGGTGACCGGCCATCGTGACGAAGGCGTCGTCCCAGGAGATCGGCTCGTAGTGCGAGGCCCCCGGACGCAGCACCATCGGCTCGACGATCCGGCCCTGCTTGCCCAACCAGAACTCGGTGCGCTCGCTGAGGTCGGAGATCGAGTGGGTGGCGAAGAAGTCACGGTCCAGCAGCTGCTGCGTGGCCTCCTCGGCGACTGCCTTGACCCCGTTCTCGCAGAACTCGGCCGTGTGCCGGTGCCCCGGCGCCGGGTCGGGCCAGGCACAGCCCTGGCAGTCGAAGCCGTCGACCTGGTTGAGCCGGAGCAGCGAGGACGCAGTACGGCGTACGCCCATCTGGCCGATGGCCCGCCGCATCGCCACCGTGACCGCCGTGAGCCCGGCCGATGTGTGCGCCGTCGATTCGACCTCCACCTGGCTCTCGTCGATGTCGTGCTGCGGCACCTGCCGAGCCCCGTTGCGGAGTCGGGCAGGTGCATCCCGCAGGTGGGAGAGAAGAGTCACTCCCTCATCCTGCCTCGGGGAGCCAGCACACGACAGGGGCCGAAGGGGTTTGCCGGAATAGTCGGTCGCGAAGGCCGGTTGGGCCCCACGTGCCCACTCTCTTCGAGCCCCTGTCCCTCGGTGCGGTGACGACGCCCAACCGCGTCTTCATGGCCCCGCTGACCCGCATGCGGGCGACCGTGCCCGGCGATGTCCCCAACGAGCTGATGCGGGACTACTACGCCCAGCGCGCCAGCGCCGGGTTGGTCATCTCCGAGGGCACCCAGATCAGTCCCGAGGGCAAGGGCTACATGGACACCCCCGGGATCTACAGCGACGAGCAGGTCGAGGGCTGGCGCACGATCACCGACGCGGTCCACGCCGGCGGCGGCCTCATCGCCGCGCAGTTGTGGCATGTCGGGCGGGTCTCCCACGAGTCCTTCCACGCCTCCCCCGACGGCGAGGGCCTCCCGGTGTCGGCCAGCGCTTCGCCGTACCGCAACCGCACGACGATCCGGGGCGAGGACGGTCGGCCGACCCGCGCCAACTGCCCCACCCCGCGCGCCCTCGAGCTCGACGAGATGCCCCGCCTGCTCGAGGACTACCGTCGCGCCACCGTCAACGCTCGCGAAGCAGGCTTCGACCTCGTGGAGATCCACGGCGCCCACGGCTACCTGCTCCACCAGTTCCTCTCGCCGGACAGCAACCAGCGCGACGACGTCTATGGCGGCTCGCTCGAGAACCGCGCGCGGCTGATGCTCGAGGTCACCGACGCCGTCGCCGGTGCGTGGTCGTCCGACCGCGTCGGGATCCGCATCTCGCCGATCGGCTCCTTCAACGGCACCGAGGACCCGGACGGCACCGAGTCAGGGCTGTACGTCGCCCGCGAGCTCGCCGGGCGCAACCTCGCCTTCCTCCACCTCTCCGAGCCCGACTGGGCCGGCGGACCGCAGCTCGACGACGGCTTCCGGCGCGAGCTCAGGGCCGCCTTCGCAGGCCCGATCATCGGAGCCGGCAACTATGACGCCGAGAAGGCGCAGCGGCTGCTCGATGCCGGGTTGATCGACGCGGCGGCGTTCGGGCGCGCGTTCATCGCCAACCCTGACCTGCCCCGCCGCCTCGAGGACGACCTGCAGCTCAACGCACCCGACCCGGACACGTTCTACGGTGGCGACGAGGCCGGCTACACGGACTATCCGGCGTACGCCTGATCCTGCAGCGGCGCCTTCGTGGCTGAGCAGTGCCAGGCCCAGCACAGAGATCCCAGGGCAGCGACCACGAGGGCAGCGATCGCCAGCCCCAGGGTCGTGACGGCGACGAAGGGGGTCACGGCCACCGCCGCGACGGCGTTGAACGCGAGCGCCAGGAAGGACGCGCACGACATCACCGCACCACGACGCGTCGGCACCAGGTCCAGGGTCATCAGCTGGATCGACGGGTAGGCCAGGCCGTTGCCGAGCCCGAGCAGGCTCGGGCCGATGATCGCCCACGGCAGGTCGGTCGCGAGCGGGGACGCGGCGATGGCGACGCCGATGACGGCGCCGATGAGGGTGAGGCTGTAGCCGATCGAGACGAGGGTGCGCTGCGTGATCAGGCCGGCGGCGCGGCCGCTGATCAGGGAGCCCAGCATCATGGCCCCGATCATGGGGACGAAGAGCTTCCAGAAGTCGAGCTCGCCGAGGCCGAGCAGGTCCACGACGAAGATCGCGGCCCCGCCGATGTAGAGGAACTGGGCGCCGAAGCCCAGAGCACCGGCCCACGCCAGGCGGTGGAAGGCTGGCAGGCGAGCGACCTCGGTGAGTCCGCGCACGATCTCGCTCACGCGGAGCGGCACGCGGGCCGAGACCGGGTGCGTCTCGGGCAGCACGATCGCGGTGGCAGCGATGAGGACGACGCCCAGCAGGATCTGGAAGGCGAAGACCAGCTCCCACGGTCCGACCTGCAACAGTCCGCCGCCGACGACCGGGGCGATGGCGGGGGCGACACCGAAGATCAGTGCCACCCGGCTCATCAGCCGCTGCGCCTGCTCGCCCTCGAACATGTCGCGGATGACGGTCCTGCTCACGATCGTGGCACCGCCGGCACTCAGTCCCTGCACGACCCGGCCGAGCAGCAGCACCTCGAAGGTGGGCGCGAATGTGCAGACAGCCGAGCCGAGGGCGAACACTCCGACCGACCACAGCATGACGGGGCGCCGACCCAGCGAGTCCGACAGCGGCCCGTGGAAGATGCTCATCGCCGCGAAGGCCAGCATGTAGACGGTGACGATCAGCTGCAGCTCCCCGGTGCTGATGGCGAACTCGTCCCGGATGTGCGGGAACGCCGGGAACGGCGTGTCGATGCTGAAGGGGCCGATCATCGAGAGCATCGCCAGCACGAGGGGGATGAAGACGACGAAACGCGGTGGAGCTGCCTCGTCGACTCGTCCCGCTCCGGTCATCTCGCCATCAGACCACCCGCGGTCACGTGGGCGTGAAACGCGGGGAGCCGTCTAGCTCGAGGGCCCGGCGCTCTCGGCCCTGCGGCGGCTCCGCATGGTCCGCATCGAGACCTGGGAGCCACAGCCGGTGCTGCAGTACTTTCCCGAGCCGTTGCGGGTGCGGTCGACGAAGCCGAAGTGGCACGGCGGGTTCTGACAGGCCTTGAGTCGCGACCAGACATCCGACGATGCGAGCTCGGCCACTGCAGCAAGGACAGTCCCCAGGACTCCGGGCACGCCCGGCTGCTCGGAGACCAGGGTCAGCTCGTCCGCCGTGACGACGGCAACCAGCGGGTGACGCGACGCCGCTCGACGCAGGAAGTGCTCGGCCGCGTCGAGCTCGGCCCGACCGTCGTCATCGGGGTCACTGTGCGCGAGCAGGACCGTCACCAGCGCCTCCCGCAGCTCACGCGCGCTCGCCGCGTCCGCAGCGGTGGCCGCCAGTCCTGGCCCGGTCAGCTCGGCGTCCTGCGCCCATGTCACGAACGCGTTGCCGTCCGCGAGCCGCTCGACCCGGCCGCTTCCGTCACTGCGTGTGTTCACGAAGCCCAGGACGAGCGCGGCTGGTCCCAGCACAGGCGGTCCGAGTGCCGTGGTGAACGTCATGGATGCATGCTACCCCGCTTTACCCACCACATGAGACGTGTCTTTCACTTGCAGGTTACGAGCAAACGCGTTACGGTCACAACATGACCAACACGCAGGCATCCTCGTCCACCCCATCAACCACCGACGCCCCCGTCTGGTTCATCACCGGCACGTCCTCCGGGATCGGCCGCGAGCTCGCTCTGCTGGCCCTGCGACAAGGCGACCGCGTTGCGGCGCTGAGCCGGACCGGCGGGTCGTCACGCGAGCTCGTCGACGAGTTCGGGCCACAGGTCCTGGTGCTCGACGTCGACGTGCGTGACGCGGGAGCCGTGCAACGTGCGGTCGATCTCACTGTTGCGGCGTACGGACGCATCGACGTCGTCGCGAACAACGCCGGCTACGGCCTGTTCGGGTCCGTGGAGGAGGTGACCGACGAGCAGGCCAGGGCGATCTTCGACACCAACGTCTTCGGCGTCCTCAACGTCCTGCGAGCCACCCTGCCCATCCTGCGGAGCCAGGGCTCCGGACATGTCCTGCAGGGCTCGTCGGTCTACGGTCAGGCGGCACACCCCGGCGTGGGACTCCTGTCCGCAACCAAGCACGCCGTCGAAGGGCTCTCCGACGCCCTCGCCGCCGAGCTGGCGCCGCTCGGCATCTCCGTCACGCTCGTCGAACCCGGCTTCACTGCGACTGCCTTCCTGGCCAACCTGGACGTCGCCGCTCCGATCAGCGACTACGACCAGACCGTGCGCGTCGCACAGCAAGCCATCGCCAGCGCCCCGGCGTCGGCGTTCTCCAACCCTGCCGACGTCGCCGCGCTCGTGCTCGGCCTCGTCGGCTCAGGTGCCCCTCCGGTGCGATTCGCGGTCGGCACCGGTGCAGTCGAGACCATCGGTCAGGCACTGTCCGACCGGCTGGCCCAGCTGCACGGCACCGGCACGACAGCCGCAGCCTGAGCCGGGGGGGGCCTCGCACCGATAACGCTTCGCGTGATGTCGGTGCGAGGACCTAGGCTTTCAGCAAATGCAGGACTTCCCACCACGGATCGCGACGTTCTTCACGGGGACGGACGACGCCCCCACCTCCGACCCTGACACCCGCTCTCCCGCGGCGTTCCTGCGATGGATGATGCGCCAGCAGTGGCAGGTCATCGTGCTGTCGTCCCTCGCCTGCCTGCTCTGGCTGATGCCCATGACGTTCGGCCCCTACATCTTCGGACGGGCGGTCGACGAGGGGATCCTCGACGGCTCCACGCCCGACCTGCTGATGTGGTCGGGCATCATGCTCGCCGTGGTGCTGGTCGGCGGCACCTTCGGCGTCGTGTTCCACACCCTGATCGTGCGCAGCTGGCTGATCAGCCTCTACGGCACGACCCAGATGGTGACCCGCAAGATCGCCCAGATGGGGCACGTGCTGCCGCGTCGCTCCCCCACCGGCGAGATCCTGAGCGTCTCGTCCAGCGACTCCGACGAGTTCGGAGCCCTCACCGAGATCTTGGCGCGCTCGGCGGCCCAGCTCGTCTCCTACCTCACCGTCGCCGCGATCGTGCTGTCGATGTCGTGGCAGCTCGGCGTGCTCGTGCTCGTGGCGGCTCCGGTACTGTTGGGCGCCGCGCTCCCGCTGCTCCGCCCACTGCACCGTCGTCAGCAGGTCGAGCGCAGTCGCAGCTCCGAGCTGACCTCGATGGCCACCGACATCGTCGCCGGGCTGCGCATCCTTCGCGGGATCGGTGGCGAGGAGACCTTCGGTCGCAACTACGCCCTCCAGTCCCAGCAGGCTCGGCTGGCCGGGGTCTCCTCCGGTGTGTGGCAGGCGGCCGTCGAGGCGATCGGCGTCCTCTTCTCCGGTGTCTTCATGGTCAGCCTCGTCTGGCTCGGCACCCGGCAGGTCAACTCGGGCGAGCTGAGTGTCGGCGAGCTGGTGGCATTCCTGGGCTACGGCCTCTTCATGGTCGGACCCATCCGCACCTTCTTCGAGCTCGCCCAGAAGACGACCCGGGCGCTGGTGAGCGCCCGCAAGGCGATCGCGATCTTCGAGCAGCGTCCACCGTGGCGTGAGCCGAGCGACCCCCAGGCCCTCGACGGCAACGCCGAGATCCACGACGACCTCAGCGGCTTCACCGCCCGGCCCGGCCAGCTCACCGTCGTGGTGAGCGCAGTGCCGGAGCAGAGCGCCGCCCTGGCCGACCGGCTGGGTCGCTACCTGCCCCCCGACACCGACCCCGTGGGCGAGGATGACGGCGACGGCCTCAAGGGTCGTGCCGCCCGCCGGGCCCGTGCCGACCGGGAGCGCCGCCGCGCCCGCATCGCTGCGCGTGACGAAGAGGTGGCGACCCGCGAGTGGGGCGTGCGCCTCGGTGGCATCGACCTGTCGGCGGCTCGCCTCGACGACGTACGCCGACAGGTGCTGGTCAGCGACACCGGCAGCGGGCTGTTCGCCGGCACCCTCCAGGATGCCATCGACCCCCACGGCCGGCTGACTCGCGACGAGGCCGAGGCGGCGCTGCGCGTGGCCAACGCCGAGGACGTCTACGACGCGCTCCCGGAGGGGTGGCAGGGGCAGCTGGACGAACGCGGGCGCGGGCTCTCGGGCGGCCAGCGACAGCGCGTGGTGCTCGCACGGGCGCTGGCCGCCGACGCACCGATCCTGGTGCTCGTCGAGCCCACGTCCGCCGTCGACGCCCACACCGAGGCCCGCATCGCCGAGCGGGTGACCGCACTGCGGCACGGCCGCACGACGGTGGTCTGCACGGTCTCTCCGCTGTGGCTGCACCACGCCGACCGCGTGGTGCTGCTGAAGGACGGCCAGGTCGTCGCCGACGGCGAGCACGCCACCCTGCTCGCCAACGACCCCGTCTACCGAGACGTCGTCGTCCGGTCGCTGGACGACGTGGACGAGGCGGTGCTGCGATGACGGACCTGCTCGCCACGTCGCCGGACACCTGGCGTGATCGCGACCTCGACCCACCCGTGATCCCCCCCGAGCTGCTGCCGCCCGACAGGGCCTCGTGGAGGGAGCGCAACGCCGCCTTCTGGCAGCGCCACGACCTGCGTCGTCAACGCGCAGAAGACGTCTATGCCGCGTCCCGCAACCCCGAGCGCGGCTGGCCGGTGTCCGGCAACCGTGCCGTCTTCGCCTTCTTCCGCGACCTGCTGGTCAGCCGACGCCGCATGTTCACGGCCCTGGTCGTGCTCAACGCCCTGGCTGCTGCCACCGGGCTGGTCGTGCCGCGGCTGCTCGGCGAGCTGGTCAACACCACCGTGGAGGGCGGAGGCGGGCTGCCTCTCGACACGCTTGCGCTGGTCATCATCGGCGTGGTGCTGGCCCAGGCGGCGTTGACCTTCGTGGCTCAGCGCACCTCGACATACTTCGGCCAGGACCTCCTCTCGACGGCGCGCGAATACATCGTCCGCACGATCCTGCGGCTTCCTCTCGGAGCGGTCGAGGGCGCCAGCACCGGCGACCTGGTCACCCGCGTCACCCGCGACGTCGGCACGATGAGCCGTTCGGTCCAGTACGGCCTGCCCATGGCGATCATCTCGCTGCTGACGGTCGTGCTCTCGGTCGGCGCGATGCTCCTCAACTCCGTCATCCTGGCGGTGCCTGCCCTGCTCACCTTCGCCACGTCGGCCTGGGCCGTGCGCGGCTACCTCCGGCGTGCGCCGAAGGCCTACATCACCGAGGGCGCCACCTACTCACGCATCAACACCACGCTCACCGAGACCGTGGAGGGTGCCCGCACCCTGGAGGCGCTGGGACTGTCCCGCGTGCGCGTGCGCGCCGGCAACGACGACATCGAGGTCTCGGCGCAGGCCGAGCGCTACACGATGTCGCTGCGCAACATCTTGTTCGTCGCGCTCAACTTCGCCTTCGGCACACCGCGCGTGGTCACCCTCCTCGTCGGCGCCTACGCCTACCACCGCGGCTGGGTCGACCTCGGTCAGATCACCGCAGCCGTCCTGTACGTCGAAGCGCTGTCCGATCCCCTCGACCGGCTGATCAGCGAGGTCGACCGGCTCCAGGTCGGTGCCGCGTCGACGAGCCGCCTCCTCGGCATCGCCGAGGTGAAGCCGGACCGGACGCCCGGAGACCGTCTGCCCGAGGGGGTCGAGCTGGTCGCCGAGGACCTCAGGTTCGCCTACCGGCCCGGTCACGACGTGCTCCACGGAGTCGACCTCCGGCTGGCCGAGGGCGAGCGGCTGGCGATCGTCGGACCGAGCGGGTCGGGCAAGTCCACCCTGGGCCGCCTGCTCTCGGGCATCAACCGGCCCCGGACCGGCTCGGCGACGATCGGCGGCGTGGACCTGGTCGACCTGCCGCTCGAGGTCCTCCGCACCGAGGTGGCGCTGGTGACCCAGGAACACCACGTCTTCATCGGCTCGGTCCGCGACAACATCGTGCTGGCGCGTGAGGACTCCGACGACGACGCCGTCCGCCAGGCGCTGAGCGCGGTCGGCTCGCTGCTGTGGGTCGAGCGCCTGCCCCAGGGGCTCGACACGGTCATCGGCTCCGGCCGCTACGCCCTCGCCCCCGCGCAGGCCCAGCAGGTGGCGCTGGCGAGGCTGATCATCGCTGATCCCCACACGCTGGTCCTCGACGAGGCGACCTCGCTCATCGACCCCCGTACCGCCCGCACGCTCGAGGGGTCGATGAACAACCTGCTCGCGGGTCGCACCGTCGTCGCGATCGCCCACCGGCTGCACACCGCCCACGACGCCGACCGCATCGCCGTCGTCATCGAGGGCCGCATCGTCGAGCTCGGCAACCACGACGAGCTGGTCGAGCTCGACGGCGAATACGCCGCCCTCTGGCGAGCCTGGACCAGCTAAGCGTCGCCCGTCCTAGCCCGCCTCGCCTGATCCGCGTCAGCGGATCCGGCCAAGGTGGAGGAGTGCCAGCATCAGCGCCGCGACGGACTCGGCGTCGGTGATCTCGCCCCGCCCGACCATGGCGAGGACGTCCGCGACGGGCACCCGGCGAACGGCCGAGATGCCCTCCTCCGCCTGCTCGGCCCGGTCCTCGCTGACGCGGGTGACGCCTCGCGCGAGGAAGAAGTGCTCGGGCGCCTCGCAGATCCCGTTCAGCGCCTGCAGCGCGCCGAGCGGAAGCCACTCCGCAGCCTCATGACCGGTCTCTTCGAGCAGCTCGCGACGGGCGGCCGCAAGCGGGTCCTCGCCGTCGGTGCCGCCGGCCGGCACCTCCAGCGAGGGTCCGACGGTGTGGCGGTCGACCTGCACGAGCAGGACCTCGTCGTCGTCGGTGAGGGCGACGACGAACACGGCGGGGTGGCGCACGCTCATCACGCCGTAGATGCCCTGGCCCCCGCCGGGTCGCTCGACGGTGTCCTCGCGAACCCGCATCCACGGGTTCTCGTAGACAACCCTGCTCGACACGACCGGCCACGCCATGCGGGTGACCCTAGGCCACCACTCAGTCGGTGCTGTGGACCGCCGGCCCGCCGGCCCCGGTGTCCCCGACAGCGGGTCCGCGCCCCGCCCAGGTCCACGCGTAGGCGGGGTCCTCCACGGCGAGCCCGCCCTCACCGAGGTCGAGCGGCGCGAAGGTGTCGACCATGACGGCCGACTCGTCGAAGTAGTCCGCGCCGAGCGACGCCTCGATGGCGGCCGGCTGAGGCCCGTGGGCGAAGCCGCCCGGGTGCAGGGAGATCGAGCCGAGGTTGATCCCCGATCCCTTGCGTGCCTCGTAGTCGCCGCCGACGTAGAACATCACCTCGTCGCTGTCGACGTTGGAGTGGTAGTACGGCACCGGGATGGCGAGCTCGTGGTAGTCCACCTTGCGCGGCAGGAAGTTGCAGATCACGAAGTTCCAGCCCTCGAAGACCTGGTGCACCGGCGGCGGTTGGTGGATCTTGCCGGTGATCGGCATGTAGTCGTCGATGTTGAACGTGTAGGGGTAGAGGCAACCGTCCCAGCCGACCACGTCGAAGGGGTGCGTCGCGTAGGTCATCCGGGTGCCGACGATCCCAGCACTCGTGCGGTGCTTGACCAGCACGTCGACGTCGACCCCATCGGCCAGCAGCGGCTCGCCGGGGCCGTGCAGGTCGCGCTCGGAGTAGGGCGCGTGCTCGAGGAGCTGCCCGAAGCGCGAGAGGTAGCGCTTGGGCGGGTGGATGTGGCTGTTCGCCTCGATCGCGAACAGCTGAGAGGCCTCACTCGGCACCCACCGGTGAGTGGTCGCACGCGGGATCACGACGTAGTCGCCGGCGCGGTAGGGCACCACGCCGAAGACCGACTCGACGGTGCCGGCTCCCGACTCGACGTACACGCACTCGTCGCCGATGGCATTGCGGTAGAGCGGGCTCGGCCCCATCGACGCCGGGCCCGTCACGACGTACCCGATGCGGACGTCGTTGTTGCCCAGCACCAATCGACGTCCCTCGACGGGACAGGGATCCGTCGTCAGGTCGTGGAGCTTCAGGTGCCGCGCCTTGAGCGGGTGGTTGGGCGTACGGCTCTGGTCCGGCAGCTCCCAGACCTGGCTGTCCACCAGCGCCGACGGCACCCCGCGGTGGTAGAGCAGCGCGGAGTCGGACGAGAAGCCCTCCTCCCCCATCAGCTCCTCGTAGTAGAGGCGCCCCTCGGGGTCGCGGTGCTGGATGTGCCTCTTGGGCGGGACTGCCCCGACACTGCGGTAGTAGGCCATCAGCCATCCCTCCGGTCGTCCGATAATCGGACTAACTCGTCCGTTATGCGCGTTCTGACTAGAGTAGCCCCGTGAGCACCGAGCTGCCAGCCAATGTCTCTGGGGTCCCGCCTCTGTGGTCCGGCTTCTTCGACGATGCCGCCGTCTTCCCACCCGGCAACGCCGCCCTGCCTGATGCGGTCGCTGCCTTCCGGGCTCGCCAGGACGAGTGGTACGCCGACCTGGTGGCCTCCCTCGTCGTCACGGACGAGCGCGTGCCGGCCGTGGCGGACCCCGAGATCCCGCTCTCCATCGTGGTCACCGGGGGCGCCGGGGCGATCGCCGGTGCCCTGCGGCTCGCCGCCAAGGCCGGCAACCCGGTCGCCGGACTCGAGATCGCGCTGCGCGACCCGGACGACCTGGCGGGCAACGCCCGACGGGTGGTGGCGGCCGTCGACGCCGCTCGCGCCGACGGACTGCTCGACGACGAGACGCCGGTCTTCGTCGAGCTGCCTGCGGCCGACGTCACGCACGGCTGGGAGTCCGCGGCCGACGAGGTGGCGGCCGCGGAGCTGAGACTGAAGTTCCGCACCGGCGGGATGGAGGCACATCTCTTCCCCCGCGCGGCCCAGGTCGTGGCGTGGATCAACGCCGCGCTCGACCGGGAGGTGGCGTTCAAGTGCACCGCCGGCCTGCACAACGCCGTACGCCATCGCGACCCCGAGACCGGGTTCGAGCACCACGGCTTCCTCAACGTGCTCGTCGCGACGCAGCGACTCTCCGACGGGACGCCCGATCCGGTCGCGGACCTCGAGGAGCGCGACCCGCACGCGCTGCTCGACCGCGCGGCCGAGGTGGACCTCGCCAAGGCCCGCCGGTGGTTCACCGGCATCGGCTCCTGCTCGATCCTCGAACCCCTGACCGACCTGACCGCACTCGGACTGATGGAGCGACCATGACGGCGTCGACGACCTGGGTGGAGGGAGCTGCCGGCTCCCTCTTCGACCTGGACAACCTTCCCTACGGCGTGTTCACGCCCCGGGACTCGCAGGACGGTCCGCGCGTGGGGGTGCGGATCGGCGACCTCGTGCTCGACCTGGCGGGCATCAGTGAGGACCTCTGGTGGCGCTCGCCGTCGCTCAACGCCTTCATGGCGGCAGGCCCCGCACAGTGGGCCGCCGCCCGTGCGTGGATCACCGAGGCGCTGGGTGACGACTCACACCGGGAACGCACCGCCCCCCACCTCCACCCGCTGGACGCGGTCGACCTCCACCTCCCGATCGAGATCGGCGACTACGTCGACTTCTACGCCTCCCTGCAGCACGCCTCCAACGTCGGCCGGATGTTCCGGCCCGACCAGGAGCCGCTCCTGCCCAACTGGAAGCACCTCCCGGTCGGCTACCACGGCCGCTCCGGCACGGTGGTGCCCAGCGGCACCGACATCGTGCGCCCGTGCGGGCAGCGCAAGGCACCCACGGAAGACACCCCCACGTTCGGCCCGAGCCGGCGACTCGACATCGAGGCCGAGCTCGGCTTCGTGGTCGGTGTCGGTTCGGCCCTCGGCGGGCGCGTCGGCACCGACGCCTTCGCCGAGCACACCTTCGGGGTCGTCGGCCTCAACGACTGGTCGGCGCGCGACATCCAGGCCTGGGAGTACGTCCCGCTCGGCCCCTTCCTCGGCAAGTCCTTCGCCACCTCGATCAGCCACTGGGTCACCCCGCTGGCCGCACTCGACGCGGCCTGGACCGACCTCCCGGTGCAGGACCCGCAGCCGCTCGACTACCTCCGCGTGGACCGGCGCTCGGGCCTCGACATCGAGGTCGAGGTGCTGCTCAACGACACCGTCGTCTCCCGGCCGCCGTACTCCTCGATGTATTGGTCGCCGGCGCAGATGCTCGCCCACACCACCGTCAACGGCGCCAGTGTGCGCACCGGCGACCTGTGGGGATCGGGGACCATCTCCGGCGGCGAGCCGGAGCAGCGCGGCTCGTTCCTCGAGCTCTCCTGGGGCGGCGCGGAGCCCTTCACCGTCGGCGGCGTCGAGCGCTCCTTCCTCGAGGACGGCGACACCGTGACGCTGCGCTACACCGCTCCTGGGACGTCGGGCGGGCGGATCGCGCTCGGTGAGGTGACGGGTCTGGTCCTTCCCGCGACGGAGCCGAAACAGCCCTAGTCTGTGCCTGTGAAGCAGCTCGGTCAGTACCCACCGCCCCGGCACGTCATCGCGCACCTCTCCGACCCGCACCTGCTGGCGGGGGGCGCCCTGCAATACGGAGCGATCGACACCGAGGCGGGGCTGCGCCTGTCCCTCGAGCGGCTCGCAGCGGTCGACCCGCCGCCGCAGGCGCTGGTCTTCACCGGTGACCTCGCGGACAAGGGCGAACCCGCCGCCTACGCGCGCCTGCGCCAGATCGTCGAGCCTGCCGCGGCGGCGATGGGCGCCGAGGTGGTCTGGGTGATGGGCAACCACGACGAGCGGTCCGACTACGCACTGGGACTCTTCGACGAGGCGTCCGACGCCCCCCAGGACCGCGTGCACGAGGTCGACGGCCTGCGGATCATCTCGCTCGACAGCAGCGTGCCGGGCTACCACCACGGCGCGCTCTCCGACGACCAGCTGACGTGGTTGGCTGACGTGCTCGCCACGCCTGCCGAGCACGGCACCCTGTTGGCGGTGCACCACCCACCGATCCCACTGCCGATGCTCCGAGCGGCCGAGCTCATCGAGCTGCTCGACCAGGACCGCCTGGCGGCCGTCCTCGAGGGTTCCGACGTGCGGGGGATCCTCGCGGGCCACCTGCACTTCTCGACGTACTCCCTCTTCGCCGGCATCCCGGTCTCGGTCGCGTCGGCCAGCTGCTACACGAGCGACCCCGCACCGGTGGACCGCTTCGTGTCCGGGGTCAGCACGGGCCAGGCCTTCACGATGGTCCATGCGTACGCCGACCGGCTGGTCCACACGATCGTGCCCCTCGACACCGGGGTCGAGGTGACCGCCGTGGGCCTCGACATCATGGCGGCGGTCGAGGACCTCACGCCCGAAGAGGCGCGGGAGCTGGCGTCCAACAAGACGTCACCGTTCAACGCCCAGCACGAGCTCGAGGACAGCTGAACCTCCACGCGCTTGCGTGGAGGTCCAGCCATGTGTCGAGAGTTCGCGGATCAGGGAGCGACGAAGTCGCTCGAGTCGCCGGTGATGACGACGTAGAAGCGCTTGCGGACGCCGTCCTGGGTGACGCTGCCGTCGCTGTTGCGGGGGCTGACGACGACGTACTCCGGGAAGTTGGTGCCCGGAGGGGCGCAGGTGGTGCCCGGCAGGCCGCACTGGCTCACCGAGATCTCACCGGAGAACTCCGCGTTCATGTTGGGCGGGGGCGTCCGACCGCCCATCCCGCCGCCGTCCTGGTCAACGGAGTTCTGCAGGGCGATCGTGGAGATGATGCCGTTGTTGGTCAGGTCCTCGTTGGTCTCGATGTAGACGTTGCCGTTGGCTCGCAGGCCCGCCGGGTCGGCCGCGGTGGGTGCGAGAACCGGGTAGGCGGCCTCGACCTCGAAGCCACCCGACTGAGCGACGATGGCGCCGGCTGCGTTGACGAGCGCCCAGCGACCGACACCGGCCGGGCCCTGGATGCCGGCCGGGCCCCGCGGGCCAGTGGGAAGCTTGGCGAAGTCGCGAGGCTTGAGCGACTTGTCGCGGACGTCCATCGAGCCCAAGGAGCCGTTCTTGATGTCACGGCCCTTGAGGTTCTGGTCCTTGACGTCGACGGATTTGACGGAGTTGTTGCGAATGTTCTCAGAGCTGATGAGCCCGGCCGCCGCGACGGAGGTGCCACCGGTGGCGATGACGAGGGCGAGGATGGACACGGCCATGGACGGCGATGGACGCCGGAGCTGCGGAAGACGCATGAGATAAACCCTTCTCGGAGGTGTGGGCGCCGGGTGAGCACCTCAGAGGGTTCGGAGTGACCCTCGTCACGGATTGGTGCGCATCACAACCCGGAGTCCGACAGACCCGGATGCGTCCACTGCCGACCGGCGCGCAGCTCGTCGGTGGCGCCGGGATGGTGCCGGTCCAGATGGCTGATGGCGCGGCGGCGGTAGCGGAGGATCTGGACGATCCCGAGAGCCCAGAAGACGAACTGGACACTCATGGCCGCCCGGAAGTCGTCGCGGTCGTAGCTGCTCATGCCGCCCTGCTCACGCAGGTCGAGGACGACGCCCACCAGGGCCATCACCAGGAGCGCGCCGAAGAAGCCGCCGCCGTTGACCAGCCCGTTGGCGCGACCTGCGACCTGGAACGGGATGAAGGTGCGCGCCAGGTCGAAGCCGACCATCGACGCCGGTCCACCGGTCGCGGTCGCCAGCGCCATGAAGACGACGAGCGGCTTCGGAGCGGGTCCGCTCCAGGAGAGCACGGCCGCCCAGCTCACTGCCATCACCACCACGATCGTGAGGACGATCATCGAGCGGTGGAAGGGGTATCGCGCGACCAGTCCGGCCAGCACGAGACCGGTGACCACCACCCAGACCACCATGACGGTGATCAGCAGGCTGGCCTCGCCGCTGCTCCACCCCTCGCCGCGGACCAGGAACGGGAAGCCCCACAGCAGGGCGAACGAGTTGACCGCGAACTGCGAGGTGAAGTGCAACCACATCCCGAGCTTCGTGCCGGGGTTGCCCCACACCACCCGCACCGACTCGGCCAGCGCCCGCAGCTTCACGCGCACCACACCCTCGCTGAGGTACGGCGAGTCCTTGACCAGGACCAGCAGGGCCACCATCAAGAAGATGCCGACCGTCGAGCTGAGGGCGAAGCCCTTCGTCCAACCGAGGCGGTCCAGGGCCAGCGACAGCGGAGCCGCGGCGACGATCGCGCCGAGCTGGCCGGTCATCGCGGTCAGCTGGATGACGAAGGGTGTCTGACGAGCCAGGAACCAGGCGGTGACGAGGCGGATGACGCTGACGAAGATCATCGCGTCGCCAGCGCCGAGGAGCGCCCGGGCACACACGGCAGACGAGAAGGTGGTGGCGAAGGCGAACCAGAGCTGACCGGCCGTCATCATCACGAGCCCGGCGAGCAGCAGCTTCTTGGAGCCGTAGCGGTCGAGCAGGACGCCGACGGGGACCTGCAGTGCGGCGTACACGAGGAGCTGGAGGACCGTGAAGAGCGAGAGCTGCGCGGCGGTGATCTGGAACCGGTCGGCCGCGATGAGTCCCGCGACGCCGAGCGAGCTGCGGTTGAAGATCGCCAGCCCGTAGATCGCGAGCGCCACCGACCAGATCACCCAGGCTCGGCGCCTGCCGATGTCGTGGAGCTGGGTGGGGCTCATGGGAGCAGTGTGCTGGGCGGATGGTTCCGACCCACAGGTGGACCGTCCAGGAGTGTGCCGCCGGGACATTGTCCCCTTGTGATCGCTGGCAGG
Source organism: Nocardioides sp. (assembly GCF_035576065.1). Classification (GTDB taxonomy): domain Bacteria; phylum Actinomycetota; class Actinomycetes; order Propionibacteriales; family Nocardioidaceae; genus Nocardioides. The sequence goes on from NZ_DATLWX010000024.1 coordinate 92,713, forward strand.
AAGGTAGAGCCATGACATCCACCACGAAGATGATGGCGACTCGCGGAGCGGTTCTCGTGCTGCTGACCGGCACCACGCTCCTCGGCCTCGCCGCAGGGCCTGCTGCACCTGTCCCGTCCTGGGGTTCGGGCCTCGAGGGCGTGGGACCGTGCGCCCGAGCGGACCGCCTCGAGGTCCGCGGCGCCGAGAAGCAGACGTTCGCGTGCCTCGACGACCTCACCACTGCAGGCACGGTCGTCTCGGGGCACACCAACCAGGCGGACTGGCGGGGACTTCATGCCCCCGGCACGACCAACCCCACCGGCGTCCCGGGCCTCCAGATCGACGGGTACTTCCCCGACACCTCGACGACCAACACCAACAACGGCTGGCAGCACGACGCGCAGTTCGTGATCCGCCTGCCCGAGGAGTGGAACGGTGGCCTCGTCATCACGGGGGCACCCGGCGTGCGCGGCCAGTACGCCAACGACTTCATCATCAGCGACTGGGTGCTCAGCAAGGGCTACGCGTTCGCTTCCACCGACAAGGGCAACACGGGTGCCTCGTTCTACCGCGACGGATCCGCGCCCGGCGGGTCCATCCGCGAGTGGCACCGCCGAGTCACCGAGCTGACCCGCGCCACCGCGCGCGTCGTGCGCTCGGCGTACGGCGACAAGGCCGACCGAACGTACATGGCGGGCATCTCCAACGGCGGCTACCTGACCCGGTGGCAGCTGGAGAACAACCCCCAGCTCTTCGACGGCGGCCTCGACTGGGAAGGCACCCTGTTCCGGGCCGAGGGGCCGAATCTGCTCACCTTCCTGCCGACTGCGCTCAAGCACTACCCGGCGTATGCCGCCACGGGAGACCAGCAGGCGCACGACGCGATGATCGAGGCTGGTTTCACACCCGGCTCAGAGTTCCTCTGGCCGTTCCACCACGCCTACTACTGGGACCTGACCCAGCGGATCTACCGCGAGGAGCTGGACCCGGAGTGGGACGGAGCCCTCGACGCCGGCGTGCCGTTCTGCACCAGCGGGACCCCTCATTGCGACGCTGACTACGACTATGACGACCGTCCCGCGGAAGTCGAGGACGCGGTCCGCTCCATCTCGCTGACCGGGAACATCAAGCGTCCGATGATCACCGTCCATGGCGACCTGGACACCCTGCTGCCGCCAGCGGTCGATTCCGACGTGTACGACCAGCTCATCGACGACGCCGGTCGGTCCCGGCTGCACCGCTACTACCTCGTCGAGGACGGCACCCACGTCGACGGCCTGTACGCGGCATACCCGGACCGCCTGCGGCCACTCCTTCCCTGCGCCAGGGACGGCTTCGACCTGCTCACGGCCTGGGTCGAGGAAGGACAGGCTCCGGCGCCCGACCGCTTCGTCCCGCGGCCGACCGGCGGCGACCTGGTGAACACCTGCAGTCTCTGATGCGTGGGTGACGCAGGACGGCCGGACCCGCGGGTCCGGCCGTCCTGGTTGTGGCAGATGAAGGATTCGAACCTTCGAAGGCATAAGCCGACGGATTTACAGTCCGCTCCCATTGGCCGCTCGGGCAATCTGCCGGTGCCAGGACCCGACTTGAGTCGGCCGCAGGCGAGACGAAACAATAGCGCAGGCACCACACCAGACGAAAACCGCCGGGAAGCCGGCCGAGGAGGAACCACCATGGCTGACGCGAGCTTCGACATCGTGAGCAAGCTCGACCGGCAGGAGGTCGACAACGCGCTGAGCCAGGCGGCCCGCGAGATCGCCAACCGGTTCGACTTCAAGGGCACCGGCGCATCGATCGAGTGGAAGGGCGAGCAGGCGATCGAGATCACCGCCTCCGCCGACGACCGCGCCAGCGCCGTGCTCAGCGTCTTCCAGGACAAGCTGATCAAGCGCAACCAGAGCCTGAAGATCCTCGACGCCTCCGAGCCCCGCCAGTCCGGACAGGTCTCCAAGATCGACATCGCCCTCAAGGAAGGCATCAGCTCCGAGGACGCCAAGAAGATCTCCAAGCTGATCCGCGACGAGGGGCCCAAGGGCGTCAAGGCGCAGGTCCAGGGCGACGAGCTCCGGGTGACCTCCAAGAAGCGCGACGACCTGCAGGCGATCCAGCAGCTGGTGAAGTCGCAGGACTACGAGTTCGCGGTGCAGTTCACCAACTACCGCTGATTCACGCTCAGGAACTGGCCAGAGTCCGCACAGAGTCCGCAGGATCGGCCGTGGCCGCCATCAGGTTGGCGGCCGCAGCCCTGGTGCGGTCCTCCGCCTTCGGCCACAGGTGGCTGTACACATTCAGGGTGATCGACGCCGAGGAGGGACCCAGCGCGTGCTGAACGGTCACGACATCGCAGCCGTCGGCGATCAACCCGGACGCGAAGAAGTGCCGTAAGTCGTGCAGCGTGAACGCGTCCATGCCTACCTTCGCCCGCAGGTTTCGCCACTGGTTGCCGGCACTGTTGCGGTTGTACACGTAGCCGTTGAGGGAGAACACCCACCGCTCCTCCCCCATCGGCGGGCACTTCTCGAGGTGAGCGGCCAATACCGTCACGAGATCGTCGGGGAGGTAGACCGTCCGAGCCGACTCGTACTTGGGCGAGACCTCGACAGTCTTTGCGTTGACCTGGCCCTGGATCTGACGCTGGATCGACAAGGTCCGTCGGAGGAAGTCGACGTCACCCAACTGGAGACCTGCCGCCTCCCCCAGTCGAAGGCCGGCGAAGGCGCACACGGCGACGAAGCCGTGGAAGCTATCCGGCGCCTCCTGGAGCGCCGCGCCGACCTGCTCAGGCGTCGGGAGCTTGATCCTTCCCTCAGACTTGGCGACACGCGGCGGGGAGATCCCCGCCGTCGGGTCCTGCCGGATCACCCGCGCCTTGACGGCCGCGAGAAAGGCCATGCGGACGTAGTTGTAGCGGGTGCGCCTGGTCGATGCTGCGAGCCCCTTCTTTCGCTTCGGCCCCGGCTTGGTCATGGCCTTCATCCAGGCCTCGACGTGAAGCTCGGTGATCCGGCTCATCGGCACGTCGGCGAAGGTGACCGACGCCAGCGTCATGGTTGCCGTCTCGGCGGTGCCGTCAGTCCAAGTCTGCGCCTCCGACCAACGCCTGAACCACTGCCCGAAGGTGACCTTCCCAGCCGCCGGGTCGACATAGTCACCTCGGACAACAGCGGCCGTGACTTCATCGAGCCAGCGTTGGGCATTGGCCTTCTTGACGAAGTGCCGGGCGTGCTCCTTGCCTGCCTCGTCGCGGTAGCGGGCGCGATAGCGCTCGATTGTGACCGTCGTCTCCCTGCCGGACTTCTTGTCCAACACGACGCGCGTCGAGATGCGCTTGCTGATGCTGGCCATGTCTCATCATGCGCCCGGTCCACCGACAATTCACAGGGCGACGACTGCCTCCAAGGTTGGCCATGACCGACAATCGCTGACTGCGAACGGGCCTGACTTTCTGGTCGCCGTAACGGGATCCTTGGGTCCTTGCGGTGGTCTACGACACCGCGGCCGCCGCCGGCTCCGATCACCGCAAGCGGATCGGCATACGGGACGACCCGGGCGCCTGGACCGAGCCTCGCCAGGCACCCTTCCTGGGTCAATGGAACAAGTAGCCGAGATCCGTGCGCGCTCAGCCGCTCGACGACGCTCGTGTGGGGGCCGCAAAGATGGACGGGCATCCCTGCCACGCGTACGCTGTAAATGCGGCCGTGTTTTGTAGGCCGACAATCGTTGCCCTAGACCCGGTAACCCTGAGGTTTCCGGGGAGCCGAAATGCCGGCACCGAGAGTAGCTCGCCCGCTCCAGTCCGACTCGAACCGTCCGTCGACGATCCCTGACCCTGCGGCATGGTCCCCTCCGCCCGATGCCGTGGGTGGACTGCACGTTACTGTGCGTCCCGACGGTGACATCGACGTCGTTGTCCTGGCTGGCGAGCTGGACATAGCGACGGCGCCCGCGATGTCGTCCGCGATCGACCGGCAGCTTATTCAGGGCCGCAGCCGCATCGTTCTGGACCTCGATGCGGTCACGTTCTTCGACGGGCGCGCGATCGACGCAGTGATCACTGCGACGTGCGCTGCAGCCCTGGCGGGTGGCAGGCTCTTAGTGACCCACAACCCCCGCTTCATGGCCTTGCTCAAGCTGACGTGCGAGACGCACCGCGTCAACGTGACCGAGGGACTCCTGACCGCCGCTCCCCAGTTACGAGGCCTACCATCGGAAACGCTGCTCACTCGCGAGCAAGCCGGTGCCGTCCATGCCAATCGCGCCGGATCGGTCGATGAGGGGAGCGACCTCGCTCGCGACGAACAGCTCCCTGCTCTGTTGAAGCGGTCGGGGGAGGGTGATGAGTCCGCCTTCGCGGCCGTCTACGACGCCACCGCTGCTCGAGCTTATGGCTTGAGTGAGCGTCTTCTTCACGATCCCGCCCTTGCATCGGATGCCGTCCAGACGGCATACCTGCACCTATGGGAGCAGTCGGCGCGCTTCCAGCCGACGCACCGCAGCGCCATCTCGTGGATCCTGTTGACCGTCCGACGATGCTCGGTCGCCAGAATGCCTCCGACGGTCGTCCGCATGCCGACGAATTTGAAGATCCCGATTCTGATCGGTCCAGCATCCCCAGCACTGGGGATGCTCCCCCCGATCCAGCGGCGGGTCGTCGATCTGGTCTACTTCGGGGGGTACACCCACACGGAGGCCGAGGAGATGCTCGATCTGCCTATCGGGGACGGGGGGACTCAGATCCGCGAGGCCCTCATGGCGCTCGGCGATCTGAGAAGGCCCCTGCAGACCCCGGGCATGGAGGGAGCCCCAACATGATCTGCGAGTTGTTTCGTTGGGATCCCGCCCAGAGCATCGGCGCTGCGGCCCACCTCCCGATTCCACAGGAACGCATAACGTCCCGGTCCACCAAAGCGAATCTTGAATGTGAGGGTCCAATGACGGTGTCGCCTCAAGAGATGAGGAAGCAGCTCAACGCCGCAGTGGTGGGTTCCGTCGCTGGTGTCCCGGCGGCGAACGAGCTATGCCTTGCCAGCGTCGAGCTGTTTGGGGTGGACGGCGCCGCGGTGTCCGTGATCTATGAAGGGTCTTCGCGCGGGACTTTCGGCTCGAGCAGCGAGGCCAGCCGTCGACTTGACGAATACCAGTTCACCTTTGGCGAAGGGCCGTGCCTCGACGCGGTGGCCACCCACGAGGCGGTATTGGTGACCGACCTTGATTCGTCCGAGGAACGTAGGTGGCCCGCCTTCGCTGAAGCGGCCCTGGACGAAGGGGTTCGGAGCGTCTTCGCGCTGCCGATCATGATCAGCTCCGTCTGTGTCGGTGCGCTCGACCTGTTCCGCGACACGCCCGGACCCCTGGGCAAGGACGAACTTGCGGGGGCCGCCATAGCCGCTCAACTGGCTTCGCTGACCCTGCTCGACCTCATCGCAAACGATGCCTCTGACTCAAGCCCCTCATCCCCGAACAGCGACGACGTGACGTCCGGCGACGAGGACGCATTCGGGCTGCTTGCCGACATGGACCGGATCGAGGTCTACCAAGCGACAGGCATGCTGATCTCCCAGCTCGACGTGGGGCCCGCCGAAGCGCTGGTTCGCCTACGAGCTCACGCCATTGCCACCAACCAGACCGCTCGCCAAGTCGCGGTTGCCATCCTGGAGCGCATACTGATGCTGGAGCGAGACGACCACGATGGAATCAACAGGAGTAGTCGATGACAACCGACCGCGCTGATCGAAGAGAACGCGATGTGGTTCGAGCGTTCGTCGACCTGTCCACCGAGCTGGTCAACGACTACGACATGCTGGAGATGCTCGCGAACCTTACGACTCACTGTGTCTCCCTTCTAGATGTCGGGTCAGCGGGCCTACTGCTGGCCGATGACCGGGGCGTGCTGCAATTGGCTGCTGCGTCCTCTGAGCGCACCCAGCAGTTGGAGCTGTTCCAGCTGCAGCGAGACGAGGGCCCGTGCCTGGACTGTTACCGGGACGGCGCGGCCGTCTCAGTCCCGGACCTTGAGGCGGAGCAGGAGCGTTGGCCCCAGTTCTCGAGGGCGGCCCTCGACGCAGGATTCAAGTCCGTTCATGCCGTTCCCATGCTCCTCCGCGGCGATAGCCTTGGCGGTCTCGGGCTGTTCGGCGACAGCGTAGGAACGCTTGAGGACGACGACCTCGATCTCGCGCAAGCATTGGCGCACGTTGCCTGCGTCGCCATCGTCAACGAGAAGTCAGCAGCGGACCGCACGACAGTCAACACCCAACTTCAACATGCGCTCACGAGCCGAATCGTCCTGGAGCAAGCCAAGGGCGTCATCGCGCACTCTGGCAACCTGGAGATCGACGAGGCTTTCACCGTGCTTCGACGCTATGCCCGAGAGCACGGGTTGAAGCTCGGAGCGGTGGCCGCCGACGTGGTCAGCCGCAGGCTCCGCGCGGAGACGCTCCTGAAGCACTCTCGAGCGGCAAACAACGCTCGCTGATCGCTCGGGCTCGTTCGTCGATCACAATTTTGGAGTGATCCTCGCTGGCTCGAGCGAGGGGTAGCTTGGCGCCGGCTATCCATTGTCAACAGGTCTCCGTTTGAGGCCGTCATCGTTGCCCCGGACCCGGCAACCCATGCAGTTAGGGGTGTTCATGCCACAGTTGAAGGTTGACCGAATTTTCAACGGGGCCAAGACGTGGCGGGCGATCTCGTCCAACGCTGCGACTGGAGCGGGGCGAGTACCTGTCACCGACGGGCTTGGTGACTCCGATTCTTCGCATGCGCGGATTCGCGCCGGACTCCTGGGGCTGGACGATCGGGCGGTTACGTGGAGCGTGGTTCGGGGAGCGGCAGCTAGCGGTCATTCCGTGGGATTCACATCGGCACCTCGCGTAGCGCGGCCGGCCGGCTGGGTCGCCTATGACGAGGGGCTGACTCGCCGCGAGTCGGAGGTCCTGGGCCTGATCGTTTCCGCTGCGAGCAATCGCGAGGTCGGCAACCTTCTCTGTCTGAGCCCAAACTCCGTGAAGAGCTACATACGGTCGATCTACCGCAAGATTGGCGTGAGCAGCCGCTCGCAAGCGGTCTTGTGGGGCCTCGAACAGGGTTTCGGCGTCGAGCATTCATAGCCTTGTCGCTACGACGAAGGGCTATGAGCTGGCCCTAATCGCGCTCGCTGTGGTGAGTTGCGATACTGAGCGCTTGCGGATCGGGCGTAGGCAGTGACTTCTCGTCCCGGAGCAAGTCGAGCTCCGACATGCGTTGAGGGCGGGAGTACAGGCACGCTGCACGGGCACATCGCATCGCGCAGTTGGTGGAGGCCACCGGAAGTCCCGCGACAGACACTCTCAGGCGTCTCGCTCGCGCGTCCAGCAGACCGAGACCGCCGTCGCGCGCTTCGACCCGGCTTCGGATTGGCAGACCCGCTACCTGACCCCAGGGATGAGCGACCTCCACGATCACGCCAACGGTTGGGAGGGCGACGACATGGTCGACTCCTGTCACATCTACGGTGGCCCAGTCCGCATCCTCCGAGAGATCGCCACGCGGGTCTGCCTGAACGCCGTCTGCGAGACCAACGAGGACCGAGGGACAGACAGCACCCAGCTGCCCTAGCCCCGCCGGCTACGCGAGGGACCACGCCAGCGGCGCCCCACACGGGTCACTGCTGACGTGGCGAGTCGCGACCCTCGTGGCCGGGGTAAAGGGTCGGGCCTTGGCCACCCAAAACTCGCCATCCTCCATACCGGCCATCAAACTGAAGGCACGGCCCTCCCGCGATCGGAGGTAGAACTGGACAGAGCCCCGCGGGGTGGTGGGCTTTGAGGTGGTTCTCGGTGCCCTACTCGCCGCTCTCGATCGCGGCGTGATCACCAGTATCCATGGTCTCGTTGAGCATCGCCATGGACTCCTCTGAGAGGTAGCGGCGGTCGCCGGCGATCCATTCGTCGTGCATGTCGATGAGGACCGCGCCGACGAGTCGGATGACCGCGGCGGGGTTGGGGAAGATCCCTACGACGCGGCTGCGGCGCTTGATCTCCTTGTTGACGCGCTCGAGTGGGTTGGTCGACCAGATCTTGCGCCAGTGGGCCTTGGGGAAGGCGGTGAACGCGAGGACCTCGGCCTTGGCTTCGTCCATGAGCGGACCGATCTTCGGGAACGAGCCCACGAGCTGGTCGCGGACCTCGTCCCAGGCCTTGCTGACCGCTTCAGGGTCGGGCTGGGCGAAGATCGTGCGGAACACCGCCGCGACCATGTCCGCGTGCGTCCTGGGCACGTGCGCGAGCAGGTTGCGGGCGAAGTGGACCCGGCAGCGTTGGTGGGCAGAGCCCTGGAAGGACCGCCTGAGTGCCTTCACGAGCCCTGAGTGCTGGTCTGAGATGACCAGCTGCACCCCGCCCAGGCCGCGCTGTTTGAGGCTGAGCAGGAAGGCCCGCCAGAACGTCTCGTCCTCACTGTCCCCGACGTCGAGCCCGAGGACTTCACGCGTGCCGTCAGCGGCGATCCCGGTCGCGACCACGACGGCCATCGAGACGACCTGGCCGCCCTTGCCGGGCTTGTTACGGACGTGGAGGTAGGTCGCATCCAGGTAGACGTAGGGGAAGGCGGTGTGGTCCAGAGGTCGGGTGCGGAACGCACCGACGACCTCATCGAGGCCTTCGCAGATCCGTGAGACCTCGGACTTGGAGATCCCGGAGTCCGCGCCGAGCGCGACGACGAGGTCGTCGACGCTGCGGGTCGAGATGCCGTGGACGTAGGCCTCCATCACGACCGCGTACAACGCTTGGTCGATGCGTCGGCGGGGCTCCAGGATCGAGGGAAAGAACGATCCTTTGCGGAGCTTCGGGATCCGGACTTCGACGTCGCCGGCCTTGGTTGCCAGCAGCTTGGGACGGGTGCCGTTGCGTTCGGTGACGCGGTCCTCGGTGCGTTCGTAGCGCTCCGCGCCGATCACACCGGCTGCTTCGAACTCGACGAGTTCCTGCAAGACGGTGCGGACAGATTCACGGATCATGTCGACGCCGTCGCCGGTGCGGAACGCCTCGAGCAACTCGGACAGGGCAGACTGGGACAAGGCCATCGGTGGGTCTCCTTCAGTGCGTGACTTGGTCGTTTCACACCGAAGATCCCGCCGATGGCCGCCTACTTCACGCAGCCCCGCCGATTGACCTCAAACCCCACCACTCCACGGGACTCTCCTTAGAACTGCCACGGTAAGCGCCGAACGGGTGTGGTGGGAACGATTGCCTAGCCGAAGGGGTGGGTCCACAAACCTGGAGGCGGTCGCGCCGCTTCCAGGTTGAACGGCCGCGACCTGGGGGCGAAACGTCTCGCGCCACGTCCGGCCCTTGCTCCTCTGGTCCCATCCTTCATCCACTCATGACGCCTCACCCACCACAAGCTCGTGATCTGTAACCGGTTTCCCGGACCCCGATCGCCGCGGAACTCCTTGGGAAACGCCTTCGGCATAGGCGCACATTCTTCCAGCGCCGACACATCGACGCAGATCAGATGTCACGCTCCGCGTGACGATCCCCGCACGGTCACGCTCCGCGTGACGATCGGCTAGCGGAGCTCGCCAGTGCAGGATCGGCTAGCGGAGCTCGCCAGTGCAGGATCCCGTTGCGGCGACGCCACGGTCACGGGACGAAGTGTCTGACTTGCTGACGAGGGCCCGCAGGCGTTTGTCGTGCGAGACTGCCGAGGTGGACGGGCAAAGATCCCTGGTATCAGGTGACGGGCTGGGTCTTCAGGTGATCGACGGTGGCGATCGCGCCTGCGGGGAACTGCTCCTCGTTCTTGCGGCTCAGGCGCGGCGACTCGCGCCGGGTAGTCGGATACGGCTCCTGGCGAGCGACCCCGCCGCACCACTCGACCTCCCTGCGTGGTGTCACCTGACCGGGCACTATTACCGGGGTCGTGGTAGCGACGCCTCCGGACGCGTCTACTACGACATCGAGATGGCGGCTCAAGCCGTCCCGACCGACCAGATCCACCCCTGGCGCCTCGACTCCGAGGCAGCAGGTACACATCAGTGAGAGGAACACGCATGACCGGCATCGTGATCAACCTGACGCATTCCATCGATGACGTCGACCGCACCAGCGTCGCCATGGTCGTGGCTGGCGCCTCGGTCGCCTCGAATCAGACGACCACCGTGTTCCTGTCCTCCGAGGGGACCAGACTGGCCGCCCGCGGTGTTGCCGACGACCTCCATGAGGAGGGTTTCGCCCCCCTCTCGCAGTTGGTCGCTGACTATGTCGAGGCAGGGGGGACTTTCCTCGTGTGCAGCCCGTGTGCCAAGAAGCGCGGCATCGGCGAGGCAGACCTCATTGAGGGGGCTAGCATTGTTGGCGGAGCCTCGCTGGTGAAGCTCCTCGTCGACGGTGCCTCTTCGCTGTCGTTTTGAGGACCGGGTTGCTTCGCCGCACAGCCCGCTGAGCACCTCGAGGTCCTGGTGGGGGATGGCCGAGATCTCTGCCGGTTCGTTCCCCGGTACGCCGTTGCCGCGTCGGCCAAGGTGCTTGCGCATCCGGTGACAGCGACGGTGCCGCCCGAGGTGAGGATCATTCGGGCAGGTGGCGCTTGGGAAAAGCCCCGCGTACTCGTCACGAGGCTCGAGAGTCTGGGGATGGCGTGTCCGGGTGGCGCGCCTCGTCAGTGATCGCTCTCGTTACGGGCAGAGGCGTCGAGGCGCGCGGCTTGCGATGGCGCACGGCCCACGATGAGGGCGACGACCGCGGCGCAGAGGAAGACTGCGGCCGAGGTCGGGTTGCCCCCGAGGATCGGGTCGGTGAAGCCCAGCTGGGCGTGCAACGAGACAGCGGCAAGCACGCCGAGCACAGCAGCGGCCTGCAGGGGGCGGGACATCGTGGAGCGCACGCCCACCAGGAGTAGAACACCGACAGCGATCAGCACCACGGACCCGATGAGGTTGTAGGCCCCGAGCGACAGCGACGGGTCGCTGTCGCCCAGCAACGGGCCCCTGGCTGCGAAAGGGTCGCTGAGAGAGCGGACCAGCGAGACCGCGCCGACGAGGATGGTCAGTGCGGCCCACACCTGACCCAGTGTGCGGGGCGAGGTCGTGCCGGCACGCACTCCGTCGGTGCCAAGGATCCGACCGGCCGCGGCGAAGATCAGCACCATGTGGGCGCCGGCCATCAGGAAGTACGCCCAGGGCCACTCCTCGGGTGCGTAGGCGACCGAGAGTCCGATCGCCACTGACTGGGCCAGCCCGATCAAGGCGGCGAGGCGCACGTAGGTGCCGGTCAGCAGCAGCACTGCGAGCGCGGTCTCGGCGATGAGCACGACCCAGCCGAAGACCGGGAAAACGGGGAGGATGAGGTGGTCGGTGATCCAGGCGTACGGCGCCAGGACGGGGTACTCCACGGCGTACGAAGTGAACTTGAAGAGCCCGTTGCCGGCGTCCTGCCCGAAGTTCGGCGCCCGCTTCCAAGCGACGTTGTAGAGCCACATGAGGCCCAGGAGGATGCGCAGCACGGCGAAGGCGACCGCCTGGGCGCGCGCGTTGTCGCCGGGCGTGGGCTCGAGCGCCCAACCCAGCTTGTCGCGGGCGATGGTGCCGATGGAGCTAGGCACAGCGAAACACCTCTCTTCCGGCCGCGGAGGCGGCGTCCTGGACCTTCAGCGTGTCGCGCACGACCCCGAAGATCTCCTCGAGGTCGAGGGGCGCGTCGGCGATCCTCATGTGCGGGTTGGTCACCGCGACCGGATGCCACCAGGCGCCGTCGGCGGTGATGACGGGTTCGGGCTCGAGGGAGTCGAGGGAGACGTGAATGCCGCCGTCGGCGAAACCCTCGGCCGCGACCGGGCGGATCACCCGGTCCTCGGCGGCGATGCCTTCCGCGTCGAGTCGTTCGTGCAGCTCCCGCACCCCGTTCGGATCCTCGTCGAAGCGCGTGGCCGCGATCTTCACTCGGAAACCCAGCGAGCTAGCCAAGGCAATCCCGTCGAGGGCCTTGGCCCACGATCCGGCGCCGCGCATCTTGTCGTGGATCTCAGGTGTCGCCGAATCGAGGCTCACCTGCATCACCACGTCACGATCGATCGACTCCAAGAGCTCACGGCGACGACCACGGCCGAAGATCATCGCGTTGGTCAAGATGGTGCGTTCAAGGCCGGCGGCGGCGTCGACCAGCTCGCCGAGCTGGGGGTGCATGAAGGGCTCACCGCCGGTGAGCAGCAGTTCCTTGCCGCCCTGCTCGCGGAACTGGTCGAGGAGCGGACCCACGACAGCCGGATCGAGGCGCCGGGCATCGGCCTTCGGGGACGACTCGGCGCAGCAGTAGAGGCAGGCGAGGTTGCAGTCGAAGTTCGTGTAGGCCCAGAGCCGGTGACCGACCGGTGTGCGGTCCCCGATGCTGAAGACGGTGCCTGCGTCCGGTGCGGCCAGCTCGGCGCCGTCCTTGCGGACCGAGAACCACCACGGCCCCGACTCGGTCTCGGCGAGCTCAGCGGCCACCTCGTGGCCGACCAGCTCGGCCCAGACCGGCAGATCGGTGACGACGCTGGCTTCGGTGCTGCGGAGCGCGAGCAGGTCGCCGGCCTCGAGGCGGCGCATGGCGCGGGTGATGAGGAGCAACAGACCGCTGCCACAGTCCATGTCGCCACCGTCGATGAGGTGGGCGACATCTCCGAGCGGCGTGCTGGTCGGGGGCGTGCTCGTTATGGCCATCCTAGAAACGTACGCGCCTTGGCCCCGGCAACCCACCTCAACAATGACGAAGCAACACGAAACCTGCTCAGGGCCGGCACCGGGTGGTCACCGGGCTAGGGACGCGAGCACAGAACCCACTGAAGCCCCGGTCCGTCCACAGGGCACCGAAGGCCGCCGACTGTCCCAACAGCCGAACCGCTCTCGGAACTGGGAGACCGGGGACGGTGTGTGGGAACACGCTCGTTCCGTATGACCCGCCCGGTCACCTAACCGGGACGGGCGCCTTCTACGGAACCTCAGGTTCGCTGCCATTTATCTGATGCCGCCGATCCCCGACATCGCCGCCCGTTTCCTCGAATGATCGACTCTCGTTGACCATCGACGGTCCCCAGATTCCCATCCCGATACCTGCCGTCCTGCTCTCTCAACCCCTCCCTTTTCGAGCGGCACGCATGCTACGAATGTTCGTAGATGGGTTGCCCGTGGTCGGGCGGCCCACGCGGCATTTCTAGGGGTCCGTTGGTTGGCGGCGGACACCGTTGAGGCGGGTGATCCGGGGTGCACGGTGGGGTGAAGTTCTACCGCGGCGCAGCGAACGCGGCACGCGCCTATGTCGAGCGCGACCGGTCGCGCGCCGATGACTACTACCTCACCGAGGGCAGCGGCATCGCCGAGCGCCTGGTCGCGTCGCCCGACGGCGTCGCGCGGGTGGGCGCCATGGACGGCGACACCTACGAGAAATGGGTTGCCGGAATCGACATCGAAACTGGTAAACCGAAGGGCCGACTCCGCAAGGACCCGAATGCGCTGCGGTTCGTCGAGGTCACCATCAACGGACCCAAGACCTGGTCGCTGGCCGCCGCCCTGCACCCCGAGATCTCAGCGGCGCTGGACGCCGCGCAGGACAGAGCGGCCGCCGAGATCGTCGGCTGGGTCGCCCAGCACGCCACCACCCGGGTCGGACCAAGGGACCGTCAAGTGCAGGTGCCGGTGGAGCGGATAGAGGCCGCTGTGATCCGGCACTACACCTCTCGGGCCGGCGACCCGCACCGGCATCTTCACCTCCAGATCAACGCCCGCGTCTGGGCCGCCGGCGCCTGGCGGGGACTGCACTCCGTCGGGATCCGCGACTCGATCGAGGCGATCAACGGCATCGGGCACGCCGCGGTCGCTGCCAACCCGGAGTTTCGGTCCGTGCTTGCCGCGCATGGCTTCACCCTCGACCCGGAGTCCGGGGAGATCCGCGAACTCGCTCCCTACGCTGGTGCCTTCAGTGCCCGGACCGCGCAGATCCGCCGCAATGTCGACCGCTACGAGGCCGGATGGCGGTCCGAGCACCCGGGCGAGGAGCCCGGGCCACGGCTCCGCGAGGCCTGGGATCAACGTGCGTGGGCCGATGCCCGTCCCGACAAGATCGTCCCTCGCGATGGCGCCGAGCTAGTCGCCCGCTGGACCGAAGAACTGCGCGACCTCGGCTACCGGGACCCCGACCACCCGGTGCTCCTGGACGCGACGCGGGTGGGCTGGATCGATCGTGACGGTGCGGCGGACTGGGTGATCTCGCAGTTGGGTGCGAAGCGGTCGGCGTGGAACACCGCCGACATCCGAGGCCACGTCGAAGTCCTGCTCGCCGAGACCGGACTCGTGGCTGAGCCCGCCGCCCGGATCGAGCTCGCCGAAGACATCACCGCCCGCGCCCTCGAGCAATGCGCCCCGCTGCTGCTGCGACCGGATGTGCCCGAACATGTCCGCGCGTACACCTCGCCACACGTGTTGGACGTCGAGGCCGAGATCATCGCTCGGATGGCAGGGCGTGCAGACCGGCCGGCTCGACGCGTTCGCATCGTTGGTCGCGGACTGGTGCGGATCGACCCCACACAGGCTGCTGTGGTCGGCACCCTGTGCGGCGACGGACAACTGCTCGTCGTCGAAGGCGCGGCCGGAGCCGGCAAGACCACCGCCCTGCGTTCCGTTCAGACGCTGCTCGCACGGCAAGGACGCCGGATGGTGGTGGTGACCCCGACGTTGAAGGCCGCCGAGGTCGCCTCCGTCGAGACCGGAGCCGAAGGGCACTCGGCCGCGTGGCTGATCCACCAGCACGGCTGGCGGTGGGACAACGAGGGCCACTGGATCCGTCGACCCGACCCAACACCCGCAACAGGTGCCCAACTGCGGCCCGGTGACCTGCTGCTGGTCGACGAGGCAGGGATGCTCGACCAGGACACCGCCCGCGCCCTGCTCACGATCGCCGACAAGGCCGGTGCTCGGGTGGCGTTAGTTGGAGACCGGCACCAGTTGCCGGCCGTCGGACGCGGTGGCGTCCTGGACCACGCGATCGCCTGGGCACACCCCAGCGCAGTGGTGTCGCTGGATACTGTCCACCGGTTCGCCGATGCTGACTACGCGGCCCTCAGCCTGCGCATGCGCACAGGCAGCAACCCCGCCGACGTGTTCGACGAACTCTCACGGCGCGATCACATCGTGATTCACCCCAGCGAGGTCGAACGCACAGCAGCCCTCGCCGAAGCCGGCGCGGCGGGCGCTATCGTCATCGCGGACACCCGCGAACAAGTCGCCGATCTCAACGCCGCCATCCGCGACCATCGCCACGCCTCGCAGTCGACCGCCCATGGTGAACAGGTCGTCACGACCGCTCGTGGTGAACAGATCGGGCTCGGTGACCACGTCGCCACCCGCCGCAACAATCGCGACCTTCAGGTCGCGAACCGGCAGACCTGGACCGTCGCGGAGATCGGGCAGGACGGCAGCCTCGTCTTGCGCGGCCATGGACGAGATCGAGAGATAACGCCCGACTACGCGGCACGGTTCCTTGAACTCGCGTACGCCACCACCGTGCACGGCGCCCAGGGCGAGACCGTCGACTCCGCGCACGTCGTCATCGGTGAACACACCGGTGCCGCAGCGGCGTACGTCGCCATGACCCGAGGCCGTGAATCCAACACTGCCCACGTCGTCGCCGAGTCCGTCGAGGACGCCCGCAAGCAGTGGATCGACGTGTTCAGCCACGACCGCGCAGACCTCGGACCGGCACATGCTCGACGCCAGGCCATCGACGCGATCGAGGTGTACGGCCCACAGCAGCGCCGCCCAGTGCCGGGGCAGCGCCCGTCAACGCCGGCGAAGGGCGTCCCGCTGGGCCTGTGAGCGAGGACGGGACTTGGTGGGCACCGGCCAGCGCATGCCCATCTCGGCGGCCAGCCTCGCAGAGACGCCACCCGGATCACGCGGTCGTCTCCGCTTGGGACCAACACCCTTGGCGGCATCGATCAGTGGTTGCCACGCAGCTCGGATGACCTCAGGGAGGTCCAGGCTTGGCCACGCTTCGATCAACAGCGCCCCATCGACGGCGTTGAGCAAAATCTCATCGTTGCCGTGGTGCACCGCCAGCCCGTAGAACTCGATGCGCTCTTCGAGGACCGCGAGGTCCCAGACGTCGTAGCCGGTGATCCCTCGGAGGTAGAACACCACCACGCGTGAGTAGCAGTCTGGGATCGGGACCTGCCAGAGCCGGTCCGGAACCAAGTACCCGCCCACGACCGGATCCTCCACGTACTCGAAGAAGACCCGGGGCTTCGCGATGAGGTCGTGGTCGGCACCATCGAGAAGCCGTTCGACCACCGCCAGCGTCGGCGACTTTCGACGCGACTCGTACTCCGAGACCGACGACTGCTGAGTTCTGGCCCAGTACGCCAACTGACGCTGCGACATACCCGCCGCCTTGCGGGCCACCTCGATCACCGTCTTCGCATCGGCCACCCCTGAATTATCGCCCATCATCGATTGGGGCGCCATGCACACCTGCCTGGTGAGGCAGGGCCGTCCTGCTTCCCGACCCTCTCGGTCGCGATCACCAGGAGTCATCCCATGACCGCACAACCCACCATCCCGACCCCGCGCCGCAACCCCGGCGACGAGATGCTCACCCTGCAAGAAGCCTGCGCCTTCCTCCGCGTCCCCGAAGGCACCCTGCGCTACTGGCGCCACCTCGGCTGCGGACCCCATAGCTTCAAGGTCGGCCGCCACGTGCGCTACTGGCGCACCGACCTCATCCTCTGGCTCGCCGAGCAGACCAAGCGGGGCAGCAGCCACCAGTAGAGGCTCCGGTCGTCGCCAAGTGAGGTCTTGCGAGTCCGCAAAAAGTCCGCAAGACGCTCGACCACGCCCAATCGTTGTCAACGCATTCCCGCAGGTCAGACCGCATTTCCGTTCTTTACCAACGATGGCCGTCCACGCGGGTGCGATTCACCAACTACCGCTGAGTCCGATCCCGCAGCGGTACGGGCCGACGCGTGACCTCGTCAGGCCCGGATCGCACGCCGTAGGCGGCGGCTGAGCATCTCGCTGGCGGCACTCACTGCGAACGATGCGATCAACAGGGTCGTCACGACGGGGAAGCGGAAGAAGGTGAGGTTCTCCGCGAGCAGGCGGCCGAGCCCGGCGGCACCGACGATTCCGACGACCGCCGTCTCTCGCACGCAGATCTCGAACCGGTAGAGCGTGTAGGTCACCAGTTGCTGGGCCGAGGCGGGGACCACAGCAGCGGCGGTGGCGACGGGGCCCGACACTCCAGCGCGCACGAGTGCCTCACGCGGCCCGGCGTTCACGCTCTCCCACGACTCCGCGACGAGCCGACCCAGCACCCCGCCCGTGTAGACCCCGAGGGCGAGCGCCCCGGGCAGCACGCCTGGGAACAGGGCGAGCAGGGCGATGACTGCCCAGACTGTGGGCGGCACTGAGCGCAGCACGAGCAGGACGATCCGCGCGAGCCCCCAGGCGCCCCACCGTGCCGCGCGGACGGGGAATGTCGCGGGTGGGCCGACGCCAGGACGAGCTCCTACCGCCCAGGGGGAGACGACGACGGTGATGAGCACTGCGATGGCCATGGCCAGCACTGCCATGGCCATCGTGTCCAGCACCGCAGTGGCGACCTCGCCGGCGCCGCCGCGGGGCAGCGCCGGCGGGATCAGGTCGTCGAGGAGCCGGCTGGCCAGCACCCGGGTGCGGTCGTTGGTCAGGCCGGAGAGTGACACCCCCGACGTGATCCACGCCAGGAGCAGACCGGGAACCACGGCAGCCACTGACCATCGAGCCCACCTCGAGCCGGTGCGCCGTACACCAGTCTGTTGGGCGTCGCCGGCCGACCACTCCGAGCAACTGGCGATGGCCATGTTGCTCCGCAGGCGCCCGCTCCACGCATCCACCAACGCGGACAGCATGATCACCGCCGCGACAAGGGTCCAGACCTCGTTCCAGTTGCGCGAGCTGAGACTGACCACCAGTTCCTGGCCGAGTCCGCCCACGCCGACGGCGCCCAGTAGCACGGTCGAACGCACCGCGCACTCGAAGCGGTAGAAGGAGTACGACAGCATCAGCGGCCCGGCAGGAGGCAGCAGCGCGTACACGACCGCCGGCAGCGCCGGGGCGCCAGCACCGCGCAATGCCCTCAACGCGCGCGTGGGCAGGGCGTCGAAGATGTCCCCGAAGACCTGTGCGGTCTGAGCGCCGAAGGGCAACGCGATGGCCAGCACAGCCACCAGCGGATCCAGGCCGAGCACACTGACGAGCAGCAGTGCCCAGACCACCTCGTGGATCGAGCGGGTGGCTACCAGGATCGCGCGGAGCCCGGCCCGCAGCAGGCGCAACATCCACGGAGGACGACGCGACCAGGCCACGTCACTGAGCACCAGCCCGCCCAGCAGACCGATCACGAGGGCACCTGCGGTGCCCAGTGCTGCGAAAGCGAGGGTGGTGCCGGCGGCCTCGAGCACGATCTGCAGGAACTCGATGTCGAGGCGGGGACTCAATGCCGTGCCCAGCAGGTCGCCGATGAGCGGGACCCCACCTGTGTTGACCATCTCGCCGCCCCGGGGAAGGGCGCGCTGGAGCGCCCAGAGGAGAGGCAGGACCACGATCAGCGCCCCCGTACCGCGACGAAGGGCGATCTGTCGTCCGGTCACGCGACGCGCCGGCAGGTGCCGGAGGTCAGTCACAGCAGCTCAGGCTCGGCCGGCGTAGAGCTCGACGAGACTGTCATGGGCGAGATCGGCGACCGCGGTGTCGAACACGACTCGACCTTCGCGCAGCCCGATGGCTCGCGTGCAGTGGTCTCTGGCCAGCTGAGGTTGGTGGAGGGTCACCACGACCGTGCTGGCCGCGTCCGTCACGCGACCCAGCAGTTCCATGACCTCTGCGGCGCGGGTGGGGTCGAGGCTCGCGACGGGCTCATCGGCCAGCACCAGGTCGGGTCGCTGGATCAGCAGTCGCGCGATCGCGACGCGCTGACGCTCGCCCCCCGACAGTCGTTCGGTGCGTTCGTGCACTGCCCACTCGATGCCTACCGCCTCGAGGGCGGTGAGCAATCGCGCGTCGGGGCGTGGCCAGACGAGCGAGGCCAAGGAACGGGGCGCGCCCCACTCCGCGAGTCGCCCGGCGTTGACGTTGTGCATCACACGCACCTGCTCGATGAGGTCCAGGCCCTGCGAGATCGTTCCGACGCGGCGTTGCAACTCACGCCGGGTCCGCGACGACAGGTGGGCGGTGTCGACCCCGAAGAGCTCCACGCTGCCCTCCGAGGGCTGGAGCGAGCCGTTGAGCAGCGCCAGGAGCGTGGACTTGCCGGCCCCGCTCGGGCCGAGCACGGCTACGCGCTCGCCGGCCCGGATCGACAGATCGACTCCCCTCAGCGCCACGTTGCTGCCGAAGCTGCGACCGACCCTGGTCAGGCGTAGGACGTCCTTGTTCACGCCAGCAGGCCCAACTCCTCGGCGACCTTGCGGATCTGGTCGTAGTTGTCGTTCTCGGTGGGCACGAACGAAGCCGCGCCGAAGAGGTCGAGGATGGCGGCGTCGTCCGGGACTGAGGGGTCGAGGCCGAAGAGCATGTCTTTGACCTTGTCGAGCGTGCCAGCGCCGTAGGCGTCATCGATGTCGGGGCGGGCCAGCCAGTGGTAGTCGTAGTAGGCAGGGGTCCGAAAGAGCACGACCACGTCGGAGAGGTCGACCTCACCGGCCTCAACCGTCGCGGTCCAGACCTGCTCGTTGACGGCCCCCACCTCGAAACTGCCAGAAGCAACGGCCTCGATGGTCGCGTCGTGAGAGCCGGAGTAGCCCGGCTGGCCCTTCAGGTCCTCGATCGACAGGCCAGCCTGATCCATGAAGTACTGCGGCATCAGCCGCCCGGAGGTCGAGGTCTCCGAACCGAAGGTGAGCGAGTGGCCGGCGAGCTCGCTCAATCCGTCGATGGCGTCGAACGCAGCCAGGCCAGACTTCTTCGTCGCGATGAACAGGCTGGTGAACTCGGCGTCGATGTCGCGCTGGGCGAACGCCGTAGCGCCGTCGACGCGCTGCGCGGCCTGGACGCCGGTGAGTCCCCCCATCCACGCGATCGCGATGTCGCCGACCTCGAACCCTCGCACGACCGCGGGATACTCCGTCACCGGCGTGTAGGTGACCTCCATCCCGGTGGCCTCGGCGAAGCGAGCGGCCACGTCGCCGTACAACCGGTTCAGCACCTCGGGGTCCTGGTCCGGGATCGCCGAGATCCGAAGCGGTCCCGCGCTCGACTGGCCCGCACCCCCGCTTCGACCCGACGGGGAGTCGTCGTTGCCGCAGGCGGCGAGCAGCACGAGGCCGGAGGCGCCGACGAACAGGGCCCGTCGACTCGTGACGAGGCTGGGGATCGACGGGTGCGGCCACTGGGTGCGGGTCATGGGCTGTTGCTCTCTGTGGGGGCGGCGGTGGGATCGGCGGTGGGAGCGGCGGTGGGAGCGGCGGTGGGAGCGGCGGTGGGATCGGCGGTGGGATCGGCGGTGCCGGTGCCCGCCGCTCGTGACGGGGCGCGTCCCACGTGGAAGGCGACCAGCGCGAGGGAGATGAAGACCGCAGCCGATGTCGGGTTGCCGCCGAGGATCGGGTCGGTGAACCCCAGTTGGGCATGAAGCGAGAGCGCGGCCAGCACGCCCAGGGCGGCCGCTGCCTGGAGGGCCCTGGGTGTCGCGGAGCGCACACCCACCAGCATCAGCACGCCGAGGACGACGAGCACGAGGGACCCCACGAGGTTGTAGGAGCCCAGCGACACTGACGGATCGCTGGAACCCAGGGTCGCGCCGCGGGCCGCAAGCGGGTCGCTGAAGGATCGGACCAGCGAGACCACCCCTGCGAGGAGGGCCACGCCGGCCCAGACCTGACCGAGGGTTCGAGCTGATGTGCTGCCTGCCCTGACCCCGTCGGTGCCCAGGACGCGCCCGGCGGCGGCGAAGACCAGCACGAGGTGGGCACCGATCATGAGGAAGTAGGACCACGGCCACTCGTGGGGCGCGTAGGCGACTGACAACCCGATCGCCAGCGACTGGGCGAGCCCGATGAGCGCGGCAAGGCGGACACGGGTGCCCGTCAACAACATCACCGCGAGGGCGGTCTCGGCGATGAGCACCACCCAGCCGAAGACGGGGAACACCGGCAGGATCAGGTGGTCGGTGAGCCAGGCGTACGGTGGGAGGACCGGGTAGTCGACTGCGTACGACGTGAACTTGTAGAGCCCGTTGCCGGCGTCCTGCCCGAAGTCCGGCGCCCGCTTCCACGACACGTTGTAGAGCCACATGAGGCCGAGCAGGATTCGCATCACGGCGAAGGCGATGGGCTGGGCCCGAGCGTCCTCGTGAGGGGTGGGGTCCAGAGCCCAGCCCAGTCTGGCCCGGGCACTGGTCGTGAAGGACTCAAGCACAGCGGAACACCTCCCGACCAGCCGCTGAGGCGGCATCCTGCACCCTCAACGTGTCGCGTACGACCCCGAAGATCTCCTCCAACTCGAGCGGCGCTTCGGCGATGCGCATGTGTGGGTTGGTCACGGCGACCGGGTGCCACCACGCGCCGTCAGCGGTGATCACCGGCTCAGGCTCCAAGGAGTCGATGGAGACATGGATGCCGCCCTCGGCAAAGCCTTCGGCCGCGACCGGCCGGATGACCCGATCCTCCTGGGCGATCCCCTCGGCATCGAGACGTTCGTGCAATTGACGCACCCCTTCGGGATCCTCGTCGAGACGCGTGGCTGCGATCTTGACCCGGAAACCCAGTGAGTGGGCCAATCCAATCCCGTCGAGCGCTCGAGCCCACGACCCGGAGCCGCGCATCTTGTCGTGGATCTCCGGTGTCGCCGAGTCCAGGCTGACCTGCATCACCACGTCGCGGTCGATCGACTCGAGCAGTTCGCGCCGACGCCCACGCCCGAAGATCATCGCGTTGGTGAGGATCGTTCGCTCGAGGCCGGCAGCCGCATCGACCAGCTCCCCGAGCTGGGGGTGCATGAAGGGCTCGCCGCCGGTGAACAGCAACTCCCGACCCCCCTGCTCCCGGAACTGCGCGAACAGTGGGCCGACGACCTCGGGATCCAGGCGTCGGGCGGCAGCCTGCGGAGAGGACTCGGCGCAGCAGTAGAGGCAGGCAAGGTTGCAGTCGAAGTTGGTGTAGGCCCACAGTCGCTCCCCCACAGGGGTCCTACCCCCGGTGCTGAAAACGGTGCCGGCCTCGAGTGCGACCACCCCGTCGGCGCCGGTGCCGTCCTTGCGCACCACGAACCACCAGGGCCCGGCCCCGGTCTCGGCCAGCTCGCCGGCGATCGCGTGCCCGACCAGCTCGGCCCACACCGGCAGGTCGGTGACGACGCTGGCCTCGGCGCTACGGATGGCAAGCAGATCGCCACTCTCGAGCCGACGCATTGCGCGGGTGATGAGCAGCAGCAAGCCGCTGCCACAGTCCATGGAGCCGCCGTCGATCAGTTTGTCCACGTCACCGACAGGGGTGCTGGTCGAGGACGAGCTGGGAGATGCCATGGTCGCAACATAGTCGTCCTTCGGGCACCCCTCTCTGGTCGAACCCTTACCGATCGGTGACGAAAGACGTCGTGTCGCTCCGGTCAACCAGGGCTAGGGTCCGACGCATGGAACCCGCTGCCGCTTCGGTCCGACCCCAGGATGGCGTCGCTCGCTCCGACTACTGGGAGAACGTCCACGATGGCAAGCCCGAGGACGGCGTCTCGTGGTGGCAGTCGGTGCCGGAGCTGTCCCTCGGACTGGTGGACGAGACCGGGCTGGGCATCGAGCGCTCAGTGATCGACGTCGGTGCTGGCTGGTCGACGCTGGTCGACCACCTCGTCGAGCGTGGCTACACCGACCTCACCGCGATCGACCTGTCGGTGACGGCCCTGAACACCGTACGAGATCGCGTTGGTGAGATCCCCGGAACCCTCGACCTCGAGGTCGCCGACGTCCTCGACTTCCGGCCAGAACGTCGGTTCGCACTGTGGCACGACCGCGCGGTGTTCCACTTCCTCACCGAGGAGGACGAGCGCGACGACTACCGGCTCTCTCTCTGCCACTCTCTCGAGCCCGGCGGCTTCGTGGTGGTCGCGACTTTTGGCCCCGACGGCCCGCTGACCTGCAGCGGACTGCCGATCGTGCGCTACACACATGCCGAGCTCGCCGCGGAATTCCCCGGCTACCGGCTCGTGTCGACCAGCGGAGAGGATCACATCACGCCTTGGGGGACGCGTCAGCAGTTCACCGCCATCCTGCTCCAGGATGAGCGCTGATCACCCACCAGACCCGACCTACGCGACCTTCACAGTGGCCGCGGGAAGCGCCCTCAGGGTGCTTCGTTGACCGTTAGGCTGATGGGAATGATCACTCCCTCCCCCCTTCCCAGGGTTGCTGCGCCCCAACTCGGCGTACCGGAATCGGAGGCGCTCGGACGGGTGCGTGCATTCGCCGACGACCTGGGCCGGCGCCGGACGGTTCGCGACTTTGACGACCGGCCCATCCCGGACGGCGTGCTGGAGGAGGCAGTCCGGGTCGCCGCAACAGCACCGAGCGGCGCCCACGTACAGCCGTGGAGATTCGTGATCGTCACCGACCTCAGCGTGAGGGAGCGGCTGCGAGCGGCGGCCGAAGCCGAGGAGCGCGAGTTCTACACGCGGCGCGCCCCGGCGGAGTGGCTCGCCGCGCTGGGACCACTCGGCACCGACGCCGACAAGCCGTTCCTGCAGACCGCGCCCGCGCTCATTGCTGTCTTCGAGGTGCACCTCGGCCCTGATTCGCCTCGCCCCTACTACGTCAAGGAGTCGGTCGGCATCGCGGTCGGGTTTCTGCTGGCCGCACTCCACCTCGCTGGCCTGTCCACCCTCACCCACACACCGAGCCCGATGAAGTTCCTCAACGACATCCTGGGCCGCCCCGCCGAAGAACGTGGGTTCCTCCTGATACCTGTCGGCTACCCCGCGCCCGCGGCGACCGTGCCCGCACTCGTTCGCAAACCGCTCGACGAGGTGTTGGTCCGGATCTAGCTAGGTCGGCAAGGATCAGTCGACCCCGTCGATGATCTCGCGCAGCACTGCGACGTGGTTGTGCAGCACCTTGCGCCCCTTCGGGGAGAGCGCCACCCACGTCGTGCGTCGGCCCTCGTACGTGCCCTTGCGGCTGCGTACGTACCCCGCATCGGCGAGCGTGGCGAGATGCTTGGAGAGCACGGAGTCGCTCACGCCCAGTCCGTCCCGAAGGACCGCGAACTCGACCTCCGACACAGCAGTCAGCATCGTGGTCAGCTTGAGCCGGGCCGGGGCCAGGAGATGCTTGTCCAGCTCCGCCAAGGAGAGTCCCGTGGAGTGGTGGGGTTTGAGGTCAATCGGCGGGGCTGCGTGAAGTAGGCGGCCATCGGCGGGATCTTCGGTGTGAAACGACCAAGTCACACACTGAAGGAGAACCACCGATGGCCTTGCCCCAGTCTGC
>NZ_DATLWX010000025.1:0-36137 GCF_035576065.1 Nocardioides sp.
TCGCAGCCACCCTCAACAAGCGCCCACGCCCTACCCTCGACCTACAGACACCAGCCCAAGCGCTGGCCGAGCTGCTCGCCAACCCGGCAGCGGCATGAACCGTTGCCTAGACCGATTGACCCTGCCCCGTTGCAAAGGCCCCGAAGTGCAGGACTTCGTCAGGAAGTCCCCCGCGGCGTACGCCGACGCGTTTGCGCAGGTCCAGGCGCGACGCGGACGAGCCGGGTCAGACGTCGGCGCCGAGCCCGTCGTCGGCGGTGGCGCGACCCCGCTCGTCGTCATCGTCGTCGTAGTGCAGGAAGGCGATGCCTTCATCGACGTCACCGTCGAAGGCGAGCTTGCCGTGGTCGAGGACCAGGACGCGGCTGCACAGGTTGCGTACGGCGCCCGGCGCGTGCGAGACGTAGAACATGGTCACGCCCGAGGCCACGATCTCGTCCATGCGCTTCTTGCACTTGCGCTTGAAGGGCCGGTCCCCCACCGCGAGCGCCTCGTCGGCGATGAAGATGTCGGCGTCGACGTTGATGGCCACTGCAAAGCCGAGCCGGGCCTTCATGCCCGAGCTGTAGTAGGCGACCTCGGTGTCGAGGAAGTTGCCCTCGAGAGCGGCGAAGTCGACGATCTCGTCGAACTTGCGCAGCGTCTCGGCCCGGGACATGCCGAGGATCGCAGCGTTGAGGAACAGGTTGTCGCGTCCACTGAGCTGCGGGTCGAAGCCGGCCCCGGTGGCGATCAGTCCGGCGATCCGCCCCCGGGTGAGCACCGAGCCCGAGTCGGGGCGCATGACGCCGCTGACCAGCTTGAGCAGGGTGGACTTGCCGGAGCCGTTGAGCCCCATCAGGCCGATGGCCTCGCCCTCCTGCACCGAGAAGCTGACGTCGTCCACAGCATTGAAGACGTCGTGGGTCTTGCGGCCGCGCGCCTTGGCGAGGGCGATCTGCTTGAGCGAGCGCTGGTAGGACATCGTGAACGTCTTGGTGGCGTTCTCCACCTGGATCATCGTGGTCATCAGAGGCGCTCCGGCACGCGGGACTCGAGCCGCGAGAAGAGGCGTTGGGCGAGCACCACACAGATGAGCGCGATCAGCGTCATCACCAGCCCGCGGGTGAAGAGGTGGTCGGGCAGGTGGATGCCCTCGGTGTAGGACGGGTCGCTGGTGGTCCCGGTCCAGAAGCCGCGCTGGATCAGCAGCACGGCCTCGGCCATCGGGTTGTAGAGGTAGAAGGACGCGACGGACTCGCCGAAGCGGTCCTGGACGAACGTGTAGGGGTACATCATCGGCACGCTGAAGGTCACGAACTGGGTGAGCGTCTGCGCCACCTTGCCGAAGTCGCGCATGAAGACGTTGGCCACGCTGAAGACCAGGCCCAGCGCCAGTCCGAGGAGCGCAACCAGGGCGAAGCCGAGCAGCGCGGCGGCCATGCCGACTGCATCGGGCACCCACCCCAGCACCACGCAGACGAACACCAGGATCACCAGCATCGGGACCGTGTGCCACGCGGCCACGAGCATGCGGGAGACCGGGAACATCTCGAGGGGCACGGGAAGCTTGGTGATCAGGGAACGGTTCTGGATCAGCGACTGGGTGCCGCCGTTGAAGGTCTCGGTGAAGAAGTGCACCATCACCATGCCGGCGAAGAGGTGGACGGCGAAGTTCTCCATCCCGGCGCCGCGGCCGATCATCACCTCGAACAGGAAGTAGAACAGGCAGAATCGGATGGCGGGCTGGAGATAGCTCCACACCCACCCCAGCACCGTGCCCTGGTAGCGCGACTGGATGGTGTTGCGGACCAGCATGCGCAGGAGGTAGCGACGACGGACCACCTCCGCAAGACCTGTGGCTGCCGGCGGTATGAGCGGAAGCGCCTCCAGCTCCTCCGGAGTGCTCCGTCTCTTGACCGCGGCTCCCCTGGGGGTGCTCGTCATGCGTGGGTGCCCTCCGGGGCCGAGCTCTCGACCGGGCTCTCGACGGGCTCGACCGACTGCGTCGTCCAGGGCTCGAAGGTCTTCTCCCACGCCTCGGGCGACGTGATGTCACCCAGGGCCGCACGGTATTCCGCGGCGAGTCGCGGCCATTCCCGCTGGAACCGCGTGTGGATGTCGACGGTGCGCTTCATCAGGTCGCGGAACTTGGCGGGGTCGCGCTCGTAGAGCGCGGCCGAGCTGCCGTCCGGCATCGAGACGACGGCCGAGTCGTAGCGCGCGATGCGGTACCACTTCGCATCCATCGCGGGGATCTCCGCCTCCGGGTTGGTGCGCGAGGTCGGCCGGACGGTCTTGAGCTGCCGCAACGGCATGGTCGCCGCGCGGATCAGCAACGACGCGCGGCCGGGCACTCCGGAGTCGTCCTTGCCCTTGCGCGGCGGCTTGTGGCGGCGTACGGCGGGGAAGATGTCCGGATCCGTCTGCAGCTGCGCATCGGTGAACTGCTTGCGGAAGGCGTTGACGTCCGCCAGCCGGGAGGGCAGCTTCTCGTGCAGAGCGTAGGGCCCCTCGAGGACGTCCTCGAGGGCCATCAGCCGCAGCTCGACGGTGGAGTACTGCATCGAGACCAGGTGGGCGACCTGGTGGTTGAGGCTCTCGCGGACCATGCGGCCGCCGCGCTCGTACGCCGAGTGCAACAGGGCAGCGACGAAGCGGTTGCGCTGGTGGAAGTAGGCCTGCCAGTCGAGTGCGTCGTTCTTGTCGGTCCACGGGATGTGCCACACGGCGGCGCCGGGCAGGGACACCGTCGGGTAGCCCGCAGCCTTGGCGCGCAGGCCGAACTCGGAGTCGTCCCACTTCAGGAACAGGGGCAGGCTCAGCCCGATCTCGTCAAGGACCCGACGGGGGATCAGGCACATGAACCAGCCGTTGAAGTCGACGTCGACGCGCCTGTGCAGCCAGCGCGTCGAGCGGAGGTTGCGGGCGCTGAAGTCCCAGTCCTGGAAGACGCCGGGGGCAGAGAGCCACCAGAAGCGCCACGGGGTGATGACCTCACCGAAGCTGTGCAGGCGGGTGCGGGCGTAGATGGAGAACATGTGCCCACCCACGATCGTGGGGCGGCGCGCCAGGTCACCGAACGTCACGGACCGGATGATGCCCTCGGGCTCGCAGATGACGTCGTCGTCCATCATCATCGCGTAGGTGGCGGTGCCCTTGCGGACCGACTCGAGCTGGCCGCGGGCATAGCCGCCCGATCCGCCGAGGTTGCCCTGCTCGATGACGCGCAGCGTGTCGCCGAGGGCCTCGGCGGCCGCGGGGTAGAACTCGGAGTCCTTCATCTTCTGCGTGCCCTGCTCCATCACCATGACCTCGTCGAGGTAGGGCTGGAGCTCCGGGGTGTCCGCGATCTGGCCGATCAGCTTGGCCACGAAGTCGGGGCGGTTCATGGTGGTGATGCACAGGTCGACGGTGCCGTGGACGGCTCGGTCCTCGGGCACCTCGGCGGTCCACTCGGCGGAGCGGACGATGACGTCCTGCTCACCGGCCACGACGTCGTACCAGTACCAGCCACCGTCCACGAAGGGCTTCAGCGAGAGCTCGAAGGTGAAGCTCGAGGAGCTGTCGGAGCCGGTGGTCACGGTCTCGACGCGCTGCGAGCGACCGTTGGCCATCGAGCGATAGACGGTCACGGTCGCGCCAGCGCCCTCGACGGTCAGGATCAGGGTGACATCGGTGACGATGGTGTAGCGGCGCCAGTAGGACGCAGGGAAGGCGTTGAAGTAGGAGCCGAAGGAGATGCGCTGCTCGGCCGGCAGCAGCAGCGCCTCACGGTCCAGGATCTGGTCGGGGTGGATCGCGGCACCCGTGTTAAGCGACTGACGCATCTGCGCACTGTTGAGGTTCTGCGCGGCGCGGCTCGACCCGACTTCGTACTTGTCGGCGTCGAGGACGGCCGCCTCGGGGTCGACGTAGAGGCGGAAGACGTCCGTGTCGCCGTCGATCGGCAGGACCTGCCGCTGCAGCAGGCGGGTCACCGTGGGGCCGGTCGTGGTTGCACTCTTCATTCGTCCACTCCTCCGCTCGTGAGCGGCACCCCGTCGGAGAAGTGCGGCTTGAGCTTGTTGTCGAACATCGACAGCGCCGACCCGATGGCCATGTGCATGTCGAGGTACTTGTACGTGCCGAGCCGGCCACCGAAGAGCACCATCGGCTCCTTCTTGGCCAGGTCGCGATACTTCAGAAGCTTGGCACGGTCCTCGCTGGTGTTGATCGGGTAGTAGGGCTCGTCGTCGTCCTCGGCGAACCGGCTGTACTCGTGGACGATGATGGACTTGCCGGGGAGGTACGTGCGCTCGGGGTGAAGGTGCTTGAACTCGAGCACGCGCGTCCACGGGACGTCCTGGTCGTTGGCGTTGACCACACCGGTGCCCTGGTAGTCGTCCACGTCGACGGTCTCCTGCTCGAGGTCGACGGTGCGCCAGGACAGCCGGCCCTCGCAGTTGCCGAAGTATTCGTCGACCGGGCCGGTGTAGACGACGGGGACCCTGCCCTTGTAGTCGTCCTGGACATCGAACCAGTCGGTGTCCGTCCGCACCTCGATGTCGGGGTGGTCCGCCATCCGGGTCAGCCACGCGGTGTAGCCGTCGACCGGCAGGCCCTCGTAGGTGTCGTTGAAGTAGCGGTTGTCGAAGGTGTAGCGCACCGGGAGGCGGGTGATGATGTCCGCGCTCAGCTCGGTGGGATCGGTCTGCCACTGCTTGGCGGTGTAGCCCTTGACGAACGCTTCGTACAGCGGGCGACCGATCAGGCTGATCGCCTTCTCCTCGAGGTTGGTCGCGTCCTTGGTGTCGATCTCGCTGGACTGCTCGGCGATGAGCGCACGGGCCTCGTCCGGGCTGTGGGCCTTGCCGAAGAACTGATTGATCAGCGCGAGGTTCATCGGGAAGGAGTAGACCTGTCCCTGGTACTTCGCGAAGACGCGGTGCTGGTAGTTCGTGAAGTCGGTGAACCTGCGGACGTAGTCCCACACCCGCTTGTTCGAGGTGTGGAACAGGTGGGTGCCGTACTTGTGCACCTCGATCCCGGTCTCCTCGTCGATCTCGCTGTAGGCGTTGCCACCGAGGTGGTAGCGCCGCTCGATGACGAGGACCTTGAGGCCGAGCTCTTCTGCGCAGCGTTCGGCGATGGTGAGGCCGAAGAAGCCGGATCCGACGACGACGAGGTCGGGCTGAGGATTGTGGCCCTGGGACAAGGGGATGACTCCTGTATTGGGGATGGCCGCGTGGACGGCGGACCGAGTCTAGCGAGGCGGGGCGGCCGACTTGGTGAGGTGGCGCATCCCTCGCGCCGACCGCATGGCGCGGATCACGTTGCCCGCCTCGCCGCGACCTCCGCGCAGGGGGCTGAGCAGCACGACCGCGAGCGTGATCAGCCAAGGCTTGAGGCGGACGAGCACGTTCTCCCCGTGACGGAAGTGGACCACGAAGAGGTTGCGGAACATGTAGAACCCCTTCCAGCCCGAGAGGTCGTGCTGCTGGTTGAAGTCGAGCTGTCGTACGAGCCGGGCGTCCCGCACCGCCCAGATGCGCCAACCCGCTCGCCGAGCGCGCACGGCGTATTCGGCGTCGTCGTAGAAGATGAAGAACTCCGGGTCAGGGAAGCCGATCCGGGTCACCACGTCGCGGCGCACCATGAAGCCCTCGAAGGCGACGTTCTGCACCTCGACGAGCGCGGGCATGCTGGCGCGATCGGCGTACGTCGTGTCGACTGCCGCGCGCTTGGGGCGGATCGCCAGCGGGTTGCGCAGGTCGAAGTCGACGGCCGCCTTCTCCACCAGCGCGCCGGTGAGGTCCTCGCGCACGCTCGTCAGGCAGTCCTCGTCGACCGCCATCAGCTCGTCGAGGCAGTCGGGGGCCGGCACGACGTCGTCGTCCATCAGCCAGATGCGGTCCCAGCCTGCGTCGTACGCCGCACGCATGCCGATGTGGAAGCCGCCCGCGCCGCCCAGGTTGCTGGCGGTGGTGGTGACGTGAAGCGGCAGGTCCGTGCGGGCATCGAGCACCGAGCGCGTGTGGTCGGTGCTGACGTTGTCGATCACGATGACGGCGTCGGGCCGGTGGGTCTGCGCGGCGAGGCCGTCGAGCATCCGCTCCAACAGCTCGGCTCGGTTGTGGGTGACGACGACGACGGCGACGCTTTCTGGGCTCTCCGTGGGCCCGCTCACGTGAGGAACCTCTCGTGTCCGTCGTACTCCCCTGCCAAGCCGTCGAGCATCGCGCGGGCGCTGAGCCGGAGGCGGACCAGGCTCGGCCGCGTCACGGTGTAGAACCACAGCGTCTTGACCACGAACGCCATCGCGTGGAGCGGGCCGCGGTAGTCACGGAGGTTGACGAGGTTGTTGCGCGCCATGCAGTAGTGCTTGAGGTCGCTCGGACTGTGGTTGTAGGTCGTGCGCCCCCACATCATCGGCGTCCCGAGCTCGCCGACGCTGGGGTGCAGGACCACCGCGTCGGTGACCGTCGCCACCCGGGCTCCGGCCTCACGGGCCCGCCACAGGTATTCGACGTCGTCACCCCAGATGAAGAACTCCTCGCGGGGCAACCCGATCCGGTCGACCAGCTCGCTGGTGACGAGCACGCCGTTGAAGGGGATGACGATGTCGGTCAGGACGCCCGCGGTCGCCCGATCCCGGGCGCCGGCCAGGTCGCGCACGACCGTGGCGCTGCCGGGCAGCCGCATGGGGAAGACGAGCTTCTCGGGGTCGCTCTCGTCGACGACGAGCGGTCCCCAGAAGTCGTAGTCGTGCTCCAGCAGGTGGGTCAGGCACGCGCGTTCGGGCAGTCCGTCGTCGTCCATTAACCACACGAGGCCGGCGTTGCGGTCGATGGCCCAGGCCAGGCCGTCGTGGAAGCCGCCGGCGCCGCCGCGGTTGTGGTCGAGGGTGCGCGCAAGCACCGGGATCTCGCCAGTGGTCGGAGTCCCAGCGAGCCAGGCGCCCGTGCCGTCGGTCGAGGCGTTGTCCACCACGAGGACCTCGTGGACCCCTTCGGTCTCGCCGAGCCGGGCCACGAGCCGTTGGAGCAGCGGCAGCCGGTTGAAGGTGACCACGACCGCGACGACGCGTCGATCGGGGCCGTAGGTCACGCCGGTCACCCTAGAGGTTGGCGGCTCAGCAGTCCGATTCCAGGTGGCGCTTGGTCAAGTCTTCGCAAAGCGCGTACGGGACCACCCCCGGAGGCATTCAATGACCGCAGAGCCGTCGACCCCCTCGACGCCGTGCCCCCCTGGAGCAACGTCATGTCGTCTCGCATCACCGCTGCTGTCTCCGTCGTCGTCACGATGGTGGTGAGCCTGCTCACGACCTTGCTCCTCACCAACGCACCGACTGCCGCGGCCGTCGGAGCCTGCAACAAGTGGGCCGCCACGAACGGCAACGACGGCAACCCCGGCACCGAGGCGGCGCCCTTCCGGACCCTGACGACCTTGCAGGCTTCGCTTGCGCCCGGTCAGGTCGGCTGCCTGCCCGCGAACCAGACCTACTACACGCGTGACAGCCTCCAGGACGTCAACGGGGGCGGCGTCATCGGCAACGGTCAGGGGACGACCGCCAGCAGGGTGACGATCACCAGCGGCCCGGGCGGTCGAGCACTGATCATGGGACAGCTGTGGTTGACCCCGGCGTCCCACGACGTGACCTTCACGAACCTGAACTTCGGGGGCAGCTACGTCGCCACGGGTGATGTCTACAACATCAAGGGAACTCTGCTGATCGTCCACGGCGACCGGATCTCGATCACCGACAGCGACATCACCAACCCCTTCGGGATCTGTGTCGGGATCGGCAAGGCCCACGGCTCCGACGCGACGGTCAACGACCGCGCGGACGACTTCCTGCTCTCGGGCAGCCGCATCCACGGGTGTGCCATGGACCCGACCATCGTCTGGGCCGAAGGCGACTCGGGTGGTCACGGGGTGTATCTCGAGAACTCGCTCAACGCGCGGGTGCACGACAACCTGATCTACCGGAACAAGTACCGCGGTCTGCAGCTGTGGCCACGCAACGACGGCGCCCACATCCACCACAACGTCTTCGACCGCAACGCCACCCACGTGAACATCGGGAGCTCCGAGGCCTGCGGTGGCGTCTGCCGGGCCGCCGGCTTCGTCTCGCAGAACACCCAAGTCTACGACAACATCTTCACCCACCGGGTGACCGACTGGCGCACGTCGCAGAACCCCTCCCAGCTGTACGGCTACTTCCTGGCCACGACCCAGCCCGGCCAGTACGGCAACACGGTGACCGGCAACTGCTTCGCGCCCGGCGACCCTGCCATGACCGGCTACGGCTACACCGAGTCGAACAACGTGACTGCGCAGGCGATCTTTGTCAACCGCCTGGGCGGCGACTACACGCTCGATGCGGCTTCACCGTGCCTCGGCAAGGGCCCTGGTGGGACGACCCGGCCCCCGACCCCGACCCCGCTGCCGGACGCCAGCGTCGCGCCCACCGGCGGGGCCTACGTCGGAGACGGGACGTACAACCACACGGGTGCCTCGCAATCCGTGCGGATCGTCGTGCCTGCCGGCCAGACCGCCAGCTTCGACATCCGTCTGCAGAACGACAGTGCCGGCTCTGATGCCTGGGTCGTCGCAGAGGCACCCCATACCGACATCGCCGGCTTCACCCGCGCGTGGAGCACCCCTGGCGCGAACGACGCGGCCACCGTGACGCCGCTCGTCCAGGGCGGCAACTACACCTACGACGACGTTGCCACCGGAGGTACGCGACACCTGCGCCTCGCGGTCACTCCCGGCGCAGCGACGGCACCTGGGACGACTGCCGTCTGGTACTTGCACCTCTACCACCGGCCCCTCAGCGCCACGACGGTCAAGGACGTCGTGCAGATGGTGGTGGAGGTCGGACGCAAGAACACGCCGCCGCCTCCTCCCCCGAGCTGCCAAGGCCGAGTCGCAACGGTGCAGCTGACCCTCGGGCAGCGCCCGACCTCCGGCAACGACGTGATCGTCGGCACGCCTCGTGCCGACAAGGTCGACGGCGGCCGTGGCAAGGACGTGATCTGCGGCGCCGGGGGGCGCGACCGGCTCTCAGGCGGTCGGGGTCGCGACCTGCTGGTGGGCGGCGGCGCCCGGGACACCTGCGTGGGCGGTGCCGGTCGAGACCGGACTCGTCAGTGCGAGCGGACGCCGTAGGTCCCTGGCGGCACTCTCAAGGTCAGCAGGCCGATTCGAGGTCCTCGGCCTCGTTGGCGGCGTAGCCGTCCTTGAGCGAGCCGATCGAGCCGCCCGTCATCGAGGGCGGCGGTGCCGGCGTCGTGGCACCCTCGCCCGGGGTGGCGGCGGCCGGTGACTTCTCGTCCCCGGCTCCCGCCCCGGCTGCCTCGCTCGTGGGAGAGGGCGCGGGCTTCTCACCCTCGGCCCGGTCGATGGCGGCGGCCACCATGGCGTGGACGAGGTCGATGTCGGGGTCGGCCGTGACGACCCTGGGCGGCACCAGGCTGACGGTCGCGATGGGCTGAGACTTGGCCTTGATCGCCAGGTCGAGGAAGGTGGCGACCTCGCTGGAGGGGACGTTGGTGGAGACCATCTCGGAGGAGGCCTCGGCGATCTCGGAGAAGTTGGTCAACGCGTCCTGGGGACTGACCTGCTGGAGCATCGCGTTCATCACGCACTTCTGCCGGGCCATGCGCGAGTAGTCGTCGGACCCGTCGCGGGCGCGCGCGAACCACAGCGTGTCCTCGCCGTTGAGCTTGCGCGTGCCGGGCTCGATGTGACGGTAGAACGAGTCGTGCGGCAGGCCCACGGGGATCCGGTCGCGCACGTTGAGCGTGACGCCGCCGACGGCGTCGACGAGGCTGCGGAAGCCCTTGAGGTTGACCATCGACCAGTAGTTGATCTGGAGTCCGGTGATGCCTTCGACCGCCATCACCGTGGCATCGACCCCGGGCGTCTTCGAGCCCTTGAAGAGCTCGGTGTTGTCCTGGGCCCAGGTGGAGACGCCGTTGAGGTAGCACTCGTCGCAGTTGAACCCCTTCGGGAACTGCTTGGCCATCACCGAGCCCTCGGCGAAGGGGAAGTCGGCCATGTTGCGCGGCAACCCGACCAGCACCGTCTTGCCCGTGCGGGCGTCGATGCTGGCCACCGTGAGGGAGTCTGGCCGCAGCCCCCATCTCCCGGCACCCGAGTCGCCGCCGAGCAGGAGGACGTTGAAGCGACCGTCGTGGGCACCCACGACCTCACCGTCGCCGAACATCGTCAGCATGAAGTGGCGTTGTACGCCGACCATGTGCGCCCCGAAGAGCAGCGCCCCCGCAACGGAGAAGCACAGGACTCCGTTGACCCCGACCACGGCGAGACGCTGGCGCTGCTGCAGACCGAGGGGCTGCCCGAGACGCCAGGCGTCCATGAAGAGCAGGGCCCACCCGACGGCCAGCGCCATCAGCACGAGGCGCACCAGACCCAGGACGAGCGTGTTGGAGATGGCCCAGAAGGCGAAGCCGTGCGAGAAGTAGGAGACGACGAGCACCAAGGGCACGGTCACGACCAGCGCGAGCCAGACCCGCGTCGCGATGCGCCCGACCCGGCGGTTGCCCGCCACCAGCTGGGCCGAGCCGGGAACCAGCACGGTCATGACCATCAGCGCGACGGCGCGGCGGAAGCGGACGCGCTGTGCACGGTCCAGGGTCGTGAATCGGGCGGGCTGCGCGGCAGGCAGTGCAGTGGAGGGCATCGGGTGTCTCTCTGCTGGGGGAAGTCAGCTCGCCCAGTATCACCAGTCCCACCCGTCACATGGGCGCACGACTCGCCGAAGACAGCGGTAGTCCGCTGCCACCTGGTGGCAGTGGACTACCGCTTTCCCTGTCCGGGCCGAGCGAGCCGCGCTCAGCGCACGACGAACGCCGCACGCGCCTTCGGGCCGGCTCCGACAGTGTTGATGGCCGCGACAC
This sequence comes from Nocardioides sp., assembly GCF_035576065.1. Classification (GTDB taxonomy): domain Bacteria; phylum Actinomycetota; class Actinomycetes; order Propionibacteriales; family Nocardioidaceae; genus Nocardioides. The sequence goes on from NZ_DATLWX010000025.1 coordinate 10,890, forward strand.
TCACCACCAGCCTGCCGCGAGGCAGCAGCGCCTTGCGCATCACGAGCCGGTTGCGCGTGGCCGAGATGACGCGGACGCGAAGGGTCGAGCGTCCCTTCTTCACCGTCACCCGGTAGGCGGAGATCGGGGAGCTGCCAGTTCCAGCGGGCGCACGCCACTGGACCGCGCGGCGGGCTGCACCCGGGCGACCCTTCACCTCGAGGCCACGGACCGTCGAGGGGGCCGACAGGACAGGAGGCGGCGGCGGCGGCGGCGGCGGCGGCGGCGGCGGCGGCGGCGGCGGCGGCGGCGGCGGTGCGAAGAACAGCTCTCCGGTGCCGAAGAGGTTGTCAGGACCGGGTGCGCCGCGGTCCACCACGGCCGCTCGCAGCTGTCCGGCGAGTGCGGCGGCACTGAGACTGGGGTCGGCCGACAGCAGCAGCGCGGCTGTGCCGGCTACCACTGGGGCGGCGGCGCTGGTGCCGCTGAAGAAGCCGTAGGTGAAGTTGCTGAAGCCGGAAGGAGCGCTGAGATCCGGCTTGATCCGGCCGTCGTTGGTCGGGCCCTGCGAGCTGTACGTCGCAATCGTCGAACCCATGGGTGGGTCGACCGCCCCGACCGAGAGCGCCCCCGGGTTGGCGGCGTCACTGATGGGGGAAGCGGCGCTCCCGGGATTGCTGGCGTACTGCACGCCACCTGTGCTCTTCACCATGAACTCCAGGACGTCTCCTGCTGAGCCGCCGCCCGGCGCGAAGCGCTTGACGTAGAGCTGATAGGTCCTGCCCCGGATGCAGTACCAGCGCCTGGTCGGGTCCGCGGCCTGCTTGGCGAACTCGAGGGGGGGTTGACCGGATCCCTGGGGGTCCTCGCTGAAGCCGACCAGCGTGGCCCCGTCGTAGATGTACATGTCGTAGTCGGTGGCTGCCGCGCCCCAGTCGCTCCACCGCAGGCCGTAGGTGAACCCGCAGTCGTAGTCCAGCGCCTCGTCGCCGGGTCCGAACTCCATGTACTGATCGTTGTCGACGTCTGACCACAGCCCGCGGAAGTAGCCTCCTGGGGTGCCGGGACCGACGCCGGTGTTGCCGGCTGACTTCACGAAGGTGATGCCTTGGATCTCGGCGTAGGACACGATCCCGTCGATCTCGCCGGTGCCGTCGCCACGGCCGTCGTAGGGCACCGCCTCCGACCGGTTGACGACCCGGACCCCCTGGGCAGCGAAGTAGTCGATGGCCGCCCTGAAGTCGGTGGCGGTGGTCACGCTGGCGATGTAGATGTCGGCGGAGGGAGCGATGTCCTTGATGACCTCGGCCACGGCAACGCCGTGTTTCACGTTGTCGTCCCACACACCGCATGGGGCACCGGCGGCCAGGCAGAACGTTCCAGCAGGCTGCACCGGCAGCTCCCCCGCGCCGGCAGCGGCATCCCACGCTGCCGCGTCGAAGGCGTCGATGATGCCGACCCGGACTCCCGCGCCAGTGAGGCCGCGTGCGTGCAGGCCCGTCACGCCGGTCTTGGTGAGGGCTTCCAGTCCCTGCGTGCCCACCTTGCGTGGCGTCGTCGACACCCTGACCGTCGTCCCCGTCCTGTCGGGTCCCATCAGGTCCAACGGCAGCCGCACCTGGGTGACGCCGGCTGTCCGTTCGAGCCCAGCGATCCGTGACGGCGGCAGATCTGCCAGCACGAGGCCGCGCATGGCCGCAACCACGGTCCCACCCTGACGGCGTACGGCGATGCGCAGGCCGGTCCCCAGGACCTCGACCCGCAGCTGCCCGTTGTCGGTCCGCAGGTGTGGCAGGTCGCGAGACTGCTTGATCGCACGCACAGCCGAGCGCACGCCCGGGTCGGCAATCCCGGAGGTCGGCTTGCTCGGGACCGGGATGGAGCGCGCCTGGCTCCGGTCGTCCAAGCTGGGTGTCGGACGGGTGCCGTCCCGCGGAGGGTCATCAGCCCCGGCCGGCGCCGCAGCAAGGCCTCCGAGGACGAGCGGAGCCATGGCGAGGACGGTGACGAGTCGCCTGTTCATTCTCATCTTCAGCTCCATGACGGTCTCTTGGACCATCAGGATGAGGCACCCGCGGAAATGCCGCATCCGTAACCGTCAAACTTGACCGACCCGCGTCGGGGCAAAATCGTCGAACCGCGCCCACCACAGGTCGTCGGCGTCGAGCAGGTCGATGACCCCGCTCGCCGCTTCGAGCACGGCGCTGACCGTCTCGACGGTGATCCGGCCCTCTGCGCGTTGCCAGTGGAGATCCTCCACGTCCTTCCACTCGCGGTGGCCGTCCGGGTGCACGAGGAGGTCGAGCCCGTAGTCGTTGGTGTCGAACCCGGCGAGGTCCCGGACGACGGCGGACTCGAAGTTGACGTACCAGTGGAGGAACTCGCCGCCCTCATCGAAGAACTTCCACACCGAGTACAGCTCGCCGACACGGTGGATCTGCAGCACCTGGCGACCGCCCCAGGCAGCATGGGCACCCCACGGATGCGGACCGAAGGGGTGGTCGTGGAAGGTGAACTCCGACCCTGGTTCGAGGAGTACGGCGAACACCTCGCCGTCGTCCGCCACGACCGACACCGGGTGGTCCATCCAGAGCTCGCCGTGCAGGACCTCACGCCGACGGATCGTGACCCCGGGTGCCCACGACGTCGCGGTCACGACTCGCGGCCCTGGTCGATCTCGAGCTTGCGGGCGAGCCGGTGCGCCCGACGGATCTCGGCCTCACGCTGGCGGCGTACCTCCGTGGGCGTCTGGGTGATCAGGCCCGGCACCGGTCGCGGGGACCCGTCCTCGTCGATCGCCACGAACACGAAGTAGGCGCTGGCGACGTGCACGGGCTCGTCGGAGGCGTTGCCCCAGGGCTGCGCCTCCACCCGCACCCCGATCTCCATCGACGAGCGGCCGGCCCAGTTGACCTCGGAGTAGGTCTTGACGATGTCGTCGACGTGCACCGGCCGCAGGAAGCTCATCTCGTCCATCGCTGCCGTCACTGCCGGGCCGCCGCTGTGGCGGAAGGCGACCGCCCCGGCGGTGGAGTCCGCCAGCTTCATGATCTCGCCACCGTGGACGTTGCCGAGGATGTTGGCGTGCACCGTCGTCGCCGCGAGCGAGAGGGACACCCGGGAGAAGGACACCGTGCGAGCGGGGAGCGTTTCACTCATGGCCGCACGGTAGCGTCACGCGCATGGCACAGCGTCCCCCAGGCAACGGCGGCCCCGAGGAGGGCACCCCCGAATACGAGTGGCTCTACGGCTCGAAGGGCTCGGCGCGCTCCGACGATGCGACCCGCATGGTCCCGACCCAGGATCAGCCCCCCGAGACCCGCGTCATGCCGGCCCAGCCTCAGCCGGCCCAGACTCGGCCAGCAGGGTCGTCGGGTCGCCCACCCGGCGGCAGGGGTACGCCGCCCGCCGCCCCACCCCCGAAGCGCTCGCGCTCGCGCCCGCGACTCCCGCGCTTCCGGTTCGGGTTCCTCAAGCTGCTGCTGCTGCTCTGGCTGGTCTTCATGATCGCCGTACCGATCTGGGCCTGGTCGAAGATCGACAAGGTCGACGCCGAGCCCACGGCAGGAGATCGCCCCGACGACCAGCCGGGGACCAACTACCTCATCGTCGGGTCCGACAAGGCCGACGACCTCACCAAGGACCAGCAGAAGGCGCTCGGCACCGGGCCGCGAGGGGGGACCAACACCGACACGATCATCGTGCTCCACACGGGTTCCGGCCCGGACACGAAGATGTCGATCCCCCGCGACACGTTGACCGAGGTGCCCGGACACGGCACGCAGATGATCAACTCGGCCTTCGCACTGGGCGGCGGCGAGCCGCCCCTGCTGGTCGCGACCGTCGAGCAGCTCACGGGCATCCACATCGACCACTACGTCGAGCTCGGGTTCGGCAGCGTGATCAACACGGTGGACGCCCTCGGTGGCATCGAGATCTGTCCCAAGACCGCCATGGACGACCCCAAGGCACGCCTGAAGATCAAGAAGGGCTGCCAGGAGGTGGACGGGGAGACCGCCCTGGCGTACTCGCGATCGCGCTACGTCAGCGCGCTCGGCGACCTCGACCGCGTCGGTCGCCAGGGTGAGGTCATCGGCGCCCTCGGCTCCGCGGCCAAGTCGCCGTGGACGTTCCTCAACCCGGTGCGCTACTGGCGTCTGAGCGACGCTTCGGCCAACGCCATCCGGATCGACAAGGAGATGGGGCCGCTCGCGCTGGGCCGCTTCGCCCTGGCGATGAGCGGTGAGAGCCGCACGTGCACGATGCCCAACCTGTCGGCACCGAGCGATCCCAACCGGATCATCGCCGACCCCGAGCGGGCGCCCGCGGTGTTCGAGGCGATCATCGCCGACGACGTCGTCCCGGCCAACGTCTGCACCCCGACCGGACGACCGAAGCAGTGACCTACGAGACGCTCGCCCTCGAGACCGACGAGACCGGGGTCGCCCTCCTGAGTCTGTCGCGACCCGATGCACTGAACGCCTTCGACGTCACCATGGCCCGCGAGCTCGAGGCGTTCTTCCTGGCGACTGCCACCGACGACACGATCAAGGCGGTCGTCGTCACCGGCGAGGGCAAGGCGTTCTGCGCCGGGATGGACCTCTCCGCAGAGGGCAACGTCTTCGGCCTGGACGAGTCGCTCTCCCCCACGCCCGCGACCCTGCGCGAGCACCTCACCGAGGACCCCTTCCAGACCGGCGTCCGGGACACCGGCGGCAAGGTCACCCTGGCGATCCATGCCTGCCCGAAGCCGGTGATCGCCGCGATCAACGGCGCCGCCGTCGGCATCGGAGCCACCATGACCCTGGCCATGGACATTCGCCTGGCCTCGACCAGGGCCCGCATCGGCTTCGTCTTCGGTCGGCTCGGCATCGTTCCCGAGGCCTGCTCCTCGTGGTTCCTGCCACGCATCGTGGGCACCCAGCAGGCGCTGGAGTGGGTCTACTCGGCCGACGTCCTGAGTGCCGAGGCGGCGTACGCCGGCCGGCTGGTGCGTTCGCTGCACGAGCCCGACGACCTGGTGCCGGCCGCCCTGGAGCTGGCACGCTCGTTCGTGCGCGACCGCTCCCCCGTCGCCCTCGCCCTGGCCAAGCAGCTGATCTACGCCGGCACCGCCGCCCCGCATCCCCTCGACATGCACATCGCCGACTCACTGGCGATGTTCCACACCTCCCGTGGTGACGGCAAGGAGGGCGTGGCTGCCTTCCGGGACAAGCGCACGCCGTCCTTCACCGGCCTGGCCTCGGACCTGCCCCAGATCGTCTGACCCCAGACCGTCTGACCCGTCCTCCTTGAACGCACGTCTGCGTCGGTCTACTATCGCGATATATCGCAATAGGTTGGCGATACCACGTCGATAGCACGTCGATAGCACGTCGATAGCACGTCGAGGGAGCATGATCATGGGACACAAGAACAACCCTTGGGACCTGCGGTTCCAGCAGCACGGCACTTCATGGCAGGGATGGGACGGCGGCCAGCGCGGTCGCCGGCACAGCGGCGGCGGCCACGGCGGTCCCCCGCCGTGGGTGCAGGGTCTGCTCGGCTGGGGGATGCCGGGCGCAGCGCCCAGCGCTCCCGGGCCGCGGGCCAAGCGCGGCGACGTACGCCTCGCGATCTTGTCAGTGGTCAGCGACGCCGTGGGACGCAACGAGCCGGTCAACGGCTACCAGGTGATCCAGCAGATCGCCGAGCGCAGTGACGGCGCCTGGCGCCCCAGCCCCGGCTCGGTCTACCCGACGATCCAGCAGCTCCAGGACGAAGGGCTGGTCGAGGTCGACGACGAGCGCGGACGCAAGACCCTGCGACTCACCGAGGAGGGTCAGGCGTACGTCGCCGCGCACTCCGGCGACCTCGAGGCGGTCTGGGCCCCGTTCCAGCGCGCCAGCCAGCGAGCCACCAGTGGGACGTCGGGCGACCTGAAGTCCGAGATCGGCCAGATGATGAGCGCCGTGTGGCAGATCGTCACCCAGGGCACCGACGGCCAGCGCAAGGCCGCGATCGGAGTCCTCGTCGACACCCGACGCGCGCTCTACGGGATCCTTGCCGACGGGGCCGCCCCGAGCCAGGGCGACGACGACAACGAAGACGCCATCGATGAGGCCCACGACGACCCTCGGGACCTGTGATGGACACCCGGATCGGTGACGCGGAGCGGGAGGGCGCCACGGCACGGCTGAACGACCACTTCGCGGCCGGCCGTCTCGACCACGAGGAGTACGCCGAGCGCCTCGACGCGATCTGGTCGGCCCGCACCCGAGCCGATCTCGACCAGCTCTTCTGGGACCTCCCTCGCGCGCCCGCTCCGGTGGTCCCAGCGCGGCCGGCCCCGGTGGCGCGCCGAGGGATGCCGACGTTCGTGCCGGTCCTGGTGATCGCCGTCCTCGTCGGCGTCGCCGTCCTCGAGGGCGCGCCCCTGGTCCTGCTCATCGCGGCCGTGTGGTTCGTCTTCCTGCGGCCGCACCGCCGTCACGCCCGGCACGGGCACGGCCGGATGGGCGCCTGTCGCTGACGCCGGGGCGGCGGACATACCGAGCGTTCCTGCTGTCACAACGTCTCGGAGACGACAGGTTCGCTCGGAGGCGAGCCTGCGCTCGCTCAGGCGGTGAGCCCGGCGCCCTGGTCGACGGCCGTTGAGCCGACGTAGCCGTGGCGCACTCCCCACAGGACCGCCTGCGACCGGGAGTCGACACCCATCTTGCGGTAGGCCGAGCGGATGTAGGACTTCAGCGAGTTGATGCTGATGCAGGCTTCCTGGGCGATGGCCTGGTTGGTCATGCCCTGGGTGATCATCGCGATGACCTCGCCCTCGCGCGGCGTGAGGACGCGCCGCACCGCGGGGACGCCCACCGTCGCGGGACGGTCTCCGAGGTCGACGACCTGGCGGCCGCGGTGGATCGACTCGAACGCCGCGACCAACCGGGCGGCGGGCAGCTGCTTGGACAGGACGCCGCTGGCGCCGTGGGCCAGCGCCAGCTCGACGAGCTCGGGACGCGCGTTCCAGCTCCAGGTGACCAGTCGCCCGTCGTGAGCGATGGTCGGAGCGGGCTGCCCCGGCAGGTCGTGCACGTCGGCGAGGGTGTCGTGCAGCGTCAGGTCGACGTCCTGGGCGGGGATGCCACCGGGCGACGGGACCACCCGCACCCGCGCGGCGTACGGCGCCATCAGAGCCGCCAGTCCCGCGTTCACCAGCTGGCACTCGTGGGCCAGCGTCACCCGGACCGGGGCGCTGCCTCGATTCATCGCGGTCATCCGCGCAAGGTACCGGAGAGCGTCAGCCGGGCGGGTGACGTCGTCGCATCCGCGACCGGCCGGTGGCGTAGAGGGCGCCCAGCGACACCGCGATGAGCACGATCCAGCCCGGGGTCAGCGGCCCGATCGTGACGACCCGAGGCGGGGGGTCTTCGTTGCCGCCCGAGGAGGACGCGTCCTCCTGACCGTCCCCAGCCCCTCGCTCCTCCGCGGGCTCGACCTCGCGGGTCACCGGCCCCAGCGCGATGCCCGACGCCTGTAGGTCCCTGCGCAAAGCGGCGGCCAGCTCCGGCTGGTGGGTGACCCGCCAGTCCGCCAACTCCTCGTCGGTCTCCGCCTCGGCCCGGACGAGCTCCAGCCAGCTGATCGCGCCGATGGCGGGGCGATCCGTGGTGGCAGCGAAGAGCTGCCGCCACCAGGTCTCCTTGATCCTGCGCTCCGGGTCGCCCTCTCCGTTGGACGGCTGGAACAGGGCCGCGGTCTCCACCAGCATCGGCTGCTGCGGCCCGGCGAACCGGTCGTAGAAGGAGGAACGCCTGGCACCCACGGAGTATCTGAACCGGTCCTCCAGCCGCGCCTCGACCTCACCCGGGCGCGGTGCCACGTTGTTGCCGTTGCTCCGGCCGCCATAGCGGTACATGTGGAGGCCCACCCAGTCGACCCAGCGATCACCGGGGAAGTACGGCCCGTAGGGGTCGTCGCCGTCTCCGAGTCGACCGTCGCCGTCAGTGTCGAGACGTTCTCGGTCGGCGCGCCCGTCGGCGGAGCGGGGACGGTCCAGGGCCCGACCAAAGGGATAGCCCGCGCCGTACACCGGCGCCCAGACCATCTCGGCGTGGTCGGTTGCGGCCCGCACGCCCTCGGCCACCGTCCGGAACGCGCGGACGTAGTTCCCCGGTTGCTGGCCCCCACGACGTCCACCACCCGTTCATCTCGGGGGCGAACCGCACCAGGAAGTGCCCACCGTGCTGATCGTGCAGACGGTCCAGCTCGGTCCCGAGCGCGGCCGCGTCGGCACCGGTCAGCTCCTCCAGCTCGAGCTGCGGCTCCAGGACCAGAGCGGCGACGGCACCCTGGGACCCGGCCTCGCCGGCGAAACGTTCGAGGAAGCTCACGTCGTCCGGCCCCAACGGGTAGTTGACGCGCTGCGCGTACAGCGAGGGCATCGCGCCGAGCCGGCTCGCATAGTCAGCCGCGGAGTCCTCGGCCCAGTCCAGGCCGGGGCCGAACCACGGGTGTCCTGGTTGGGGCACGGGAGGGGCAGCGTCGTCCGCGACCGCCGGCGACGCGGTCGCGATGAGCAGACCCAGTCCGACAGCGACGGCAAGGACGGCCGGGAGAGAGCGGCTCCGGTGGCTCATCCGGACTGGCGGGCCAGCCGCAACGTCCAGTGGTTGCGTCCGTCCACCCGCTCGTAGCGCATCTCATCGACCGCAGCGACGGTTAGCGCCAGACCGCGACCCGAGACCGCGTCCTCGTCGGGCATCGTGACCGAGCCGAGATCCAGGGCGGTCGGCAACCCGTTGTCGGAGATCACCGCCTCGATGGAGTCGGCGTCGGCTCTCAGGACCACGCTCAGGATGCGGCCCCCATCCGTGGTGTCGACGGCGAACGCGTGCTCGATGATGTTGCCGACGATCTCCACGAACGCCATCTCGAGCTTCATCCGCTCCGTGGGCTCCACCGACACCGCACGAGTCCAGAAGGCCTCGAGCCGGTCCTGCACGAGGTCCAGGGTTGCCTCCTCGACCGGGGCCTCGAAGGCCTCCACCCACGTGCCCTCGTCAGTCATCGAACGCTCCCTCGACGTCGTCGCGGGGGCGAAGCACCTTGTCCAGGTTGGTGAGGCGGAACACGGTCATGACGGACTCGGTGGGCCGGGCGATCCTGAGGTCTCCGCCGACCTGGCGAGCGGACTTCAGCCCGGCGACCAGCGCACCCAGCGCCGAGGAGTCGATGAAGGTCGTGTCGGCGAGGTCCACCACGATCCGGGTCGTGCCGCCACCGATCAGACCGTTGATGGCGTCGCGGAGGTGCCGGGCAGCGACCATGTTGAGACGCCCGTGCGGGGCCACGACACCCAGCCCCTGGTCGGTGGTGCGGACATTGAACTCGATCATGCTGCTCCTTCGTCGGATGGACGTGCGGTCGATGTCTGGGGAACGCGAGCCGAGGCGGCGTGCGTCTCGTGGCCTTGGTAAAGCACGGCCTTGATGAGCACGGAGAAGATGAGTAGGTCGAACACGACCCAGACCATGTTGAAGGCGGTGCCCAGCGGCGAGGCATGACCTATGGCCAGGCGGACACCGCCGACGACCAGCGCAAGCACGAGCAGCCCCATCGCGATGAGCTGCGGTTCGATGAGGTCCCACCGTCGTCGGGTCGCCTGACGTTTCTCCTTGGGGGTGACGGCGAAGTCGAGGGACCGTCCCAGGAAGACGTTGCCGAACGCGGACGTGAAGGACCTGATCCAGACCGGGAACAGCGCCAGGGAGTACTGCTGCCCGCGCCAGGTGGGACGGCCGTCGGCCACCACGAAGAACAGGAGCTGGTTCATCACCAGGAATGGCACGAGTCGGACGAAGAACTCGGTGCTCAGCGCCGACACGGGCAGCACCCCCAGGATGAGGTAGACGACCGGCGCCGCGATGTAGATGAGCGCCGCGAACCCCGCGAGGTAACTCCACATGGTCGCGAGGTACATGAGTCGCTGGGCGACCGAGAGGCCCTTCTGGACGAGGGGATTCTCCCGGAACATCACCTGGACGGTGCCCTGTGCCCAGCGCAGCCGCTGGGTCAGCATCGTCTGGAGGTCCTCCGGGGCAAGACCCTTGGCCAGGACCTCGTCGTGGTAGGCGGTCCGCCACCCCAGCGCGTGCACGCGCATGCAGGTCGCCATGTCCTCGGTCACCGAGATGGTGGCCATGGGCATCACCGGTTGCGCCTCGTCGCCGCGATCGACGTCGATGGAGCGCACGAGTGCCTCGACGGTCTCGACGGCCCCCAGTGGTGACCAGTCCCGGTCGGCCAGCTGAAGCAGAGCAGCATCGTCGATGGTCGCCAGGCTCTGGTCGGGATCGTCGCTGAGCTGCTCAAGCCCGGCGATGATGGCGAGGTCGGCGTGCAGCGCCCTCAGGTCCGAGCCCACGAGCTGTCGGCGGGTCGCTGCCACCCGGTGCTGGAAGCGGTAGGTGACGTCGAAGAGCGCCTGGCCCCTCCGCAGCTCGCGGCGAGCCCGCGCGATGTGGTGCAGGATCTCGTCCAGGGCGTGGAGCACCTCGTGCTGGTCCTGTCCCAGGCCCCTGCGGGCCTTGCGGATGACCGAGCGAGCGGTGCGGAGCGCGCGGTGCACGCCCAGCTCGACCTCGCCGACATAGCGGGAGATCCCCAGCTGCATCAGCGCCTCACGGCGGATGACGGCGTTGGAGCCGCAGAAGAAGGCGGAGTTCCAGCCGTCCTTGCCCTGCTGGATCGGACCGTAGAAGAGTGGCGCCTGGCTCCCGAGCGGGTCGTCGTCGGGGACGTTGACGAAGTACTGCGGCGTCTGGACCAGGGCCATCTGCTCGTCCTCGAAGTAGCCCAGCGTGCGGTCGAGGATGCGCGGCTCGGGGACCATGTCGGCGTCGAGGATCAGCAGGAACTCACCCTCGGTGGTGAGCAGGGCGTTGTTGAGGTTGCCGGCCTTCGCGTGCCGGGGCATGTTGGCCCAGTCGGCGGAGCGGGTGATCCACGAGATGCCCTCGGCCTCAGCACGCGCGCGCAGCTCGGCGCGGTTGCCGTCGTCCAGGATCCACGTGGCGTGTGGATAGGTGATCCGCTGCGCAGCGCGGGCGGTGTCCATCACCAGTTCGATCGGCTCGTTGTACGTCGCAATGAAGACGTCCACGGTCAGGCCCGGCGCCGGGACGGGGGGCTCACCCCTGTCCTTGAGCCGCCACACCGTCATGCCGAAGAGCAGGGAGTCGATGAGGCTGTAGGTCTCGGCGACCACGAGCGGGACCGCGATCCACCAGTAGTCCCAGTTGACGGAGAAGAGCCAGCGCCAGGCGACGTAGTTGATGCCGAGGATCGCAGTCAGGAGGGCGACGACCCTGACCACGAAGCGACGTGCGTCGCTCACTCGCCCTCCTCCGAGGCGCGATACACCGCCACGGCCGTCACGTCGTCGAGGCCGAGCTGGTCAACGGTCAGCATGCGGATGGCAGTCAGCAGGCCGGGAGGATCGGCGTGGTCGGCCACCAGCCGTCCGACCTCGTGCCACCACTCGACCTGGTCCTCGAGGAGGTCGAGCAGCCCATCGCTGAACATCAGCATGCGCTCCCCGGGCTCGAGTGTCGTGCGGTGCTGGGTCCAGGTGTCCTCGGGAAGAATGCCGATCGGGCGGTCCTCGCTGGCCATGCGCTCCACGCTGCCGTCGACCCTGACCACGACGCACAGGCCAGCGCCGGCATCGACGTAGCGAACGGCACCCGAGCGAGTGTCGATCGCACACTGGAAGAGAGTGACGAACGACTCGGCGCGGTCCAGGTCTCCCTGCAGCACCTGGGACAGCCGGTGGGTCATCGCCCCGAGGTCGGCGCCCTGGACGACGTCGAGGTGCAGGCTGCGGACCGCGGCGCGAACGCCCGCCCCGACGAGAGCGGCCCCGGTGCCCTTGCCCATGACGTCACCGAGGCCGATGTGGACGATGGCGTCGGTGAGGGCGTAGTCGAAGGTGTCGCCGCCCACAGCGAGGGCGGGCATGCAGATGCCATCGACGTGCCAGCCGTCCGTGCGGATGGGGGCAGCAGGCAGCATCGCGGCCTGGACGCGGCCGGCCCGCAGCATCTCGCCCGACCCGATGAGCTCCTGCTGGGCCCATGCAGCGAGGTCCTCCAACGTCTGGAGGTCCTCGCCGGGCAGGGTGCGGGGCTCGTGGTCGTAGACGCAGAACACCCCGACGATGTTGCCGGTCGGGTCCACCAAGGGGACGCCGGCGTAGAAGCGGATGCCCTCGCCGACCACCAAGGGCAACGAGGCGAAATCGGGGTCCAGCGTCGCGTCGGGGACCACCGTCACACGACCGTAGGCGGTGGTCCGGGAGCAGAACGTCTCGTCGCGGGCCATCAGAGGGATGTCGAAGCCGTGGGCGCTGGGGAACCACGCCTGGTCGCCGTCCAGCACCGTGATGGACGCCCAGGCAGTGTCGAGGACCTTGCTGGCCACGCGGGTGATCCGCTCGAAGCGGGCGTCGCGCAGCTGTCGCAGGGGAGCGCTCAGGCCAAGACTGTCGACCGCTCGCTGCCGTCGCCGCTCCACTCCCGCGGGGGGCGTGGACGCCCCCGCGGGTCGATCTGTCTGTCGACGATCGTGCGTGGGCATGCCGCTGTCCTGTCGTCTGAGGGTGACGGCAACAACCTAGCGCGACCTCGAACGCCCGACACCCGAAAGGGGGAACCCCCCACCCCGCAGGTCAGAGGTCGGATTGGATCCCCGCGAGGAGCTGTCGGGCCATCACGATCCGCTGGACCTGGTTGGTGCCTTCGTAGATCTGGGTGATCTTGGCGTCGCGCATCATCCGCTCGACCGGGTAGTCGCGGGTGTAGCCGTAGCCACCGAGCACCTGGACGGCGTCCACGGTCACCTCCATGGCGACGTCGGAGGCGAAGCACTTCGCGGCAGCACCGAAGAACGTCAGGTCCTTGTCGCCGCGCTCCGAGCGACCTGCAGCGGCGTAGGTCAGCTGGCGCGCGGCCTCGACCTTCATGCCCATGTCGGCGAGCATGAACTGGAGGCCCTGGAACTCGGCGATCGACTTGCCGAACTGCTGGCGTTCCTTGGCATAGCCCAGCGCGTAGTCGAGGGCACCCTGCGCCACGCCCACTGCCTGGGCGGCGATGGTGACCCGGGTGTGGTCCAGCGTCTTCATCGCCGTCGCGAACCCGCTGCCCACCTCGCCGATGCGCCGGTCGTCGGGGATCCGCACCTTGTCGAAGTAGACCTCCCGGGTGGGCGAGCCCTTGATGCCGAGCTTCTTCTCCGGGGCGCCGAAGGAGACGCCCTCGTCGGACTTCTCCACCACGAACGCGCTGATCCCGCCGCGGGTCTTGAGCTGCGGGTCGGTGACGGCCATGACGGTGTAGAACTCGGACTCGCCCGCGTTGGTGATCCAGCGCTTGACGCCGTCGATCACCCAGTCGTCGCCGTCGCGCACGGCGCGGGTCTTCATGCCACCGGCGTCAGAGCCGGCGTCGGGCTCGGACAGGCAGTAGGAGAAGCCGCCCTCCCCGGCTGCGAGCTTGCCGAGATACTTCGCCTTGAGCTCCTCCGAGCCGCTGATCTGCACGGGCAAGGAGCCGAGCTTGTTCACAGCGGGGATCAGCGACGAGCTGACGCAGGCACGAGCGACCTCCTCGATGACGATCACCGTCGCGAGGGCGTCGGCGCCGGCGCCGCCGTACTGCTCAGGCACGTGCGGGGCGTGGAAGTCCGCGGCCAGCAGCGCGTCGGCCGCCTCCTGCGGGTAGCGCGCCTCCTCGTCCACCGCTGCGGCGTACGGCGCCACCTTGGCCTCGCACAGGGCACGCACCGCCTCGCGGATGGCCTGGTGCTCGTCGGACAGGGAGTAGAAGTCGGTCATGGCCACGATTCTACTTTCGGGTAACCCCAACCCGTTGATCGGCGCCCGACCGGCGGACGTCCCCCGCGTCGATAGGATCGGCGGATGGACGCAGGCTGGCAGGACGACGACTCGGTTTCGCTCATGCTCGACGACCTCGAGACCTGGGCCATCGTCGGCCTCTCCGACAATCCCGCACGCACGGCCCACTCCATCGCCCTGTTGCTCCAGCAGCGCGGCAAGCGGATCGTGCCGATCCACCCGTCGGCGCAGACCGTGCACGGCGAACAGGGCTACGCCACGCTCGCCGAGGTCCCGTTCGAGATCGACGTGGTCGACGTCTTCCGCCGCTCCGAGGACGCTGGCGAGTTCGCCGACCAGGCAGTCGCGATCGGCGCGAAGGCCGTGTGGTTCCAGCTGGGCGTCATTGACGAGGACGCCTTCGCCCGCACGACGGCCGAAGGCGTGGCGATGGTGATGGACACCTGCCCCGCGATCGAGTGGCGCAAGCGGAGCGCATGAAGGTCCCGCCCGGTCCCGGCCTGCCCGCCGGCCTCACCATCCCCGACAGCGACCTGGTCGAACGGTTCTCCCGATCGCCAGGTCCTGGTGGCCAATCCGTCAACACCACCGACAGCCGGGTGGAGCTGGAGCTGGACGTGCGTACGGCGACATCGCTCTCGGACCTCCAGCGAGCGCGAGCACTCAAGCGCTGGCCCGACGGCGTGATCGCGATCGCGGCGTCCGAGCACCGCAGCCAGCACCGCAACCGGGCCGCTGCCCGTGAGCGGCTGGCCGACCTCCTCCGGGAGGCACTCGCTCCACCGCCGCCGCCCCGCCGTGCCACCAGGCCCACGCGGGGCTCGAAGGAACGACGGCTCAAGGCCAAGAAGGAACGCAGTCACATCAAGTCGATGCGCGGCCGCGTCACCGATTGAGTGCCGACCGACTGACCTGCGCCAGCGCCTCCTCCATCACCCACTGCACGTCGACGGTGTCGGCCAGCGGCATGGTCGGCGACTCGAGGATCCCCGCCGCCAGGCAGCGGTTGACCTCGTCGATCTCGTGGCTGTAGCCGCGTCCTCGCACCGGGAAGTCGAGAGTCTCCAGGCCTCCCCCGTTGCGCCGGATGACCAGCTCGGTCGGGTGGTGGAACCGAGGCCCGATCTCGATGGATCCGCCCGTGCCCCACACGACGGCCCGACCGGGGGTCTCCGTGGTGAGCGCGCACGCGACGGAGGCGCCCCGGCCATCGGCGTACTGCATCGCGATGACGGCGCTGGCGTCCACGCCGTTGGGGTAGCGCGTCCCGGTCGCCGCCACGGCCTCGGGGGTGCCGAGGAAGTACTGCGCGAGCGAGATCGGATAGACGCCGAGATCGAGGATCGAGCCGCCCCCCAGCTCGGGGGCGAAGAGCCGGTGCTCGGGGTCGTAGTCGCGGAAGGCGCCGAGGTCGGCCTGGACCGCGATCACGTCGCCGATGGCACCGTCCTCGATCAGCGCCGTCGCAGCGACCACCGCCGGCTGGAACCTCGTCCACATGGCCTCCATGCAAAAGACACCGCGTCTGCGGGCGAGGTCGACGACCTCGCGGGTGTCGGCGAGGGACCCGGTGAAGGACTTCTCGACCAGCAACGGCTTGCCGGCCTCGATCGCCGCCAGGGCCAGACCGTGGTGCTGCGGGTGTGGCGTCGCGATGTAGACCACGTCGACGTCGGCCGCGACCAGCTCGTCGTAGGTGCAGCCGTCCGCGACACCGTTCTTCGCGGCGAACTCGCGCGCGCGGTCCGCCGAGCGCGAGCCGATCGTCACGACCTCGGCGTCGGGCACGTGGGCGAAGTCCGCCACGAATACCTCGGCCATCCAACCGGTTCCGGCAACTCCCCAGCGTGTCGTCATGCTCCGAGCCTAGGGCGGCCGGTCGCTCACCCGGACGTGCCGGCCACACGGCGGGACGCGGACGCGACGATCCGCTCCAGCGGCCCCCGTCTCCCCACCGCCGCGAAGAGCGCTCCGATCGACAGCAGGAGCAGCGCGTGGAACTGGTAGCTGTCGCGCAGCGCGTCCGGAAGCAGTCCGGGAGCACGGCAGACCACGTGCAGGGAGTAGAGCGTCAGCGTCATCGTCCCGGCGCCGAAGAAGATCGCCACGGCGCGGGTCGCGGCTCCCGACGTTGCCCCGACCGCCAGCAGAGCGAGACCGATGACGGCGAGCGCGGACCCGATGGTCTGCACGAGGTCGAACGGTGTCGCGCTGTGCGGGGCGACCACCAGCAGCCACTCCCACGCGCCGCCCGTCGGCGTCGTGCCGGGCAGCCCCTGCGCGATCCGGTCCAGCAGCACCTCGGGCGTCGCGGCCGTGCTCGGAGGGTCGGCCAGCAGCGCCCTCTCGACCATCGGCTGCGCAGTCAGCGCCCGTGAAGCCGCCGTCGCCAGGACCGCCAGTGCTGCTCCCCCGCCGGCCAGCGCGAGCGCCGTACGACGTGCGGTGAGGTCCAGCCGGGCGACGGCCAGCCCCACCAGGAGGTAGGCCAGCCAGACCACTGCCGGGTAGTAGCCCGAGAAGGTCAGCTCGGCCAGCAGGCCCATCGGATCGTCGACCAGCTGACCCCACGAGGGGCTCTCGAAGCCACGCTCGGGAAGACGCGGCCGCAGCCAGTGCGAGAGCACCGGTGCGACGAGCACCCAGGCTGCGGCGCACCCGGCGAGCCAACGCCCGGAGAGGCCCAGGAAGGGCAGCACCAGGACGAAGAGGACGGCGTAGTAGGTCAAGATGATGGCGATCCCGGAGTCGACCTCGGCGAGCAGCAGTCCGATCGCGCCGACCAGTGCGGCGCGCACCACCAGTGCGACTGAGGTCCGTGCACGAGAGTTGTCGCGCGAACGCGTCCTCCGCGCGGCGACCAGCCCGATGCTGACACCCGCCAGGACTGCGAAGAGTGCGGACGCGCGCCCACCGGCAAGAGCCTGCCCGAAGGCCAGGTCCCCGTCCGCCGTCCGTGCCTCGAGGACGTGCGTGGCGACCATGCCGAGCAGCGCGAGGCAGCGCGCCACGTCGACTGCGACGAGGCGCCGGCTGGTCGACGGTGTGGTCAGAAGCCGGCTTTTCGTCCGGTCGTCGAGCTGGCATCCCGCACGACGGATCCCTTGTCGTGGGCGGCCTGCTTGAGATCGGCCTGGAAGGCGACCATCCGCTGGCGCAGGTCGGGGTCGGCGACGGCCAGGATGCGTACGGCGAGCAGGCCGGCGTTGCGGGCGTTGCCGATCGACACCGTGGCGACCGGGACCCCGGCCGGCATCTGGACGATCGAGAGCAGTGAGTCCATGCCGTCGAGGTGCTTGAGCGGGACCGGAACCCCGATCACGGGCAGTGGCGTGACGGCGGCCAGCATGCCGGGCAGATGAGCTGCTCCACCGGCACCGGCGATGATCACCGAGATCCCACGGTCCGCCGCACCGCGCCCGTAGGCCAGCATCTCGTCGGGCATCCGGTGGGCCGAGACGACATCGGCCTCGAAGTCCACACCGAACTCGGCGAGGGCCTCGGTGGCCTCCTTCATCACCGGCCAGTCGGAGTCCGAGCCCATCACGATGCCGACCTTGGGGGTCTGCCCGGTCGTTGACTCCGTCATTCGCTCTCGTCTCCTAGGTCTCCGCGGAACCACGCGGCTGCGTGGCGGGCTCGCTCCAGACAATCATCGAGGTCGTCGCCGTAGGCGTTCACATGGCCCACCTTGCGCCCCGGTCGCAGGTCCTTGCCGTAGAGGTGGACGCGGAGGTGGGGGTCGCGCGCCATCGCGTGGGGCAGACCGTCGTAGAGGCGGCCGCTGTCGGTGGGCCCACCGAGGATGTTGACCATCACCGTCCAGCGAGCCCGCGGGGCGGGTGAACCCAACGGGAGGTCCATGACCGCGCGCAGATGATTCTCGAACTGGGACGTCACGGCGCCGTCCTGGCTCCAGTGACCGGTGTTGTGGGGACGCATCGCGAGCTCGTTGACCAGGATCCGACCGTCGGTGGTCTCGAAGAGCTCGACGGCGAGGATGCCCGTGACGTCGAGCGCACCGGCCAGCCGCAGCGCAATCTGCTGCGCCTCGCCGGCAAGGGCGGGCGCCAGGTCGGGCGCAGGGGCGACGACCTCGTGGCAGACACCGTCGAGCTGCGTGGAGGCGACGACCGGGTAGGCAGCAGCCTGGCCCGACGGGGAGCGCGCCACCAGGGCGGAGAGCTCGCGGCGAAACTCGACCAGCTCCTCGGCGAGGATCTGCACCCCGGCGGCTGCGGCTGTCTCGAAGGCGATGTCAGCGTCGGCGACGTCGCGCACGACCCACACGCCCTTGCCGTCGTAGCCGCCCCGCGTGGTCTTGAGCACGCACGGCAGCCCGAAGGACTCGACGTCGGTGGTGGTCGCGACGACGGCGTTGCGGGGGCACGGCACGTCGAGCTCAGCGAGGCGCTGGCGCATCACCGCCTTGTCCTGGGCGTGCACGAGCGCCTCCGGTCCGGGGCGGACGGCGATGCCGTCGGCCGCGAGTGCCTGGAGGTGCGCCGTGGGGACGTGCTCGTGGTCGAAGGTGACGACCTGGCAGCCGGCCGTGGCGCGGCGCAGGGTCGGCAGGTCGGTGTAGTCCCCCACGAGGTGGTCGGGGATCACCTGGGCCGCCGAGACGCCCGGCGCCTCGGCGAGCAACCGGAGCGGCAGTGCGAGCCCGATCGCCGGCTGGGCCATCATCCTGGCGAGCTGACCGCCCCCGATCACGGCGAGAGTGGGTGCGCGCTCAGACACGGGAGCAGACTAGAGCCACTCCTGCTGTCGGCGTACCGAGGGCAGCCGCTCAGGACTCGAACCGGAGACCCACGCCACGGATGGTCCTGATGAGCTCCGGCGCGCTGGGGTCGTCGTGGAGCTTGCGACGCAGCCAGCCCAGGTGCACGTCGATCGTCTTCGACGAGGACCAGAAGCTGGTCTCCCAGACCTCGAGCATCAGCTCGGCACGGGTCACCACTTCGCCCGCACGCCGCATGAGCGCGTGGAGAAGATCGAATTCCTTGCGTGAGAGCTGAAGCTCCCGATCCCCCCGCCACACCCTGCGCGCGTGCGGGTCCAGACGAACATCCTGAACGGACAGCACGGTCACAACGTAGGGATCCCACAGCTGGCACGAGACCCGTTCGACAGAAGTCGGGACCACTGGGCTAGTCCAGCAAGTGATACACCGGCTCCTGTCGCGGGTGCTGGCGCGCACGTATCCCACGAGGTTCGGGGTGGCGGCGGCTGTCTTCGGGTCCAGGCCGAAAACGTATCCCGCCGGGTTCCGGTGGACAGAGGTTCCGGTGGGGAGTTTCGGTTGCCGTCGCTCGGCATGTCGATCTGGTCACCAGCCGAGTCCTGGCGGTCCCCCAGAATCGACCGGATACGGCCAGTTGTAGGAATCCGACAATGCTCACCGTTGGAGGCTCCTGTCCCGGACACCTCACCCGGACGACCCCTACGGGACTCGAGCCGCCGCTACGGGGCGTCTGCCTGCTGGGGCCCGTTCATCGTTCCGGCTACGGCACAGTGCAGACGTGCGGCGCCCAACCGCTGCCCGTTGCATGTGTCATCTCTCCTCGAGGAGCGAGATCACCTCCAGCAGCGTCTCGGCGACCTCGTCGGGGGCCGTGAGCAGATGCAGGTGCTCGCCTTCCAAGCGTCGTACCTCCCAGCCGTTCTCCTCGGCCACAGCCGTCTGTTCGGCGTAGGTGTGTCCGAACGCGATGTATCCCGAGCGCCGAGCGAGCCAGGACGCAGGCGCAGGCGGCTCCTCGATCAACAGTCGCAGTGGCACCCGTGGCTCATCGGTGGTGAGTAGGTCCCAGTGTTCCCCAACCACGGACTGGATGTCCTGACGCGGCCACCACGTCGACCAGCGGGCGAGGAGCCCGTCGGACAGTTCGCGAGATCGCAGGAACTCAACCCATTGCGCATCCGGCTCGAGACCCGGCAGGAGCGAGTCGAGACAAACCAGTGTTGCCCCCACCTCCGCAGCCACCGCTGGCCCGAACCTGCCGGCGTTGGAGTGCGGAATCACCACGTCGGCCCGGCTGGCGGCGGCAACGAAGTTAGCCAGCAGGTGCGACGTGTCGGCCCCAGCGCCGCGGGCCACCACCACCTGGTGCCCACGGTCCTCCAACTCCGCCGCGAGCCGATCCGCCACCGCGGGTGTCGCCAGCGGACTGGGCAGCAGACACAAGCCTCATACTCGCGACTGTGCCCGACAGCGACCGATGGCCGATCATGTTTGGTCAGCACAGGGCGGGCGCACCCGGCAGAGCGTGGCGTGTGCCAGTCGCGGGTTCCTACTCCAGTGTAGGCGCCCTCTGGAAGACCGACCCGCGACTTGGCGGCGCCCACTAGGTCCGAATCCGCTCGCGAGCCGCGTATATGACCCCACACCGGACGGGGTGCTGCCGTACCTTCACAGTATGGAGAGGGACGGCCTCGATACGGCGCTCATCGAAGCCATGGTGATCGACGACGAGTTGGCTGCGGCCGATGCTTTCCTCCGTACGGCGATCCGCCTGACGAACCGGATGAATTTTCTCGGACGAGACGAGTATGTGTTGACAGCACTTCTCGCTGCAGGAATGGAGCGAATGCTCAAACTGACCTTGGGATTCATCCGTGTCGACGTGGATTGCACGGAGTGGCCAACCGCGGAACTCAAGTCCTTGGGCCACAAGATCGTGGATCTCGACGTGCGATGCCGGGAGCTCATCAAAGAACGCGTTGGGGAAGCCATCGATGAGGCCGAGGTGGCAGCTCTAGCGACCAACCTGGAGAACGACAAGTACATGCCAAGTGTGCTCGCGCTTGTTCAGGACTACGCACAGGGCGGTCGGTATTTCAACCTCGACTATCTGGGTCAGCCCAACATGCCGAGGGCATCGCCGCGACAACAATGGGGTCGTCTCTTGGCGCAGGTTCACCAAGACGGGCCCCACGCGGGGGGACCTGGCTACTACCCCCCATCCTCAAGCACCGCATTGATCGGTGGCATCAGCAGTGCCGGAGGGATCAACTGGCGACTCACCGCTTCTATCGTGGCGTGGCGGAACTACTACCTGACCACTTGGGAGCATGGGGTTTGTGGTGACCGGGCACAGAGGTTGGCCCAGGAGATCGCGTGGATCAGCCCTGACTCGACGCCCGACTGACACGCGCCCAATTCGGACGTTCCCGCACGTCGTCACTAGCGGATCGCGACGCGACCCAGTCAGCCCGTCACCGTGGCCCGGCGGCAGGTGCTGAAGCTGCTTTGGCGATCTCGCTCCGCTCCTCTGCGTTGAATGCCCGCAGCACGCAGAACTCGTTGCCGTCGGGGTCGGCCATCACGACCCAGTCAACGTCGCCACGTTGGCCAACGTCGACGTGCATTGCGCCGAGCGCCTCGAGGCGCGCCACCTCGATGGCCTGGTCTTCGGGGCGCAGATCGAGATGCCATCGGTTCTTCACGGCCTTGCCCTCGGGCACGCGTAGGAACAGCAGGTCCGGAGCGACTCCGTCCTGTGCACTGCCCGCGGGCGGTTCGAGGACTACCTCGTTGACGGTGGAATGGGTACGCCGCCACCCCAGCGCCTCCTGCCAAAATGAGGCGATGCGGGCAGGATCCGTCGTGTCGAGGTTGAAGCACTGGATCGCGAGGTTGACCATGTCCCGCATCCTGTCATCGCCCTCGCTTACGGTCGCGGGATTTTCAGCCGCGACGCCGCGCGGCCAGCAGCGATGGTCGGCGCAGTGTCAGCCGCCGTCGGCATCTTCGGACGTCCCACAAGCGGAATGTCACGCGGGCCCGGCGATGCGCGCAGGCTGCCAGGCGCCTCATTCGGCAATTGTGATTTACTAATGTGATGGCTCGCCCCCGATTGCTCAACGATGATCAGATCCTCCAGCGCGTCGGTGACGCCCTGGGCGACGTCGATGCCGCTTGGACCCTCGCGGGTGCGGCAGCCGCAGCAGGTCTGCACCCGGCCACCCTCATTAAGCGCTTCGGCTCTCGCCGAGGTCTCCTCGTTGCTCTGAGCCAGCGCTGGGTGAGCAGCATCCCGTCGAAGCCAACCTCTGACGACGCCCACCAAGAGCTGTTGGCGTGGGTCGATTCGACGTGTGCCAGCGAGGTGGCAGAGGACCAGATGCTCACTCGCATCGACATGCTCGTCGAGGACCTACGTGACCCCGAGTTGCGTGCACTTCTCCACGACGGATGGCAGCGAAACATCGACTATCTGACCGGGTTGGTCAACCGTGCGCGACAAGACGGTCAGATGCGTGAGGGCATTTCGTCCGTGACGATCGCCCACCTGCTGCTCGACACCGCCCACGGCAGCCTCCTGCGCGCCGCAGTCACCCCCGGCCGAAGAGACACGGCCCCCGCCTGCACCACTCAATCACTCCTGGAGGCCTTGACATGAGGACCAAGCACCGAGAATGGACCGGACTGGTGTTCATCGCCACCAGCATCGACGGGTACATCGCCCGCCCCGACGGCGACCTCGACTGGCTCACCGATCCGCCAGCCGAACCAGGCCACGTCCCAGCCTTCGAGGGTGAGAACGCCCCACCCGACTACGACACCTTCACCTCCCAAGTGACGCACCTGGTCATGGGCCGCGGTACCTACGAGAAGGTCCTCACCTTCGACCAGTGGCCCTACACACGGTTCCGGGTCGTGGTCATTAGCACCACGCTCACCCCCGGCAACGATGACCGAGTCGCCGTCGTCGCGTCGATCGACGAGGCATGCTCCATCCTCGACCAGGAACGCGCAAAACAGGTCTACGTAGACGGAGGCCAGATCGTCACTGAGTTCCTCAACGCAGGCCTTATCGACGAACTCACAATCTCCCGCGCCCCGGTGATCCTCGGAACTGGCCTGCCGTTGTTCCACGCGCTGCCAACCGAGACCCGACTGATCCACCTCGGCACAGCCACCACAGATTCCGGCATGACCAGCACCCGCTACCGAGTCGCCGCTCGATGATCCTCTTGCACGCGGCTCCAGCCAGCGAGACCGGATGTGCCGAGGAGCGCATTCCCGCGCGACGATCCGCTAGCGGAGCAAGATCCGTATGGAATCCCGGTAGCTACTGTAGGGACGTGTTCGATGACGGCCTGAAGACCACTGCTGAGCGCCTCACGCTCATCTCGCAGATCGAATGGCTCGACCTGGAAGAGCCTGTATTCGTCCAAGCAGGTGAGCGTTACTGGTTCGACAGTGCGACGCAATGCCTCGTGGTCGAGGACCTGGCGGGTGTCCTGCGCTCCATCCCTGCAGCGTGGCGGGGGGACCAGACGCGCGTAGGTAGTTGACGCCACGCTGCCCAGCACGGGATCCGCTGAGCGCAGCCCCGGCTGACGAGCGGTCACAACGCGGACCGGCCCCGTGGGACGTGTGGAATGCTCCGGCCATGGAGACGGTGACCTTGTGGAGACCCACCGGGCCGAAGGAACTGGCGCTCGTTGAGGAGTCGGGGTGGTGTGCGTGGCCGCCTCGACTGCCCGACCAGCCGATCTTCTATCCGGTACTCAACGAGGACTACGCAACCCGTAACGCACGTGACTGGAACGTCAAGGCGAGTGGAGTCGGCTACGTAACGCGTTTCGAGGTCGAGAAGCCGTTCCTCGACTCCTACGAGGTGCAACAAGCAGGCGGCCAGACGATCTTGGAGTACTGGATCCCCGCGGAAGACCTTGACAAGTTCAACTCACACATCGTGGGTCTCATCGAGGTCGTAGCTGAGTTTCGCTAGCCGTTCGGTATCCGGGAACAGCAACTCGACCGGGTGGCCCGGGGTCTCCGCAGCTGAGGTGGTCGGAACCGCTAGCCCCGCGGCGGGGCACACCTCGCACGTCCGGTGGGGCGCATCCGGGCGGGTTGCTCGGTGGCGAACTCGATGGGGGCACCGACTAGGTTCGACCATCCGTGACGAACCACCAGTCCCTGGAGAACTAGCCCGGTGAACCCTGAGTTGAAGGTTCCAGCACCGACGTTGACGCCGCCGGTTCGGCTAGGGGCTCTCGTCCCTCTCACGCGCCCAGGCTGGGTGATGGCAGGCGCGCACTTGCTAGCTGGAATGCAGTTAGCCGTAGAAGAAGCGAACGAATCGGGAGGGCTGCAAGGGCGACCTGTCGAACTGCTCATCCGGGACACCGCCGCCAATCCAGACCGCGCCGTCGCCGTCGTAGACGAGCTCGCTGAGTTGGGGGTTGTCGCCCTCGCTGGGGAGTATCACAGTGTCGTCGCGCAGGCGGTTGCCACTCGCTCGGATGCCCTCGGTATGCCCTACATGTGCTCATCGGCAGTGTTGGACTCCCTCGTCGAGCGTCCCTCGCCTTGGGTCGCGCGACTCGCGCCGCCACAGTCTCGTGGGTGGGCTGTGTACGCAGAATATCTGGCATCAACCGGTCACGAGATTGTTGCTGTAGCAATACAACCCAGCCCGTACTGGGCGGCGGGCGTCAAGATCTTGGAAGATCAGCTTGGCAAGGCGGGAATTTCCCTGCACATGATCGAGGCGGACGCGGCGGGCCCAGCAGCCGTCTGCGACGAGGTCGTCGACCTCAACGCAACAGCGTTGCTTCTCTTGGTCGGCAACCCAGACCCTGCAGTCTCGATTGTGCGGTCCGTTCGTTGCGACGAGCGGCTCGCCCAGATTGTCATTGGTGCACCCGCTGGGCAGCCGGAGTTTCCAGATTGGGCAGCCACGCTTGGCGCAGATAGCGCTGCCATTCCGTTCCTTCGATACCTGCCGGGGAGCCTAAGCCCTCACGGATCGCGTGTGCAGGCCGAGCTTCGTCGGCGATTGGCATGCGCACCGTCGTTCGTAGCTCTAGAGGCCTACGACACCGTGAACGTCCTTCTCGATGCCCTGCGCAAAACCAGCAGCGGCGGAACACGTTTGGGGCCGAGATGGCCAGACACGGTTGAAGTCGAGGGGACTCGAGGACCCATTCGCTTCTCGCAGTCAGCCGACCAAAATGTGTGGCAGTGGACCACGGCGCCAGTTCAGATCAGCGACCGCGATCCAAAGGACTTCGCTCGGTTCCGTGTTCTGTACGACTGAACCGGCGATTCACGGGCGATGACCTGATCGACGAATGACAGCACGGTCCAAGCGCACCGAAACCTGCACGCAGATTTCGATTGAGAGTGTCGACGCGATGGCTCCCTCTTGTGCAAGATCGCCAACCCCACGAGGCTACGGACCGCGTGAGATTGGCGCCGGATCCGCTCGCGATCTCGCACTGGCACGCTGTGAGTGTTGGGAGCGGTTGACCTGAGGTCGACCGGCAGGGTGAGATCGCTGGCCTGCTGCCGTGCTCGTGACTCCTGGCACGCTTGACCCCACTGCGTGGGTGTCTTCGCGGAGACCTGTCCGGTC
>NZ_DATLWX010000026.1:0-71435 GCF_035576065.1 Nocardioides sp.
ACCCCAAAAAAGAGCCAACACAGGAAAAAGAGAGCCACATCCCCCAACATCAAACAAAACACTGACAAAAAATATTGTCAGAAATTATTGCTCATCATCAAAGAAACCACCACCACAACAACCACCCACCCAACCCAAAAAGGCCGAACGAGCAAAAGTCACGATGACGGGGCAAAACAAACTAATTCGTCGACTATGACACACTGTTGAGTTCTCAAACATCAGACGCACCCAAGCGCCTCCGGACTGGCCGGGCTTGTCTTGGGACAACCTGCACAAACTTACCCCTTCGGGTGAGGCCCGTCAAACTGGCTTCTGCCCTGCAGGGTGTCGCACGCGGCTGTACCCGGCTGATTCGACCGAGTGGGCCGAGGCGGGTGGTCGCTCGCGGCGACAAGAGGAAACATTAGACCCTGCCCGTCCAACTCGCCAACTCGGGGTGGCCAGTGCACCGTTCGTGCAGGTCAGAGGCCCTTGAGGGGCGCTCTGACCGTGGCGGGCCGGTACGTCGAGACACTCCGCTCCCCCGTCAGCCAGAAGCGCCAGGGGTAGTCAGCAGCTCCGCGCAGACCCACCCGCGGCCCACGCGAGACCGCGCCCGGGACGGGCGCGTCGCCGAGGGAGAGCCGGATCCGACCGTCCGTCAAGTTGTTGCCGTTGTCAGCCAGGTCGATGCCCAGGGCCCGGCACAGTCGAGCGGGACCCCTTGCCAGGTCGCGGTCCGTGGACCTGGACCGACGGTCGCGGGCGGTCCAGGTCCCCTCGACCACCTCGCCCGCCCGCAGGAGCACGGCGGCCGAGGTTCCTTCCGACCCACAGACCACGTTGGCGCAGTGGTGCATGCCGTACGTGAAGTAGACGTACAGGTGGCCCGGCGGCCCGAACATGATGGCGTTGCGCGGCGTCGGCCCCCGGAAGGAGTGCGAACCCGGGTCGTCAGCCCCCGCGTAGGCCTCGACCTCGGTGATCCGCACGGCCACGTCGCCGCAGCGCAGCGTCGATCCCAGCAGGGTCGGAGCCACGTCGAGCACCGGCCCCGCCAGGCGCGACGCCAGGTCAGGCAAGGCGCTCACGACAGGCCGCTGAGACGGCGGCGAGCTCGTCGATCTGTTCGCGGACGCGATCAGGGGCGGTCCCGCCCCTGCCGTCGCGGGACGCGACGGAACCCTCGGCGGTGAGCACCAGTCGCAGCTGCGGCGTCAATGCAGGCGAGATGGCGGCGAACTCCTCGTCGGTGAGGCCCTCGAGCTCGGTGCCCTTCGCCTCCGCTGCCCGCACGCAGGCACCGGCAAGCTCATGGGCTATCCGGAAGGGGGTTCCCTCTCGGACCAGCCACTCAGCGATGTCCGTCGCCAACGAGAACCCCTGTGGGGCCAGCACGGCCATCCGCTCCGTGTTGTAGGTCAGCGTCGCGACCTGACCCGTGAAGGCCGGCAGGAGCACCTCCAGGGTGTCGAGGGAGTCGAAGACCGGTTCCTTGTCCTCCTGCAGGTCGCGGTTGTAGGCCAGCGGGAGTCCCTTGAGCGTCGTCAGCAGGCCCGTCAGGTTGCCGACCAGACGTCCCGACTTGCCGCGGGCGAGCTCGGCGATGTCGGGGTTCTTCTTCTGCGGCATGATGCTCGAGCCCGTGGACCAGGAGTCGTGAAGGGTCACGAAGTCGAACTCCCTGGTCGCCCAGAGGATGATTTCCTCCGCGAGCCGCGAGACATCGATCCCGATCTGGGCACACACGAAGGCGAACTCCGAGACGAAGTCGCGCGAGGCGGTCCCATCGATCGAGTTGGCGCTCGAGCCGGTGAAGCCCAGCTCGGTCGCGACCAGCACGGGGTCGAGGCCCAGGCTCTGGCCGGCCAGTGCACCAGAGCCGTAGGGAGAGTCCGACCTCACGCGGTCCTGCCAGTCGGCGAGGCGGTCGACATCGCGCAGCAGCGCCCAGGCGTGGGCCAGCAGGTGGTGCGACAGCAGCACCGGTTGGGCGTGCTGGAGATGGGTGCGTCCCGGCATGATCGCCCCGAGATGCGTCTGCGCTTGTACGGCGAGCGCCTCGACGAGCTCGAGGACGAGCCCAGCGACCACACGACCGTGGTCGAGCAGGTAGCACCGGAACAGCGTGGCGATCTGGTCGTTGCGCGACCGCCCGGCCCGCAGCTTGCCGCCGACGTCCGGGCCGACCTCCTCGATCAGCAGGCGCTCAAGCGCGCCATGGACGTCCTCGTCGGACGGCGAAGGCTGCAGCCGGCCGGAGGTGAACGCTGCGGTGAGGACGTCGAGCCCACGGTGCAGCTCGTTCTGCTCGGCGGCGCTCAGCAGGCCGGCCGCCCCCAGGGCCTTGGCGTGCGCGTGTGATCCGGCGATGTCGTAGAGGGCGAGGCGCCAGTCGAAGTGGGTCGACCGGGACAGCGCCTCCAGCTCCGGAGACGGCCCGCCCTCGAAGCGGCCGCCCCAGAGCTTGCCCTCGTTGGTCGTGCTCAGCTCGCCCATCAGTCGGTCCCGGACTCCATGGCCGCATGGTCCAGGGCGCGGTCCGCGTCGGCCTCGGCCTCCGAGGACGGGTTGTCGGTGATCCGGTCGTAGCCGCCGGCCTCGATCTCCCCGAACAGGGTCCCGTTCTCGACAAGCACCTGTCCCTGGTCGAGCGGCTGGGCGGCGTACTGCTCGAGCTTGGCACGCGAGTCCGCGATGTCGAGGTTGCGCATCGTCAACTGACCGATCCGGTCGGCGGGGCCGAAGGCGGGGTTGTCGGTGCGCTCCATCGAGAGCTTGTCGGGGTGGTAGGAGAACGCGGGTCCGGATGTGCGTACGACGGTGTAGTCCTCACCCCGCCGCAGTCGGATAGTCACCTCGCCGGTGACCAAGGACGCGATCCACCGCTGGATCGACTCGCGCAGCATCAGCGCCTGCGGGTCCAGCCACCGACCCTGGTAGAGCAGGACGCCGAGCCGCCGGCCCTCGGCGTGGTAGTTGGCGAGTGTGTCCTCGTTGTGGATGGCGTTGAGCAGCCGCTCGTAGGCGATCCAGAGCAGGGCCATCGCGGGGGCCTCGTAGATGCCGCGGGACTTCGCCTCGATGATGCGGTTCTCGATCTGGTCGGACATGCCGAGTCCGTGGCGGCCGCCGATCGCGTTGGCCTCGTGGACCAGGGCCACCATGTCGGAGTAGATCGTGCCGTTGATCGCGACGGGGCGGCCGGCCTCGAACCGGACGGTCACGTCCTCGGCCTCGATCGAGACGGCGGGGTCCCAGAACTTCACGCCCATGATCGGCTCCACGACCTCCAGCGAGACGTCGAGGTGCTCGAGGGTCTTGGCCTCGTGGGTGGCGCCCCAGATGTTGGCGTCGGTGGAGTAGGCCTTCTCCTGGCTGTCGCGGTAGGGCAGCCCGTGGTCGGTGAGCCACGCGCTCATCTCGTGCCGGCCGCCGAGCTCGTGGACGAAGTCCGCGTCCAGCCAAGGCTTGTAGATGCGCAGGTCGGGGTTGGCGAGCAGCCCGTAACGGTAGAACCGCTCGATGTCGTTGCCCTTGAAGGTGGAGCCGTCGCCCCAGATGTTGACGCCGTCCTCGTGCATCGCGCGGACCAACATCGTGCCCGTGACGGCCCGGCCCAGGGGCGTGGTGTTGAAGTAGGCGCGGCCGCCGGACCGGATGTGGAAGGCACCGCAGGCGAGCGCCGCCAGGCCCTCCTCGACCAGCGGGGTCTTGCAGTCGACGGCGCGCGCGATCTCTGCGCCGTACTCCCTCGCCCGGCTCGGGACACCGGAGATGTCGGGTTCGTCGTACTGCCCGATGTCGGCGGTGTAGGTGCACGGGACAGCACCCTTGTCGCGCATCCAGGCGACCGCGACCGAGGTGTCGAGGCCGCCGGAGAAGGCGATGCCGACGCGTTCGCCGACGGGGAGGGAGGTGAGGACCTTGCTCACTTAGTGGTCGTCCTTTGCTGTCTGCGGGTTGGGCTGCTGGTTGGACTGCGGGTTGGCGAAGCCGAGGAACCGCTGGGCGAGGGCCTCGCCGCCGTTGGGGTCGCGGCCGATGATGAGGACAGTGTCGTCGCCGGCGATGGTCCCGAGCACGTCGCCGAGCTCGGCCCGGTCGAAGAGGCTCGCGAGGAACTGGGCCGCGCCGGGCGGCGTGCGGAGCACGACCAGGTTGGCGCTGGCCTCGGCGCTGACGAGCAGCTCGGCGCACAACCGGGCGAGCCGGTCGCGCGAGCCGGCCGACTCGCGCGCGCCGGTGGGACTGCGGTCGCCGCCCTCGGCGGGTACGGCGTAGACGAGCGTGCCCTCCGGACTGCGGACCTTGACCGCGTCGAGCTCGAGCAGGTCGCGGCTCAACGTCGCCTGGGTGACGTGCACGCCGTGCTGGGCCAGCAGCTCGGCAAGCTCGGTCTGGGACCTCACGTCGTGGTGCGTGACCAGGTCGATGATCCGCTGGTGACGGGCGTTCTTGGTCGCCGGGCTGACGGCGGAGTTGCTCATCGCGCCTCCTCGTTGTGGGTGTGCAGCCAGGTCAGGATCGCTTTCTGGGCGTGACGCCTGTTTTCTGCCTCGTCCCAGACCACGCTCTGCGGGCCGTCGATGACCTCGGCACTGATCTCGAGGCCCCGATAGGCCGGCAGGCAGTGCATCACGATGGCGTCCGAGGCGGCACCGGCGAGCAGCGAGCTCGTCACGGAGTAGGGCTCGAACAGGCCGGCGCGCGCGTCGGCCTCGTCCTCGCGACCCATCGAGACCCAGGTGTCGGTGACGACCACCTGCGCTCCTTCGACCGCCTTTGCCGGATCACGAGCGAGGGTGACACTGCCGCCGGTCTGCTCAGCGCGGCGGCAGGCCCGCTCGATGACTCCCCCGTCGGGCTCGAAGCCCTCCGGGGAGCCCACCACGACGTGCATCCCGGCGGTCGCACCGGCCAGCACCCACGAGTTGCCCATGTTGCAGGCACCGTCGCCGACGAAGGCGACCCGCGTGCCGGCCAGGGTCCCGACCCGCTCCTGCACCGTCTGCAGGTCGGCGAGGAGCTGGCAGGGGTGGAACTCGTCGGTCAATGCGTTGATCACAGGAACCCCGGCGTAGTCCGCCATCAGCTGGAGATCGCTCTGGTGGGCGGTCCTCCAGACGATGGCCGACGCCTGGCGACCGAGCACCCGCGCCACGTCCTCGACGGACTCGCGCGACCCCATGGCGGCGAGCCCGCCGTCGACGGTCATCGGATTGCCGCCGAGCTCGGCGATGCCGGCAGTGAAGGAGACCTGCGTGCGCAGGGTCGGTCGGTCGAAGACGAGCGCCACCGTCCTCGGTCCGGCCAGCGGCTTCGAGTCGTATGGCGCCGCCTTGAGCTCGGCCGCGAGCGCGAGCACCTCTGCCTGCTCGGCCGGGCTGAGGTCGTCGTCGGCGAGGAGGTGGCGCATCACGACGTCTCCCCCGCTCCGTCGAGGATCGCAGGCCAGGCGTCGATGAGGGCGTGGGCATCGTCGGCGGAGACGACCAGCGGCGGCACCAATCGGATCGTGCTGGGTCCGGTGGCGTTGACGATGAAGCCTGCCGCCATCGCTGAGGCCACTACGGAGGGGGCGTCCACCGTGAGCTCGAGACCGATGAGAAGTCCCTCGCCGCGGGTCTCGGAGACTCGGGGATCCTCTCCCAGGCCGTCGCGCAGGGTCTTCCCGAGAGCCGTTGCATGATCGAGCAGGTGGTCCTGGGCGACCGTGTCGAGCACGGCGAGCGCAGCGGCGCAGGCCACCGGGTTGCCGCCGAACGTGGTGCCGTGGTTGCCGGGTTCCAGGAGCGCCCCGGCCCGGCCGAGACCGATCGTGGCGCCGATGGGCATCCCGCCGCCCAGTCCCTTGGCGAGGGTGACGATGTCGGGAGTGACGCCCTGTCCGCTGGGCAGCTGGTGGGCGAACCAGGCGCCGGTGCGGCCGATGCCTGTCTGCACCTCGTCGAGCCAGAGCAGCGCGCCGTGGTCGTCGCACACCTGGCGAGCAGCCGCGAGGTGGCCGGGGGGCGGGACCCGCACGCCCGCCTCGCCCTGGATGGGCTCGAGCACGACGGCTGCCGTCTCGTCGGTCACCGCCTCGGCGAGGGCGTCGGCGTCGCCGTACGGGACGAAGGTGACGTCTCCTGGCAGCGGCTCGAACGGCTCGCGGTAGGCCGCCTTGGACGTCAGCGCGAGCGCGCCCATCGTGCGACCGTGGAAGGATCCCACGGCCGCGACGAGGTGGGTGCGACCCGTGCGCCGGGTCAGCTTGAGGGCCGCTTCGTTGGCCTCGGCGCCCGAGTTGGAGAGGAAGACCCGCCCGTCGGTCTCGAGCAGGGCCAGCAGGCGTTCGGCGAGGGCGAGCTGCGGCTCGGAGGCGAAGAAGTTGGAGACGTGACCCAGGGTCTGCAGCTGCGTCGTGACTGCATCGACGATCGTGGGGTGGGCGTGCCCAAGCGAGTTGACCGCGATCCCGCCGAGGAAGTCGACGTATTCGCGACCGTCGACGTCCCACACGTGCGCGCCGACGCCCCGGGTGAGCAGCAGCTTCGGGGTGCCGAAGGTGTTCATCAAGGACGACTCGTAGCGGCTCTGCCAGCTCATCGGTCCCCTCCCGTCGTGGTCCGGGCCTTGCGGAGCAGGGTCTTGACGCCGGGCAGCACCTGGGTGCCGACGCCCTCATCGGTGAAGAGCTCGAGCAGCACCGCGTGGATCTCGCGTCCGTCGACCACGGTGGCCCGAGGGACTCCGTTGGTGACCGCCTGGTGGCACGCGGTCATCTTGGGCACCATGCCCGCGTCGAGGGAGGGCAGCATCTCGCCCAGCGCCTCCGGGCCGATCTCCTGGATGACGTCGTCGGAGTTGCCGTAGTCGCGGTAGAGACCCTCGACATCGGTCAGGACGAGAAGCTTCTCGGCGCCGAGGGCGACGGCCAGTGCCGCTGCGGCGGTGTCGGCGTTGACGTTGTGGACCGTGCCGTGGACGTCGGGGGCCACGCTGGAGATCACCGGGATGCGCCCAGCGGCGACGAGGTCGGCGACGGCCTCGGGCCGGACGTGCGCGACCTCGCCGACCAGACCCAGGTCGACCTCCTCGCCGTCGACGATGGTGTTCGTCGCCTTGGCGGTGAACAGGCCGGCGTCCTCACCGGAGAGGCCGACCGCGAGCGGGCCGTGCTGGTTGATCAGGCCCACCAGCTCACGCTGGACCTGCCCGACGAGCACCATGCGGACCACGTCCATCGCCTCCGGAGAGGTCACGCGCAGGCCACCGCGGAACTCCGAGGTGATGTTGAGCCGGTCGAGCATGGCCGAGATCTGCGGGCCGCCGCCGTGGACGACCACCGGCTTGAAGCCGGCGAAGCGGAGGAACGCGATGTCCTCGGCGAAGGCCCTCTTGAGGGTGTCGTCGGTCATCGCGTTGCCGCCGTACTTCACCACGATCGTCTTGCCGTGGTAGCGCTTGAGCCAGGGCAGGGCCGCCGCGAGGGTCCTGGCCTTGTCGTGGTCGGGGGCGGGGGTCGAGGTCGTGGTCGGGGTCGGGTTCATGAGCTGTACGCGCTGTTCTCGTGGACGTAGGCGTGGGTGAGGTCGTTGGTCCAGACCGTGGCGCGAGCGTCACCGGTCTTGAGGTCGATGGTCACGGTGACCTCGCGCGGCAACAGATCGACCGCGGAGGGATCCTCGGCCGGGGTGGAGCTGCGGCACACCCACACGCCGTTCATGGCGACGTCGAGGTCGGCGGGGTCGAAGGCGGCCTGCGTGGTGCCGATGCTGGCGAGCACCCGGCCCCAGTTGGGGTCGTTGCCGAACACCGCCGCCTTGAAGAGGTTGCTCCGGGCAACGCTGCGACTGACCTCGACAGCGTCCTGCTCGGAGGCGGCGTTGAGCGTGGTGATGGCGATCTCGTGATCGGCGCCCTCGGCGTCCTTGAGCAGCTGCATCGCGAGGTCGGTGCAGGCCTGGACCAGCGCCGCGGTGAAGTCCTCGGGGGTCGGCGTGATGCCGCTGGCTCCGCTCGCCATCACAGTCACGGTGTCGTTGGTCGACATGCAGCCGTCGGAGTCGAGGCGATCGAAGCTGACCCGGGTCGCGGCACGCAACGCCTCATCGAGCTCCGTGGCGGGCACCACGGCGTCGGTGGACAGTACGACGAGCATGGTGGCCAGCTGGGGCGCGAGCATGCCGGCGCCCTTCGCCATGCCGCCGATCGACCAGCCGGCACCCTCGACGACGACGTTCTTGGCGACCGAGTCGGTGGTCATGATGGCCTCGGCGGCACTCGCTCCCCCGTCGGCCGACAGTGCGGCGTACGCGTCCTGGACGCCGGTCAGCAGGTCGTCGCGGCTGTTGGCGAGACCGATCAACCCGGTGGAGCAGACCACCACGTCGATGGCACCGATCCCGGCGAGCTCGGCGACCTTCTCAGCGACCGCGTGCGTGGTCTGGAAGCCGTCGGCGCCTGTGTAGCAGTTGGCGCCGCCGGAGTTGAGGACGACAGCCTTGACTGTGCCGTCCTTGACGACCTCTTGGCTCCACAGCACCGGATTGGCCTTGCAGCGGTTGGCGGTGAAGACGCTGGCGGAGTCGAAGGTCGGGCCGTGGTTGACGACGAGGGCCAAGTCCAGCGGAGGCTTGGCGTCCTTGGGTGTCTTCAGGCCGGCGGCGACACCGGCTGCGGTGAATCCGGCTGGATGGGTGATGCTCATTTCTTCGGCTTCTGCTTTCCGGGAGGGCTGGACTTCTTGGCGGGCTTGGCAGGGACGGCAGCGATCACCGTGTGTCCCTGTCGTCGCCAGGCCTCGGTCGCCTTCGCGCCGTCGACGAGCCGCACCATGATCCAGTCGGTGTCGAAGGTGGACAGCGTGTAGACGGGGATCTCCTCCTCCGCCAGGGGAACCAGCAGACCGGCCAGGATGCCGATGGCGTCGGGGTCGAGCGGTCCGCGCACCTGGAAGGCCGTCAGCGGCTTGATGCT
Organism: Nocardioides sp.; assembly: GCF_035576065.1. Classification (GTDB taxonomy): domain Bacteria; phylum Actinomycetota; class Actinomycetes; order Propionibacteriales; family Nocardioidaceae; genus Nocardioides. Next base: position 8,947 of record NZ_DATLWX010000026.1, read on the forward strand.
CGGCGTCTTGGTCGGCACCGACCGGGTCGCGCAGATCAGGCTGGTCTCGGTGGCCGTCGCCGTGACCGAGAAGAGGCTGGCTGACTCCGCCCACTGGGGGACTTCGGCACCCGGGCCGAGGCGCACGATCGCCATCTTCTCGGGGAACTGGAGCAGGGTGAAAGTCGTGTCAGTCATGGTGCGAGTCCGATCGTGGAAAGGCCTGCGGTCTCGTCGAGGCCGAGGGCGAGATTCATGCACTGCACAGCGGCGCCGGCGGTGCCCTTGGTGAGATTGTCGATGGCGGCCACGGTGACGAGGCGGCCGGCCGCCACGTCGACGGCGACCTGGACGTGCACGGCGTTGGAGCCGACGACGGCCTTTGTCTGGGGCCACTGGCCCTCGGGCAGCAGGTGGACGAAGGCTTCCTGGTCGTACGCCGCAGCGTAGGCCGACCGCGCCTGCTCGTGTGTCGCGTTGCCGGCCAGGGGGGCCGAGACCGTCGCCAGGATGCCGCGGGACATCGGCACGAGCATGGGGGTGAAGCTGACGCGGACCTCACCGTCGTGGACCAGACCCAGGTTCTGGACGATCTCCGGAGTGTGCCGGTGCACGCCGCCCACGCCGTAGGCGCTGGCGTTGCCCATCGACTCGCTGCCGAGCAGGTGCGTCTTGAGGGACTTGCCCGCGCCGCTCAGGCCGCTGGCAGCGACGACGGTGATGTCCGGGTCGACCAGGCCGGCCGCCAGGGCCGGCGCGATCGCCAGGGTGGAGACGGTCGGGTAGCAGCCGGGGACGGCGACGCGTCGGGTCGAGCGGAGGACCTCGCGCTGCCCCGCCAGCTCCGGTAGGCCGTACGGCCAGGACCCCGCGTGCGGCCCGCCGTAGAACATGTCCCACTGGCTGGCGTCGGTCAGTCGGAAGTCGGCACCGCAGTCGATCACGACGGTCTCGTCGCCCAGCGCGGCCGCTAGGGTCGCCGACTGGCCGTGCGGCAGGGCCAGGAAGACCACGTCATGCCCGGAGAGCGTCTCCACGCTCGTGGGCTGCAGCGTGCGGGTGGCCAGCGGCAAGAGGTGCGGCTGCAGTGGACCGAGCAGCTCACCCGCGTTGCTACCGGCCGTCAGCGACCCAATCCGCGCATGCGGGTGGTTGAGGAGAAGTCGCAGCACCTCGCCGCCGGCATATCCGCTGGCGCCGGCCACGGCGATGGAGAACGAGGCGATCATGTGCATGACTATACACCAGATTGCATGTTCATCCGTCACTAGGGTGCGGGGGTGCTCCCGTTCTCCCGGCATCTGGACCTCCTCGCCCACGACACCATGCGGCTCATCGGTGCCATGCGTGGCGCAGATCCCGCGGCTCCTGTCCCCGGCTGCCCGGACTGGCACGCGACGGACCTCGTGGCCCACCTGATCGAGATGAACGACATCTGGGGGTGGCTGGTCGCCCACCGACCCCGGGACTTCACCGAGGGCTACGAGGCCCTCACCCTCCCGGAGGACCATCGGGACCGGCTCGAGCTGCTTGATACGACCAACCATGACCTCATCGAGGCGCTGCGCGCGTCCGGCGCCGACGACGAGATCTGCTATTTCGGCGAGACCGCCCCCGCCGCGCGGGCCGCGCGGTTGATGGCAGTCGAGACCCTGGTGCACTCACGCGACGCCGAGGAGTGCGCCGGGCTGGCGGTCAGCCCCGTCCCGCAGGACGTGGCCGTGGACGCCGCCGACCAGCAGCTGCACCATCTCAGCGACACCAGGCAGGCACCCTGGCTGCCCCGTGCGGTGACATTGAGGAGCGTCGACACCGATGACTCATGGACTGTGCTGGTCGCAGTCGAGCACGACGACGGCACGTTGCGCGTCGTCGACCCCGGTCAGGCCGAGGTGGGTGCAGAGGTCTCGGCGCCCGCCGCTGTGCTCGTGCCGTGGCTCTTCGGTCGGACCCACGTCGGGGACCTGGTCGCAGAATCCGGCGACGCCGAGCTCATCCACGCTCTCCATCTCGCCCTCGGACACGACGTGGCGCCGCTTGCCAATCCGGGCCGGGGAACGGGCCAGCGCCGGTGGTGGCGACGCTAGGTTCGCTGTCCAGTGTCGGCGAGTGGTCCTAGGTTGGGACCATGACCCAGCTGAGTCCTGAGGACTACCTCGAGCACATCCGCAACGAGTCCGCGCGCTTCCGTGAGGTGCTGACCACCTGTGATCCTGCTGCCCGGGTGCCGTCGTGCCCGGACTGGTCGGCCGCGGACCTGATCTGGCACCTCGTCACCGTCCAGTGGTTCTGGGCCACTGCGGTCATCGACCGGCCCGCGGAGGTGGACGAGGCGCAGGAGCCGGAGCGGCCGGAGGCGTACGACGACCTGCTGCGCGACTTCGACCAGTGGTCCGCGACCCTCGTCGGCGCCCTGGAGGGTGTCGACAAGGCCGAGGAGGCGTGGACCTGGTCCGGCGACCCGGCCGACCACACGGTCGGGTTCATCCTGCGGCGCCAGGCACACGAAGCGTTGATCCACCGACTCGACGCCGAGCTCGCCGCTGGCGTGTCATCCGAGGTCCCGGCCGAGCTGGCGGTCGACGGGGTCGACGAGGTGCTGGCGGTGATGTACGGAGGCTGCCCGCCGTGGGGCTCGTGGGCACCGCTCCCCCACTACGCACGGGTCGACTCGACCGACACCGGCCACGAGATCTGGATCCAGCTCGGTCTCTTCAGCGGCACTGATCCCAAGACCGGTGAGCAGATCGTCGACGAGGAGGATCTCCACGTCGTTGTGGCGCCCGAGGACATCGAGCCCGACGTCGTGATCGACGGCCCCGCTGCTGCGCTGGACGCCTGGTTGTGGCACCGCGCAGACGACTCCGAGCTCGCCACCGTCGGCGACCGGGCGGTGCTCGACCGGTTCCTGGCCGTGCTGAGCCAACCGATGGACTGAGTGGGGCGACGGCGTCCGCAGACGATGGGTCTGAGCGCGGACGTCGTCACCCCGATCGGGCTTCAGCGCTGGACGGCGCCGGCTCGCTCGGCGGCGAGTGCCACAGCAGCATCGCGGGCTGCCGCCGCCTCGCCCTCCTTGAGGGTCCGGTCCGGCGCGCGGAACCTCAGGGCGTACGCCAGTGACTTCCGGCCGTCGCCGACCTGGTCCCCCGTGTAGACGTCGAAGAGTCGGATCGACTCCAGCAGCTCTCCTGCACCCTCGCACAGCGCCGCCTCGACTGCCGCGGCCGGCACCGAGGCGTCCACCACCAGTGCCACGTCCTCCTTCGCGACCGGGTAGGAGGAGAACTGAGGCCCGGGCACGATGCGGGTCGCCAGCTCCAGCAGCGCGTCGAGATCCACCTCGGCGACCGCCGTGCGAGCTGGGACGCCGTACGCCTTGCAGACCCGCGGGTGGAGCTCGCCGGCGTGACCCAGGACCCGATCGCCATTGCGGATCTCCGCACATCGACCCGGGTGCCAGGGGGCCCGCGTGCCGGCGACGACCTCGAGCTCGACACCCAGTTCACCAGCCAGCGTGCGGATGGTGCTGATGGCATCGGACCACGACGCGCTCCGGCCCTCACCCCACCAGCCGGGCGCCTCTGACTGGCCGGTCAGGGCGATGGCGAGGTGCCAGGGCTGGTGCGGGACCGCCTTCTCGATGCTGGCCCACTCTGCTGCGGTGGGTCGGCGGTCGACGCCGAGGATCGGCGCCTGCTCGTCACCGGTGGGAGCGAAGACGAGGCTGGTCTCGAACAGGGCCGCGTCGACGTTGCCGCGTCCGACGTTGCGGGCCAGGGCCTTGAGAAGCCCCGGGAGCAACGTGGTCGTGAGCAGCGGCTCCTCGTTGTTGAGGGGGTTGACGACCCGTAGTGCCGTACGCCGATCGTCGTCGGTCGGCAGACCGAGGCGCGCCCAGTCGTCCTCACCGACGAACGGGTAGCTGATCGTTTCGACGAGACCAGCGCCGGCCAGAGTGAGGCCCACCCGGCGGCGCAGCTTCTGCTCCTCGCTCCGACCGCGCCCGGGCGGCGCCGGGGGCAGCACCGAGGGGACCTGGTCGTAGCCGACGATCCGCACGACCTCCTCGACGAGGTCGTAGGGGTCGGTGAGGTCCGGCCGCCAGGAGGGAGCGACGGCGGTGAGGTCTGCCCCGCCCTGCGAGACCTCGCAGCCGACTGCCGTCAGGTGGGCGACGGTGGTCTCCGGCGAGATGGAGATGCCGCTGACCCGAGCCGGCAGGTCGACGGGGATCGTGATCGACACCGGCTTCGGAGGGGTGCCGACGACCGTGACGCCGGGATCGATCGTGCCGCCGCCGTGCTCGGCGAGGAGTTCGACCACGCGGTCCGCGGCTGCCTCGCAGATCGTCGGGTCGACGCCGCGCTCGTTGCGCTTCCCGGCCTCGGACGTCAGCCGGTGCCGCCGGCCCGTGCGGAACATCGAGGTGGCATCCCAGTGCGCAGCCTCGATCAGCACCCGGGTCGTCGACGCGGACACCTCGGTGGTCTCCCCGCCCATGACGCCCCCCAGGCCGATGATCCCGGAGTCGTCGGTGACGACCAGGTCCTCGGTCGAGAGCTCGCGGTCCGTGCCGTCCAGCGTGGTCAGTCGCTCGCCTTCGCGGGCGCGGCGCACAACGAGCGGCCCGGTGAGCTTGTCCGCGTCGTAGCCGTGGATCGGTCGTCCGAGCTCGAGCATGACGTAGTTGGTGACGTCGACCGCCAGCGAGATCGGCCGCATGCCGGCCTGCTCGATCCGCCGAGCCATCCAGTCCGGGGTCGCAGCATCCGGGTCGAGCCCACTGACGGTGCGGGCGACGAACACCGGACATCCCGCGGTGTCGTCCACCACGACGTCGTAGCCCTGGTCGTTCGGGGCTGGGACGTCCCGCAGCGCGGGGTCGGTGAACGGGACGCCGAGGCCGAGCGCGGCCTCACGCACGATCCCACGCAGCGAGAGCGCATAGGCGCGGTCCGGGTTGATCTCGAACTCGATGACCGGGTCGTCCATGCCCAGCACGCCGAACGCTTCGTCACCGGGCGCACCCGCATCGGCCGGCAGCACGATGATGCCGTCGTGGTCGGTGCCCAGGCCCAGCTCGGCGGCCGAGCAGATCATGCCGGCGGAGAGGTGTCCGTAGGTCTTGCGAGCACTGATCTCGAAGTTCCCCGGCAGCACGGCCCCCGGCAGGCAGACCACGACGAGGTCGCCCTCGACGAAGTTGTGGGCGCCGCAGACGATGCCCTGGGGCTCTCCCGTGCCGTTGGCGTCGGCCACGTCGACCATGCACCAGTTGATCGTCTTGCCGTTCTTCTGCGGCTCCTTCTCGAGGGTCAGCACGCGACCCACGACGAGCGGACCCGTGATCGCATCCGCCGGATTGGTGACCGCCTCGAGCTTGAGCCCGAGCATCGTCAGCCGGTCGGTGAGGGCACTCAGCGTGACGTCGGCCGGCAGGTCGACGTACTCCGTGATCCAGGACAGTGGCGCCTTCATCAGATCTCCGTTCCGAACGCGCTGGCGAAGCGGACGTCGCCTTCGAAGACGTCACGCAGGTCGGTGACGTTGTGGCGGAACATCAGCATGCGGTCGATGCCGAATCCGAAGGCCACGCCCGAGTAGACGTCGGGGTCGATCCCGCAGGCGGTCAGCACGCGCGGGTTGACCACGCCACAACCACCCAGCTCGATCCAGCCCTCGCCGCGACAGGTGCGGCAGGAGGAGCTCTCCACGCCGCGGCAGACGAAGCAGACCATGTCCATCTCTGCGGACGGCTCGGTGAACGGGAAGTAGGACGGCCGGAACCTCGTGGTGATGCCCTCACCGAAGAGGGCGGTCGTCATGTGGTCGAGGGTGCCCTTGAGGTGGGCCATCGTGATGCCCTTGTCGACGACGAGCCCCTCGATCTGGTGGAACACCGGCGAGTGCGTCGCGTCGACCTCGTCGGTGCGATAGACGCGACCCGGACACACGACGTAGATCGGCGGCTCCTGGGTCAGCATGGTGCGGGCCTGCACCGGCGAGGTGTGGGTGCGCAGGACCAGCGCGGCCTCGGCAGGCTCGAGCCAGAACGTGTCCTGCATGGTGCGCGCCGGGTGGTCGGCGCCCATGTTCAGGGCGTCGAAGTTGAGCCACTCCGCCTCGACCCACGGGCCCTCGGCCACCTCCCAGCCCATGGCGAGGAAGACGTCGGCGAGGCGCTCGGAGAACGTGGTGATCGGGTGCCGGGCTCCACGAGGTCGACGGTCGGTCGGCAGCGTGACGTCCACCGCCTCCTCGACGAGCATGCGCGCCTCGTGCTCCTCCTCCAGGACGACGGTGCGGGCGGCCAGGGCCTGGTTGATCGCGCCGCGGGCCTGGCCCACACGGGCGCCGGCCTCCTTGCGTGCCTGCGGCGGCAGCGCGCCGATCTCCCGGTTGGCCAGAGCGAGCGGCGACCGGTCGCTGGCGTGGTCGAGGCGGACCTGCTTCAGCTCGTCGAGGTCGGAGGCCCCGGCGATGGCGCCCAGCGCCTCTTCGCGCATGCGCTCGACCTCTTCAGCCTTGAGCGGGGTGACCTCGACGGGGTCGTAGTCAGTGTTGGGGCCGGACATGGCTCCCCTTCCTTGCGCCCGTTGGACGGCGGAGTAGGTAGATGGGGTCGGACGGGGGTTCTCCCCGGACCCGGCGACGTCTCGGAGCGCGTGTCGGTCAGGCAGATCGACGGGCACCCGGACACGTGTGAGGTCCGGGGCGCAGAAATCGGCTGCTGAGGCTCACGGTGCAGACCCTACCGCGCGGGGCCTGTGGCATACGCGGCCATGGTCAACCTGCATTGATCGAACTCAGTAGCTCCGACCGGCACGGTCCCCAATTGCACGCTGGCTATGTCGAGCCCCGCCAGCGCGCGCCTTGCCTGCCAACGACCGAGGTTCCAGCCGAGCGGTCCGTCGAATCTTTGGAACAGCCGCTCCTCCTGCAGATAGCGCAACGTGCAGGCAGCGACCTTGGCCGGCAGCCGCTCTGCGATGACCGGAGCGGCGTCGGCCGACAAGGTCTGCAGATAGTTGAGATCCAGTTTTCCCGTCGCCTCGTAGCGGTCGATGTTGCGACCGGCCACCCAGGCGTCCGGATTGATCGCCGCCAGTCCGAGCAGGGCCACTGCCCCGGTGATCAGAGCGAGCCGCGGCAACCAGCGACCGAACCCGAGGCCCCCGACAACCATGACGAGCAGCACCACGACCCCCAGCCAGCCCTCGAACACGTCGACGGTCAGCCGCAGCGTCGTGAAGCCGTAGGACTCCTGGTAGAGATGCATGCGGTGCAGCGCGGAAGCGACAACCACCAGGGTCAACAAGCACAGCAGGCCGAGCGAGAGGCGCATCCACAGCCGGTCGGCAGGAGCGTCCTTGACCTTGCGGGCCCCGGCCCACACGACGAACAGCGTCAGCAGCGTCGCCAGGGTGAGCTGCCCGAAGCCCTGGTGCACGTAGTCGGCGTACGTCAGGCCGGTCGTGTCCTCTACGTAGGCGTGGCCACCGAAGACGGCCGAGGTCTGCGCGACGAGGAAGAGGAGGAACACTGCGTCCACGATCAGCACCGGCACCAGCCACTCGAAGCGGTTGCCGAGCGGCTCGACCGGGCGTCGCGCGGGTTCGACCCGCGACGGGTTGAGGGCGAGGTAGGCCGCGGCCAGGGTCAGTCCGAAGACCAGGCAGCTGACGAAGATCCTCACCACCAGGTCGCTGAAGGTGAGGGCCGGGACGAGGGCGTCGATCCAAGTGGCGAAGACGGCATCTGCCGAGGCGAACAGGGCGCCGAACACGGCCAGTGCGAGCAGCGACACCACGACAGTGCGTACGACGGCCGGCACCCGGCCGCCGGTGCCGACAACCCGCAGGGCGCGGCCGAACCACGGCAGCCCACGCAGGGAGGACAACGGCCACGACACACCGGCGAGGAGGAACCCGGCCGGTGTACGCGCATCCGTCACCCCGATGAGGAACACCCCAGCGGCAGCAAAGACGCCCAGCACGGCGATCCCGTCCGCGTCGAGCAGCATCAGCGGCAGCACGAGCAACGACGCCAGCGCGGTGCAGCCGATGGTGAAGACGTTGCGGCGGTGCCGCGCAGTGAGGTACGCCGCAGTGCCGGCGCCGAGCAGCACGAGCACCCACGACAGGCCGGGCAGGGTGAAGGTCATCGTGGCTCCGGCCAGGATCCCGATCAGGGCACAGGCCACGACCACGCGCAGGCCTGCCAGCCTGCGCGGTTCCGGCCAGAACCCGCCGAACATGCTGTCCATCCCCGCCGGGTTGCCGGGGCCGGACGCGACCAGGGGGCGGTACTGCACCGGGGTCCCGGGCGGGCCCGGCGCAGGCCGCCAGGGATCGGGAGCAAGCGGCTGCACGGGAGCAGGAGGTGGCACGGGAGCCGGGACTGTCACGGGCGCCTTCTCGGGCATCGGGGTACGGGTGAGGTCGGGGAGGTCCAGCCGGAGCAGCGCTCCGGCGGCGCCCTGCTCCGGGTCGGTGAAGCGGAGGGTGCCGCCGTGGAGCTGGGCCACCCAGCGTGCGACCGCCAGCCCCAGTCCGGTGCCGCCACCGCCCGGGTCGGTCCCGAAGCGCTGGAACACGCGCTCGCGGTCCTCCGCGGCCACGCCCGGTCCCTGGTCGGCGACCGTGAGCCACCAACCGGTCGGACCGCGGCCGGCGCCGACCTCGACCGGCGAGCCGGCGGGGGCGTGCCTGGCGGCGTTGTCGAAGACGTTGATGAGCAGCTGCCGCAGGCGAGCGCCATCGGCTTGGACGAGCAGGTCGCCCGGGACCTCCAGCTCGAAGTCGCCCGTCCGCCCGGCTGCGGCCACCTCTGCGACACAGTCGGCGACGAGGGCCCGCACGGGGACCTCGGACGCCTGCAGGTGCGTCACTCCGGCCTCGAGCCGCGACAGGTCGAGCAGGTCGGTGACGAGCTGACGAAGCCGTTCGGCCTGGGCCAGCGCCCCGTCGAGGTGCTCACCATCTGCGGGCACCACTCCGTCGGCCAGATTCTCCAGTACCGCGATCATGGCGGCCAGCGGAGTGCGCAGCTCGTGCGAGACGGTCGCGATCAGGTCGCGGCGCTCGGCCTCGACGAGCGCCAGGTCACCGGCCATCTGGTTGAAGACGGCCGCCAGCCTGCCCACCTCGTCGGTCGAGGTCGTGTGCACGCGGCCGGAGTAGTCGCCGCGCGCCATCTGCTGCGCCACCTCGGTCATGGCGCGCAGCGGCGCGACCATCCCGGCAGCGAGCAGCTGCGTCACGCCGAGGGTCAGGAGCACGGCCACGGGCAGGGTCAGCCACACGGGTACGCCCGCCGAGGAACCCAGCGTCGCCAACAGGGCGACGACGATGACCGAGACGACCACGAGCGCACCGAGCTTGACCTTGATGCTCGTGATGGCGTCCAGCAGGGTCAGCATGTCGGCAGCTCGAGGGCGTAGCCGACACCGTGCACCGTGCGGATCCAGCCCTGGCCCAGCTTCTGCCGCAGTGCCTTGACGTGGCTGTCCACCGTGCGGGTGGCCACCCCGCCCCTCGTCGCGTCGCCCCAGCCCCAGACGTCCGCCAGCAGCCGCTCGCGGGTCAGGACCTGTCCCGGCTCTCGCGCCAGGCAGACGAGCAGGTCGAACTCGGTCGGCGTCAGGTGCACCTCGACCTCGCCGATGGTCGTACGCCGCCTGCCCGGGTCCACCCGGAGCGAGCCGTGGACCACGGGGTCCCGATCGGTGGTGGCCGCCAGCTCTGCCGCCCGCTCCACCCGGCGCAGGAGCGCCGCCACGCGAGCCACGACCTCGCGCATCCGGAACGGCTTGGTGAGGTAGTCGTCGGCGCCCACGCCGAGCCCGACGAGGATGTCCGCCTCGTCGTCACGGGCTGTGAGCATGAGCACCGGCACCGGCCGCTCGGACTGGATGCGCCGGCACACCTCGTGCCCGTCGAATCCGGGCAGCATCACGTCGAGCAGGACGACGTCCGGCTGGGTCTCGGCGATGAGCGTCACGGCAGACGGTCCGTCGAAGGCTTGCGTGACGACGTACCCCTCGGCCCGCAGTCGCTCCGTCACCTGGTCGTTGATGACCCGGTCGTCCTCGACCACCACCACCTGTTGTCCGCTCATGAGCCTGAGCCTAGGAGCGGACCTGCGCAGGATGCGGGGCCGACTCGTGAAGGTTCCGTGGAGATGTCGGCGAGGCAGCGACGCTCATCGACCGGTTTGGTGTGGCCCAGGGATCGGCTGGTCCCTAGGCTTGGACTCGTGCCCACCAGCAACCAGCTCCTCGCCTTCGCGCTCGCCTCGATCCTGTTCATCCAGGTGCCGGGCCCGAGCCTGCTGTTCACCATCGGACGAGCGCTGACGGTCGGGCGCCGGGCCGCCCTCCTCTCGGTGGTCGGCAACGGACTCGGTCTGCTGGCTCAGGTCATCGCAGTGGCGCTGGGGCTCGGTGCGGTGGTGGCCGCGAGCGCCACGGCGTACACGCTGCTCAAGATCGTCGGGGCGGCGTGGGTCGTGTGGCTGGGTGTGCAGGCGATCCGGCACCGAGGTGACGCCCGCATCGCACTCGAGCTAGGCCGATCCAGCGAGGGCACGGGCACCGCGCTCCGCACCGGGTTCATCGTCGGCTCGACCAATCCGAAGACCATCATCTTCTTCGTGGCGTTCCTGCCGCAGTTCACCAACGCCGCGGCCGGTCACGTCGGGGCGCAGGTCGCGGCCCTGGGCCTGTTCTTCGCGATCCTGGCGGTGGCATCCGACTCGGTGTGGGCGCTGGCTGCCAGCAAGGCGCGCGACTGGTTTGCCCGCGAGCCCCGTCGGCTGGACGCGATGGGAGCAGCGGGAGGCGTGATGATGATCGGTCTCGGGGCAACGCTCGCAGCGACCGACTGACTTACCCGGGTCGGAGGTCCTCGCTCGGCCAGTCCACCATCACCCGGGCTCCGATCTCCGGCGCATCGGTGACGGTGACCAGCCCGCCGTGCGCCCGGGTGAGCCCGCCGACGATGTACATGCCGAGGCCGGAGCCTCCGCTCGCGCCGTGCTTCCAGAACTTCGTGAAGATCCGGTTGCGCATCTCCTTCGGGATCCCCTCGCCCTCGTCGTCGACACAGACCCGCACACCTGCGTGAGCGGCGTCGTCGGGCAGGCCGACCAGCGAGACCTTCACCCGTCCCTGCCCGTGCCGCACCGCGTTCTCCACGAGGTTGGTCAGCACCTGCGTGAACTTGTCGGGGTCGGCGAAGATCTCTGGCAGCCCATCGGGGGGCGTGGACAGCTCGATCCTCCGACTGGTCCCTGCCCCCACCGAGTCGACCACGCGCCGGGCGAGCAGCGCCGCGTCCACCTGGCGCGGGTAGAGCGACAGCCGACCGGTGTCGATCCGGGCCACGTCGAGCAGCTCGGCGATCAGCCGCACCAGGCGGTCCGCATCCGCGTTGACGGTGGTCAGCATCAGCTTGCGCTGGTCGTCGGAGAGCTTGTCCCAGCGGTTGAGGAGCGCCTGGACGAACCCCTTCACCCCGGTCAGCGGTGACCGGAGCTCGTGGGCGACCGTGGCGACCAGGTCGGATCGCTCGCGGTCCAACCGCGCCCGTCCGTGGCCGCTGCGGATGGCGATGGCGATCCCGACGACGGGCCCGCGCTTCCCGTCCCGGACGAGGCGGGCGGTGGTCAGCACCTCCTCACCGGAGGCGTTCAGCCAGGACTGCTCGGGGATGGCGGTCCGGATGGACAGGCTGCCGATCGGGTCGTTGAACTGCCACCAGTTGCAGCCCTCCTGGTCCTGCAGTCGGAGCACGTCCTCGATCCGGCCGCCCGTCGCCGCGTCAACCGTCGTGGCGAGCAGCTGAGCCCCACGGTCGTTGATGAGCGTGACCTGGCCGTCGACGGTGGCGCCGACGACGCCGTCGGGGTAGAGGTCGGCCAGCGATCGCAACCGCGAGGGCCCAGGGTCGATGCGGGACACCGACACACCTTAGTCCGCAGGGACCGCCTTGGGTCGTCGCAGTCCGGCCCGTCGCAGGCGGGTCACGAGGTCGCGTGAGGTCACCGGCACGGCGCCTGCGGCGACCATGACGGCGTACCACTCGGACGGTACGTCGTAGTGGTCGCGGTCGAAGCCACGCTCCGGCACACCCGCAGCGCGCGCGAAGTCGTGCAGCTCCTCGAAGGAGTGGTCGCTGGCCAGGTGCGACCAGAGGCGGCCCCAGCGCTCGACCGCGGGCGGATCGATGATGATCACGGCTGCGGCACCACTGCCAAGGGAAGGTCGATCCAGAAGGTCGATCCCTTGCCCTCCGTGGACGTGAAGCCGGTGGTGCCACCATGGGCCTCCGCGATCGAGCGAGCAATGCTCAGGCCGAGCCCCGTGCCGGGCACGGCGTGCTGCCGGGCCAGCGATGAGCGGAAGAACCGCTCGAAGATGCGCTGCTGGTCTTCCGGTCCGATGCCGAGTCCGCTGTCCTGCACGGAGATCCTGGCCATCGCGTCGACGGTGGCCAACCGCACGCGGACTGTGCCCGCACCTGGGCTGAACTTGATCGCATTGCTGACGAAGTTCAGGATCACTCGTTCAATCTCCTGCTGATCAGCATGGACGTGGAGCGGATGCTGCGGGACCTGGATGTCGACCCGGAGGTCCGAACGGCCCTCAGGGACGACCGCGGCGTCCTGCGCCGCTTGGAGGCAGTCCCGCAGGTCGATCAGACGCTTGTCCGGGGCCCACACGCGCTCGTCGATTGCCGAGACCAGCAGCACGTTCTCGGCCAAGGAGAGCAACCGGTCGGCGTTGCGGGAGACCCGGGCCAACATGTCGGCACGGTCATGCCCGGGCAGGTCGATACTGTCCTGCAAGACCTCGACGTAGCCGACGATGCTGCTCAGCGGAGTGCGGAGCTCGTGGCTGATCGTGCTGATCATCTCGTTCTTGGCCTGGTCCATCGAATGCATGCGGCGGTTGGCCGCACGCTCGAGATGCAGCGCCGCCACGGTCGCCGCCTCGACCTCGCGCTGCTGGGCCACCATGGCCAGGCCGCGCTCGCGCTCGAGGGACAGCCCGGTCGCGAAGATCAGCCCGATCAGGACGCTGGTCGCCATGAAGCTCTGCATGCCGCCCAGCACCGTCACCAGGGTCGAGTCAACCGACAACACCTCGAATGGCCCCACGCCGCGCTGGGCGAACCACGTGATCAAGCCGCCCAGGACCATGAGCTCCAGGACCACCCAACGCAAGGGAAAACGCGCCGCAGCCCAGACCGCTCCAGCCGTCATCAGGAAGGCGCCCGTCCGGGTGTTGTCAGGCGCATGGGAGATGGCCGTCACGCCCGCCATCAGGGCGATGTGGGCCACCACCTCTGTCCGGGAGACCGCAGGCGCCGGGGGTCGGCTGGTCACGAGCAGCATCAGCACGAGGTTGCAGCCGAAGTGGTTGATGAACACCCAGGCCGCGACCACGGAGAAGCTGCGGTCGAGAGCCGTCACGGAGAGAAGTAGCGCCATGAGTGCCGGCACCACGCTTGCCAGGGCCATGACCACGACGTAGCGACGCAGGTCGAGCCACGATCGGAGTCGGGCCGGGCCTGACCAGTTGAGGGTCAGCATCCGGGCGATGACGTAGGACTCGACGCCATTCGCCAAGGCCAGTCCCGGGGCGCTGATCGGCTCGCGGCCACCCAGGACGTTGCCTGCCCCCGTCAGCACGACCACCCCGGTGAACAGCCACCAGGCGTGGCTGCGGGGTGATGCGACCATCGCGCAGGCACCGATCGCCGAGGCCACCCACCACTGCGAGACGCCGTCACCGCCCGGCGAGGTCCAGACGGCGAAGTAGCTCGTCCCGAACACCAGCAGCATCGCGGCCGCCTGGCGCACACGCAGACCCGTGAAGTCCTTGCTGGAGGAGCTCGCCAACAGTTCGGGCACAGGCGGAGCCTAGTGGTCGGGTCCCCCCGAGGAGGGCAATCGCGCATCGTGGGCGCGAGCACTGGCATAGAGGCACACGGCCGCAGCCGTCGACAGGTTCAGGCTCTCGGCCCGGCCGTGGATCGGGATCGCCACCCTGTGGTCGGCGAGGCCCGCCAGGTCTGCCGGCAACCCCCAGGCCTCGTTGCCGAACAGCCAGGCCGTCGGCCCACCGAGCTCGGCGGTGAACAGGTCGACCTCGCCCGCCCCGTCGGCGGCCAGCACCGTGCAGCCCGCAGCGCGAGCGCGCTGCACGACGGCGGCCGAGTCGGTCTCGACGGCGATGGGCAGGTGGAAGGCGCTGCCGGCGCTGGCCCGCAGCGTCTTGGGGTTGTAGAGATCGACCGACTGGCCCGTCAGCACCACAGCGTCCGCGCCGGCCGCGTCAGCGGTCCGGATCACCGTCCCGGCATTGCCGGGGTCGCGGACGTCGGCGCAGATCACCACGAGGCGCGGCTCCCCGCCCAGGGCCTCGTCCAGCGCCACGTCGAAGTGGCGGCACAGCGCGACCAGCCCGGCCGGGCTGACGGAGTCGGACAGCGATGCCAGGGCGCGCTCGTCCACGAGCGTGACCAGTGGCGCGGCGGCCAGCACGTCGGCGTACCGAGTGGACGCCGCTTGCGTGGCGAAGACCTCGATCACGCACTCGGGCACGCCGAGCGCGGCTGTCACCGCGTTGGCGCCGTCGGCAAGAAAGAGCCGCCGCTCGGTCCTGACCGAGCGGCGGCTCAACTTGCGAGCGTCCTTGACGCGGGAGTTCCCCGCAGTCAAAGGCTCCATGAACTACGCAGAGACCTTGGGTGCGTTGACGTCCTCGGGCAGCGCTGCCTTGGCGGCGTCGACGAGGGCGGCGAAGGCCGGGGCGTCGTTGACGGCCAGCTCGGCGAGGATCTTGCGGTCGACCTCAATGCCAGCCAGGTTGAGGCCCTGGATGAAGCGGTTGTAGGTCATCCCCTGGGCGCGGACAGCGGCGTTGATGCGCTGGATCCACAGCTTGCGGAAGTTGCCCTTGTTCTTGCGGCGGTCGTTGTAGCTGTAGACCAGGGAGTGGGTGACCTGCTCCTTGGCCTTGCGGTAGAGGCGCGAACGCTGACCGCGATATCCGGAGGCGCGCTCGAGGACTACCCGGCGCTTCTTCTGGGCGTTGACCGCCCGCTTGACGCGTGCCATAACTTTGCTCCTTGTTTCAAAAATCTTCGGGGTACAGCGGGGGCGGGTCAGGAACTCAGAGACCCAGCATCTTCTTGGCACGAGGCTTGTCGGCCTTGGCGATCTCGACGGTGCCCGTCAGGCGGCGGGTGACCTTGGAGGCCTTCTTCTCGAGGTTGTGTCGCTTGCCGGCCTTCTCCCGAAGGATCTTGCCCGAGCCGGTGACCTTGAAGCGCTTGCTGGCACCCGAGTGGGTCTTGTTCTTCGGCATGTCTGCCTCTACTTCCTATTCATTGGTGCGGGGTGCTCATGGTTGTCACGGCTCCGCCGCGACTTTGTTCGACCGAGTCGTGACTTCGTCACGCCTCGATCTCAGGATCGAGGTTCTCGGAGCGGCCGCGCTCCTTCTTCTGTGCCACCGGCCCGGCAGCGTGCGCTGCTTCGCGCTCGGCGCGCTCGAGGTCCTTGTCGGCGGCGCGCTCGGCCATCTTCTCTTCCTTGGCGACAGCGGCGTCGATCCTGGCGTCGGCCTTCTTCTTGTGCGGGCCGAGCACCATGATCATGTTGCGGCCGTCCTGCTTGGGCGAGGACTCGACGAAGCCCAGCTCGGTGACGTCCTCGGCCAGGCGCTGCAGCAGGCGGTAGCCCAGCTCGGGGCGGTGCTGCTCGCGACCGCGGAACATGATCGTGATCTTGACCTTGTCGCCGGCCTTGAGGAAGCGGACCACGTGACCCTTCTTGGTCTCGTAGTCGTGCGCGTCGATCTTGGGACGAAGCTTCATCTCCTTGATGATCACGTTCGTCTGGTTGCGACGCGCCTCACGAGCCTTCTGGGCGTTCTCGTACTTGAACTTGCCGTAGTCCATGAGCTTGCAGACAGGCGGCCGGCCCTGAGGAGCGATCTCGACCAGATCGAGGTCTGCCTCTTGGGCAAGCTTCAACGCCTGATCGGTCGGCACGATGCCGACCGTCTCGCCATTGGGCCCGACAAGACGGACCTCGGGAACTCGGATCCGCTCGTTGATGCGCAGCTCGGTGCTGATGTGTCCTCCAGTGGATTGGTGTGTGTTGGACCAGGAGGAGACAGTGGCGAAAATGAAGAACTGGCTCCCACCTTGTCCAAGCGGAAGCCAGCATCGGGTCCACGAAAATCGAGGACCCGGTCCGGACCGGAACCCGACGACCTCGCGGTCGATGCGGGTGGGAGACGAACCAGCTGTCTCCGCTTGGTGGATCGGCCCCGCAAGCGGGACTGATCGGTCAACACCGAAGGTTAGCCGATCATTCCGGCCCCGAGCCAATCCACGCGGTCCGGTCTCCGAGCGGCGTCAGCCGCCATCCTGCTGCCAGGGCGGTCAGGTCGTCGCCCTCCACGACCAGGGTGCTGGGTCCTGCGATGTCCACCACCACCGCGGCAGCGTTGTCCTGCACGGCCGCCTTGGCAGCCAGCCCGGCAGCGACAGGCACTGGACGGGCCTCGCTGTTCCAGCGGGACAATGTGTCGCTGGACGTGAACGCCAGCAACCCGACTCGTCCGTCAGGGCGTTGGATGAGCACCACGGCCATGTCGCTCGTCTTGTCGTGGGCCAGGCCCTGCTCGTCGATCTCGACCTCGCCCAGCACTGCTACGACGGGGACCAGCAAGCGCGAGTCCTGCAGGACGAGCAGCACGTCGCCGTGGCTGGCCTCGCCCTCGGCGTACGCCGCAAGTGCGGCCGCCAGCGCCGGGTCAGCGGTGCCGGTGTCGCCCGCAAAGCCGGGGTCGGGGATGAGTCGCTCCACGAACCCATTGTCCACTGTGCAACTCTGAGCACGTGGACGAGGCAACCTGGGCGGCGCTCGCCGCCACCCTGACCCTGCTGGGACTCGCGTGGACCTGGGTGACCTTCCGCCGACGAGGAGCCACCGCGGCCATGAGGGCGCTCGGCTTCACGGTGCTGCCAGTCGCCGCGTGGCTGACCGGCACCCTCGAGATGTTCACCGAGATCGCCGGCTCGGTGACCGACTGGGCGACGAGCCTTGTCTTCAACCCGATCACGTGGACCGGGATCGGGTTGGCGGGTCTGGGCGTCGTGCTCATCGTGGTCTCCGGCATCCTGCGGGACCGTCAGCTCGCCCGCGGCAGCGACCGCCCGCCTGCCCGGGAGAGCCGCGCCAAGCTCCCGGAAGCATCGTCGACCCGAGGTGGTGCCGCCAGCGCGCCGGTCGTGGACGACGACCTGGCCGACATCGAGGACATCCTCAGGCGTCGAGGCATCAAGTGAGCGACTTCGTCGCTCGCAACCGCCTGTGGGCCAGGTTGAACACGGCCGTCTCCCGGCACTCTGATCACCTCTCCACTCCCCTGGTCGTCGTCGACCTCGATGCCTTCGACGCCAATGCCGCCGACCTGGCGCGGCGGGCGGGCGACACGCCGATCCGGGTCGCCTCGAAGTCCCTGCGGGTCCCGGCGCTGATCCAACGCGCCCTGACCCTCCCCGGGTTTCGTGGTGTCCTGGCCTTCACGCTGCGCGAGGCGCTGGTCCTGCACGAGCTCGGCGTCAGTGACGACATCGTGGTCGGCTACCCGAGCCTCGACCGTGGGGCGCTGGCCGACCTCGTCGCGTCCCCCTCGGCAGCGGCGGCGATCACACTGATGGTCGACGACCTCGCCCACCTCGACGTCGTCGACTCCGTGCGCACGTCCCGCGCCGTTCAGATCAGGGTCGCCCTCGACGTGGACGCGGGCCTGCGACTCGGCAACCAGCACGTCGGGCCCAAGCGGTCGCCCCTCTACGACCCCGCGGCAGTCGGTGCGCTGGGACGGGCCGTCGCGGCTCGTGAGGGCTTCCGGCTGGTGGGGGTGATGACCTATGAGGGCCAGGTCGCCGGCGTGCCGGACGACGTGCCCCGACAACGGGCGCGGTCGATGGTGGTGCGGCGCCTCAAGCAGGCCTCGGTCACGCAGCTCGCCGTACGCCGCCGCGAGATCGCTGAGGCCCTGGCGAAGATCGCCGAGCTGGAGTTCTTCAATGCCGGTGGCTCCGGGTCGATCGAGAGCACCGTCGCAGACCCGGCTGTCACCGAGGTCGCCGCGGGCTCGGGACTGCTCGTCCCGGGACTGTTCGACCACTACCAGTCCTTCACCCCCCGACCGGCGGCCTTCTTCGGACTACGGGTCAGCCGCAAGCCCACGCCCACGCTGGCCACGGTCCACGGCGGCGGCCTGATCGCCTCCGGCCCCGTCGGGGACGACCGGGCACCAGTCCCGTGGGCTCCCCCCGGGCTCCACCTGATCGGCCTCGAGGGTGCCGGCGAGGTCCAGACGCCACTGACCGGCCACCCCGCAGCGATGCTGAGCATCGGCGACCTGGTGTGGTTCCGGCACGCGAAGTCCGGGGAGCTCTTCGAGCACGTCAACACGGCGCACCTCGTGCGGGGCGAGGAGATCGTCGAGGCGGTTGCGACGTACCGCGGCCTCGGTCATGCCTTCTGAGGACTGGGCCACCCAGGCGCTCGATCACGCCCTGGCCGCCCCACCGACGTTGGGATCCGGGCGGCTGATCTGCATCGACGGCCTGGCCGGCGCGGGCAAGACGACGCTGGCCGCATCCTTGGGGGATCTGACTGGTGCGCCGGTCCTCCATGCCGACGAGCTGCTGGCGGGCTGGGGCGGGTTGCCGTGCCTCGGAGCGACCATCGAGGCCGTGCTGCGCCCCTTGGCCAGCGGCCGAGCGTCGTCCTGGCGGCGATGGGACTGGCTTTCGTCTCAGTGGGCGGAGACCCACCCCCTCGAGCCGACCCCGCTGCTCGTCATCGACGGCGTGGGGTGCGCTGCTTCGACGTACGACGACCTGATCACGACCCTCGTCTGGATCGAGGCGGACCGTGACGTGCGGCTCGCCCGAGGGCTCGAACGCGACGGCGACGACATGCATGCCCACTGGGAGCAGTGGCTCGACGAAGAAGCGGCCCTCCATGTGCGCGATCGCACCCGGGAGCGGGCCGACCTGGTCTATTCGACGAGCGCGTAGTTGTCCTGCCGGTAGCGCACCGAGTAGCCGGCCCGCTCGTAGATCCCCAGCGCACCCGTCGGGTTGGCGGTGTCGACGTCGAGGCTGGAGGTGTCGAACCCCGCGGCCTTGCAGGCATGCAGGGTGTGCGCGAGGAGGTTGGTCGCGAGCCCGCGCCCGCGGTGGTCCGGCAGAGTGCCGACGTAGGCGACGTAGGCCTCTCGACCCTTCTCCCCCGACGGCGCGAGGGCGTATTCGTGGGTGAAGACGTAGGCCGCCACTGCGTTGTCGCGGGCGGGGTCGCGCAGCACGAAGGACTGGTCGTGGCGGGCGTGCGCGCCCTTGATCATGAACGGGGTCCAGTTGGCCTCGTCGATGTCGCTGTAGCTGGGGTAGTCACGGAAGGCGAGGTTCTGCGCTGCCCGCAGCTCGTCGGAGTCGGCCGGGTCGAAGGTGCTCAAGATCAGGTCATCGGGCAGCACCGGGTCCGGCAGCGAGTCCAGGGTCGAGACCATCAGGAAGTTGTGCCGGTCGAGGGTGAACCCGTGACTGGTCAGGAGGTCGGCCTGGTCGGCCCTGCCGTCCAGCGCCCGGGTGCCGAATCGCGCCTTCTCGTCCGGCGCATCCTGATCGTGGACGGCACGCGCTGCGGCCAGTGCCCGCTCGAGCATCACCGTGCCGAACCCCTGCCCGAGGTGCGCCGGATCCACGTCGCCGAAGAACAGGAAGGGATGCACTCCGTCGACCGGCGTCCTGGGCAGGACGGCGGTGTAGGCCACCAGCCCGCCTGCATACCAGCCGCCCTCGATGATGACGCCCGGGTATTCCCCCATCAGCTCGACCACCTCGCTCGCGGCGAGCTCGAACCCGGTGGGGTGGTCCTCGGCGATGCGCACCATGAGCTGGGCCACCGCCTCCGCGTCGGCCGCGGTGATGGCTCTGGGGTCGAGGCGCATGGAGTGAAGAGTAGGGCGTGTCTAGGGTGGGGATCATGACGTCCCCCTCGGGTGAGCAGTACGAGATCGCAGCCGCCGGCTACACCGCCATCATCACCGAGAGCGGTGCCGCGCTTCGCGTCCTGTCGCACTCCGGACGCCCGTTGGTCGACGGCTTCGCGCCCGACGAGATGTCGTCCGGCGGACGCGGTCAGCTGCTCATGCCCTGGCCCAACCGGATCCGCGACGGCCGGTTCTCCTTCAACGGTCGCGACCACCAGCTCGCCCTCACCGAGCCGAAGCGGTCGCACGCCTCTCATGGGCTCGCCCGCTGGGCGGCCTGGACGCTGGAGGAGCACACGGCCAACTCGGTGTCACTGGTCTGTCGGGTGATGGCGCAGTCGGGCTATCCGTGGACGGTGGACCTGCACGTGCTCTACGACCTCGGTGCCGACGGGCTCACCGTGACGCAGACCGCGACCAACCTCGCCGGCGAGCCTGCGCCGTACGCCTGCGGCGCCCATCCCTACCTGTGTGTCGGGACGCCCGCCAACGGCGCCATCGACCACCTCGAGCTGACCCTCCCCGCAGGCACCCGCACCCTGACCGACGAACGGCTGATCCCGACCTCGACGGTGCCCGTCGACGAGGCGCACGACTTCCGGGCGGGCAGGGCCATCGGCACCGTCGCCTTCAATGAGACGTACGGCGACCTGGAGCGGGTCGACGGGATCGCGACCACCACCTTGCGTCGGCCCGGTGGCGGCCCCGGCGTCGCCCTGTGGGTGGGCGAGAACATCTCGTGGGTGCTGCTGTACAGCGCCGACGACGTGCCAGGCAAGGAACGCCGCTCACTTGCGGTGGAGCCGATGACGGCCCCGGCCGACGCGTTCAACTCCGGCACCGACCTCGTGACGCTCGCCCCGGCAGGCGAGCCGGGAGACGAGCTGTCCATCATCTGGGGCATCCGGGCCGTGGCGGCCGACTAGGTCACCTGCCGGGCAACAGCCGGTGGTCCACCTTCAGCGGTGCGGCCAGTGTGATCTCGAGATACTCGTTCTGGTCGGGCTGGCTGCTCGAGCGGCCGCCGGTCGCCGGGAAGTTGTTGTCGTTCATCACCGCGATGGTCTGCGCGTCGAGGATCTCGACATCCTCGATGGTGACGAACGGGAAGGTGAAGGGGTCACCGTAGGGCGAGAGCCCGTCGGGGTTGGTGACGTTCATCAGGTCGACGAGCAGGCGCTTCTCGACGTAGCCGTTGCCATCCGCGTCGCGCAGGTCGACCAGGTAGATCCGCTTGAACACGGCGGTGGCGCCCTGACCCCCGTCGCGCTCGATGACGAGAGCTTCGTCCTTGTTGATCTGGATGAAGTCGCCGAGGGCGTTGCCGGCGCTCTCCATCCGGTAGCGCAGGAAGCTCTCTGCGTACTCCCCCTTGCGGACGGTGTAGATGCGCAGGTCGTTGGCGAGGCCGGCGGCCTTGTCCTCTGCCGTCGCTCCTTCGAGCATCGGGTGCAGCACCTGGCCGTTGGGGCTGATCGACATCCCCTCGAAGCCCTTGGAGTCAAGGATCTCAGGGACGGCGCCTCCCAGCGTCGGGTTGGACGGGCTCTTCACGCCCGGGGTCGGGATCGGTGCCTCGATCAGCTCGCCCCCGGCGTTGAGGTGCAGGAGGAACGGTCCGAACTCCTCGCCGACCCAGAAGGTTCCATCCTTCGCGACCTGCAGCGACTCGGGGTCGAAGTCCCAGCCAGTCAGCTGCCGATCAGCGGTCGGGCACGCGTAGCCGGCGGGCAGCGATGCCGCCTGCTGGCAGGCCCCGTCGCGCCAGATGGGCCATGGGACGAGGTGGTCAGGGTCACTCATCGTGAAGAGTGTCTTGTCGTAGGTCGTTGCGCCGTCACCATCCGCCGCGACGGTCTCCGGGGTGATGCGGTGGAGCGAGAGCAGGAAGTCCGCGCTGTTGCTCTTGCGGCCGAAGCCGTTGTCACTCAGGACCAGGAAGGAGCCGCCCCCGAGGGCGTGGGTGCCCGAGAAGCCCTGGACGGGCTGTCCCGGGTAGGGCGCGGGGATCGCGGCGTTGCCGCTCGTCCAGTGGCCGCTGGTCTCGCTCCCCGGCACGTAGGTCGCCGCCGGCAGCACCGACCAGGCCGACAAGGTGGCCCCCTCGGGTGCGACCGGGGAGCCCTGCGGTGCCCGCTCGGCAGCGTGGGCGGGCAGCACCGCGGCAGAGACGACGATGGCAGTGAGCGCGAGCGCGCGGAGTCCGAGTGTCATGGCCACAACCCATCAGCCCCCGGTGGCCGGGGGGTGACGCTGACGCAAAGGTTCAGCGATCGATCAGTGCACGCAGCGTCCGCACGGCACCGCGGGCGCGGTCCCCGTCGGAGCCCTGGATCGCGAGCAGCGACGCCGTCGTGCCGTCGGCCAGGTCGATCGTGGCCCACGGGGCGCCCGGCGGCAGGTGGACGGCAAGCACCTCGGGCCACTCGTAGTCGCGGCGACGGTAGCCGTTGACGACGGCCAGACCCTCCTCGGAGGCGACGACCCGCGAGCGCCCCAAGGCGTAGCCGACGGAGCCGGCAAGCAGGCCGAGGAAGACGAGCGTCGAGCGCTGGAAGAAGGTGAACTTCGCGCGTACCTCCGGGTCGAACCCGAGCCAGGCGAAGGTGCAGAGCATCAGCAGTATCGTCCCCAGCACGATGACCGCGATGCGGGCCCCGAACGGCCGCCACGTTCGTGGCAGCGACGAGACGTCGGGCACGGCCATGTCAGAGGGCATGTCAGAGACGGCAGGCGTGGATGTCGGTCAGCAGGATGGCGCGGGCGCCGAGGCCGTAGAGCTCGTCCATCAGCCGCTGGGAGCCAGCGCGCGGCACCATGACCCGGACCGCGACCCAGCCCTCCTTGCCGAGCGGGGAGATCGTCGGACCCTCGAGGCCGGGCGCCAGCGCTGCGGCCCCGTCCAGGTTGGTCCGCTCGATGTCGTAGTCCATCATCACGTAGCCGCGGGCGACCATGACGCCGTCGACCCGGCGCTTGAAGATCTCGAACTCGGCACCGTCCGCACCGTCGCGGGTGATCATCACGGCCTCGGACTCCAGGATCACCTCGCCGAAGGTCGCGAGCCCGGCGGCCCGGAGCGTCGAGCCGGTCTCGACGACGTCGGCGATGACGTCGGCCACGCCGAGCTGGATGCTCGTCTCGACGGCACCGTCGAGGCGCGTCACGGTCGCCTCGATGCCGTGCTCTGCCAGGAACGCCTTGACCACCCCGACGTACGACGTGGCGATGCGCTTGCCCTGGATCTGGTCCAGGCTGGTGTACTCCCCCGCCGGGCCGGCGAAGTGGAACCGCGAGCGGCCGAAGCCGAGCTGCAGTGCCTCGGTGGCCTGCGCGCCCGAGTCGAGCAGCAGGTCGCGGCCGGTGATGCCGACGTCGAGGGTGCCCTCGCCGACGTACAACGCGATGTCACGTGGCCGGAGGTAGAAGAACTCGACGTCGTTCTCGGCGTCGATGAGCACGAGCTCCTTGGAGTCGGCGCGCTGGCGGTAGCCGGCCTCGCGGAGGATGTCGCTGGCGGCCTGCGACAAGGCGCCCTTGTTGGGTACGGCGATGCGGAGAGTCATCTCGGGTTTACCGGTCCTCAGAGGTGGGCGTAGACGTCGTCGAGGGTGAGTCCGCTGGCGAGCATCAGCACCTGTGCGTGGTAGAGCAGCTGGCTGATCTCGAGGGCCGTGGCGTCCTTGCCCTCGTGCTCGGCGGCCATCCACGACTCGGCCGCCTCCTCGATCAGCTTCTTGCCGATCGCATGGACGCCGGCGTCGAGCTGTTGAACGGTGCCAGAGCCCTCCGGCCGCGTGGCGGCCTTCTCGCTCAGCTCGACCCAGAGCTCCTCGAACGTCTTCACGAGCGCCAAGCCTAGGCGGTCGGGCATGCCCGCCCCGCCCCGGTCCACGCGACTGTGCGCGAGACTGACCCGCATGGACGACCTCACCGGAGTCCCCGACTGGGGACGCCTCTCCTGGCCGCGCGTGACCGAGCGCCTCACCCTCCGCCCGGCGACCCCGGACGACGCTGACGCGATGTTCGGCTATCGCAGCCTCGAGCACGTCTCCCGCTGGATGACCCAGCTCCCGACCGACGCCCGGCAGTGGCACGCAGACTGCGACCAGCGCTGGCCATTCGCCCTAGTGATCTGCCGTGACGACAAGGTGATCGGCGACCTGTTCCTCAAGACCGAGGACGCCTGGGCACAGGCCGAGGTGCGTGACCGTGCGCACGACGTCTTCGCCGAGATCGGCTGGTGTCTGTCCCCTGCCCACGCGGGTCAGGGGTTGGCGACCGAGGCGGTCCGCGAGCTGCTGGCCATCGCCTTCGACGGCCTGGGCCTGCGCCGCGTCACGGCCAACTGCTTCGCAGACAACGAACCCTCCTGGCGCCTCATGGAGCGGGTGGGAATGCGCCGAGAGGCACACAACGTCAGCGACACCCTGCACCGCGACGGCGAGTGGTACGACGGGCTCGTCTACGCCCTGCTCGCCGATGAGTGGCGGGGTCGCTAGGGGACGTCGGGAAGAGTCCAGTCCGGCGGGGGGTCAGCCTCGAACCGCACAGCGTCGACCTCGGTGCGTCCGTCGAGCCACGCTCGGGCGATCCGGTGTCCGCCATCCATGAGGCCGCCGCTGACATTCAGGATGACTGGGTGGCTCAGGTCGGCGGCCTCGATGCGACGTGCGTGCTCAGCGACCTCACGACAGGTGGGAGGGCGGTCACCGAACCACCAGTTCTGATCGAACTCGGCGATATCGGCGATGGGAACTGATTCGGGAAGCAGTCCCTCGGCTGCAGCCCAGAGGCTCTCGGTCCACCAGAACTCGCGAACACCGTCGACGACGCGTGAGTGGGTTTCTCGCTGACTCTCCACAGGACGAGTATCTCGCGTCGTTCTGCTCGCTCCTGCTGCGAGTGGGGCCTGCTCAGGTCGAGCTCCGCGCTTGAGGCGAATGCGAACTAGGGTTGGTCCGTGGATGTGGACGACGCGCGACGCATCGCAGAGATCGAGCTTGCTCGATGGAACGACACGTTGACGCCTGACAGGTTGAGGAACCTTCAGGCCACGGCCCATGACCCGGACGACGAGTTCGTGGTCACGGAGATCGAGACCCACTCGCGAGCCTGGATTGTCCACTTCGCGACCCGACGGTGGGTCAGGACGCGCAGCTTCTCGGACCAAGCGGTGGGCGCTTGTCCTCTTGCAGTCGAAAGGACGACGGGAGACCTCTTCAGCTACGGGTCCGGTGATTACGCAAGGTCCAAGCATGGGTCGACAGCCCGTCCCGTTAGTCGACAAAGGATCCGCTACACCTTGACGCTCGCGGACCTGCCGATGCGCGGGCACTACTCCGAACCCATGATGCGTTCGCGTAGCCAGTCCCAGTCCTGCTCGTCGTAGAGGGTCCACGTATCAGCTCCCGCTCCCCGATCGACTCGATCGTGTCGGGGCGCCCCGACACGATCTCGTCGACGGTGAGGCGGTCCTCGAGGGACAGGCAGGCGGTCTCGCGGGCAACAATCGTCGCCTTCCACTCCGTGATCCGCCCCGTCCGCCAAGCGGTCCACGTGTGCGGCAGCTCCGACTGGACGATCTTCGCCAGGCCCAGATGCTGCCGCCCGCGATGGGGAGACTCGCGACGAGCCAACGCCACCTGTTCGACAACACCCCGGCCACGCCGCGCCGCTAGAACTCCTGCGGCCTCCTGCTCGGCTCGCTGGGAGACGTCGAAATCACAGGCGAGACGGGCCTGGGCAGCAGTGACGACACAGGCCAGCCGCTCCAACGCCCGCAGGGCATCGATCCGCTCAGCGTCACTCAGGTCACTGACGCCCTCGATCGCCGAGGACAACCCATCTGCCCACGCCTCAAGGTTTCTCGCGCTCACCACGCCCGCAGCGCCGCCTGAGGGCGGTGCAGCCGAGGAGGCGGATATCGTGTCGAACATGTGTTCGATTCTATCGGCGCTGGGGCAATTTGGAAAGGGGAAGCACCCGTCGTGTGGATCCCCTTTTCCGTGCCCTCCCCTTCACTCGTGGGTACTGGCCGCCGGACGTGGGCACCTGGCTCGAAGTCCTCCACCCGCCACGCGGAGCCACAGTCAGCAGATCCTTGACCGCAGGTGACGTCGATGCGAAGCGGGAAGCCGCGCCGGTGGTCGTAGACGATCTCGACGTCGACGTCGTCGTCGAAGAACCCCGGCCGATTGTCAGCTGCTACTTCGAATACGCCCTCAATGGTGGGCGCGTGCTCTGCCGCAGACTGGCCGCAGCCCGCACCTCGAGTGACCGCCTCGACGACCTCGCCGTCGCGGACCGTGACCCGGGACGGGGCAGTACAGGCACATGCCACTGCAGTAGACGTATTCGAAGGAGTACACCGCCGGCTCCTGCGACTCCCACCGGGCGAGCGCCTGGTCGTAGTCCCGGTCCGCGACCGCACCGGAGGCAAGGAGCAACCACGCGGCCACGACGAGGACGCCGCTGATGACGCTCGCTCCCACGGCACGGGCCTTCAGGTCGGTACGCGAGGTCGACGACAAGACGGTCAGACGCCAATCCGGACGGCAGCGTTCCCTCACAATGCTCGAGCTGGGCAATCTCAGCGCCGGGACCAGGTCGGGAGGAGATCGATCGCATCGATCCTGAGGACGACCGGCCCACCCCGGCCACGGTAGACCCGAGCGGTGTCACGTCAGGCCCGAACCCTCAGATCGGACCGAGCTCAGGACGAGCGCGGTCGCCAACGCTGCGCTGGTCGCCTCCCAGCCCTTGTCCTCCTTCGAGCCCTCGAGACCGGCCCGATCCAGCGCCTGCTCGTCGTTGTCACAGGTGAGTACGCCGAAGCCGACCGGCACACCGGTGTCGAGGGTGACCCGGGTCAGTCCGTCGGTAGCGGCGCTGCAGACGTAGTCGAAGTGGGGGGTGCCGCCGCGGATGACGACGCCGAGGGTCACGACCGCGTCGTACCCCTGCTGGGCCAGGGCGAGGGCGACGACGGGCAGCTCGAAGGTGCCAGGCACGCGGACGACCTTGGCGTCCGCGACCTGGTGGGCACTCAGCGCGCGTTGCGTGCCGGCGAGGAGGCCGTCCATCACCTCGGTGTGCCAGCTCGCCGCGACAACGGCGACCTTCAGCCCGGACGCGTCGAAGGCAGCCTGGTCGGGGGATCCATGTCCGCTCACTGGTGCAGCTCCTCGGTCATCAGCTCCGGCAGGTCCGGCAGCACGTGGCCCATCCGGTCGCGCTTGGTGCGGAGGTAGTCGATGTTGTCGTCGGTGGGGTGGATGGCGAGCGGGACCGTCTCGGTGACGGAGATCCCGAACTCCTCGAGGCTGGCGGTCTTGGCGGGGTTGTTCGTCAGCAGGCGCACCGACTCGACGCCGAGGTCACGCAGCACCTGGGTGGCGGTGCCGTAGTGGCGGCTGTCGGCCGGCAGGCCGAGGTCGAGGTTGGCGTCGACGGTGTCACGGCCCTTGTCCTGCAGCGCGTAGGCCTGGAGCTTGGCGACCAGACCGATGCCGCGACCCTCGTGACCGCGGAGGTAGACCACCACTCCCCTGCCCTCGGCGACGATCTGTGCCATGGCCTCGTTGAGCTGCGGACCGCAGTCACAGCGGTGGCTGCCGAAGACGTCGCCGGTCAGGCACTCGGAGTGCACGCGCGTCAGCACGGGCGCCGGGCCCGAGACGTCGCCGTACACCAGCGCCACGTGCTCGCTGTCGTCGATGGTGATGCGATAGCCGTACGCCGTGAACTCCCCGTGCGCCGTCGGCAACCGGGTCTCCGCGACGCGCTCGACGTGCAGCTCGTAGCGGCGGCGGAACCGGACCAGGGCCTCGATGGAGATCATCGCGAGGCCGTGCTCGTCGGCGAACTCACGCAGCTCGGGGCCGCGCTTCATCGTGCCGTCGTCGTTGACGACCTCGACCAGCACGCCCGCCGGCGTCAGCCCGGCCAACCTGGCGAGGTCGACGGCCGCCTCGGTGTGGCCGCGGCGCACGAGCACGCCACCGTCGGCATAGCGCAACGGGAAGACGTGGCCTGGACGCGTGAGCTCCCACGGCTCGGTGGCCGAGTCCGCCAGCGTCCGCGCCGTGTGCGCGCGGTCGGCGGCACTGATGCCGGTGCTGACACCGTCGCGGGCGTCGACCGAGATCGTGTAGGCGGTGCGGAGCTTGTCCTTGTTGTGCGGGGTCATCAAGGGGATCTCGAGGCGGTCGAGCATGCGCGCCGGCATCGGCACGCAGATCACTCCGCTCGAGTGGCGGATCGTGAAGGCCATCAGCTCCGGGGTGGCCTTGGCGGCCGCGAAGATGATGTCCCCCTCGTTCTCGCGGTCCTCGTCGTCGACGACGATCACGGCCTTGCCGGCGGCGATGTCTGCGATCGCCCGTTCGACGCTGTCGAGGCGTATGGACTCGCTCATGAGCCCACTCCTTCCGGTTGCTGAGTCTGTTGCGATGGGATTCATGCGTCGTTCCCCCTGGTCGCGAGGCGGTCGAGATAGCCCGCGGCGAGCAGCTTCTCGACGTGCTTGGCGATGACGTCGACCTCGAGGTTGACCCGGTCGCCGGGCTGACGGCTGCCCAGGGTGGTCCGGGCCAGGGTCTCGGGGATCAGGCTCACGGTGAAGCTGGCGTCCTTGGCCTCGACGACCGTCAGGCTGACGCCGTCGACGGTGATGGAGCCCTTGTCGACGAGATAGCGCCCGAGCTCGGGCGGCATCGAGATCTCGACGACCTCCCAGTGCTCGCTGGGCGTACGCCGCACGACCTCACCCACTCCGTCCACGTGCCCTTGCACGATGTGACCGCCGAGGCGCTTCTCCACCGTGACCGCACGCTCGAGGTTGACCCGGTCGCCGGGCGCCGCGCCGTGGAGGCTGGTCTTGTCGAGCGTCTCCTGCATGACGTCGGCGGTCCACGAGTCCCCGTCGATGGTCACGACCGTCAGGCAGCACCCGTTGACCGCGATCGAGTCGCCAAGCCCGGTGCCCTCAAGAACGGTGCTGGCCCGCACGGTCAGCCGGATCGCGTCACCCTGCTCCTCGATGCTCGAGATGCTTCCGAGCTCTTCCACGATGCCGGTGAACATCAGTTGTCTCCTCCGGGAGTGAGGGTGAGGCGGACGGTCGCATCGGCGCCCGTGCCGAGGACGCCGGCACGCTTGAGGTGCCAGCGCAGCTGGTCGGTGATGGTGGTGATGCCGAGGTCCCCGACAGCGCTGGCGCCGGAGCCGAGGAAGGTCGGCGCGACGTAGGCGATGATCTCGTCGACCAGGCCCGCTGTGAGGAACGCCGCCGCCAGAGTCGGTCCCCCCTCGAGCCAGACGTGACGACGTCCGTCGTCGTAGAGCTGCTCGAGCGCCTTGGCCGGGTCACGGGTGACGAGACGCCGTGCCTCGCCGGGTCCGGCGAAGATGTGGCTCTCGGCCGGGACGTCGCGCTCGCC
Source organism: Nocardioides sp. (assembly GCF_035576065.1). Taxonomy (GTDB): domain Bacteria; phylum Actinomycetota; class Actinomycetes; order Propionibacteriales; family Nocardioidaceae; genus Nocardioides. The sequence continues at coordinate 38,467 of NZ_DATLWX010000026.1, forward strand.
CATCACGACGCGCAGCGGCTGGTGCGGGCGGGGTTGGTCGACCTCGTCGCGGACGGTGAGGCGGGGGTCGTCGATGAGGACGGTCCCGGTGCCGACGAGGACCACGTCGCACTCGGCCCGCATCGCGTGGGTGTCGCGGCGGGCGTCGGCGCCGCTGATCCAGCGGCTGGTGCCGTCGGCTGCGGCGCTGCGCCCGTCCAGCGTGGCGGCGAACTTCCAGGTGACGAAGGGTCGCCCGTGCTCGACGGCGAAGGTCCACGCCCGGTTGATGCCGCGGGCGACAGGCTCCATGACGCCGGCCTCGACCTCGATCCCGGCTTCGCGAAGTGCCGTCGCCCCGCCGGCGGCGATCGGGTTGGGGTCGCGTTGGGCGAAGACCACACGGCGGACGCCGGCGCCGATCAGCGCCTCGACGCACGGGCCGGTGAGGCCAGTGTGGTTGCAGGGCTCGAGGGTGACGACCGCGGTGGCTCCGCGCGCGGTCCCGCCCGCCTGGGCCAGCGCTGCCAGTGCCGCAACCTCGGCGTGCGGCGTACCTGCTCCGCGGTGGAAGCCCTCGGCCACGACCGCGCCGTCGGCATCCAGCAGTACGCAACCGACCCGGGGATTGGGTCCGAGGGGCACGCCGGGGGTCGCCGCGAGCACGAGGGCGCGGCGCATCGCGGCCTGCTCGGCTGGTGTGGTGGTCATCGCTGTCCCTCTGGTCCGTGAAATGGACTCCGGGGGCGCGGGCGCAGGCGTCGCTCGGACGCCAGACGCTTGCGTGTTCTTCTCATCCGGACTTTGACCGTCGGTCCAGGATTCTCACCTGGTCAACCGGCCACTGGCTGTGGCCGGGTCGCGGACTGCCGATCGAAGCGTTGGCTTCGACCAGTTCACCGCCGGTGCGGATTTTCACCGCCCCCAGAGCACGCTCTTGCTGGGCCGAACTCTGTCACACCCGCAGACATTCCCGGGCGGGTGTCCGGTGTGATGTCGGCGACGTCCTGCTCTCTCGCGGCCCTAGTCGGCCCACACCAGTTCCCCGTCGGCTTCGAGGGTGATCTCTTCCTTCTCACACACTCGCCGATCGGCGAACTCGTGCCGCACGAACACGGTGCCGTCGCGCCGGACCACCTCGAAGTAGCCGTCAGACGCGACGTAGCACTGAAGCTCACGATCACTCTCGACCCACTGGGTGTCGAAGGAGTAGACCTCCTCGAGCCGGCCGCCCTCCTGTCGGACACCATCGGGTCGACGCACGACCACCCGCATCCCCTGCTCGCCGGTCTCGTTGAGGAGGAACGCTTCGCCTTCGTTGATCGGCTCGCATGCGCTGAGGAGCGTCACCGCGACGGACGTGATCGCCAGCACTGCGCAGAGTCGGTTCATGTCGTCATGCTCCTCCTCGTCGCTGCCTCATGCACGCGAGGCGGTCCCGGCGCGTCGGACGTGACGAAGTTCCCTGTCCGTACGGCGCTGAGCGCGCCCGCGGCGTACGAACCCGACTTCCACCCGTCCGACCCGCCGCCCACCGAGGTCAGCGACCGAGCGCGTGCTCCCGCAGCCACGTCTCGGCGCGACGACGCGATGCCTGGGCGAGCCAGGCGTCCTGGACCAGCTCGACGATCTCGTCGCGGTCCACCTCACCGACCCGCGAGCCGCGCAGGAGCACGGAGGGATGTCCGTCGAAGTGCGGCGTGGTGAAGAACGGCGAGGTCTCGTCCTGCACCAGCGCGAGCTTGTCGCCCTCGGAGGCGACCCAGAAGACGATCACGTCGTCGTAGCGCTCGCCGGTCTCGGGATCGACGGTGTCGGGCCGCGGCGTCCGGAAGAAGACGAACGACTTGCTGCCGACCTGGTAGATCGGGAGCGTGCCGGCCCGGGTCACGGTGACGTGCGGCATCGCCAGCGCCGCGGCGTGGATGTCGTCGATCGTGGCCGGGCGGCTCACGTCGCTGCAGCCTCGGCCTTCGCCCTGAGCTCACGCACCATCGCGTCAGGGTCGGCAGCGGAGAAGACGGCGCTGCCCGCGACGAACACGTCGGCGCCGGCCTCCGCACAGCGCTCGATCGTCTCGAGGCTGACTCCCCCGTCGACCTGCAGCCACGTCTCGACGCTGTGCTTGCGCATCATCGCCCGGGCCGTTCGGATCTTCGGCAGGCACAGGTCGAGGAACTTCTGGCCACCGAAGCCGGGCTCGACGGTCATGATCAGCACCATGTCGAGCTCGGGCAGCAGGGCCTCGTAGGGCTCGATGGGTGTGGCGGGCTTCAGCGCCATGCTGGCCCGGGCGCCCTGGTTGCGGAGCTCGCGGGCGAGGCGCACGGGAGCCTTCGTCGCCTCGACGTGGAAGGTGACGCTGCTGGCGCCCGCCTCGGCGTACAACGGCGCCTGGGTGTCGCAGTCCTCGATCATCAGGTGGGCATCGAGCGGGATGTCGGTGGCCCTGCTGAGCGCCTCCACCATCGTGGGCCCGAACGTCAGGTTCGGGACGAAGTGGTTGTCCATCACGTCCACGTGCACCCAGTCGGCGCTCCCGATGCGGCCGACCTCCTCGCCGAGCCTGGCGAAGTCGGCGTTCAGGATGGACGGAGTGATCTGGATTCCCACGGGCGCCAGCCTAGGGTGCCGCGGCCCTCAGCCGAGGAGGGAGTCGTCGTACGACGCCGTGAGCTCCCCGCCGGCGGTGCCTGTGTTGACCACGCCCGCCGGTTCGATCAGCATCACCGCGACGTCCCCGTCGGTGATCGGACAGTGCTCGACCCCGCGCGGGACCACGAACAGCTGCCCCGGGCCCAGGGTGACGTCGCCGTCGCGCAGCTGGATGGTCAGGCGGCCCTCGATCACGAGGAACAGCTCGTCGGTGTCGTCGTGGGTGTGCCAGACGAACTCGCCCTTGAGCTTGGCCAGCTTGATCTCGTAGTCGTTGAGGCGAGCGATCACCTTGGGTGACCAGTGCTCGGAGAACAGCGACAGCTTGTCGGCGATGTCGATCGGCTCGGCGGGAGACATGCTCCAGATCCTAGGCCGGAGGAGCCGCGTCGGACTCCGGATCGGCGGGCGGCTCGGCACCAGCTGCCTCGTCGCGCTCGGCCCACTCGAGCAAGGGCGCTATGTCGAAGACCTCGTCGTCGATGCCGGCGTGGAGGTCACCGATCTCGGCGAAGCGGGCAGGCATGGTGAAGATGGTGAAGTCGTCCGGCTCGCAGTGGTCGATCTCATCCCACCGGACCGGGGCAGACACGCGGGCGTTGGGGACGCCGCGAACGGAGTAGGCGGCGGCAATGGTGTGGTCGCGCGCGTTCTGGTTGTAGTCGACGAACAGCTCCTCCGGCGACCGGTCCTTGCGCCACCACGCCGTCGTGACATCGCCGTCCGCACGGCGCTCGACCTCACGGGCGAAGGCGAGCGCGCCGCGGCGTACGTCCGCGAACCCATGGTCGGGCGGGATGCGGACGTAGATGTGGAGGCCGGAGCCTCCGCTCGTCTTGGGGAAGCCGACGGCGCCGAGCTCGTCGAGCACCTCGTGCGCCACGTGGGCCACCCTCTGGACCGTGGCCCAGTCGCACTCCGGCCCCGGGTCGAGGTCGATGCGCCACTCGTCGGGAAACTCGACGCCTGTCCTGCGTGAGTTCCAGGGATGGAACTCGACGGTGGACATCTGCACCGCCCAGATGACGCTGGCGAGCTCGGTGACGCAGAGCTCGTCGGCGGTGCGATTCCAGCGCGGGAAGTGCAGGCGCACCGTCTCCAGCCAGGGCGGGGCCCCAGCGGGGATGCGCTTCTGGTGGACCTTGTCCCCGGCGAGCCCCTTGGGGAAGCGGTGCAGCATGCACGGCCGCTCGCGGAGCGCGTTGACGATGCCGTCACCGACAGCGAGGTAGTACTCCACCAGGTCGCGCTTGGTGGCTCCCGACTCCGGGAAGTAGACGCGGTCGGGGTTGCTCACCCGCACCACGCGGTCGTCCACCTCGATCTCGATGCTGGGTGAGGACGCCATGAGGTGACCCTAGCCAGTCGGCGCGACGTGGATCAGGGCGCGACGCTCACCAGGACCGGCTCGCTGGCTCCCTCGTCGGCATACTCGCTCTCCGGCCGCAGCCACCGGAGCTCCTGGGTCTCGGTGACCTTGATCGTGGCCCACGATGCGCCGTCCGGACCCGAGTAGGTCAGCGGCGACACATCGGTCCACTCGCTGGCCCCGGGGGCGCGCGACTGGAGCACCAGCGGGTCTCCGGTGACCCTGCCGCCGACGTCGGTCACCGAGCCCGCGATCGAGAGCTCGTCGCCGGACGCCAACCGGGTGGCCGAGGGCAGGATCGCCGTTTCGAGAGCCATCCCCTCGAAGTCCCACGTGCGGTCGTTGCCGCGGACCGCGTCGAGGTTGAAGGCCTGGCCGTCGCAACCGAACCCGGTCACCAGCAGGCCGGGGCCGTCACCGTGCGCCGCCACGAACTCAGCAGGCGTCGCCGACTCCTCGGCCAGGGTCTGTCCGGAGGGGACGTCGACCAGGACCCACTCGTGGCGAACCGTGGCGGTCTCCACGTGCTGCCAGGTGCCCGGCGTGACGTCGAGGGCCGCGCGGCCACGCCACACCTGGCCAGGCGCGATGTCAGGGGTGGTCACCCAGAGGTAGGAGGCTCCCGTGGTGCCCGACGCAGCGTGCACGTCCACTCCGGCCTCCAGCGCGCCGAGTGAGAGGAAGGACAGGCTCGGCCCGGAGGCGGTGCCGGCTCCGGACGGCACCAGACCGAAGCTGCGCCGGCCGATCGGTGCCACGTCGGGGCCACGGTTGATCCGGGTCGTCGGCGCCGACGCAGGCGCGTCCATCGAGTCGCAGCCGACGTAGGTGAGGAACATGCCGTCGAGGGGCGAACCGGGACCGGCCATCCTGGTGACGGGGTCCGTGACCTGCGCCTGTGCCGGAGCCGTCACCGCGGTGGTGGCCGACGAGACGGACAACAGGACTGCAGCCGCGGTGGCGGCTCGTAGTCGACGACGCACAGAAAACCCACTCATCCCAAGATCTGACGATCCCCTCGATCGCTCCCCGGACATCATCATGCACGCCACCAAACGCGGGGGGACCACCCGTCGGGGGGATGATGAACAAATGGCGCTAGCCGCGCCGGATCGTGGCGATGAACATCGCGTCCGTGCCGTCGCGATGCGGCCACAACTGCCGTGAACGCTCCAGCGTCGCATCGCTCCGGCGGCCCAGCACCGCCTCGACGACCTCCGTGGTCTCGGCCAGGACGGGCGAGCAGGTCGCATAGACCACCACTCCCCCCGGCCTGGTGGCGGTGATGGCTGCGCCGAGCAGGGCCGTCTGCAGGGGCACCAGCGCGTCCAGGTCGGCGGGAGTACGCCGCCAACGCGACTCGGGGCGCCGCCGGAGCGCCCCCAGCCCCGAGCACGGGGCGTCGACCAGCACCCGGTCGAAGGTCTGCTCACGCCACGGCGGCCTGGTGCCGTCACCGGTCACGACGCCGAGCATCCCCGACGACGTCGCGCGGGTCCCGCGCGTCACCAGTCGCGCCCGGTGCTGCTGACGTTCGTTGGCGAGCAGCCGTGCGCCCCTCTGGGCAGCCAGCGACGCGAGCAGGGCTGCCTTCCCGCCCGGCCCGGCGCACACGTCGAGCCATCGCTCGTCCCGGCCCGGGAGCTCAGCCTGCGCCAGCTCCAGGGCCACCAGCTGGGAGCCCTCGTCCTGCACACCGGCACGGCCGTGGGCGATGGCGGAGATGGCCGACGGGTCGCCGCCGGTCAGCTCGACGGCGTACGGCGACAGCGTGCCGCGTGTCCCGCCGGCAGCCACCAGCTCCTCGATGGTGGCGAGCCCGGGCAGGGCGACGAGCATCACCCGAGGCGCGGCATTGTCCGCAGCGAGCAGCGCGGGCAGCTCCTCGGGGCTGCCCAGCGCCTCGTCCAGCGCCTCGACGACCCACCGCGGGTGGGAGTGGGCGATGGAGGCGAACCCGACGGGGTCGCGCCCCTGGTCCGGGGCGACCTGGCGGACCCACCCGTCCAGGTCGTGTCCAGAAACCTTCCTCAGCACCGCGTTGACGAGCCCGGCCGGACCGACGCCGACCCGGGCCCGGACCAGGTCGACGCTGGTGCTGATGGCGGCGTGGTCGGGCACGCGCATCGCCAGCAGCTGGTGGACGCCCAGCCGCAGCGCGTCGCGCACCTTGGCCTCGAGGCGGGGCTTGGTCAGGCAGGCATCGATGATCGCGTCGTAGGTGCCCTGCCAGCGGATCGTGCCGGACACCAGCTCGGTGGTGAACGCGGCGTCGCGGCCGGACAGCCGGTGCTCGGCGAGCACCAGCGGCAGCGCGAGATTGGCGTAGGCGTCGTCGAGTCGCACCGCCTTGAGCACGTCGTAGGCGGCGAGCCGCGAGGGGTCGACCCGGTTGCGCTCAGTCATCCGCAAGGAACTCCCTGCACAGTCGCTTGGGCGCCACGGCGAGCCACGCCTCGTGGACGACCTCGGTGAGCTCATCGAGGCTCAGCTCACCGAGCCGCGACTGCTGGACCAGCACGGCGTTGAAGTTGCGGAAGTGGTCGATGGTGAAGAAGGGCGAGTCGCCCTCGACCAGCGCAGCCTTGTCGCCCGCGTCTGCGGTGCGGACGACGAGCAGGTCGTCGTACTGCTCACCGGACACCGGGTCGACGGCGCTGGGGTGCGCGGGCCGATAGAGCACGAAGCCCCTGCCCTTGTCCCCCGCCGGCACCAGCCAGGTCGGCACGTCGCCCCAGGACGTGCCGAACTCCGTGCTCGGCAGGGCGGCGCAGATCTCGTCGACGTCCTCTGGTCGGGCTGGCCTGCTCACGAGAGGCGAGCCTAGACCCGGTCAGCAGGACTTGTCGTAGACGCCCGCTCGAGTGGGCGGTGCGTCCACCGACAGCGTGTTGGGGGCCTCGAGGGTCCAGTGACGGACCCAGTCCATCTGCATCCGGCTGACGTTCATGGCGCGGTCCGGCTTCGCCTCCATCGTGAAGCGCACCGTGAGCGGCACTCCCGAGACCAGCTCGGCGCGGTTCTCGGTGAAGACGACGTGCGCGTCGATGAACCACGAGATCCGCTCGCGCGTGACCTCGACCGCGTAGGTGTGCCAACGGTCGCGGCCCAGGTCCATGCCCGTCCGTGACGCTCGGTGGGCCACGTCGGGCAGGGCCCGGGCGTAGACGTGGGCGGTGCTGGCGTTGGGGGTGTAGCTGACCATGGAGATGTTGCGGCCACCGCAGTTCTGCTCGGCACCGGCAGCGGGCACCAGCTCCGCGAGCACGCGGAAGCGGCCGTTGCCGCGGCCGTACTGCCGACTCCGCAGCCTCGTCTCCCAGCGACCGACTGCTGCTCCCGGGCCGGCCAGCGTCGCGCTGAGGCTGTCGGCGCCGGTCGTGTTCAGGGTCAGCATGCCGTTCTGGTGCCAGACCTGACCGGGGCCGGACGGCTGCCACTGGGGGCCCATCTGACCGGTGTACGGCACCTCGAACTCTTCGCGCCACCCCACGCCCTGGTTCCACCAGCCGTAGGTGGTGCCGGCGTGGATCGGGCCGGGCTCGGCACCGGCGTGGTCGGCATGGGCAGGAGCGCTGGTCAGCGCAGGACTCAGCAGGGTGGCCAGGACGACGCCGGCGAGAACGACAGCGCGGCGGGGTCGGGCACCGAGAAGCGAGGAGGTCATGGTGACCGACCGTACGCGGTGTCATCGGGATGGGGGCAAGTTCCGGAGAAGCTCCGCCCGCCCCTCAACCGGGCGAACGCCTGACTCAGTCGCCGAGGCGCGCCCCGGCAGGCACGGTGGTCCCCCGCGCCCAGTCGGCTGCCCGCATCTGCTTGCGGCCGTGGGGCTTGACCTCCCCCAGCTCGACCGGATCCGTGGCAGTGCCGACGAACACGGCGTTCTTGGTGACCTCCAGGACGCCCGGCTCGAGCCGCTCGCCGCCCCGGACGACGCTGACCGGGCCGAGCTTGAAGCGCTCGCCCTCCCAGGTGCTCCAGGCCCCCGGCGCGGGGGTGCAGGCGCGGATCTGGCGGCCCAACCCAGCGGCGGGCTCCTGCCAGTCGATCCGCGCGTGGTCGACGAGGATCTTCGGAGCGAAGCTCACGCCCTCGCCGGACTGGTCACGCGCCGCGAGGGAGCCGTCGGCGATGCCGTGCATCGTCTGAACGAGCAGCTCGGCACCACCCAGCGCGAGTCGCTCGAGCAGCTCACCGGCGGTGTCGGTGGGGCGGATCCGCTCGGTCATCACCCCGAACACCGGTCCTGCGTCCAGCTCCTTGACGATCCGGAACGTGCTGGCCCCGGTCAGCTCGTCGCCGGCCCAGATCGAGTGCTGGACCGGAGCCGCGCCTCGCCAGGCCGGCAGGATCGAGAAGTGCAGGTTGATCCAGCCGTGCTCGGGGATGTCCAGGGCCGACTGGGGCAGCAGGGCGCCGTAGGCGACGACGGGGCACGCGTCGGGGCTCAGGTCCTTCAGCGCGGTCTGGAACTCAGGGTCACGGGGATGCCCGGGCTTGAGCACCGGCACGCCGAGCTCCTCACCGCGTATGCCGACCGGGCTGGCGACGAGCTTGCGGCCACGCCCCGCGGGTGCATCGGGGCGGGTGACGACCCCGACGAGCTCGTGACCGGAGGCCGCCAGGGCGTCCAGGGCAGGGAGGGCGACGTCGGGCGTGCCGGCGAACACGAGGCGCATCAGAGACCGAGTCCGAAGGTGCTGTGCGGGCTGACCTTGACGCTGGGCCGCTCGAGCCCGAACCACTCGGAATCGCGGATCTCCTTCATGGCGGCCTTGCGGGCCTCGGTGTCCAGCTTGTCGATGAACAGGATCCCGTCGAGGTGGTCGGTCTCGTGCTGGATGGCCCGGGCGAGCAGCTCGGAGCCCTCGATGCGCTGCTGTTCGCCGTACATGTCGAAACCGGTCGCGACGACCGAGAGTGCGCGGAGGCACTCGTAGGTGAGCTCGGGCAGGCTCAGGCACCCTTCGGCGCCGTCCTGGGTCTCGTCGCTCAGGGAGAGGACGGGGTTGACGAGGTGACCGACCTCGCCGTGGACGTTCCAGGTGAAGACACGCAGCCCGATGCCGATCTGGGGGGCCGCGAGGCCGGCACCGGGGGCGGCGAGCATCGTGTCGGTGAGGTCCTGGACCAGCGTGCGGATCTCCTTGTCGAAGTCGTCGACCTCGATGGCCCGTCTGCGCAGGATGGGGTCGCCGAACAATCGGATGGGCTGGACGGCCACAGGGTGCTTCTCCTCGGTCGGGAGGCACCAATCCTAGAGGCGGACCCAGGGCGGTCCGGCATCAGCGCCGTGCTCGGTCAGATCACCAGCGGATCGACCTGGATGCGGACGGCGTCGAGCTTGCGGGCGCTGCGAACCCGCTGCAGCTCACCCAGGGCATCGGACAGCGCCTGCCCGGATGCGAGAGGCACCCGGATGACGACTCGTTGCTCCCCCTTGTCGCTGTCCACCGGCACCGGTCCCAGGACGTCCGCCACATCGGGGAGGGCGAGCAGGGTGAGCGCGTCGTCCAGGGCACCGGGCACCCCCGTGATCGTGGCGAGGCGGGCCGCGGGCGGGAGATGGGTCTGCGACCGCTCCCCGAGCTCCCGGCTCGCGAACCCAGCCGGGTCCCAGCGGACCAGCGCCTGGAGGACCGGGAGAGCGGGATCGCCGACCGCCACCACCCTTCCCCCCGGGCGCACCAGACCGGCGGCTCCGAGCCAGCGGCGCAGCGCCTCCTCCGACGAGCGAAGGTCGTCGCGGGCCAGGGTGAGCCACGTGTCGAGGATGACCACCGCGGCATATCCACCCTCAGCAGGCGGCTCGGCGCCGACCGTGGCCACCACGATGTCGCAGCGGTCCGAGACTCCAGCGAGCACACGGTCACTGCTCGAGGTCCGGATCGTGGTGCCGGCGAACGACCGACCCAGCTCCTCGGCCGTCCGGGCCTCCCCCCGGATCGGCGCACGCAGTCCGCGGTGGCCGCACTCCCGGCACGCCCAGGCCGGGTCGGGCGTCCCGCACCACCGGCAGGTCGGCGGTGTCGTCGGGCCGCCCAGCACGAGCGGCCCGGCGCAGGACTGGCACCGCGCCGGTGTCCGGCAGCGCTCGCACGCGAGGGACGGGGCATAGCCGGCGCGCGGGGTCTGGACCAGGACCGGGCCGGTCGTCAGTCCCTCCCGGATAGCGTCGTACGCCGCCCGCGGGATTCGTGACCCCACGGCACGGTCCTCCCCCGGCACCACGTCGACCCGCGCCCGGTCACGGAGCACCGACCGCTCCGTCGTGAGCTCGTGAGCCCAGCCGGACGCGAGCAGCAGCACGCTCTCGCACGTGCGGGCGAACCCGGCGACGAGCATCGCAGTGCCCTGCACCTCAGCACGCATGGCGAGCATCTCGCGGACATGCGGGTATGGCGCCCGCGGCTCGGCGTGCAGGTCGTCGCCGTCGTCCCAGATGACCACCAGACCGAGATCGCAGACCGGGGCCAACGCAGCCGACCGGGCGCCGACGACCACCCGACGCGCTCCCCGTGAGACGGAGAGGAAGTCGCGGTATCGCTTCGCGGGACCGGCCTCGGCACTCAGCACCACGTGTTGGTCGGGGCCGAGAACGGTCTCGAGGGCTGCGGAGACTCGCGTCGCGTCCCGCTGGTCAGGGACACAGATCAGCGAGCCACGGCCCGCGGCGAGGGTGGCCGCGACCGCGTGGGCGAGCATCGTCGGCCAGTCGTCGCCCGGGGCGGCGTTCCACACCGCCCGTGGCGTGCTCCCGGCGCGGAGGTGCGCCAGGAACGTCGCCCCATGGACGACGTGCCCCCACGTCTGCGGGTCCGATTGGGCGCTCAGAGCCGGGGCGGGTGGCGAGGGTTCCTTCTCGACGGCGGCGTGACGCGGGGGCACGGCCAGCCGCATGACGTCGGCGCGCGCTCCGGCGTACCTCTCGGCAATGCGGGCCGTGAGCTCAGCCACCTCCGGGCTCAGGACCGGCTCGGCGCTGATGACCCGGCGCAGTGGCTGCAGCTTCCCCGGGTGCCCGCTGCCGTCCGCGCGCTCGAGGACGAACCCGTCGACGTCCTGGCCCGCGAAGCGGACCTTGACCCGAGCACCCGGCACAGCCGTCGCCGCGTCCTTCATCGGCACCGCGTAGTCGAAGGGGCGGTCGAGATGCGCGAGCGGTATGTCGACCAGCACCCTGGCGACCGGATCGACGTCGGCCGGCTCGAACTCCGCCGCCCGGCGCGCCCGCGTCGCCGCTGCCTTCACCTTGGCGTCCGCCACGGCAGCGCGCAGACCGGGCAGCATCTGCGCTGGCTCGGTCTCAGGGCTGGTCATGCGGCGCATTCAACCAGCGGCCACCGACGACTCTCTCGGCCCACGGACTTCCTGACCGAGTCATGCACTTCGTGGCCTTTGCAACGGTAAGGAAGTGCAGGAGTCCCCGCTTAAGCGGGGACTCCTGCACCCACAAGCAGACCTCAGGCGCCCGCAGCAGCCTTGAGCTTCTCGGCCCGGTCGGTCGTCTCCCAGGTGAACTCGGGAAGCTCGCGCCCGAAGTGGCCGTAGGCCGCCGTCTTGGCGTAGATGGGACGGAGCAGGTCGAGGTCGCGGATGATCGCGGCCGGCCGCAGGTCGAAGACCTCGAGGACCGCCTGCTGGATCGCCTCGTCGGAGACGATGCCGGTGCCGAAGGTCTCGATGAAGACGCCGACGGGCGCGGCCTTGCCGATGGCGTAGGCGACCTGCGCCTCGCAGCGACGGGCGAGCCCGGCGGCAACGACGTTCTTGGCGACCCAGCGCATCGCGTAGGCGGCCGAGCGGTCGACCTTCGAGGGGTCCTTGCCGGAGAACGCTCCACCGCCGTGGCGGGCCATCCCGCCGTACGTGTCGACGATGATCTTGCGCCCGGTCAGGCCGGCGTCGCCCATGGGCCCGCCGACGACGAACTTGCCGGTGGGGTTGACGAGCATGCGATAGCCGTCGGAGGGGATGCTGAAGCTGGCCAGCACCGGGTCGATGACGTGCTGCTTGATGTCGGCCTCGAGGGTGGAGTGCCCCACGTCCTCGGAGTGCTGGGTGGACAGGACCACGGTGTCGACGCGGGTGGGACGGTCGTCCTCGTCGTAGGCGATCGTGACCTGGGTCTTGCCGTCCGGACGCAGGTAGTCCAGCGTGCCGTCCTTGCGGACCTCGGTCAGCCGCTGCGAGAGCCGCTGGGCGATCATGATCGGCAACGGCATCAGCTCAGGGGTGTCGTCGCAGGCGTAGCCGAACATCAGGCCCTGGTCGCCGGCTCCGCGCATGTCGAGGTCGTCCTCGGAGTCACCGACGCGGGCCTCGATTCCTTGGTCGACGCCCGCGGCGATGTCCGGGGACTGGGCGCCGATCGCGACCTGGACGCCACACGTGGTGCCGTCGAAGCCCTTGTCGGAGGAGTCGTAACCGATCTCGAGGATCTTGGCGCGGACGATGTCGGCCACCGGGGCGTAGGCCTGGGTGCGGACCTCGCCGGCGACGACGACGAGGCCGGTCGTGAGGAGGGTCTCGACGGCGACGCGGAGGTTCTCACGGTCGGAGTCGTGCTCCATGAGGTAGTCCAGGACGGCGTCGCTGATCTGGTCAGCGATCTTGTCCGGGTGACCCTCGGTCACGGACTCCGAGGTGAAGAGGCGTCCAGCCACAGTCGGTGCTCCTGTCATCGGTGCTCACTTGCTTGAGCCACGGTATCGGAGGCCCACTATGCAAGATCTGCGTCTCACCCAACGAATCGAGAAACGAGAAACGTCACGCCCCGACGGATGATCCGTCGGGGCGCGCCGTACGCGTGAGACTCAGAGCGAGGTGTCAGGACGTGCCTGGTGCTCCTGGACGCGCTGCTGGGACTCCGTGGTGCTCTGGCTGACGTCCGCGGCCTGCTGCTGGCCCTCGGCCTTCACCGTTGCCGCCGCGTCCTGGGCGGTCGTCTTGACCGAGTCGGCAGCCTCCATGGCGGGCTCCTTGAGGTTGGCGGCCGCCTCCTTGCCCAGCTCCTGGGCCTCCTCGAGGAGGGGCTGAGCCTTCTCCTTGACCGACTGGGCGGCCTGGCGCTCCCGCTCGCTGGCGGGGAGCATCGAGCCCACGAGCCAGCCGGCGCCGAGAGCGACGAGCCCTGCGGCCATCGGGTTGCCCTGTGCCTTGGTCTTGGCCGTGCTCGTGGCCTGACCCGGCATGCCGGCGATCCCGGAGGCGGTGCCGCTGACGCTGCCGCCCACCGAGCTGGCGGTGTCGTGGGCCGAGCCCATGACCTTGTCCTTGACGCCCACAGCGGCCCCCTTGACCTTCTCGGTCTGACGCTTGGCGATGTTCCCGGGGGTCACGGCCTCGCCGAGCGCGTTGACGTTCTGGCTCAGGTTGGCGCGAGTCTGGTCGATCTCCGCACGCAGGGCGTCCGGATCGTTGCTCGTGCTCACGTTCTGGTTGGGGTTGTCGTAGTTGGTCATCGTGTTCCCTCATTTCCCTTCAGTGCATCGGGCACGCGCTTCGCCGTGTCGGCGGTGCGCTCCAAACCGGTCACTTCCTTGAGCTCCTTGCGCCCCATCGACGCCAGCACGGCGGCGACGATGCCCCAGAGGACGGCGACGATCAGGAACGCCCAGCCCCAGCTGCCGTCGAGCAGCTCGACAAGGAGCACCCACAGCGCCAGGGACAGGAACAGCAGGACGAAGTGCCCTGCCACGCCAGCACCCGCCAGCATCCCGCCGGCCTTCCCGGCCTTGGTCGCCGACTGGGTGGCCTCGGCCTTCGCCAGCGCCACCTCCTGGCGCAGGAGCGTGGTGAGGTCGGTGGAGATGTCGGAGATCAGCGCCCCGATGGACGAGACCTCCCCCTTCTCGTAGGTCCCGTGCGAACCTTCCAACGGCTCCGCGGGCGGGATGGCGTCGGCGATCGAGCGATCGCCTCCACCCACGCCCGAGCTCGCGGTCGAGCCGCTCATCAGCGCTTCTCCTCGCCGTACGGCCCCGACGGCTCTCCGCCCCAGGTCCGGGTGGTGTCGGTCAGCGGGTCTTCGACCGAGGTGCCGGTGACCAGCGCGTCGTCGTTGATCGGGTCGTTGAACGAGGTGGTCGCCGGGGTGGGCGGCATCGTCGACATGCCGACCGGTGCGTCGGTGTAGGCACGCTGGCCGGGCACGGAGGTGTAGGAATCCGTCGCCGGGGTCGACGCCATGCGGCGACCGCTGGCGACGTCGCTGCCGCTGTCGTCGCGTGCCTGGTCGGCCAGGCCTCGGGTCATCCGGCCGCCGATGAGTCCGGCGACCGCGGCTGCGGCCAGGAACGCGCCGGGGCGACGGCGGGCGAACGAGCGGACCTCGTCGAGCACCTCGCCGGGCTGGCGCTGCTCGAGCCACTGCGCTGCCTCACGAACTCGGTCGCTGGCCTGCTGCGCGAGGTCGTGGACGAGACCCTCCTGCGAGCCGGTGCCCTGCACCAGGCCGGAGAGCTCGTCGGCCAGTGCGCTCAGCCCGCCTGCGGCGCGCTGGTGCTGGCTCTGGACCTGCTGGTCGAGCTCGACCTTGGCCTGGTCGTAGACCTGGCGGGCTTGCACCTTCGCCTCGCCTGCCACCTGGGCGGCCTGGTCCTTGGCGGTCGCTGCGGTCTGCTGCCCCGCCGACTTCGCGTCACCCGCGACCCCGCGCGCCTCTTCGGCTGCGACGTCACGCGTGCTGTCTTGCGCGCTGCCGGAAGTCCAGTCGGTGGGCTGGTCGCTGTCGCCGCCGGCTCCGCTGCTGGAGGGAGTGCCATAAGTCTGGGACATTGATCGCTCCTGTCGGTCGTGGAGGACGGTCGTCCCCCAGCACCCGACACTTCCCACCTTCGCCCAGACTCGCTACACCCCAGTGGGTCAACGGCATCGATCTTCACCCCTTCGGGGGAGAGATCGGGCAACTTGGGCGGATTCAGCGAGCGAGGTCGCCGGCGAACCGGCGGGCCACTTCGTCCCAGATGACTTGGGCGAGGGCCGCCTTCGTGCCACGGGGTACGTCGACACTGGTGCCGTCCGCTCCGAGGATCACCGCCTCGTTGTCCGGACTCCCGAACACCGCTCCGCCGCTCACGTCGTTGACCACGAGCAGGTCGCAGCCCTTGCGGGTCAGCTTGGCGCGCCCGAGCTCGAGGACGGAGCCCTGCGAGTCACCCGTCTCGGCGGCGAACCCCACGATGACCGAGCCCTCATGGAGCCGGCGGTGGGAGATCTCGCGCAGGATGTCGGGGTTCTGCTCGAGCTCGATCACCGGCGACGTCCCGTCGTCGGCCTTCTTGATCTTGTCCTCGCTGACCACCGTCGGCCGGAAGTCCGCGGGGGCGGCTGCCATCACCACAGCGTCCGCGGACGCAGCGGCCGTCACCACAGCGTCGTGGAGCTCGGCCGTCGTCTCGACGGTGACCACCTTCACCCCGGCGGGGTCGGGCAGCGACACGTTGGCCGCGACCAGGGTGACCTCGGCCCCCCTGGCAGCTGCGACCCGAGCCAGGGCATAGCCCTGCAGGCCCGAGGAGCGGTTGCCGAGGAAGCGCACCGGGTCGAGGTATTCACGCGTGCCACCGGCGCTCACCACCACGTGGCGGCCGGCCAGGTCGGGACGCGAGACGCCACGGGACAGCACGTCCATCGCGATGTCGAAGATCTCCGAGGCCTCGGGCAGGCGGCCCTTGCCGGTGTCCTTGCCGGTCAGGCGACCCTCCGCCGGCTCGATCACCACCGCACCACGCCCGCGCAGGGTGGCGACGTTGGCGACGGTCGCGGGGTGCTCCCACATCTCGGTGTGCATCGCCGGAGCGAACACGACCGGACAGCTGGCCGTCAGCAGGGTGTTCGTGAGCAGGTCGTCGGCCAGACCGTGGGCGGCCCTGGCCATGAGATCGGCCGTGGCCGGAGCCACGACCACGAGGTCGGCATCCTGACCGATCCGGACGTGCGGCACGGCGTGGACGTCGGTCCACACCTCGCTCGAGACGGGTCTGCCGGACAACGCGGCCCAGGTCGCGGCACCCACGAACTCGAGCGCGGAAGAGGTCGGCACGACGGTGACGTCGTGACCCGACTCGGTGAGCCGACGAAGGAGCTCGCACACCTTGTACGCCGCAATGCCGCCACTCACACCGAGGACGACCCGGGGCCCAGAAGGTGCGACGGGGGTGGCCAGAGACCCTCCGTCATGAGCGCGAGGCCGCGCCCCCTCAGGGGGCACGGCCTCGACGGACTCAGTGGTCACACGTCACTCAGCAGCGTTGAACTGCGCCTGAGCCTCGGCGCGGGCGGTCGCGGCAGCGGCCTCCTCGGCGGCGAGCACGGCGGGGTCGACGTCTTCACACGTCAGCAGGTCCTCGTTGATCTCGCGCAGCGCGATCGAGAGCGGCTTCTCCTGGACGTGGGTGTCGACGAGCGGCCCGACGTATTCGAGCAGGCCCTCGCCGAGCTGGGAGTAGTAGGCGTTGATCTGCCGGGCGCGCTTCGCGCTGTAGAGGACGAGCTTGTACTTGCTGTCGGTCTTGGTGAGCAGGTCGTCGATCGAGGGGTTGGTGACACCCTCGGCGGCGATGTTGGGGGCAGACACAGCTAGAGCCTCACAATGTTGGTGGAGAACAGTCGGTCGACGCTTCTTCATGATCTGGAGCGCCGACTCTCATCAAGGCTACCAACTCCTCGGCTGCAGCGTGAACTTCGTGGTTCACCACCGTCAGGTCGAACTCGCTCTCGGCGGCCATCTCGACCCGCGCGGTCTCCAGTCGACGCTCGCGCTCGGCCGCGGTTTCGGTGCCACGACCGATCAGTCGACGTTCCAGCTCCTCCCACGACGGAGGCGCCAGGAAGACGAAGAACGCGCCCGGCATCGTCTCGCGCACCTGTCGGGCGCCCTGGAGGTCGATCTCCAGCATCGCGGGGTGACCGCTCGCCAGCGCGAGCTCGACCGGCCCGCGCGGCGTGCCGTAGCGGTGGGTGCCGTGGACGACCGCCCACTCGAGCAGGTCACCGCGCCCCGCCATGGCGTCGAAGTCGGCGTCCGAGACGAACCAGTAGTGGACGCCGTTCTCCTCGCCGGGCCGGGGTGGGCGGGTCGTGGCGGACACCGAGATCCAGACCTCGGGGTGGGTGCGTCGCACCTCGGAGGCGACCGTGCCCTTGCCGACCGCGGTGGGTCCCGCCAGCACGATGAGTCGTGACCTGGGGCGCGTGCTCTCCTCGTTCAAGACGGCTCTTGCGGGCCGAACTCGCGCGTCAGCGCTGCGACCTGCTTGATGCCGAGCCCGCGGACGCGGCGACTCTCGGCGATGCTGAGCCGGGTCATCACCTGGCGCGCGCGCACCTTGCCGAGCCCCGGCATCGACTGCAACAGCTCGACGACGCGCATCTTGCCGATGACCTCGTTCTCCCGGCCCTCACGCAGGACATCGACGATGGAGGCGCCGGAGTTCTTGAGGCGGTTCTTCACCTCTGCCCGCTCGCGGCGGGAGGAGGCGGCCTTGGCGAGCGCGGCTTGGCGCTGCTCGGGCGTGAGTGGGGGCAATGCCACGAAATCGGATCCTAGTCAGGCGGGGACGGTCGCGTCAGCGTCAATCTAGTCAGAACGCCAGTCGGCAGGCAATCGGCGCCCGGCTCAGCGGTCGAGTTCACTGGTTGAGCGGCGTCTTGCACACGTCCAGGGCCTGCTGCTCGATCCCCGACATCGCCTGCACGGTGGCCTCGTCGCCCAGGTCGCGGGCGGCGCCGGTGATGGCGTTGCGCTCCTCGGCAGGCAGGCTCTCCAGGGTCGTCTTCGGGTCGTATGCCGACGGGTCGACGTCCGCCTCGTCGAGAGCAGCCTCCAACGCCTCGATGCGGCTGATCACCTGACTCCACTCGTCACGCAGGTCGGTCGGTGCCTGATCGGCGAGATCACGGTAGTGGTCGAGCGCCTCGAAGACCGCGCCCGGCTCGGTGCTGGCCGCGATGTCGCTCAGGGCGGTCTGGTGCTCCTGGACAGCCTGGCAGTAGTCGCTGTCCGGTCCGGTCCGCTCCTCGCCCACACAGCCCGTCAGCGCGACGGTCGCAACAACCGCGAGCGCCACGGAGGCACGCGCCTTCATGCGTCGCCCAGTGACGCGACGGCCTCGTTGTCGCGACGAGCGGCCTCGCGCAGGGAGGCCAGGTCGGGGCCGGCCGAGAGGACCGAGCGCGACGAGCTGGGCAGCACGTGGGGTGACGTGGGTCCGAAGATGCGCCGGATGTCCTCGACGGTGCCGCCCTGGGCGCCGTACCCGGGTGCCAGCACCGGGCCGTTGAAGTCGAAGCGTTCGGCCGAGGAACCGATGGTGGCACCGATCACGGCACCCACGTCGCCGAGCGGTCGCGCGTCGGCGTTGACGCGGGCGAGGTGGGCGAACATCGTCCCGGCCACCGTGGCCCCGTCGTCGGTGCGAGCGTGCTGGACCTCGGGGCCCTCCTTGTTGGAGGTGAGCGCGAGCACGAAGACGCCGGCGTCGTGGCGGCGGGCCGTGTCGATCATCGGCTCGATGGACCCGAAGCCGAGGAACGGGCTGACTGTGATGGCATCGCTGGCGAGCGGTGAGGAGGGGTCGAGGTAGGCGTCGGCGTAGGCCTGGCTGGTCGATCCGATGTCGCCGCGCTTCACGTCCAGCAGCACGAGCGCCCCGGCGGCCCGCGACTCCGCGATCACCCGCTCGAGGACAGCGATGCCGCGAGAGCCGAAGCGCTCGTAGAAGGCGCTCTGGGGCTTGACGACGCTCACCTCGGGGGCGACCGCCTCGACCACGGTCAGGGCGAACCTCTCCAGCCCCGCGACGGAGTCGTCGAGCCCCCACTCGTGCAGCAGCGAGGCGTGCGGATCGATCCCCACGCACAGCCTGCCTCGCGTGGCCATCGCGTCGTGGAGCCGGGCGCCGAACCTCATCGCGTGTCCTCTTCTCTGGTCAGGGCGGCACGCACACGTGCCACCGTGGTCGGATCATGCAACAGGGCGGTGCCGATCTGGACGGCGCTGGCCCCGAGGTCGAGCAGGCGGCGGGCGTCCTCGACGCTGCTCACCCCGCCCGCGCCGATCACGTCGACATTGTCCAGTGCGGACACGACCTCGACCAGGCACCGCATCGAGACCGGCCCGATCGCCGGGCCGCTCAGGCCCCCCGGGCGGCCGTCGGGCATCGCGGCGGGGATCGAGTTGCCCACGACGACCGCGCTCGCGCCCGCGTCGACGGCTCCCCGCGCTCCCTCCACGACCCGCGTGAGGTCGGGTCGCAGCTTGGCGAGCACCGGCAGGTCGGCAGGGAACTCACGACGGACGGCTGCCACCACACTGGCCGCGTGATAGGGCTCGCGGACGTCGAAGAGTCCTTCGCCGACCTGGTTGGGGGCGCCGAGGTTGATCTCGATCCCGGCCACGCCGGGGGCCCGGCTGAGTCGGCGGGCGAGGTCGGCGTACTCCCCCATGCTGCCGCCGGCGATCGAGACGAAGACGTGCGCGCCGGCCCGGACCAGCCAGGGCAGCTCGGTGGCGAGGAAGTGCTCGAGACCGGGATTCTGCAGGCCGATCGCATTGACCAGCCCGCTCGGGCTCTCGGCGATGCGGGGAGCGGGTCCACCGGCGCGTGGGTCGAGGGTGATCGAGCGCGTGACGAAGTCGAGGCCGACGAGGTCGGCGTACGCCGCCAGCTCCCGTCCGGTGCCACCGCAACCGCTCGCCACCATGACCGGCCCGGGTTGCCTGCTCATCTGATGGCCTCCCAGTCCACGCGGTCCCCCCGGATCACCGGGCCGTCCACGCAGCCCCGGACCAGCCGGGAGACACCGTCCTGGGAGACCACCGGGACCGGGCAGCCCTGGCACAGTCCGGTCGCGCAGGGCATCGGCGTCTCGAGGGCGACCTGGCTCCACGAACCCCGGCGTTCGGCCGCGGCAGCGACGGCCCGCAGCATCGGGAGTGGTCCGGCCGCGTAGACCACGTCGGTGTCCGCCCGCTCGAGGACGCCCTCGATGTGGGTGCCGACGTCGCCACGCACACCGACCGAGCCGTCACCGGTGATCACGGTGACGGCGCGAGCGGACCGCCGAGCCTCCAGCGCGGACAGCAGGCCGGCCTCGTCGGGGCCCGCCACGACGAGGGTGACCGCACAGCCGCGTTGGCGGAGCCGCTCGGCCAGCGGGAACAGCGGTGCCGCACTGTGCCCGTCGCCGACGAGCACGCAGGCGACGGGCTCGCGTGGCAGGGCGAACGGACGTCCCAGTGGCCCGGTGACCTCCAACCGGGCGCCCACCGGGCGCTGCGCGAGCCAGGTCGTGCCCGGCCCCACCGCCTTGACGACCACGTCGAGCGTCGCCCCGAAGGCCCCCGCCTCCTTGACCCGATGGATCCACAGGGGTCGCCGCGCGAGGCGACCACCATCCACGCTGACCGCCACGAAGTTGCCGGCCCGGAAGCGCTGGGGGATGCCGGGCGCAGCGATCGTCAGGAGTCGGTAGGCGCCGACCTTCTTGGTCGCCAGCACCTCGCCGGTGACGTGCAGGGGCCCGTGCTCGTCAGCCAAGCGCGCTCACCAGCGTCCTGGGCCACAGCGGTCCTTCGTAGACGAACGCGGTGTAGCCCTGCAGGAGCTGGGCTCCCGCGGCCTGGCGCTCACGCGCGTCCTGGGGCGTGCTGATCCCGCCCACGCCGATCAGGGTCATGTCGTCACCGACCCGACCGCGCAGTGCGCGCATCACGTCGTTGGCCCGTCGCGTCAAGGGCCGTCCCGACAGGCCTCCGGCGCCGATCGCCGACACGTCGGTGTCGCTGCTGCGCAGGCCGGCCCGGCTGACGGTCGTGTTCGTGGCGATCATCCCGTCGAGGCCGAGTGCCACGGCCAGGTCTGCGGTGGCCAGCACGTCCTCGTCGCTGAGATCGGGCGCGATCTTCACCAGCAGCGGGACCCTCGCCTCGGTCACGCGGTCGGCCTGCGCGCGGACCGCCCGGAGCAGCGGCTCGAGCTTGTCGACGGCCTGGAGGTCCCGGAGTCCGGGGGTGTTGGGAGAGCTGACGTTGACGACCAGGTAGTCGGCGTACGGCGCAAGCAGGCCAGCGCTCTTCTCGTAGTCGGCCACCGCGTGCTCCTCGGGGACCACCTTGGTCTTGCCGATGTTGACGCCGAGCACGGGACCGACCCCGGCGGGTCCCATGCGCTGCCGGCGAGCGGCCAGCCGCCTCGCCACGGCCTCGGCGCCGTCGTTGTTGAAGCCCATCCGGTTGACGACCGCGCGGTCCGCCGGCAGCCGGAACATCCGCGGGGCGGGGTTGCCGGGCTGTGGCTCGCCGGTAACGGTCCCGATCTCGACGTGCCCGAAGCCCAGCGCGGCCAGGGCGTCGATGCCGACGGCGTTCTTGTCGAAACCCGCGGCCAGACCCAGGGGATGCGAGAAGTGCAGGCCCATCGCGGTGACCGGCTGCCCGCTCGGCCGCGGCAGCCGACTGGTCGCAGGTGCGGCCGCCCGGATCGCGGCGAAGGCAGCGTGGTGTGCGCGCTCGGGGTCGGTCCGGCTGAGCAGGTGGTCGAAGAGGAGGCGGTAGGGCCGCCCCATCAGCGCGCCTCGAGGGTCGACGCGTTCCACTCCTGGAGGCTGCGGACCCCGATGCCGCCGGCGGCGAGCGCCTCGATCCCCTGCACCGCAGCACCGAGGCCCTGCACGGTCGTGATGCACGGGATGTTGGCCCGCACGGCGGCCGTGCGGATCTCGTAGCCGTCGACGCGGGCCGACCCGCTCGTCGAGTAGGGCGTGTTGACCACGAGGTCGATGCCGCCGTTGCGGATCAGCTGCACGGTGGTCTGTTGACCCTCGGGGCCCTCCCCCTCGTGGTGCTTGCGCACGGTGGTGACCTGGACGCCGTTGCGACGCAGCACACCGGCGGTGCCGGCGGTGGCCAGGATCTCGAAGCCACGCTCGGCGAGCACCTTGATCGGGAAGATCATGTTGCGCTTGTCACGGTTGGCCACCGAGACGAAGACGCGTCCGCTGGTCGGCAGCGACCCGTAGGAAGCCGTCTGAGCCTTGGCGAAGGCCCGGCCGAAGTCGGCGTCGAAGCCCATCACCTCTCCGGTCGACTTCATCTCCGGACCGAGGATGGTGTCGACGTTGCGACCGTCGGGCGTCTTGAACCGGTTGAACGGCATCACGGCCTCCTTGACCGCGATGGGGGCGTCCTCGGGCAGGTCTCCCCCGTCGCGCTGCGGCAGGACGCCGGCAGCGCGGAGGTCGGCGATCGACTCGCCCAGCATCACCCGGGCTGCTGCCTTGGCCAACGGGGTGCCCGTCGCCTTGGAGACGAACGGGACGGTGCGCGACGCCCGCGGGTTGGCCTCGAGGACGTAGAGCACGTCGGAGGCCCAGGCGAACTGGATGTTGAGCAGGCCACGCACGCCCACTCCGCGCGCGATGGCCTCGGTGGCCTGTCGGATGCGGGCGATCTCGCTGGCACCGAGGGTGATGGGCGGCAGTGCGCAGGACGAGTCGCCCGAGTGGATCCCGGCCTCCTCGATGTGCTCCATCACGCCACCGAGGAAGAGCTCCTCGCCGTCGAAGATCGCATCGACGTCGATCTCGATGGCGTCGTCGATGAACCGGTCGACCAGCACCGGGTGCTGGGGACTGATGTCGGTGGCGCGGTCGATGTAAGCGCGGAGGCGGTCGTCGTCGTAGACGATCTCCATCCCCCGTCCGCCCAGGACGTAGGACGGTCTGACCAACACCGGATAGCCGATGTTGTCGGCGATGCGCTTGGCATCGGCGTACGACGTCGCCATGCCGTGCTTGGGGGCGGGCAGCCCGGCGTCGGCGAGCACTTTGCCGAAGGCGCCGCGCTCCTCGGCCAGGTGGATCGACTCGGGGCTGGTGCCGACGATCTTCACGCCCGCGTCTGCGAGGCCCTGGGCCAGTCCGAGCGGGGTCTGGCCCCCGAGCTGACAGATGACGCCGGCGATGGGCCCGGCTGCAGCCTCAGCGTGGACGATCTCGAGCACGTCCTCGAGGGTGAGGGGCTCGAAGTAGAGGCGGTCACTGGTGTCGTAGTCGGTGGAGACGGTCTCGGGGTTGCAGTTGACCATGATCGTCTCGTAGCCGGCCTCGCTCAGAGCCATGCTGGCGTGCACGCAGGAGTAGTCGAACTCGATCCCCTGCCCGATCCGGTTGGGCCCGCTGCCGAGGATGATCACGGCTTCCTTGCCCTCGGCCCGTGGCCGGACCTCGGTCTCCTCGTCGTAGGAGGAGTAGTGGTAGGGCGTCTGCGCGTCGAACTCGGCCGCACACGTGTCGACGGTCTTGTAGACGGGTCGGAGACCGAGCGCCTGCCTGACTCCCCGAACGACGTCCTCGCGCATCCCGCGGATCCCGGCGATCTGCGCGTCGGAGAAGCCGTGGCGCTTCGCGAGGCGCAGGGTCGCGTGGTCGAGCTTGGGAGCAGCCGCGACCTCGCCCGCGACCTCGTTGATCAGGAACAGCTGGTCGACGAACCACGGATCGATCTTCGTGGCCTCGAAGACCTGCTCCGCCGAGGCGCCGGCGCGGATCGCGTCCATCACCGTGCGCAGACGGCCGTCGGTCGGCGTACGCGACTTCTCCAGCAGGGCCGAGACGTCGCCGACAGGTGCCGCGAAGTCAAAGATCGCGTCGGGGCTCTCCAGCGATCGCAGGGCCTTCTGCAGCGACTCGGTGAAGTTGCGGCCGATCGCCATGGCCTCGCCGACGCTCTTCATGTGCGTGGTCAGCGTCGGGTCGGCGCCGGGGAACTTCTCGAAGGCGAAGCGCGGCACCTTGACCACGACGTAGTCGAGGCTCGGCTCGAAGGAGGCAGGCGTCTCTTGCGTGATGTCGTTGCGGATCTCGTCGAGGGTGTAGCCGATGGCGACCTTTGCCGCGATCTTGGCGATCGGGAAGCCGGTCGCCTTGGAGGCCAGGGCGCTCGAGCGGGAGACGCGGGGGTTCATCTCGATCACGATCAGGCGCCCGTCGGCGGGGTTCACTGCGTATTGGATGTTGCAGCCTCCCGTGTCGACGCCGACGCTGCGGATGATGTCGATGGCCAGGTCACGCATCGCCTGGTATTCGCGGTCGGTGAGGGTCATGGCCGGCGCGACGGTGATCGAGTCGCCGGTGTGGACGCCCATCGGGTCGAGGTTCTCGATCGAGCAGATGATCACCACGTTGTCGGCGGTGTCGCGCATGACCTCGAGCTCGTACTCCTTCCAGCCGATGATCGACTCCTCGAGCAGCACCTCGGTGGTCGGGCTCGCGTCGAGACCGGAGCCACCGATGCGCAGGAGGTCCTCCTCGTTGTAGGCCATCCCGGAGCCGGTGCCGCCCATGGTGAAGGAGGGGCGGACCACCATCGGGTAGCCGAGCTCATCGACCGCGGCCAGGAGGTCATCGGTCGAGTGGCAGATCACGCTGCGGGCGCTCTCGCCGCCGAGCTCGGCGACGATCTTCTTGAAGACCTCGCGGTTCTCGCCGCGGTTGATCGCCTCGATGCTGGCGCCGATGAGCTCGACGGAGTACTTCTCCAGCACGCCCGCCTCATCGAGCTGCATCGCACAGTTGAGCGCGGTCTGCCCGCCGAGGGTGGCAAGGAGGGCGTCCGGACGCTCCTTGGCGATCACCTTCTCGACGTATTCAGCTGTGATCGGCTCGATGTAGGTCGCGTCGGCGAACTCCGGGTCGGTCATGATCGTCGCCGGGTTGGAGTTGACGAGGATGACCCGCAGCCCCTCGTCCTTGAGCACCCGGCACGCCTGGGTGCCGGAGTAGTCGAACTCGCAGGCCTGCCCGATGATGATCGGCCCGGAGCCGATCACGAGGACGGACTTGATGTCGTCGCGCTTCGGCATCTCAGGCCGTCCCGTCCATCAGGCTGGTGAAGCGGTCGAAGAGGTACGCCGCGTCGTGCGGGCCCGCCGCGGCCTCGGGGTGGTACTGCACGGAGAAGCTCTTGAGCGCACCGGTGTCGTCGCGCAGCTCGAGGCCCTCGACGACGTCGTCGTTGAGGCAGACGTGGCTCACCGAGGCCATGCCGTACGGCGTTGGGACGCCTTCACCGAGGGGGACCCCGTCGGGCCACTGCACCGCGAACCCGTGGTTGTGCGCCGTCACCTCGACCTTGCCGGTGGTGCGGTCCATGACCGGCTGGTTGATGCCGCGGTGGCCGTACTTCAGCTTGTAGGTGCCGAAGCCGAGCGCCCGGCCGAAGAGCTGGTTGCCGAAGCAGATGCCGAAGTAGGGCAGTCCCCGTCCCAGCGCCTCCTGGAGCAGCGCGACCTGGTCGGTGGTCGCGGCCGGGTCGCCCGGACCGTTGGAGAAGAAGAGCCCGTCGGGCTCGACCGCCAGGACGTCCTCGATCGTCGAGGCCGCCGGCAGCACGTGCACCTCGACCCCGCGCTCGCTCATCATCCGGGGGGTGTTGGTCTTGATGCCGAGGTCGATGGCCGCGACCACCAGCGGCTTCTCGCGGCCCGCCACGCTCGCGGCGGCGACCACGTATGCCTCGGTCGTGGAGACCGCTTCGCTGAGGTTTGCACCGACCATCCCGCCGGAGTCCAGCACGCGCTGGAGCAGGGCCCCGGCGTCGGTCTCGGTCGTGGAGATCCCGACCCGCATCGCTCCTCGCTCGCGCAGGTGCCGGGTCAGGGCCCGGGTGTCGATGTCGCTGATCCCGACGACACCCTGCTCCCGGAGCTCATCGTCGAGGCTGCGCTGCGAGCGCCAGTTGGACGGGACACGCGCCGGGTCGCGCACGACGTAACCGGCGACCCAGATCCGTGCGGACTCCGTGTCGTCGTCGTTCATGCCGGTGTTGCCGACGTGGGGGGCCGTCATCACGACGACCTGGCGGTGATAGCTGGGATCGGTCAACGTCTCCTGGTAGCCGGTCATGCCGGTGGAGAAGACCGCCTCGCCGAAGGTCTCTCCCTCGGCGCCGAAGGCGTGTCCGAGGAAAGACCGCCCGTCCTCGAGGACGAGCAGTGCGGGGGCGCGTGAGGACAACGCCGTACCTCCTTCTCCGCCTCACAGGACGGATCGTTAAAGGATGTTGAGCGGGGCCGACTCTAGCAGCGCACGAGGCCCGCCCGGCCATTGCCGCTGTGTCCGAGACCACGTCGTCGCTCCCCCCGTTTCGGTGAACGAGCGTGCACTATGGACACATACCGGCGGTACGCCGCAGTCGACCAACGTACGGAGCATCCATGCCTCGCCCCCTGGCCCTCGCCGCCGCTTCCGCCGCCGCTTCCGCCGTCACGATGGGCTCCCTCCTGCTCACCCCGGTGCCGGCGGAGGCCTCGGTCACGATCCCGATCAGCTGCGTCGCAGGCGAGGTCGTGCTGACCACCGACGACACGCACTACGAGCTCGTCGGCGCCTGTGGGACCGTGATCGTGCAGGCCGATCGTTCGACCGTCACGATGTCGACGGCCACGCGCCTCTACGTCACCGGGGCGGACACCCACGTGACCGCGAAGCCCCAGACGCTCGTCGAGATCAGTGGCGCCAACAGCTCGGTCTCGATGCCGTCGGCCACCTCGCTCTCCCTCACGGGGACCGGGTCGGAGGCGTCGGTCACGGGCCTCGTCGAGCACGTCAGGATCGAGGCCGCCGGCGCGTCCCTGAGCGCCGACCGCACGCACGTGCTCGTGGTGCGCGGCTCCGGCAACATCGTCGACGGGGGCCATGGCTTCCGGACCCGCGTCATCGGCGACAGCAACGCAGTGGCACACGATCTGCTCGACCGGCTCCGCGTCCGCGGAGACTCCAACGTCGTCACCGTGGCGTCGGGTCGCACCTCGTCCAAGGTCGTGGGCACCGGCAACTCCGTGTCCGTGGTGGCTGCGCGCCGCTGAGGTCGAGACCACGCGTGCCGCCAGGCCGGAACAATCCGGGCGATCCGGGTCGTCGCCCGGGCTGGGCAGGTAGTTGACTGTGCCCCGACAACTTCGTCGACGAAAGGTTCCTTCCGTGCGCGCTCACTCCACCAGCCTGTTGCTGCTTGCCGCCGTCCTCCCGCTCGCTGCGATGGCTCCGGCCCAAGCAGACGTCGTGGTCGACTGCGCGGGTGGGGCGGTCACGGTCGACCAGTCCAACGAGATCGTCACGGTGACCGGGATCTGTACCGCCATCACCATCAGTGGCAGCAACTCGGTCGTCACGATCCCCGACGCGACCGCGCTCAATGTCACCGGAGCCAACCTCGACATCTCCGCGGGAGTCATCAGCGGCGCCGCGATCCTGGGCGGTGGCAACGCCAACGTGTCAGCCACGTCAGCCGGCAGCCTCGACATCCCCGGCGCCAACACCACCGCAGGCTTCGCAGGGTCCGTCGGCCCCGTCTCCCTTTCAGGTGGCAACGCCACGCTGACAGCCGCCAGCGCGGACAGCGTCCTGGTCACGGGCCCCAACACCACTGCGGTGTTCGCGGGCGACGTCCGCACTGCCACCGTCAGGAATGGCAACGTCTCGATCAAGGCGGCCCGCCTGGGGGCGACCTCCATCACTGGCGCCAACAACACGATCGTCGCGAAGGCGGGCCAGAAGCTCGTCATCCGTGGCGGCAACAACTCGGCGCGCTACCGCACGCTCAAGTCGGTCAAGGTGATCGGTGTGAACACGTCCGTCACCGTGAAGAGGGGCAAGACCAAGGTCGTCGTCCGCGGGACCAACAACTCGATCGTCGTGCACGACCGCATTTGATCACCTACCGAGCGACCGCCGGCTGGAGGTCGAGCCACCGCGCCAGCGACTCGATCTCCAGCTGGACCGCCTCTCGCCGGTCGGCCGAGAAGGGCTCGTCCTCGTGCACCGCGTTGGTCACGAGCAGTCCTCCCCGGCGATCAGCCGTCACATCGACCTTGCCGACGAGACGGTCGCCGTCGAGGATCGGCATCGCCCAGTAGCCCCACTTCCGCTTCGCCGCCGGCTTGTACATCTCGAGCTGGTAGTCGAACTCGAAGATCTCGGCCATGCGCCGGCGATCGAAGACGAGCCGGTCGAGTGGCGACAACAGGGCCACTCGAGGCGTGAGTTCCTGCTCGAGGTAGGCCGGATCGACCCGCCACGTCCCGCGCAGGCCCTCGATCACCGCGGGCTCGCCGGCCTCACCCACGTCGTTCGGCTCGTTCGGTGCGATCGCCGCCCTGCCCCTGGCGATGCCGAGCGACCGCAGGCGGCGTACGGACCGGACGTGGAGGGCCTCCGCGAGAGGCACGACCGGCTCGTCGGGATAGACCCGCTCGGCGAGGTCCCACAGCTTGTCGCGGCCCTCGTGGCCGACCGGTGCGATCTCGCCGCGCTCAACCATCCGGTCGAGCAGCATCCGGATGTTGCGGTCGTTGTTCCACCCGCTCGACTCCCACGGCACGAGCGTGGTGTCGGGAAAGGACCGAGCGGTCAGTGGACCCTCGTCGTGGAGCTTGCCCAGGATGTCGCGCCGGGTGTCGTCGTTGGCCTCGACCCAGTCGCGGACGTCGACCTGCCACTCCTTGAGCTCGCCGGCACCCGGCCACGCTGCCATCTCGGCGCGGTAGAGCTTGAGGTCAGCCGCCGGACGCAGCATGGAGTGCAGCTCGATCAGCGATCCTGCCGCCACCGCGTCGTCGACGTCGCCGGGTCGACTGCGCTCCCCCAGCCGGCTCCACGTGACGACCTGCGCGCTGGGCGCCACCGCGGCGGTCGGCTCGGCCTGGAGGAGGGTCAGGTGGTCCACCATGGCCTCGAAGCTGCTCGGCCGGTCGGCGGAGAGGAGCTGGGCAAGCACCGCGACCCGCCGGGCATCGGCACGGGAGAGCTCGTGGGTCACGCGACGAAGATGCAGAAGACGTGGCCGGCCGGGTCGGCGTACGCCCGCAACGGCTCCTCCGGGTCATCGGACCTGTCGTGGCGGAGGTCCCCGCCGAGCTCGAGCACCCGCTCGTGCTGCTCGTCGAGCTCCTCGACGCTGTCCACGGTGAGGTCGAGGTGGAGCTGCATCGGCACGCGGGGGTCGGGCCAGGTCGATCGCTGCAGGTGGTCGGTCAGCTGGAAGGCGAGCCGACGGTTGTCGTCGTGGTCGGTCAGGACCAGCCAGTCCTCGCCATCGCTCGGCTCCTCGTCCCCGGCCCGGTAGCGCAGGTCGAGGAGCTGGCGCCAGAACTCCGCCGTGCCCCCCACGTCGTCGGTGTCGAGGACCGTATGCAGGAGGCGAGGCACGGCCATCAGTAGAGTCCCTTCGCGTAGTTCTCCGGGCGGTAATAGTCGTCGAGGTCATCAAGGGACTTGCCGGGTTGGGGCTCGAGCTCCTGCGCGATCACCGCGCGGCGCGGCACGACGGCCTCGGGGTCCCAAGTCTCTGGCTCCCAGAGGCGCGAGCGCATGAAGGCCTTGCCGCAGTGGAAGTAGACGGTCTCGATGTCCACCACGAGGGCGAGGATCGGTCGCCGGTCACGAACGGCCATCGCGTCGAAGAACGGCGCGTCAGCCACCAGCCTCGCGGAGCCGTTGATCCGCAAGGTGTCGGTTCGACCTGGGATGAAGAAGTCCAGCCCGACGTGAGGGTTGGCGATGACGTTGCGATAGCCATCGACGCGCTTGTTCCCCGGCCGTTCGGCCAGGGCGACGGTGGTCTCGTCGAGCACGTGCACGAGCCGGCCGGGCGGGTCGCCCTTGGGGCTCGCATCGCAGCGGCCCTCCGCGTCGGCAGTCGCCAGCATGCAGAAGGGCGACGCCGCCAGCCAGGCCCGGTCGATGTCGGTCAGCGTCGGGCGTTCCTTGCCGGCCGCCCGCTCCCCCGGCGTACCGACGACGGCCTCGAGCTGCTCCAGCGTGGTGATGTCCATGCGGCGAGCGTAGTGAGGTCCGGCCGGCGGCGGCCCGCGAACTCCCGCGCTACCGAACAGTCAGGGGGTCGTTCGGCGCCGCGAAGCCCCCGACTGTTCGGTAGCTCCGCGGTGCTGGTATGAGCGGTAGCTGAGTAGTCAGGCGGTCAGGGCGCCGTCGCGGACGGTGACCCGTCCGGCGTACACCGTGTGCACCACTCGCGAGGTCAGGGAGCGACCGTGCCACGGGTTGTTGCGCGAGAGCGACACCGAGTCGGCCCGGTCGATCGTGACGACGGCTCCGGGATCGACGAGCACCAGGTGGGCAGGCGTTCCGACGTCCAGCGACCCGTGGTCGGGCAGTCCGGCGATCCGGGCGGGGTTGGTGGACATCACGCGGGCGACCTGCGCCCATGTCAGGTCGGGTACGGCCGTTCGGACAACTGCAAGCGCCGTCTCCAGCCCGAGCATCCCGAAGGCCGCATCGACGAAGGCGTGCTCCTTGTCGTGGCGGGCGTGCGGCGCGTGGTCGGTGGCGACCGCGTCGATCGTGCCGTCCGCGAGCGCCACCCGCAGTGCCTCGACGTCCTCGGTGGGACGCAGGGGCGGATTGACCTTGAAGGTCGGGTCGTAGCCCGTCAGCAGGTCGGTGGTGAGGAGCAGGTGATGTGGTGTCACCTCGGCCGTCACGTCTATGCCCTGCGCCTTGGCCCAGCGGATCATCTCCACCGATCCGGCCGTCGAGACGTGGGCGATGTGGACCCGTGAGCCGGTGTGGCGAGCCAGCATCACGTCGCGCGCGACGATGACCTCCTCGGCGATCCCGGGCCAGCCGGGCAGTCCCAACCGGCCGGATATCTCGCCCTCGTGGCAGCACGCCGTCGGTCCGGCCAGGGCGGGATCCTGCGCATGCTGCGAGACCACCCCGCCGAAGGCCTTGACGTATTCCAGCGCCCGGCGCATCACGCGGGCGTCGTGGACGCACTTGCCGTCGTCGGAGAAGACCCTGACGGCCGCACGCGATCGGGCCATCAGTCCCAGCTCGGCCAGCTCCTCGCCGGCGAGGCCCTTGGTCACGGCACCGACGGGTCGTACGTCGACCAGGCCGGCCTCGCGTCCGAGGTCGAAGACCCTCAGGGCGGCCTCCGCGGTGTCGGTCACCGGTGAGGTGTTGGCCATCGCCAGCACGGCGGTGAACCCACCGACAGCGGCCGCGCGCGACCCGGTGAGGATCGTCTCGGCGTCCTCGCGCCCCGGCTCACGCAGGTGGGTGTGGAGGTCGACGAACCCGGGCAGGGCCACGAGCCCGTCGGCGTCGATGACCTCCGCGCCGGTGGGCGCCGCGTCCACGAACCGGCCCGCGTCGTCGACGTACAGGTCTCGTGTCTCCTCCCCCAGCACCGACGCGCCGGTGATGACGAGCGCCATCAGGACTCCTCTCCCGCAAGCAGGTGGTAGAGCACGGCCATCCGCACGGCGAGGCCGCTGGAGACCTGCTCCAGCACGACCGACTGGGCTGCGTCGGCGGCGTCGGCGGCGATCTCCAGACCGCGGTTCATCGGGCCGGGGTGGCAGATGGGGGCATCGGGCTTGAGCAGCGCGAGCCGGTCGCGGGTCAGGCCGTAGCCCACGGTGTACTCGCGAGCCGACGGGAAGTATCCGCCCGACATGCGCTCGCGTTGGACCCGCAGCATCATCACCGCGTCGGCGTCGGGCAGCACGTCGTCGATGTCGTACGAGGTCGCGAAACCGGCGTCCTTGGACCAGGGTCCGATGCCGCTGGGCATCAGCGTCGGCGGGGCCACGACGGTGACCCGCGCGCCGAGCTTGGTCAGGCACAGGACGTTGGACCGGAAGACCCGCGAGTGAGTCAGGTCGCCGATGATCGCGACGTGCTTGCCCTCGAGGCTGCCGAGGCGACGCTGCAGGGTGTAGGCGTCCAGCAGTGCCTGGGTCGGGTGCTCGTGCATCCCGTCGCCCGCATTGACGACCACCGCGTCGACCCACTCCGAGACCTGCTGGGCTGCACCCGACGCCGGGTGGCGGATGACGAGGCCGTCGACGCCCATCGCGCAGACGGTCATCACGGTGTCGCGCAGTGACTCGCCCTTGGAGGCGGACGAGCCCTTGGCAGAGATGTTGATGACATCGGCCGAGAGCCACTTGCCGGCGATCTCGAAGGACGAGCGCGTGCGCGTCGAGTCCTCGAAGAACATGTTGACCACGGTGCGACCGCGCAGGGCGGGCAGCTTCTTGACCTCGCGACGCTGCACGTCGTGCATGTCGGTGGCAGTCTCGAAGATCTGCTGGATCTCGGCGGGCGAGACGTCGTTGATCGAGAGCAGGTGCCTCACGAGATCGTCACCTCGTCGAGGTCGTCGCACTCTGCGAGCCGGACGCTGACGCGTTCGGAGCGGGCGCTCGGGAGGTTCTTGCCCACGTGGTCGGCCCGGATGGGCAGCTCGCGGTGCCCCCGGTCGATGAGCACCGCGAGGCGTACGGCGCTGGGCCGGCCGAGGTCGGCCAAGGCATCGAGGGCGGCGCGGATCGTCCGCCCGGAGAACAGCACGTCGTCGACCAGCACCACGACCTTGTCATCGATTCCCTCGGGCGGGATGACCGTCTTGTGTGCGCGCCTTGTCGGCTGCTTGCGCAGGTCGTCGCGATACATCGTCACGTCGAGCTCGCCGACCGCGACAGCCCTGCCCTCCACCGACTGGATGCGCTCGGCGATCCGGTGAGCCAACGGCACGCCGCGGGTGTGGAGGCCGAGCAGCACGAGGTCGGTCGCACCCTTGTTGCGCTCGAGGATCTCGTGGGCGATGCGGGTCAACGCCCGGGCGATGTCTCCGGGGTCGAGCACGATGCGAGGGTCGGCCACGTTGTTCGCCATGGGCCTCTGACCTCCTTCTCCGCCTCACGGGACGGCTCCTTAAAGGATGTCGAACGGCGCAGACGCTACCAGTGAATGAGTCCCCGCTTAAGCGGGGAGTCCTGCACTTCCTTACCGGGCGGAGTCCATCGGTCTAAGCAACGCTGACTGAGGAGCGTTGTGATGCCGAAGTGGATCTCGTTCGAGATGCAGGAGGAGTTCTTCGATCTGGTGTGTGGGGGTGCGCCGATCACGCATGCCGCTGATTGGTCTG
>NZ_DATLWX010000027.1:0-24563 GCF_035576065.1 Nocardioides sp.
ACTCAGCAAACGACGCATCCGACGCTGCCTCAAGCGCTACATCGCCCGCCAGATCTTCCGCACCCTCGCCGCCGCCAACACCCCTGACACCCCGGACCCGGCCCTGGCTGCTTGACACACATAGAAGCGTCTCCGCGAGCCGGATCGGCTCCCAGGGCGTGCCAGTCAGGATCTATTGACGGTCACACCGTCGCGCAGCCGATGGCGCTGCTTGGAACTCAGCGGTACACGACGAGTGGCGTGTCCCGCTAAGTTCCGCGGCTCCTCCAACACCCTCGGTAGAAGGCGACCTCAGGCGGCTGCGCCTCCCGTCGACTCGACTGACCGCCACCCTCGCCGGGCAACTTCACGCGCAAGTCCCGCTGATGGGTTGATCGCGATGGCTGCACCGGCCAGCTCCATGAAGGCGATGTCGGAGTCGTGGTCGCCCAGCGCCAGGGCGCCTGCCAGGTCCACGCGGTGGGCGGCGGCCCACTCCAACACACGGGCACGCTTGGCTGCGCCAATGGCCGAAGCGACCCGATGGCCAGTCAGCGTCCCGTCGTCACGCAGTTCGACCTCAGTGCAGAGCACATGCTCGACTCCGAGATGGCGGGCGATCGCGTCGACACAGGCTCGATGAGATCCAGAGACGAAAACCACCGGGATGCCGGCGTCGACGGCCCGAGTCACGAGGTCCACCGTGAAGGGAATCCAGAACTCCAGATCCTGCTCGCGGTGGGCGAACCACATGCGACCCGCCAGCGCTAGATCAAGGTCTCGCTGGCCCTCGAGGGCGGCGTAGTACGCATGGTTGGCGTCCTCTCTCGAGCCACCCCCTGCAGCGAGGTCGAACAGCTGCCGCCGGACGGCCGCAGCGTCGAAATCGGCGACCTGGGCGGCGAGGAAATCCAGGAAACTGAACATGCTCTTGTCGTGGATGATCGTCTCGTCGACGTCCGCGATCAGAGCCGTGATCCCGTCGAGGTCCACGTCACACCGGGGAGGCGGCTGGCAGGACCTGACGCGAGGCCGCGAGAGCGGCCTCGGCACGTCGCCCCTCCTTCGACCCGATGAGCGCCGGAGCGAAGGCAGTGAAGGCGACTTCAGTGACGGCACAGCGGCGACCCGCCTGGGCGAGCTCGATGTCGCACGTGATGGACACCCGGCTGAGGTCGTCGCGGCGCTGGCTGCGCGGCGTCAACGTGATGGAGCTGGCGAGCGGGAAGAGGAAGTTCTCATAGGTCGTCGACATGCGCTCGATGACGTAGTAGTACTCGAACTCGCTGTTGGAGGGTGCGAGATAGCGCTCGCCGACCGCGAGGAACATCTGGCGGGCAGCCTCGGTGATGACGATGCCCTGGACGTGCAGGCCGGTCTGGTGGTCAAGAAGGAACTCGTTGTCGTTGTGGATGCGCAGGTCGGCGTGGAACTGGCCATCTCGCTCCTCGAGGTTGCCGATGAGGGCATTCACCTCGCAGTTCTTGTGGACCTCTCGTCGGCCGGCGAGACGGATCGGGTTGTGGTGGACGGTGACCCGCCCAACGAGCCCGAGGCGGTTGACGTCACTGATGATCAGGTCGTGCTCGTAGTCCGACACGCCCTGGCCGTAGGTGACCGCGAGCGTGTCCTCGCCCCCAGACTCGCTCAGGCGCGACAACAGCACCCGGGTCTGCGCGACGGTGCGCACCCCGTCCTCGCGAGCGAAGCCCGCGAATCGGTCACCAATAACGAAGATGTGCTTCTGCATGTGATTTCCTATCCCAAGAATCGTCCC
Organism: Nocardioides sp.; assembly: GCF_035576065.1. Classification (GTDB taxonomy): domain Bacteria; phylum Actinomycetota; class Actinomycetes; order Propionibacteriales; family Nocardioidaceae; genus Nocardioides. Next base: position 1,757 of record NZ_DATLWX010000027.1, read on the forward strand.
CACCAGGCGGTGAGGACGCCTGAGCCCCCCGTAAGTCACACGGCTACGCCCGTGACGTTGTTGCGGACTCGAGCATGTGGGCCGAGGTCACGAGCTGGGCATGCTCGTGCGGACGGCAGCGACGGTGATCGTGAACCCGGCGCCGGCACTGACGATCAGGTCGACGCGCGACCCGTCGGACGCGGCACCTTCTCGCGGGTCGCGTTGCACCTCGGCCAGGTTGGCGATCAGATCGCCGGCTCCGAGATGACCGGTGTCGACTGAGTTGGCGACGGGGAGACCGAACTCCGACGCGATGATGGGCAGATAGAGCGCGTCGAGAGTCCTGGGCATCAGCCGGGGCAGGTAGGCCGTTCCGTCGAGAGTCAGGCCCTGCTCGTGGACGTCCTTGAGCGCCGACGTCGTGAGGTCGCGCAGCAAGGTCTGCATGGGCTGCGCCAGCGAGTCGGATCCGTGAGCGGCGAGGTAGGCGCGCTTACTGGCCTGGACGTCGACGACCCGGACCCTCTCCGCGTCGGCAGAATCGACGGGCTCCCCAACAGTCCGGTGCATGCTCTCGAGGTGGGGCAGCGCTCGCGTGTGCAGGCTCAGCAAGGTGCTCTCTTTTACCCCCAGGGGCGTCGGACGGCCGCTGGCGTCCGCCATGACGGCCGTGCCGGCGTCTCCGTAGAGCACGCCGTAGTCGCCCGTCCAACGGTCGAACCCGGGAGGCCTGAAGACATCGCCTGTCGCGACCAGGGCACGGAAGTCAGCACCGGCCCGCGCGGCACGGGCAACGACGTGCAGTGCAGCCGCTCCACCGTTGCACATCTGCTGGATGCCGATCGGGATGGCCGAACTCAGGCCGAGTCGGTTCGCAAGCGCGTGCGCCGGGGACCAGAACGGCTCCCACTGATCGTAGGTCCAGGCGTAGTAGAGATCGTCTACATCCTGGTTCGCCATCCCAGTCGCGCCGAGCGTCGCTAGCGCCGCGCGAGCTGCGAGTGCGACCGGACTCTCGGTGGACACGGGCAAAGTCGTGCTGTCCGGCAGGTCGAGGGCTCGGCCTTGCAGACTGCCAGCTGCTGCCGCCTCGCCCAAGGTCTGGACGGTCACGGGCAGGTGCACCGAGGCTGCCTGCAGTCGGAGTTGGCGGTCCATGCTCAGCCGCGGACGCGGAGCACGAACTTGCCGGTGCTCGCGCGACTCCCGAGTAGCTCATGTGCCTTGACGACCTCGGACAATGCCAGCTCCGTGAACGGGATGACCACGGAGCCGTCAGCAACCAGGGCTGCGACAGCCAGCATGTGTTCGTGCACCATGTCCGGCCGGTCGCTGATCATGCCGCCGATGTTGTAGCCGACCACACTCTTGGCGGTGTACCAGAAGGTGTTGAGTTCCACGGTCTGGTCGATCTGGCTTGCGTTCCCAAAAACAACGTGCCTGCCCAGAGGGGCGAGCAGGTCAGGCACTCTCGTCCGGAATGCGTCTCCAATGCAGTCGAAGACCACGTCAGCGGCGAGCCCTTCGGGCAAGGAATCGTAGGTGAAGACCTCGTCGTAGAAGGCCGCCGTCGTCGGGTCCACCTTGGCAAGGTCGGACACCGCGCCGTACACCGGAGTCGCCCCTGCCGTGCGGGCGATCTGGGCGATCGCCGTCCCGACACCACCTGCAGCGGCGGAGACCAGAACCGACTCACCGGGCAGCACGCGAGCCGCTGCCCGGACGAGTCCGTAGGCCGTGGTTGCGTTGCAGGGGAACACCGCAGCCAGGCTCGGCTCGATCACGGCGAGGTCACCCTCAAGCACCACGGCGAGGTCAGCACGTGCAACCGCGACCTCCGCATAGCCACCTCCCGAGAGAGTCAATGCCGCAACACGGTCTCCAACCGCCAGACCGGTCACACCCTTGCCAAGTGAGCGAACAGTGCCAGTGACCTCGAGCCCGGGAACGTGCGGAACTGGCGTGTCGAACTGGCCGCGGCGAAACATCACCTCGGCGAAGTTGACTCCCGCACACGTCACGTCGATCGCAATCTCCCCAGGCCCCGGGGTCGGCTCTGGAAGATCGACCTCGGTCAGGACCTCGGGTCCGCCGTAGGTGGTGAACTGGATGGCGCGCATCATGCACCCTTTCGTGGTTGATGTGAGGTGTTGCTGATTCGCAGCCTGTCCTGCGGATGCACTCCTACGCGTCGACGAGCGTGACCTCGACCGAAGGGTCGGCCACGGTCAGGGGTGCCCGCTCGCGAAGCAACCACCCGATGACGGGGGCGGCCACGGCACACACGCCGGCCAGGATCCATAGAGCCACGTGGAAGGCATCGGTGTAGGCCCCAGCGGCGAACGCATTGAATGCCTGCTGAGCCCCGCCACTGACACTGGCCGTCGCAGATTGCAGATCGCCGGCGGCAATCGCATTGGCCACGGTGTCGGCGTCCGGTGCACCTTGGGCGGTGTAGGCCCCGATGCCGTCTGCCAGGCGTGATTGAGTCAGGCTGACCAGCAGCGATCCCATCGCGGCGATGGCGACGACCTCGGAGGACAGCCGCATGGTGTTGAACATTCCAGCCGCCATCCCGGCCCGCTCGGGTTCGACACTGCTGACAGCCGCCGCATCAAGGATGGCCAGGGAGATGCCCATACCGGACCCGATGGTGAGCAGGGGGCCAGCCAGGACCAACGCCGATGTGGACGGCTCCAGCACGGTCAGCCAGGCGGCACCGACGGCGACGAGGACCAACGTGACAACCAGCAGCGCCCGGACTGAGACCCACTTGGACACATATCCCGCGACGGTCGGCATCACCAGAGTGGGCGTGGTGAGGAACAGCATGGTGATGCCGGCCTGCTGGGCGGTGGCCCCGTCGATGGACATGAAGTACGACGGCAACAGCACCAACAAGGTCACGAAACCGAAGGCCAAGGCAACCGGCACCAGGCACACGGCGACATAGCGAGACTGCAGAAACAGGCTCAGGTCGAACATCGGGTTGGCCTGGCGGCGTTCAACGACCACGAACGCAGCGAGAAGTACGGCGCTACCGGCGTAGCACATGAGGTTGATCGGGCCGAGCCAACCGAGCTGAGGTCCTTCGACGACAGCGAGGACGAAGAGGAACAGGCTGGACGTGAAGGTGATCGTGCCCGACCAATCGACGCGCCCGGGAACCTTTGCGTGCGATTCGGTCATCAGACGGGTGGCAAGCAACACCAGACCGGACAGGGCGGCATGCGCGAGGAAGACCGTGCGCCAACCGCCGACTTCCACCAGCATGCCACCGATGAAGGGACCGAACGCGATGCCGATGCCGAATGAGGTGCCGAGCGCGCCGAAGGCCCTGGCCATAGCGGGGCCCTGGAAGGTCTGGGCGAGCATGGCACTTCCGCTCGTGAGCACAGCAGCAGCGCCGACACCGGCGACAACCCTGGCTGCATCGAGCACCAGCACATTGCCTGCCAGCCCGCTGACCAACGACGCGAGCGCGAAGAGCAGTGACCCGATGGTGAAGATCCGGCGACGACCGACTCGATCAGCCAACGAACCGGCGGCGAGCATCAGGCTCGCGAAGGCCAGGTTGTAGCCGTTGACGACCCATTGCAGCTGAGCGAATGCCGGGTCGAGGTCAGCATTGATGCCCGGAAGCGCCACCGAAGATCCGGTGAGCGACATCGGCAACAGCCCCCCGGCCACGCAAACTGCGACCAGCGTGAGTATCGGGCGGGTCTTGCTCGCGGGACTCGCGGTGTCCAAGGACATGAGGCTCCTAGTTGGGTGTCATTGCCACCCGCAACCGGGTGCCATGTTCGTACTCTTACGAATATAAGAAGTCTTATATCTGGCAGAAACGTACAGATGTCCTCGCGTCGATGTCAAAGCGGCCACGACTCGTACGAACCGAGCTCGGGGGATGGGCGTTGGCCCGGCCAGCAGGGGGCGCCGGAAGTATCAGTATGCTTATGTATGTTAGAAACCGGCGGGTCCGCGCCAGATGTCCCACCAGCCGTCATTGTCCGTTACCGAGCATTCACCTGGAGTTCCGTGATGCAAGAGCAACTGCCCGTCCTCGTCGTCGGGGCGGGGCCCGTCGGTCTCACGGCAATGGCCGAACTGAGGCGCCGCGATGTTGAGGCGAGACTGATCGACCAGGCCCAGGGACCGAGCCACCTGACCAAGGCACTGCTGGTCTGGCCACGCACGCTCGAGGTCCTGCACCAGCTAGGCGGCGCCCGATTCCTCGAGGAGCATGGGCAGCCGGTCACGTCATTTCGCTACTACGACGATGCTGAGCAGGTCTGCCAGATCACCTTTGGCCCGGCCACACGTCCGACGGTGATCACCCAGCCGCGCGTGGAGGAGGCGATACGCGCGTCGATCCGCGGCGGGGCTGTGGAATGGTCCACGACCTTGCTCGGCCTCCGGCAGGGCGAAGGCGTCGTTCACGCGACCCTTCGCGGACCAGATGGGCAGGACCGAGTCGAGTCATTCTCCTACGTGATCGGATGCGATGGCGCGGGCAGCGTCGTGCGCGACCAACTTGGCCTCGAGTTCAACGGCATGACCTACCCGAGTGTGTTCATCCTGGCCGACGCGGCAATCGAGGGTCACCTCGAGCAGGGCGTGGTCCACTACTTCTGCTCAGGACAGGGCGTTTTGGTGATGGTGCCCCTGAAGAACGACCGGTTCCGTGTGTTCACGGCCGGACCACCGGGCATGAAGTCCGAGGACCTGACTCTGGACATGCTGCAAGCGTACGTCGATGACCGGGGTCCGGGGCAACTGGTTCTACGTGACGTCTCCTGGCAAACGACCTTCAACATCCATGCGCGCCACACCGACACGTTCCAGGTGGACCGAGTGTTCCTCGCGGGCGACGCCGCGCACATCCACAGCCCGGCCGGTGGTCAGGGCCTCAACACCGGAGTCACCGATGCGCACAACCTTGCCTGGAAGCTCGCCCTCGTACACCGCGGCGCAGCCTCCCCCACCTTGTTGAGCAGCTACAGCGTCGAACGGTCCGCGGTGTCTGCCGCGGTTGTCAAGCAGGCCAGCACTCAGACCGCGGCGTGGCTGCTCAAGAAGCCCTGGCAGATCGTCGTACGCAACAACGCAGCACGCCTGAGCCAGCGGTTGGGGCTCTTCGAGCGCCACTACACTCCGTGGTTGGCCGGGCTGGTCAACCACTATCCAGACAGTGTCGCCAGTACGGACTCCGGTCGACCGTGGCGCCTTCGGCACGACGGCGTGCGCGGCGGTCGGTTGGTGCCGAACGTCCTGGTCCGGACTGGCGCCCCCTGCGTCGCCACGGATGATGCGACCGGTGCCGCGGCGAAGAAGGCCCGGCCCCTTCGCGAGGCCCTACCCCCTGATCGCTACACCGTGTTGGTCTGGGGAGCGATCGGCGCGATGCAATGGAATGCACTCCATTCTCTCGCCCGAAATCACTCCGGACTGGTCACCATCTGGTCTCTCGCTCGAGATGGGGAACTCACCACCCCGACAGGCCCCTCGCCCCTGACATCCCGTGCGGACCAGCGTTTCAGGTGTGCCCTTGTCCGCCCAGATCATTACGTCGCGGTGTGCGATGCCTCGCGGGACCTCACGGAGATCCACAGCCACCTCGCGGCGATAGCCACTTCGCCCAGTCACCCGCTGACAGCCGCAGCCGCCCCTATGGGTGAACCTGTCGCTCCCAGCACCTGAGCTACCCGAAACATCTGTCCCACTGTCAGCAACCGGCACTAGGAGAAGCAATGCGCACCACCACACTTGGCCCCGGCGGACCCGAAGTCGGGCGAATCGGCTTGGGCTGCATGGGAATGTCCTGGGTGTATGACGAGTCCGGCCGCGATGCTGCCACCTCGATGGCGGTGATCCACCAAGCGATCGACGCCGGCGCACGGTTCCTGGACACAGCCGATGCGTATGGTCCGTTCGACAACGAGTACTTGGTCGGCAAGGCGATCGCCGGCCGTCGAGATGAAGTCGTCCTCGCCACCAAGGCCGGCCTGGTCGTTGACGGCACACGCGCGATCCACCGCAACGGTCGCCCCGAACATCTGCGCGCAGCCCTCGATGCGAGCCTGCTCCGCCTCGGGACCGACTACGTGGATCTGTATCAGCTGCACCGCGTCGATCCCGCAGTACCTCTTGCCGAAACGTGGGGGGTGATGGCGGAGTTCGTTGCAGCCGGCAAGGCGCGGGCCATCGGCCTGTCGGAAGTCACCACCGCCGAGATCGAGGTTGCACACGCGATCCATCCTGTTGCCAGTGTCCAGTCAGAGTTGTCGCTGTGGACGCGCGATTCGCTGGCCGAGGTGCTGCCCTTCACCGAGGAACGCGACATCACCTTCATTCCGTTCTCCCCACTGGGTCGAGGATTCCTCGCCGGAAGGTTCTCCTCAGTAGCCGATCTTCCTGCCGGTGACTGGCGCCAAGGCTTGCCGCGTTTCCAGCCCCACGCGCTCGACGCGAATCAAGCGATCGCCGTACGCGTGCAGAAGCAGGCTGCTCAGTTGGGGATCACCCCTGCTCAGCTCTCCCTGGCGTGGGTGCTCGCGCAAGGTCGATGGGTGCTGCCCATCCCCGGCACCAAAAATCCTCGATACCTGGCCGAGAACATCGCCGCTGCGGAGATCGACCTGCCAGCCGACGTGCTGGCCGATCTCGATCAGCTGCCGGAGGCAATCGGCGAGAGGTACTAGTTCGTGGGTACGTCAAGCCCTTCTTCGACAGCACTGATCCTGATCGATATGCAGAAGTGGATCACCGAACTGTCCCTGCACCCTCACGTCGACGGCGTTGTCCAGAAGTGCCAGACCCTCCGGGCGACAGCTGGTGCAGCCGGTGCTCCGATCTACCACATCCGCTATCTGGAGCGGGCTGGCGCACGCGCCGACCCCGACTCCGTCCACAACCAGATCGTGAAGGAACTCGCCCCGCGGGAGGATGATGTGGTCATCACCAAGTACGGAATAGATGCATTCGCGGGCACCGAACTACACGCGACCTTGCAGGGCGCGGGGGTTGTCCGGGTTGCCCTGGCGGGGATCGCCACCGCTCATGCGGTTGCGGCCACCGCACAAACAGCCGTGAGTCTCGGATACGCCGTCACGGTACTTTCCGATGCCACCGCAAGCCTGTCGCCCCGTGAGCACACGGAGGCGCTCAACCACTTGCGCACGATCGTCACGGTCGAGCCCTGCGCAGCCCTGGCGGCGGGCTGAGCGGCCCTGCTCGATGCCGAGTGATCGAGATGGATAGTGGATAGTTCATCTACCGCCAGCTTTTCCGCCGGACCGAGGAGCATTTGAGTGCGCAGCATCTCCGAACTGCCGCTAGAGCAACGGATCGGGCACGTCATCAAGCGAGCCGAACAGACGCTCATCAGTGGCAAGACGTCCGCCTTGCGCGCCACAGGCCTGTCGGTTCCGCAGTACGCCGCACTCCTGGTGCTGGCTGAACATCCGGGCATCTCTGGCGCCAAGCTCGCGAGGTACTGCATGGTGACTCCACAGACCATGGCCACGATGCTCGCCGGTTTGGAAAGCAAGGCACTCATCGAGCGACAGCGCTCCGAGGACCACGGCCAGGTGCTCGTGGCACGGCTCACCAGAGCAGGCCAAGCGCTCCTCAGACGGGCCGATGACCGTGCGGTTGCGCTTGAGCGCCACCTCGCTGCCGAATTCGACCCTGAGGAACGGCAGACCCTCATGGATCTGCTTGAGCGCGCCATCGAGGCAATCGATCGTTTCCCGCCGAAGGAAGCGTCACCGCACAACCCCAGGTTGTCCTGAACCGGAGGAGGTGTCGTTGCCAGCTGAAGCCTGACCACCTGTGCCGGACGGGTCCATGGCTGATTCGGACCCGCGTCGCAACGCAAGGTCAAAGCGAGGCTTGAAACGCCCTAGGTCTGATCGAGACTCTGGTGTGTCCCGGGCACGTGGTCCGGGTGGCGCCGTCCCCGAGCAGCGTGAGGGTCAGGCGGGTGACGCCGGGTGGCGCCGGTAGGTGAGCGGCACCGCCGTACTCTGCCCGCATGCCCCGCACCCTGAAGAGGACCTCCGGCCTCATCACGCTCGCCGCACTGCTGGCGGTCATGACCTCATGCTCTGGCCACGATGAGGTACTGAGTGTCGGTAGCGACACCGACGGCAGCTCGGTGCAGGACTTCATGGAGTCAGCAGGCGAGGTGGACTCGATCACCGTGTCCGACATCTACGACCAAGCCGTCTCCGAGGTCGTGATCGTGTGCGCGTACACCCCCGCATCCATCATTAGGCAGGAGCTCGGGTTCACCTGGACGGGCGCCAAGTCGTTGGGCGACTGGTTGTCGGCGCACGACGAGTACCAGGCTGTCATTGCGCTGCACGAAGGGCGAGTGGTGGAGGCGGAAAGGATGACGATCAACGTCCTCCACCTGTGCGACATGGGACTGCCCTCTCCGGCGACCATCGACGCAGAGACCACCCTGCGGGTGTCTCGATCCGGGACCTGGTCTGACGGCACGACCTTCCCGGTGGCCAGCATCGAGTGAGAGGACGCGCGGACCGTCGCGGGGGCACCTAGATCCCGAGCGAGGCCGTCCACTGGGTCAGCAGCCTGGCGAGGCGAGCACGCTCGATGTCGGAGAACCCGTGGAGCAACCGCTCCTCGTTGGCGACGTGCCGCTCGAGCACCTGGTCGACCAGGACGCGGCCGGCGTCGGTGAGAGCGATGCGGCGTACGCGTCCGTCATGCTCGACCCGCTCCCGGGTCACCAGCCCCGCGGCACCCAACCGATCGACGCGCTTGGTCACCGTGCCCGACGTGATCATGGTGGTCTCGGCGAGCTGGCCGGGCGTGAGCGCGAAGGGCTCCCCTGACCGCCGCAACGCGGCGAGCACGTCGAAGTCCCCGTCGCTCAGGCCGGCGGCCTCGAAGACCGGGCGCAGCTCGGCGTGCAGCGCGTCGGCGAGGCGGTGGAGTCGACCGATGATGCCCATGGGACTGGTGTCGAGGTCCGGCCGCTCGCGGGCCCACTGCTGCTGGATCCGGCCGACGTGGTCGAGGTCCTCGCTCATACGGATGGAATATATCTTCTGACGCAGATATTGTCTCTTCCGTGGAAACAATTCTGGCCAGCCGCTTCGGGAAGGTCCTGCTGACCGCCGTCGCGCCCGCGGCCTGGGGCACCACCTACATCGTCACCGAGATGTTCCTGCCGCCGGACCGGCCACTCTTCTCGGCGGTCGTCCGCGCGCTCCCCGTCGGCCTCGTCCTGCTCGTATGGCGCCGCCGGCTCCCGAGCGGGAGCTGGTGGTGGAGGGCGGGAGTGCTCGGCCTGGTCAACATCGCGCTGTTCTTCCCCCTGATCTTCGTCTCGGCCTACTACCTCCCGGGCGGCCTCGCCTCCACCGTGCAGGCGACGTCGCCGTTGGCAGTCATGGGGGTCGCGTGGCTCCTCATCGGTGAGCGTCCGGGCGTCACCCGCATCCTGGCCGCGATCGTCGGCCTCGGAGGCGTCACCCTGCTGGTGCTGCAGAGCCCGGACGGCGTGACCGCCGTGGGCCTGGCCGGCGCCGTGGCCTCGGTGGTCGTCAGCGCGGTCGGCTTCGTGCTGATCAAGCGCTGGACCCCGCCTGTGGACATGATCACCCTCGTCTCATGGCAGCTCGTCGCCGGCGGAGTGGTGCTGCTCCCGGTCGCCCTCGTCGTGGAAGGCGCACCGCCCGCCGTCGACCTGACCGCGGCGCTCGGCTACGCATGGATCGCCGTCGTCGGCACCGGGCTGGCCTTCGTCTGCTGGTTCACCGGGCTGCGCGCCATGCCGGCCGGCGCCGTCTCCCTCATCGGCCTGCTCAACCCGGTGGTCGGTACGGCGCTGGGCGTCGCGTTCGCCCACGAGGTGTTCGGCACCGCGCAGGCCCTCGGCGTGCTGCTCGTCCTGGGCGGTGTCGTCCTGGGCCAACGTGGCGCCCGTCCGGCCCCGGCACCGGCCGAAGGGGGCTCGGGGCGCCCAGCGACAATGGCGGGGTGAGTGGACCAGTCGCGAAGGACGCAGCGGCGGCGCCGCCCTTCCGTTTCCGCGACATCGCCCTCCCCGCCTACGGCCCCTCCGTGGTCAACGCGATCGGCCACGGCGCCGTGCTACCGGTCCTTGCCCTGCGTGCCCGCGAGCTGGGGGCCGACGTCTCGACCGCCGCCTTCGTCGTGGCCCTCCTGGGCATCGGCAGCCTGCTGGCCTCGCTGCCGGCCGGGGCCCTGGTCGCCCGGATCGGCGAGCGCCGCGCTCTCACCACGGTGGGATTGCTGGACGCGGTCGCCATGGCTGCCGCTGCGCTCACTGACTCGGTGCTCGCCCTGGGCCTGGCGGTGATGTTCAGCGGGGTGACGTGGACCGTCTTCCTGATGGCCCGCCAAGGATTCCTCATCGACGCGGTCCCCTTCGCCTTCCGGGCCCGGGCGATGTCGGGGCTCGGCGGGTCGATGCGGATCGGCGTGCTGATCGGCCCCTTGATCGGGTCGGGCCTCATCCACCTCGGCGAGCTGACGTGGGTGTTCTGGCTCGCCGCCGCGATGTCGCTGGTCTCGGCCCTGATGGCCCGGTCCATGCCCGACTTCGGCTCCGAGCACCGGGGCGCGACCCCGCACGCCTCTGTCGTCTCGGTGCTCAAGGCGCACCGCAGCACCCTGTTGACGCTCGGGGTCGCTGTGGTGATCATCGCGGCCTCCCGGTCACTCCGGATCGTGCTGCTGCCGCTGTGGGCCGAGCACGTGGGGTTGTCTGCCAGCACCACGTCGCTGATCTTCGCCGCGGCGGCCGCGGTGGACATCGCCTTCTTCTTCCCGGGCGGCTGGCTGATGGACAACTACGGCCGGTTCGTCGTCGCCGTACCGGTCGTGGCAACCCATGCCCTCGGCTGCGCCCTGCTCCCCCTCGCCGCCGATGCCCTCACCGTAGGGGGCGTGATGATGGTGATGGCCATGGGCAACGGGCTGGGATCGGGCATCGTGATGACCATGGGCGCCGACACCGCACCGATCGAGGGCCGCGCCCAGTATCTCGGCGGGTGGCGGCTCTGCGGTGACATCGGCGGCTCCGGGGGGGCAGTGCTCGTCGGCGTGGTCGCCGCGGCGGCGCCGCTGGCTGCCGCCTGCGTCGTGATGGCCAGCCTCGCGGCCCTCGGGACCGTCTGGGTCGGCTACTTCACCCGCCGTCTCGACCGCGTCAACCGACGGTGACGACGACCTCGTTGGAGAAGACGTCCTTGTCGGTGTCGATCACCCGGAACGTGTTCTCGCCCGCCCGGCCAGTCAGCACATAGGTCGCGAATCTCTGGCTGCTCACGGACATGGTGACCGGGAAGTCGATCCACTTGCCGTTCTCCAGTCGCTGCACCTGGAGGATCGCGCCCTCGCCAGCCGGGTAGGTGCCGCTGAAGTCGATCTGCTGCATCGCAGCGACCGACTCCTGGCCCGCCGACAGCGTGATGGTCGTGACCGGAGCCGCGCTCGTCTGCACCGGGTCGTTGGTCGCCGATGCGCCCGCCTCCGGCGACACGGTCTCGGAGGTGATGGTCGGTTCGGGCAGGTAGAGCGAGGTGCCGCTCGTGGCGTCGCTGTCAGAGGCTGCGGCACCGCCGTCAAGACCGAGCACCCTGCTCCCCACCAGGGCAGTCAGACCACCGATGATGCCGACCACCGCAGCCACAGCGACCAGCGCGATCAGTCCGGTCAGGACTGGGCGGTCTTGGGTGTCGGACACGTGCACTCTCCAGGGTGATCGGCGGTTGCCTCCATTGTCCCGGACGAGCCGCCGGGAGACCAACCCTCGTCAGCTGTTGCGGCTCCACACCCGGTCGTCGACCATGGTGCGCGATCGCCAGCCCTCGCCGGTCCGGACCAGGTCGTGGTGGTGGTATCCGCCCACTTCCCGGACCTTCTCGGTCCCGTCCGGGTCGAGACGCACCCGGGGGCTCGTGTAGTAGGCGGTGACCTGCGCGTTGTCACCCAGCAGGTAGATGGCGATCTGCCCGATGACGTGCTGGAAGCGGTCGAACCCGCCCAGGGCCCGCTCGAGCCACGGCACGACGACATCGCAGTCACCCGTGGGGCCACCGGCACTCGAGTAGTCCAGAACGGCGTCGTCGGTGAAGAGGAGCCGCAGGTCCGTGAAGGACATGGTGTCGATCGCCAGGGTGACGCTGGTGATGAGGTCGGTGATTTCCTGACGATCGCTGAGCTCCTGCAAGTCCATGGGCGAAGTCTCGCAGGTCAACCCAGCACTACGCGCCAGCCGAGAACGCGTGCTGGTCCGGCCCGGCTACCGACTGACCCGGATGATCGCCCCCTTGCTCGGCACGCTGGTGATGTTGCGCACCTTGGGACTGTCCGTCCCCCACGACTCGACAGCAAAGTCGGACAGCACTTCGCGGAGCACAGCCACTCCCTCCATCAGCGAGAAGCCGGCGCCGATGCAGCGACGCACGCCGCCGCCGAAGGGGATCCACGTGTTCGTCGCCGGCTGCCCGCCGACGAAACGGTCAGGACGGAACTCGGCCGGCGACGCGTGGTTGTCGGCTCGGGAGTGGGCGATGATGATCGAGGGCCCGACCGTGGCTCCCGCAGGTAGGTCGTAGCCGCCGACGGTGACCGGCTTCATCAGCGTCCTCACCACCATGGGGATCACGGGGTGGAGACGCATCGACTCCTTCAGCACGGCTTCGAGCCAGTCGTGGTCACCCTCCCGCGCCGCGGATCGCGACCGAGCCAGCAGCTCAGGTGACCGACCCAGCTCGTAGAGCGCCCAGGCGAGCGCGGTGGCGGTGGTCTCGTGCCCTGCGAGGAGCAGGGTGACCAGCTGGTCACGCAGCTCCTCGTCGGTGAGCTGGTCGTCGTCAGCGCCCTCGCTGCCCACCCGGATGAGCCGCGAGAGCACGTCCGTACGCTCCGCAAGGTCGACCGCAGCCCGGCGCCCCCGGATCTCCGCGTAGATGAGCCGGTCGAGCTCGACGCTGTTCTCGACCGCCGCCTTCCACGGACCGACCTTCTGCAGCCGCGGGATGCCGTGGCCGAACAGGATCGCCGGACTGATGTCGACCACCTTGTTGACCAACGGCCTCATCTCAGCGAGACGGGACTCGTCGCTGACACCGAAGACGACGCGGAGGATCACCTCGAGGGTGAGGCGGTTCATCCGCTCGAGGGCGGAGAACGACTCTCCCGGCAGCCAGGAGTCCACCTCGGCCGCGGCGACGTCGGTCACGAGTGCGGCGTACTCACGCAGGGCATGGCCGTTGAAGGCCGGCATCAACAGCTTGCGGGCCCGCTTGTGGTCGGCGGAGTCCTGCAGCAGCAGCGAGTGCTCTCCCATCATCGGGCCGAGGATCGCGTTGCCCTTGCCTGCGTGGAAGACCTCGGGGTCGCCCGCGAAGATCTCGCGCGCATGCTCGGGACGGGTGAAGAGGACCAGCGGACGGCCTTGCGGCAGCACCCTCAGGGTGAAGACGTCGCCGTAGCGGCGGTGGGCCCAGGGGACAAACCGATGGCGGAAGCGCAGCAGCGCGATGCTCTGGAGACTGGCCGGCCAGCCGGGGCCCGGTGGCAGCCCCGCCAGGGCGACGCGGGTCCTCGAGGTCGCCATCGGGCGCATCTTCTCGTAGCGGCGAACGGTGAGCGCGCGTGCCTGTGCGTCGTTCGCGGCCATCTGGTCAGGCTCCAACGGCGTCATGGCCCGATGCTAGGGCCGCTCGGGCTCCCGCACCTCGAAGTGTGTCGTGCCCTTCATCGTCAGGTCGCCACAGCTCTGGCGCCTGTCAGGCCCCGTCACCTCGACGACCTCGACGTCGCGATGTCCACCCGCCGCGATGTGCAGCTCGCGGACCTGCTCGACGCCGCTCCTGCCTGCGCGGCCCCGGCTGAGCGCGGTGGGCGCCTTGCCCCGCTCGAGCTGCTGACAGGCCTCGACGCAGTTGTCCGGGCTGAGCCGGCCGAGCGTGTGCCCGCTGGGAAGCGCGAGCAGGGTCCCGGAGAAACGGTGTCCGCCCAGGTGGGTGGTCTCCCAGGTCTCCTCCGGCCAGCGCGCGGCAAGAGCGGCGGTGATGGGTCGTCCGATCTCCGCGCAGCACCTGTCCCGGCGGCCGTTGGTGCACACGAACCACAGTCCCTGCTCGTGGGGCTCCAGGTCCTTGCCGAGATCGAGCGCGATGATGTCATCGACCCTCGCCAGCACGGCCGTGGTGACGGTGAAGCCCTCTTCGCAGGCAGCGGCATGGAAGACGCGGACGCCCGGTCCTGTCTCGCCGCCGTGCCGGCGGATGAGCTGCACGCGCAGTCCGCGGAGCCCGTCGAGGTGATCCTTCACCGCCTGCGGCAGGCGGCTCTGCGCCACGGCCTGTCGGCCCCAGGCGCCGGTGTGTTCGACGAACAGCATCGCGCTGTCGGTCGGTGCCGTGCCTGCCAGCGGCTCCTGGTCGTCGCTACTGCTGGCCGAGCAGCGGAACTCTCCGTCTGTCATCGAGGCGACATTGTGCCGGTCACGTCGGCAGCAGGCCGCGGCGGCGGGCGATCGCCGCCGCCTCGGTGCGTGAACCCGCGTCGAGCTTGCCGAGGACGTTGGAGACGTGCACCGAGACGGTCTTGGTGGAGATGAAGAGCTGCTTGCCGATCTCGCCGTTGGTACGCCCCTCCGCGACCAGGGCGAGGATCTCGCCCTCGCGCGGTGTGAGTCTGACCCCGTCGGTGTGCGATCGCGGGTGCGTCGCGGACGAGCCGAGCGCCGTGAGCTCAGCCAGCAGGGGTGCGGCCCCCAGCTGACGAGCAGCCTCCCGGGCCTGGTCGGCCACGGCCCGGGCGCCGGCGACGTCACCGGTCGCGCGGAGCACCTCGGCGCACCGCGCGCGCACGCGGGCGATCTCGAAGACGTTGCCGTAGGAGACGAACGCCTCCTCGGTGGCCCGCCATGCCGCCACCAGCTCGGCTGCATCCGGCGGGTCGAGCTGGCTGAGCCAGCGCCAGCGCAGCTCCTCCGCCCGCAGGCGCGCAGCCCAGGCTTGGTGTTCGGGACCACGCGCCGCCTCGTATTCGGCGTGGAAGTCGATGACGCGTTCGGCGTCGGTGAGCATGCGGTGCACGACGTGGGCCGAGGCCTCCCGCTCGCCCGCGGACTGGTGGGCGGCGGCCGTCGCGTGGATCCCGATCACGATGACCGTCAGTCGGAGCCGCGCCTGGAACCACTCGTGCCACAGCGGGCGGACGGTGGCGACGAGATGGTCGTAGACCTCGACCGCTCGCGCCGGGTCGCCGTCCTGCTCGGCGCGCACCAGCTCGGCCGAGCCCGCCACGATGGCGATCAGACCGTCACGCGACCAGTAGTCACGCACGCTCGTGATCGAGCGACCGCGCAGCACGTTGACGTAGAGCTGATGGGCGAAGTAGAGCCACTCATAGACCAGCGGCGGCTTGAGCCCGGACACGTCGAGCGTGGCGTAGGCCTCGTCGAGGCGACCCAGGTCGGCCAGCACGTTGGCCTTCATCCAGCGTGCCTCCGCGGGGAACGGGGCCCAACGCTGCCCCACCTCCTCACCGCGGCGGATCACCTCGTCGTAGGCCTCCATGGCAGAGGCGAAGTCGCCGCGGTCGTGCTGGAACCGGCCGAGGTAGTAGCGGGCGCGCAGCTCGGGCTCGACGTGCCCCTCCGCGCGGGCGCGCTCGGCGGCCCCGAGCCAGGCAGTGCGGAGTCGGTCGAGGTCGGGGGTGTCCTCGAGGCTGATGAGCGTGGTCGAGATCTCGACCGCGATCCCGGTCAGGCTGTGCCGCTCGGCGAGCGCGAGCCCTTCCATCGCGACGGCACGGGCGCGTTCCTCGTTGCGTCGGCCGAGGCACTGGGCGTGTACGCCGAGGGCGCGCGCAAGCAGCTTCGGCGAAGCATCGGCGAGCAGCTCCACGGCCTCCGCCGCGAGGGCCTCGGGATCTTCGGTGGTGTCGGTGAGGAGCAGGGCGGCCGCGATCGACGTCAGCACCTGACCGCGGTCGACCTGCGACGTGTCGGCGGGCATCGTTGCGAGGTGGTTGCGGAGCACCTTGATCGCCTTGGAGACCCGCCCGGACGCCACGAACGCCTCGGCGCACCTGCGCACCAGGGCGTGCACGTCGATGTCGTCCGGGACCTCCGGCACCGCGGCCAACAGGTCGAGCGCCTCCAGGAACTGCATCGCCGCCTCGTTGGGGCCACCGACGGCGAACGCGCGGTTCCCCGCCTCGATGCTGGCTGCGGCGGCCGTCAGTCGGTCGCCGGCTCGCCGCGCGTGGAGGGCGAGCTCCGCGGCTGTCCCGGCGACGCGGCCGGTCTGGAGGGCGGTCATGAAGGCCGTGTGGAGCCGCGCCCGCTCTCCGGGCAGCAGGTCGTCGTAGACGGCCTCGCCGAGGAGGGCGTGCCGGAACGCGTAGGACGAACCGCGGGCCTGCACGAGGACGTTGGACTCGACCGCCGTGCGCAGCGCACCCTCGAGCTCGGTGTAGTCGAGCCCCGTCACGGCGGCCAGCAGCTCGTGGGACACCTGGCGCCCGGCCACGCTGGCGACCCGGACCACTTCGAGAGTGCGGGGATCGAGTCCGTCGAGCCGGACCAGGAGCACGTCGGCAAGCTCGGCGGGGATCTGGCCGCCCGTGGCCCACGTGGCGCCGACGAGCTCCTCGACGAAGAAGGCGTTGCCGTCGGCCCGGTCGACGATCTCGGCGATGGTCGCCTCGGTGACCGGCGACATCGCGTGCATGGTGTGGATCAGCTGCCGCACGTCCGGGTCTGACAGCGGCTCGACCTGGATGCGGTCGACGCCCCGCAGCCGCGCCCACTCCGCCACCTGGGGCCGGAGCGGGTGACGTCGGTGCAGGTCGTCGGACCGGTAGGACACCACCAGGCTGACGGGGCCGGCGAAGCGCCGCGAGAACAGGAAGCTGAGCATGTCGCGGGTCGACTGGTCGGCCCAGTGGGTGTCCTCGACGACCACGAGCAGTGGCCCACCCTGGGCCAGGGACTCGAGCAGGTCGTGGACTGCGGTGAAGATGTTGCCCTGGTCGAGGGACTGGTCCTCGTCGCGGTCATCGACGGCACGCAGTCGACGGCCCGGCTGGAGGCGGGCGAGAGTGGGATGGCGATCCATC
Source organism: Nocardioides sp. (assembly GCF_035576065.1). Lineage (GTDB taxonomy): Bacteria > Actinomycetota > Actinomycetes > Propionibacteriales > Nocardioidaceae > Nocardioides. Next base: position 18,878 of record NZ_DATLWX010000027.1, read on the forward strand.
ACGCTCGCAGCCACCTCCGGCCGGTCCGTCAGGACCCGTCCGAGGATCTCGGAGAACGGCAGGTAGGGCAGGGACCCGTCGGCCAGGTCGAGGCAGTGTCCGGCCAGCACCAGCCAGCCGTCGTCGACCGCGACGTCGCGGAGCTCGGTGAGCAGCCTGGTCTTGCCCACACCCGCATCCCCCGCCAGCAGCACGGCGTGGCCCGAAGAGGTCTGACTCTGGGCGGTGTCGCGCCCGGGCGCACGGATGCCGAGTCGGGTGATCAGATCACCCAGCTCGGCATCGCGGCCGACGAGGTCGGTGCTGCGGACGGTGGGCACGGACGACATTGTGTCGTCTCCCGCCGACATGGAGACATCGTCTCCCGCCGACATGGAGACATCGTCTCCCAAAGACCTGGAGACAGTCCCGCTCATCGGGGGGTGGGGGTCTCGGAGTCCTTCTTGCGGCGACGCACCACCGGCGGGCGGTGGCTGGCCCAGTCCCGGCGGACGCGGTCCGCGCGGTAGGTGACCTCAGCACTCAGGAAGCTGTCCGTGGCGAACATGGTTCTCTCCTTCTCATCAAGCGGGCCGATCGACCCGATGAGACGAGATTGCGGTGCTGAGGTAGGCCCGCACATGGGGCGGGTGCCCTATCCCGAGGTGTGCCCTACCTCAGATCCAGCGGGGCGACGGGTCGCCCGGCCTGCCAGACACCGGTGACGAGCGGGACACCGGGGCGATAAGCGAGGTGGAGGTACGACGGCGCGTCGAGCACCACGAGGTCCGCGCGCCTGCCGGGGGCGATCACCCCGACGTCGGACCGGTCGAGCGCCTGGGCCCCCATCGCCGTGGCGGCGTACAACGCCTCGGCCGGACGCATGCCCATCTCCCGGACGGCCAACGCGATGCAGAGCGCCATCGACGACGTGAAGCAGGAGCCGGGGTTGCAGTCGCTGGCGAGCGCGACCCGGACGCCCGCGTCCAGCAGCCCGCGGGCGTCGGGATAGGGCTGGCGGGTCGAGAACTCGACGCCGGGCAGCAGCGTGGCGATGGTGCCCGACTCGGCCAGCGCGCTCACGTCGTCGTCGGCGAGGTAGGTGCAGTGGTCGACCGCGACCAGCCCCAGCTCCGCGGCAAGCTTGACGCCCCCGCCGTACGTCAGCTGGTTGGCGTGGAGGCGTCCTCGCAGGCCGTGCTCCGCGCCCGCCGTCAGGATCGCTCGTGCCTGGTCGACGTCGAAGGCGCCGTCCTCGCAGAAGACGTCGATCCAGCGGGCGTGGGGAGCGGCCGCGGTCAGCATCGGACCGGTGACGAGGGCGACGTAGTCCTCCGGGTCGGTGCCGCTGGGCACGACGTGCGCGCCGAGGAAGGTGGTGTCCTCGGTGAACTGCCGCGCCACCGCGAGCGAGCGGGCCTCGTCGTGGACCGTCAACCCGTAGCCGCTCTTGATCTCCAACGACGTGGTGCCCTGGGCCCGCATCTCGGCGACGAGCCTGCCCACGTGTGACATGAGCTGTTCGTCGGTGGCCGCGCGCGTGGCTGCCACGGTGGTGCGGATACCGCCGGCCGAGTAGGGCTCGCCCGTCATCCGGGCCGCGAACTCCTGCGCGCGATCGCCCGAGAAGACGAGGTGGCTGTGGCTGTCCACGTATCCCGGGATCACCGCGCGACCCCCGGCGTCGTACGCCGTGTCGGCAGCCGGGGCGTCGCTTGCCGCACCGACCCAGGCGATGACCCCACCCTCGATCACGAGCGCTGCGTCGTCGATCAGGCCCAGCAGCCCCGTCGGGTCGCGGTGGTCGTCGGTGCGTGCGCGCCCGGCGTCGAGGGTGGCGTCGTTGGTGGCGAGCTCGCCGATGCCGGTGACCAGGACGCTCACGTGTGGACCTTCCCGATCGCCTGCACGAGCGCGCGGCCGATCTCCTCGCGCTCACCCTGCCGGAAGACGATCCGGCCGTCGACCATCGTCTGGGTCACGTCTTCAGCGACCGCAGCGAAGACCGCGGTGTGCTCGTCTGCCCCGGTGCCGGCGGTGCGGGTGCTGTCGACGTCGATGGTCACCAGGTCGGCTCGTCCACCGACGGCGATCTCGCCGGCGTCGTCCCAGCCGAGGCTGGCGTGGCCGGACACCGTCGCTGCCCGGACCAGCTCGGCGGCCTGCCAGTGCCCCCGTTGCCGGCTGACCAGCCGTTCGTCGAGCTCGACGGCGCGCATCTCCTCGAAGAGGTCGATCACCGCGTGGCTGTCGGAGCCGAGCGTGAGCCGTGCCCCAGCGTCGGCCAGCCGCCGGCTCGGGCCGACGCCGTCGCCGAGGTCGCGCTCGGTGGTGGGGCAGAAGGACACGAAGGCGCGGGCCTCGCCGAGCAGTGAGATGTCGTCGTCGCTCAGGTGGGTCGCGTGCACGGCCGACGTGAGTGGTCCCAGCAGGCCGTGGTCGGCGAGCAGGCGAGTCGGGCTGACGCCGTACGCCGCCATGCACCCGTCGTTCTCGGCGACCTGTTCGGAGAGGTGCACGTGAAGTGGCCGACCCTGTGCCCATGCGGCCAGCGGGGCGAGGGCGGTGGCCGGGTCCTCGGGCAGCGCCCGGACCGAGTGGAGGGCTCCGGCGACGAGGGCGGACTCCGTGCCGGGCAGGGCGGAGACGCGCTCGATCCAGGACTGCACCGACCCGTCGTCATACCTCCGCTGCGCACCCTCGGGCGCGGCACCGAACCCGCTCGAGAGATAGACCGTGTCGAGCAGGGTGATCCGGAGTCCGGCCACGCGGGCCGCCTCGACGAGCGCGAGCCCCATGGCGTTGGGGTCGTCGTAGGGGCGGCCGTCCGGTCGGTGGTGGAGGTAGTGGAACTCGCCGACGCAGGTGATGCCGGCCGCCACCATCTCGCGGAAGGTTGCCGTGGCCAGGGCGAGGTAGGTGTCGGGGTCGAGTCGCTCGGCGACGGCGTACATCTGCTCGCGCCAGGTCCAGAAGGTGCCGCGGCCGTGCTGCGTCCGTCCGCGGAGGGCGCGGTGGAAGGCGTGGCTGTGGGTGTTCGCCAGCCCGGGGAGCGTCAGCCCGGGAACGCGCTCGGCGCCGCTCGCGAGGACGCCGACCTCGACCGAGGCGAAGCGTCCCTCGACGACCTCGACCAGGACGTTGTCGTGGACGCCACCGGCCAGCAGCGCGCGCTCGAGGAGGTAGCTCGTCACGACGCCAGCATCGAGAGCGTGTCGGCGAGCGCCTCGACCCCGGCCAGGCAGTCGGCCGTCTCGGCGCGCTCGTCGGGCGAGTGTGAGACCCCGGTGGGATTGCGCACGAACAGCATCGCGGTCGGGATGCCGGCCGCCGACAGGATGCCCGCGTCGTGCCCGGCCTGCGTCGGGATGACCGGCCAGTCGCCGATGGCCGCGAGCGAGCGGGCGAGGTCGGGGTCGAAGCTGACCGACGACGAGACCGACTCCGCCGTGACCGTGAGTGAGGTGCCGTCGCGTGACGCCCGGTCGTGGCTCTGCCGCGTGATCGTCTCGACAAGCTCAGCGAGGGACTCGTCGTCCGAGCAGCGGGCGTCCAGCCAGGCCGTGACGTGCGAGGGGACCGCGTTGGTGCCGTTGGGGGTGACCTCGAGCCGCCCGAAGGTCGCGCGCTGGTCGGCCAGACGGGCCTGCTTGTTGGCGGCCAGCGCGGTCATCGCGTAGGTGAGCATCGGGTCGCGCCGGTCCTCCATGCGGGTCGTCCCCGCGTGGTTGGCCTCGCCGGTGAAGTCGAAGCGGTAGCGGCCGTGCGGCCAGATCTCGCTGGCGACACCGACGGCGACGTCGCGGTCCACCAGGTCGCGTCCCTGCTCGACGTGCAGCTCGACGAAGCAGCCGACGTCGGCCAGCGACATGAGCTCGCCGCCCGGGTCGAGGCCCGCCGCCGACAGCGCGTCGTCGAGGTGGATGCCGTCGCGGTCCCGGCGTCGGCGTACGGCCTCCCAGGTCGTGGCGCCGGTGACGAGACGGGAGCCCAGGCACGCCAGGCCGAAGCGCGACCCCTCCTCCTCGGTGAAGACCGAGACGCCGATCGCCCGCGTGGGCTCGAAGCCCCGGTCACGCAGGACGTCGATCGCCGCCAGGGCCGAGACGACGCCGAGCGGGCCGTCGAAGGCGCCCCCGTCGTGGACGGAGTCGAGGTGGGATCCGGTCAGCACCGCCGGGAGCTCCGTGGGAGTCGTCGGTCGCCACCAGGCGACCTGGTTGCCCATCGCGTCGGTCTCGACCTCCAGGCCGCGAGCAAGCGCTGCCTCGGCGAACCATTCCCGCAGCTCGGCCTCCGGCGAGGTCCAGGGCGTTCGTCGGTAGCCGCCCGAGGTCGCGGACCGACCCACCGGGAGCAGGTCTCGCCACATCGCCTCGAAGGTCATGGGCTGAGTCCATCCGTTCCTGGTGGCCGGGTCAACGACGACGAGTGCCGCGCCGTCTCGGATCCGAGACGGATCAACCCATCCACACTCCGTGGTCCCAAGCGTGGGAGAGAACGGCGAGATAGGGCTCGAGGTCCCACCCCTGCTCGGCCACCCAGGCGTCGGAGAAGTAGGTGTCGAGATAGCGCACTCCGTCGTCGCACAGGAGCGTCACGATGGAGCCGGACTGCCCCGCGACCTGCATGTCGCACGCCAGCTTCGTCGCGGCGTAGATCGCGGTGCCCGTCGAGGGTCCGGCCAGTGCCCCGGTGCGCGACCTCAGGAAGTGCGCGGCTGCCACGGACGCGGCATCGGGGACCCGCACGAGCCGGTCGACGACGTCGGGCAGGAAGGACGGTTCGGCCCTGGGCCGCCCGATCCCCTCGATCCTCGAGCCGCACGTCGTCTCCCCGCACCCGGGGTCGCGGAAGGCAGCGAGGAAGGCGGAGTTCTCGGGGTCGACGACGCACAGCCTGGTCGTGAGTCCTCGCCAGCGGACGTAACGCCCGAGCGTGGCGGACGTGCCGCCGGTCCCGGCTCCGACGACCACCCACTCCGGCGTGGGGAACCGCTCCATCCCCAGCTGTTCGAAGATCGACTCGGCGATGTTGTTGTTGCCCCGCCAGTCGGTCGCCCGCTCCGCATACGTGAACTGGTCGAGGTAGTGCCCGCGGGTCTGCTCCGCGAGGTCGCGGGCCACGTCGTAGACCGACGCCGGGTCCTCGACCAGCACGCACCGCCCGCCCTGCCGCTCGATCAGCGCGATCTTGGTCGGCGAGGTCGTCGTGGCCATGACCGCGGTGAAGGGCAGCCCGAGCAGCCGCGCGAAGAACGCCTCGCTCACCGCCGTCGAGCCCGACGACGCCTCCACGACGTGGGTGCCCTCGGAGATCAGGCCGCTGCACAGCCCGTAGAGGAACAACGAGCGCCCGAGCCGGTGCTTGAGCGAGCCGGTCGGGTGCGTCGACTCGTCCTTGAGATAGAGGTCGACGTCCGGCAGCCCCGGGATCGGCACGGCGTGCAGGTGCGTGTCGGCCGACCGCGTCTGGTCAGCCTTGAGCTTGCGGATCGCCTCGATCACCCAGCCGCGCTCGGCGTGCCCCGACTGATCCACTTCCACCAAGCCAGTGAGCCCCATGGGCGGAGACGCTTCTATGTGTGTCAAGCAGCCAGGGCCGGGTCCGGGGTGTCAGGGGTGTTGGCGGCGGCGAGGGTGCGGAAGATCTGGCGGGCGATGTAGCGCTTGAGGCAGCGTCGGATGCGTCGTTTGCTGAGTCCTTC
>NZ_DATLWX010000028.1:0-64108 GCF_035576065.1 Nocardioides sp.
ACCCCAAAAAAGAGCCAACACAGGAAAAAGAGAGCCACATCCCCCAACATCAAACAAAACACTGACAAAAAATATTGTCAGAAATTATTGCTCATCATCAAAGAAACCACCACCACAACAACCACCCACCCAACCCAAAAAAGGCCGAACGAGCAAAAGTCACGATGACGGGGCAAAACAAACTAATTCGTCGACTATGACACACTGTTGAGTTCTCAAACATCAGACGCACACCGCGCCGAAGATTCGCATCTGGCTACGGGAGCTGTTCGTACTAAGTTACGAGGTGTGTTTCCCAAGAAGCAAATCCTGGGCCTTTCGCACCTTGCCCCCCTCAGCGTCACGAACCGTGAGGTCCGAAGTGGTGAGGAGGTGGCCGACTCGGGAGCCGGAAGCCCGGCCTTCTGGCCTTGCTTCCCGCCGCATCCCGGCGACGAGGTAGAACATTAGGCATCCCGCGGCGATCATGCAAATCGGATCGACGTGACGGGCGCCACAACCGCCCTCTGGACCCCATCTGTGCAGGTCAGCGCGTTGCCGGGACACTCTGACGCGGACTTGGAGCCGGCGTGTCGGTCCCTCCAGGCCGCCTGACCCGCCCTGTCAGGTCACCTCGACGCCGGCGAAGTTCTTCTTGCCTCGGCGCAGCACCAGCCAGGACCCGCCCACGAGGTCGCTCACGTCCGGGACCATGTCCGGGTCCTCGACCCTGGCGTTGTTGAGGTAGGCGCCGCCCTCCGAAACGGTTCGCCGAGCCTCGCCCTTGCTCTTGGCCAGTCCGGCTCGCACGAGGAGGTCCGCGACGCTGGGCACCTCGTCTCGGCGTACAGAGGCGCCGCCTGCCTCGCTCAGCGCGGACGCGAGCGTGGCTGCAGTGAGCGCGCTGAGGTCACCACTGCCGAAGAGTGCCTGGGCCGCGGCCTTCGCCTGCTCGGTCTCCTCGGACCCGTGCACCAACGTGGTCACCTCGTCGGCCAGCCGCTTCTGAGCAGCACGCAGGAACGGCTTCTCGGCCGTCTGCACCTCGAGATCGGCGATCTCGTCGTGACTCAGGAACGTGAAGATCTTCAGCATCTCCACCACCTTCTCGTCCTCGACATTGAGCCAGAACTGGTGGAAGGCGTACGGCGACATCATCTCGGCGTCGAGCCACAGGGCCCCAGCCTCGGTCTTGCCGTACTTGGTGCCGTCAGCCCTTGTGACGAGGGGCGTGGCGAAGGCGTGCGCCTGCCCACCTCCGGCACGCCGGATCAGCTCGGCACCCCCGGTGATGTTGCCCCACTGGTCGGAACCGCCGAACTGGAGTGTCACCCCGTGCTCGTTGTGCAGAGACAGGAAGTCCATCGACTGCAACAGCACGTAGGAGAACTCGGTGTAGCTGATGCCCGACTCGAGACGGCGCTTGACGGTGTCGCGCCCCAGCATGCGGTTGACCGGGAAGTGCTTGCCGACGTCGCGCAGGAAGTCGATGACCGACATCGAGGCGGTCCAGTCATAGTTGTTGACCACCGTCGCTGCGTTGTCGCCCTCGAAGCTGACGAACCCCGACACCTGGCGGCGTACACGCTCGGTCCAGTCCTTGACCGTCGCGAGACTGTTGAGCGCCCGCTCCCCCGAATCCTTCGGGTCCCCGATCATCCCGGTGGCGCCGCCGACCAGGATGTACGGCGTGTGCCCGGCGTCCTGGAGCCGCCGTGCGGTGACCAGTTGGACGAGGTTGCCCATGTGCAGGCTCGGTGCCGTGGGGTCGAAGCCGACATAGAAGCGCACACTCCCGGCGCCCAAGGCGTCGCGCAGCTCCGCCGGGTCGGTCGAGTGGGCGATGAGCCCGCGCCACTCGAGATCGTCGAGGATGTTCGGGGTGGGCACGCTGGTCCTTCCGGTGGTGGGCCCCCCTTCCTGGGGATGACGCCACAAGACTGCCAGACCCGGCTCCGCCTAACATGTGGGATCCCCGAGTGGAAAGGCACGGACGTTGATCGCTGGCAGGTACACCCTTGGTCGCGAGATCGGCCGCGGAGGCATGGGTGCCGTTCACGTCGCCCGTGACGAGGTCCTCGGCCGCGAGGTCGCGATCAAGAAGATCGGCATGCTGCCGGGCGCGAGCATGCCCGACCTGGCGCGCGCCGAACGCGAAGCCCGACTGGCCGCGACCCTCAACCACCCGCACGTCGTCTCGGTCTTCGACCTCGTCGAGGAGGGCGACCAGAAGTGGCTGGTGATGGAGTACGTCAACGGCAAGTCGCTCGCCGAACGCATCCGTGACTCCGGTCCCCTGGACCACGCCGCGACCGCCAGCATCATGTGGCAGGTCGCCGACGCGCTGGCAGCGGCCCATCGAGCCGGGATCGTGCACCGCGACGTGAAGCCCTCCAACATCATGCTGACCGACGAGGGTCAGGCCAAGCTGACCGACTTCGGGATCGCTCGGGCCCAGGCGGATGCCAGCCTGACCCAGACCGGACTGGTCACCGGTTCGCCGGCCTACCTGGCACCCGAGGTGGCGTCAGGGACAGGCGGGGGTGCTCCCAGTGACGTGTGGGCGCTTGGCGCGACGCTCTTCCACGCGCTGACCGGCAAACCGCCGTACGACGTCAGCGACAACCTCATGGGTGGTCTCTTCAAGATCGTGCACGAGGAGCCGCCGCGAGTCCCTGACGCGGGTGGGTTCGACGACCTGCTCCGCGCGACCATGACGCGAGAGCCCTCGGCCCGGTGGTCGATGGAGCGCGTGCGCGACCGGTTGGCCGAGATCAAGCTGGTTCCGTCGGCTGCCGGCATGACCTCCACGGCCGTCCTCGACGACCCCGAGCACAAGACCGAGGTCATCCCCACCGCGCCGCCGGTCGTGGCTGTCCCGCCGGTCTCCCCCGACCCGTCGCCCGCCGCTCCACCGGTCGCCCCCGTCGCAGCACAGGTGCACGCATACGGCGACACGAACGACTCCGGAGACCGCTCCCGTTGGCCCTGGTTCGCAGCCCTGGCCCTTGCCGCTGTCGCTGCGATCGTCTTCTCGGTGCTGATGTTCACAGCAGACGACGACGATCTGCCCGCTTCGGAGGAGCCGAACTCGCAGACGCCCACGGACGGTGAGGAGGAGCCGACCGACGAGCCCACGACCGAGCCGACCGAGGAAGAGACCACCAAGGCCCCCAACCCCGCAGCCACGACCCGCAAAGAGGTCGCCTCGTTCATCACGACCTATCTCGCCACCGCCCCGAACGACCAGAAGGCGAGCTTCGCGATGCTCACCCCAGGTTTCCAGGCGGCGTCCAATGGGTTCGGGAGCTACAGCGGGTACTGGCGGACCATCGCCTCGGCGACGCCCAGGAACATCGTGGTGAATCCGAAGACGCTCACCGTCACCTATGACGTGGACTACGTCCGGGTGGACGGCAGTGCGGTCAGCGAGTCGGTGACACTGCAGCTTCAACGCAGCGGCGATGGCTACCTCATCGCCGACGAGTGACCCAAGGGCCGACACGCGCCGCATGGTGGGCCCCCGGCCTTGGTCATGACACCGCTCATCTGATTACAATGTAAACGGTTCCGTCGGCGGCTCGGGCTGCTCACGAAGTAGATCGTGTCAAGAATTGGCACGAGCCACCTGTTCTGGCACGAGCCACTTGCCTGGCACGCGCCACCCGTACGGAAGGTCGAGTTCTTGGCCCTGCGCCTTGCCCTCGCACATGCCGACGAGCTGGTAGCGCATGGACTCGCGTCCATGTTGCGCGGCTCCGGCGCTGCACACCAGGTCAGCGACCTGGCGGCCCCAGGTCCCTTCGACATCGCCTTGTACGACGCGTCCGGGAACCAGGACGCGCATGAGCGGATCGGCCGACTTCGGGACGACCCGCGGGTCGCAAAGGTCGTCGTCTACACCTGGAACTTCCAGCCGTGGTCGGCTGGCGAGTGGATCCGGCACGGTGCCAGTGGCTACTTGTCCAAGAGCCTGCCTGCGGGGCCTCTCGTGTCTGCCCTCGAGGCCATCCACGCGGGCCGTGTCATCGTTGCTCCGGGTCAACAGAGCTCGTCAGCGAGTGTCGGCTGGCCCGGCCGGGACGAGGGGCTCACACCCCGGGAGGCCGAGGCGCTGTCCCTGATCGCTGCCGGGTTGTCGAACCGGGACGTCGCCGAGCGGATGATCCTGTCGCCCAACTCGGTCAAGTCCTACATCCGGACCGCCTACCGCAAGATCGACGTCAACAGTCGTAGCCAGGCAGTCCTGTGGGCGATGACGAACGGGCTGGGACCGACCGGCCGACGCCGCGACCAGGCTGTCCCGGTCGTCCAACGCTGACTGCGGAGTGGGGCGGGTGGGGCTCGAACCCACGACCCAAGGATTATGAGTCCTCTGCTCTAACCGACTGAGCTACCGCCCCGCGTGATCTGTCGCGGCCGATCGGAAGGCTCACGCCAGCGGAAGCATCCCCAGACCAGACCGCACGAGACTCTAGCGGCACGCCTCCCGGCCGACCCACCACAGGTATGACCCCCTCGATGAGACTGGGCGCGCGTCTACTCCTCCTCGCGCTCCGCGTAGGCCGAACCGGAGATGATCCGCTCCGCCAAGGCCGCCTCGCTGACCCCCGCCCTCCGCGCCGCCTGGCTCAGCTGCTGTTCAGCCGCTTCGAGGGTGAGGCCCTGGGATTCCACCAGGACGCCTACCGCGACCTTGATCCTGGTCACTTCGCGCAGGATCTGCGGAGCTTGCTGCGCCGTACCCCGGGTCGCGAAACCCAGGTCGGCATTGGCCACTGCCGCCGGCGCCCACGCGTGGAAGATCTCGGCAATGCCTTCGTGGTGACCGGTGAACGCCTGCGGTGAGGCCGCATAGAGGTTCACTGATCCCACGACCTGCGCCTCCTTCAGGATGGGCAGGGTCAGGGTGCTGCTGATGCCTGCGGCGGCCGTGGACAGGGCGAACAGCTGCCAGCTGGACTCCTGGAAGAAGTCGTCAGCGGTGTACTCGAGCACCTGCTCGGCCTTCACGCTCTCCACGCACGGGCCACTGTCGAGGTACTGCGCGCCGTCCAGCGCCGCGATCTCCTCATCCGTGGCAACGACGGTGAACGTCACGCCGTGCTCCCGGGAGGCCAGGCTGAGGCCGACACACGCCGGGACGAGCTCGCGGACGTGGCGTGCCTTGTCCTGGAGCCGTTCGAGCAGATCGGGCTCGAACGGACCGAACTCATCGACGGCTTCGGAGGTCTCGGGAATGGGTTCCACACAAGAAATATAGTGAACGGACCGTGCGGGTTGAAACCTCACAATGGGTGAGCCATGCATCATTGGCGCTCGTCGTGTCACAACGGGGACTTCTTGACCTGAAAGCCGTGCTCGAGACCCCACAGCACGGCCTGAGATCGGCTGGCCACGCCCATCTTGCGGTAGGCGCTGCGGATGTAGCTCTTGACGGAGTTGATGCTGAGGAAGATCCGTTCGGCGATCTCCTGGTTGGACATGCCACACACGATCAGGCAGAGGACCTCGGACTCCCGGGACGTCAGCCCAACCTGCTGCCCGGGCCAGGCCGCCATGGCGCGGTTGTTGCGTGCGGGGGCCGACCAGACCGGGTGTCCGGCAGCAGCGGCCTCCACCGCGATCAGGATCGTCTCCGCGTCGACCGTCTTGGACAGGAAGCCCGCCGCACCACACGCGGATGCGCCGTCGATCTGCTCCTGGCTCTCGGCCCAGGCGAACACCAGGACGGCGGCGTCGGTCGCGGCCACGACCTGGGCGAGGCGCGCCTGCGGGTCAGGGCGGCCGTAGTTGTCCAGCAACAGGACGTCGAAGTGACCTCGGGGAGGGAGATCTCCGACGAACTCCTCGACCTTGACCCGATCGGGGTACGGCGCCAACAGCGTTGCCAGACCGGCGGTGACGATCGGGAAGTCATTGACGACCGCGACCAGGAGCGGACTACGTGCGTCTGTCATGACGAAACCCCTTCACACGAGAGCCGGTCCACGAGGACCAGCGCACCACCAGACAAGTACGCCTGTCGAGAGGTCTTTGAGCCCGCCCAATCCGGCCATTCCCCGGACACCACGGGCGGGGAGGACGACGCTGGGCAGGTGCACCGGTTCCTCTCTCCCCTGGTCCTGCTCGCTGTGCTGATCGCCGGCCTCGTCGCAAGCCCGTCCTCGGCCGCTGCTGTGACGGACATGGACTGCGGCGACTTCGCCACGCAGGCCGCAGCTCAGACGTTCTTCCTCAACGCAGGTCCCGGCGATCCGCACCGCCTCGATGCGGAGGGGGACGGGCTGGCGTGCGAGTCGAACCCGTGTCCGTGCATCACCGACCTGGGTCCGGTCCCGCTCGTGGGCCAGACGACACCACCGCCGAGGCCGACTCCCTCGGGCGGCACCGAGACCAGCGGCACCGAGACAGAGGGCTCCGGGAGCAGCGGCCCGGTGCGCCGCCACTGGGGCAACGTCGTGAGGGTCACCGACGGCGACACCCTGTCGGTGCGCATCGCCGGCGTCGGTGTGCGCTCCGTGCGGATCCTGGGTATCGACACTCCGGAGGTGTACGGGGGTGCGGAGTGTGGCGGCGACACCGCATCGGCACAGATGGGGCGGCTGGCTCCTGTCGGCTCGCGGGTCCGGTTGCAGTCCGACCCCTCCCAGGCTGACCGGGACCGCTACGGCCGGTGGCTGCGCTACGTCTCGCGCCACGACCTCGACGTCGGGCGGGCGCAGATCAGCCGCGGCTTCGCCCGGACCTACGTCTACCGCAACGACCCGTTCCTCCGGACCAGCTCCTACCAGCGGGCCGAGCGGGCCGCCCGCCGCCAGCTGCGCGGATCCTGGGACCTGTGCTGGTGAGCGCCCGGGTCAGTCCTTGACCTGCACCTCGTGCATCCGTTCGACCGGGCGGTAGCCGAACGCCGTGTTGGTGGCATGCATGGCACGGTTCTCCGGGGCGGTCCACGTGTGGAACCTGGTGCGCTCCGGGTGCTCGGTCGCGATGGCGGCGTACGTCGCAAGCTTGAGCGCCAGCCCCAGTCGGTGACCGCGGTGGCCGGGCATCACGAGCGTGTCGTCCTGGAGGGCATGGTCGCGGCCGAGAGGCAGATAGACCAGCGAGTAGCCGCCCAGCACGCCGTCGGCCCGACGAGCCACGGCCACGCAGATGTCGTAGGACTTGGCCAGGCGCTCCTCCCCGGACCGGATCCGCTCGGGTGTCATCACGACGGCTTCGTGGTCGAGCTCGCCGGTGGGGACGTCCTGGTTCATCTGCGTGCGCATCGCGGCGTAGGCGTCGATCAGGTCGTCGGGGCAGCGACCCTGCCAGCGGACGATCTCGTAGTCTCCGGCAGCCCGTGCCTCCAACCGGCGGAGGTGCTCCGCGTCCATCGGCAGGTCGAGGACCAGGTGGTCCTCCTCGTGGACCGACTCCGCCCCCATGGCGCGGGCGAAGGCCAGCGGTCCTTCGTCGTCGACCACGTTGAGCTCACCGCACGCGCTGGTGCGGCCCGCAGCCCGGCGGCGGGCCGTCGCGTCGGCGTACAACGAGCGACCGATCCCGCGCCGGCGGCAGTCGGGAACGACGGTGATCTCCAGGTCTGCCAGGTGCGTGTTGTCCTTCAGCGCATAGCCCAGGTCGGCGGTGCCGACGATCCGCTCTCCGTCGAAGGCCGCGAGCAGCACCGGCTGGTAGTAGTCACTGGGGACGGTGACCTGGTTGACGAGCGCGTCGAAGGTCCGGCGTACGGCGAACGGCCGGTCCTGGTCGATCGCGGCACCCTCGGCGGCGTACCACTCGCGGAGCTGAGCCTGGTCGTGGACGTCGATCTCACGGATCTGCATGCGCCCATCCGATCAGGTCGACACTGGCCGCCGCCATCGGATTAGGAGATGCTCGCTGCATGAGCGAGAACCGAGCGACCTTCGAACCGTTGCCCGAGGACTGGGATCGGGCGCTGTGCATCGTGGCGCACCCCGACGACCTGGAGTTCGGCGCGGCTGCCGCCGTGGCGCGCTGGACCGGCCAGGGCAAGGACGTCCTCTATTGCATGGCCACGAGCGGGGAGGCCGGCATCGACGGCATGCACCCGGACGAGTGCCGCACGGTCCGGGAGGCCGAGCAGGTCGAGTCCGCACGGGTGGTCGGCGTGAGCACGGTGGAGTTCCTGGGCCAGCCGGACGGGATCGTGGAGTACGGCGTCCCGCTGCGCCGACTGCTGGCCGAGGTGATCCGCCGCCACCGGCCCGAGGTCGTCATCACCGGCAACTTCCGCGACACCTGGGGCGGGGCGTCCCTCAACCAGGCCGATCACATCGCGGTCGGGCGGGCAGTCCTGGATGCGGCCAGGGACGCGGGCAACAGGTGGATCTTCCCCGAGCAGCTGTCGTCGAGCCTGGAACCCTGGGGCGGGGTGCGGGCGGTCTGGGCGGCCGGATCGCCGGAGTCGCGGCACGCCGTCGACACGACCGAGACGTTCGACCGCGGCGTGGAGTCGCTCGAGGCGCACCGCGCCTACATCGACGGTCTCGGGTGGGAGAACTGGGATCCTCGGGAGTTCCTCGAGGGGATGGCACGGCAGGCGGGGCAGTCACTCGGGACATCGTTCGCGGCGCCGTTCGAGGTCTACTCGCTCGGCTGGGGCGAATGACCGCGCGCGCCCGTCACGGGGGTTGAAGGTCCAGCCACCGAATCTCGCCGACGAACCTCGAGACCGAGCCGTTGGGGACCTCGACCCAGGGCGCGTCCGTCATGGACCGCCCCTCCAGGTGAGCGATGGCACAGCGGATCGCGTCGCCGTGGCTGACAAGCACCGTGGGCACCCGGGGGTCGACCTCCGCCAGGACGGCGGCCACGCGTCGGCGTACCTGCCCCACCGACTCCCCACCGGCGATCGGCAGCTCCGGATCCGACCAGTCGTGCAGCTCGGCCTGCGCCCACGAGTCCTCATGACTCCTGCCCTCGAGCGACCCCAGGTGCTGCTCCCGGAGGCGGGCGTCCGGCTGGGGGACGAGCCCGATCCTGCTGCCGATGATCCTGGCTGTCTCCGTGGCGCGGACCAGGTCGCTGGTCAGGAGTCGCGCTGAGACCAGACCGCCCCGAGCCAGGTCCGTGGCGATGGCCTCGGCCGCCCGCGACGCCTGCTCGCGACCCAGGCCGGTGAGCGCGGGGTGCTTCGTCTGGCCCTGTGTCAGCCGCCGCAGGTTCCACTCCGACTGCCCGTGCCTGACGAGGTAGACCGGCGCGTGCACGGGACACAGTCTCCACTACGCTCGCACTGCCCATTGGTGCAGGAACCCGGTGCGACTCCGGGGCGGTTCCGCCACTGTGACATCTCGACTCCTCCGTTCTTCGGGAGCCGGATGCAGCCAGACACTGGCCAGGGGTATCCCACCGATGAACGGGGCGAGAACCCCGGAGGAGGAACATCCGCTGTGCGCATCGCTCTGCTCTCGACGTCCGACACCGACCTGCTCAGCGCTCGGGCCTCCGGCGCCGACTACGTCCTCGCCAACCCAGCGCGACCCGGCCACCAGTCCATGGCCGAGCTGATCGAGGACTGCGACCTCGTCGTCGGCCGGCTGCTCGGCTCTCCGCAGGACCTGTGCTCGGGGTTCACCCGCATCGCTGCGACGGGCATGCCGGTCGTGGTCCTGGGCGGCGAGCAGCAGCCCAGCGCCGAGCTCATGGAGCGGTCGTCGGTCCCGATCGGGATCGCCGCGGAGGCGCACCGCTACCTCGCCGAGGGCGGCCCGGAGAACCTCCGCCAACTCCACGCCTTCCTCTCCGACACGGTTCTGCTGACCGGTGAGGGTTTCGACGCGCCTGCCGCCCTCCCCGTCTGGGGGTACGCCGCACGGCCGGCCAACGACGCGTCGCTCCCGCGCATCGGGGTGCTCTACTACCGAGCCCACGAGGCGAGCGGCAACACGGCCTTCGCACACGCCCTGGCCGACGCCGTCGACGCGACCGGTCAGGCCATCGGCGTCCCGATCTTCGCCGGGTCGCTGCGTGCGGCACCCGATGAGCTCTTCACCGAGCTCGCCACCCTCGACGCCCTCGTGGTGACCGTCCTGGCGGCGGGAGGCAGTGTGCCGTCGACCGCGAGCGCCGGCGGCGACGACGAGGCCTGGGACGTCACCCGGATGGCAGCCCTGGACATCCCGGTGCTCCAAGGCCTCTGCCTGACGAGCAGTCGCGCCGAGTGGGAGGCCTCCGACGACGGCGTCAGCCCACTCGACTCCGCGACCCAGATCGCGATCCCGGAGTTCGACGGCCGGATCATCACGGCGCCCTTCTCCTTCAAGGAGATCGATGCCGACGGTCTCCCCCACTACGTCGCCGACCCCGAGCGCTGCGCCCGCGTCGCCGGCATTGCGGTGAGGCACGCCCGGTTGCGTTCGATACCCAACGCCGAGAAGAAGCTCGCGCTGGTGCTGTCGGCCTACCCGACCAAGCACGCCCGCATCGGCAACGCCGTCGGCCTCGACACCCCCGTGTCCGCCATCCGGCTCCTTCGACGCCTGCGTGACGACGGCTACGACCTCGGCAACGACAACCGCGTCGTCGAGATCCTCGACCACCAGGACAACGGGGACGGGACGGACGCTGCCGCTGACGCTGCCGCCGACACCCGGGCCGGCGACGCGCTCATCCACGCGCTGATCGCGGCTGGCGGCCAGGACGAGGAGTGGCTGACCTCGGGGCAGCTGACCGACGCCCACGTGCGGATCAGCGCTGCGTCATACGACGCGTGGACGCAGCACCTTCCTGCCGACCTGCGTGAGGCCATGATCGAGGCGTGGGGACCGGCGCCGGGCAACCTCTTCGTCAACGAGTCCAACGAACTCGTCCTGGCGAGCCTGCAGGCGGGCAACATAGTGCTGCTGATCCAGCCGCCGCGCGGCTTCGGGGAGAACCCCGTCGCGATCTACCACGACCCGGACCTCGCCCCGAGCCACCACTACATCGGCGCCTACCGCTGGCTGGAGAACACTGTCGAGGACGGCGGCTTCGGCGCCGACGCGGTCGTCCATCTCGGCAAGCACGGCTCACTGGAGTGGCTGCCCGGCAAGAACGCCGCCCTGTCGGCCTCGTGTGGAACCGACGCGGCGCTCGGCAGCCTGCCCCTGATCTACCCCTTCCTCGTCAACGACCCCGGCGAGGGCGCGCAGGCCAAGCGCCGTGCACACGCCACCATCGTCGACCACCTCGTGCCGCCGATGGCCCGCGCCGAGGCGTACGGCGACATCGCGCGTCTCGAGCAACTGCTGGACGAATACGGCAACATCGCGGCGATGGACCCGGCCAAGCTTCCTGCTGTCCGGGGCGAGATCTGGACCCTGATGCAGGCGGCCCAGCTGCACCGCGACCTCGGCCTCGAGGAGCGCCCCGACGACGACGACTTCGACGACTTCATCCTGCACGTCGACGGCTGGCTCTGCGAGATCAAGGATGCGCAGATCCGCGACGGCCTGCACATCCTCGGCGAGGCGCCGACCGGTGAGCCCCGGGTCAACCTGGTGCTGGGCATCCTGCGCGCCTCCCAGGTGTGGGGCGGGGTCGGCAACGCCGTCCCGGGCCTGCGCACTGCCCTGGGTCTGGTCGATGTCGAAGCCGCCACCAGTGCAGCCGTCGACGTCTTCGAGGCCGAGGCCCGAGGTCTGGTCGAGCAGATGGAGAAGTCGGGCTGGGACCCGGCCGTGGCTCCCGATCTGCACGACGACCTCGACGTGCAGCGGGTGCTGGCCTTTGCCGCCACCGAGGTCGTGCCCCGACTCGCCGGCACGGCCGACGAGCTGACCGCGGTGCTGCACGCCCTCGACGGCGGCTTCGTGCCGGCCGGTCCGAGCGGCTCGCCGCTGCGTGGTCTGGTCAACGTGCTGCCGACCGGACGCAACTTCTACACCGTCGACCCGCGCGCGGTCCCGTCGCGGCTGGCCTGGCAGACCGGCCAGGCCATGGCCGACTCGCTCATCCAGCGCTACCTCGACGAGACCGGCTCCTACCCCGCGTCGGTGGGACTGTCCGTGTGGGGCACCTCCGCGATGCGCACCTCTGGCGACGACATCGCCGAGGTGCTCGCGCTGCTCGGCGTCCGCCCAGAGTGGGATGCCGAGTCCCGACGCGTGCGCGAGCTCCTCGTCGTGCCGCTCGAGGAGCTCGGTCGGCCCCGCATCGACGTCACCGTCCGGATCTCGGGCTTCTTCCGCGACGCGTTCCCGCACGTGGTGGCGATGCTCGACGACGCCGTGCGAATGGTGGCCGAGCTCGACGAGCCGGACGAGGACAACTACGTCCGTGCCCACGCCCGCGCCGACCTCGCCGAGCACGGCGACGAGCGCCGCGCGACGACGCGCATCTTCGGGTCCAAGCCCGGGTCCTACGGCGCCGGCATCCTGCAGGTCGTCGAGTCGGGCTCGTGGCGTGACGACAAGGACCTCGCCGAGGTCTACACCGCCTGGGGCGGCTTCGCCTACGGCCGCGACCTCGACGGGGCGCCTGCCGCCGACGACATGCGCGCCAACTACCGGCGGATCAAGGTGGCGGCCAAGAACATCGACAGCGTCGAGCACGACATCGCCGACTCCGACGACTACTTCCAGTACCACGGCGGGATGATCGCGACCGTCCGTGCGCTCACTGGTTCCGACCCGAAGGCCTACGTCGGTGACTCGACCTCACCCGACGCCGTCCGCACCCGAACCCTGGCCGAGGAGACGGCACGGGTCTTCCGCTCCCGGGTGGTCAACCCACGCTGGATCGCCGCCATGCAGCGCCACGGCTACAAGGGTGCCTTCGAGCTGGCAGCGACCGTCGACTACCTCTTCGGCTTCGACGCCACGGCGGGTGTGGTGCACGACTGGATGTACGAGAAGCTGGCAACCGAGTACGTCCTCGACGAGACCAACCAGGCCTTCCTACGCACCTCGAACCCGTGGGCGTTGCGCGGCATCGTCGAGCGGCTGCACGAAGCCGCCGAACGCGGCCTCTGGGCGGAGCCGGACCCTGACGTGATGGCCGCGATGCAGCAGGTCTACCTCGAGGTGGAGGGCGATCTGGAGGACCGGGAGTGAAGGTCCGACTGCTCGGTGTCGGGATGGGCCCGCAGCACGTGACGGCAGAGGTGGCCCACGCCCTGCGCTCCTGCGACTACGTGGTCGCATCGCGCAAGGCCCACGACGACGAGCTGTTCGCGATCAGGCAGGCGATCTGCGATGAGCACGGCGTCGAGCTGGTCGCCGTCACGGACCCGGTGCGCGACCGGGAACCGGTCGACTATCCGGCCACGGTCTCCGCCTGGCACGACGCGCGGGCTGCGGCGTACGCCGAGGTGATCGGTGCGCGCCGTGGCACGGCCGCGTTCCTGGTCTGGGGCGACCCCTCCCTCTACGACTCGACGATCCGGGTCGTCGACCGCGTCGCCGCGTCCCTAGAGGCCGAATGGGACGTCCTGCCGGGTGTCAGCACCCCCTCCGTCCTTGCCGCCCGGCACCGCATCGTGCTCCACGAGGTGGGCCATCCCGTCCACATCACCTCCGCGCGGCGCCTCCCGGAGGCCCTCGTCGCCGGTCAGACCAACATCGTGGTGATGCTCGGCAACGCCGACGACCTGGCGACCCTCGACAGCCTCGGAGACTGGTGGATCTGGTGGGGCGCCAATCTGGGCACGGTCGCCGAGGAGCTCGTCTCCGGCCGCGTGGCCGACGTGCTGCCCGAGCTCCAGGATGCGCGTGCGCGGGCCAAGCAGTCCGCCGGCTGGGTGATGGACGCCTATCTCCTGCGCGGCCCGCGGTGAACCCGCGAGCTGGTCACTCCGTCATCGCGGTGCCGGTGCCGGACCTCGACGACGTCGTCCGTGACCGGACGATCCGCTACGACTCGTCCTACCTGTCGACGGACCCGGCTTTCGTGCACGCCCACATCACGCTGCTCGGTCCCTGGCTCGACGCCCCCACCGAGGAGGACCTGCAGACAGTGGCCGGAGTGCTCGCGACCGAGCCGACGTTCGCCTTCGTGCTGGCTGAGGTCCGCGAGTTCGCCGACGGGATCGTGCACCTGGTGCCGGAGCCCAGGGACCCGTTCGCCCGGCTGACCGCACGCCTGGCCGAGTCGTTCCCCCAGACCCCGCCCTACTCCGGGCGCTACCTCGAGCTCGTCCCGCACCTCACCCTCGAGCACCGCATCACGGGCGCGACCGCAGCCGGCCTGCGCGCCGAGCTCGGCAGCCTGCTGCCCCTGCGGGCGCAGGCGGACCGGGTCGACCTGCAGTGGTGGGCCAACGATGACTGCCATGTGCGGCACACCTGGCGGTTGGGGCGGTGAGCGGCCTTCTCGTCGCCGGCACGACCTCCGACGCCGGCAAGAGCGTCGTCGCCACCGGGTTGTGCCGTGCGCTGGTCCGTCGCGGGGTCCGCGTGGCGCCGTACAAGGCGCAGAACATGTCCAACAACTCCATGGTCTGCACAGCGGACGACAGATCGACCGCCGAGATCGGGCGCGCCCAGTGGATCCAGGCGATCGCCGCCCGGGTGACGCCGGAGCCGGCGATGAATCCGGTGCTGCTGAAGCCAGGGTCCGACCGGCGCAGCCACGTCGTGTTGATGGGACAACCGGCCGGCGAGGTCTCCTCCAGCGACTGGCAGGCCGGACGGCGCCACCTGGCCCAGGCGGCACATGCGGCGTACGACGACCTGTCGACCCGCTTCGAGGTGGTCGTCGCCGAGGGGGCGGGCAGCCCCGCCGAGATCAACCTGCGCGCCGGGGACTACGTCAACATGGGGCTCGCTCGCCACGCCGGCCTGCCGACCGTTGTCGTGGGTGACATCGACCGCGGGGGCGTCTTCGCGGCGATGTTCGGCACGGTGGCACTGCTCGAGCCTGCCGACCAGCGACTCGTGGCGGGTTTCGTCGTGAACAAGTTCCGCGGCGACGTCGCCCTCCTGGCGCCGGGACTGGACTCCCTCGAGACGCTGACTGGTCGGCGCGTCTTCGGCGTGCTGCCCTGGGACTCCTCGCTCTGGCTGGACTCCGAGGACGCCCTCGACCTCGACGGTCGCAGCTCGGGCAGCCACGCCGCCCACCGGGTGGTAGTCGTCCGGCTGCCGCGGATCAGCAACTTCACCGACGTCGACGCACTCGGACTGGAGCCGGACCTCGACGTGGTCTTTGCGACGAGCCCGCGCGATCTCGCCGACGCCGACCTGGTCGTGCTCCCCGGCACTCGCGCCACGCTTGACGACCTCGCCTGGCTGCGCTCCCGTGGGCTCGACCGGGCCATTGTGGAGCACGCCCGCTCCGGTCGACCGGTGCTGGGCATCTGCGGCGGGTTCCAGATGCTCGGCCGAGCGATCACCGACCCGCACGGTGTCGAGGGGCGTCCGGGCGTCGAGGTCGCCGGCCTCGGGCTGCTGGACGTGCGCACCAACTTCGACGCCGACAAGGTCTTGCGCCAACCGGTCGGAGAGGCGCTGGGCGTGCAGGCGAGCGGCTACGAGATCCACCACGGGCGAGTCGCTGTCGGTTCCGGTGACTCCTTCCTCGGCGGGACCCGCGACGGTCTCGTCTTCGGCACGATGTGGCACGGCAGCCTGGAAGGTGACGACCTGCGCCGGGCATTCCTGGTGGAGACGCTGGGACTCGCTCCCTCGACCGTCTCCTTCCCCGCCGCGCGCGAACGCCGACTCGACCTGCTGGGCGACCTGGTCGAGCAGCACCTTGACGTCGATGCGCTCCTCGCACTGGCGCGCGCAGGAGCACCGTCCGAGCTGCCCGTCCTGCCCCCCGGAGCTGTGCGGTGAGGCTGCTCCTGCTGGGCGGCACCAGCGAGGCTCGCGACCTGGCCACTCACCTCGTCGAGGCGGGTGTCGACGTCACGTCGTCGCTGGCCGGTCGCGTGGCGCGACCCCGGCTGCCCGTCGGCAAGGTCCGGATCGGGGGCTTCGGCGGGGTGCGGGGTCTGCGGGCGGCGCTGGCCGACTACGACGCCGTGGTCGACGCCACCCACCCGTTTGCCCTGGGCATGACCACCAACGCGGCCGCAGCGTGCGCCGACATCCCGCTCCTGCGGCTCGAGCGACCGGCGTGGACGCCCGACCCGAGGTGGCACTACGTCGACACCCACGAAGACGCGGCCACCGTCGGCCGCGGTCTCGGCCAGCGCCCGGTCCTGACCGTCGGGCGACAGGAGCTCGCGCGGTTCGTGCCGGCGCTCGGCACCCGAGCCGTGCTGGCGCGGGTCGTTGACACACCTGATCTCGCGCTGCCTCCGACCTGGGAGCTGGTCAACAGCAGAGGTCCCTACACCCTGTCCTCCGAGCTCTCGCTGCTGAGCGGGCACCGCGCCGACGTCCTCGTCACCAAGGACTCCGGCGGCACCCACACCTGGCCCAAGCTGGAGGCAGCCGCCACACTCGGTGTCGAGGTCGTGGTCGTGCGCCGCCCGCCCGGACCCGCCGGAATCCCCACCGTCCACCACGTCGCCGAGGCAGTCGCCTGGGTCAAGGAGCTGACATGTTGATCCTCGTCACGGGTGGGGTGCGCTCCGGCAAGTCCTGGCATGCCGAGAGCATGCTCACCACGGCTCCCTCCGTCTCCTACGTCGCCCCGGGCCCCACCGTGGCCGAGGACCCGGACCCCGATTGGGCATCGAGGATCGCGGCACACCAACAGCGACGACCCGCCACCTGGACGACGGTGGAGACGCGGGACCTCGCTTCGGCCCTGCGGCTCGAGGGGCCGGTGCTGGTCGACTGCCTCGGGACCTGGCTGACCGCGACGATCGATGCGCACGCCATGTGGGAGGCCCCCTCCGTCGAGGTCACGGCGATGGTCGGCGACCTGATCGCTGGGGTCGTCGAGGTCCTCGCCGAGCGCGACGACGTCATCCTGGTCACGAACGAGGTCGGCTGGGGTGTCGTGCCCGCCCACCGCTCCGGTCGCTTGTTCCGCGACCTGCTCGGTCTGGTCAACCAGCGCGTCGCCACTGCCTGCGACGAGGTGCACCTCGTCGTCGCCGGTCGGGTGCTCCGGCTGTGATCGACCTGGTGCTCGTCGGCATGTCGATCACCGACGTCGACCGCCGCGCCGACCTGGTGGCCGCAGCACGCAGCCGGGGTGGCAGCGTCGCCTTCCTGCAGATGGGCGACCCGTCGCTCTCCCTCGAGCTCACCCGCCTTGCTGATGCGGGAGCCGAAGCCATCACCCTCGTCGGCGTCGACCTCGGGCCGCTCGCGCCCGCCCACTCGTGGTTGCGGCGGATCGCGGGTCACTGGTGGCGCGAGCGTGCGGGGTCGCGTCCGATCCTCGACGTCGCCACCCGTCTGGTCAGCTCACTGGAGGATCTCGACGACGCGCTGGCCACGTGCAGGCCTGTCCTCGGCACCGAGCCCGGGTTGACGTCGGCGGCTTGGGAGGACGTGACCGGCCACCGGCACCAGGTGTTGATCTGTCGTGGACCCCGATGCACCGCCCGGGGCTCCGAGGAATCCATGCGGGCGTTGATCATCGGACTGGTGGAGGCCGGACTGGGCGACAAGGACGTGCTCGTCACCCACACCGGCTGCCAGTTCCCGTGCAACCAGGCACCCGTCGTGAGCGTGCAGCCCGACGATGTCTGGTACGGCGACGTCGACCCCGAGGTGAGCCGCGAGATCGTCACCCGCCACCTCGTGGGCGGCACGCCGGTCGAGGGACATCGACTCCCCCGCTGAGTCCGATCCGTCCCCCGGGGCCGGATCACAGACTGGCGGCCAGCTCTCGGCGCGCGAGGACCGCCCGCTGCTGGTCGTGGAGACGCGAGACCAGTCCGACCAGCACGACTCCCAGCACACCCCACATGACCGTCAGAGCGACGAGCGAAGAGATGCGGAACGACCACAGGAGGTCGCCCGGGAAGTCGCTCACCTCGTTGACCGTGGCGAACACCTGCCCGGCGACGACCACGATCACGAGGTATGCCGTAGCGCTCCCGACCACGCAGGCGTAGGTCCCGAGCCGGTCGCGCAGCTTGCAGGCGGCATACGTCGCAAGCACGGCGGCTGCGATCGAGATCATCAGGAAGACGAAGTAGAGGACCGTCCGGTCTCCGATCGTCTCGCCGCTGCCCACCCCCGGCGGGTTGGCGGGATATTTCAGGAACGGGACCAGCGCCACTGAGACGAAGCCGATCAACGAGACCAGCGCGGTCGATTGCCCCGGCAGCAGCGGCCCGATCCGCCCGAGCGTCCCTGCGGCGACCAGCGCCACCAGCCCGCCCAGTGCGACGCCGACGGCCAAGGACCCCGTCAGCAGCCCCCAGGTGCTCTGGTTGTCGCGAGAGACCACGACAGCCGAGCCCTCCTCGTGCGCGTGGGTGGACTCGCCTTCAGTGGACTCGGCATGCGAGTGCGACCCCGATGTTGCAGCCCCCGCCTCCTCGAGGGCAATGGCTCGCTCGAGGTGGGGTTCGCCCACCAGCTGGGCGACGCCGAAGGTGGCCAGGCCGGCAACAAGGCCAGCAAGCAGGCCGCGGACAAGGAAAGCACGTGGGGTCATCGACATTCCGTTCACGGGTCGCCGCGATCACCGCCGGCCTGCAGCACGCCGGTGGTCAGCGACGAGAGATCAGACCGCCCCGCGGAGTCCGGGACGGTCGGTGACAGGTCAGGAACTGTCAGTGACAGGGGTAACCGAGCAGGTGCCGCGCGTCATGGACCCACTCGTGGATCGCGGTCCCTGCGGGGACCGAGACAGCACCCTGGTCGGCGCTCACGAAGAAGATCACCAGCACCCCGAGCAGTCCGAAGAAGAGCGCCCAAGGGGCCAGCTCGCGGAGCGGGATGGTGGGAAGTGCGGGGGCGCCGGAGATGGGCCCGGTGAAAGGGCTGGCAACAGCATGCGACATGTGTCCTCCTCAGGGATACGTGCGTCCCTGGTTGATGGGTGTGGACGGACACGCGGGTCTGACTTCACCGCACTGCCTGGTCGGGCTGAGCGATGTCACAGTAGCGCGACTGTGCCGGAATCCCACCGGCTTCCTTGTGACCGTTGACGCTCACCCTAGCGGACCGCGAGGGCATTCACGCCACCCCCCGCGGACCGAAATCAGGGCCGCTGCGCTCGCCGCTGCGATCGCCGCTGCGAGGCCGATGCGGCGCGCCAGGACCGTGGACCGAGCGATGTCGTCAGGCCGCGCAGCGCGTCCGTCTCCCAGCACCGCTCGGTGTTCGACACGGTGACCGTAGTAGCTGTTCGTCCCGCCCAGCCGGACCCCGAGCGCACCGGCGAATGCAGCCTCGACCACTCCTCCGTTGGGGCTCGGGTGAGCGGCCGCGTCCCTGCGCCAGGTCTGCCACGTCTCCGTCGATCGCGACGGCATCGCGAACAGGGTGAGGAGCCCGGCGAGTCGAGAGCCCGGCAGGTTGGCGAGGTCGTCCAGTCGCGCCGCTGCCCACCCGTAGCGCTCGTAGCGCGCGTTGTGGTGCCCCACCATCGCATCGAGGGTGTTGACCGCCCGATAGCCGAGAAGTCCGGGTATACCGCACCACGCCCCCCACACCAGCGGCGCGACGACGGCGTCGGAGGAGTTCTCGGCGACCGACTCCACGACCGCGCGCGAGACCTCCGACCCGTCAAGGGCCGCGGTGTCACGACCGACGAGGTGGGTGAGGCGCTGACGCGCGCCGGCGAGGTCGTCGGCTTCGAGGTGAGCCAGCACGGCGCTCGCCTCACCTTCGAGGGAACGCCCTCCGAGCACAGCCCACGTGGCTGCCGCAGTGGCAGCAGCACGGGCGACCGGCCGCGGCGTGAGACGTTCGGCAGCGACGCCGACCGCGACCACGCCACCGACCAGGAGCAGGGTGTGCGTCAGTCCTCGCGTCCGCGAGTCGGCGTACGAGATGCGCTCCAGTGTCGTGGCCAGGGTGCCGAACCCGGCGACGGGGTGAAAGCGCTGTGGGTCCCCCAGCACGCGGTCTGCGGCGTAGCCGATCAGCAGCCCGACAGCGCGGGCGCTCATACGCTCCCCAGTGACAGGGCCACCAGGATCGCGGCCAGCGCCATCTCGATGGCCGCGCCGAAGACGTCACCCGTCACACCGCCGAAGCGCCGCGTCGCACGAACGAGGACGGCAACGATGGTCACCAGTGCGACGGCCGCCGCCAGCACCCCCTGCCACCAGGGCATGCCTGCCCCGGCAGCACCGGCAGCGAGAGCGAGGCCGGCGAGGATCCAGACGATGACCGCGACGGGGCGCGGAACGGTCTGGGTGTAGGTGCGACCGAGCCCGTCGGAGCGGGCTGGCTGCAGGCCGCGCACGCAGCAGACCGCGAGGGCTGCGCGAGAACAGCACACCGCAACGCCCGCGAGGATCGCGGCCTGCCACCAGTCGGGCAGAGAGAACACGGCAGCGAGACCGGCTGTCTGGAGCCCGATCACCAGGACCACGGCCACGACCCCGGCCGGGCCGGACGTGCCGGACTTCATGACGGTCAGGGACCGTTCGCGGTCGTAGGACGCCGCCAGCCCGTCGACGGTGTCGGAGAGCCCGTCGAGGTGGAGGGCGCGAGTACCGAGGATCGCGCCGCCGAGGGCGACCAGTGCGGTGATGACTGGCGGCACCGCCAGCCAGTGGCCGGCCATCCCGACCCCGGTGACGACGAGACCGAGAGGCAGCACCGCGACGGGCGCAAGCAGCATCGCCACGCCTGCCCGGCGCCGGTCCACCGTCGCGGGCGGCCGCACCGGGATCGCCGTGAGCGTCCCGACGGCGAGCCGTGCGGCGTCGAGCAGCATCAGGGCGCGAGCTCGCTGAGCAGTGCCACGTCACGCAGGATCGCGGCGGCGCTGCGGACCACCGGCACGGCCGCGACCGCGCCCGATCCCTCGCCCAAGCGAAGTCCGAGGTCGAGCAGCGGCTCGAGTCCCATCTTGTCCAGCGCCAGCGACTGGGCGGGCTCGGTGGAGCGGTGGCCTGCGGCATACCAACCGGCAGCCCCCGACTCGAAGCGGTCCGCGGTGAGCGCGCAGGCGACGCTCATCAACCCGTCCAGCAGCACCGGCGTGCCCTCCTCCGCGGCGGCGAGCAGGAAGCCGGTGCTGGCCGCGAGGTCGGCACTGCCGAGGGCAGCGAGCGTCTCGAACGGGTCGGTGGTGCGGGCGCCGACACGGGACAGGGCGGCGTCGATCACGTGGGTCTTGTGGCGCAGCGCCTCGTCATCGATCCCTGTCCCCCGCCCCACGACCTCGGCGGCAGGCAGCCCGAGCCCGGCGGCGACCATGGCTGCGGCCGGGGTGGTGTTGCCGATCCCCATGTCGCCGCTGATCAGCAGCTGGGCGCCGGCGGCGATCTCCTCGCGTGCCACGCGGGCGCCGGCCGCCAGCGCTGCTCTCGCCTGCTCGGGGGTGAGGGCGTCCTCCAGGTGGATGGCGCCACTGCCCCGGCGGATCTTGTGCGCCGTCAGCAGCGCGCGCACCTGCTCGTCGAGATCACCGAAGTCCTCGTCGACCGCGAGGTCGAGGACCCGCACCGACACGTCGTGCGCGCGGGCGAGGGCGCTGACCCCGGCCTTCCCGAGCAGAAAGGTGCGGACCATCGCCCCCGTGATCGCCGGGGGAAATGCGGACACGCCATGCGCGGCGACGCCATGGTCACCGGCGAAGATGACGAGCCGGACGTCGTTGACGGGCGTCGGCGGCACCTGTCCCTGGCAGGCCGCCAGCCAGACGGCCAAGTCACCGAGTCGGCCCAGGGCGCCCGGTGGCGTGGCGAGGGCGGCCAGACGTTCGGTTGCCTGGCGGCGGGCGATGGCGGAGGGTGCGGCGACGGGGGGCATGGCGGTGTCCTTCAGATCAGTGTGCGGGCTGGCGGCGCGAGACGGACAGATGGTCGAGGGCGGTGAAGAGGTGCTCCGTCGTGGGCTCGGGTCGCACGGCGATCCTCGCCCACGTGGAGTCGAGTCCGGGAAACGTGTCTGCGCGGCGTACGGCGATGCCTGCGTCTCGCAGCATCAGGCGGTCAGCTCCGAGGCGGGTCAGGACGAAGGGAGCCACCGACGAGACGTGCTCGATCTCCCGGTCTTGCAGACCATCGACGAGGTGGTCACGCCACCGGTCGATCTCATGCGCGCGCGCGGTGGCTTCCACGTCTGCGCGGTCACTGGCACAGGCGACGAGAGCGGCCACTGCCGGGCCGGCCACCGACCACGGCGTCTGCATCCTGGCGAGCTCGCCGACAGCGCGAGGGTCGCCAGCGACGTAGCCGGCTCGGATCCCGGGAATGGACCAGTGCTTGGTGAGGCTTCGGATGACGATCACGCCCTCGAGGGTCGACCGGACGAGAGACTCGCTCTCACCGGGGACGGCGTCCATGAAGGCCTCGTCGACGACCACGAGCCGACCCGGCCGCCGCAGGCTGCGGAGGAGCGCAGCGGGGTGCAGGACGCCGGTCGGGTTGGTGGGGTTGCCGATCATGACGAGGTCGGCGTCCTCGGGCACGACCGCGGGATCCAGGGTGAAGTCGGGCCGGCAGAGCACGGTGTCGACCCGGTGACCCGCCTGCTCCAGCGCGGCGTGCGGTTCGGTGAACTGCGGGTGCACCACCACGGGGTGCTGCCACGACCGCGACCGCGCGATCAGGGTGAACGCCTCCGCCGCGCCGGCGGTCGGGAGCACTTCCTCCTGGGGCCGTCGCAGGTGGTGGGCGATGGCAGCCCGCGCCGGTGCCGCGTCCGGGTAGACGGTGGTGTCGACCGCTGCGTGGAGTGCGCGATCGAGCCACGCGGGCCGCTGCCCCACATAGACGTTGACGGCGAAGTCCAACAGCCCCGTGCTTGCTTCGACGTCGCCGTGGTGGCGGAGTGGCTCGGCCAGCCCAGCGTCCTTGGGTTCACAGTGCGGAGCCGGCTCAAGACCCCCGACGGCCACCGGCTCCTCGACGAGGACGGACGGTTCGTGTGGCAGGGCGCCGTGTGCGGCATCGGCGAAGCGCTGGGCCAGCAGCGGGTGCCCGGCCCAGTGCACGTGCAGGTAGGACGCGTGCCACGTGTCCGTCGCGAAGCCGGCCGCCGCCCCGTCGATCTCCCATCCCGGCTTCGTCCCGCTGGGGAGCGAGGTCTGCGTGCGATGGAACTCGTGACCGGTGACCTGCTCCCCGGCCCGGGTCAGCAGCGAGTCGGTGGGCGCCGTGGCCGTCGGGTAGCGCAGCGTCAGCACGTCGGTCATGGCGGCCGTGACGGGCACGACACCGGCCATCGCGACCCCGTCGAGGGTCTCGGCGAGATAGAGCAGCCCGGCGCACTCAGCCACCGTGGGGACACCCGCACGGACCGCGCGTGCCAGGTCGTCGAGCAGGCTCCGGTTGGCGGCCAGGTCTGCGGCGTACACCTCGGGGAAGCCGCCGCCGAGGTAGATGCCTCGCGTGCCCGCCGGCAGCGCGCGATCCACCAGCGGGTCGAAGACCACGACCTCACAACCCGCCGCGCGCAGCAGTTCCTCGGTCTCGGCGTAGCGGAACGTGAAAGCGCGGCCGCCGGCGACTGCGACGACGGCACGTCCCGGCCCCTGACAGATCTCCTGACCAGGATCCCAGGGCATCGCGTCGAGCTCGGGGGCCGAGCGCGCGACGTCCATCAGGACATCGAGGTCGAGGTGGTGAGCCACCTGCTCACCGAGCCTCTGCACCATCCGCACGGAATCCTGCCGCTCGACGGCGGGGACCAGACCCAGGTGCCGCGAGGGCGTGGCGAGCTCCTGGTCGCGCGGCAGCACCCCGAGCACGGGCAGCGACACCCTCTCGAGGGCGCGACGGATCTCGGCGACGTTCCGCGGCGAACCAGCACGATTGAGGACAACCCCGACCACGCAGACTTCTGAGTCGTACGCCGCCATGCCGGCCGCGACCGCTGCCGCCGACCGGGACTGCCGGGCGATGTCAAGCACCAGCACGACCGGAGACTGCGTCAGAGAGGCGACGTGCGCCGTCGAGGCGAACCCGTCGGTGCCGAGCCGCCCGTCGTGCAGCCCCATCACACCCTCGATGATCGCGACGTCCGCCCCCGCTGCCCCGTGGAGCAACAGCGGGACGATTCGTTCCACGCCCACGAGGTGAGGATCGAGATTGCGGCCCGGGCGCCCGGAGGCCAGGGCGTGATAGCCGGGATCGATGTAGTCGGGTCCGACCTTGTGTCCGCTGACCTCGTGGCCGTCCGCACGCAGGGCGGCGAGCAACCCGGTGGCGACCGTGGTCTTGCCCTGCCCCGTCGACGGTGCCGCGACCACGAGTCGCGGCAATCTCACCATTCCTGTCTCGGCAGGCTCGGTCGCTCGCTCGTCCCTCGCTCGTCTCGCTCGCCTACCATTCGATGCCCTTCTGACCCTTCTGACCGGCGTCCATCGGGTGCTTGATCTTGGTCATCTCGGTGACCAGGTCTGCAACCTCGATCAGCCGGGGGTCGGCGGTGCGGCCGGTGATGATGACGTGCTGGAAGCCCGGACGGGCGCTCAGTGTGGCGACCACGTCGTCGACGTCCACCCAGCCCCACTTCATCGGATAGGTGAACTCGTCGAGGATGAGGAGGTCGTGGGCCTCGGCAGCGAGACGACGCTTGATCTCCTGCCAACCCTCGATCGCTGCGGTGGCATGGTCGTCGGCATCTCCCTGCTTGCGGGTCCAGGACCAGCCCGCGCCCATCTTGTGCCACTCGACCGGCCCTCCTTCGCCGGTCTCCTCGTGCAGCCGGCCGAGCCGCTCGAGCACGGTCTGTTCCCCGATGCGCCACTTCGCGGACTTCACGAACTGGAAGACGCCGATCCGCCAGCCCTGGTTCCAGCCGCGCAGACCAAGCCCGAAGGCTGCCGTCGACTTCCCCTTGCCGTCGCCGGTGTGGACCATCACCAACGGCCGGTTGCGGCGCTGCTTGGTCGTCAGGCCGTCGTCCGGCACCACGACCGGCTGTCCCTGGGGCATCAGGCCACCACCTTTCGAGTCCCGACAACACCGGTCAGGGCCTCAGCGCTGACCTCCGCGACGGGCAAGTGCTCTGCTCGGAGCACCTCGGCCAGCCGGCGGGCGAGGCCCAGACGGAGCGGACCGACCTCGGAGTCGATGACGACCGTGGTGACGCGAAGGCCGGCGACGTGTTCCGCGGCCCGCATGGAGCGGGCCATCGCGTCGGCGCCGTCGGTCGCACGACCGTCGGTCACCACGACGAGCAGAGGTCGCAGGCGGGGGTCGCGCAGCCGCTCCCGGCGCAACACCGTCGCCGCCTCGAGCAGGCCGGCCTCCAGGGGTGTCCGACCTCCGGCGGCGAGCTGGTCGAGGCGGGCCGCCGCGATCTCCACCGAGTGCGTCGGCGGCAGCACGAGCTCCGCTCCCCCGCCACGGAAGGTGACGAGTCCGACCTTGTCGCGGCGTCGGTAGGCGTCCATCAGGAGCGAGAGGATCGCGGTCTTGACCTGGCCCATCCGCTTGCGGGCCGCCATCGACCCGGATGCGTCGACGCAGAAGAGCACGAGATTCGCCTCGCGTCCTTCGCGGACGGCGACCCGCAGGTCCTCTGTCCGCAGCTCGACCCGACCGCCTGCCTGCTTGCGCCCCGGTTGCTGACCGGCAGCGGCGAGGAGGGTCTCGACCAGGTGCAGCGATCCGTTGGTGCCCCGGGTTGCTCCGGTGCGGCGACCTGATCGTGCCAGCGCTCGGCTGCGTCGCCCCGCTGCACCGTCGCCGAGCCCCTGGACGGTCAGAAGCTTGGGGCGGTATGCCGCACTCGCGCTCACGACCGTGCCTGTCGCGGCGTCCGCCCCCGACCGCTGGGGTGCGTCCGGGAGATGCATCCCGGGCTCACTCGGACCTGAGTCTTCTGAGGACTCAGGACCGAGCGGACGGTCTCTTGGACCTGAGTCTTCTCGAGACTCAGGTCCAAGAGAAGCGTCGCTGTCGCCGGGAGAGAGGTCGCCAGCTGGGCCCGAGGGCCCGCCGTCGGCATCAGGGCCTGACCCATCCGAGGCCGGCACGTCGGGGGGCTCGGGGGGCAGCTCGTCCCCCAGGAGCTGGTCGAGCAGGTCTTCGTCGAGGCCGGGCGCGTCGAACGGATTGCGACGTCGACGGTGCGGCAACGACAGCAGCGCGGCACGACGGATGTCCGCCCGTGAGACCTCGTCGCGTCCCTCCCACGCGGCGTGGGCGACGGCGGTGCGGGCCGTGACGATGTCCGCACGCAGACCGTCCACGTCGAAGGCGGCGCAGATCTCGGCGATCTTGAGCAGGGCGGCGTCGCCCAGCCGCACCTTGGCGAGGTGGTCGCGTGCCGACTCGATGCGTTCGGTCAGCAGGCGGTCGAGCGCGCGGTAGCGGTCCGTGAAGGCAACCGGCTCGGCGTCGTAGGCCATCCGGCGCCGTACGACGTCGGCACGTTGGGTGGGGTCTCGCGGCGCAGAGACCTCGACGGTCAGTCCGAAGCGGTCCAGCAGCTGGGGCCGGAGCTCTCCCTCCTCGGGATTCATGGTGCCGATCAGCACGAATCGCGCCGCGTGCTCCACCGAGACGCCGTCGCGCTCGACGGTGACCTGACCCATCGCCGCGGCGTCGAGCAGCAGGTCGACGAGGTGGTCGTGGAGCAGGTTCACCTCGTCGACATACAGGATCCCCCGGTGGGCGCGGGCCAGGAGGCCGGGCTCGTATTCCACCTTGCCCTGGGACAGGGCGCGCTCCAGGTGCAGCGACCCGAGAACACGGTCCTCCGTGGCCCCCACAGGCAGTTCGACCAGGCGGACCGGGCGGGCCAGCACCTCGGCATCGGCGGCGAACGGGCCATCGGGAGACGTGGCGGCGGGATTGCCGGGATCGATGGAGAACCTGTCGCCCGCGTAGACGGTGACGGGGGGCAGCACGGCCGCGAGTGCCCGAACGGCAGTCGACTTGGCCGTCCCCTTCTCGCCCCGGACGAGCACACCGCCGATCTCCGGCGCGATGGTGGTCAGGACGAGGGCGAGGCCCATGTCGTCGAGGGCGTCGGCTTCGCACCCGAGGACGGCAGAAAAGGGGTACTGCAGTGGCATGTGAGGCTCCCGCTCGCTTCGCCATTCGGAAATGTCGGACGCGAGGCCGGTCTTCGGACTTGTCAGGTCCCCTCGCGAGAGAGGCCTGATTCACCGCAGCGGGCCTGTGCCGGACTTTCACCGGCTTCCCAGATTCTCCCCTCCGACCCTGGCTCACCGTCTCCGATGTGCAGGCCGTTGGGGCACCTCGTGCCTGCGGTGACGATAGCGTGCCACCTCGTGCCCGACTCGCCACACCCCGCACCCCTCCCGCTGGTCACCGTCGTGGGCATCGCGGCCGGTGGACTGGGCGACCTGTCCGACGCTCTTCGCGACCTCGTGCTGCGTGCACCGGTCGTGCTCGGCGGAGCACGCCACCTGGACCTCCTGCCCGACGTCCCGGGGCAGCGACGGTTGCCGTGGCCGACACCGCTGCGTGCGGGTCTCCCCGCGCTCCTGGCATCACTCGGGGAGAGGTCGGTCGTCGCCCTCGCCTCGGGCGATCCCCTGCTCTCCGGCGTCGGCACGACCCTGATCGACGTCCTTGGCGGCGACCGCGTCGTGATCCACCCCGGAGTCTCGTCGGTGGCGCTGGCGCGGGCCAGGCTCGGCTGGGCGGACGAGTCGTGCGCGGTCGTCAGCCTGGTCGGTCGCCACCCTGCGCTCGTGCTGCGCGAGCTGGCCCCCGGACGCCGGTTGCTGGTCCTGTCCTCCGACGAGCACACTCCCGGCGCGGTCGCTGGCCTGCTGACGCAGGTGGGGTACGCCGCAAGCCTGCTCCACGTCCTGGGGAACCTGGGATCGTCCGCCGAGTCACACGTCTCGGGCGGGGCGGCGGACTGGTCGCACGGCTCCCCGCGCCTCAACGTGCTGGGGCTGGAGCTGAGGGGCCCACGACTCCACGGGTGGACGCCGGGGCTGCCCGATGACGCCTTCGAGCACGACGGACAGCTGACCAAGCGCGACCTGCGTGCCTCCGCCCTGTCCCGGCTGGCCCCCGTGCCGGGCGACCATCTGTGGGACGTCGGCGCCGGCGCCGGGTCGGTCGGCATCGAGTGGATGCGCGCCCATCCGACGTGCACCGCGACCGCCGTGGAGGCCGACACCAGCCGTGCCGACCGCATCTCCCGCAACGCCACCCGCCTCGGGGTGCCCGGGCTGGACGTGGTCACCGGCACGGCCCCCGGAGCACTGGCCGGGCTCCGCCGGCCCGACGCCGTCTTCGTCGGCGGCGGCAGCACCACCCCCGGACTGCTCGACACCTGCCGATCTGCGCTGCCGCCCGGAGGCCGGTTGGTCACGCACGGCGTCACTCTGGAGACCGAGCAGCTGCTCGCGCAGGCCCACGGGGAGCATGGTGGCGAGCTGACTCGGATCGCGGTGGAGACCGCTGCGCCCGTCGGCTCCTTCACCGGCTGGACACCCGCGCGCACCGTCACCCAGTGGGTCTACACGCGGGGTGCGTAACGCTCCTCGTGCAACACCTCCGCGAGCGGAGACCGGTGTCGCCAGCCGAACCGTTCGAGGTCGGGCACGTCAGGCAACGCCGAGACCGGCCCGACACAGAGCCACGCGACCGGGCGGACGTGCGCCGGGAAACCGACCAGGTCCCGGAGGAACTCTTCGCGGTAGAAGCTGACCCACCCCACGCCCAGCCCCTCGGCGGTCGAGGCCAGCCACAGGTTCTGGATGGCGCAGACGACCGAGTAGAGGCCCGTATCCGCGATCGCGTGCCGGCCCAACACGTCCGGCCCGCCGCGGCTCGGGTCGTAGCCGACGACGATGCCGAGCCCGGACTCCACGATACCCTCGACCTTGATCGTGTCGAACGTCTCCCCGCGCTCGCCGTCCAGGGAGGCCGCGAAGACCTCGCGTTCCCCCGCCACGTGCGAGCGGAACGACTCGAGCGTCTGCGGAGAGCGGACGAGCACGAAGTCCCACGGCTGGCTCATCCCGACGCTGGGCGCGCAGTGCGCCGCCGCGAGCACCCGCTGGAGAGAGGCGGGTGGGATCGGCTGCCCGGTGAACTCCCGACGCGTGTCTCGGCGCCGGTTGATGACGTCGTAGAGGTCGTTCACCGCTGGATGGTCCGGTCACGGGCAGGGTCATAGAGGTGGGACTCGCCGCCGGCGGACGGCTCCAGGGCTCGCCCGACGAGGATCACGGCGGCGAGCCTCAGCCCCGCAGCGTCCACCTCGTCGGCGATCGTCCCGACGGTTCCCCGCAGCACCTGCTCGTCCGGCTGGCTGGCCCGGTGGACCACGACAACAGGGCAGTCGACGCCGTAGTGAGGCTCGAGCTCGGTCATCAGCTCACGTGTCCGGGTGATCGCCAGGTGGAGCACGAGCGTCGCCCCGGTCACCGCGAAGGCCGCCAGGGACTCCCCGTCCGGCATCGGGGTCGAGCGGGCCTGAGCACGCGTGAGGATGACCGACTGCGCAAGCATCGGGACGGTGAGCTCTCGGCCCACCAGGGCTGCGGCGGCGGCATATGCCGGGACGCCGGGGGTCACGTCCCACGGCACCGCGGCGGCGTCGAGGCGCCGGGTCTGCTCAGCGAGGGCGGAGTAGATCGACGGGTCGCCCGAGGTGAGCCGGACGACCTCCCAGCCGTCTCGGTGGGCGGCGACGAGGCGCTCGACGATCTGGTCGAGGTCGAGGTCCTGGGTGTCCACCAGAGTGGCGTCCTCGTTGACGTGGCCGAGCACGTCGGGGTCGAGGTAGGTGCCGGGGAACAGCACCAGCTGGGCGCGTGCAAGCAGCCTCGTCGCGCGCACGGTCAGCAGGTCGGCTGCCCCGGGACCGGCGCCGACGAAGTGGACGGTCATTCGCCCTCCACGTAGCGCGGCGTCCAGACCCCGGCCGGGCTGAGGCGGGTGCTCTCGGCGCCGACGATGAGCAGGCACTTCATGTCGATGCTGGCCGGGTCGAGCTCGGCCAGCGTGGTGACCCTCAACGACTCCTCCGCCCTGCCGACGTCCCGGCCGACGATGACCACGGTGTCTGGCTTGCGGTGCTCCAGCAGGACTCGCTGCGCTGTCGCCACCTGCTCGGTGCGGGAACGAGATGCCGGGTTGTAGATGGCGAGCACCAGGTCGGCCTCGGCGATCGCGCGCAGCCGGCGCTCGACCACCGCCCACGGCTTGAGCCGGTCCGACAGCGAGACGACTGCGAAGTCGGCACCGATCGGGGCACCGGCTCGCGCTGCCACCGCCTGCACGGCGCTGACTCCCGGCAGGACGCGGATCGACACGTCGGCGTACGCCGCGTCCTCGGCCGCCTCGAAGACGGCAGCGGCCATCCCGAAGACTCCGGCGTCGCCGCCGGACACCACAGCCACCTTGTTGCCGGCCCTTGCCAGGTCGAGGGCGAACCGAGCCCGGTCGACCTCGACCGTGTTGCCGGAGGAGTGCCGGGTCAGGCCCGCGCGCTGGGGCACGCGAGCGACGTAGGGCCCGTACCCGACGACGTGCTCCACCTCGGCGAGCGCCTTCGTGACCTCCGGTGTCGTCCAACCGGCCGGTCCCGGTCCGAGCCCGACGACGAAGAGCTCTGGCGCCGACGCGGCAACCTCGGTGACCACCTCGGCCGCGACGTCAACGCTGCGTGACCGCAGACCGTTCCGCGAGTCGCCGGTGACCACGATCAGCGAGAAGTAGGGCACCGAGCCGGCCTCGACGTCCGCCGCGGGTAGCCAACGCTCCTCAGGCATCGAGGCGCGTTCGACGTACACCGCATGGTCGAGGCGACCGGCAGCGGCGAGCGCCCGTCGGACCGCGGGGAAGGTGCGCCCCAGCTTCATGATGATCGCCGCGTCGGTGTCGGCGAGGCGACGCGCCAGCTCGGACTCGGGCATGGTGCCCGGCAGCACGGTCAGCACGTCGGTCTGCCGGACCAGCGGACGGGCTGCTGCTGCGGTCGCGGCTACGAAGGCGGGTACACCCGGGACCACCTCGGTCGGGAAGCGATCGGCGAGGCGGTCGTGCATGTACATGAAGGACCCGTAGAACAGCGGGTCACCCTCGGCGAGCAGCACGACGTCGCGCCCCGCGTCGAGGTGCACGGCCAGTCGCGCCGCCGATTCCTCGTAGAACTCCGCCAGGGCGCCGGCATAGCCACCGGGGTGCTGCGTGGCTCCGGTCGTGACGGGATAGGTGAGCTGCTCCTCGATCACGTCGGCGGGGAACAGCTCAGCAGCGATCCTGCGGGCGTTGGACGCCTTCCCGACCCCGGCATGGAAGGCGACCACGTCAGCCTGCTCGATCAGTCGGGCAGCCTTGCGGGTGATCAGCTCGGGATCGCCGGGCCCCACCCCGACGCCGTAGAAGCGGCCTGTCATTCCTGCTCCTGGGCCAGTGCGTTGAGGGCGGACGAGGTCATCGCCGAGCCACCGCGGCGACCCCGGACCGTGACGAAGGGGATGTCGATGCCGTGGTCGGAGTGGAAGCTGGCCAACGCCTCCTTGGACTCCGCGGCGCCGATGAAACCGACGGGGCAGCCGACGATGGCGGCCGGCCGCGGACCGCCCGCCAGGATGAGCTCAAGCAGGTGGAACAGCGCGGTGGGGGCGTTTCCGATGGCCACCACGGCGCCCTCCAGGTGCGGCTCCCAGAGCGACACCGCGGCCGCCGTCCGAGTCGTGCGCCAGGCGTCAGCGAGCACCGGGACTCGCTCGTCATTGAGGAAGCACAGGACCGGGTTGTGCGCCGGCAGCCGGCTCCGTGTCACCCCCGTC
Organism: Nocardioides sp.; assembly: GCF_035576065.1. Classification (GTDB taxonomy): domain Bacteria; phylum Actinomycetota; class Actinomycetes; order Propionibacteriales; family Nocardioidaceae; genus Nocardioides. The sequence continues at coordinate 31,717 of NZ_DATLWX010000028.1, forward strand.
GCCACCATCGTGGCATCGCACAACATCGGTGCCCCGGCCTCCAGCGCAGACCGAGCCGCCGCCATCAGGCGGGGATGGATGACGAGATCGGCGGCGAGATCGACCTGGCCGCTGCCATGGATCATCCGGACGGCGAGCTTGTCGGCCTCGGGGGGCACGGCACCCAGGTCGGCCTCGCGGCGGATCGTGGCGAAGGAGTCGAGATAGATCGCGGGTCCGAGGTCGACGTAGTCATAGCGCCGGGGCGGCCGTCGAAGGCCCGACACGGGCTCCATCGCGGGGTCGGTCAGCGGGTCAGTCAGCGGGTCGGTCACAGTGTCTCCTCGGGGACGAGAACGCCGTGCCACGGGGTGATCACGACGTGTGCGACAGCGGCAGTCAGCGCGGACACCGTGCCTCGGTCCAGGCCCTCACGGGCGACTTCCGCGTGCCACCCTCCCGGCACCTGGCCGAAGGGCAGTGGGGACGTGGGCTCGGGCAGCCGAGGGTCCGGGAGCGCGGAACCTACGAGGGGGTCGGTCATCTCGACGACGTGCCACGGCGCCGACGGTGCCGCCCCGCGGCGTACGGCGAACTCGCGGGCCAGCTGGGTGAGGTGCTCCGCGGCGCAGCCGATCGAGACCACCGGGCCCATCTCGTCGCCCACCCGCAGCTGGACCGACTCCGCATCGAGGGCCACCAGCCCGAGGTCGCAGCTGCGGCTCACCAGATCTCCGCGACCGTCGTCCAGGACGATGAGGAAGCGACCGGGAAGACCCGTGAGCTCGGGTGCCGCACACAACCGGGTGTCGAGGTCGACGGCCACCGGACGGAGGTCGACCCTCCCGCCGGCGAGCCCCGTCTGCGGCGAGACCATGACGTTGCGCACCAGCTCGTGGGTGCGGGTCGGTAGGAGTCCCGTCGACTCGATGGCGGTCAGCACCGCGGCGTCCAGCTCCCCCCGCGCGCCGGGTAGGGCGCGGACCTGGAGGTTGGCGCGTGAGGTGAGGTGCACCCGCCCGTCCCCGAAATGCTCCGCCACCTCGAGCAGTGCGAGGAGGGAAGCGGACGACACCCGGCCGCCGATGAGCCGGAGACGGACCAGCATCCCGTCGGCGGCCGGCCAGGGTCGGAGCACACCGGGGCAGAGGTCGCCACGGTTGCGTTGAGTCACCACTGGTGGGCCAATCTGGTCAGGCCCGTGCGCGGGGCCGCGTGTGACCTGGCGGCGATCACCGCTAGGGCCAGCAGGTCTTCGGACTCGGGATCGACCGGGTCGGTGCACCTTCCCGGAGACCAGCTCCAGTGGCTGCCCCCTCGTGTGAGGTGGCGTGCTCCGCCCGTCACCCTCACCGCTGCGCGTCAGTCCCGGATTCACACCGGGTTCCCTGACTCCTGATGGAGTACGACTGGCTCCACGAGCCTATCGCGAGAGCGACACGACAGCACCCCGACCCCGGTCGTTCCCCCTCGCCACCGGCTCAGGCAGGCGGGTCCGTGCTCACGTGCTCGGTGTAGGCGATGACGTTGGACTGGTAGCCACCGCGGCTCGAGTCGTAGTCCCCACCGCAGGTGACGATGTTGAGCGTCGGGCGGTCCGGCGTGCCTGCATAGACGCGCTCGGCGGGGAACTCGTCGTTCGGGATCGTCTCGAGGCGCGACACCTCGAAGGTCTCGACCGTTCCGTCACCGAGGGTGACGAGCACCCGGGACCCCGGCACCAGCTCACGCAGGCGGTAGAACACCGCCGGTCCCTCCGCCGAGTCGACGTGCCCCAGGATCACGGCCGATCCGAGCTGACCGGGGCTGGTCCCCAGCTCGTACCACCCCGCCTGCTCTGCGTTCTCCGGCACCTCGACCGTGCGGTCCTCCTCGAGCCCCAGCCTGACCAGCTCGGACGAGACGGCCACCGAGGGGATCGAGATGGCCACGGGGTCGGTTGGCAGCGTCCCCTCGGGAGTCGCGAGCGGGGCGGCTGTGGTCGTCTCCGGAGCGGTGATCCTCGGAGCCGGGGTCCTGCTGGCGGCGGGCGCCTTGGTCCTGACCGGGGTGGACGTGCTCAGCGGCGACGAGGCGGTTGCTCCGGGCTCCGCCGAGGTGGTCGGGGTCGCGGGGTCGTTGCTGAGGATCGCGGCGATGGCCAGCACCGCGCCGAGGGCGGCGAGGCACGCGGCAAGCACCCACCGGCGACCAAGGAGAGTCCTGGTGCCGGTGGAGGTGCTTGTCGGGTCGGACACGTGCGGGTCAGAGCTGGCGAGAGGAGCGGTTCCTCAGTGTGGGTACAAGGACGGCACCGGCAGCCGCGAGCCCCGCCAGGAGGAACAGGACGGCCGGGGTGCTGCCACCCTCCTGAGCGCCGCCGAGACCCGTCGGCGGGTTGCCGGCCGGGATGACGGGGCCGTCGTCATCGGTGGGAGTCCCAGTGGGGCCGGAGCTCTCCGAGGGGCTCGGGGAGGGCGACGGCGTCGTGGTCGTGGTGGGTGTCGCTGTCGGCGACGGGGACGGGGACGGGGACGGGGACGGCGCTGCGGCACACGCCGGCGTCGTGATGACATTGGTGTCGAGCGTGACCGCCCCGTTGCGGGCCAGGATGCGCCCGTTGACGTTGGCGCCGGTCGTGAGCGTCGCCGAGGTGAGCGCGAGGACCGTGCCGACGAATTGCGTGCCGGTGCCGAGCGTCGCGGAGCTGCCCACCTGCCAGAAGACGTTGCAGGGTGACGCGCCGTTCGTGAGGACGACTGAGCTGTTCGACCCGGTGGTGAGGGTCGAGGCTGCCTTGAAGACGAAGACGGCGTTCGGGTCACCCTGGGCGTCCAGCGTCAAGGCGCCGCTCAGCCCCAGGGAGGTCGCAGACGAGTAGACGCCCGGCGTCAGCGTCTGGCCAGCCAGGTCGGCGGTGACGGTCGCCGTGGTCGAGCGGCCGGCGGCATCGTTGTAGGCGGTGGTGAGGTCGATCTGCGCCTGGGTGGCGACGGCGTCCGCGACGTGGACGGTGCCCAGGACGGTGCCGGGCGGGAAGCCGGTGACGGCGGAGCCGGGCGCGAGGCCGAGATCCGCGCTGAGGACTGACGGGCCCGTGTTGGTGACCGCGCTGCCTGCCAGGACGGAGTACGACGCGGCGGTCCCGAGAGTCACCCGGGCTTCAGCAGCGTGGGCGGGGGCCGTGCCGACAGAAGCGACACCGGCGACGAGCAGGCCGGCGGCCGCAAGACCGAGCCCTGTCGAGAAGCGTCTGGTGCTGCGCACCCGAGGGGAGGCGATGGACTGATTCATGGGGGTCTCTTCACGTGCGGAGTCATCCGCGTCGGGCGACCCGACGAGCGGGTCGGTTCTGCTCGGTTGCCGCGAACCAGTCGTGTGGCGGCGTCGCGCACGGTCTCGCGCGCGGAGGTTGAGGCGGTTCCGTGCGCTTGTCCACTTCGGAACCTACACGTCCGCGGCCCGCTGGGGATCATCTCGGACTAGTCCGGGGTCGCGGCGTCCGGGTCCGACCGTCACCCTCGGCCCCGGGGCATGATGGCCGCCGTGACCCGCGATCCCTCGGCTCCCGGACCGTCGGCTGCCGTCCGCGACGTCACCCTCGGGTCCCTCATCTTCCGCGTCACCGACACCGGACCCCCTCGCGGCCGGCCGGTCCTGCTGCTGCACGGTTTTCCCCAGACGTCCTGGTGCTGGCGGCATGTCGTCCCGGCGCTGGCCACCGCCGGGCACCGCGTGCTGACCCTCGATCAGCGCGGCTACTCCCCCGGAGCCTGTCCGGAAGCCGTGGAGGACTATGCCGGGGAGCATCTCGTGAGCGACGTGACCGGCATCCTTGATGTGCTCGGCATCGAGTCCGTCGACCTGGTGGGCCACGACTGGGGAGCTGCCGTGGCCTGGCAGGTCGCCGGCTACCACCCCGAGCGGGTCACGACCCTCACCGCGATCTCGGTGCCGCACCCCGGCGCCTTCATGGAGGCACTCGCCTCCGACCCGGATCAACAGGCTCGCTCCGCCTACCTGGCTGACTTCGCCACCCCCGGCTACGAACGCGCGCTGCTTGCTGACGACGCCGCCGGTCTGCGATCGCTCTTCGGAGACGAGACAGCCGTTGACGTGGACCACGTGCTGAGCCGGCTCGGCACCGAGACGCAGCTCCGCCCAGCACTCAACTGGTACGCCGCACAGTCGGCTCGACGTGCCCTGGCGACGCCCCACAGCTCCGTGCCCACCCTGCACATCTGGTCGGACGCGGATCCAGCGCTCGGGGCGTACGGTGCCCGCACCACCCATCGCTACGTCACCGGGCCCTACCGGCTGGTCACGCTCCGGGATGTGGGCCACTGGATCCCCGAAGCAGCTCCCCAACAGACCGCCGACCTCGTCTCGGCGCACCTTACGCAGCACTGAGCCGTGCAACGTGTCACCCCGACAGCTTGTGCCTCATGACTTGCACCGGACCTGTCGTCTGTGCGTGACCCTGGACCCCGGTCGCTGACCCATCGATCCGATGTCCGCGCCGGCGACGCCCCGCCCACGGGTTGAGCGATCCCCAACTCTGCCGCGCGTGGCGGACGACCACGATGGCGCTGCGCCACGCCGCAGGCTTCCGCGCCTGGCTCGATGACGGCCAGGGTGACGACGAGGCGCCCGAGGGCTTCCTCGTCTGCGACGAGCGCGCCTGACACCTGCGCAGGGTCGGAGGGGGTCGTCGCGGGGTTCAACGAGCTAGGCTCATGAGGAGCAGAGATGAGGAGAGCAGATGCCGTACGTAGTTCTGGGCCTGTTCCTGCTCGTGGTGGTGGCTGCCTCGTGGCACGCGGCCCGCCGCGGCCAGGGCGGGCAGGGCTGTTGCGCGCCGGCCGACCCGCGTGCCGACCTGCGCATGCGCGGGGCCTTCGAGGATGAGACCGGCGGCGACAACTAGGACGTGGTGGGCCCGCGCCGTACGGCGCTCCTTTCCCTCAAGGACTCGCCTGGAGCGCGGCCAGCCGTGCCCACGGGCGCAGGTGCTCGAGCTGTGCGGCGACCTGCAGCAGCAGCTGTTCGCCCCCGGGGCGCGCCACGAGCTGGACTGACAGTGGCAGGCCCGACGCGTGCGTGCCCGCGGGGACAACCGCCGCGGGCCAACCCGCCAGGTTCCATGGCGCGGCGAACGGCGCGTACCTACTGTTCGCAACGACGTTGGACAGCCACCCGCGTTGACCCCATTGCGCTGACGAGATCGGGAGCTGCGCGAGGGCCGGGGTCACGAGCACGTCGTGGTCGGCGAAGAAACGGTCCGCGACCTCCTGCCAGTGCCGGCGTCCCGATTCCTTCGGAAATCCTGCCTTCAGGACCGCGCGTCCGAGCGTCGCGTGCACCTTGACCCGCCGCTCCACGCGGGAGCGGTCCTCGAGCCACTGGGCGTCCAGCTCAGCGCCAGCGAACCAGCGCCCGAGCGCCGCGAGCGCGGTGCGTGTCGGGTATCGCGGGTCGGAGCGCACCACGGTGTGGCCGGCCCCGGACAGCTCATCCGCGGTCCGCAGAGCGGCATCGACGTACGCTCGATCGACTGTCGCGCCGACCACGGGGCTGCTGGTGGAGACCGCGATCCGCAACCCGGACGCCGGCAGCTGCACCGACGCGAGCTCGGGCCGCCCGGCCATCACCGACAGCACGAGAGCAGCATCGGCGACGGTCGTCGAGAGCGGACCGTTCTCTGCCATGTCGAACCAGGATCCGTTCCCGAGCTGGGCCGGCACGACCCCGAGGCCGGGCTTGAGGCCGAACAGGCCGCAGCACGCGGCGGGGATCCGGATCGAGCCCATGCCGTCGTTGCCGTGCGCCACGGCCACCGTCCCGCTGGCCACCGCGGCCGCGCTGCCTCCGGATGACCCGCCGGGCGTGCGGCTCAGGTCCCACGGATTGCGCGTCGTGCCGAACACGGAGTCGGTGGCCCCGAAGACGCACAGCTCGGGGACGCGAGTCAGCCCGACGACGACGGCGCCTGCCTCCCGCAGCCGTCGCACCACCTCGTGGTCACGAACCTGGGCGGTGGGGTCCGACGCTGCGGAGCCGTTGCGCATCGGCTCGCCTGTCACCGCAACGTTGTCCTTGACGGCGATCGGCAACCCTGCGAGCGGGAGGTCCTGCAGACCGGCCCGCTGATCGAGCTCGTCCGCCTCAGCAAGCGCACGGTCGCCACGGACCACCTGGTAGGCCCCCAGCATGCTGTCAACGACGTCAATGCGGGCCAGCGCTGCTTCGGTTGCCGCCCTGGCCGTCGTCGTCCCGGCGTGCACCGCGGCGATCGTCTCGAGGGCTGTGGGCACGGGGGGCACGGTGACTCTCATCCAGTGACCTTCGCACAGCAGCACCCGAAGCATCACCGCTTCGGTCGTGCCACCCAACGAACGCGAATGGCCCCTGACCTACGTCCGCAGGTCAGGGGCCTCTCTCACTGCTCCCCCGATTGGACTCGAACCAATAACCCTCCGGTTAACAGCCGAATGCTCTGCCAGTTGAGCTACAGGGGATCGCTTGTGCAGCGGTAGGGAACCTTAGCAAGCCCAGTCGGGTGGAGGAAATCAGGACGGCTGCTACAGCCCGACGTCGGCCCGGGCAGCCGCCAGGGCCGAGGCCGAGGCCGCACGGACGACCGGATCCGCAGGGTCCACACCTTCGTCGTACTCGAAGAACCACTCGATCGCGGCGGTGCGACGAGGTGGCCGACGGCCGATCACCCGGACACCACGTCGGCCACGCAGCGAGACGTGGCGCTGCAGCACGACACTCGCCGTCACCCGCTCGCGGACGAGCTCGAGGAACCGGCCGGGCACCAACAGGTCGTAGGAGTGCGTCGTCTTCTCGTGGCCCCACGACCCGACGAGGGAGACGCGGAAGGCATCGGTGTCACGGTCCCAGTCGGCCGCCTCGACCTGCTCCCACGGGATGCGGGTCGAGCCGAGGTAGAGGGCGTCGCGAGTCCCGGCCAGCACGACGCCGTCCACGCTCTCGCACGACGCCAGCACGCGTTCGCCGGGCCCGACAGCCACCACCGGCGACGAGCGCCTCAGCGACCTCACTGCGACTTCACCTGCTGGTCGCGCAGGTTGCGGCGGTGTTGCTCGAGGGCGACGAGCTCACCGAACATCTTGTTGTACGGCGCAGCGTGCTCGACCGGGTTGGTCCGCTGCAGCCGCGACTTGAGCTCGGCGATCCTGCGCATCGTGGTCAGCTCCTGCAGCCGGTAGACGTGCATGGCGACATAGGTCGGCGTGGGCTCGGCGGGCGTCAGCACGGGCTCGACGCCGAGCTCGCTGATCGCCGACGAGACGGCGGGATCGGCCGCCGAGGAGCGCACGCGGGCGCTCCACCCGTTGTCCTTCGCACCGGCAGCGGGGCCGCCGGCCGCGGCGACGGCCTCCCAGACACCTCGGTAGGTCGGGTGGCTGAAGTCGTGGGGTCCCACACCTTCGATGACGCGGCCCACCGCACCAGGGTGCTGGATCACGATCTTGAGCGTCTCGCGCTCGGTGCTGAAGCGGGGGTCGCGCAGGCTGGGCACCTGCGGACGCGACGGCTCCGCTGCGGTCGCCGGGGCGGCTCGTCGCTCGTCCGGGCGCTCGGCGCGGGCGGCCGCGCGGCGCACCTCCCGGCGAGCGTCGTCGACGTCGACCCCGATCATCCCAGCGATCTCGCGGGCGAACGCGTCGACCTTCGACCTGTCGCGGATGCTCGAGACGAGCCCTGCCGCCTCGCGCATGGCGTCGATCCGGCCGTCCGCCCGGTCGAGGTCGTACTTCGTGACGACGTTGGCGAGCACGAAGCGATACAGGGGCTGCCGCTTCGCGACGAGCTCGCGCACGGCGGCGTCCCCCTTCTGGATCCGCAGGTCGCAGGGGTCGAGCCCGTCGGGCTCGATGGCGACGTAGGTCTGGGAGACGAAGTTCTGGTCACCTCCGAAGGCCTTGAGCGCCGCCTTCTGGCCCGCGGCGTCGCCGTCGAAGGTGAAGATCACCTCGCCCCGGAACTCCTCGTGGTCGTGCAGGAAGCGCCGCAGCACGCGGGCGTGGTCGTCACCGAAGGCGGTGCCGCACGTCGCCACGGCCGTCGGCACGCCTGAGAGGTGGCAGGCCATCACGTCGGTGTAGCCCTCGACCACGACGGCCTGGGACGACCGGGCCATGTCGCGGCGCGCGAGGTCGATGCCGTAGAGCACCTGGCTCTTCTTGTAGAGCACGGTCTCGGAGGTGTTGAGGTATTTGGCCTCGATCTTGTCGTCGTCGAAGATGCGACGGGCCCCGAACCCGATCGTGTCGCCGCTGGCGTCGCGGATCGGCCACAGCAGACGGCCCCGGAAGCGGTCGTATGCCGACCGGCCCATCGCCACCAGCCCGGCTGCGATCGCGTCCTCGTCGCTGAAGCTGCGCCCGCGCAGGTGCCGGGCCAGCGCCTCCCCGTCGCGGGGCGCGAAGCCGATGCCGAAAGTGGCCGCTGCGTCCTGGTCGAAGCCCCGGCTCGTGAGGAACTCGCGGGCCGCCACGGCCTCCACGGTCTCGAGCTGCCCGGCGTAGAACTCCTGCGCGACCTTGTTGGCCTCGATCAACCGGCCGCGAGCCGGTCCACGGGGCCGCTCGGGCGCGTCGCCGTCCTCGCGTCGCAGCTGAACGCCGTATTTGTCGGCAAGCCGCTCGACGGTCTCGGCGAAGCTGAGTCCGTCGATCTTCATCAGGAAGTTGATGACGTCGCCACCTTCCTGGCAGCCAAAACAGTGGAAGTATCCGCGAGACGGGTTGACGTTGAACGACGGGGACTTCTCGTCGTGGAAGGGGCACAGACCCTTGAGGGAACCGCCGCCCGCCTTGCGGAGCGTGACGTAGGACGAGACGACCTCGTCGATGCGCGCCTTCTCCCGCACCTCTGCGATGTCGTCCTCGCGGATCCTCCCTGCCACGGGCCGGAGTCTACGTCCGCGTGCCGACACCGGTCTGGACACCCGTTCGGGTGCCGCGGCTTTCGCTCCGTGGCCGTCTTTGACAGGTTGGAGGCATGAGCCGTCCCTTTCAGGGCGAGGACCAGAGGAGATCATCATGATGAAGAAGTTGTTGCTGTTGACGGCCGGCGGGATCGGCTACGTCCTGGGCGCTCGCGCCGGACGTGAGCGCTACGACCAGATCGCCGGGATGGCCACCAAGGTCAAGAACGACCCACGTGTCCAGGACGCCGCCCAGCAGGCGGCCGAGACCGCCAAGGCGCAAGCGCCTGTCGTCAAGGACAAGGTCACCTCCGCCGCCAGCACCGCTGCGGACAAGGTGAAGCCCGGTGGCTCCACGGGCTCCTCGGCGTCAGCCACCTCGGGTCCCACGCACTCCGACTTGGAGTCGCAGCTCAACCCCGACAGCACCGCGCTGCAGGACAACCCCTACCCGCAGGGCAACCTGCCCTGAGCCTGCGCCATGTCTCAGGCCATCAGCTCGGCATGACGGCTGATGGCGCGCGCATCGGTGTACGACGCCACCTGGTCGACGATGACTCGTTGCCGGGTGGCGTCGTCATGTGCGGACTCCCAGTCCTCGACGAACGAGGGGTCCAGCCCATCGGGACCCAGCGCCCAGAGTCCCTCGAAGAGCTCGGCCATCAGGCTCCGCTGGCGCTCCATCAGGTCGACCCGGTCCTGGGCCTGCATGACGTAGTGGGCGGCGATCCCCTTGAGGATGCCGATCTCGACCTCGGTCTTCCGTGGCACCACCAGGTCGGCGCGGTGCCGGACGAAGGGACCGTCCGACGCGGCGAACGTGGCCGTCTGGACACTCCCGCAGAACCGTCCCACGAGGTCACTGGTGAGGTTCTTGATCGCGGCCAGCGAGCGCCTGCTTCCGTCGTACGCCGCACGCGGCCAGCTCTCCTGCGCCTGCATCGACGCGAGCGCGTCCGTCAGCTCGGCGTCACCGCACTCGGGGAGGTACCACGCGCGGACCGTCTCCCACAGCGCGTCGAGGTCGAGCCTGGTCAGGTCGAGCCGGTCGGCCACGATCCCGTCCTCGACGTCATGCACCGAGTAGGCGACGTCGTCCGCCAGGTCCATCACCTGCGCCTCGAGGCACTTGCGCGTCCCCTCGACCCCCTGGCGCAACCAGGAGAAGACGTCGACGTCGTCGTCGTAGACGCCGAACTTCACCACGAAGCGCGGTGTGCCATCGGAGTGCACTCCGCGTGGGTCGGTGGCGAAGGCGCGGGTCCACGGATATTTCGTGCAGGCGTCCAGGGTGGCGCGCGTCAGGTTCAGCCCGACCGAGCCGGTCTCGGAGAACGTCTTGGCCTCCAGCCGGGTGAGCAGCCGCAGCGTCTGCGCGTTGCCCTCGAAGCCCCCGCAGTCCTGGCTCAGTGCGGCCAGGGCACGCTCGCCGTTGTGGCCGAACGGCGGATGGCCCAGGTCGTGGGCCAACGCCGCCGTCTCGGTGACGTCGGCATGGCAGCCGAGGGCCCGCGCCAGGTCACGGGCCACCTGGGCGACCTCAAGGCTGTGGGTGAGTCGGTTGCGGACGAAGTCGTCCGACTGCGGGCCGACGACCTGCGTCTTGGCCGCGAGCCGGCGCGAGGCCGCCGCGTGCACCACCCGCGCGCGGTCGCGCTCGAAGGCCGTCCGCTCGGGAGCGTCGACCCGCTTCGGGGGCTCGGCGACGATCCGCTCGCGGTCGGCGTCGCCGTACAACTGCTCGATGTCCATCGATGAGCGAGCCTAGTGGGGCGCGTGGACCGTGGGCCGTTCGGCCGAGGTTGGAGAGCGGCGGGACGCGGACCTCCTGCCGAGTTGGGCACTCCGCCACTTTTGCGTGTCCCCATGACAGCCTTCCGCGACTCCCACATCGTTGTCACAGGAGGAGGTCATGGATGGGTGAGGCTGTGGTGACGGAGGCGGCACCCACGGTCGAGGCTCGTAGAGTCCCTCGACACCGACTACCCGCACCAAGGGCGCCAGAGAGACGCCAAGAGACTGAACTCACCGCTTCGCGGACCGCACCCGGAAGTTCGACGCCATCACTGGCCGACGGCAACCGCATCGCGAGTCGCGGCGTGTAACGTCACAGAGTGAGACCGACCCCTGGAAGGTGGGCCACCGTGGGGCGCAGGCGTATCAGCGGATTGCTGGTCGTACTTCTACTAGGGGCCGCGTGCTCGGCCGACCGTGACAGCGGAACGTCCACGCCTCCAGTCGCGTCGAGCAGCCTCAGCGGGCCGAGCGACCCGAGCGACGTCCCCTCAAGCGCCGAACCAGCAACAGCTGCCCCCGAGCGTGCTGTCGAGGTCACTCGTTGTGACGAGGTCAGGCTTCCCGAGGGCGGAGTCGGTGGGGCCGACTTCAACCTCGACGCCGCCGAGGGGCTGCTGGACATCAACTTCAGCGATACCCGCCGAGGCGTACACCGGAACATCTCCTACACGGTGGAGTACCTGAAGGACCCCACGTGTCGCGAGACGGCCGAGGTGGCCCAGCTGATCGCCCGAGTGGGGCCGCCCGATTGGCCGCCCGTCGTCCTCGGTCCGCAGGGAGCAGGCCCGCTCCATCTGGGCATGACCTACCAGGAGATCGGCGACTCCGGGGCCGCGTCGACAGTGCTGGGATCACGTCATGACGGCTGGCCCGCAGGCTGCCGGATTCTGCACTATCGTGCGTCACGCTTCGGACGGGTTCCCGGTGCCACCTTGAACGGAACCGTGTCCCCTGAGCGGGGCCTCGAGCAGCTCTACGCGACGTCACGGATGATCACCCCACAGGGGGTCCGAATCGGCTCCTCAGCCGACGATGTCGCAGCGGCGTACGACCTTGCCGGCGTGAGCCCGGGCGAGAGCGTCACCGTTCCTGCCTCCGCCCGAGCTGTCTACCGCATCCAGCTCACTCAAGTCGTCACCTCGATCTCGCTCGAGCTGCGGCAGCTCGGCTGCATGAGGTAGAGCCCACTCGCTGTCGTGGCGCTTGGGACGTGGCGGCAGACGTCGCCTCAGACGCGATCAGTACGTCGTGACGTGCACGTGGTCGTAGTGGTTGGCCGTGGTCGAGCCGCGGTCCGACATGGACCGCCACCCCTCGCCGCCACGATCCAGCGACCAGATGTTCTGGGAGTAGATGATGTAGGAGACGCCGAGGGCGGAGTAGTTGGCCCGCACGAACTCGGCGACCTCCCAGCCCCGGCTGCCGCTCACCATGATGTCGATCGCGATGCCCCGCGCGTGGTCGCCGTCGCCGCGGTAGGTGCCGTAGGACGTGATGTCCGGGAATGCGGCACACACGGCTCGGTGGACCTCGATCACGTTGGCCTGGCCCGCGACCGATGAGCCGTTGGTGCAGGATCCGCCGAGCGTCGGCTCGTCCGACGGCTTCTCGTCGGCCAGGTAACCCGCGCTGACCCACCGGGACTTGTCGTTGATGACGATCTCGACGCGATCGTTGGCGGCCCGGCCGGTGACCAGCACCTTCTCGAGCTCGTCGAGGACGCCGAGCATGGCGGCGTCGCTCTCGGGACCCGACCACAGGTTGAGCTCGGTGGTGGTCCACATCTTGGTGGCGGCGCGGCTGACGGCCTGGACCGTCGCCTTCCGCTCCTGCTTCACCTGGAGCTGGGCCTTGCGTGCTGACTGCTGCTCGGCCTGCTGCCGGGTCTGGCGCTTCTCCACCTTCAGGGACTTCAGACGCGACTCCGACCGGGAGACGACGTCCTCACGCAGGGAGCCACCAGCCGCGGCGCGGGACACGGCGCCCGAGACGCCAACCGAGTCGGCGGCGGAGCCGATGCTCGCCGAGGAGGCGAGGAACTCGTCGGTCTGGGGAGGGGCGAGCAGGACTCCGAGGCTGACGGCGGAGAACGTTGCCATGATGGCGATGGGCCCCGCGACCTGGATGGCCTTGGGACGGCGGGCATTGGTTTCCCGCTTGTGGCGATGCTGAGCCACAGCGTTGGTCCTTTGCTGATTGCGTGCAGGGGAATGTCCAGCGCTCAAGCGGGGAAGCTCGGGGCGAGCGCCGGACGTGAGAGCGAGTCAAACACACGATCTCGGGCCTGTCTCAATTCTCGGGGCGAGTGTTCCGCTTCTTTCCCCTCCCGTGCCCAGGACTTTCCCCGGTGGTGGACCTGGGCAGCCCGTCGGCCGCACTCAGCCCCCCGTGAGCTCCGTGGTGTCCTCACGCACGTGCAGATCACGGCCATCGGTGTCGTCCAGCCAGCCCTCGGGCAGCACGACCCGCTTGCGGGGGGCTCCCTGGCGCCCGCGCGGGGTGCCCAGCTCCGAGGTGGGGAAGGGCTCGTCGGGGTCCAGATCGGCCAGCAGGGTGTCGAGGGTGGCGAGCGATTCGACCAGGGCCAGCGAGTGGCGGAGCTCGCCCCCGGCGCGGAACCCCTTGAGGTACCACCCGACGTGCTTGCGGAACTCCTTGCACCCGCGCTCCTCCCCCATGTGCTCGCTCAGCAGCTCCGCGTGGCGTCGCATCATGTGGGCGACCTCACCCAGGTTCGGCAGCGTCGCCACGTCGTCCCCACGGAACGCGGCAGCCAGGTCGCGGAAGAGCCACGGCCGGCCCAGGCAGCCGCGGCCGACGACCACTCCGTCGACGCCGGTCTCCGCGACCATGCGGAGCGCGTCGGAGGCCTCCCAGATGTCGCCGTTGCCGAGGACGGGGATGTCGACCGACTCCACGAGCTGGCCGATGGCATCCCAGTCCGCCTGCCCCGAGTAGGCCTGCTCGACGGTGCGTCCGTGCAGCGCGATCGCGGCAGCGCCCGACTCCTGGGCGATCCTGCCGGCGTCGAGGTAGGTGAGGTGGTCGTCGTCGAGCCCCTTGCGGGTCTTCATGGTCACGGGCACGTCGTACGCCGCAGCGGCACCCACCGCGGCCGCGAGGATGTCGGCGAGCAGCCCGCGCTTCCACGGCAGGGCTCCTCCGCCGCCCTTGCGCGTCACCTTCGGGACCGGGCAGCCGAAGTTGAGGTCGACGTGCGCGACGCCGTAGTCGGCGCACAGGATCTCGACGGCCTTGCCGACGTAGACCGGGTCGGTGCCGTACAGCTGGACCGAGCGGACCGTCTCGAGATCGTCGAAGACGAGCATCTTCCTGGTCGTCTCGTCACCCTCGACGAGACCGCGCGAGGTGATCATCTCGCAGACGTAGAGGCCCGCTCCCTGCTCGGCACAGAGTCGGCGGTAGGCCGCGTTCGTGATGCCGGCCATCGGCGCCAGCACGACGGGGGTCTCGATCGTCAGGGACCCGAGAGTCAGCGGAGCGGAACCGGCCATGGCGCCATTCTCGCCGGTGAGCCTGCCAGACCGCGATTCAGCGCCGCTTGCTCTTCCGGTCCTTGCCGGGCCTCGGCTTCGCGGTCGGCTTCGCGGTCGGTACGTCGACCTCGCCGGTCCAGCTGACGGCCGTGACCTCCACGTCGGGCTGGAAGGTGATGGACTGGAACGTCGCACTGGGTGAGCTGAAGAAGACCAGGCACATCTCCGCCTCCTCCCCTGCGCCGAACGAGGTCGGCAGCGGACCCGACGGGCACGGCTCGAAGGGGGCCGCGAACTTCGAGGGTGGTGTCAGCGTCTGCTGGGAGTCGACGAGGTAGAGCGGGACGTCGAGGCCCCCGATCTCGGCATCCCCCTCGTTGGCGATGACCACGTCGACGTAGTAGGGCTGGTTGGCCTCCGTGATACCCGGAGCCACGAGCCCGTCGAAGTCGGCGAAGCGGCCCTCGCGCACCCGCTCGACCTGGATGGCGAGGTCGCTCGTCAGGTTGTTCGTGGGCTCCCAGGACACGGACTCGGTGTCACCGAACGCCAGCTCGGTGGGTGCCGCCGACGGCGTCTCGGACGCGGAGGGTGTGGCCGGCGCGTCCGGGTCCTGCTCCCGGCCGGCGCACGCCGAGAGCGCGCCGCCGAGAGCGACCGTCAGGGCGAGCAGGACCACAGAACTGCGCAGCATGGGGGCATTGTGCACCCCGGGGCGCCTCAGCAGCCGACGAACCGCTCCGCGAACCAGCGAGTGATCCCATCGAGGCTGATCCGCTCCTGCGCCATCGTGTCGCGCTCGCGCACGGTGACGGCGTTGTCGTCGAGCGTCTCGAAGTCGACGGTGACGCAGTAGGGCGTCCCGATCTCGTCCTGGCGGCGGTAGCGACGCCCGATGGCACCCGCGTCGTCGAACTCGACGTTCCAGCTCTCCCGCAGGTCGGCCGCCAGGGCCTTCGCCTTGGGCGTGAGATCGACATTGCGGGACAGCGGGAGCACCGCGACCTTCACCGGCGCCAGCTTCGGGTGGAGCTTGAGCACGGTGCGCTTGTCGACACCGCCCTTGGTGTTGGGCGCCTCGTCCTCGGTGTAGGCGTCGACGAGGAAGGCCATCATCGCGCGGTTGGGGCCGGCCGCGGGCTCGATGACGTAGGGCACGAAGCGCTCGTTGTTCGCCTGGTCGAAGTAGGACAGGTCCTTGCCGGAGGCCTCGCCGTGCTGGGTGAGGTCGAAGTCGGTGCGGTTGGCGATGCCCTCGAGCTCGCCCCACTCGCTGCCGGCGAAGCCGAAGCGGTATTCGATGTCGACCGTACGCTTGGCGTAGTGCGACAGCTTCTCCTGCGCGTGCTCGTAGTGGCGCAGGTTGTCGGGGTTGATGCCGAGGTCGGCGTACCAGCGCGTGCGCTCGTCGATCCAGTACTGGTGCCATTCCTCGTCCTCGCCGGGCTTGACGAAGAACTCCATCTCCATCTGCTCGAACTCGCGGGTCCGGAAGATGAAGTTGCCCGGCGTGATCTCGTTGCGGAAGGACTTCCCCATCTGGGCGATGCCGAAGGGGGGCTTGGAGCGGCTGGTCGTCACCACGTTGGCGAAGTTGAGGAAGATGCCCTGGGCGGTCTCGGGGCGCAGGTAGTGCACCCCGGACTCGTCCTCGATCACACCGAGGTTGGTCTTGAGCATCATGTTGAAGTTGCGCGGCGGGGTCCACGACGAGCGCGTACCGCAGTTGGGGCAAGCGACGACGTCGTTGATGTTGACGTCATCGGGGTTGTCCAGACCCTTCTTCGCCGCGTATTCCTCCTGCAGGTGGTCCTCACGGAACCTCTTGTGGCAGGACTGGCACTCGACCAGCGGGTCGGTGAAGGTCGCGAGGTGACCGGAGGCCTCCCACGTGCGGGTGGGCAGGATGACGCTGGAGTCCAGGCCGACGACGTCGTCGCGGCGGGTGACCATGGCCTTCCACCACTGGCGCTTGATGTTCTCCTTGAGCTCCACCCCGAGCGGGCCGTAGTCCCAGGCAGAGCGGGTGCCGCCGTAGATCTCACCGCAGGGGTAGACGAAACCGCGTCGCTTCGCGAGCGAGACGACGTTGTCGAGGGCGGTGGGGGCGGGCTTGGCCACGAGGATTCCTTGCAGGTGAAGATGGCCGGCTGGCTGCCGGTCAGGCGAGCGCTCAGCCTAGTGCGCGCGCCGAGGCGACATTGAGGTCGGTGCCGGGCTCAGCCACTTCGTAGGCGCTGGGCTCGTCGATGGCACGGCTCAGCAGCGGCACCGCGTGCAACTTGACGTCGTACGCCGACAGCGCGCGACGGTAGGCGCCGACGTTCTCCCACCGCGTGGAGAGGACCCACAGCTCGGGATCGTCGACGTTGCGACCGAGGGTGCCGTCGAGATAACCCGGCCGCTCCGCCAGCGCGGCGTGCGCGACCTCCATGTCGCTGCGGAACGCCGATGCATCGGAGGCTGGGACACGGAAGCGGGAGACGACGAGCACGATCGAACAGTACCTATGCCGCCAGGTGACCGGCGTGTCGAACGTGTCGAAGTCGCCGTACGCCGCACCGCAACGCTCAGGCGGACGAGCCCCCGGACTTTCTCACGTCCGACGCGCCGCGTACTTTGACAATCATTCTCAACAAGCCGAGAATCATTCTCATGTCGACGTTCGCCACCCGTTCCCGTGCCCTGCCTCTCGTCACTGCCTCCCTCCTCCTCGCGGGGTGCGGAGCGTCGAGCGGGGCGTCCAGCTCAGACAAGCAGGCCGTCGCCGGATTCTTCCCCCTGGCGTGGGTCACGGAGCGGGTGGCGGGCGATGGCTGGGAGGTCACCAACCTGACCCAGCCGGGCGGTGAGCCGCACGACCTCGGACTCAGCATCGCTGCGACCGCCGACCTCGACGAGGCCGACGTGATCGTCTTCGAGCACGAGTTCCAGCCCGCCGTCGACGACGCCATCGAGAACATCTCCGACGCCACCCTCGTCGATGCCGCCGAGGCGGTCGAGCTGCGGTCGCTCGAGGAGAGCCACGAGGACGGTCACGAGGGCGAGGGCGCCGAGGAGGGCCACGAGGAGGAGCACGGCGACAGCGGCACCGACCCACACTTCTGGCAGGACCCGCTGCTGATGGCCGACCTCGCCGACGAGGTGGCGGACGCACTGGCCGAGGCCGACGCCGACGGTGCGGCGACGTACCGCGACAACGCACAGGAGCTGCGCACGGAGCTCGAGCAGCTCGACGCCGACTTCACCGAGGGTCTGGCCGACTGCGAGCGCGACACCGTGGTCGTCAGCCACGAGGCGTTCGGTTATCTCGAGCGCTACGGGCTGCACTTCGAGGGCATCGCCGGGCTGACCCCCGATGCCGAGCCCACGCCCGCCGTGCTGGCCGAGCTGGAGGACCTGATCGCCGCCGAGGGCATCACCACCGTCTTCTCCGAGCGCCTCGCCTCCCCGGCGATGGCGGAGAGCCTGGCTTCGGACACGGGCGTCGAGACCGCGGTGCTCGACCCGATCGAAGGACCGGGCGAGGGTGACGACGCCAGCGACTACGTTGCTCTCATGCAGCAGAACCTCGCGGCCCTCCAGCGAGCCAACGGATGCTGAACGCCGCCGGCACCCCCGTCGTCGAGGCGCGTGACGTCACTGTCGCCCTCGGCGGACGGCCGGTGCTGCGCGGCAACAACCTGATCGTCCGCGAGGGCGAGTTCGTCGCCCTGATGGGGGCCAACGGCTCGGGCAAGAGCACCCTGGTGCGGGCCCTCACCGGCCTGCTCCCCCTCACGCAGGGCTCCGTGCTCCTCTTCGGGACCCCGGTCGGCGACTTCAAGGCCCGTCACCGGGTCGGTTTCGTGCCACAACGCGGTACGGCCGCCGGCGGCGTACCCGCCAACGTGCGCGAGGTCGTGTCGTCCGGTCGACTGACCCGCCGTGGCCTCCTGCGGCCCACCAGCCGCGCCGACCGCGCCGCCATCGACGACGCCCTTGGGGTCGTCGGACTCAGTGACAAGGCAGGCGACAGCGTCTCCACGCTCTCCGGTGGCCAGCAGCAGCGGGTGCTGATCGCCCGCGCCCTGGCGGGCGAGCCCGATCTCTTCTTCCTCGACGAGCCGGCCGCGGGTGTGGACCTGCCCAGCCAGCTCGCGCTGGCGGAGGCTCTGCGCATCCTGTCGGGCCGAGGCGCGAGCATCGTCCTCGTCGCCCACGAGCTCGGACCGCTCGAGCCGCTCGTCGACCGGGCGGTCGTCCTGCGAGGCGGGCGGGTCGCCTACGACGGACCCCCGCTCCCGCAGGACGACGTCCATGGCCACCACCATCCCGGGGGCGCCGCGCACGACCACGCGCCCCACGTCGGCTCCCCCTTCGACACGTTGCAGTCGCGCGCGCGTGAGGGCGGCCGATGAGCCTCGCAGAGCTTTCCGACCTGCTCGGACGCGAATTCATGCAGCGCGCCCTGCTCGCCGCACTTCTGACCGGCCTCGCTGCACCCGCGATCGGCACCTTCCTCGTCCAGCGCCGGCTCGCGCTGCTCGGCGACGGCATCGGCCACGTGGCGGTCACCGGTGTGGCGCTCGGACTGCTCACCGGGACCTCCCCGACGTGGACGGCCGTGGTCGTGGCGATCCTGGGCGCCGTCCTCATCGAGGTCATCCGCGAACAGGGCCACACCAACGGCGACGTCGCCCTGGCGCTGCTCTTCTACGGGGGCCTCGCGGGTGGTGTGCTCATCACCGGCTTGGCTGGACAGGGCGCCAACAAGCTGCAGGCCTACCTCTTCGGGTCCATCACCAGCCTGTCCGACGCGGATGTCTGGTTCACCCTCGCGCTCGCCGTCGTGATCCTGACGGTGACCCTCGGGCTGCTCCCCCAGCTGTTTGCGGTCGCCTCCGACCCGGAGTTCGCCAAGGTGGCCGGTCTTCGCGTGCGGTTCTACAACCTGCTCCTCGCCGTGCTCGCCGCCATCACCGTCACGGTGGCGATGCGCACTGTCGGCCTGCTGCTCGTCTCGGCGCTGATGATCGTCCCGGTGGCGACGTCACAACAGTTGGCCCGCTCGTTCCGGACGACGCTCGCGGGCGCGATGGCCGTCGGTGGGGTGGCCGCCGTCGGTGGTCTGCTGATCGCTGCGTCGTTCCCAGCAGACACCACTGTGGCGCCCGGTCCGACCATCGTGCTGCTGGCCCTCGCGATGTTCGCCGCGACGTGGCCAGTGGGAGCGTGGTTGCGCCGTCGCCGGCGACTGGCCGAGCCGTTCCCGATCCTCACCGACGACTCACCCGACGAGCACGAGGTCGGGCACGCCGACGGCGAGCACCCCCACCAGCACGGCGACGACTGCGGGCACCCGGCGGTGGAGCACGGCGACCACGTCGACTACGTGCACGACGGCCACCGGCACGCACCGCACGGAGAGCACTATGACGAGCACTGAAAAGTTGGGCACTGAACGCATGAACACCGAACGCACTCCCCTGCGCCCGACCCGCCAGCGCACCGCCGTCGCCCAGGCCCTGGCGTCCGTCGACGACTTCAGGTCGGCCCAGGACATCCACGACCTGCTCAGCCGCGCCGAGACGCCGGTCGGCCTGGCCACGGTCTATCGGACGCTCAACGCGCTGGTCGAGGCCGGCGAGGTCGACATGCTCCGCACCGAGGACGGCGAGGCGATCTATCGCCGCTGCTCGGAGACCCATCACCATCACCTCGTCTGCCGCTCCTGCGGGGCGACGATCGAGGTCGAGGGACCGGCAGTCGAGCGGTGGACCACGGCCATCGCGGCCGAGCACGGCTATTCCGAGGTGTCCCACGCGTTGGAGATCTTCGGCACCTGCGGCTCGTGCCGGAGCTGATTCAGAAGTTCGGCTAGAAGTTCGGCTGCGCTCCGCCGTACCGCCGGTCGCGCCCGGCATAGGTCTCGATCGCGCGCCACAGGTCGCGGCGGTCGACGTCGGGCCAGAGCACGTCGGAGAAGACGAACTCGCTGTACGCCGCCTGCCAGAGCATGAAGTTGGAGAGCCGCTGCTCGCCGGAGGTGCGCCAGATCAGGTCGGCGTCGGCCAGCTCCGGGACGTAGAGGTGCCGGGCGATCGCCCGCTCGTCGATCTTGTCGGGCCGAATCTTCCCGGCGGCCACGTCGTGGGCGACGCCCCGGACTGCGTCCACGAGCTCGGAGCGCCCGCCGTAGTTGACGCACATCGTCAGCGTGCAGACGTCGTTGTCCTTCGTGAGCTCCTCGGCGATCTTGAGCTCCTTGATCACCGACTTCCACAGCCGTGGGGCTCGCCCTGCCCAGCGGACCCGGACCCCGAGCTCGTGCATCTCGTCGCGGCGCCGTCTGATCACGTCACGGTTGAAGCCCATCAGGAAGCGGACCTCGTCGGGCGAGCGCGACCAGTTCTCGGTCGAGAAGGCGTAGGCGGAGATCGCCTTCACCCCGATCTCGATGGCGCCCTCGACGACGTCGAAGAGGGAGCTCTCGCCCTGCTCGTGACCGGCCGTCCGCGGCAGGCCCTTGTCCTTGGCCCACCGCCCGTTGCCGTCCATGACGATCGCCACGTGCCTGGGCACGAGATCGGCGGGTACGCCGGGGGGCCGGGCGCCGCTGGGATGGGGGGTCGGCGGGCGGACTGGTCGGGGCACGGCGGCAGCGTAGCCGCCAAGGCCGGGACGTCATGAGAATCCGGCGTTCGGACGAGCACGCCTCATGACGTCAGCCTGCCCGGGTCAGCGTTCGACGTATGCCATCGAACGCAGGCCGCGCTCGAGGTGCCAGGCAAGGTAGGCGGCCACCAGGGTGCTGGCCTCGCGCAGATGGCGGGGATCGGTGACCCGCAGGCTCGCCCAGTCGCCCGTCAGCAGCGCGGACAGGGTGCTGACGGTCTCCTGCGCGGGACTGGCCGAGCCGGGGATCTTGCACGTCGTGCACATCACGCCACCCGCGGAGGGGTTGAAGTAGCGGTGCGGCCCCTCGACGCCGCAGCTGGTGCAGTGGTCGAACGACGGCGCATATCCGGCCACCGCCAGCGAACGGAGGAGGTAGGAGTCGAGGATCTGGCTGGCTGCGTGCTCCTCCGCCGCCATGGCTCGAAGTCCACCCACGAGCAGCAGGAAGTGCTGGACGGAGGGCTCCTTCTCCTCGGTGACCAGGCGCTCGGCCGTCTCGAGCATCGCGGTGCCTGCGGTGTAGCGCTCGTAGTCGAGGCCCAGCCGCGCGTGGAAGGGGTCGAGGGTCTCGGCCTGCGTGATCGTGTCGAGGTTGCGACCCTCCGCGAGCTGCAGGTCGACGTGGGTGAACGGTTCGAGGCGCGACCCCCATCGGGAGGTCGTCCGCCGGACCCCCTTGGCCACCGCTCGCACGCGCCCGTGCTGACGGGTCAGGAGGGTGATGATGCGATCGGCCTCGCCCAGCTTGTGGGTGCGGAGCACGATCGCCTCGTCGCGATAGAGGGGCACCCCCTCATTGTGCCTCGCTGATGGTCCTCAGGTGGCCGTGCGACGCGTGCGCCGCGGGGTTTCCCAGCAGGACTGGGCGAAGTCGGCCGCCAGCGCGTTGAGGCGCTCGGGGGACGAGCGCCACTCCAGGATGCTGCGGGCACGGACGAAGGTGGCGTTCGGCATCTCCCCCGCCACCATCGCCGCGTCGGCGGCCGGGTGGATCGGGTCAGCCGGGTGCCCGATCACCAGTGCTGGCGCCGTGATCGCGCGGCGCAGGCGCGACGAGGGGGCGATGCGGCCGAAGAAGATGCCGTGGACGGTCGCGGCCACGGCGGCAGGTTGCTGGTTGCAGGTGTCGAGACCGATCCCGACCCAGAAGGGCACGAGGCCACGCGGGATGGGTCGGGTGACCCAGCGCAGCGCCGAGATCGTGACCGGCAGGAATCGGGCGGCGAAGAGCAGCGGCCCGAACGCCATGATCCCGGCCTCGAGACCGTTGTCCAGCACCGGCATCTCCAGCAGGAGTCCGCGGACCCGGTCGGGAGCGATGACGGCGAGCTCGAGGGAGACGTTGGCCCCCAGGCTGGTGCCGCCCACGACCGCCTGCTCGGCGCCCACGTGGTCGAGCAGCGCCTCCACCTGCTCGGCGAAGGCCGTCATCGAGTAGACCAGCGGGTCCGCGGGCCGGTCGGAGCGACCGTGCCCGAGCAGGTCCAGGGTCACCACGTGCAGCCCCTGGGCCGCCAGAGCGCGCGCCAGCGGCTGATGCATCCGGCGCGGCATGAGCTGCCCGTGCAGCAGCACCACCCAGGAGCTGCCGGCGCCGTACTCGGTGTATTCGAGGCGATCGCGGCCGCTCTCGGGTGACTCGATGAAGAACTGACCGATGCGCTCACTGACCAGCATGGGGAGAACCTAGGCCAACCTGCGGCGATCCGCCCGACGAATCCACCTATCGGTCGGCGTGCCCCTCAGCGCGGTTCACCGCGCTGATGACCGCCTTGAGAGACGCGGTGACGATGTTGGCGTCCAACCCGACGCCCCACAGCACCTGGTCACCGACCGCGCACTCGACGTAGGCCGCCGCGATCGCGTCACCGCCCGAGCTGAGGGCGTGCTCGTGGTAGTCGAGGACGCGGACGTCGAAGCCGCCTCCAGGTCGCTCGATCTCGTTGATCGCGCTCACGAACGCAGCGATCGGGCCGTTGCCCTCACCGGAGAGAGACCTGGGCTCACCGTCGACCTGGATGCTGACGCTGAGCTGGTCGCGCTCTCCCGCCGCACTCGAGGTGTGCACGGAGTCGAGGCCGAGCGGGGTGTCGCGTTCGAGGTAAACGGCTGAGAACGTGCGCCAGATCTGCTCGGGGCTCACCTCGCCGCCCTCCGCGTCGGTGTGAGCCTGGATGACCCGGGAGAACTCGATCTGCGCACGCCGTGGGAGGTCGAGCTTGTGGTCGTTCTTGAGGATGTATGCCACCCCGCCCTTGCCGGACTGGCTGTTGACGCGGATCACCGCCTCGTAGGAACGACCGACGTCCTTGGGGTCGATGGGCAGGTAGGGAACGGCCCAGGGGTGTTCCTCGACCGGCACGCCCGCCTGGGCCGCGTCGCGCTCGAGCGCGTCGAATCCCTTCTTGATCGCGTCCTGGTGGGAGCCGGAGAAGGCGGTGTAGACGAGGTCTCCGCCGTACGGGTGCCGCTCGGCCACGGGGAGCTGGTTGCAGTACTCCACCGTCCGGCGGATCTCGTCGATCCCGCCGTCGCCGGGGTTGAAGTCGATCTGGGGGTCGATGCCCTGGGTGAGGAGGTTGAGCCCCAGCGTCACCAGGCACACGTTGCCGGTGCGTTCGCCGTTGCCGAAGAGGCAGCCCTCGATCCGGTCCGCCCCGGCGAGGTAGCCCAGCTCGGCGGCCGCGACGGCCGTACCGCGATCGTTGTGGGGGTGCAGCGAGAGGATGATGTGCTCGCGGCTGCGCAGGTGGCGACCCATCCACTCGATGGAGTCGGCATAGACGTTGGGGGTCGTCATCTCGACCGTTGCCGGCAGGTTGATGATGACCGGCTTGTCGGCGGTCGGCTTCCAGACGTCGATGACCGCGTTGCAGACGCGGACGGCGAACTCGAGCTCGGTGCCGGTGTAGGACTCGGGCGAGTACTCGTAGTAGACGTCCGTGCCGGGGATGAGCTCCTCGTACTTCTTGCAGATCTCCGCGCCGCGCACGGCGATGTCGAGGATGCCGTCCTCGTCGAGCCCGAAGACGACCCGACGCTGCAGGGTCGAGGTGGAGTTGTAGAGGTGCACGATGGCCTGCTTGGCCCCTCGCAGGGACTCGTAGGTCCGCTCGATCAGGTCCTCACGGGCCTGGGTCAGCACCTGGATCACCACGTCGTCGGGGACCAGGTCCTCCTCGATCAGCATCCGCACGAAGTCGAAGTCGGTCTGGCTGGCGGCGGGGAACCCGACCTCGATCTCCTTGTAGCCCATCGTGACGAGGAGCTGGAACATCTTCTTCTTGCGGGCCGGGCTCATCGGGTCGATGAGTGCCTGGTTGCCGTCGCGGAGGTCCACCGCGCACCAGCGCGGCGCCTGCGTCATGCGCTGGGTGGGCCAGGTGCGGTCGGTCAGGTCGACCGGGATGAACGGCTCGTAGCGATGGTGGGGCATGCCGCTCGGCTGCTGCGGGTTGCGGTCGTGCGCTGGGCTGCTGGAGATCATGATGAGGTCCTCGGGGTGGGTTCGGCGATGCCGGCGCGCACACCCTCCGCAGCGAGGGGTCCGGCTGGTCAGGCCCCGCTGCGGCAGCGAAGAAGGAGGCTGCGCATCATGATGGGACAACGATAGCGCGCGGCGGGCTCGAGGCCGCCCTGCGTTCATATGCTGGCGCGGTGATCTCGCCTCCGGCCGTACGACGCGTGCTTGCCCTGGGTGCGCTGCTGCTGGCCGGCGCCGGGTGCGGCGACAAGACCGGTCCGTCCGATCGCGTCAACGGTGTCGACACCCCGGTCACGATCGTCGACGGTGAGGTCCAGGTCTCGTGCGGTCCCCGCCCCGGTTGGTTGCCCTCGCAGATGACCGACGGGATCTCCTCCGAGCTGAGCGACGAAGAGCTCCATGCCGCCCTGGGCCAAGGGATCGAGGCGTTCGGGCCCGAGACGCAGCACTCCGTCCCCGACTGGCCCGACACGCCCTGGCGGCTGCTGGCCGAGGAGGACGACGTGCTCACGTTCGGTCTCGGTGAGTGGACCGAGAACGGGCCCGTGGGCCGCGCCCAGAGCTTCTCGGTGCAGCGTGACGGAGCGGGCTGGGCGTTCGCCGGGAGCGGCGACTGCCAGCTCCGTCCTCTGCTCGCGGAGGGCGCCAGCTGGGCGGAGGTCACCGCCCCCGCGCCTCCAGACCCCGCCGCCTCCGTCCTGAGGGTCGGGGTGAACGAGTTGGCATGCACCGGATCCCGGGACCCGTCCCCTCACCTGCGAGAACCCGTCCTGGTCGAGACCCAGGAGACTGTCGTCGTCTATTGGACCTCGACCCCACCGGAGGGCGCTCAGGCCTGCCCGGGGAACCCCACGGTCTCGCGCGAGATCACCCTCTCCGAGCCCCTCGGCGAGCGTCAGGTGCTCGACGGGTCCCGCTGGCCACCCACGCCGATCGGCTGAGCCCGTCTGCCACGAGCGGCGAAGGCCACGGCCGTGATCTCAAATGGCCCCGCCCCCAGGCGTTCTCGAAGGGTCGACCGAAGCCGTTCGCGCTTGTCAGGGTCGAGGGCCTTGATCACCTCACCGATGGGGCCGACGGCGTGGAGGTAGGGCTCCCACCACTCCTCGAAGGTGGGATGCGTGACGGTGACGGCGAGCTCCGTGCACTCGACGTCGACGAGGCCGGCCTCCTCGAAGAAGCCCTGCAGCTGACCCGCGGCACCCCCGGGCAGCTTCCCCTCCCCCGGGTGCTCGGGAGCGAGCTCGGCGAGCGCCGACCAAACAGGTGCCATCGGCTCACGGCGCCCGGCGAGGTCCCAGACGGTGGCGCCCACCCAGCCCCCGGGTCGGGTCACCCGGGCCATCTCTGCGATCCCCGCGACGGGGTCACGCATGAAGTGCACGACGAGACACGCGCCGGCGACGTCGAAGGACGCATCGGCGTACGGCAGGGCCTCAGCGACCCCCTGTCGGACCTCGACCTCGGGGAATCGCTCCCTGAAGGCCCCGACGAAGGCCTCCGAGGGGTCGATGGCCGAGACGCGGTCGGCTCCGAGCCGCGCGACGAGGTGCTCGGTCCAGGCGCCTGGCCCGGCGCCCACGTCGAGAGCATCCTGAGGGGCCGTCACCTCAAGCCAGTCGGTCAACTTCCCCGCCAGCGGACGTGAGTAGCGGCCCATGAACCGGTCGTATGCCTCGCCTGCCACTTCGAACGTCATGTCTTGCGACGCTACTCCTTCTCTAGGCTGCCCGACATGGCTCGTCTGCTGATCGTCCACCACTCTCCGACCGACACCGTTCGCTCCCTCACCGACGCGGTGGTCGCCGGCGCGCGGGACGACTCGATCGAGGGCGTCGAGGTCGTGGTCCGCGAAGCGCTGGACGCCCGGGCCGGCGACGTGCTCGAGGCGGACGGCTACCTGCTCGGCACCACGGCCAACTTCGGATATATGTCAGGGGCCGTTAAGCACTTCTTCGACACGATCTTCCTCGAGGCCGGCGGGGCACTGACCGACAACGGGTCTGCGGGCACCGCGGCGGGCGGTCGGAAGCCATACGGCCTGTGGGTCCATGGTCGTTACGACACGACCGGCGCGGTCCGCTCGGTGCACTCGATCGTGCAGGCGCTCGGCTGGCAGCAGTCGGCGCCGACACTGGAGGTCCTCGGCGACGTCGGCGAGCAGCA
The DNA here is from genome assembly GCF_035576065.1 of Nocardioides sp. Lineage (GTDB taxonomy): Bacteria > Actinomycetota > Actinomycetes > Propionibacteriales > Nocardioidaceae > Nocardioides. The sequence goes on from NZ_DATLWX010000028.1 coordinate 58,238, forward strand.
ACGCGCTTCGGCGTACGAGCTCGGAGGTACGATCGCCGCACTGTTGAGCCAGTGACGAAACGCAGCGCCTGACGAGTTCCGAGGAGACGGATGGCCGGCCGCCTGCTGTTCCTGCCGCTCGTCGCCGCCGTGCTCGCTGTCAGCTCCTGCAGCGCCAGCGGCAGCGAGACCCCTGACGCGGACTCGGTGGAGGTCCCGGAGCTCGGCGTCTGCCGGGTGCTCGCGCCTGATGACGTCTCGGCACCGTCGAACTCCGTCGAGGTCGTGGACTGCGCCGAGGAACACACGGCCGAGACCTTTGCGGTCGGTGCGCTGCCCGCTGGACTCGAGGATGCGGCGTACGACGATCCCAAGGTGGGGGCCTTCGCCTACAAGACGTGTGCCAGGGCCTACATGAAGTTCCTCGGCGCCGACGAGAGCATGGTGATGCGGACGCTGTTGTCGTGGGCGTGGTTCCGGCCCTCGGAGAAGGCCTGGGGCGAGGGCGCTCGCTGGTATCGCTGTGACGTGGTCGGCGGCAACGAGGACGCCACGTCCTTCATCACCCTGCCCGACACCGCGCAGGGTCTGATGTCGTCGGGCCTTCCCGATGACAAGTGGATGGCGTGCGTGAACGGCGACTCGGTGCCGGGCGCCCAGCGGATCCCCTGCAGCGAGAAGCACACCTGGCGTGCCGTGACGACGATCAAGGTGGGTGCCGACGACGATCCCTACCCCGGTGACCGGCTGGTCGAGGTCACCACCCGCGACTACTGCGGAGACTCCGTCAGTGCGTGGCTGGAGTATCCGCTGCAGTACAAGTTCGCCTACACCTGGTTCCACGAAGCCGAGTGGGAGACCGGCAACCGGCGCTCCGTCTGCTGGGCGTGGACGACCGGATGAGACTCCTCGGACTGGGAGCAGTGCTTGTTGCGCTCCTGCTGGGCGGCTGCTCGCAGGACGCCCGGCCGGCCGCATCGCCGACGTCCTCCTCCCCGTCCGTCCCCGCCACGACCGCCGCTGTCCAGCCGACCGCGTCCCCTGCCCCCCGACCGGCCAGGAACGGCTGCCACCGGTTGACCCTCGCGCAGGCGGTGGCGCCAGCCGTGAGCGGCACGGCCGTCTCGTGCGCCGCGAAGCACACCTCGCACACCTACAAGATCGGCCGGCTCCCGCTCGTCTCGTCCGGCCACCTCCTGGCCGTGGACTCGCCCTCCGTCCAGTCGTCGGTGGCTGACACGTGCACGTCCCTGCTGGGCGCCCATGTCGGGGGTACGCCCGAGGAGGTGCGCCTCAGCATGGTGGAGGCGATCTGGTTCACCCCGTCGGTGACGGATGCTGCTGCCGGGGCCGACTGGTTCCGTTGCGACGTCGTCGCCCTGGCGGGCGCCGGCAGGCTGGCGCCCCTCCCCCGCTCCTCGATGGGCATGGTGGGCGCCTCGGACCGGTTCGCCATGTGCGGGACCGCATCCCCTGATGCTGCCTCCTTCGAGCGCGTGCCCTGCTCGTCGGCGCATTCGTGGGTGGCTGTCTCGACCGTGCCGCTGGCCGGGAAGGCGTATCCGTCGGTCGCCGCGGCCAGCGTCCAGATGGAGTCGGCCTGCCGCTCGGCCGCCCGCTCCCGCGCCGAGGACCCGCTCGACTTCACCTGGTCCGAGGAGCGACCCTCCCGCGAGCAGTGGGACGCCGGTCGCCGCTACGGCATCTGCTGGGCGCCGGCCTGACGTCGCCGTACGCCGAATGCAGTGGCCACCACGCCGCCGCGGCTGCGAGGGTCGGTCCATGACGACGATCGAGCAGCTCGGGCCCGACGACTGGCAGGGGTTCCGGGACATCCGGCTGCGAGCCCTGGCCGACGCGCCTGACGCCTTCGGCGTGACGCTGGAAGAGTCCCAGCAGAAGTCGGAGCAGGACTGGCGAAGGCGTCTGTCCGTGTCCGGCCCGATCCTGGTCGTGCGCGACGGAGCTACCCGGCTCGCGATGGGGGCTGGTTGGCATCCTCCCGACGAGCCCGACCGGATGATGGTGTGGGGGATGTGGACCGCGCCGGAGGCCCGGGGTCAGGGCTGTGCCCGATCACTGCTCGCCTGGCTGCTGGACCACGCACGACGTCGCGACGTCACCACGGTCGAGCTGCACGTGACCGAGGGCAACGACTCGGCCCGACGGCTGTATGTGCAGTGCGGCTTCGAGGCCACGGGTGAGTGGGAGCCGTTGCGCGAGGGATCGGACCTGAAGATCGAGCTGATGCGACGGGTGCTGTCAGACGTGCAGATCACTGCAGTCCCGCCGAACTCGGGCGTCGCTGAGCTGGCGCTGCGCGCCTATCTGCACGACGTCGCCAGCAGGTACCACCGGCGCCCTGCTACCGCAGCAGAGCTCGAGGCCGCGCTGGCCGAACACCCGTCTCATGACCTCGTCGCCCCTCACGGGGTCTTCCTCGTGGCCACCGCCGATGCCGGCGTCGTCTGCGGCTGTGTGGCTCTCGCCCGGGTGACGCCGGAGATCGGAGAGGTACGCCGGCTGCACGTCGACCACCGGTTCCGCCGACAAGGACTGGGCCGGCGGCTGATGCTCGAGGTCGAGCAGCGAGCACTCGGCATGGGCCTCTCCCAGCTGCGCCTGGACACGCGCAACGACCTCGTTGAGTCGCAGCGGCTCTACGAGTCCCTCGGCTATCGCGAGTCACCGCCTCACTCCGGCGGACCATACTCGGACCGCTGGTACGCCAAACAACTGTGAGGACGCCGTCACCTCAGAGCCCTGAGCCAGCCGATCTAGACCGTCGTAGGGGATTCGTCCATTTGCCCTCGTGACGGCCCATCTTCGTTCTAACCTTGGGGTGGCCGCTCGAACCCCATGGCGAGCGGCCGCCACGTCGACGCACATCTACCCCCCGGAGATGTGTCAGCGACGAAGAGCCGCCCGCGAACCTAGGTCGCGGGCGGTTCTGTGGTGGTCAGACCCGCCGCGTCGGACCGGTAGAGGGCGGCGTGTTCGCTCAGCTCCGGCTTGCCGAGCCTTTGGGCCATGTCGTCGCTGAAGGTCGCGAGCGCAAGGAGACGGTCCCGCAGGACGTCGTTCACGTGTCGTGGTTCGGCGTCGCAGCCGTACGCCGCCAGCAGGCGTCGCAGGCGCTGCGCACGCTCCTCATCGGTGAACCCGTCTCGCCGATCACCGCACGACAGGGGAACGATGCGATAGGCCAGGTACGCGAGATCCCAGAGCCGAGGACCCGGGGATGCGTAGTCCCAGTCGATGGCGCCGACGACGACCCCCTTGTCGAAGACCAGGTTGTACGGCGCAAAGTCGTTGTGGCAGATCACCTCGGCCGGCTCTCGGACCGGCGACCGCCACGGCCCCTGCGTGTCGAGACCTGATGTGACGTCATGGGCCCGACGCAGGAGGCGGGCTGAGGACAGCAGCGCGGCTTCGGCCCACACCCACTCAGGCGTGGGGTCGTTCGGCACCGTTCCGATGATGAATCCCAGGACCTCGTGGTCCTCCCCGATCGTGACGGGCTGGGGAACGCCGCGTACGCCGGCAGCAACCAACTCACGGAGCAGGCGATGCACGGCTGGCGTCCACGCGCCCGCGGGCCGAACCACGGTGTCACCTCGGCGCGAGACCTCGCCCATGTTGCCGCCCGCGAGCGCCTCGGAGTCCTCGCTGATCACGCGGCCAGACTAGGACGGGCGGGCCGCGGCTGGCGGCTCAGTCCGTCTTCGCCGGCGGCTGGGCGACGCACAGGATGCCCCTGTTGCCGTCGTGGTCGGCGATCACGATGAGCGACGGTGCGTCGCTGTCATCGACGATGGTCCCACCCGCAGCGACCGCGGCGGCGATCCGTTCCTCGGCCACCTCGGGCGCCACATAGACCTCGACGTGGAACCCCCGACTCGGAGAGCCGTCCTCGGCGGCGTCGCCGAACCACAGGTTGGGCACGCGCCCCGTGGCGTCCCGGACCTCATCGCTGGGCGACCCGAGGCCTTGGGACTCGGCGCTCCCCGTCAGCAGGGCAGCCCACACCGGTGCGATGGCCGCGGAGCGCGCCGTGTCGAGACCGAGCTCGAACACGCTGACCGAGGCCGGGTCGGCGTCGAGCTGGTGGTCGGCGGCGATGCCGCTGATCCGTCGGGCGAGGTCGACGTCCTGCTGGGTCACCCATTCGACGATGTGCTCGGTGCCGTCGTCCTCGCGGTAGATCGCGTCGGCGGTGGCCAGCTTGAGATCGACGTACCCCTGGCCCATCGAGATGCTCGGGTGGTGTCCGAGCGCGTCGCCCGCCTCGCCCACCGCAGTGATGAACCGGGCGCCGGCGCCGAAGTCGGCGACCAGGTAGCGGGCATGCAGCCCCTGGGCCAGCTTGCGCCAGTCGGCCAGCCCGGCCGCGACAATCTCGTCACTCTTCATCATGTCCATGCTCAGGGAACCTAGCCCTCTCACCGGTGTGCAGGCACGTCGATCGACATCACGCAGTTCTTCAACCCCTTGGGCCGGACGTAGGTGAAACCGAGCCGATCGTAAAGCCGCCGGGTGCCGTTGTAGAGGAACGACGACGACATCTTCTTCGTCTGGTTGGTCAGGTCGTGCGGATAGGCCTCGACCACGCCGCCACCGGCCTGCGCGATGAGGTCGAGTGCACCGCGGATCGCGAGCTCGGTGACGCCCTGGCGGCGGTATCTCTTGTCCACGAAGACGCAGGTGATCCGGTAGTCGGGGTCGCAGTCCTTCTCGGCGTCGTACTGCTTGCGATGGTGGAGGGTGGGCAGCTCGGTCGGCGTGCCGTACTCCGCCCACCCAACCGCCTCGTCGCCGTCCATCACCAGCGCCGCGTGGGCTTCGCCGGCCAGGACGTACGCCTTCTTCAGCTCCCGGTTGGCCTCGGCACCCTGGCCGCGCTCGGGGCCGTCGGGGTGGAACCAGATGCACCAGCAGCCGCCGAAGATCCCGCCGTGTCGCACCACGAGGGCGTCGAACGCCGGCCAGGTCTCGGCCGTCAGTGGTCTGACCTCGAACCCTTTGTCGGTGCTTGCGTCGGTGCTCGTGTCGGTCGTCATGGGCTCACCGTAGGGCCGTTTCCGGACGGTGGGCGTCCGGATCGGGGTGCGTACGGCGGTCCGATCGACTCAGTCCCGAAAGATTCCTCGAAGAACTTTCCCCAGCCACCGCGAACAGGCTGATTTCGGGCCCTCAGTGTCGGTGGTCCCTGCTTGGCTTGTCTCATGCCAGCGACCGCCACCACCGCCACCTTGCCGGACACTCCGGCCGAGGTGCTGGCTGCGTTGCGGTCCGAGCAGGACCTGCGGCGGGCCTCCGACGTCAGGTCGATGCAGCTCGCTGCGCACTGGGTCGCACTCCACCCGGCCGCGGAATCAGAGGACCCGGCCGGGTGCTTCCAATCACCCAAGACCCTCGCAGGTGAAGGGTCCCCGGCCATCGACGAGTTCTGCATCCCCGAGGTCGCCACCAAGCTCGGGATGACGTGCGACTCGGTCGGGTCCTACCTCACCGACGTCATCGAGCTCCGCTATCGGCTGCCGCAGCTGTGGGCCGCGATCCTGACGGGTGACGTGATGGCGTGGCGGGCCAGGGTCATCGCCCAGACCACGGTCGACCTCACACCGGAGGCGGCGGCGTTCGTGGACCAGCAGACCGCGTGGTGCGCCAACAGGGTCACCCCCTCGCAGCTTATGCGGCTGGTGGCCCACGCCCGGGCCAGGTTCATGCCCGAACTGCTGGCAGCAGAGATCGAAGCCGCCGCCGACAAGCGGCACGTCACCTTCGTCTGTGACCAGGTGTCCTTCGACGGCACCATGCACCTCGAGGCCGACCTCGACGTCCCCGACGCCCTCGGCCTCGCTGAAGCCGTGTCCGCCGGCGCCGCGCGGC
>NZ_DATLWX010000029.1:0-52249 GCF_035576065.1 Nocardioides sp.
GCCGCGTCGGAGCGCGACCGGGCCCGCGCCCAGGCCCGGCACGCGCGGGCGTTGACCCGCTACCTCGAGGGCAAGCTGCCCGGGACCGTGCTCGACGCCGAGGACGCCGCGCTGGCCGAGGCGGTGGCGGCGGCGGACCGCGCCCTCGCCCGGCTCCCCCAGGCGCCGGACGTCGCCGCGCTCCGCCGGTCGTGGGACCTCCTGAGCGCGGCCGCCGGCGTGGTTCACGCCTACCGGGACGACGAGCTCGCCGCGATCCTGAGCGAGGCCGGGACCGTCGTCGTGTCGCGGGAGGGCGTCCGGCTGGCGTGGGGGGACCGCCTGGTCGGGCTCGGCGACCCGCCCGCGGTGCCGCTCCCCCGCGCGTGGGCGGTTCGGCCGCGCGCGATCTAACCGTGTCCCCTCGGTGGATTGTGGCTCGGCTTCATCGTCCTAGGGGACACGTTCAGACACCGTCGCGACCCCACGACGACGAGCGGCCGGTTGCCCGTGCCTACTCACGTACTCACTCTGTCGGGGTTATCGTGCCGCTACGCCCGCCCCTACCCCTGCGCCCGCGTGACCAGGACGCTGCCCGTGTCGCCGTGGTCGAGGGTGACGACGTCGCCGTTCGAGAGCGTGGCGATGAGTCGGTAGCCGTAGGAGACGAGGCCCAGCCCCGCCGTTTGCTGGGCCGTGAGTGGCGTGTGAACGACCTGAGCCGCCGGGTAGACGCCGCTGGCGAGTGTCCCCGCCGCCGCGACCACGACGGCGCCGTTCCGCGTGATCTGCAAGGCGATTGTCGCGCCCGCAAGGTTCGGCGCGTTGGCGAGCGTCCAAGCGGGCGGCCCCTGGCCGATGACGGTGTAGGCGTCTCCCTGGTGGAGATGGATGACTGGCGTTGCCATGGTGTTACTCCTCGACGATCGCGACGACGTGCGGGACGGTGACGGTGGCGGTGACGTGCTGGACCAGGACGACCGCGCCCCGCTCCGGCACGGCGATGGTGCTGGCCCGATCCGGGACCGCGACGCTGGCCGTGATGTGCGGGACGGAGACGACCGCCGAGATCGGTCCGGTGGCCGGGCCTGACGCGCCCTCGACGCCCGATGCGTCGTCGGTCCCGACGAGGCCCCCGGTGTCCGCACGGGTGAGCGCGGCGACCATGGCCAGCGCATCGACCGCCGTCATCGTCGCGAGGTCCGCGATCGACCGGGATACCGCCAGCGTTGCCGTCTCGGAGCCGGTCAGCGTCGCGCCGTCCGTCGTCGCCGCGTTGGCATCCATCGTCGCGGCGTCGACCCCGGTCGCCGTCCCCGCGTCCGCCGCCGTGAGCGACGCCGTGACACCCGCGACGGCGTCCGTCCCGATGAGGGCGCCGGTGTCGGCGGCCGTGACCGCCACCCCGCCGGTGGCCACCGACTGGGCATCCGCGCCGGTGAGCGCCCCGGCGTCGGCTCCCGTCAGGGATGCCGTCGGCGACGCGGCCTCCGCGCCGACGATCGATCCCACGTCGGCCGTGGTGATCCCGGCCGCTATCGTCGCGACATCGAGCCCAGTGAGTACGCCCGCGTCGGTCGCCGTGCGGGTGACGCTGATGCTGGTCACTGCGTCGGTGCCGGTGAGCGATCCGGTGTCCGCGACGTCGTGGCTTGCGCTGACACCCGTGACGATGTCGGTGCCCGCGAGCGATCCGGTGTCGTTGACGGTGACCGGCGTGACCGCCGTGGCCGACGCCGTCTCGATGCCCGTCGCGGTCCCCGTGTCGACCACGGTCATCGAGGCCGTGGCCGTGACCACATCCGTGCCGGTGAGCGTGCCCACGCCCGCGATCGAGCGGGACGCCGTGATCGTGGCGACGGCGTCGGCACCCGTAACGGTGCCCATGTCGGGGGCGCCGAGGTTCGCCGCGACGCTCGTGACCGCGTCGGCCCCGGCCAAGACGGCCGTGTCGGCGACGCCCACCGGCGTCACCGCGACGGTCGCCCGGGCGTCGACCCCGGCCATGCTGCCAGCGTCCGCCACGGCGAGGCTCGTCGCCATCGTCGTGGCGTCCGATCCGGTCAGGATGCCCGTGTCGGCCCCTACGAGGCTCGCAGACGCGCTGGATGCGTCTACGCCGGTTCCGGTGCCATCGTCGGCCATCGTGAGCGCAGCGGCCGTCGTGGCCACGTCCGCACCCGTCAGGCTGCCGGTATCGGCTGCGGCCACCGGGACGACCGCAGCGGTGGTCGGGTCGTCGACGCCTGTCATGGTGGCCGTGTCGGCCATCGTGAGGGAGCTACTTATCGCCGCAACCGTCTCGGTCCCGATGGGCAGCCCGGTATCGGACGAGGTCAGGGTGGCGCTGGTGGCGACAGCGTCAACCCCGGTCGACGTGCCGGTGTCCGCCAGCCCGAACGACACGGTCGCCGTCGCCGTAGCCGTGCCGGTTGCCGTCCCGCTGTCCGTGACGATGTGGGATGCGCTCGTGCTTGCGGCGTCTGTACCGACCAGGCTGACGGTGTCGGCGGTGACGAGGGACGCGGTGACCGCGTTTGTCGCCGTGCCCGTCGCCGTGCCCGTGTCGGCCATCGTGGGCGCAGCGGCCGTCGCAATGGCGTCCGCGCTCGCCATCGTCCCGCTGTCTGCAACGGCCAGTGACGCGACGAGGGTCGCCCGCTCGCCGCCGAAGGTCAGATCGCCGAACGTGCCGTCGCCGATGACGGCGCCCGATGCGATGCTCCCGACGTCCGCAGCGGATACCGCTACCGACGACCCCGAGACGGACACGGACGGCCCGTCGACCGCCGTGGCCGACCCAGCGTCCGCCACCGTGACCTCAACCGCGAGCGACGCCGACTCCGACGCTGCCACGAGCCCGGTATCGCCATGTGTCAGGCTGGCCGTCGTGGTGGACGCATCGGATCCGGTGAGTGCCCCCGTGTCGACAACGGTCAGGGTGACACTCGTGGCGGCGACGTCCGTGCCGGTGACGACCCCGCTATCCGTGTCGGTGCGGGAGGCAGACGTCGATGCCGTGTCGGTTCCGGTGAGTGCCCCCGTGTCGGCCGTGGTCAGCGATGCCGCGAGGGTGGTTGCATCCGATCCCGCTGCGCCACCGGTGTCCGCGCCCGAGGCGGTCGCGCTGCCCCCGGCCGCCGCCCGCAGCGTGCCCGCCCGGATAGCCCACGTCTTGCTGGCGGCGTAGGTCGCGTTGGAGACGTAGGCCCCGGTCGCCGCCACGATCCGGTACTGCGTGTGGAGCTGTCGGTCGTTGCTGCCCGCCGCCGTGGCGGCCTCGTCGAGTTCGGTGTAGTCAACGCCCGGCGTCGTCGCCGTCGCGCCAACGGCCGCGTCGAGCGAGAAAATCAGTTCGTCGGCCGCGACGGTCGCCCCGAGCGTGACCGACGGCGAGATAGAAGCCCCCACGGCCCCGAGAATCTGGTCGATTCCGAGCGCGGTGTCTAAGCCAGAGAAGGTGTGTAGCCGCGAGATGCGGGTCGACCCCGTCCCTGACCACGTCGCCGTGACCGTGTCGTTGATGGCGAGCGCGTTGGCGACGTGGCAGAAGGCGAGCGCGGAGCCGACCGACGTGCCGTTGACCGTATTGCCGACCAGGGTCCAGGTGTTGCCCTTGGAGTCGGTGACGCCGGTCAGCGTTCGAGAGCCGTTGCTGACGAAGAAGCCGACGACCGTCTCGCCGACCGCCGCGCCCGCCGTGAGCGTGATGATCCGGCTGGCGACGAGCGCCCCGTTGTAGCTGTCTTCGCCGATCCTGGCGACGTAAGCGATAGCCATCTAGCTGAACCCACCCCGCCGGGTCATCGGCCTATGGTGCTGTGACAGTTAGGCGGGCACGGGGCGAAGGTAGCCGTGGATGCCGACCTGATTCACGGTGGTCGAGGAGATGACGGCCCCGGCGGGCAGGATGATCGGCTCCATCTGGGCCAGCGGCCACTTGTCGCCCGAGCTCAGCCCGTTGATCGTCGCCTTGGTCAAGGTGTCGGCGGCCGTCATGGTCGTAATGACGAGCTGCTTGGACGCCGGGACGGTGTACGTGACGGTGCTGGTCACGCCGACGTGCAGCGGCTCGATGGTGGCGATGGCGTCCACGAGGAAGCCCCACAGCCGGTGGAGGGCGGCGGATCCCGCCGTCACCGTGAGGGCCTGGGACGCGGACACCAACACCGGGGCAGGGAGCGAGAAATTGGCCCCGCCGTGGCCGAGGAAGCCGTGGCTGATCTTGACTCCGTCGGCGAGCACGAAGTTCGTCCCGTCGTCCTGGGCCAGGAAGGTGATGTATAGCACCTTCCCCGCCGGTGGGGTGTAGGGCAGCGCGTTGCCGCCGAGCACGACGAGCGCCGACGACTGCCCGTTGACCGCCAGCGGGTGCGGATACTTGAGCGTGCCGGTGGATCCGCCGCCGCCGGTCGGGGCCGACCACCTGACCCCCATCGGCTGGGCAGCGTCGGCGGTCAGGACCGTCCCGGCCGCGCCGACCGCCAGGCTGTCCACCGCACCGAACGCGGTGCCGACGATCAGCGCCCCCTTACCGTCCACGGGGAGCATCCCTCCGGACGCCGACGGAACGCCGAGGTGGGCCAGCATGACGGCGGTGGGCGGCTTGGCGGGGGCGGTGTAGTTGGCGACGCCGTTGGTCGAGGACGGGGTCAGCGACGTCGCGGACGTGTAGGCGGGGCCGCCCGCCCAGTAGGTCGCGTGCGCCCCGTACTGGTCGAACAGACCGAGGAGGGTGTTGAGGTCGGTCCGCCACTCGGCCGCCGACGTGCTCGTGTCGTTGAGGACGCCGAACTCGCCGAGGAAGATCGGGAGTGCCCGCGTCTGCCCCCACGACAGCATCGGCGTAACGTTTCCGGAGAGGCGGTCGCGGTACGCGACGGCCCACGTGGCGTTCGCCCCGGCGTACGTGCCGGAGTGGTCGCTGTCCTGGTAGTAGTGCGCCGAGTAGTAGACCTTATTCACGCCGGTGTCCGGAACCCACGGCGTCGGGTCGGTGCCGTAGTTGTTGACGAAGTTCTGCATCCCCCCCCACTGGTCGAGCTCGACCACGACCGGGTGGACCGTGTCGACGGAGCGGATGCCCGCCAGCCCTGCCCGGTTGAGCAGCGTCGCGGTCGCCGTGGTGTTGTAGGTCGTGGGCGACGTCGGCACCGGCATGTCGTGGGGCTCGTTCATCACGTCGTAGCCCCACACGGCCGGGTGGGCCTTGTAGCGCGCCGCCACCTTGGCCCACAAGTCCTGGAGGTGTGCGGGGGTGAGCGTCCCGTCGCCGATGGTGTTGGCGGTGGTGCCGAAGCCCGTGGTCGAGCCGTTGACGTTGAAGGTGGTGTTGTCGATGGAGAGCTTGGAGAAGTCGGACTTGATGACGACCCGCCCGGCGGTGAGCGCCGCGTCGGTGGGGTACGTGCCCTTGACGACGCCGTCGATGGTGAAGCGGACGTTCCCCGCCAGCGCCTGGTTCGCATCGACGATAGCCGTGTAGTCGGTGTTCAGGGCGAAGACCTGCGCGCCGGACCCGAGCGTGGTGCTGACCCCGCCGACCTTCTTGCCCGCCGCCCAGACGCTCGCCGAGCGGTCGAGGCGCAGCCAGTAGTAGTTGTCTCCGTCCTTGGCGACGCCATGGAACTCCATGCTCGCCGCGCCGGCCTCGGAGGTGAACCGCGCGGTGGCCGTGAAGGTCTGCGTTGCGGATGAGAGCGTGGACCCCGCCCGCATGACGGGGAAGTCCGAGCCGGGGTCGGAGATCAGGCGACCAGCCGACACGGAGAGGTTGCTGCCGGTCCACGGCCCGATGGTGGACGTGAAGTCCGCGGTGAACCCGCCGGCGGTCTCGATCGTTCGCCGCCCGTAGTTGTGGCAGTCGAGGAGGACGAACACACCTGCTGTCTCGGCTGCGTTCAGGACCGCGCTGACCTGCGCGGCGTACGTCTCGTCGAGCACGCCGTTGAGGAGCGGCTGCATGCGCTCCCACGTCCATGGCACCCGGTACAGCGTCAACCCTTTGCCGCCCCAGAACTGGAAGTCGGCCAGCTTGGGGAAGAAGTAGTCCTGGTCGGGGGAACCGCCGAACGAGCCGTGCGCCCCAAACTCGCCGCCGGACAGGTTGATGCCGCGCTGCACGCCCGTGCCGGGCGTGGCCCCTCCACCTGTGAGGGGCCTCGGGACGTAGGTGGCCTGGGCCTGCCTCCACGCGAGGACGTCACCCTCGGTGCCCGCCGCGTAGCTCGACCCACGGTAGTACGTGCCGTTGGCGTCGATGTCGACCAGCGCGTCTTTGACGCTGTCGACGTACGTGCGGATCACGTCCGTCGATAGCGGGTCGGGGATGGTGTAGGCGTTGGGGTTGATACGTGCCATCGGGGACTAGGCCGCCGTCAACGTAAGCGTCACAGTTAGCGTGGCAGTAGTCGAGCTGTTCTTCACGAAGAAGCCCGCCGAGACGCCCCGGTGGAGCATCACGCCCGCCGCCGCCGCGTTGAACAGGGCGAACTCGTCCCAGGTCCCCACTGCGTCCGCCGCCGCCCACGTCGCGACCGACGTGAGGACGCTACCGGAGCGCGTGGAGGACGTGACCGGCTTGCGGGCCTTGGACGCCCCCTGGAGGTCCGTCTGCGCGATGGCGAAGGCGCCGGATGCGCCCACGCCGAAGCCGACGCCCTGGTGTGCGTTGGCGGTGGCGAAGTTGGTGAGCGCCTCGCCCACCGCGAGGCCCATCATCTGCTGTGCGCCGCTTGTCGTGAGGCCCATGGTCTAGTTGCCTTTCTCGCGGAGGATCGTCCGCATGTCGTCGCTGAGGCCATCCGCCTCGTGGTCGATGCCGGCGTCGCGGAGTTGCGCCCGCTTCGCCGCCCGGATCTCGGGGTCGTCGAGATGCGGCCCCTCCTCGATCGCGGGCGTGGTGTTGACCTCGCCCGCCGCCATCAACCGGGCGTACTCCTCGGCCGAGATCGTGACGGTCTCCGCCGCGTCGTCGCCGTGTGCCGCTGCCGTGTCCTTATGCGTCGCCATGTGCTGCCTCCTTGTGCTGAGCTTCGAGGGCCGCGATCCGGTCCTCGGATGTGATGAGCGACCCATCCGGGTCGTACCAGAGGGTGACGACCGAGACCTGGTCGGGCGGGCCGTCCGCCCACCCCGTGCGGGGGAGCGTCCAGCCCTCGGCCGTGGCCTCCAGCCGGACGGGGCCGGTGCGCGTCGTGTCGGTCGGCATAGCTACGTCGGCCTGTTCAGTTCGACCGCACCGACCTTGCGGTCTTTGGGGTCGAAGATGCGATAGCCCGCCAGGTCCTCGAGCTGGTTCTGGACCCACGCGACGATGCCGATGATCGCGGTGATCGCCAGCGCCTCCTCCAGCCCCGCGAACTGGTGCCAGTCGTTGCGCTCGATGGCCTCCACGATGACCGAGGCGACGGCGCCCTGGATCGCCGTGCGCCCGCCTCGCCGCAGGTTGTCGGCTCCGGCGCTGCTGCTGCCGTTGTTCGCCATGGTGCTGATCCTTTCTGCTAGACGTCGTCTGGGCGCTCGCCCGGCGCTTGCGGGAGGACGGTCGTTGCGTCGGCGAGGCCCATGAGGTAGCACGCAAGCCGCCCGGGCGAGCCGGCGCGGATGCCCAACGTGTCGTAGGCGGCGGTCATGTGGTTCTTCACCGTCTGGTCGGTGATGAAGAGGGCCTCGCCGATCTCCGTGCCCGTCTTGCCGAGGCACGATTGGCGCAGGACCTCCACTTGACGCGCCGTCAGGCGGGCGACCGGGGTCGGGTCGGGCGGCGGCGGGGCGTACATCAGGCGGCCTGGTCGACGTCGACGATCTCGGACAGGTGCGCCATTGGGATACGGGAACCTCCTGCGGCAATACCCCACTTATTGTTCTCGTGGAGGTAGACGATCCGCACGACGTCGCCGGGGCGCAGGCTCGACCGGGACCGCGTCGCGCTGCCCACCGACGTGTAGCAGCCCGTCAACGCTTCGACGCGAAACTCGCGGTTGACGAGCCGGAACGTCACGCCGTTGAGCATCGTGGCGTCGGGCATCGGGTCGAGCTTCATCGCCGGCGGCATGGGCGCCCGGCGGTAGACCGGCCCGGCCGGCTTAGCCGCCGTCGCCCCGACCTGCGCGGCCTTCAGAATCGGCTGGACCCGGTCGATGAGCTCGCCATTGATGTAGGCCCACAGGACGGAGCCGGGGCACGCCTTGTAGGCGACGCCGCAGAACTCGCGGTGGCCGTAGTTGTGGGTGAGGCCGTCCGGCTTGATCGGGTACCGGTCCCATGCGATGCCGTCGTCGTGCGCCCGGCTGGCCGCCCACCGGGCGAGGTCCCGGCGCGTGTTGTCGTGGATCGGGTCGTCGTAGAACCCCTCGACCTCGATCGACTCCAGGTGCATGTTGATGACGCTGGCGAACCCGCCGTAGGCCGCCACGAACTGTCGGGCGTCCTCGGACGCGACCGCCGAGTTGTACGGACCCTGCGCCCATCCACTCATGTCGGCGTCCGTGCCGGTGATCCGGTTGATCTCCGTCATCGTGGCGTCGGCGTTCTCTGAGATGGCCCAGTCGGTCAGGCCGCGCACGTCGGGCCGGGAGAGCCATCCCGCCGCGCCGTTGCCCTGCGCCCGGTGCCAGCCCAGCCCGTGCCGCGTGCGGGGACCGAGCAGGTCCATCCCGACGCCGTTCACCTTGCGCGTGGCGAGGGCAACGTTATGTTCGGGCAGTGCGACGAGGCCCTTGGTCATATCTGGTGTACTCATGTCGTCTCCCTCAGCCCCACCGGGGCGCTTGCTTCGTCCTGCATGAACGCGGGCTCGCTGAACCGGGCGCTCACGATACGACCCGGTCCACGAACATCGTGGCCTCGCCGTCCTCGCGGATCAGCCGGTCGAGCACCTCCAGCGGGAGGTAGACCAGGTGCGGATAATCCCGTCCCCACGAGTTGAGCAGCGGCACGGCGCCGAGCGTGGCGTAGGCGGGCGATTGCAGGCAGGCGAGCACCTCGTCGGCGGATTGCGCCCAGCGGTTCTCGACGATGCCCTCAGCGGGGTCCACAGGCCGTGCTACGCCACGGTAGATCGGCACATGACCCACACGCCGTAGCACGTCCATGGCCGCCCTGACGCTCGTCCCGTTGTCATCGCCGGGGTTGGTGTCACTCCACTCGTCGATTTCCTTCGCGCGGTTCCAGAGCCACCGGGCATCCAGGCGCTTCCGGTTGAGCAGCGTCATGGCGCGGCTCGCCGCCCAACCTACGCAGGCGCCTTCACGTTGCTGGTTGTGGTAAACCCACCATGCATTTGAGTCGCGGAGCGACTGCGGCTTGAGGCAGACGGCGTGGCCGCCGCGGACGCGGCCGAGGTCGCCCCGCCCGATCCACCAACGACCGTCGCTGCCGACGGTGGGCCGGTCAAAGGCGCTGTACCAGAGGGCGCCCAACACCACCGGCACCGGCGTCGTCGGGACCGTGGCGGCGGTGAGCGGGTAGCGGGCGGTGTGGACCCAGTTGGAGGGCTCACGACGGCCTAGCGGTCGTTCGATCATCGGGGGCCCCCGTCGTAGGGCAATCTTGTCCCGCGATCTGCGTTCTGTGCTTCTTGCATCGCCTCCTTTAGCAGCTCCTCACTAGCCCGCACACCCTCGACAAAGTGGGCGTTCTGTGGTTGTTGCGTTTCGAGTTGCCCCCGATACGCTGCAAGCCACGAGACAATCGCGTGAGCGCGTCCGTGGGGTATCTGCACCATCAACTCGTCGGTCATCGCGGCCCCCCGTCGTAGGGCACGGCGTGTCCCAAGTCGACGAGCTTCTGGTTGAGGTTCTCCCCGGCGACTATGAACACGGCAAGGTAACGCCCAAATTTTTCGCGTTGTGACTTGACCGTCTCGATCTCGCAGGTCGACCCGACCGGCAGCCAATGGACCACCATCGCCGTGGCCTTCTTCCCCGCCTCGGTGTACCGCTCGGGCGCGTCGATCCCCGCCCAGCGGAGCGTCACGTCGACGCTCACGTCCAGGCCGAGGTGGCAGCGAACAGCGGTGGTATCCGCGTCGATGTGCCGGAGGATCGTCGCCCGGTAGCTATTTGAGTCCCAAGGTTGACTCACGCGACGACGGCCTTGACGCACTCGCCCTGGTTGCGGAACAACGGCGTGCCGTCCTCCGCGAGGAAGGTTGCGAACCCACCCTCGAAACACACGCCCTGGGGCACGTTCAGGTGGTTTCCGGCAGAGACGGAACCCGTGAGCGCCGACGCTCCGAGGGTGACGGCGATGGCGATGGCAGCGATGAACTTCTTCATGGTTGTGCTCCTTGTGTCGATATGCCTGACGATGACGGCTCGGTACGTGTTGCTGTCGAAAGGCGCGCTCACAACGGCTCCTTCTCGCGGGCGACCAGCCTCTGCACGTCGGCGTCCGTCGGCGTGAGGTAGAAGCTCGTTTCGGCCTCGACCTTGTTCGGCAGCCGGTGGAATTGCCGAAAGAATGAGAGCGTCCAGACGGTGAGCCCGTAGCCGAGCAGGGGGCCGCCGACGAGGAAGTAGGCGCGCGCCACGTCCACCGCCGCCTCAGCGGTCATCGGCAGGGGCGGACTTGCCTGGATATCCGGGCGATATCCAGGCAAGTCGCGGATGTAGAGCAACAACGTGCCCGCGAACAGCACGCTCGTCGCGATCGAGGTGAACAGCAGCCCGGCGGCGCGGGGGCTCCACTCGTTCGGCCTGCGGCCGATGATCAACACCAGCGCCGAGTAGCCGAAGGTGATCGCCAACTCCGCCGCGATCAGCCTGTCCACCCAGTCGCCGGTCGACGATCGGTGATGCTGCCACAGCAGGTAGAACACGACCAGGACGGGGATATGCCAGAGGAGGAAGGGGGGGATGCGATTCATGCCTGCCGCCTCCGATCAGGGAAATAATCGTTTTCGAGCGGCCGGTCGCGGGACGTCCACGCTTGTGCGTCGATGTCAATCAGAAGTCGCCCGACCCGATCCGTCGTTCGGTACGTCTCCTCAAGGACCGCGCGCGCCGCCGCAACGTCGGGATCGGGCGTCAGGCGGACGAGTCGTGACCACCAATGTCGCAACCGCGTCACGTCGCCATCCTCCGCTCCAGGTCGTCGATCTTCGCCAGCAGGTCCGGGACTCGATCCGCGAGGGCGACCTTCTTCTGGTTGTCGACGTTCGCCGCGGTCGTCAACTCCTTGATGGTCGCCTTGAACTCCGCGCGCTCCTTCAAGAGGAAGGCGAAGGCCGCCCCAACCACGGCCGTGAGCGCCGAGAAGAGCAAGTCTGGGGTCATGCGTGAGCGCCCCGATCAGCATCACGTCGCGCCCCGCCATCACTCCGCTTCATCCGCACGGCGCTCCTCGGAGGGCAGCTCGGTGACGAGGACGGAGTTTTCCCGGGCATGCTCGAGCCGCGCCGCTTGGTCCAACCGTTCGTCCTTGCCGCCTTCTAGCTTGCCGATGGCCCGCTGCTCGCGACCCGCCGAGTCGACCGAGTCGGTCAAGCGGGCGCCGAGCGACCGCTGGATCTCCGTCAGCGTCGTCGCGTTGATCCGGGCGGCGTGCCACGCGGCGGTGGCGCACAGGGCCGCGACGATGGCCGCGACGGCGGCGATCCACTCGACGTCCATTAGGCGGTCCTCGTCATGCGTGCGCTCCGGGTAACGACAAAAGCCCCCTACCGGGACTCGGTGCGCGCCGTGGGGCGGTGACCAGTCCAGTAGGGGGCGGGGCCTCTCGCGAGGCGCGGCCCTTATTCATCTGCGCCTAGTGTAGCAAACCCCCGCCGCGCCTAGACGTCCTCGATTTTGTATCCGACGTGGTAGCTCGAGGACGCGGTCAGCGTGGCCGTCGTCATCAGCCGCCATCGCGACGATTGCAACGGCGCGTCGTTCCAGGCCACGTAGAAGGGGACGGGCGCGGCCGTCGGATCCACCGCCCACACGTTGACCAGGTACTTCGTGTCGGCACGCTCCCGGCCGAAGGTGACGGTCGCGACGACCGCTGGGATGGCGACGGTGGCCGCCGCCGGGTCGGTCCCCGTGACGACGACCAGGCGGCCGACCCGATCGTTGCCATCCGGCACGGTCGCCGTCGGGCCGCCCACCGTCCCCGCCCCGCTGTTCGCGGCGGCGGTCGGCACCGCGTCGCTCACCACGTCGCCGTCGCCGACCCGCGTGGTCCGGTCGTCGATCACGCCGGCGTTGTTGAGCACGCGTAGCGTCTCGTCGAGGCCGTCGAAGCCGCTCGGCACCTTGCCCACCACGGCCGGCGGCTGGCGATGCCTCGTGTCGTGCGTCGTCTCGTCGCGCCGCTGCCGGGCAAGGTCGGCCGCGGTCGTCACGTCGAGGTCCTGCCGCAGGACCCGGTCGTGGACGCTGCCGGGCTGGATCAGGCGGTCTCGTCGGCTCCTCATGTCCACGTCCCCGAGATGGTCAGGATGCCCGACGCCGGCGAGAGACTCGCCGCCTGGACCCGCAGCGAGACCGCCATGTCGGCGCTCGGCAGGGTCACCCGGACGGTGTCGCCGACGTCGAACCAGGCGAAGCAGCCATCCTCGTCGACGAGGTCGACCCGCGCCGTCTGCCCCCGGGTGACCGACCGGGCCAACTCCGACCGGGCGATGGGCCTTAGCGTCGAGCGCGTCACCGCCCCCGCGTAGGCGCGGCTGCCCTCGCGCCGCCCGACCGCCGCGATGCTGGCCGGGTCGAGCACCCAGAAGCCACGCGCCACCGCGTACCGCTCGTCGGACGGGGTCACGTAGAGCGCGTTCTCGACCGGCGCCAGCGACATCGGCAGCCGCCCGTCGACGACGTGGACGTTGGCGACCAGCTCCACCGCGCGGCTCAGGTCGCGCCCGATCCGGTCCGACCACCGCAGCTCGCGGTCGCCACGCGCCGCCATCCGCTTGGGCGTCCCGTCGCTCCACTCCTGGCCGGAGCCGGACGCCGTGCCGGTCACGACGCCGGCGAGCGTCTCCCCGCGCAGCTCGGGCGTTATGTCGTCGCCCAGCTCGTCGATATTTAGCCGTTCGAAGACGACGTTGCCCTCCAGCGCCACCGTCCGGACCGCCCAGGCCACGACCGCGCCCGGCGCGCCGCCGGGCGGGCGGTGCACCTTCGGCAGCAGCAGCTTCTCGCCGAGCTCCAGCCAGCTCCGCGCCCCGATCTCGACCAGCCCGTCGACCGCGCTCGGTACCGCGTCCGTCACGACCCCGGCCCAGTCGCCCCACGTCGGGTGGCGGTGGCGCACCCACATGCCGCGCAGCCGGTCGAGCGGGTCCGCCCCGATCGCCCAGGCGTCCGCGACCGTGACGTCGGCGCTGAGCGTCCCGACCCCGGAGACCTCCCACGACATGGTGGGGTCGAACGCCGTGATCGTGCGGACGTCCCCCCAGCCGGGCCGCGAGATGAGCAGGTCCGTGATGCCGGGGCCGACCGACGTGTCCGGGTAGAGGCCCACGGCGGCCGTCGCGACCACGGCGGGCGCGATGGTCACGGCTTGGACGCTGGCGGCGGAGACGCCGGTCGCGGTGCCGGTGTCGGCCCGGCTGATCAGGGTCACAGGCCGAACCGAGGCGGCGTCGGCCCCAGCCGTGATGCCGGTATCGGCCCGGCTGATCAGGGTCACGACCTGAACCGAGGCGGCGTCGATGCCGGTCGCGGTGCCGGTGTCGGCGGCCGAGACGAGCGTCGGCCCGCCGAACGTGAAGTCGCCGAACGCGAGGGTACCGAACGTCCTGTCGCCAGCGCCGCCGTCGGCCCCGTAGACCGCGGCCCCGTAGAGGAACGTCCCGTACAGACTCATGGCGCCTGCCTAGACCTCCGCCGCCCACGAGAAGGTCACGCCCGAACCGCCGGGGGCAACGTCGGTGTTGATGGTGAACTGCGTCGCCGAGACGTACGTCCACCACCACCGCGTCGCCGCCCCGGGGTTGCTCTGCGGCGTGATGAGCACCGTGTTCGGCGTCTTCCAGAGCCCGTGGGTGACGGTGACCGACGTCGCCGCCGCCGGCACCGCGTGCGACCCCTTGATGCGGTTGACGACGACCTCCGCCGAGCCGGAGACGAGCGGCACCGTGGCCGAGATCCGTGGTCCCCCAGCCACGACGTTGAACCAGGTGCCGATCCCGGTGGACGACCCGCACTCCAGCCCGTCGATGGTGACCGTCGGGTTGCCGCTGTCGATCTGGAGGAAGTCCGCGGCCTTGTCGACGTGGACGCCGATCAGCTTGATGTGCGCGTAGATCCCCGACGACGGTCCCGTGTAGCGGATCACGTCGACCGCCGGGTTGGCCGTCGTCCCGATCAGCGAGCAGCCTTGCAGGGTGAAGTTGAGCCGGAACGACGTGTAGTTCGCCGTCGCGAAGATCGTCGCGTCGATCTGCGTCCGGCAGTACCGCCATTGGCAGGCGATGAACGTGAGCGCCCGGACCCCGCACAGGTACTTGACCCCGGTCGTCCCCGCCGCCGTGTCCGACCCGCCGAACCGCATGCCTTGGACGGTCAGGCGGTTGAACTCGTTGACGTTCGCCAGCGTCTCCGTGCCGCCGGCGTTGAGGAAGGTGTCGAAGAGCATGCCGGTGGTGTTCGCCGCCAGGCACTCGCCGGAGCCGCTCGCCCACACGCCTATGGTTACGTCGTCGACGACGCCCTGGTAGAGGTGCCACGCCGCCGCGACCTGGCCGAAGGCGTCGCAGCCGATGAAGCTGAACCGGTCGAGGTTGTGGACCCGCCAGCCGTCGTACCCGCCCTTGGTCGTCACGTTGCGGAACTCGGACTTGCTCACGCCCCAGACGTCGATGGCACAGACGCCCGCGCCGGGCGCGCCGGGCACCTCGACCAGGAGGTCCTGGACGACGATGTCGCTGTGCTTCGCGTTCGCGGCGCCCGCGACCTGGGCGAAGGTGCCGACCTTGAGCGGCGTCACGGTGGCGTCGACCCCCCTGAGCACCGTGCTGCCGGGGCCGGCCGCGACCAGCTTGAGCCCGGAGCGGTCGAGCCAGAACGACGACGCGACCGTGAACGTGCCCTCGCTCAGCATGAGGACGTCGCTGATGGCTTTGGCGGCGTTGAGCTCGGTCTCGTCGTTGACCCCGTCGCAGACGTAGTCGGCCCGTGCCTTGATGGTGGCCGGGGCGTCGACCGCCGCGACGCTCATCCACATCGCCCCCGGCGTGACCGACCCTGTCCCGCCGGCGGGGGCCGCCCACGTCTGGTCCCCCCGGAGGTACGTCGTTGCGCTGGCCGCGCCGGACCCGAGCCGCGCCGTGGGGACGGTGCCGCTGGCGATGTCGGCCCCGGCGTGGGTGTGGACGGCCGCCGCCTTGCCGGGCAGCGCGGCCTCGACCGACGCCAGCGCGGTGTCGATCAGCTTGACATCGGTCTGGATCAGATTGACATCAGCCGCGAAGACGGTCGTGGTGCCGTCCGTCTTGGTCGTGTAGCTAACGGGCCGTGCCATGGTGCCCCCTCATCGCTCGTCGTGTCATCCGAGGAACCCTTCTGTGTAAGAGGCCCCGATCCGGATGCCGGCCGAGGCGATCTCGTCGTACCAGAGGACGGGGCTGCCGGGGTCGACCGCGTCGACGTAGATCGAGCCCAGCGTGGCCGTGCCGTTCGGGTCAGCCCGCACGATCACCTGGTAGGCCACGGCGCCGGCCGGGGCGGTGAACATCTCCCCGATGCTGAGCCACGTGTTGGCGACGGGCGCGTAGGTCGCCTGGAACGACGTCTGGATGATGCCGACGTTGTCGAGCCAATACAGCCCGATCCGGGGGCGGATCGACGTCGACGTCGTCTGGACCGCGGCGGTCACCTCGATGAGGTCGCCCGCACGGGCGGGCACCAACGGCCACACGAGCTGCGCGATGGCGTTCGCTCCGCCCGGGTTCGTCGTGAGCTGGAGGCGGAACGCGCCGGGCTGTTGGAACGGCGTCGGGGCGGACGTGATCCGGGAGACCGCCGCCACGACCCCGCCGTCGGAGACGACCGTCACGCCGGTCGTGTTGACCGCCGCGCCGGGGTTGGCCAGCGGGTTGACCCCGATCGGGAGCGGCATCCCGTCCTGGCTCCGCCGCGCCGTCGTCACCCCGCCCTCGGTCACGATGCTCAGCCACTGTACCGTCGGCTCGGTCAGGTAGCGGATCACCGCCCCGGTCGGGACGTGGTAGATCGTGGCCGTGCGCTTCGCCGAGTCGAGGCGGATCCCCTCCGACGAGCGCGTCAGCACCCAGTCGTCGGGCGTCCCAATCCGGACCTCGCCCCGCCGTACCGGGCTGATCCCGTAGCCCCCACCCAGCCACATCCGCCCCCGGTGGTGGTAGACCGGGTTCTCGTTCGCGACGGTGCCCGTTGCGACGAGCCCGGACAGGTCGACGTCGACGTTGCACTCGACGAAGTCGCGCAACGTCGCCAGCAGCGGCTTGTGGCGCAGCTCGTACGTGTTGTCGCCGCCGATGGCCGACGACGTCGCCGCGTACGACAACACCGTTGCGGTGTTCCCCGTGATCGTCCTGGTCGTGCCCTTGAGCTTGCCGCTCGTGATGCGCAGGGTCGCCCCCACCCATTGGCCGTCCCGCCACGCCTTCTCGCCGTCGGTGAGCGACGTCGTGGCGCCGCTCGTCGTGGTCGTGCCCTGGTCCGAGCGCCAGTCCGGGGGGATCTCGTCGCCCTCGGCGGGGATCAGGCCGGTGTAGAGGTGCAGCGTGTCGGTCGGCGTCACGAGCGTGCCGGGGTCCCAGGTCGTCTCGGTCGCGACGTGCGTGTCGATCCCGGCCAGCTCCCGGTACTGCTCGCCCCCCTGCCCCCGGCTCGCCACGATGGCCCGGCACATCCCGGACGGGTTGGTCCGCTTCATCTGCGTGCGGTAGGCGGTGATCGGGAACGGCAGCGACAGCGCGACGCCGTCGGCCGCGCCCTCCTCCGGCACGCTCGGCCCGTTCTCCCACGTCCGGGAGGCGTCGAGGATCGCGAAGCTGTCGAGGTCGCCGCCGGTGCTGAGGCGGCTGAACCGCCGCTGCCCCTTCTTGTCGCGGCCGTCCGCGTAGAGCGCGGGCCGCCACGCCACCGGCACGCGGTAGTCCACGAGGTCGGGCGGCGACTCGCCCGAGCTCAGGTACCAGCGACCCCGGCTCGGGTTGTTGCCCCGCTCGGTCACGGACGTGTTCCAAAGCAGGCGGCCGTTGCGGCTGCTGAGCACGAGGAAGCGGTTGCCGGCTGCCCACGCGGTCGAGAAGGTGTCGGTGAAGACGTTCGTCACCCCGGCCGCCGTCGTGAACCCCTGGATGGTCCGGCTCACGCCGGCGTTCGGCCCGGTCAGCCCGACGAGGGTCCCGCCCAGCGCAACGGCGTTGGTCAGGGCGAGGGCCTCGGTCGCGTTGAGCTGGCCGACGGTGGAGCCGGACAGGGCGTTGGCGACGTGGGTGTCCGTCTGGATCGCCGGCTGGTCCGGGTATTGAAGTGTCTTCGGCGCCCCCGCGACGCTGTTGCCGTAGACGACGTCCAGCTCGACGACCTGACCGGCCTCCAGGCGCGGCAGCAGCACCAGCGCGTAGGACTGGGCCTCGTTCCACGCGACCAGCTGCCGGGCAAGCTCCCGACCCTGGAAGAGCACACGCAGGTCGTTGCCGGTCGCCAGCGCCTTGCCCGCCGAGACCAGCGCGGCCGTGTTGCCGAGGTCGACCCAGTAGGGCCAGCGGTCGACGGTGTTCGGCCGGTTGTTCGTGACCGTGAGCGTCCACCGAAAGCGCCAGCCGAGGGTCGCCGTGCCGGTCCCGATGCCCCGCTGCGTCCCGTTCCAGTCCATCCGGTAGACCGGGTGGATGGCCGCCTGGCCCGCGTTCGGCAGCGAGACGGCGCTGTTCGTGCCCGTCACCTGCTGGAGCGGCGACGACGGCAGGATCGTCGTCTCCGTCTCCTTGCGCCACAGCGGGTCGGCCGACGTGAACCGGACGACCAGCCGGTCGATGGCCCCGTCCGGATCGACCCCGCCGGGTAGGACGACGTTGGCGTACCGCCACACCCGCACCCCGTCCGGCCGCTCGACGACGAGCTTGCGCTTCGGCGACTGGTTGAGCGGGTCCAGCCGCCCCACCATCCGGTCGAACGTCAGCAGCAGGTCGTCGGCCGCCCCGACCGGCACGCCGTCCCAGCCGATGGTCGCCTCGATCGTCGTCGGCGCCACCTCGCCCGGCCCGAGGTGGCCCGGCGCGCCGACCCGCGCGACGTAACGGGCGTTGACCTGCCAGTTGCCCCGGTAGCTGTCCGCGTCGAGCCCGCCGTACATGTTGAGGTCGGCGAAGGCGAAGCCGTCGTAGCTGATGAGCTCCACGCTAGCGCCTCCCCTGGGCCAGCAGCTGGCCGTTCAGCGCGTCGTGGATGTCCGGGGTGCTGGCGACGACGTAGATCGTGGCGCCGGTGAAGTTCATGCCCCCACCGCCGCCGCCCTGGCCGCGCGTTGCCACGGCAGACGAAACGTAGCTGCCCTCGGGCACGGTGTAGAGCCCGTCGCGCGGGGCGATGGCGCGCATCCCCGAGCCGGGGATCGTGACCGACTCCGGTCCGACCTCGCCCATCCGCGCCGTCACCACGCCGCCGACGGCGAACGCGCCGCCCTGGCCGCCGAGTCGGCGCTGCTCGACGTTGATGTAGTTGGTGCCGATGGTCTGCCCCGTCACGGGCAGGTTGGCGTAGTAGGGCGCGGTGTTCGCGCCGATGTCGACGGTGGCGCTCCACCCATCCACGGCCGCGACCGACGACGACACGCCGCCGACCGCGCCGTAGTACAGGGAGGTGTCCGCGCCGATGTCGACGATGGGGTTCCAGCCGTCCACCTGATCCTTGGAGACCTGGACGTTGTTCATCGCGTCCCAGAAGGGTTGCCCGTCGCCCCCGATCGAGATGATCGGGTTCCACCCGTCGACTTGGTCCTTTGAGACCTGGACGTTGTTCATCGCGTCCCAGAAGGGCTGCCCGTTGCCGCCGATATCGACGGTCGGGTTCCAGCCATCGATCGACTCCGCTGATGCCCTGACCAGTGCGATGACGCCTTCGAGTTGACTCGTCTCTCCACCGAAGTTGATGGTCGGGTTCCAACCATCGATCGATTCTACCGACGCCCTGACCAGTCCAATGGCGCCCTCTAACTGGCTTGTGTCTCCACCGATATCGACATCCGGGTTCCAGCCATCGACGGTCAGCACGTCGGTGCCGACCGCGTTGCGGACGGTGACGTAGTCGAGGTCGGACGCCCCGATGTTGACCGAGGCCGCGAGGCCGTCGAGCGTCTCTACATCGGTCGTGATGTCCTGCACTTTGCCGGCGACGGCCGACGAGACCGAGACCGAGACCGAGGCCGTGAGGGCGTCGAGCGCGGCCATGTCCTCCGTGATCGACCCCACAATCATCCCGACCCCCGACGTGGCGCTGATCGACACCGAGGCCGTGAGTGCGTCGAGCGTCGCGACATCGTCGATGATCTCCTGCACTTTGCCGGCGACGGCCGACGAGATCGAGACCGACACCGAAGCCGTGAGCGCGTCGAGCGTCGCGACGTTGGCCGTGACCGTCGAATAGGCGGTGTCGAAGAGGCCGGTGTCGAGCGATACGGACGCCGACGCGGTCGTCGTATCGATCGTGGCGAGCAAGCGCTCCGTCTCTCCGATCTTCTCGTTGGCGGTGGCGGCCTCCACGTCGATGGTCGCGGTGTAGTTCTTCAGGTCAGGCGGGTCGAACGTCTCGTACTCATACGTGACCTTGACCGGCGGCGGCGCGATCTGGACCGGGTCGAACTGCGGCCACTCGGGCTCGACCGGGACCGTGATCGGGTCGAACTGGGGCGGCGCGTTCTCGTTGATCTTCAGGTCGACCGGCCAGGTGATCGGGTCGAAGGTCGGCGCGTCGGCCCCCTCCTCCACCACCGGCTTGACCTTCATCTCCTTCTCGGGCGGCACGTAGCCGATGATCCCGTCGTCGTTGATGTCGAGGTTGAGCGCCACCTCGAACGACCCCTGCAACTGCTGGAGCGTCGTGTTGAGCGCATCGAGCTCGCTCGTGCCCTCGCCGAAGTTGACCTTGATCGTCCCCTCGGCCCCGACCGTGATGAGGCCCATGTCGACCAGCATCGCCTTGAGGATCGGGTCCGCCTCGGCCGCGCCCCGGATGATGTCTTTCGCGAAGCCCTTGCCGCCCTCGCCCATCTCGCCATTCGCCGCCGAGAGGGCCAGCGTCTGCAACTCCAGGGCCTTGGCCGACTCGGCACTGTCCATGTAGGCGAGCGCGAGGAGCTGCTGCTCGGCTGGCATTCGGGCGATGCTTTCGAGGTACGCCTCCTGGTCGTCGGCGAGGCTTGCCAGGAGCGGAGCTTGCTTGGCGAGGATGACGTTCATCTCCTCCTGAGCGCCGCCCGCGACTTCCGATGCCGTCGACGACGCATTGAGCGCGGCGCTGTACTCCTCTAGCGTGATCCGGCCGCGTGCGAGCAGTTCGTCAAGCTCGCCCCATTCACCCGGAGCGGCGACGAGTTCGAGCAAGGAGTCGGCAACCTTGTCCGTTCCGCTCCCAAGCCTGTCGAGCCCGCCGATGACGACGCTGATGCCTGCGTCGAGCGCGTTGGTCGTGCCGATCATCCCGGCGTAGGACTGCGTGGCGGCGAGGACGGCCTGGGCCTGGACCTGATGGGCCTCGGCCGTCGCGATGACCTCCTGCCCGAGCGCGTTCTGCTCAGCGATGTACTCGCGGATACCGGGCAATGCCAGCGCGCTCGGGTCGGTCGGGGTCTGGGCGTTGGCCCCGCGGTTCGCCTGGCCCTGGCCGAAGGCGGTCGACGCAGCTGTGGCCTCCTCGATGGCCTTGCGCTCAGCCTCCCAGTAGTCGTCCTGCGCGAGGCCGCGCCGCTCCTGCTTGACGCCGGCGATGGCGGTCGCGTTCTGGGTGTAGGCGCTGGTCGTCGCCTCGACCACCACGACCTGCGAATCGAGCGCGCCCGTCATCAACGAGACGGCCTGCGCGCTGGACCGCGCCTCCGTTGCCTGCGCCCGCAGCGCGATGTTGTAGGCGGTGGTGTCGTCCTCAAGCGCCTGGAGCGCGGTCGACGCCTGCGCGAACGTGATGGTTCCCGCCTCGAGCGATGTGAGGATACGGGTGATCTCGGCCTGGATCTCCGACCCCGCCAACTCCGGATCGAGCAACTCGTCGGTCAGCCCGGCGACCTGCGTCTTGAGCGTGGCCGCCTCGCCGGACGACAGGACGAACCCCCGAGCGAGTTCGGACTGAGCGGCGGCAAGCTCCTGAGCGGTGATGAGCCCGTCGCGGTTGGCGTCAGCTGCCGCGACGACGTTCTTCGTGTATTTCTCGACCTCGACGCCGTCGAAGATCGCGTCGAGCGGCGCGCCGGTGAGTTCGGCGTTCATCGACTTGAGGTTGCGTAACGCCGCCTCGACGTCCGCGATGCGATCAGCCGCGATGCCGCCGTTCTCCTCGAGGACCGCGAGGTACGCCTCGGTGCCCTTGGCGGCATCGTAGAGCCCGGCGTTGACGAGGGCGGTGGTGTTGTCGACGATGGACGCGGTGTAGTCCCTCGTCGCCTCGGCGAGTCGGCGCGCCTGGCCCTCGGCCTCGGACTCGCGTTGCGTCAAGGCATAGATCGCAGCCCCGCCCGCCACCGCAGCGGCAACGAGCCCGACCGGACCGGTCGCCAGCGACAGGGCGGCCGCGCCGATCTGCGCAGTCTTCGCGGCCGTGCCGACTTGCTTGAGTCCAGATGCTAGGGGGCCGAGCAACTGGCTACCCGCGCCGAGCGCGATCAGCGGTCCCTGGAGGTCAACCAGACGCGCACCCACCGATTCGAGGGTGTTTTCGACGGTGTTGCCGAACTTCTCATAGGCGGCGGCGTTTGTGGTGGCGTAGGCCTCGGCCTGCCCCGCGTACTTCGCTTGGATGACGCCGAGCGCCTCTTCCCGCGTGGCGTTCTCGTCGATCTGGATGCCCAAGCGGGCGAGCGAGCCGTACCGCTCCTGCTCGACCGCCGCCACAATCCTCGCGCTGTCGGCGAGCGAAATGCCACGGGCACGGGCGATATCCATGACGAGGCCCATGTCGTCGAGGGCCTTGGTGGCCGAGCCCGTGGCATCGGTCAGGCTTGCGAGGGCCGATGCGGCGTCCTCGTCGTCGAACGCGAGGTCGAGCGACGTCTCGGCCATCTTGTCGATGCGATCGGCGAGGTCGTCGTAGGACTCGCCGGTGTTCTCGATCGACTGCTTGAGTCGGCTCTGAACCGCCTCGGACTCGTTGGCTGCCTTGATGGCGAGCGCGCCCAACGCACCGAGCGCAAGCCCGGTGGCGCGCCCTGCGTCTGCCCAATCCTTTAGGCCCTTTGATCCGCGCTTGCCCGCGTCCTCGACCTGGTCGCCCATCTTCTGGGCGGCGGCGCCCGCAGTGCGGAAGGTCTGCGTCGTCCCGTCTTTGGCGGTGAGGGTGATCTGGACCGTCTCAGCCACGGCACACCGCCGTGGCGACGCTTAGCGAGTCAGCAGGAAGAGCACGATCAGGAAGGGCACCACACCGATCACCGCGAAGGCGACCGTGAACTTGAACGCCAGCTCGAACACCGGATACCAGCCGAGGCGGATGTCCGTGATGGTCTGGCCGTAGGCGGTCGCCGCAACAGCAGGGGGCGGAATGGCCGACGATTGCAACCGCTGCGCGGAGACCGCGGCGTCGAGTTGGGGCGAGAGGGCTACCGGGTCGTCCGCCGACGGCGGCGACGCGATGCCGGCCTGGCGTGCCGCTGCCCGCGCTGCCGCTTGCGCCTTGGCTCCCATGGGCTGATCGTCCATGTCCGGCAGGATACCGCATCACGGCCCGCCCGCCGCCTTGCGCCGCTCGGCCTTGGCCTTGGCCGTCGCCCGCTCCGAGCGGTGGACGTCGTCCCAGATCGTGCGCGCCTCCACCAACTCCCCCCACCAGGCCACGTCCTGGTCGAGCCAGTCGGCCGGGCGCAGGGGCGACAGGTCGAACATCAGCGCCTGGCTCAGGACCCACGGCTTGTCCGGCTCCGCTTCTTGGGCGTCGCTTCCGGCGGGTCGGTGCTCGCGTCGGGCGTGCCATCCGGCGTAGTGGCGGATGGCCTTTCGTCTTTTCCCCCGTCGTCGTCCCGGTGGTAGGTGCTGGCGACGAGGCACCCCCGAACCCACTCCCAAAGGGCAGTCGGGTCGGGCAACGCCGTGGCCGCGAAGGCGTCGGCGCCCGTCTCGGCCGGGGGCGGGACATCGCACGCCTCGACATCCTTGACGATCCGCTCGGGCAACGCGCCATCGGCCGGCAGCGTCACGTCGACGACCCGTTCGCCGGGCACGTCCCACGCGACGACGGACGGGGCCATGTGCGGCAGGAGGTCCGCAAAGTACGTTCGGCTCAGGAGCGCCTGCAGGTGACGCCCCGTGCGGAGCGCGCGAACCTCCACCCACAGGCCGGCCACGGGGCTGTCGTCGGACCCGTGGTAGCGGACGATCCGCGTGCCGTCGGGCTCGACCCGAACGACGTGCGGGCCGATGGTGGTAACCGCCTCGGCGTCCCCCACTACGGCAGCGTGGCGAGCTTGGTCTTGCTCGCGAGCTCGACCACGTACCCGGCCGCGGGCACGTAGGCGACGGCCGCGTAGGTCGCCGTGATGTTGCCCTCGCGCTCGCCCTGGGGGTCGATGTCGTCCCACTGGACACGGGGGCTCGTGATGATCGCGGTCTGCTTGGACCCGGCCGTGGCGTCGATGACCGGGCCGTTGAGCTGCTGGACCCGGAGCGCCCGGTCCTTCGGGTAGGCGAGCTCGAAGAGGCGGTACTCCTTCCAGTCGTCGAACTCCATGACGATGGTCCAGACGACCTCGCGCATGCCCCGGCCGCGCTTCTTGGAGACGCCGCCGATGTTGTCGCTGAACCGCTTCGACTTCAGCATGTTGGTCTGGGTGACGCCGAAGGAGATCATCTTGTCGTTGATGACGTTGGACGAGACGCTGAGGCCCGCCAGGTCGTCGGCGATGATGAGCTGGGTGCCGGGGTTCTGGATGTAGTCGAGCGTCCGGTCGGCGACGCCGGCCGTGAACGCGCCGCTGATCTCGAACGTGTCGGCCGCCGCGACCGCCGCCGGCAGGGCCGTCGCGAGGGTGAGCGTGTCGGCGGTGTTGCTCAGGATCTGGACGATCTGGTCGATGTTGGCGGCGGTGCCGGTGCGCATCGCGACGTACCTCCCCGCGTAGGCGTCCACGGTCCAGGCCGCGAGGCTCTTGACGATGGTCGTGGTGGTGCCGCCGGTCGCCGCGGTGGCCGCGAGCGCCAGCGGGATCATGTCGTCGTCGACGACGATCAGGTTGCTGCCCCACATCCAGTTGCCGGAGGCGTCGTCGCCGTTGTGGGAGATGGTCCACTCGTCGGCCTGGATGCCGATCGTCACGAACGGCATCCCGACCACGCCGCGCTGGACGACGAGGCTGTCGAAGACGGCGTCGCTCGGGCGGTAGGCGCGGGTGTAGCCGGGGACCGCGTTGGCGTCGCTCACCGCGGTGGGCGGCTTGGAGACGGCGATCCGGGGCAGGATGGCGAGATCCTGGAAGCTCAGCTTGTCGCCGTAGGTGTAGCCGTCGAACGTCTCGGGTCCACGGGCGGGGTTGTAGTTGCCGTCGTAGCTGCCCCGGAACTGCGGGTCCCGGATGAGCGAACGGCTCTTCTTGCCCGCGAAGGTGCCGTAGAGCGGGAACGTGACCGCCCCACCCGCGCCGATCGTGGGCTCCACGCCCGCGAGGACGCGGCTCCGGATCGTCTCGTTTTGGATCGTTGAGCCGGCCATTGATTAGTCCTTCCCCGGCTTGGAGCCGGGCGTGATCGTGGTGCCGGAAGTGCGAGCGACCGGAGGGCCGTCGGTGACGAGGACGGGCGACGCGCGCTGGGGGACGATGCCCCCGGTGTCGACGTCGTCGGGCGGTGGGGCGGTCGGGATGTCGGGCGCGACGATCACGTCCGGCAGGCCGGCGTCGGCCAGGCGGTCGGGTCGGGTGCCG
This sequence comes from Nocardioides sp., assembly GCF_035576065.1. Taxonomy (GTDB): domain Bacteria; phylum Actinomycetota; class Actinomycetes; order Propionibacteriales; family Nocardioidaceae; genus Nocardioides. The sequence goes on from NZ_DATLWX010000029.1 coordinate 25,012, forward strand.
ACGGCGACGTAGAACTTGGATACCCGCACGTCCTGCTTGCGGGTGGGCTCGACGTTGGACTCCCACTCGCCCGCGGTGAGGTCGCGGGCGGGGACGCCGAAGAAGAAGTCGACGGCCGGGTCCCCGGTGTAGCGGTAGACCACGTCCTCGGGGTTGAGCTGCTTGCTGGTCGCCATGGCTAGAAACCTCCAACGCGTTGAACGGAACAGATGGCGTGGATCTCGGTGCCGACGTAGCTGCCGTCCCGGAACGCGAACGTCCCGACCGCGGCCCCGGCCGTGGGGCTGCTGACGGCCGGCTCGCCGTAGGTGGTGGTGGCGAGGAGCAGGCCGTTAAACGTGGCCTTGCTGTCGAGCTTCGCCACGATCCGCTCCGGCCAGGGAAGGGCGGCGGCGATCTCCGCCGGGCTGTCCCCCGCCCGCTTGCCGGTCAGGACCGTCAGGTGGATGGGCCACCGCCACTCGCGGGTGTTGGACTTGGCCGACACGGTCGGCTCGCCCGGCTCGATCAGGACCACGGGCCAGGCGGTCACGATCACGGGCTGACCGGGCGCGGCCGCGAGCGCCTCGGGGATGTACTCGAGGACCGTCCCGATCCCCGCGATCTCGCGCAGGGCGGCGGCAACGGCGGGGACGATCAGGGAGAGGTCACCGTTCATCCGAGCGCCTCGAAGCGGCGGATGGCCCGGCGCGTGCCCTCGGCGACCTCCTGCCGGATGCCGGCGCGCGCGTCTTGGAGGCCGCGCCGCGCGAACCACTGGGCCGGGGCCGCCTTGACGCTCTTGGCGAAGACGACCTCGCCGGTCCGCGTCTCCCAGCGCAGCATCCGCCCCTCCGGCGCCGAGAACGCCTTGCGCCCCCGCTCGACCCAGTGGGCCTGCTTGGCCGGCCAGAGGACCTGGACCTCGTGGGACGGGCCGCGCTTGGTCGTCGTGACGGAACTCGTGTCTTGCAATTCGCCGGACCACCGCTTGACGCGCCGGTTGCCGGCGGCCCGCGCCCGGTGGCCGCCCCGCTGGAGCGCCCGCCCGTGCTCGTCGTCGGAGATGGCCGGCCACTGGGCGGCGGACTTGCGGCCCCACCGCTTGATCGGCTCGGCGTCGACGTGGAAGGCGTCGCTCACAGCAGCTTCACCTCGTACCGGGGCGCGGCCTGCTGGGTGGCGGCGGGCAGGCGCTTGACGACCTCGTAGGTGCCAACGATCGTGTCGGCCTGGACCACCATGGCCACGATGACCCGGTCCCCGGCAACGAGCGCGGGCGCGGCGTGCGTGACCCTCATGCGCGACCCATGGGCCACCCCGGATTCGCGGTCGAATCGGCCACCGCCGATGTCTCCCGTCTCCCGCAGGGAGCACCCGAACGTCGCGGACCCCGTCGACCGGACGGGCGAGACGACGGCCTGCCCCGTGTCGGGGAGCGCATCGTCCTGCCACCGGTGGAGGCGCGCCTGCTGGGCAGGCGTCTGGAAGCCGGTCACGGCCACACCGCCAGCCAGTCGCCGACGAGCGTCACCGGCGTGCCGTAGCCGCCCGTGACGAGCTCGCCGGCCAGGCAGTAGGGGCGCGCCGCGATTGCGGCCTTCTCCGCCCGCTCGGCGACCTGGGCCGCAGCCTGGCTCCACCGGGCGTTCCCCTCGGGGTTGCCGTTGTCGACCTGATCGGCCAGGCGGTCGGCCAGGAAGGTGAGGGCGCTCCACCGCAGGACCGCCCGGTAGCCGAGCGCGTCGCCCGCGTAGGGCTCCGTCGTCGTCGGATGCCCCAGCGCCAGCAGCGCGCCGTCGATAGCCACGTCCCAGTCGCCCGCCGCGACGCCGGCCAGGTCCCGCGAGGGAGCCAGCACGGCATCGAGGTATTGGGTTGCCTGAGCGCGGGACGTGGCCACGGGTTAGCCGTCGCTCTTCTTGACCGGCTCGCCGTTGCCGTCGACCTTCTGGTCGTTGACGACGTAGACGCCGGGCTTCTCCTGCGCCTCCAGGAACGCGATGCCGTCGAGCTGGTTCTGGGCGCCCTCCGCGGCCCGGTCGGGCTGGACGATCTGGACGGTGATCGGCTGCCCCGACGCCGCGTCGGTGGCCTTGGTCGTCGTCGTGGTCGTGGCGGTGGTCTTGGTCGCGTCGCTCATGCTCGGATGCTCCTTGCTACGTCACGAATGACTAGGCGATGACAGGCGCGGTGTAGGTGCCCGAGTTGGACTGGAGAACTGCGGCGTCGACACGTCCGAAGACGCCGATGCCGAACTCGCGCTCGAAGTGCTGGGCGCGGAGTGGGAACTGATCCCAGTCGCTGACCATCTGGAGGTCAGCCATCGCGCCGCCGTCGCGGGTCCGGAAGACCAGCGGCATGGTCGGGCCACCGATGCGGATGGCGACGGGGTAGTTGGCGAGCACCCACGGCTTGACCCAGACCTCGGCGGTGTCGTAGATGCCGATCGGCCGGTTGGTCGCGTCGTTCACGTCGAGCGTCGCGGTCGCCTGCTGGGTGTTCTGGGCCGGGACGATCCGCGCGTCGAGGTAGGCGGTGAAGTTGGCCGTCATCGCCCGGACGGCCGCCTCGTTCGTGGCGCTGATGTAGAGCCGGACCTGGCCGGTGACGGCGTGCTCGCGCACGGTGGTGATGAGCGCGGACAGGCTCGCCGCCGTGAGGGTGGCGCTGGCGAGGTAGTGCGTGTGGGTGGCGCCGTCGAAGGACGTCCCGCTCGGGCCGACCGGCAGGATGTCGCCGGCCGTCGCGTTGGCGAGGGCGCGGACCTGCAGCTCCACCTGGTCGACGAAACGATCCTTGTACGTGAGCCGGTTGGTCGGCGTGTAGAGCGCCCGCTGGAGCTCGGCCAGGATCCGCTGGGAGTCGGCCTCGCGCATGGCGAGGTACTGCGCCGCCAGCTCGGCCGGCGTGTGCATCTGGAAGTACTTGCGCGTCCACTGGACGGCGATTTGGTAGTTGTCCATCGGGAAACCGATGTTCTGCCCGGCCGTCACCTTCTGGGCGTTGGCGCGACCGTACTCGTCGGCCGGGATCATCTCCATCCGGGAGACCCCGCCGTAGCGGCGGAGGCGGTCGGTGGTCGGCTCGGCTATCTCGGCCACCATCTCGCGGACGATGCCGTTGTAGGCGTCGAGGTTGGCTTGGAGGGCGCCGAACGTGTCGTTCTCGCCGAACTGGGCGATGGACTGGTTCGTGACGGCCTGGAGGTCGCTGATCGAGAGGGTTCCGTATGCCATGGCTTAGCTCCTATCGGTTCGGAAGGAGCACGATTTGGGTCGCGTCCCATGCGCAGGCAATCGGGACCGTGCCCCCGACCGAGGCCACGGTGTCGAGCCCGCCGGGCACGGTGCCGGATAGGTAGAAGTCGGCGGGAGCCGTGAGGCCGGCCCCGTAGTGCATCATCACCCCGCGACCCAACAGGGTCACCGAGTCGCCGACGCCGGCCGCCACCGCCGCGAAGCCGTGGACGACGGCGGCCGCGTTGGCCGCGGCGCCGCTGGCCAGGCCGACGGTGGTGTTGTTGAGGATGGTGAGGGCGTCACCCGCCGCGACGGCCACGGCCGCGCGCTTGCCGGTGCGGAGGACCTCCGATGAGGGGTGGGTGGTGGAGAGGGACGGCGTCCCGGACTTCGCGACTGCGGCCATACGGCCCTGCCTTTCGTGTCAGGGCCACATGACCCCGCGTTAGAACTTCGGTACGCGCCCGCTGGCGACGAGGTGCTGCCGCTCCTGGGCGACGCGCTGGGCGTCGGTCATGTCGCCGCGCGACGCCGGGATCACCCCCGCTGCGCCCCGGAGGGCGTCGCGGTGGGCGTCGGTCTGCGCCCCGAGGGCCTTCACCCATCCCTGGATCGCGGGGCTGTCGAGCCACTCGATCTGGGCCAGGGGGGCGGCGTCCGTCGGAAACGTGGCCTTGACCTCGTCCGGCAGGGCGTCGCGGCGGCCCTCGATCTGCTTGGAGAGGACCTCGATCGCGCGGTCCCGCTCGGCCTTCAGGGCGTCGGCGTCGGCCTTGTGGGTGTCGCGCTCGCGCTCGAGCCCAGTGCGGACCGTGTCGAACTCGCCGCGCTTGGTGGCCTCGTCGACCTCTCGCTTCGCGTCCTCGTCGGCCTTGGCCTTGTCGGCGTCGGCCTTGAGCTTGGTGGCGGCCGTCTGCTCACCGTCCCGCCTTGCATTGGCCGCCCGCCGGTCGATCTCCTTGCGCTGGGCATCGGTCAGCCCGGCCAGCACGTCGGTCGTCTCCGTCTCGGTGCGCGTCTGCTCGGTGGTGGTGGTCGTGGTGTCGCTCACGTCAGCTCCCCCGCCGTTGGTGCGGGGACGGCGACCCCGAGGCGGCCGGTGATGCGCCCCGGCCGAGCGGTGAATCTCGGGACAACAAAAAACGCCCACCCTTGGCGGGGTGAGCGCGAAAACGCGGTGGCCCGTCATGGGTGGGCGAGACGGCAGATGCCGTGTGGCCCGGTATTCGATTGGTGCTCGCAGTCTAGACGCTGGGTACGCGGATGTCTACGCCGTGGGCGTCACAGGCGAGGCGAGCGGGCAGGTGATGAGGTCGACGTAGTCCCACGGCGTGATGATGGGCTCGGCGCCCTGACGCCGGACCCGAAGCTCGGTGCCGCAGGAGTCGCACCGCATGAGCGCCGTCGTCTCGTCTGCGTCCACCGCTGGCGGGAGCGTCCAGTCGTGCGAGTCGAAGGCGACTTCACGGGCCGTGTTGTCTGCGGTGATCTGGTCTGTCCGCGCATCGCGGGCTTCCTGATCTCGGGACCAGCGGATTGGATCCCGGAGCGCGGCAAGCCGGCGGCGGACGGTTGACGGGGATACAGCGAGCGATCGGGCGATGCTGGCGTACGACTCCCCGCCGTTGACGTGGCGCACGAGCGCGTCCCAGTCCCGCGCATCGACGAAGTAGCGGGGAGCCGCATCGTCGAGCGTATTCCGAGACCAGTAGGCTTGCTCTGCGGTCGGTCTGTTCGTCGCCATTACCACCCCCGCGTCTTCACCCGACGGATCAGGAAGCATCCTACGTGAACGACGGGGCGGCTGCTGAGTAGCCGCCCCGTCCCTCGCATTGCCGCGCCTGCCGTGTCGCGCCCGAACGCGCCCTGCCTAACCCCGTCACACCTGACCGTGCCGTGCCTGCCATGCCCGTCCTCGCTTCACCCAACCTTGCTCTACCATGCCGTGCCTGCCATGCCCTACCGCGCCAAACCACGCCCGGCCGCGCCTTGCCTCGCCTGCCTTGCCAAAACGCGCCAAAACCAGCCGTGCCTAGCCTCGCCTGCCACGCCTCACCTGGCCAAACCCGGCCCAATCTCGCCAAGCCTCGCCTGCCGCACCTGGCCCCGACACGCCGTATCACGTCTGACCTTGCCTGCCGTGTCTCACCGCGCCAAGGCGCTCCGAGACGCGCCTAACCTCGCCAAGCCTGCCTTGCCAGACCCGGACAGACCCCGCCGTAACGCACCTGACCCTGCCTTGCCTGCCTTGCCTCGCCTACGCGGCACCCAACGCCTCCTGAGCCGCGCTCACGTGACGCAGCGCCCGCCGCGTCTGCCGCTGCGCCGGGGCGGGCGAGAGCAAGTCCAGCGACGTGATCGACCGCTCCGCATCCCGTAGCCGTCGCAGGGCCTCGTTTCGCGCCAGCGCGAGTTGATCCGGTTCCCGCGACAAGTCATCCGCCGAGCGGTAGACGTAGCTCCGCTCCGCGTTGCCCGGCACCGCGTGATAGGCCCGCAGCGTCACCGGCTCCTTGTCCGGCTGGTCGACCCGGATGATCCGGACCGACTGGATCAGCTTGTGCGCCCGGAGGAGGTAGTACGCCTCTGCCGCTTGCGCCGCGTCCATTCCGAACACAGCCACATGTCCAGGGCTCTTCTTGTCCCGCGCCGCCTCGCGGACGATCTCCGGCGTCAAATACCCGTGCGCGTCGTAAAGCCCCTGGAGCCAGTCCCGCATGGGTGATCCTCCCGTCCCGTCCATCGTGTCCTCCCCTACGCCGCGCGACGGCCGCGGCCACGCGACTCGACTTCGACATCGAACCATGCCAGCAGTTCCTCGGTGTCGCGGTCATACGTGACCGGCGTCTCCATCGCGGCCACCTGGGCGTCGCGTCCGGCGGTCGCCCGCAACGCCACGTAGGCCGGGTGGTCGGGGTCGACCAGCATGAACTGGCCGTAGTCGCCCTTGCCCTTCTCGGGTCGCCAGTCCCCGACCCCGGCGAGAAGTCCAGCCGCGCTGAACAGGTTGACAACGGACCGCGCGGTGAGGATCGGGACATTGAACTCGACCAAGATGGTCGCAGCCCAGGAGCCGACGATGGCTCGCGTCCGCACGTCCGGCGTCCGGTTCATGTCAGCGGATCGGACGATGGTCGAGAACACCTCGGGGATACCGTAGACGCCGACCTGCTGACCGCGCACCCAAAGCAGCCGCCCGATCTGCGCCTTGCGGGTGCCGGGCAGGTCGAGTGATGCCGTCATCGCCGCGCCCTTGAAGGCGGAAGACATGTGCGCCAGCAACGTGGGGGCGTCCTCGTCTTCGACCATGTACGGCGACGCCCGGAACTCCGCGATCGGGTCGTGCTTTAGCGTCGCCGCCCGGTCCGCCGTCGTCTTGCGACCAGTCGGCAGCAGCAGGTCGTGCTTCGCCTTCTCGGACAAACGGTTCAGAATCAGCGGCGTCGTGCCGAGGATGTGAATCTGCATCACCTCGGTCTTGATCGGATCGACGACGATCCCGGCATCCGCCGGCTTTATCGCGCCCAGGGCGCCCTCCTCGATCCCGGTGCTGATGCGCGTGGGTACGTCGCCCGTGCGAGACCCGATGGCATTCTGTGTGGGATCATACTGATATGGTATCACAGCGATACCGTATAACGGCAGTATCGGGATGGTGTCATGCTTCGGGCGATGAAAGACGCGGTGGGGTTCTTGCTCAGGCTTCCCCCTGAGCTCCACGAACAGATGAAGCGGTGGGCAGAGCGTGAGGAGCGATCCCTCCACGCGCAGATTCTTTATGTCTTGCGCCGCGCGCTCAGGGAGTGGTCGAAGCCTTAGCGGCAGACCCGGTCGATATGGGCGCAGATCATGAGCAGCGCCCGCCGGACGACCAGCAGGAAGTCGCGCAGGTCGTCGGACATCGGCTCGGCCTCGCGCTTGGTCCGCTCGGCCGTCGCGCTCATGGCGTCGCTCCGATCACCGGAATCATCATCTCGTCGGGCAGGCCGTGGCGGGTCAAGACCAGCGCGCGGGCGACCTGCTCTATGCCTCCCTCGTGGAACAGGTCGTACCGTTTCCAGGCCAGGTTGCGCTCGGGCTTGGGAACGTACTGTCGATAGACCCGCGCAATCTCGTCGTGCTGGGATCGGTTGGCGATGTGGAGGAGCTCGTGGACGAGGGTCGTCTCGGCGTCGTGGTCATGCTGGCTGATGTTCGTCGCCGCAACCGACGACAGGTGCAGGGTCGCAGCGGAATAGCGGTCGCTGATCCAGCACGCTCCTGACGGCTTCTCGGGGTCGTCGGTCATAGCAACGCTGATCTGCCAATGCGCCAGCCCCAGCCGCGGCGCCCACCACCGGACCAACTCGACCGCCCGCTCGGCGGTGATGTAGGGCTCGTTCATCGGCTCCTCCTCACGGGTCCGCCGGGATGTCGACGTTACGCCCGGTGCGGGGGTAGGACAGCCCGGACGGACCCGGTTTGCGGCCGTCGGCCACCGCCCTGGCCCGCGCGTCCCGGACCGACGCCTCGTGGTAGTCGCGCCCGTAGCGGGTGTCCGTGCCGCGCGTGATGAAGTCGCGCAGCTCCAGGCGCCCGTTGACGAGGTCGTCGCGGGCCTTCGGCGGGATGTTGCGGAGGTCGCCCGCCGCGATCCGGCCGGCCAGCCAGTCGTCGCCGGTGTCGTCGAACGGGGTCTCGCCGGTCAGCGTCAGCGATGCGCGACAGCCGCACCCGAGATGCATGGGGGCAAACTCGTCGTCAAGGGACATCACCTGACCATGGAGGCCGATGCAGCACAGACACGAGCGCTCCGTGAGCTGGCAAGTCCATACCCATCCGGAGACCTGGTCGTCGTTGGCCCGCCCCGCCGCCAGCGTCGCGGTCCGGCCGGCGTCGTGGATCGCGGTCCGGCTGCCCATCAGGTAGCGCGACCCCACCTCGCCCAACGCCTCGGCGAAGAGCCCGCTCGGGTCGGCGACGCCGAGCTGGGCGAGCAGTAGGTCCGCGATGGTCTCGACCCCGGCGTCGCCGACGCCGCCCAGCCACCGTCCCACCGGGTCGCCGCCCCGGACGACGCCGACGAACCGCCCGGCCTCGATTGGGTCCGCCGCCCGCCAGACGTCGGCCGCGTCGGGCTTGGCCGTCGCCGTCGCCACCGAGACGGCGACCTCTTGGGCCTTGACGATGCGCGGGCCGTTGGCCTCCGCGTAGGCGGCGAGGAGGCGACGGGCGTAGGCGGTCAGCCGGTCACGGTCTGCCGGGGTCGGCGTGCCGTCGGCGGCGGCCACCAGCTCCCGCCAGGCGTCGGCGAGCGCGCGGTGGATCGCCCCCAGGTCGCGGGCGAGCCGGGCCTCGACGGCGTCGCTCAGGGTGCGGACGGTGGGCATCAGTACGGGAGGTCGCCCCGCGCGGACAACGCCTTGACGGCCTCGGCTATCCGGGCGAGCACCTCGTCGGCGCCGGGACCGCCCGTGGTCAGGACGGGGAGCTGGATGCGCCGGCCGTACTCGGCGACCAGCTCCATGACGAGGTCGACGGGGTGCTCCCCCGCACCCGGCGGGGGCACGACCTCGCCCCCGTCGGACGGGTCGGGGCGGCGGTCCGTGTAGTCCCGCACGTACGCCGCCACGTCGAGGTCGATGGCCTTCGCCCTGCCTGCCCCATCCACCCCGACGTCCGGCGGGGCGGCGCCGTCCGGCCAGCGGATCACGTCCACCCCGGCCTCGTCGTAGGCCAGCCCGGCCGCGCGCATCCGCTCCCGCCACACCACGTCGATGGGCTCGCCGGTCTCGGCCTCCAGCTCGTCGAGCGTCCGGGGGCGGCGGGCCCCGCTCGGCTTGACGTACGCGATCGGGCCGAAGCTGAGCTCGACGCGGGTGGGGCTGGACATCGCTACCCCCTCCCCTCGAACAGCGCCCGCAGACGCAGCCACCAGATCACGGGGTGCCACGGCCGGGGCTCGACGACCGTCCACGCGAAGATGCGCCCGTCGATCTGGTACGCGCCCAACCGGGAACTCTCGCGCCACGGCGACGGGAATGGACCGCGCCGGGCCGGGCTGAGGTTCATCGTCTCGTGCGGCTCCACCCCGACCCCCTCCCCCCGAACATCGTGCAGCCGTGGCTACCCGTTGTGGCTATCCAAGCAACGATAGCCTCGGCGTTAGACCCCCACGCGGTAGACTGCCGATCAGTGGTCACGCCGTCGCCATTCGCCTCTCCCTTGCGGCAAACTCCGATGTCCGTCTCCGATCGGGACGGTCGGGCGTTCTCCCAATGGCGGCAATCCATGCAGTGCCCAACGGTAGCCGTATCGCCCGGACGAATCATCGCTACACCCTCCCCGTGGCGAGCATCTGGCTGAACACGTCTCCAGCCGACGATGCCCCCGTCTGCCGCTCGACCAGGATGCCGGGCCGCGTCCGGGCCGCGTACTGCTCGTCCGTCTCGCCGTCCGGAGCCGGGCCGTAGATCTCCTCGTCGTCGAACCCCGCGTGGCGGAGCGCGAACGGAGCCGTGAGCCGCTCCAGCGCCTGAGCCTCGGTCGCCAGGTCGAGCATCGTCGGCGGCAGCACCTCCCGGTCGCGCATCGCCATCGGCATCTCGCCCCGGTCGAAGCTGTCGAGGGTGAACGCGCGGAAGGGCTCGTGGGCGGCGGTCGGGTTCGGGACCATGCCCTGGCGCAAGTACTCGCCCATCATGGCCGCGCCCATCTGGGCTAGCTTGGCGATGCCGCGGTCGGCGGCGGATCCGTAGACGCTGTTGACGTCCTCCTGGACCCGCGCCACGACGACGCGGACGCCGAGTTCCCGGACGCCCGACATCTCCACGTCGAAGCTCAGCTCGGGCAGCGCGGTCCGGATGTCCCGCTCCAGCCGGTTCACCCATGCCAAAGAGTCGGCGAGGCCGAGGTTGCTCAGCAGCGGGAACGCCTGCGAGCCGACCGGCATGGGGATCAGGCCGCTCGACTGCCGACCGTCCTGCGTCGCGGTGAGGTCGACGACGGCCCGCCCGAACTCGTCGTAGGCGGTCGCCTTCGACCCGCCGTTCACTGCCGCGCGCAGCCCGACCGGGTCGGTCGTCGTCACGACGGTCGTCTGGTGGTTGAGCAGGCCGATGAAGTCGTGGCCGTCGCTGAGCGATCCGTTGAGTTGGTGGATCATCGGGATCAGCCCGTCGAGCCGGCTGCGGTACCCCGGCCCGCCCTCCAGGATGGCCGGGCAGAAACCGAACGGGTTGTCGCTTTCTTCGACGTTCGTCTCGACGCCCGTCGCGCCCCAGACCTCCCAGCGGCGGAACGTCGCCTTGTCGACGCGCTGGTGCTTGACGTACTTCTCGACGGTGCCGTTGGCGGCGGTACGCGTCTGGGGGATCGCGACCTCGTACCGCTTGACGTCGCCCCGGATCGACAACTCCAGGTCGACGAGCTCGCGCGGGTGGATGAGTCGGGGGTAGACCTCCCGCAGGTCGTCGGCGACCTCGGCGATGGCGAAGGCGACGCCGAGCAGCGGCAGTCGCTCGGCGTAGGTCAGCAGGTGGCGCTGCGTCCACCCGCCCCAGCGCATCGCCTGCTCCCACGCCTCGATCAGGAGCGGGTTGCACTCCGGCAGGTCGTAGGGGATGCGCCCGGCCGGGAAGAGGTAGCCGGGCCAGCGCTCGATGGCGCTCTTCGGGAGCGTCGTGATGGCGCGGATGTTCTTCGTCAGCGCGGGGGATCGGCGGGCGGCCCGCTCCAGCCCACGGGCCAGCGTCGGCTCGTCGTAGAGGGTGCCGTCGTAGAGCCCTTCGAGGAAGTCGTAGCGGGCCACGGGCGCGGTGTACGCGGACGCCTCGGTCCGGGACGCGGGGGCGTTGGCGAGGAAGCGGGCACCGACGGCTTGGACGCCCATCAGGAAGCCACCGGCTCACGCTGGCGGAGTGCGTGTGTAAGGTCATCTCGGAGATCAATGATCGCCGTGCCGCTCGCGTCGAACGTCAGCGTCACCGTTACCTTGTGCCCGTCGACGATGCGCACCACGACGTCCTCACCCTCGCGGGTCACGAGGACCGACGCCACGTCTGAATTGTACCGATCACTCATCCTAGCCCCCCAATCCAGCCGACGATGACCACCGACCCGGCGACCAGCGCCGCCGCCAGCCAGACGGCGGCGAGCACGGCCAGCGTCGTCGGGAACGCGGCCACGAAGTACCCGACCATGATCTCGACGCGGGTCCGCCCGATGCGGTCGATGATGTCCACGGTCAAATCCCGCCCTCTGAAAATGCCCGAGCGTAGTCGAAGGTCGGGTCGAGGCCGGGCGGCGGGTTGTCGAGGTACATCGTCAAATACCGCGTCATGTCCATCCCGTGGTCGTCCACCTTGACGGGCCGCTCCCGCCGCGCCACCGTCGCGGACTGGCGTTCATCCCACACGTAGGTTGGGATCTCTTGGGCGGTACAGACGGGCTTGCCAGCCGCGCGGAGTTCAGGGTCGGGATGGTGGATCAGGGCGTCGCGGACGATCCGCAGCCGCGGCCCCTGGCCCTCCCCCTTCAATCGCCGCTCCACGGCCTGAATCCCGGTCTGGATGTCTTTCTTGGCCGCGATGGTCGTCAGTTTGGTCTCGCGCTCGAAGGTCGCCCGGTCCTCGGCATCGTGGTCGGCGACCACCCCGACGGGCTTCGGGCGTCCGCCCCAAAACCGCATGATCTCGTGGGCTGCGTCGGCGACCAGGGTCCGAGTCCGGTAGAGCTCGTGCTCGAGGATCGCCCCGCCGTCCGGTTCGATTGCCCAGCATCCCCAGACGAGCGGGTTGACGTACCCCCAGTCGAGCACCCACACGCGGTCCCACTCCGGACGGATGTCCGCCTTGGAACGATCGACCAGGTGGGCTCCGTCGTCCCACGACTCGTAGACCTGGCCCTCCGCCGCCACCCACTTGCCGTGCCGGAGCCGTTGGTAGCGAACGCCCGTCAATCCGTCCAAGATCGCGAGGTACCGCTCCCCGGCCACGGTCCACCGCTGAGCAACGCGATCCCACATGGCCGGGTTGTCGACGTGGGTGGAGGTCCAGAGCGTCAGGCGTCCCTCCTCCGCCCGCTGCTTGATCCAGTGGGTGGGAGCGTCAGGGTTGCAGTCGCCGATGACCAGGGACGGGGGACGATCAAAGAGGGACGGGCGATCGGTCCGACCGGTGATCATCTCCCAGTCGTTGAGGCTCAACTCGGTCGCCTCGTTCGCCAGTACGATGTCCCACTCCGACGATTTCACCTTCTCGACGTTGTCAAGTCCGGCGGTGACGATGACGGACCCGGTCTGCTCATAGACGAAGTGGGCTGGTAGCAGTTTGTTGCCCCCGAAGTACGTCACCCCGTCGAGCGCCGCGCGCTTGCCATCGAACCCGTAGAGGACCTGCTCCCGATACGTGACCAGCATGGACGACTTGAGCGACTCCTCGGTCTTGCGGATCATCAGCACCCGGAGTCGATCGCGTTGGCAACGACGGTGGACCGCCTCGAGCAACGTCCGCGTCTTGCCCGTGCCGGCCGGGCCGCTGTAAACGACCTCGCCGGAGATCTCTTCGGTGAAGAGCTTGGACCCCTCGCCGCGGATCTCGGTGACGAGTCGGACGTCGGTCCGGCCATGCGGTTGCAGCGCCTGGGCGACCATCAGGCGGCCTCTGCGGACGGGTCGACCGTCGGCGTCACCGGGTCCGCCACGATGACGAACTCGCGGGTGATCGAGCCAGACACGTCGACCCGATCGGTCCGCTGGCCCAGTTCCTTCGCGGCCTGCTCGTAGAGGGACTGGATCTCCTTCGTGACCGCGACGTCAGCCTCGTACTCGGCCACCATCGTCGCCGACTCGCCCGAACCGATCATTTTCCACCGCTTGACGATCAGGCCGGTCCCGCCGCCCGCCGCGCCCTCGTCATCCCGATACTTATCCGCCCGCTCCTGAATGACCGTCCAGTAGCGACCCTCGAGGTCGCCCAGCCGGTCCACCCGATATTCGATCTGGGCGATGGCCGATGCCCGGACCTCGTCGCGCCACGCCTGGATGGCGGCCTGAATGTTTGCGTTTGCCAATAGCAGGGAGCCGCGGGTCCGAGCGCCGCGCTCGCTGTAGCCTGCCAGGATGGCCGCTTTGGTCGCGTTCATCCGAGCGTCGCCCAGATAGGCGGCGACGAACGCCTCCTGCTTAGGCTCGAGCGCCTTGCCCTGTGCCATCCACCCACCATGTCGTGATCGGCATATGCCGGTATGCCGCAGACCGTATGCGCTCAGTCTAGCGGGCCGGGGCCGCGCGTCAACCGGGACTCCGCTCGATCCGCGCGGCCGTCGGGTCGGTGGGGGTGGGGGGGTCAGACCACCTCCGTTTCGGCGAATAGATCCCACGAGACTTCCAGGAGTGGGTCCAGAATCAACATGGCCCGGACGAGCGACAGCGGAAGCGTTTCGACGGTGCGGGTGACATGGTCGAGGCAACCTAGCGCGAGCCCTCGGTCCATGAACTCGCGGATGATCTTGGACAGCATCATGTCGTCGATCAGCGGGTTTCTCAGCGGAGCCCATCCGTACTTACGTCCATGCTCAGCAAGCACGTCGAACAACTCCATCCGCTCTTGCTGGCGACGCCTCTTCTTGCTAGCCACCTACGCCCCCTCCTGTGCTTCCAGCAGCGCCCGCAGCCGGTCAACCTCGTCGTGGATATTCGTGCAGTCCCGACTCCGCACCTTCGGGTTGTCGAGGATCGTCCGCAGGTCCGCCACGTCCTCGGCGCTGAAGATGCGCCCGCCCTCCCCCACGGCGCCGGCGAGGGCGGCGCGGGCCTGGTCGCGGTACCGCCCCTGGACCTCGGGGACCAACTGATGCCAACGACGCCCGTCGTCTCGCCCGTCCAGCACCGTCTGGGCAAACGCAGCCGCCGCCGCCTCGACCTGCTTCTCGGTCGACCCCGTCTCCCCCGTCGCGGGCGCGGGGGCCGAGGCGGCGAGGGCCATCCGACGCGTGATCTCGTCTCGGAGCGCAATCCGGTGATGTGGGAAGTCCGGGGGGAGCTGGCGACGCTCAGCCGCCGCGAAGGTCATAACCAACTCGTAGTCAGCCATCCCCCCCACCCCCTCCCGCTCCGGCGGGGTCGCGGGGGCCGGGGCTGCGAGGTGGGTGGCCGACGACCCGGTACGGAGTTGCCCCCACGCGCCGTACCCGACGTCGAAGATGGTGGGCTTGGGACCGATGACGGCACGGACCGCGTCGACGGTCGCGTTGGGGTCGTCCGGGTTTGCCGCATCCGCTGGCACGAGGACCTGGATCATCGCGAGGACGTACACCTCCTCCCGATCCGGCGGGGTCGCGCCGGGCTCGGTCGGCTCCGGGGTGTTGGTGGCGGCCATATCGGTGGTCACGGCGTGACTCCTTCGGTGATGATCTCGACGACGGTTCGGGGGGTGGGGTCGGTCGCCATCGTGGCGAGGATGCGCTTGACCTGATGGTCGTCCACCCACGCCACCTTATTGAGCGCGTCGGACACGAGCTTGACGACGTTGTCGAGGTCGGGTGCGCGCGTCTTGGCGCTGTAGGCCCGGACGATCAGGGCCACCTCCCCGGCGTAGGGCAAGTCGAGACCGTGGATGGCGGCGACCCGCTTGTACTCCCAGGCGACGGCGGCCTCGGCCGCCTTCAGGGCGTCGCTGTTGAACATGCGACCAGAGCGGGGGTTGTAGCGGACCCGCTGCCATGCCTGCGGCTCCCCGTCGACGGTGAAGGCGACCACCAGCACAGGCTGCGCCTCGGTCGCGGGCCGGGGGCGGGCAGGGGCAGTCATCGGATCCTCCGCTGGTCGAGCAGAGCGCAGAGGCGGGCCTGCCGATCGTCGATGCGGGCGTTGACCGCGGCGTCGTCCCGCCACGTCGCCGCGTCCGGCTCGACCGTGACGACCATCGCCGGCACGCCGTCGGTGATGGCATGGACCTCCCGCTGGCCGCTCGCGCGGTCGCGAAGTCGGTACCAGCGGAACGTGTGGTCCGGGGGGCGGGTGGGGTTGACGCCGATCCTCATCCCGCCCCCTCCGTGTCCACGTCACGCCGTAACTCCACTCGATAGCCAGCGGCAATGCACCGCCACACGTAGCCGATGAAGTCGCCACGGGCGTCGTAGGCCGCCGACTCCACGATCTCGACGGTCGCGCCGTCCCGGTTGCGGACGGTGGCGGTGAGCTCAACGGCCTGGAAGGTGGTGGTCATCGGTTCTCCTCCGCGTGGCGCCTGATGAATGCGTTAGCCTCGTGGATGGCAATGTCGAGGCAGGCATAGTGCTGCTCCCTCCCGATCAGCGCGCACCCCTTGAAGAGCATGAACCCCCACCACTCCTTGCCGACCTGCGTAAGGTGGATCGTGTAGCCCTTGACCGCGGCAGGCTCGGTCCGCTCTGCCCCATAAAAGGCGGTGAAGTCGTCGCCCTTCATGGTCTTGTGCCCCGGCGGGGTCCGCGACCCCCTGCCGTCCATGCCCGTGTGGTTCGTCATGCGGGCACCTCAGGCGGATGCGCCAACGCGGGCGGGACGCGCACGGCCCAGGCGTCGTAGGTCTTGATCTCCCCCTTCCGGGGGCGCCCGGTGCCACGCAGATACCCGTTCCACCGCACCTCGATCAGCCAGTCCGACCGGTGCTCTTCGAGGATGTCGGCGTCCTCCGTGCGCCCGAGGAGCTTGTGGAGCTCGAAGTCGGCGTTCGGGACGGCCCGCTCCCAGTAGAGCCAGCCGGAATCGTTGTCGCCCAACCCCCAGAGCGACAGGTTCCACATCGGCGGCGCCGCGGCCATCGCCTCGCGGCAGGGCGCGCAGAAGGTGAAGATGTCGAACCATCGATCGTCGCTCTCGATGCCGACCAGGTCGCCGGCGGTGGAGTACCCGCGACACGCCTCGCATTGCTCGGTGGTCATGCGGCGCTCCACTCGTGCTGCGTTCGGACGGCGACGGTGCGGGCGACCGAGCGGGCGGTCAGGACGAAGGTGGGGACGCCACGGGCCGCGCAGGTGTCGGCGTAGGCGTAGGCGTAGGCCGGGTCGCACCACGTCCAGCACCCGTCGGGGATGCGGTGGACGGCGGCGAGGCGGTCGGCCTCGGGCTCGCTGCGGGCGGGGACGATGATGGTGGCGGTCATAGCGTCTCCAGTCGGGCGAGGGTGGTCCGGCCCTGGGCCAGCGCCACGCCGGCGAGCTGCGGGCGGGTGGAGCGGGCGACCTCCACGCCGTCGCGCTCGACGACGTAGACGAACAGCGGGCGGTCGCGGTACGTCGCGCCGTCGGGGTCGGGCTCGATGCGGACGGTCATGGCAACCGTTTTCCTGGATCAACTGCCCACGGGTCGACGCTTGGGTCTCGGATCTCCCACTCCAGGGCCTCATACGGGGTTAGCGACTCGGGGTGACGGTCCCTCAGGGCCAGCACCTCGTCCGCGGGCGACACGAGTCCCCGCTCGTCGACATACGCGGCGAACTCGTCCCAGGTCATCTCCCACCAGAGCACCGTTCGATGCGCGGGAGGCTCCCGCTGGGTGAGTCGGCGCCATTCGATGTCCCAACGATCGAGCGGAGCGCTCACGCCGTTTCGGAGATGTCGAACGACCGGGGGTCAATCCCGTCGATCTCGCACGCCTCGCCTGGGGTCTGCGTGTGCGGGTACTTGTCCTTGAGGGTGATAACGTCGCTGAACGCATCGACCTGTGCTGACATGACATCCCGTCGAGCGGCCACCGTCTCGACCATCTTCTCGAACTGCTTCCACGTCAGCTCCCACCAAAGGGGCTGCTGGTAGTGACGACTGGGGACCCCGTCGTCATCGACCGCGGGGACGCCCCGGCGAGACGGAACGGAGAGCACATGTCCGGTCCGCGCAATCCGAAACACGGATACATCGGACTTGAGCCACGTCTGAATGCGGCCACGAGCGCCGTCACGGCCGAGCGCCGACACGACGCGCTGCGCCTGGCGATCGCCGCCCTCCGCCATGCGCTCGACGTTGGGGTAAACGTCGTCTGTGAGCGCGGTGACGGCGCACTCGACCCCCTTGGTCGACGCCGCCTCGATCAGCGAATCGAACCACTTCTTGTCGTCCGGCTTGAGCGCTGACATCTTGGACACTACGCGCCTTCCTTTCCCACGAGGCGGATTCCCCGCCCCAATGCACTGCGGAGCTGCCCCGACCACGTGTCGAGGGTGTCAACGAACCGGCGGGCTCGCTCGGCGTCGCCCGCGTCCAGCACGTCGGCGATCCGTTCCGGGTTGAGCGAGATCAGGTTGCGGTGCGCCCCGACGACCGCGGTGGAGAACGCGGCACGCAGCACCGCGTCCTGCGTCCTCGGCGACATGACGCGCGACAGGATCGCGTCGCCCATCGCTTGCTCCGCCTTGGCCTGCCCGCGGCGGGCCTCCCGCTCCCGTTGCCGGCGGTGGTCGTCGAGGTCGAGGGGCCGCTCGGTCATGTGGCAGTTCTGGCAAGAATCGCGACCGAGCGGCCAGTGGTGGTCGCACTCCGCGCAATGCCAGACCTCCTCGCTGAACAGTTCACCGCAGTCCTCACACGGGACCGAGGCCTCGATGACGTGCTGGGGAAGGGGCTCGGGTCGGGCAGCCTGGATGGCGTCGCGCACGTCGCTGTAGCGGACGGGTTCGCCAGACTCGGCTTGGGTCACGAAATGCTGGCGAACCTCGGCTGGGGTGGACGGCGATGCGAGGAGGTACAGCGCGGACGGGCCAAATCCCACAAGTTGTGGGATTTCCCCGAACGTTGTGGCGACCCGCATGAAACGATTGGCGGTCTCGTCGGACCAGCCGAATTCGGCATTAAGCCACGGTAGCCACGCCCCGCGTCCGACCCGCTGCTTGACCAGGATCAGCCGCTTTCCGATATCCACAATGTCGGTGCTGGATCTGGTTGCGAGTCGGCGTATCTCCTCAGCGTGTGCCTCCACAAACGGGTCGCTCGGTACCGCTAGCGCTTCCACGGAGAACCCACCTTGCTCATACTCGTTCATCGTCCCGTCCCCACCTTGACCATCGGCACGACGTTGCCGGCGCTCGGCATCCGCTTGAGCCCACCGGCCAGCTCCGCGATGCGCTGCGCTGTTCCGCCGGTGACCGCATCACGGTCATCGTCGCGACGACCGCTCGCCGCCAGGCCCCGATACACGTCCCGGTACTGCGCTCGCATCGTGTTCTCCTGATCACTCTCGACCATGCATATCGCCTCGATGCCGATGATCCTGGCCGCCCGAAACGCGAGCGGATCCGTCATGGACCACGGTCGCCACAGGTGGTTATCCCGGCGCTGCGCCTTGACCGCCTCCCACGCCGTCTCCCAGTCGGGCGCCCCCCCTTCGGTGAGGTCCTGGATGGCGTTGGCGAGGGCCGGGGCGCTCGGACAGAAGTCCGGATGGCGGCGCAGGATCGTCGGCAGCGCGGCCAGCACGACCTCCCACGGCACGTCGCCGATCAGCGCCCGGTACATCTCGGGGCTTCGGGCGCCGAGCTTGGCGTTCGGGTAGGTGTCCGACAGCACGGCGCATAGCTCGACGGACTGAAGCTCGGTGATCACGATTGGTTCCTCTCTGCGGCTCGTAGGGCTTCGGCTCTGGCGTAGAAGTCGGGTGTTCCGTTAGCGCTGCCCGTCGGAGATCGAGGCCGGCCGAACTCCTGGTAGTTCCCGGCCCACGTTTGCCACGCCTTGGCGACATCGAGGAACGTGGTGCCCTTGGACCGGTGGTGGTTGACGAACTTCTCGACCTGACGAGGCACCTGCTCGAACGGCATGCCTTGGGCGAGGGCGTAGTTCACGCCGGCGTCGTCGGGGTAGAAGTCATCCGGCACCTGCTGCTTGCGTTTGGCGCGCGGCGCAGTCGCGCTCGAAACAGAGGTGACGATAGGAACCTCTGTTTCGTCTAGGACGGGACGGGACGGGACGGGGCCATCGGTTTGCCATTCGTTTGCTACGGCTTTGCCATTGCCGTTGCCATCCGTTTGCCATCTCGCGGCAGCTCCTGCCCGTCCGGCAGCGGCGCGTTTTGCCGACAGCGAGGTCCGCTCGGCCTTCACCTTCTCCGCGCTCGGCTGATAGTCGAGGTAGTCGTGGACGCGGTAGCCGTCCTCGCACGTTTCCCACAGGCCGACGTCGACCAGCCGTTGGGCGAGGTCCTCATCGGTGTACTCGGCGTAGTCGTCAGCGAGGCGGAGTGCCATGCGTCTCGGAATCAATCCATCGGTTAGCAGTCGGTTGCAGTAGCAAAGTCCGTCGACAAACAACGACTTCGCTAGCGGCCCCGCTGCGATCACCTTCGGGTGATCCGGGAACTGGTCATCCAATCTCGCCCACGCCATCGGTTAGCGGTTCCCCCACGTCTTGACCGGCGCCGTCGTCTTCGCCGGCGGCGCGAGGCGGGCCACGTCCTCGGCCCGCTCGCTCGCCATCCGCCGTCCTTTGGCGCACCAGCAGAAGCCCGACCGCCCGGACCGGGGGTAGCCCGAGTCCACGCAGTCGACGCACTGCGTCCACGGCGGCATGCCCTCCGCCTCGATCGTCTCCGCCGCGTGGCGTCGGTTGCGCTCCACCGGCCCGTCGGGGCCGTAGAACCGCGCATGCCAGTCCGTGGGCTCGGTGTCGTGCATCGCTACTTCGCTCCGTACTTGCGGAACACCTTGTCGAACGCGGTGATGATCTCCATGTCGTTGATGAGCCCAAGCAGCACGGCGACCGCCTTAGCCCAGTCCTGATCCTGCGCCGGGGCGTCAGCAGGAGGTGGCGGCTCCGCGGCGAAACGATCGAGCAGCTGAAGGGCCTCGCGGCGGCTGATCCCGACGTAGCCGGGGATGTTGGTGGCACTCATCGTTTAGTTGACCCCCGCGATCTGGTCCGCCGTGCGCCCGCGCGTGGTCGTCGGCATGCCGGCGAGTTGGTCCGTCGCGGCGACCTTGCCCACCCAGTCGGGGATGCGCTCGCCCGTGGCCGGGTCGTACTCCGCGTCGTCGTCGGGTGTGGCAGCGGCGAACCCCTTGACCAGGTCCACGCGCCCGCTCCTGGGGCTCACGGACAACACCATCGTGTTCGGCATCGGGTCCTCGTCGGGGCGATTGTCCGCATCATCGGCGTCGCCCGCCTCGATCAGCGCCGTGAGATCGGCACGCCGCCGGTCGAAGTGCGGGCGGAGCTGCTGACCCTTGCCGTTGGCCGCTTTCTCGAGCCACGCCAGGTGCGTCTCGGACGGGCTCTGCGCGATGAGCGCGGGCCAGAGGTCGACGTCCTTCCCCACCTCCGCGACGAGTGCCTTCCACGCCTCCTGGTCGCGGTTGGCGGTGGCGGCGACGGCGCGGTCGGTGAGGTTGTCGTAGATGTGCTTTACGCCGGTACCCGCTCGCCCGCCGCTGCCCTCCGGCGTGATTGAGCCGGTGAGGCGGGCGGGGTCCGCGTTGATGTGGGCGCCGGGGATCGTCTCGATCTCCGACTCGTCCAACATCCCCAAGCCGCACAGGGAGAGCGTCACGCGGCGCTTGGCCTTGGTCAGCGCCTTCATGTAGGCGTTCGCGAGCGCATCACCGGTCAGCCCCTTGACCGTCGTGACACCCATGTCCATGTCTTGCCGACCGGTCGAGTCGGTTGCGTAGACCTCCACGATCCGCATGTCCCCCTCGGTCCGCGCGTCGACCTTCGTGACGCTGATGCCGCGGATGCTGCGGAGTTGGTCGGTGCAGGACTTGGTCGCGTACAGGACGGTCTTGCCGGAGAGGGTCAAGTAGTCGAACGGCTTGGTGAGCGGGTTCAGCCCGATCGAGCGGCACGTCTCGGAGTAGTACTGCCACTTCTCCTCGGGGGTGAGCTTGCCCAAGTCGCCCTTGGTGATGACCGCTTCCATGACGGCGTGGTGGTCGCGAACGGCGGGGCTGTTGTCGGTGTCTGCCACGGGGTTACACTCCTCAGTAGGTCGTCGAATCCTGTCGATGGGGGGCTCGCCGTTCGCAGCGGCGAGCCCCCCGCGTTATCCGCCGATCTCCGGCCCCTCCAGCAGCCCCATCCCGATCGTCACGCTCGGCCCCACGAGCAGCGCCAGCACGACCCGCTGCCACCGCCTGGCGTAGCGGCGCAGCACGCGCGGCCGTCGCGGCTCGGGCATCGGGGCGACGGGCAGCGCCGCCTCCCCCAGCTCGGCCAGCGCCCGCCAGTACGGCGAGGTGCGCGGGAAGCACGCGGCCAGGCCGTAGTAGCGCCCCGCGAGGTTGAGCCGCTCGACCTCGCTCAGGTCGGCCACCGAAACCGCGACCGAGTACGCGGCCGTCGCCGGCGGGGCAAGCGCATCGCCCTCCTCGTCAAGCCAAGACGTCGGCACAGGCTGTCGTCTAAGAGCCACGCGGCGAGCCGCCGCATCCTGGTGCCGGAGAATGGCCCGGATGTCGTCGGGGGTGCGGCCGTAGTCGTCGTGATCGTCGGTGGCGCGCATGTCGTCTCCATCGGGTGCCCTCGAGGGGGCGGGGTCGCGGGTCCGGTCGGTTAGGTGGCTTTCGGGTCGTCGGCGAAGGCGGGATCGAGGGTCACGGCCAGCCGCATCCACGCGTCCATCCCCTCGTCGTCGTAGATCGGCGCCTCGCTGTGCAGCACGATGTCGAGGTCGGCCCGCGACACCGTTACGGTGTCCCGCGTCGACGCCTCGGCCCCCGGCAGCAACAGCGTCAGGAGCGGCAGGGTGGCCTCCCGAAACACCGCGTAGTCGTCGGGGTCGACGATCACGCCGGGTCGATTGCCGTAGCGGACATAGGCGTCGTGGATCGACTGCTCGTCGTCGGCCGCCTGCAACTCGGCCAGATGCGGGCTCCACGCGGCGACGTCAGGGTGGGGGTCAGCGGTGATGGCGTTGAGCTGGGCCTGAATGGCCTCGATCATGTCCATCACGAGGTGATCGCTCGGGTCGTGGTCCCCGGCGGGCATTGCGCCCCACGCCTCGCGGGCGGTGTCGTAGTCGCCGCGTGGATCGTCTGGAGGGCCGTCGGTCGTCGGTTGCATGGTTTAGACTCCCCTTGGATCAGTCCACTGATTGGTCGGTCGGCCCCCTGCGATCCCCTCGCACGGGGCCTTCTTCGTTGTGCGCGTCAGGCGGCTTGTTCGCTTTCTCCCGGAAAGTTGAGTCGGGCGAACTCACCGAAGTGCTCTCGCGCCATCCGGTCGTAGTCGCGGGCGGCCTCTTCGGGTGACGGCCTCCATCGCCCTCGAGTCGTGACCCCGTTCACTTGGATTTGGGCCTGCCAGCGGTCGTTTCGCCAGAAGGCCGCATGGACGCACCGGTATCCAGACCGACTCGGTTTCGCCCGGACGTTGGCGCATTGCTGTTGACGGGTAGCCAGACGCAGGTTGGTCGAGCGTCGGCAGTCAAGCCCGTCACCGTTCTTGTGGTCGACCTCGATCCCAGCCGTCGCATCCATCACCAGACGGTGCAGATAGACCGTCTTTCGGTCGATCTGCGTAATGGCATAGGTCGTATGCGGATTGCGCGATGCACTCCAGCGGAGCCCGCTGACTCGCGGAAGATCGATGTCATCGATGAGTGCAACGTCGCCGTTCGTGAGCAACACCTGTGCGGTCATGCGGCTTGGTTCTCCAGCCCGTACACGCCGGCACGCATCCCGAGGTCGGACAGATAGCTGTCCGTCTCGATGTCGCGGGCGAGGGCGGCGTTGAGCTGGCCCCGGTAGGCGGCCAGGTTGACGACGCGGGCCTTGCGCTCCTGCGACTCCAGGACCCGCAGGTACTCGGCGTCGGAGATGTGGCGGTCGGCGATGATCTCGAGCACGACGTCGTCGTGGCGGTCGCACTCCTGTCGTGCGAGGACGACCAAAAGCGGCTTCATGGCCATGGCGGGGGTGGACTCCGTTCGCGGGATGAAAATCAATTTGTTGCCGGGGCGCGTCCTGGTTGATACCGTCGTCGTATGGGCATTTCTCCTCAGGTAAAAACGAATGTCTCGGACGGGCGCCCCGCCCTCGTCGATCGACGCGCCGCGCTGGCTGGGGCACGGCCGGGCGGCTCCCGCCCCGGCGCTTACTCCGCCCCCTGCTGGTCCGCGGAGCCAGCCATCGCGCCAAAGAAGACCCGACGATGCGGCGGGTGCCGGGGCGCGTTGACGCGGCGTGTCGATCGACGAGGGCGCGGTGCTCAATCAGGCCGCCCGGTCCAGCGCCACGCCGGCCGTGTCCACGACCGCGAGCGCGTCGCGGATGGCGGTCGGGAGGTCGAACGCGACGCCATTGCCGAACGCCCCGCCGTCGACGGTCCAACCCACCTCGTCGGGCCAGACGGTGAACAACGTCACCACCGTCGGAACGGGATCGTCGGTGAACGTCTCGTTCGGATCGGGAACGGCGATGGTCACGGTTGCGGGCAGCTCGTCGCTGATCCGCGCGAAGTGGCTGAACACGGCCCACCTGGGGTCGGACTCGCGCCGCCGGGGCCGAAGCTCGGCCATGAGGACGTAGACCGTGCCGGCCGTGACGGTGTCTGGGGTGGTCATGCGGCTCGCCTCCGATCTTTCAATTCGCGATGTCGACGGGCGTCGCACGTCCGGCATATCCGCCTCCCACTGGAATGGATCGAGATGTCGGTATGTCCTTGAAGGCAGTGGCCCGCGTGATGAAGGACGACGTTCCGGTTGAACCCACGCATGAGGTTTTCGCGCGGCGTCACCGGCTCCAAGTGCTCGGAGTTCACACACGACGGGTTTCGGCACAGGTGGTCGATCACGAGACCGTCCGGGATCGGGCTAACGACCTCCTCGTATGCAAAGCGATGAGCCAGCACTTTCTGGTCTCCCAAACTGAAAGTCCCGTAGCCGTCTCGGTCTCGATATGCCATCCACTCGTGGCATCCGGTGGCGGCGTTGATTCGGACCTTCGACGTGAATCTCTCGGGAAGACGCGACACACGATCAATGTCATCGTCGTCAACGAGGGCGACCATCCCGTTGGAAAGAGGAATCTGCCAAACCATCAGGCTGCCTCTCGGGTGGACTCGTCGGCGTATCGGCCCTCGGCGGCCAGGGTCCGCAGCGTCTCGACCATCGCCTCGGCGTGGACGGCGACGGCGAGGCAGCAGAAAGGGCAGAGGACCGCGTCGTTGCGCTCCGGCCGGAGGGTCGCGGGGGTGCCGCAGCCGGGGGTCTGGCAGATGGTCATCACGCCGCCACCTGCTGGCGAGCGCCGTCGATGATCTGCCGGACCAGCTCGCTCTTGGAGATGCCGCGCTTGCGGGCCTCAGCCTCGATCCACGCGATCAGGGAGACGGTCAGGGAGAACGACGCGGTGGGCGCCGTGATCCTGGAGACCTTCTCCTCGACTGCCATCGTCGCCATCAGATTGCTCCTGGTTCGTCGGTATTCCGTCTGCACACCTTCAGTATACGGACTGAATACCAGTTGTCAATAGTCATCGCACCGACGACCATGGCCGGCATGGGGAGCTTGCTAGGTGCCTATGTCCGCACGTATCGGGAGGGGAAGGGCCTCACCCTAAAAGCGTTCGGCGACCGGATTGGCAAGAGCAAGGAGTACGTCTCTCAACTGGAGTTGAGGACGAAGCTGCCTGACGCCGATATTCGGAGACGTATCGCGGAGGCGATGGGCGTCTCGCACCTGGACCTGCTGATCGCGGCCGGGGAGCTGTTGCCCGAGGAGGTGACGGCGGCGGGCAAGGTGGGGGTGGTCGAGGAAGACGCCGACAGCCCGGCCACCGTGCTGGTGGAGCGCCTTCGGAGCGCACGCCTTGACGCCGCTCAGGTTGAGGCGATCGAGATCATGTTGAAGACGTGGGGGAGGTGATGCCGCAGAAAGACCGTCCACCGAGGGTGGTGTCGGTGCGCGTCGTTCAAGGGCAGGCGTTCGTCGGCCAGACGATCCGGATCGACGGGCGCCGGTTCGAGCGGTGCTCGTTCACCGACTGTGTGATCGAGTTCGGCGGGGCCGAGATCGGGTCGATCGCGGGCTGCTCGCTCACGCGAACCGGACTCGCGCCGGTGGACGCGGCGGAGACGACGCTCCAACAACTCGCGCTCATGTACGAGGATCCGGGGTTCCGCGAGGTCATCGAGACGATGTTCGATGACGTGCGGGGGATGTTCGCCGATGAGGACGCGCCCTCATCATCGCCGGTTGCATCGTTCGATGCCTAACGAACGGACCGCGCGGCCACTGCGTAGCAATCGACAAGGGTGTTGCCTTCGCAGCGAGCGGGGTACGCCTCATGGAAATCGCGGTACGTCTCCCAATCCTCAAGCGGCTTGAGGTTGGCATCATCGGGAGCTGTCGCGACGTTCTCGTCGTCGTTGGTCTCGTCGTCGTTGGTCTCGTCGGCCGACATCGTTGCATCTGAATCTTGCATGGTCATCCTCCCGATCATCACTATATCTGATGGTCAGGGGTGGCGCCGTCGTCGTCCCCCGTTCGCGGCACGATCCCCAGTCCGCCGCAGACGTCGCACCCGTCGACCTCGCCCGGCTCGCAGCGGCACCACCCGCACACCTGATAGCCGAACGGCAGCTCCCCCACGCCGGGGACCGGCGAGACGGTGCCGCGAAAGATCGGCGTCACCTGCCGGCTCCCGTACTGATCGGCCGCCCGCGTCGCCACCATCTGCAACAGCAGCCACCACCAATGGCGCTTGACCGCGGGGTGGTCGGACGCAACGGTCGTCGTTGTCCCACCGCCGAGGCCGGACACGATGACCTCCACCAGCTCGTCGACGGTGATGGTCAGCCCGGTGTTGGCGACGGCGGACTCGTCGCCGCTCGCGATGGTCAGGACGGCGACGCCGGACGCGGTGATGGGTGGCATGAGGACTCCTAGACGATCTGGCTAGGCGCTTCGGCGCTCTGCGGTCAGGAGTAGAATAGAACGTCTGTTCTGTATCCGCAAGAGGTGACGCCATGACAACGGTCCTGGGGTATTGCCGTCAGTCTTTGGCCAGAAAGCACGAGCTCACCGCCGCCGATTCGTTGAGCCTCGACGCCCAGGCGGCCCGGATCGCGGAGCACTGCCGGGTCAACGGGTGGGAGCTGGTCGACTGCGTCCGGGACCACGACGTGCGCGGCTACGACGCCGACCGGCCGGGGCTCAACGCGGTCCTCGCGCGCGCGTCCTCGGTCGACGCGGTCGCGGTCTTCGCCCTGTCGCGCCTGGCGCGCGACAACATCCTCCAGGAGGTGATCTGGCGGCGGCTGCGCGACGCGGGGTGCCGGCTCGTCTCGGTCTCGGAGCCGGCCGCGGAGGACGAGCTGGTGCGCGGCATCCTGGGCGTCGTCTCCCAGGCGGAGCGGCGGCGGATGGGCCGGATGATCGCCGCCGCCGGGGCGGAGCGGCGCCAGCGCGGCCACCTCCACGGGCGCATCCCGTACGGATACCGATCGGTCGACGGCGCGGTCGTCCTCCACGACGACGAGGCCGCGACGGTCCGGCTCATCTTCGACCTCGCCGAGGGCGGGGCCAGCGCCTCCGCGATCTGCCGCGAGCTGGAGCGCCTCGGGGTCCGCCCCCGGTTCGCGCCGGCCTGGAACGTCAGCACGGTGATCCGCATGCTCCGCAACCCCGTGTTCGGCGGGATGGCGAGCCTGGCCGCGGGCGGGGTCGTGGCCGGGCAGCACCCCGCGCTGGTCGACGAGCCCCGGCGGGCCGCGATCGCGGAGCGGGTCGCCGGGGCCCCGCGGGTCCGCCACAAGGTGGGGACGAGCTGGCTCGAGGGGCGGGTCCGCCACGCCTGCGGCGCCCGGATGTACCTGATGATCGTGGCGCGCCGGCCCGACGAGCGGATCGGGATGCTGCGGTGCGCGGCCCTGAAGGGCGAGCGCCCCGACCGGTGCCGCGAGCCGCTCGTGCAGGTCAGCGTGAGCCGGGTCGAGTGGGCGGCCCGGGAGGCGATCGCGGGGGCGCTGGCCGCGATCGTCCCGTTCGAGGCGGCGGTGGCGGCGGCGGTCGCGCGGGCAGGCGGGGACGGCGTCGCGCGGGAGCGGGCCGCGTCGGAGCGCGACCGGGCCCG
>NZ_DATLWX010000030.1:0-195759 GCF_035576065.1 Nocardioides sp.
GCTAGGCAAACCCCTCTCGAGCCTCTCCCGCTCATAGGTCGGCACCCGGGTCACGCAGGCCAAATGAGAGCCACACGACGAGTCGAGGGCAGCCGATGTGAGAGCGACGACCCGGGCACCTGGACCGAGCCTCGCCAGGCACCGGTCGTGGGTCAATAGAACAAGTAGCCGATGAGGGGTCGGGGGAATCAGGGCAATGATTGGCCCGGGAGCGGAACCGCGTCCGGCACGAGCTCGAGGGTGTGGCGAGTGCCTAACGAGCTTCGCGGGTTGTCCCCGTAGACGATCGACAACGGGACCGGGATCGCACCCACTCCGGAAGTCGGGTCGGACCCGGCCGCAGCGCACCAACTAGGTGAGCCTCGGTGGTTGTCGGTGGGGCTCCCTAGGCTTCCCGCGTCACCCACGCCGCACCGCACTGGAGGAACCAATGACCGAAACTTCGGACGCTACTTCGACGGGCCGAGATGCCTTCGACGTCGTCCTCGGCGAGTGGCACGTGTCCAACCGGAAGCGTGTCGACATGCTGGATCAGGACAGCGACGAATGGGTCGAATTCCGGTCTCGGGGAGTACACCGACCGCTTCCGGGCCGTGCTGGGAACCTCGAGACGTACGAGACCTATGAGATGCCAGGTGTGGGCGAGTTTCACGGACTGGCGTTGCGTCTGTACGACCCAGCCGAAGACATTTGGCGGATTTGGTGGTCCTCCAGTCTCACCCCCGGCAAGCTCGACCCACCGTTGGAGGGTCGGTTCGACGCTGGCCGAGGCACTTTCGTTACCGACGACGTCATCGCCGGGCGCTCGATCAGGGTGCGATTCGTATGGTCCGATCTCGGCGTGGACCGCGCGAGTTGGGAGCAGGCGTTCTCGCGCGACGAGGGGCAGACGTGGGACACGAACTGGGTGATGAACATGACGCGCGCCGAAGGCTAGGAAGCTCTCGATCGATCTGCGTCCGCTCGCCGGGACCGTCGCCGCCAGCAATCCCGAGCGAGCGATCCCGTACTGGCACGTCGCCGCGAGCCGATCCTCGTACGCCGACTCTCTTGGAGACGCAGCACCGATACGTTAAGTGCGTGAGCGATTTCAGCGTGTCCTACCTCGGACGACTTCGACAACGCGTAGGCCACGAGTTGCTGTTGTGCCCTGGTGCTCAAGTCCTTGTGGTGCGACAGGACAAACACGTCCTCGTCCAGCGGCGCGCTGACTCAGGGGTATGGGAGATTCCTGCTGGCGCGTGCGAGCCCGGTCAGTCGTTCGCGACCGCCGCCGTTGCGGAGCTCGCGCAGGAGGCTGGGATCGTCGCCGAACCGAGTGACCTCGAACCGTTCGCGTCCTTATCCGATCCAAGCGTGCACACCTTGCACTATCCCAACGGCGACCGCGTCCACGCATTCGCACTCTGCTTCGTGCTGAGAGTGACCGGCGCCGCAGCGACATCCACCGATGGCGAGGCCTTAGAGCATCGGTGGTGCCTTCCCACCCTGATTCCCGAACCTGTGCATGGGCCGACCCGTGTGGTGCTCGATCTATTCGCGCGGTATGAGCAAACGGGCAAATTTCAGGCGCGTTAGACCGTTGTCGCGCGTAGCGGGAATGGTTGGCAGTACCCTCCAGCCGCCTGTAGGCGCGCTCTTGTGGCGAATGAGCGGATGAGCTCTTCGCAGCCCCTTCTCGCATCCCGCAGGGCCCATCTTCTGTACCCGTCGCCGCCAACCAGAAGTTGGCAACTTGTCCGCCGTCCCCAGCGAAAGTTGCCCGGGGCTCCGCTGCATCCCCGGCAGCCCCATCGGTGATCCGCAATTGGGGAGACCCCGCGGATTGCGGAATTGCGGGCGCTCGCTGCATTGACAACTGCCCAAGCACCTGGCGCGTCATAGTTGGGGGCGGACGGTCGTCCGCGCCGACGGGAGGCACCCATGCACCGCCCTAACCGCCTGAGGACTGCCGCCTTCGCTGTGTTGCTAGCAACGCTGTTATCAGGATGCGGGGCTACCAACGGTGCGCCTGCCGAAACCGCGCCTGTGGCGGAGGCTGCCGACACCACCACGCCGACCGCGGCCACCACGCCATCCGGGAAGGCGTCGACGACGTCCCCTGCCCCGCCACCCTGCAAGTCGCCCTCCGAGGTGCCGGAGGCGCAGGACAGTGAGGTCCTTGTCTACTTCACGTGCGCCGCCGGGATGGAGGGCGACTTTCACTCGTTCGCTCGTCCTGTTCGAGCGTCCGACTCGGTCGAAGAGCGGCTTAACGCGGCTGTCGAGGCTTACCTTTCGGGTCCCCTTCCCGGCGAGGGGCAGAACTACTTCACGTTCGCAGGCAAGGATGCGCTCAACTCGACCGACGTGATCGGACCCCGAGCGATCATCGACATCAACTTCGATGGAGTCGGGATGTCGACGAGTGCCCAGTCGGGTCACATATGGAACGTGCTGGAGCTACTCGCATTTCAGTTCCCCGCCATAAGCGAGATGGAGCCCCGGTGGAACGGCAGTTGCGAGGCGTTCGGTGCTGCAGTGCAGGCAGGCGAATGCCTCATCGCACGACGCAATGGGGACTACGTACCCGGAGCGTGATGTGCCCGCTATCGGTGGGGCACGTGTCTGCAGGCCCTGAGCTTGGCCCTTCGAGCGTCCACTCATCAGCCCGAGCGTCCCGGAGGACGAACGATCGCCGGGCACGCGGCGGGTAGACAGCCGTCGGCTGCTGCTCGAGTCCCATGGGGCCGGTCCGGTGAGGTGTTCGGGACAGGAGCCTTCAACGGCGAGCATTTGTCGGATTCCGTGAACTGGCCGTATGCAGTCGGCTCGCTCGTCCTCAGGCGAGGTAGAGCTTCCGCAAGCGTTCGGAGATGACCCAGGTCGTGCGGTCCCCCTCGTGGAGCTCGACCAGGACCCCAGGCTGCAGGTCGACAGAGCTGCCATCGTCGAACGTGACGGTCCCGCTGCCGCTCAGGACGAGGAAGAGCTCGTCGGACTCGACATCGACGTCGTTGCCGGGGCCGGCCTCCCACAGTCCAATCGTGTGACCGCCGAGGGTCGATGCCCTGCGCCCCGGGCTGCCGAGCACGCGGTCCGCTGTGGCAAGCGCGTCGGAACCTCCGTCCGGTTCGACTGGCTCGAGCATCAGGTCGGGGGAGAGGAGTCGTGCTGCCGCGGTGCCGGTGGTGTTCATGCGTCGACCCTAGGCGCGCGACGGCAAGGCGCGTCGCCCTGCGGCTCCACGCACCTGCGTGGAGCTACAGCTTGATTCGAGTCAGGTACCTGAAGGGTCCACGCACCTGCGTGGACCTTCAGCCCTGCGCTGCATGTTGACGGGGTCTTGGCCGGGGCGATCGCCATACTGCCGCCATGTGGCAACCGCTCCGTGAGTCCTCGGTCGAGGGCGTGCACCGCGTCCTCGCCGAGGTCGACGTGGCCTTCGGTGACGTGGTGGAGCGGAGCGTCGCGGATGTCGGCGAGGTGCTCGCGGCCGGATCCTTCTGGGGCGTTCACAATCCGGAGGGTCGCTTGGTCGCCGTGGCCGGGTCCGTCCACGATGAGGAGTGCGTCCTGCGGGTCGCGGCTGCCCACCCCGGTCGGGCTGAGCTGTTGGCCGAGGCCGTTCCCCTGCTCGAGGAGGCACTGGCAGCGGGAGCTCCGCTGTGGTTGCCGACCCAGGACCGCGACGCCGGGGCGGTGGCTGCCGCGCACGGGCTGGCGTCGGCGTACACCGATCTGCAGATGCGCACCCGCACGGCAGTTGCCTCTGCGGGCCCGCCACCGGCGGGGATGAGGCCTGCGCGAGCTGGACCCCTCGGGCCTCCGAGACGTCCACGACCTGGTGTGTGCCGCTTGGGGCGTGGAGGACCACTGGCCCGCGTTCCTCCGCCGGTTCGAGCAGGCAGCGCGCGAGCCCGCGATGTGGGTCCTGCTCGAGAACGAGGAACGTGAGCTCGTTGCCGCCGGCATCGGGGGCGTCGAGGAGTTGGGGGACGGCCGGTTCGGGGTGGTCCGCCACCTGGACGTCGCGCCGAGCGCCAGGCGGCGCGGGCTCGGACGCTGGGCGCTCAACGAGCTCCTCGTCCGGTTCGCCCACGCTGGCCGGGACGAGGCGCAGCTCGGTGTGCACGCCGACAACGTGTCGGGAGCGCCCGACCTTTACCGCTCGCTCGGGTGGAGCGTCGTCTCCTCGCAGGACAAGTGGGTGCGCCCGCCCTCCTAGTCCCGGGCGAGGCTCTCATGCGCGTCGATGAGCGACGGGCCGTACCACGTGAGCAACCGTCCGCTGACCAGCTCGGTCGGGGTGAGCGTGAAGGCCTCGGGGCCGTCGGCTGAGGTGAAGACATAGGGCTCGTCCGGCAGCAGGATGGCGTCCGCACCGGCCGCGTCCAGGTCCGCCACGTCCAGGCTCGGATAGCGCTCGGGGTGGTCGGCGTAGACGTTGTCGAGGCCGAGGCGACGGGCCAGGTCGCCGGTGAAGGTCCGGCTGCCGACCACCATCCACGGGTCTCGCCAGACCGGGATCGCCACGCGTCGATGCACGGGCGGCATGGGTGCGGTCCACAGCTCGGTCGCCGCTTCGAGCCACGACGGGCGGGGCCAGCGCAGGGCCTCGTCGAAGAGCCGTCCCAGGGACGAGAGCGCCTGCGGGACGGTCTCGATGTCGGTGACCCACACCCGGACGCCACGCTCGCGCAGTCGGCGTACGTCCAGCTCCCGGTTCTCCTCCTTGTTGGCGATCACCAGGTCGGGGGAGAGCTGCGCGATCTTCGCGACGTCGGGATTCTTGGTGCCGCGCACCCGGGGGACGTCGAGGTCGGTCGGGTGCGTGCACCAGTCGGTGGCGCCCACGATCGACCCGGGGTCGACGCTCGCCAGGCTCTCGGTGATCGAGGGGACCAGGGAGACGACGCGGCGTGCCGGGCCGGCCGCGGCGAAGGGTTCGAGGGGATGGCCGAGGTCGTCCCGAGTCACGTCCGTGGGCACGGTCAGACGTTGCGGCGGTACTGGCCGCCGACCTCGAAGAACGCCTCGGTGACCTGCTGCAGCGAGCACACGCGGGCAGCGTCCATCAGCACGGCGAAGACGTTGTCGCCGGAGGCGGCCGCGTCCTTGAGCCGCGCGATGGCCTCGGCGGACTCGGAGGTGTGGGCCGCCTGGAACTCGCGCACCCGACGCAGCTGGGACTCCTTCTCCTCCTCCGTCGCGCGGGCCAGCTCGACCTCGGGCGGGGAGACGTCGGAGTCGGGCTTGACGAAGGTGTTGACGCCGACGATGGGCAGCGAGCCGTCGTGCTTGCGGTGCTCGTAGAGCATCGACTCGTCCTGGATGCGACCACGCTGATAGCCGGTCTCCATCGCCCCCAGCACACCGCCGCGCTCGTTGATGCTGTCGAACTCGGCCAGCACGGCCGCCTCCACCAGGTCGGTCAGCTCGTCGATGATGAAGGAACCCTGGAGCGGGTTCTCGTTCATCGCGAGACCCCACTCGCGGTTGATGATCAGCTGGATGGCCAGCGCCCGGCGCACGGACTCCTCGGTCGGGGTCGTGACCGCCTCGTCGTAGGCGTTGGTGTGCAGCGAGTTGGCGTTGTCGTAGATCGCGATCAGCGCCTGCAGCGTCGTGCGGATGTCGTTGAAGTCCATCTCCTGCGCGTGCAGGGAGCGACCGCTGGTCTGGACGTGGTATTTCAGCTTCTGCGAGCGGTCGTTGGCGCCGTACTTCTCCTTCATCGTGATCGCCCAGATGCGGCGCGCGACCCGGCCGATGACGGTGTATTCGGGGTCCATGCCGTTGGAGAAGAAGAAGGACAGGTTCGGCGCGAAGTCGTCGATGTCCATCCCGCGCGCGAGGTAGGCCTCGACGTAGGTGAAGCCGTTGGCCAAGGTGAAGGCGAGCTGGCTGATGGGGTTCGCCCCGGCCTCGGCGATGTGATAGCCCGAGATCGACACCGAGTAGAAGTTGCGGACCTTCTGCTCGATGAACCATTCCTGGATGTCGGCCATCATGCGCAGGCAGAACTCGGTGGAGAACAGCGCGGTGTTCTGCCCCTGGTCCTCCTTGAGGATGTCGGCCTGCACCGTGCCCCGGACATGTGCCAGGGCGTACGCCGTCAGCTCGGCGTGCTCCTGGTCGTCGGGCTCGCGTCCCTCGGACCCACGGAACTTCTCGACCTGCTGGTCGATGACGGTGTTGAGGAAGAACGCCAGCACGGTCGGCGCCGGACCGTTGATGGTCAGCGACACCGACGTCGACGGGGCGACCAGGTCGAAGCCGTCGAAGAGCGCCGACATGTCGTCCAGGGTGGCCACCGAGACGCCCGAGGTGCCGACCTTGCCGTAGACGTCGGGACGGGGATCGGGGTCGCGGCCATAGAGCGTCACCGAGTCAAAGGCCGTCGAGAGCCGGGTCGCGTCACCGTCCTGGCTCAGCAGCTTGAAGCGCCGGTTGGTCCGGAACGGGTCACCCTCGCCGGCGAACATCCGGGCGGGGTCCTCACCGTCGCGCTTGAACGGGAAAACGCCTGCGGTGAAGGGGAAGTAGCCCGGGAGGTTCTCGTTGCGCCAGAAGCGCACGAGCTCGCCGTGGTCGGTGAAGCGGGGGAGCGCCACCCGCGGGATCTTGTTGCCGCTCAGGGACTCCTTGGTGAGCAACGTGCGGATCTCGCGGTCGCGCACCTTCACGACCTGCTCGTCGCCCGAATAGGACGCCACGACCGCGGGCCACGCCTCGAGCTGGTCGGTGACCTCGTGGGGGACCGCCTTGCGGGCCTTCTCCAGCAGACCCGCCACGCCGTCGACCTGCTCGCCGGCGTCGGCGAGCTCGCCCTGGACGACCTCGAGCCGCTGCACCCGGCGGGCCGCCTCGACGTGCGCCTGGGTCTGCGCGTGGTAGCCGCGGATTGCCTCGGTGATCTCGGCGAGGTAGCGCACGCGGTCGGTGGGCACGACCTGACGGATGCCCGAGGAGTGGCGTACGTCGACATGCGGCAGCGTGCCCTCGGTGACGGGCAGGCCGCTCGCGGCGAGCGTGTCGCGGAGGTGTTGGTAGAGCGCCGTGACGCCGTCGTCGTTGAAGGTGGCGGCGCTGGTGCCGAACACGGGCATGTCGGCGGGCTGCTTGCCGAAGGCCTCGCGGTTGCGGACCATCTGCCGGCCGACGTCGCGCATCGCGTCCTTGGCCCCACGGCGCTCGAACTTGTTGATGGCGACGGTGTCGGCGAAGTCGAGCATGTCGATCTTCTCCAGCTGCGACGCGGCGCCGAACTCGGGCGTCATGACGTAGAGCGAGTGGTCGACGAACGGGACGATCGCCGCGTCTCCCTGCCCGATGCCGGGGGTCTCCACGATCACCAGGTCGAACCCGGCGGCCTTCATCACTGCGATGACGGTGTCGAGGTGCTCGGGCACCTCGTGGGCCCCGCGCGTGGCGAGGCTGCGGAAGAAGATTCGATCTCCATCGAGGGAGTTGGCGCGGATCCGGTCACCGAGCAGGGCGCCGCCACCCTTGCGGCGGGTCGGGTCAACGGCGATGACCGCAACCCGGAGCTTGTCCTGCTGGTCGACGCGGAAGCGCCGCACGATCTCGTCGGTGAGGCTGGACTTGCCCGAGCCGCCGGTGCCGGTGATGCCGAGCACAGGGGAGGTGTGGGCGGCTGCCGCCTGCTGGAGGCGCGCCAGCATCTCGGCGGTGAGCTGTCCGGTCTCCGCCCCGGTCAGGGCGCGGGCGATGGCGAGGCGGTCACCGGCGAGGACGGCGTCGATGTCTGCCGGCCGGGCCTGCCAGGGGTCGAAGTCGCAGTCGGCGACGACGGAGTTGATCATCCCCACCAAGCCCATGCGCTGGCCGTCCTCGGGGGAGAAGATCGTCACGCCCGAGTCGCGCAGGCGCTGGATCTCCGCCGGCACGATGACGCCCCCGCCACCGCCGACGACCTTGACGTGGTCGGCGCCGGCAGCCCGCAGCGACTCGACGAGGTATTCGAAGTATTCGACGTGCCCGCCCTGGTAGGACGAGACCGCGATGCCCTGGACGTCCTCCTCGAGCGCGGCGTCCACCACCTCCTGGACGGAGCGGTTGTGCCCGAGGTGGATCACCTCGCAGCCCTGGCTCATGAAGATCCGCCGCATGATGTTGATCGAGGCGTCGTGCCCGTCGAAGAGCGCCGAGGCGGTGACGAGGCGGACCGGGTGCTGGGGCTGGTGGAGCTCGACCATGAGGATCCTCAGGCGGTGTAGTTGGATGTCCTACTACCACGATGGTAGGACATCCAACTACCTATGGGAAGCGGTCGGCGGCACGGCCACGTGGTCACCCGCGGCGGCACGCACCTGCCCGAGCAGCTCGGTCAGGCGCAGGACGTCCTCGAGCGGGATCCCGGGCTGCTCGAAGACGTGCTGGTTGAGCCCGTCCGTCGCTCGCTCGACGACCTCGCGGCCGGCGTCGGTGAGGGAGGCGAGCACCACCCGTCGGTCGTGCTCCCGGCGCAGGCGCTCGACGTAACCCTGCCGGACGAGACGCTCAACGGCACTGGTGACGCTGGTCGGGTGCACCTGGAGCAAGGACCCGAGGCGGGTCATCGGCATGGAGCCGGACTGCACGAAGGACAGGAGCCGCAGCACCTCGTAGCGCGCGAAGCTCAGGTCGAGCGGGCGCAGCACCGCATCGATGCGCTCGGTGAGCAGCTGCTGGACCCTGGCCACCGACGTGACCATGGCCATCCCGTCGGCCGCGTCGGACCAGCCGTGACGGACCCACTGGCCGTGAGCCTCGCGGATCGGGTCTCTCTCGGGCGCCATCCCGACAGGCTACGCGAAGACGATAGGACGTCCTAGCATCGTGCTCAGCCGACGAGATCGCGGAGCTGCTGGGCGCGGAACGGCTTCTGCAGCACGGCCTGCACGCCGAGCCCCTCGGCGTCGAGCGTGTGGACCCCGGACCGGCCGCTGACGACGATCACGCGGAGGCCCACGGCCCACTCGCGGTGCTCGCTCATCCACCGCAGGACGTCCTCGCCGCTCATGCGCGGCATCGTCAGGTCGAGCAGCATGAAGTCGTAGCTCTCGGCGCCCAAGGCTTCGACGGCCTCGACACCGTCGCACGCCTTGTCGACGAAGTGTCCGAGTTGCCCGACCATCTCTCCCAGGACATCGCGCATGTCCTGGTCGTCATCGACCACCAGGAAGCGGAGCGGTGCCCTGTCGGAGCTCATGTCCGACCGTACTGCGACCGGTCCTGAGCTGTATGGCGGATGGATCACCGATGGCCCCTGGTCTAGTCGGCCGGGGCGGCCGCGCCGACGGGGACTGGGACCACACGCCGACGCGACCTATGGCCCCGCGGCATGGGGACGCAGGGCCGTA
This sequence comes from Nocardioides sp., assembly GCF_035576065.1. Classification (GTDB taxonomy): domain Bacteria; phylum Actinomycetota; class Actinomycetes; order Propionibacteriales; family Nocardioidaceae; genus Nocardioides. Next base: position 9,348 of record NZ_DATLWX010000030.1, read on the forward strand.
CAAGCCATTCTAGGACGCCCCGGGCCACGAACTAAAGCGACGGTGCCGTTGCTCCCGGCAGGTCCATGTGGGCGACGAAGACGTGGAAGTCATCCTCCAGGCGGCGAGACGACACATGCAGGCTCACCGGCACCTCCGAGCCGTCGGCCCGGAGGATCGGGACGGTGATCCAGAGGTTGAGCAGGGCGTCGCGACCGTTGGTGACATGGAGCGTGGTGCCAGCGATGTGGGCCTGGTGGAACCGTTCGGGGACGACGGTGAGGATGCGCTGACCGAGCAGCTCGTCCTCGCGGGAGTAGCCGAGGAAGTCGACCACGGTCGGTGTCACCGCGACGATGATGCTCGAGTCGTCCGTCACGAGGAACGCCTCATCGCTCTCGGAGAGCTCGTGGTAGACGTGAGCCCGGGCCGTGCCGGGGTCGAGGGCCGCGCGCGCCGAGCTGCTGGTCCGCCAGGGCTTCGGCTCCGCGAAATTTGCCTGGCCGGCCACTTCGCCGCACAACCACGAGCGCATCTCGGCCATCTCGGGTTGGGTCGGCGGGCTCAGGAGCGCGCCGCTCTCCGCTGCCGCCACTGCTCGGGTCAGCAGATCGTCAAGGACCTCGAAGTGCCGGACGGACTGGGCCGGGATGCGCACGACGACCCTCGGGGCGGTGACGACAGGCTCGACCGAGCTGGCCATGAGTGCCTCGGGGTCGGTGGGCAGCTGCGGCGGAGGCAGGTGCTCGTCGAGGATGCTGAGCGCGTCGCTCGCGGCAGCATGGTCGTCGAGAGCGTGGTCATCGCGCTCGAGCGCGTAGAGCAGGTGCTCCCTCAGCAGGGTCGCGGCGTGCTCCTGCCATGCCCAGTGCATGAGGAGCGGCATGTCGAGCAACGTCACCTCGATCCGGTCTGGTCCGGTCGCCAGCAGGGGTGCGGTGGGGCTGAGGAGTAGCGGACTGGAGAGGTCGCCGATCTCGAACCAGACGACCTTCCCGCCGTTGGTGAGTTGCGCGTCCCACCGGTCGGCGTGCTCCTCCACGATCCGCAGGCCGCGTCCCGTCCCGGCGGTGTCGGTCCACGTGCGGCGGATCGGCAGTCGGACACTCCCGTCCTCGACCTCCACCCTGAGCGCTGCCGGCTCGGCGGTGATCCGCAGGCTCACCATCGTGCCGGCGTGCACCACGGCGTTGGTCACGAGCTCGGAGACGACCAGCTCCGCCACGTCTCGCAGGTGGGTGGCCCCCGCAACCTCCAGGGCACGCCGCACCGCCCGCCTCGCCTGCCCCGCCGTCATCGGCTCCGCAGGAAGGTTCAGCTCCGTGGTCCCAGATCCGGTCACACTCACCACCAAGGACGTAGATCGGGGCCCACGCTCGGCAGCGGGCGATGGTTGAACCGTACCGGGAAACCCCGCCCCGGACTGGGAAAGGACCGACTACGGACGCAGATCAGCGGCCACGAGCAGAGCGGGTAGCAGTGCGTCCGCGATGACGGCATAGCCCGCACTCGAGGGGTGGAACCGATCGGCGGAGAAGAGCGACGGATCCCCGGCGAAGGCGCGGGACGCGCGCTGATCGGCGTCCGCGACGTGGCCGCCCGCCTCCACCACAGCTGCCACCTGGTGCTGGCGGAGGGACTCCCCGGCTGCTCGGACCGCGTCTCGCAGGAACGCCGGCACGTGCGGGACCGAGCTGAGGTCGGGTGCCGGAGCCACGACCACCTCGACGTCAGCCTCACGGAGCCGTCGTACGGCGGCCGCGAGGGCTTGTACGGCGTCTGCCACCGGCGCGCGATGGGTGAGGTCGTTGGCGCCGATCACCACCACCGCAAGGGACGGCGACCACGCCAGCGCAGCGCGGACCTGCGAGGCCAGACCGGAGCTCCGCGCACCCGGGACGGCGAACACCTGGACGTCCACCTCGAGCCCGCACAGGGCGAGGCCGTCCGCCAGGCGTGGGGCGAGCCGGTCGCGCTCGCGCGCCGCTCCCTGCCCCCATGCGATGGAGTCCCCCAGGACTGCCAGCCGAGTCACCATGTGTCAAGCAGAGCAAACGCCGCCAACTTCCCTCAGGGCTTCCCGGCGTCGGCGTAGGACCGCACGGTCGAGATGTTCAGCGGGAAGTCGATGCTGAGGTCGCGGAACAGCAGGCCCCCGGCGGCCGTGGCCGCCTCGGCGATCTGCTCGGCGGTCGCGTCGGCGAGCGCGGCCGGGGTGTGCACGACGACCTCGTCGTGGAGGAAGAACACGAGGTGCGGGCGGGAGTCGAGGGGACCGGTGTCGTGCAGACGCCACAGCCGGTTGCGCAGGTCGGCGATCCAGCACAGCGCCCACTCGGCACCCGTGCCCTGCACGACGAAGTTGCGGGTGAACCTGCCGTACGCCCGCCGCCGGCGCGCCTGGGCGTCCGGGTCGGCGGGGCGCCCGTCGGCGTCGAGCCCCCAGTCGTCGCCCAGGCCGGGTGATCCTCGTCCCAGCAGGGTCCGCACCACCTGGCCGCGCTCACCTGCCCGGGCCGCCTCCTCGACCAGGCCGAAGGCCTCGGGGTAGCGACGGGTGAGCCCGGCGACCATCCGGCCGCTCTCGCCGCTGGTGGCGCCGTACATCGCACCGAGCAGTCCCAGCTTGGCGTCGTTGCGACTGGCCACGGCCCCGTCGTCGACCATGCCCTGGTAGAGGTCGGCGCCGCGAGCCGACCGGGCGAGCGCGCGGTCGCCGCTCATGCCCGCCAACACCCGCGGCTCGAGCTGTGCCACGTCGGCGACGACGAACACCCAGCCCTCGTCGGCCACCGCCGCGGGCCGGATCTGCACCGGGAAGGACAGCGCGCCGCCTCCGTTGGACGACCACCGCCCGGTGCTGGAGCCGGCTGGCTGGTAGGACGGCCGGAAGCGGCCGCCGCTCACCCACTGGTCGATCCAGGCCCAGCCGTTGGTCTGGAACAGGTGAGCGAGGTGCTTGTAGCGCAGTAGCGGGATGATGCCCGGGTGCTCGAGCCTGCGCAGTGACGAAGCGCGGGTGTCCGTGGCGTCCAGCCCGGCTCGGCGCAGCGCCGCCAGCAGCTCTGGGCGCGAGTCGGGGTTGAGTGCCGGTGCGCCGAACGCCTCTCGCACCTCCGCGACCACAGCCTCGAGCCCCCGCGGCCGGGCACCGCGCGGCGGCCGCGGCCCGAGCAGGTCGTTGAGCAGCCGCTCGTGCACGTCGACGCGCCAGGGGACCCCGGCGTACGTCATCTCGGCTGCGGCCAATGCGCCCGCCGACTCCGCCGCGAGCAGCAGACCCAGCCTGGCGGCCTCGCCGGAGGCCGCCACCGCGGCCAGCTGCCGGGCATCCTCATGGTCGGCATCGAGGAACTCGACCCTGTCGTCGACGGAGAACAGTGCCGGATCCGAGGGCGTGCTCGGTCGCAGCCGGTCCCAGTGCTCGGACTCCTCCCCCTCGAGCAGCCGCGGATCCGCCGCGGGTGCCCGCCGCAGCAGGTGGCGACCCAGCCGCAGGTCGTGGCAGCGCTCGACCCGCACACCAGCGGCCAGCAGCGACGGATACCACCGAGCGGTGTCGTCCCACACCCAGCGGGGACCGTCTGCCTCCCGCGCCCGGACGTAGGCCTCGAGGTCGCCGGCCGCCAACCCGAGCTCGGTGCCGCCATCGCGGACCCGCACCAGCTCGCCCGGCAGGCGCGAGAGCGTGATGCGGGTCATGACGACAGCGTCTCAGCACCGCGCCGCGGTGTTACGTTCACCGCTCGTGGTCCCTCGACGAGCGGCCCAGCAAGGAAACGGGGAGAGACATGATGCGCAAACGCCTTGTGATCACGGCAACTCTCGTACTTCTGCTCGCTGCCGGTGGGACATGGCTCCTCCTTGACTCGAGGAAGGGGTTTCCGACGACAGCCAGCGCCTCCTACGACAGCAGCTCGGAGGCGGGCCCTCGCCCCACGAACGTGGGCGAGCTGGTCGCCACGGCGACCTTCACCTTCGAGGGGAAGGTCCTGCGCGTCGAGCAGGGCGAACCAGTGCCCTACGACGATGGAAGCGGAGACGTGACCGTCCCCCGCTACCTCGTCGTGGAGGTCGGCACCGTGTTCCACAGCCGGGACCCGGCGGCGACCGTTCCCTCCACCCTGCTCGTCTGGGACGGCTACTGGGAAGACGGCGTCGGCTACGAGCGGGAGCCGATCGGCTGGGCCCAGCCAGGACAGAGCGGGTTCTTTTTCGTGAGACAAGGTCGTGGACCCGACGGCGACTTCCGGGGTAGGTACACGCCGATCGCCGAGGGCCTCGCGCTGATCGGCGGAGAAGAGGTCGAGTACGGCCACGAGGGCGTCTGGCAGTCCCTGGGTTCGTCTGCATCCCCGGACATGTTCCGCAGCGCCATCTCTGAGGGTGCGAGAGCCGCGAGGAGCGGCGAGGCGGAGCCAGTCCTTCAGACGATCTGCTACCCGTCCGTCCCGGGCGATGAGAACTCCGAACCCATCTGTGTGGAGGAGTGATCCAGCCCTGACATCGCGCCGACCTAGGGTGAGTCCATGAGGGCCGTGCGCTGGATCTACGCGATCGAGAACACCTGGGACGCGAGGCGCCAGCGCCGGGCGGCACGCAGGTCCCCGGCGAACTTCCGCATCGAGGCGTACGGCGCACACGGGACCAGCACCGCCGTGGTCGTCCGCGGCCGGGTCGTCGACGACCCGCCCCTCTCGGAGGCCGTCGACGGCGAGGGGGTGTGGACTGCCATGCGGCGTACGCTCCGCGGCTTCCTCACCGACGAGCTGCCCGGGGTGCCGCTACGCGTGGAGGTCGCCGGCACGGAGGTGCTCACCACCTCCGACTCCGAGGGCTACTTCCTCGTCCAGGTGGCCCCGGGACCGCTGGACGGTCAGCTGACCACCGGCACCGTGGAGCTCGTCGGCGACTACCGCGGGGTGACCGGACCGCATACCGTGCCGCTCACCGTGCACGTCACCGCTCCAGGTGCCGCCTTCGGGATCGTCTCCGACATCGACGACACGATCCTCGAGACGGGCGTCCAGCGGATCGCCCGGATGGTCGTCCAGACGTTCACCGGCTCGGCCGTCACCCGCGTCGCCTTCCCGGGCGCCGCGGAGCTCTACCGCGACCTCACCCACTCCCGTACCAACCCCGTCTTCTACATCTCCTCCAGTCCGTGGAACCTGTACGCCTTCATCGTCGGCTTCCTGCGACACCGGGGCTTCCCGAGCGGTCCGGTGCTGCTGCGTGACCTGCTGGGCAGGGCGGCCGGCGAGCGGGAGGAGAAGCATGCCCGGATCCGCGAGGTGCTGGACCTGCACCCGGACCTCGCCTTCGTCCTCATCGGCGACTCGGGGGAGAAGGACCCGGAGATCTATGCCGACATCGTCCGCGAATATCCCGGCCGCATCCTGGCCGTCTACATCCGCGAGGTCCGGCTCGACCCGGGCGACGGCCGGGTGGAGCGGATCTCCGGCACCTGGGCCCACGAGACACCGTTCGTCCTGGCGGCCGACAGCGACGCCGTCCGCGCTCACGCAGAAAAGCTGGGACTCATCCCTCGCCATTCGTAGGCACCGAGGTCGACGCGGCCGACGACCGGGCGGCGTACGCGGGCGGTGGGATGGGCGTACTCCCAGCGAGCCCGCCAGCGAGGCGGCACCGCGGCACCCCGGTCGATCGCGCGTGAGCCAGCGCTGAGCCGGAAGTCGTCGCGGGCGGGGTCGACGAAGTCGGTCAGGCCGACCCTCTTGTTGGCCACCGACGTGACACCGACGAGGTTGGTCAGGTCGCCCGGTCCGACGAGCAGGTTGTTGCGCAGGTCGACCCGGCTGCCGTCGGCGGCAGCGACAAAGGTGCCGGCCGTGCGCCGGTTGACGAAGGTGTTGTTGACGACCCACAGCCGCCGCGAGCTGTTCGTGAGGCCCTCCGCGCCGTAGGAGACCAGGGCCGAGTTCTCGGAGTTGGGTCCCTGGATGATCACGTTGCCGGCGATGAGCGAGCTGCCCCCGTTGGGCAGGTCGATGGAATAGCTCGCGCTCGCGTCCCGGTCGGTGATCCGGTTGCCGGTGATGGTGTTCCTCGCGGCCCGGGACTTGAGCTCGTGGCCCACGTCGGCCCCCCACAGATAGCTGCCGGTGACGGTCAGCGAGCGCACCGCACCTACGTAGAGGTTGTGGGTGTAGCCGTCGCCGTTGCCGCTGCGGAAGAACCTCGAGTCCCGGATCACGATGTCGCTGTCCGGGTGGGCGCCGGTGAGGATGCCGTTCTGGTTGTCGTGGAACCAGCTGCGGGTCACCGTGAGTCCGGCGCCCTCCTGGCGGATGCCGGCGCCGTTCTGGTCGGGCACCGTCGCGCCGCTGAACTCGATGCGGTCGACCACGGTGCGATCGCCCGCGATCACCCAGATCGCCTTGCCCTGGGCGTTGTTCCCGGCTGCTCGCAGGTGGGCCCGGCCGCCGTCCCCGCGCAGGGTCAGGTCGTCCTGGGTCCAGGTCGCGACGTCACCGGAGTAGGTGCCGGCGTCGATCAGCACCGTGTCGCCGTCCTGTGCCACTGCCGCGGCGGCGCTGGGCACGGTGAGCGACCTGTCGGGGCCGACGCGCCACGTGTGCGGACCCTCCTCGACCGGCGCAGCAGCAGCGGGGGACAGCCCCGCGACGGTCAGGACGGCGGCGGTCAGGACCGACTTCCACACGGGTCGCATCGGACCATTGTGGAGGACTTGGGCGTAACCAACGCCCGGCGGTGCCGTTTGACCCCACGCACGCCCCTGCAAATCGAAGGAAGACCCCTCATGCGCAGAAGCCTGGCCATCATCGCCGCCACCACCCTCGTCGCCGCCGGAGGGCTCGCGTCCACCGTCGGGACCATCACGGCGTCCGCCAGCCCGGCCGACGACTACGTGGGCCCCTACTTCGGGGACAAGAACCTCCCGCCGGGGTGCATCAAGGACATGAGCCGGGACAACCCGGAGAACGTCTGCTACCACGGGAAGGTCGGGCTCAACGCCCTTGACTCCCCGAAGATCGACGTCGCCGTGCTCGTCCCGGCGTCGCCCACCGCCGAGCGCGACCTCCGCATCATGCGCCAGGCCGCCAAGGCCTGGGAGGGCGGCATCGACTACCTCTCCGGCGAGATGGGCCTCGACTGGCTGCAGCAGGGCGTGGACTTCAACATCTCGGCCGACATCGTCAGCCTCACCGAGGGCGAGCAGCCGAGCACCTACCCGTTGTACGACCCTGAGATCGTCATCCTCGCCACCAACCCGGTCGGCGGCATCGGCATCGGCATCGACCCCGTCTACCTCACCGACGCGATCGGTGTCCTCGACGAGAACGCCGCCCCCTGCCACAACATCGAGAACCCCTTCGCGATGGAGACCTGGGAGGGCATGCCCGGCTACGACGGCCACCACGGCGAGGGCGGCGGCTACTACGTCGAGGACTGCGGCGGTGCCGGCGGCAACGTGTGCTTCTCGGTCAACGGAGCCATCGACCCGGTGCCGGGCAAGACCGACACCTTCTCCCTCTTCGACCTGGTCCTCCACGAGACGGGCCACTGCCTGACGCTGGGCCACGTGGGTGACGGCGCCGAGGGCGCGTGGGGCCCCGTCCCGACCGCCGACATCATGGCCTACAGCGCCGACCCGGCCGGGCAGAGCAAGTGCGTCTCCACGCTCAACGTCGAGGCCTTTGCCACCCGCATGAGCCGCTACCTCGACGTCGACGGCGACGGTGCCGTCACCGAGGGTGACCACCTCGATCCGAACGACGTGGCCGGCGACGGGTCCAACTCCTTCCAGGTGCAGCACCCCGACGACCACCTGTACGCCTCGTCCACCGGCTCGGTCTGGGACTGCCCGCAGCCGGACTTCGGGCTCGTGCCCGGGACCCCGACCGACTGGACGCCGGAGCCCGAGGAGACCACCACCCCGGTGCTGACCGTCACCGACCCCGCCCACGGGGCGGAGACCAGCGACGGTCACGTCCACGTCGCCGGCACGGTCGAGCGCCGTACGAATGGTGCGCCAACCTCCCCGACCGCGTCGCACGACGACCCGGAGGGTGACTCGCTGACCAGCGTCACCGACATCCAGGGCATCCAGGCCGAGGTGAGCGCCCTCGACGTCGTCGCGACGCTCAAGGTGACCGACCTGTGGCCCGAGGGCGTGGTCGGTCTGCCGAAGTACGGCGTCAGCATCGGCGGGCGGGAGATCGAGTCGACCATCCCCGACCCGAGGAACCCCTCCCGCGTGGTCACCTACGACCACTCGATGGAGACCTACCTGCCGAGCGAGTGGTCGCAGTGGGACGCGACGGCCGACACGGTCACGTTCCGCATCCCGCGCAGCTACCTCGCCGGCGCCAAGGTCGTTGCGCCGTACGACGTCTTCGCGCTGACCAGCTATCGCTCGCCCAGCAACATGTGGACCGTCCTCGCTGACGACCGCGCACCTGACGAGGGATCGATCGGGGTCGCGGCGCCCGCCGGCGAGGCTGCCGCCAGCGGCACGTCCTCATCCTCCGGCGCCGGCGGCGGCGCAGGAGCGAGTGGCCTGCTCAACCCCGTCGTCCTCGAGCGCCCCGGCGGCAACACCTTCACCGTCACCGACAGCACCCTCGGCAGCACCGGCGGGCCCGGGCACGCGTTCAGCCTGCCCGTGCCGGAGGCAAGCACCGTCGAGCTGCTGCTCAGCTGGCCCGACGCCAGTGACCTCGACATGACCGTCACCGGGGCCGCCTCAGGTTCGGCCGCCACCGCGGGCCAGCCCGAGCGGCTCGTCCTCGAGGACGTCCAGGCCACGCTGGACATCAAGATCGACCCCTACCTCGTCGTCGGTGTGCCTTCGACGACGTACACCCTCCAGGCCACGATCATCCCGGCCGGCAGTGGCGGGGGAGGGACACCGATCGACTCCGACGGGGACGGCGTGAGCGATGACGCCGACGCCTGCCCTGACGTGCCCGGCACCGGGAGCACCGGTTGTCCCGTCCCCTCGGACGAGACCGTGACGGTGTACGTCGACGGCGTCGCCGTGGCGAGCGAGGAGGTCGAGTCCAGCAACGGAGCCGACAGCTACGCCCTCCACGTCACGGTCCCCACCGGGGCTCACGAGCTGAGGACGGTGTGGACGCAGGACGACGAAGTGCTCGCTAGCGACGTGCGGACGGTCGTCCACACGGCCCCCGGCGTGGACCGTGACGGTGACGGGGTCGCGGACGCTCGCGACAACTGCGTGCGGCAGCCCAACGCCAACCAGGCCGACCTCGACCGTGACGGCCAGGGCGACGCCTGCGACAGCGACATCGACGGCGACGGGCACTCCAACGCCAAGGAGCGGTCGGCAGGCACCGATCCCTACGACCCGGGGTCCTACCCCGGCCGCAAGAAGGGCAACCTCGTGTAAGCCCCCCACCAGGCGGTCCGGGGTCGGTGTCGTCGTTGTCAGGCGACCCTGGACCGCCGCTTGCGGAGCACGATGTCGACGCGCCAGAAGATCGCCGCGAGGGCGAGCGCGAAGAGCAGCACGAAGAACAGGTTGCGGGCGACGGTGGCATAGCCCAGCTCGACGACGTTGGCGAAGCCGTAGGGATAGTCGTCGAGCACGGCGCCACGGGCGAGCATCCACACGATCCACAACAGGGGTACGGCGAGGGCGCCCGGCAGCAGCCGGGCAGTGATCCAGCCGCGCGGACCCCAGACCGCCCAGACGACGACGGTCACGAGCGGCGTGACGGCGTGGAGGATCGGGTCGGTCAGCAGGGACCAGCCCTCCACGTCGATGCCGGGCGCCAGCACCACCTGGTAGACGATCGCAGTGACGGTGATCATCAGCAGCGACGAGAGTCGTAGGACCCGACGGGCGACCGTGTCCCGGAGCGGGTCCAGCGCGAGCAGCGTGACTGCCACCGCGACGGCGATGTTGGACCAGATCGTGAAGTAGCTGAGGGTGTCTGCCACCCGCGCGAGCGCACCGGCGGCGCCGTCCGGGGTGTCGCCGTACAACCCGGGCTCCACCGGTGCGTCCGCGTACCAACCGAGCGCCGAGAACAGCACCGTCAGCACGACGCCCGTCCACGCCACGCCCGCGTTGATGGCATAGGCGCGGTGAGCGGTCCGGCTGGTCTGCGTCTGGGCGGTCGTGTCGGTCACGACCGCAGTATGGGGCCACGAGGCCTCGACGCACGAGAGCCCCGCAGCAAGGCGCCGCGGGGCTCTCGGGAGTGCAACGTGGTCAGACCGTCAGGTCGAACCGGTCGTTCTCCATCACCTTCACCCAGGCGGCGACGAAGTCCTGGACGAACTTCTCCTGTGCATCGTCGCTGGCGTAGACCTCCGCGAGCGCGCGGAGCTGGGAGTGTGACCCGAGGGTGAGGTCGACGGCGGTGGCCGTCCACTTCACCTCGCCGGTGGTGCCGTCCTGGATCTCGTAGGCGCCCTCGGCGTCCTGCGAGGCCTTCCACCGGGTGCCCGGGGACAACAGGTTGGCGAAGAAGTCGTTCGTGAGGACTCCGACCCGGTCGGTCAGCACGCCGTGCGCCGCGCCGTCGTGGTTGGTGCCGAGCGCCCGCAGGCCACCGAGCAGCACCACCATCTCGGGGGCGCTGAGGTTGAGCATGTAGGCACGGTCCACGAGCAGGGTCTCCGGCTGGAGCTTCGAGCCGGGCTGGACGTAGTTGCGGAAGCCGTCGGCGCGTGGCTCGAGGACCCGGAACGACTCGACGTCGGTCTGCTCCTGGGTGGCGTCGGTACGCCCCGCGTGGAACGGCACCGTCACCTCGACGCCGGCGTCGCGCGCAGCCTTCTCGACCGCGGCCGATCCGGCGAGGACGATCAGGTCGGCCAGCGAGACCTGCGCGCCACCGCGGGCGTTGAACTCGGACCGGACGGTCTCGAGTCCCCGGAGGACCTTGTCCAGCTGCTCGGGCTGGTTGATCGCCCAGCCGCGCTGCGGCTCCAGGCGGATGCGGGCACCGTTGGCGCCGCCGCGCTTGTCGGTGTGGCGGTACGGCGCAGCCGACGCCCACGCAGTGGTGACGAGCTCGGAGACGGAGAGCCCGGAGTCGAGGACGGCCTGCTTCAGGCCGGCCACGTCGGCGTCGCTGACGAGCTCACCCTCGACGGCCGGGACCGGGTCCTGCCACAGCTGCGGCTCCGGCACCCACGGGCCGAGGTAGCGCGAGACCGGACCCATGTCGCGGTGCAGCAGCTTGAACCACGCCTTGGCGAAGGCAAGCCGGAACTCCTCGGGGTTGTCCAGGAAGCGGCGCGAGATCCTGTCGTACTCCGGGTCGAAGCGCAGCGCGAGGTCGGACGTCAGCATCGTGGGCAGGCGCTTGGGGGAGTCGGCGGTCGGTCCGGGGATGATGGCCTCGGCGTCCTTGGCGACCCACTGCTTGGCGCCGGCGGGGCTCTCGGTGAGCTCCCACTCGAAGCCGTAGAGGATCTCGAAGTAGCGGTTGCTCCACTGGGTCGGCCGGTCGGTCCAGGTGACCTCGAGGCCGCTGGTGATCGTGTCCTCGCCCTTGCCGGAGCCGTGCTCGCTGAGCCAGCCGAGGCCTTGGTTCTCGATCGGGGCGCCCTCGGGCTCCGGACCGATCAGGTCGGGGTTGCCGTTGCCGTGGGTCTTGCCGAAGGTGTGGCCGCCCGCGATCAGGGCAACGGTCTCCTCGTCGTTCATCGCCATCCGGGCGAAGGTGGTGCGGATGTCGCGCGCCGAGGCGAGCGGGTCGGGGTTGCCGTTGGGGCCCTCGGGGTTGACGTAGATCAGGCCCATCTGGACCGCGCCGAGGTGCTCGTGGAGCTCGCGCTCGCCGGAGTAGCGCTCGTCGCCGAGCCAGGTGTCCTCGGGACCCCAGAAGATCTCCTCGGGCTCCCACACGTCCTCGCGGCCGAAGGCGAAGCCGAAGGTCTCGAAGCCCATGTCCTCGAGGGCGACGTTGCCGGCCAGCACGAGCAGGTCGGCCCAGGAGATCTTCTGGCCGTGCTTCTGCTTCACCGGCCACAGCAGGCGTCGCGCCTTGTCGAGGTTGGCGTTGTCGGGCCAGCTGTTGAGCGGCGCGAACCGCTGCCCGCCGTCGCCGGCGCCGCCACGCCCGTCGTAGATCCGGTAGGTGCCGGCCGCGTGCCAGCTCAGGCGGATCATCAGCCCGCCGTAGTGACCGAAGTCGGCGGGCCACCAGTCCTGGCTGGTGTTGAGGACCTGCGCGATGTCGCGCTTGATGCCCTCGAGGTCGAGCTGCGCCACTGCGGCGCGGTAGTCGAAGTCCGAACCCAGCGGGCTGCTCCGGGGTGAATGCGCGTGCAGCACGGAGAGGTCGACCTGCTCGGGCCACCAGTCGCGGATGCCGTGCGGGCGGCCGCCGGTCTTCACGGTGGGCGAGTCGATGGCCGGGTTCTCGCTCTCGCTGCCCTCGGCGGTCGCCGAGCCGGGCATGACGGGGCAGCCCGCCTCTTCCTTCCGGTCGACGCCCTGGGGGCTCTCGGGAACGCTGGGGTCCTGGGTGTCGCTCATGTGCTTCCTTCCATGCTGCTGGCGATCCTTCTGGGTCACTCGTAGGGGCGTGCGGTCGCGCAGCCGGGGCAGGTGCCCCAATACACGACCTCCGCCTCGTCGACCACGAAGCCGTGGTCCTGCGAGGCGGTCAGACAAGGGGCGGAGCCAACGGCGCAGTCGACGTCCGCGATGGCGCCGCAGGAGCGGCAGACGACGTGGTGGTGGTTGTCGCCCACTCGGGTCTCGTAGCGGGCGACGGCGCCTGCCGGCTGGATGCGCCGGACGAGGCCGGCGTCGGTCAGCACGCGGAGGACGTCGTAGACCGCTTGGTGCGAGACGGCGCCGAGCTCGTTCCTCACCGTCGCGATGACCGTCTCGGTGTCGACGTGCGGCCGCTCCTGCAGCGCTGCCAGGACGGCCAGCCGGGGCCGCGTCACGCGCAGTGACGCGGCACGGAGCCGGGTCTCGTGCTCGCGCGTCGCCATGCCCCGACCGTAGGGGTTCTTCTGGAATGAATCAAGATAAAGCGGGTGCGTCAGGGTCGGATGTCCGGCAAACCTGCGTCAGGCTCCGCCTCCGGAATGGGTGCGCCCGGCTGGTCGTCGGGGTCCATCGGATCCATGCTCGGGTCACCTGCTGGCGCCAGCCCAGGCTCGGCGGCGGGTTCGGCGGGTGTGCTGGTCATGGCTCCTCCTGGGCGGTGACACTCGGACCTGAGTCTTGGGAGGACTCAGGTCCGAGCGAGTCGTGGGTCGCCTCACGGCTGGTCGCGCGTCAGGTGCAGGAGCCAGTTGTCGCCGGTGTGGATCATCGCGTAGCGCCGGGGCCTGCCCTGTCCGTGCAGGACGAACACGAAGCGCCGCTCGTTGCGGTCCTCGAGGTCCCACCAACCGGTGTCCGCGATGGTCTTCGTCGCGTCGGTGTAGGTCGCGTGGTCGAGGTCGTGGTCGTCGACGGCAACTGCCAGGCGGTCGGCTCGGGCGTCGGTCGGCAGTCCCTTCGGGACGGCCCAGGACCTGAGCACCCCGTCCTCCTCGAGGCGGAGGTCGAAGTGGTGGGACGGCCGGTGGTGCTCGTGCAGGACGAAGGCGGGCTGTCGGTGCTCGGGTGCCACGTGGGGGACGGTACCCGTAAGGGGGTAGACACGATTTGGTATCGGTGACTGGCGTGTCGGCCGCAAGAGGCGCATGCTGTGCTGTAGAGGCCGGGGGGGCGCTCGCCGCCGTGCGCGGGTTGGAAGGAAAAGCTGTGTTTGAGACCACCAACATCGCGACGCCGCGCGTTCCGCGACGGCGGATCGCCATCACCACCGACGGGGCGGTGACCGGGGCCGACGGGGCTGATCAGCTCGCCGCCGCCTTGCGGTACGCCACCCGGATGGCTGGCCAGATCGAGCCGCTGCTCGACATCGGACGTCTCCAGTGGTTGACGGCCCTCAGCGGCACCGCCGTGACTGCCCGGTTGGGCCACGGCGCAGGCGAGGTCCTGCTCACCGCGGAGGTCGAGGATCGCGGCACTCGTCAGCCCACGCCCGTGTCGGTGGCCGCAGGCGGCGCCAACACGGCGATCAGGAAGTGCCTGCGCCGGGTGCGAGACGACCTCTACGCCGACTGGTCCGCGGTCATGACCTGGGACAAGCGGATTGTCGGTGCTCTGCTGCCGGAAGGGAGTCGGAGCGGCTCCCTCGACGTGGGCGCAGTGCTGCCCGAGGTGGGCCTTCGGCTTCAAGCCGTGCTGGCATCGCTCGACGAGACCTCCCGGGAGACGGCCGTCGTCCTGGAGTATCGCGGCGGCTCCCTGCTGGCGGCTGCCGTCGAGGGTGATGTGTTGTTCGCCTTCGCCGACAAGTTCGACACCGAGGTGGCCGTGCCCCTCATCGACAAGGTGCGTTCGGTGCTGGCCCCGCACGACCTCGACCTGGTGTGGACCTGGGGCGAGAGCTGGACGCAGCGCTAGTCCGCGCGTCTAGCGTGTCCCCATGGTCGGCACACCGGGCGGTACACCAGACAGGCCAGCGACGTTCTTCGCCTCGGCGGAGGAGTTCCGAGCGTGGCTCGAGGCCAACCACGAGACCGCGACCGAGCTCTGGATGGGGCTGCGGAAGAAGCACGTCCCCGACCGCGGCCTGACCTGGGCTGACGCGGTCCCCGAGGCGCTGTGCTTCGGCTGGATCGACAGCGTGGCCCAGCGCATCGACGAGGACGCCGTGCGGCAGCGCTGGACCCCCCGCAAGTCCACCAGCATCTGGAGCGCGATCAACCTCGCGCACGTCGAGCGACTCGTCGCCGAGGGCCGGATGCGGGCGGCCGGGCTGGCGGCATACGAGAAGAGGACGCCCGAACGCAGCGGCATCTACGCCTACGAGTCGGGCCGGACGCTGAGCGACGAGCAGCGCGAGCGGTTGCTGGCCGACCCTTCGGCGGCGGCCTTCTGGGAGCAGGCGACGCCCTCCTATCGCAAGCTGGCCGAGAACTGGGTGGTCAGTGCGAAGCGCGAGCAGACCCGCGAGAGCCGACTCGTGCAGCTGATCGAGGACTGTGCCGCAGGCCGCCTGATCGCCCCGCAGCGGTATGGCGACGAGCCGAAGTGGGTCGCAAGAGCGGCGGCCGCTGCCTTCGATGTGACCTGACGCGCGAGCCCCACCCCTTGGAAGGAGCAGGGGCGGATTCTCCGTGGACGCTGAGGCATGATGCCTGCGTGTTCGTACGCCTCCTCGTCCCCGCTGCGCTCGTCCTGAGCGTGAGCCTGACCGCCGCGCCGGCCCTGGCCGAGCCCGACTTCAGCGTGACCGCCCACCGCGGCGCGCCCACCAGGACGCTGGGCGAGAACACCCTGCCTGCCTTCGGGCGTGCGCTCGCTGACGGCGCCACCGCCATCGAGACCGACTGGCGTCGGACCAAGGACGACAAGCTCGTGGTGCTGCACGACAGCGGTGTCGGGCGGACCACCAACTGCGCCGGACCCATCGGCTCCTGGACCCTGCGCGACCTGGTCAGGAAGTGCCGCGAGAACACGACGAAGCAGCCGGTCCTCACCGCCGTCGAGTCGCTCACGTGGGCCGCGGAGAACGACGCCTCCCTGATGATCGAGCTCAAGGGGAGCAACTGGTCGATCGAGCAGGTCCGCGCCGTGGTGACCCTGCTCAAGAAGTCCGACGTCTTCGAGCAGGTGGCGGTCTCGTCGCTGCGCCTCACCGTGCTCGAGCGCGTCCGTCGGCTGGCACCCAGGCTCGACACGCAGCTGATCGTCAGCGGCTGGCAGAAGGTGCGTGCCTCGCTCGGGAAGGTCCAGGGCTACAACGTGCCCGCGGCCAGCTTGACGAAGTCGCGCGTCAAGCGGTTGCACCGCAAGGGCGTGATCGTGGTCGGCGGCTACGCCGACTCGCCCGCGCAGTGGGGCGTCCTGTCCAGGCTCGGCGTCGACGGCATCGTCACCCCGTCCGTGCGCGAGTACGCCACCTGGGCGGACTCGGCGGGGTGAACATGACGGGAGACGTCGACACTCGCGCCTCGTCCTCGGCCGTGGTCGGGCTGGTGGCCGCCGCTCACATCGGCCCCGCCCTCGCCGTGACCGTGCTCGCGGCCCTGCTGGCAGCGGCACAAGAGCTCGACCCCGGCCGGTCCGCGCTCGTCGTGGCCAGCGTGCTGGCAGGGCAGCTGTCCGTCGGCTGGAGCAACGACCTCGTCGATCTCTCCCGCGACCATCACAACGATCGCCGCGACAAGCCCCTGGTCGCCGGCACCGTGCCGGTCGGCGTCGTCCGGGCGGCGTGCGGCGTCGCCGTACTGCTGTGTGTCGTGCTCTCGCTCGCGTGCGGCCTGGTCGCCGGACTGGTGCACCTGGCCTGCGTCGCGGCGGCCTGGAGCTACAACCTCGGGCTCAAGTCGACGGTGTGGTCGTGGCTGCCGTACGCCGTCGCCTTCGGCGCCCTGACGGCCTTCGTCGCGCTGGCCGGCGACGCCTTCCCGCCGTGGTGGTGGCCGGTCGGAGGTGCGCTGCTCGGTGTCGGCGCGCACCTCCTCAACGTGCTCCCCGACCTCGACGACGACGCCGCCACCGGCGTCCGCGGGCTCCCGCACCGGCTGGGCCGACGCTGGATAGCTCCCGTGGCGACTGCCGTGCTGGTGGCGGCGACGGCAGTGGTGCTGCTTGGTGGCTCGCCGCCGGTGGCGGTCGCCCTGCCTGCGGCCCTCCTCGTTGCTGCGCTGGCTGCCGTCGTGGTCACCGCGTCGGGCCGCGCCCCGTTCCTGGCGGCGATCGGGATCGCCTTGGTCGACGCGGCCATGCTGGTGAGTGCGCGATGACCAATCCGATCCCGTCGTCCCTGCACGTCCACCAGGAAGTTGCCATGAGGATCACGTCCGTCCGCGGTGCCCTGCCGCCGCACTCCCACTCGCAGGCGGAGATCACCGAGGCGTTCACGGGTGTGATCGCCCACGGCAGCCTCGACCAGGCCCTGCTCCGCCGCTTCCATGCCAACGCCGGTGTCGATCGCCGGCACACGGTGCTGCCGTTGGCGGACTATGCCGAGCTGCGCGACTTCGGGCACAGCAACGACCTCTTCATCGAGCATGCCGTCGAGCTCGGCGCGCGCGCCCTGGTCGATGCGCTCAAGGCCGCCGACCTGACGCCCTCCGACGTCGACCTGGTGGTGACGGCCACGGTCACCGGGCTGGCGGTCCCGTCACTGGACTCGCGGATCGCGGCCGTCGTCGGCCTGCGGCCCGACGTGAAACGGATGCCGCTCGTCGGCCTCGGGTGCGTGGCCGGTGCTGCCGGCATCGCCCGCGTCCATGACTACCTGCTCGGCCACCCCGACGAGACGGCGGCGCTGATCGCTGTCGAGCTGTGCTCGCTCACCCTGCAGCGCGACGACGTGTCCGTCCCCAACCTCGTCGCGAGCGGGCTCTTCGGTGACGGAGCCGCCGCCGTCGTCGCCGTCGGCTCAGCACGCAGCACCGGGCCGGTCGAGGTCCTCGCGTCGCGGAGCAGGCTCTACCCCGACAGCGAGCGGACGATGGGGTTCGACGTCAGCGGCAACGGCCTCCGGATCGTCCTCGACGCGCAGGTGCCGGCGCTGGTCGAGCGCTACCTGCGCGAGGACGTCGACGGCTTCCTCGCCGAGCACGACCTCACCCGCGACGACATCGGGTGGTGGGTCTGCCACCCGGGCGGGCCCAAGGTGATCGAGGCGCTCCAGACAGCCCTGGAGGTGTCGCCCGACGACCTGGCCCTCACCTGGGAGTCCCTGGCGCGGGTCGGCAACCTCTCCTCCGCCTCGGTCCTGCACGTCCTCGAGGACACCCTGCGCGACCGGCCCCCGACGCCGGGCACCTACGGAGTGCTGCTGGCGATGGGGCCGGGGTTCTGCTCCGAGCTCGTGCTGCTGCGGGCCTCAACGGGAGCCCAGTCGTGACCACCCTTGTCGCCTTCACCATCCTGGTCGCGCTCGTCGGCGTCGAGCGCCTCGCCGAGCTCGTCGTCTCCAAGCGCAACGCTGCCTGGAGCCTGGAGCGCGGTGGCGTCGAGACCGGCTTCGGGCACTACCCCTTCATGGTCGTCCTGCACACCGGTCTGCTGGTGGGCGCTCTCGTGGAGGCATGGGTACGCCGACCCGACGTGCCGTCCGCCCTCGCCTGGTCGATGTTGGGGCTGGTCATCGCGTCGCAGGCCCTGCGGTGGTGGTGCATCGGCACCCTGGGTCGGCGCTGGAACACCCGCGTGATCGTGGTCCCGGGGCTGCCGCCCGTGGATTCTGGGCCCTACCGCTTCCTCCGTCACCCCAACTACGTCGCCGTCGTCGTCGAGGGCGTGGCGCTGCCCCTCGTCCATGCCTCCTGGATCACGGCACTGGTCTTCACGGTCGTCAACGCAGGCCTGCTCACGGTGCGCATTCGCGCCGAGGACGCAGCCCTCGCGACCCTGCCCCCTGTGGAGTCCGGGGTCTCGGGTGCGTGACCTCATCGTCGCCGGCGGCGGTCCGGTCGGGCTCGCCGCCGCGCTGCACGCCGCCCGCGCCGGACTCGACGTCTCGGTGCGTGAGCCCCGGCAGGGTCCCATCGACAAGGCCTGCGGTGAGGGACTCATGCCCGGCGCCCTGGCCGAGCTCGATGCGTTGTCCGTGCACCCGGCAGGGCACCGCCTCGACGGCATCCGCTACCTCGACGGGTCCGGGGCCCGCGCGGAAGCAGCGTTCCGGGTCGGGCCTGGGCGCGGCGTGCGGCGTACGACCTTGCACGCGGCGCTGTCCGAGCCGCTCGCTGATACGGGCGTGAAGATCGACGACCGCGCCGTGAGGTCGGTGCGGGACGAGGGCGACCACCTGCTCGTCGACGGCGAGGCCACGCGCTACCTCGTCGCCGCCGACGGACTGCACTCGCCGGTGCGGCGGCTGCTGGGGCTCGAGGTCGCCGCGGGTCGCCGGCGACGCTTCGGACTCCGCTGCCACGTGGAGCAGGCTCCGTGGACGCCGTTCGTGGAGGTGCACTGGTCCTCCGGGGCCGAGGCCTACGTCACGCCGGTTGCGGGTGACCTGATCGGCGTCGCGCTGCTGACCGACGCGGGCACGAGCTTCGAGGACGCGCTCGAGGGCTTCCCGGTGCTGCGCGAGCGGCTCACGGGTCCCCGGTCCAAGGTGATGGGCGCCGGACCGCTCCGACAGCGCGCACGCCGGCGGGTGGTCGGCCGGGTGCTGCTGGTCGGGGACGCGGCGGGCTACGTCGACGCCCTGACCGGCGAGGGCATCGCGATCGGTCTGGCCCAGGCCCGGGCCGCCGTCGGGTGCGTGGTCGCCGAGACCCCCGCGCGCTACGAGGAAAAGGCCCGGCGGATCGGCCGCCGCCACGAGCTGTTGACCCACGCGCTGCTGATGGCCACCGCCCGTCAACCCGTGCGCAGGCGACTCGTCGCGACCGCGGCACGCGCCCCCTGGGTCTTCTCCGCAGCGGTCAACCAGCTCGCCCGACCGATCGAGGTGCCGGCGTGACCGCCGAGTCGGTGGTCCTGCTCGACGAGCAGGGCCGGGCCGTCGGCACGGCGGACAAGCGCGGGGTGCACCACGGCGACACGCCCCTCCACCTCGCCTTCTCCTGCTACATCTTCGACGAGCAAGGGTCCGTCCTCGTGACCCGGCGGGCACTGGACAAGGCGACCTTCCCCGGGGTGTGGACCAACGCCTGCTGTGGTCACCCCGCGCCGGGGGAGCCCTTGCCTGCGGCCGTACGCCGACGCGTGCACGAGGAGCTCGGGCTGCGGCTCGACGACCTACGACTGCTGCTGCCCCGCTTCCGCTATCGCGCCGTGCAGGACGGGACGGTGGAGAACGAGATGTGCCCGGTCTTCGTGGCGACGACGTCGGACGAGGTCCGGCTCGATCCGAGCGAGGTGGAGGCGATCCGCTGGGAGCCGTGGGCGGAGTTCCGCCGGGGGGTGCTCGACGGCAGCCGGCCCATCTCCTCGTGGTGCCGTGAGCAGGTCGAGCTGCTGCCCGCCGACCCGTTGTCCGCGCCCGCCGCCTCCGAGGAGGACCTGCCGCCTGCGGCGCGCAGGCTCAGCGCCCCCTGAGATCGGGAGCAGGCGTCAGACGCAGCGGATCCAGACGACCTCTTGGTGAGCCCCGCCCCCGGGATGGCGGATCCACATCACGCCCGCCTCGACCGGAGCTTCGCGGTCCTCCTTCAGGCAGGGGACTTGTCCGGTCCCGCTGCTCGAATCGGTGAACCACCAGATGCTCGACGCGTCAAGGCAGCCATGTCGGAGTCACCCCACTCCACGCTGGCGAGCCCGGTCTCGGGGTCTTCCAGGAAGGCTGTGCCCTCGACCGTCCGGGCTGACTTCTCGCCCCATGGAAGCTTGGTCCCCATGAACAGGCCGAGGCCGAGCAGCACGATCGTCGCGACAACGAGGACAGCCCACGGCACCGCCACCTTGGTCTTCAGCATTCCGGTTCCGTCATCAGCACGAGCCGAAGCGTAGGGGGCGATGGAAGACAGCGGTGCTTTGCTGCCACCTGGTGGCAGTGAACTACCGCTGTGTCCGGCCCTGCCCATCGGGGATCGGCTGTTCGCGGCCGCGGGCGAGGCGGTCCACCCTGGACAGGGCAGCAGGGATGCGATGGGGTCCGACCATCGCAGACACGATCTGTGCGGCCTCGGCCAGGTCGAGGCCGCCGGCCGTCGTCACGTAGAGCGGTCGGGTGGACCCGCCGCGGACGACCTCGGCGGCATGGGTGGCGCTGCGGAAGGGTGTCTTCGCCACACCGATGACGGGCAGCCCGAAGGCCTCTGCTGCGTGGGCGCCGAGACCGGGCCTGCCGTCGGGATCGAGGGTGGCATAGCCGTCGACCACCAGGAGCTGCAGCGGTAGGCCGACCTCCAGCACCGCCGCGATGCAGGGGAGCTCGCGTCTGAAGAGGGCCCCCGGCTCGTACGGCGCCGTGTTGGAGATGTCGACGACGTGCTCGGACACATGAGTCGAGAGAGTGAGCTCGTCACCGACGACCAGCGCTGCCCTCGCTCCGCCGCCGTCGTCGTACTGCACGTCGACTGCTCCGACGGCGGGACTCACGTCGGTTGCACGGTCATGATCTCCGCGCCGTCCTCCGTGATCAGGACGGTGTGCTCGCTGTGGGCGGTCCGGCAGCCGGTGGCACTCCGCAGCGTCCACCCGTCGGCGTCGGTGACGAGCTCGTCCGTGTCGGCCATCACCCAGGGCTCGAGCGCCAGCAGCAGACCGGGCCGCAACGCGAACCCGCGACCGGGCCGTCCCGAGTTCGAGATGTGGGGGTCCTGGTGCATCGTCGAGCCGACCCCGTGGCCGCCGAACTCCAGGTTGATGGAATAGCCCGACTCGGTGAGCACCGATCCGATGGCGTGGGACAGGTCGCCGATGCGGGCGCCGGGACGAGCAGCGGCGATCCCGGCGGCCCGCGCGCGCTCCGTGACCTCGATCATCGCGAGGTCCTCCGCCGACCCGGAGGTGCCCACGACGAAGCTGACGGCTGAGTCGGAGACGACCCCTCCGAGCGACACCGCGAGGTCGAGGGAGAGCAGGTCACCGTCCGCCAGGGCGTAGTCGTGCGGCAGGCCGTGCAGCACCGCGTCGTTGACCGACGTGCAGATGTGGTGAGCGAAGGGCCCGCGCCCGAAGCTCGGCGCGTAGCCGACGTAGCAGGAGAGGGCACCGGCCTCCACGATCATCGTCTGCGCCCACCGGTCGATGTCCAGGAGGTTGGTGCCGACCGTGCTGCGCGCCTTCAGGGTCGCCAGGATGTGGCCGACCAGCGCTCCCGCCTCTCGCGCCTGTGGCCAACGGCTCGGGCTCAGCACCTCGATCATGGGGACATCCTCGCGCAGTCGACGCAGCGCCGAGCCGTGGGCCGGGCCTCGAGCCGTGCTTCCGGTATGGCGCAACGGCACACCTCGCAGGTGCCGTACGTCCCTGCCTCGAGGCGACCGACCGCGTCGTCGATCTCGGCGAGGTGCGCGCGAGCCTGACGCACCAGCGCCCCGATCTGCGAGCGCTCGAAGGCGATCGTGGCACCCTCGGGGTCGTGCTCGTCATCGGCGTTGGTGTCGAGGGACGCAGCGACCACGGAGTCGTGGTCAGCCGTCAGCGCAGCCAGCCGGGTGACGACCCGCGCACGCTCGTCGTCCAGCAGCGCGCGTACGTCGTCCATCCCCTCACACTGCCACCCGCCACCGACGACGGGGACCTAGGCTCCGCGGGGTGACCTCCACCGCGCAGGCGATCTCTCCGGACTCGGGCACCCACTGGACCGAGCCCGGTGCCTGGCCGGTTGCGCCGGGGGTGCACCGGATCCCGCTCCCGCTGCCGATGGACGGGTTGCAGGCGGTCAACGTCTATGCCGTGGAGGCGGACGACGGGCTCACCCTCATCGACGGCGGCTGGGCCATCGAGGTGGCGCGCACCTTGCTGGAGACGTCGCTGCGCGGCATCGGGTTCGACGTCCGCGACATCCAGCGCTTCCTGGTCACGCACGTGCACCGCGACCACTACACGCAGGCGGTGACGATCCGCCGCGAGTTCGGCTCGCACGTCTCGCTGGGCATCGGCGACAAGGCGACGCTGGATCTCATCCACGCCGGCGAGCTCAGTGGTCAGGACCCCCACGTCGCGATGTTCGCCGCCGCGGGCGCGGCCGACATCGCGCGCCAGTGGGGAGACTTCACCCGCAACCACACCCCTGACCTGTCGCTGTGGGACTACCCCGACGAGTGGCTCGACGGCGACATCGCGCTGACGGTGGGACAGCGCACCATCGACGCCGTCCACACGCCGGGCCACACGCAGGGGCACTACGTCTTCGCCGACCGACCGGGCGGGCTGCTCTTCGCCGGCGACCACGTCCTGCCGACCATCACTCCCTCGATCGGCTTCGAGCCCGCGCTGGCCGACCAACCCCTCGGGGACTTCATGGCCTCGCTCGCCAAGGTGCGCGGGCTGCCCGACCTCATGCTGCTGCCCGCCCACGGTCCGGTCGCGCCGTCCGTGCACGTGCGCGTCGACGAACTGCTGGCGCACCACGACACCCGGCTCGGCCTGTGCGTGGCCGCCTTCGGCGACCAGTCGCTGACGGCGTACGACGTCGCCGACGCCCTCCCGTGGACCCGGCACGAGCACACGTTGAAGGACCTCGATGTCTTCAACGCCGCGCTCGCCACACTCGAGACCCGCGCCCACCTCGAGCTGCTCGTCGCGCGGGGCACGCTGACCCGAGGAGACGTCGACGGCGTGGTGCTCTACTCGGCCTGAGCCCTGCGCATCGGCAGGTGTGCGACACCGTCCTCGACGAACTCCGGCCCGCTGACCTCGAAGCTATAGCGGGCATACCAGTCGCTGAGCCCCGTCTGCGCGTCCAGCCGGATCTCGCGACCGCCGATCTCGGCCATCGCGGCGTCCATGAGCTCGCGCGCGAGCCCGCGGCCCCGGGCGGCCGGGGCGACCACGACACGGCCGATCCGGGCGCACGTCCCGTCGTCCAGCACCCGCAGGCAGCCGACGAGCTCCTGGTCGTCGGCGGAGCCGTCGGTCGCCAGGACGTGACGGGTGGCGGGTTCGAGGTCGCGCCCGTCGAGATCGGGGTACGGCGACTGCTGCTCGACCACGAACACCTGCTGCCGCAGGCGCCACAGTGCGTAGGCCGTGCGGCTGTCGAGGTCGTCGAAGCCCAGCACGCGCACGGTCATGTCGGCAACCTATCGCCCGACCCGCCGCCGGGTCGCCGAGCTCGGGTCGCGCTCCCCTCATCCGCACACACGAGAACGCGGGCACCCCGTCGCCGCCATGGCGTCGGGGTGCCCGCGTCAACGGACCTGCTGCTCCTGCCTACCGGGTGTAGGAGGGCTGGGACTGCGGGTTGAAGACGTCCATGCGTAGGCCCTTGGCCTTCGCGGTCCGCGGGTCGCGGATCTCCAGCACGTCGAAGCCGCGCTGGATCTCGTTGGAGTAGATGTAGCCGTTGTAGTAGTACGCCGACCACGAGCCGCCGATGACCGGCTTGGTCTCGTCGATCGGGCCGCGGTCCCACCAGCCGATCTCGACAGGGTTCTTGGAGTCGGTGAAGTCGAAGACCGAGACCCCACCCTGGTACCAGGCCTGGACCATGATGTCGCGACCGGGCACCGGGATCAGCGAGCCGTTGTGCGCGACGCAGTTCTCGGTGTTGGACTGGGTCCGCGGGATCTTGTAGTAGCTCTGGAACTCCAAGTCGCCGGCGACGATGTCGTAGATGCCGTTGGCGCCGCGGTTCGGGCCGATGTCGGGGTTGCACGTCGCGCCGCCGCCGCCGCCCAGCTCGTCGGTGAAGACGACCTTGGTGCCGGTGTCGTTGAACGTGGCCGAGTGCCAGAACGCGAAGTTCTCGCGGTCCTGGACCCGCTCGGTCACCACCGGGTTGGCCCGGTCGGTGATGTCGAGCAGGATGCCGTCACCCATGCATGCGCCGGCCGCGAGGTTCTTCTCCGGGTAGGCCGTGATGTCGTGGCAGCCACTGGTCTCACGGGAGTAGTTGCCGGTCGGGTTGCCCCCGTCCGGGAACAGCACGGGAGTGCTCTCCACAGCCGCGGCGGCCATGTTGTCGATCGGGATCTTCACCACGCTGATCTTGTCGTGGGGCGGCTGGCAGTCGGGGAAGGACGCGCTCGGGAAGTAGGACGAGACGTAGACGAAGAGGTCCTTGCCGTCCTGGCTCGGGGCGAGGGTGTTGGTGTGCGAGCCGCAGTTGGTCTCCACTGCTGCGACGTACTCCGGTGCTGCCGGGTTGCTGATGTCGAAGATCCGAAGACCCTCCCACGAGCTCTTGTTGGCGGCGCTCTGCGCGGTGCTGTTGCACGACGCGTCGCTGCGGCTGGAGTCGACGCTGAACACCAGGATGTCGTTCCACACCGACATGTCGCCCTGAGCGCCCGGGCACACGACCTGGGTGACCGCCACCGGGGTGGTCGGCTCACTGATGTCGTAGACCATGAAACCGTTGTAGTTGCCCGCGTAGGCGTACTGGCCCTGGAAGGCCAGATCGCTGTTCAACGCGGCCAGGTTGTCGAACGCCCCCTGCTTCGGTGTGTTGTGCCGCAGACGCATGTTGTTGCTGCTGGCGATCTCGTCCTTCGCGAGACTCGTCGAGTTGGGCCCCATGTCCGTCAGGTCGAGGCCGGGCTGACAGGCCAGGACGAAGTTGTCGCCCGCCTCGCGCAGCTCGGCTCGCTCCTCGGCAGTGCAGTCGTCGGCGCCGTTGGAGGCGCCGCTCTGCTGGCCCTGCTCGTGCTCCCCGTCGGACGCGGCCACGGGGCCGGCGACGAGGAGGCTGGCGCCCAGCGCCACGGCCGCGGCGGTGGCGCGCGACCTGTGACGTGAGCGGTGGGTGAGCGCCGTGGTACGACGCCGTGTGAACTTCATGGCTGAGCAACCTCCCGGAGAACGCCGCCCCTTGCGGACGGTGAGGATCCCTTCGTACCGTGCCCTGTGCTTCGAGTAAAGAGTCTTTGTCCACGTCGCCGTCCCAGCTCGGCCCCCGCGGCTGCTCGGCTGCTCGCCAGCGCCGTCGCAGGGGCGGTCGCGACCATGGCGCTGTCCGCCTGCTCCGCCGACGAACCGCCCGATCAGGCAGCGAAGCAGGAGGCGCGTCCCGGCGAGACTGCGACCACCCCCGGCGAGGTCGTCACCCTGCAGCCGGGCCTCCCCGGCGAGCCGGCGACGACTGGTCCCGCCGAGGTGGCGGAGGAGGAGCCCGAGAACCACTCCGACATCGCCTTCATGCAGATGATGATCCCGCACCACGCCCAAGCGGTCTCGATGGCCGAGCTCGCGGAGAAGCATGCCAGGACACCCGCCGTCCGCCGCCTCGCCGACCGGGTGAAGGCCGCGCAGGGACCGGAGATCCTGTTCATGGCCGCCTGGCTCGAGGAGCGCGGCCTGGACGTGCCCGTGGCAGCCGACCATCCGGACAGCTTCGACCACTCGGCGCACGGCCACGACGGGATGGAGGGCATGCTGACTCCCGCGCAGATGCAGACGCTCGCCCACGCGCGCGGAAAGCAGTTCGACGGGTTGTTCCTGCGCCGGATGATCCAGCACCACGCGGGGGCCATCGCGATGGCCGGACGGGCTGCCGAGGAGGGCACGGACCGCACCGTCCTCGAGGTAGCAGCCGACGTGTCGGTCACCCAGAACACCGAGATCGCTCGCATGCAGGACCTGCTGGGCGCTCTGTGAGGGCACACAGCACGAGGGCGACACAGCACGAGGGCCCGGACCTCTCCTGAGCTTCCTGAGCTCGCCAGCGCCGGACGCCCGGTCCCGGCGCCCCGGCGAGGCCCACCCTGCCGCGTCATCGGCGCTGCGGCGTACGCTGATCCCACAAGACAGGGGAGCACACCAGTGCTGAGAGTGCGGTTCGTCCGCAGACCCTCCGAACCTGATCCGGTTAGCACCGGCGATAGGGAGTCACACGCATGTTGCGTTGCCTACGAACGATCTCGATCGCGTCCCTCACCCTTCTGGCCACCGCCTGCAGCACCATGGGCGAGTCGGGCTCCAGCGCCACCGAGTCGAGCCCTGAGGCCGCCGCCGGCTCGCAGGAGGTCGGCGGGAAGGTCGTGCTGGTCAGCCACGAGTCGTTCAACCTGCCCAAGAAGCTGGTCACCGCCTTCGAGCGCGAGAGCGGGATCGACCTCGTGACCCGGTCGGCGGGTGACGCGGGGACACTCACGGCCAAGCTGTCGCTGACCAAGGGCAACCCCACCGGAGACCTGGCCTTCGGGGTCGACAACACCTTCGCGTCGCGTCCGCTCGACGAGGGTGTGTTCGCGACCTACGAGCCTTCCCTGCCCGACGGCGCGGCGGAGTTCGCGCTCGAGGAGGGCGCCGACAAGCTGACCCCGATCGACGTGGGCCACGTGTGCGTCAACGTCGACACGGAGTGGTTCGAGAAGGAGGGCATCGCCCCGCCCGAGACGTTGGCCGACCTCGTCGACCCGACCTACCAGAACCTCTTCGTCACCCCCGGGGCCTCCACGAGCTCGCCCGGGATGGCGTTCTTCCTGAGCACGGTCGCGGAGTACGGCGACGACTGGCCCGACTACTGGACGAGCCTGCTCGACAACGGCGCCAAGGTCGTCGACGGCTGGGAGGACGCCTACTTCGGCGACTTCACCCAGGGCGGCGGCAAGGGCGTCCGCCCGATTGTTCTCTCCTACGACTCGTCCCCGGCGTTCACCGTGCCCAAGGGCAGCGCCGAGTCCTCCACGGCCGCGCTGCTCGACACCTGCTTCCGGCAGGTCGAATATGCCGGGGTGCTCGAGGGGGCAGCCAACCCGGCCGGTGCCGAGGCGGTCATCGACTGGTTGCTGAGCACCGAGGTGCAGGCCGCCCTGCCGACGGCGATGTACGTCTTCCCCGTCAGCGACGAGGCCGAGGTGCCCGCGGACTGGGCCGTGCACGCCGTCCAACCGAGCGCGCCGTTGACGGTGTCGCCGGCGGACATCGCTGCCAACCGCGAGCAGTGGCTGACCGAGTGGACGGACGTTGTCACCAGGTAGGGCCGTCCGGTGAGGCGGTGGCTGACGCTCGCGCTGCTCGCCGCAGGCCCGGTCCTCGTGGTCGGCGTGTTCTTCGTGCTGCCGGTCAGTGGCATGGTCGCGCGGGGGTTCTGGGCCGACGGAGCCTTCGATCCCGGCGGTGTCCTCCAGGTGCTGACCCGGCCCCGGGTCGTCCGCGTCGCCTGGTTCACGGTCTGGAGCGCGGGGGCCGCCACGGTGATCTCCGTCCTGCTCGGGCTCCCGGCGGCCTTCGTGCTGCATCGCCTGGCGCTGCCGGGTCGCAAGATCATCCGGGCGGCGTTGCTGGTGCCGTTCGTGCTGCCGACCGTGGTGGTCGGGGTCGCGTTCAGGTTGCTCCTCGGCGAGGCCGGACCTCTGGGCTTCCTCGGGCTCGACGGCACACCGGTGGCCATCGTCGC
This sequence comes from Nocardioides sp., assembly GCF_035576065.1. Taxonomy (GTDB): domain Bacteria; phylum Actinomycetota; class Actinomycetes; order Propionibacteriales; family Nocardioidaceae; genus Nocardioides. The sequence continues at coordinate 37,289 of NZ_DATLWX010000030.1, forward strand.
CGGACTGGTCTTCTTCAACCTCGCGGTCGTGATCCGCGCGGTCGGCGCAGCCTGGGAGTCCCTCGACGTCAGGCCCGCCGAGGCGGCGGCGGCGCTGGGCGCCTCCCCGTCGCAGGTGTGGTGGACGGTGACCCTGCCGGCCCTGCGCCCGGCCATCGTCTCGGCGGCCAGCATCGTCTTCCTCTTCTGCGCCACCGCGTTCGGCATCGTGCTGACGCTCGGCGGCGTGCGCTACGCGACGGTCGAGACCGAGATCTATCTGCTGACGACCACCTTGTTCGATCTCCAGGCCGCTGCCGCCCTGTCCGTGCTCCAGCTGGTCGTCGTGGTCGCCCTGCTCGGGCTCGCGGCGAGGCTGCGGGCCGTCCCGGACCCGACGGCCGATCGTTCCTCGTCCCGTCCGCGGCGGATCCGTCGCGGTGACGGGCCCGCTCTGGTCGCCACGGCGTTGGTGCTGGGGCTCGTCGCGGCCCCGATCGTGACGCTGGTGCTGGGCTCGTTCCGCACCGAGGCGGGCTGGTCGCTGGGCAACTACCGGGCACTCTCCGGTGTCGGCAGCAACGACGCGCTGCTGGTGCCGGTGACCGAAGCGCTGCTCACGTCGGTGCGGACCGCCGTCGATGCGACCTGGATGGCTCTGATCATGGGACTGGCCGTGGCCGTGCTGGTCACGCGTCGCTCCCAGTCGCGGCCCGAGCGGCGGGTGCGTGGCCTGCTCGACGGCTTCTTCATGCTGCCGCTGGGCGTGAGCGCCGTGACCCTGGGCTTCGGCTTCCTGATCACCCTCGACCGCCCACCCGTCGACCTGCGCGACTCGGCCCTGCTCGTGCCGATCGCGCAGGCGCTCGTGGCGCTGCCCCTCGTCGTACGCACGCTCGTCCCTGTCCTCGCCGGGATCGACGACCGCCAGCGCCAGGCGGCGGCCTCGCTCGGAGCGTCTCCGTGGCGGGCGCTGCTGACGGTCGACCTGCCGGTCGTGTGGAAGCCGCTGCTGGCGGCCAGCGGCTTTGCCTTCGCCGCGTCGCTGGGCGAGTTCGGTGCCACGTCGTTCCTGGCCCGGGACGACAACCCGACCGTGCCGATCGTGATCTTCCGGCTCATCGGCCACCCGGGCGAGCTCAACTTCGGGATGGCTCTCGCCGCCTCGGTCGTGCTGGCCGGGACGACGGCGATCGTGATGCTCGCGGTCGAGCGGCTGCGCGTGCCGAGCGTGGGAGCCTTCTGAGGTGTTGGCACTCACGGACGTCTCAGTGGCCTACGACGGTGTCGTGGCCGTCGACGACGTGTCCCTCGAGATGCCGGAGGGATCCATCCTCGCGGTGCTCGGCCCCTCGGGGTGCGGCAAGTCCACGTTGCTGCGTGCCGTGGCCGGCCTGGAGCCGCTCACCTCCGGCAGCATCTCCTTCGACGGCCGCGTCGTCGATCGGTTGCCCACCCACAAGCGGGGCTTCGCGCTGATGTTCCAGGACGGCCAGCTCTTCGCGCACATGACGGTCGCCCGTAACGTCGGCTACGCCCTGCGCCTGCGCCGTCGACCCAGCCCTCAGCGTGTCGACGACCTCCTGTCGCTCGTCGGCCTCGAGGGGTACGCCGACCGCCTGCCAGCGACGCTGAGCGGCGGCGAGCGCCAGCGGGTCGCTCTGGCGCGGGCCCTGGCCGTGGAGCCGAGGCTGCTGCTCCTCGACGAACCGCTCTCCGCGCTCGACGCGGGTCTTCGCGAGCGGCTGGCGGTCGACCTGCGCAAGATCCTGCACGCGGCCGGGACCACGGCGCTGATGGTCACCCACGACCACGACGAGGCCTTCCAGGTCGCCGACCAGCTCGCGGTCATGCGGGCGGGCCGGGTCGTCCAGTCGGGCGCGATCGATGCCGTGTGGTCGGCTCCGGTTGACGAGGAGACTGCGCTGTTCCTCGGCTACGCCCGGGTGCTGTCCGGGTCCCCGGCGGCGACGGTGCTGGCGGCGGTCCGGTCCGGATGCGAGCGCCCCGTGAGCCCCCCGAGTCTCGCCCTACGCCGCTCCGCCCTCGTGGCCGACGAGCACGGTCCGCTCATCGGCACGGTCGAGTCGGCGAGGGCCACCCCCGAGGTGCTGCGGCTCGTCGTCGACGTACGTGATGTTGGCCTCATCGACGCCGTCGCTGCTCGGGACAGCCACTGGGGTCCGGGCCAGACGGTCCGGCTCAGCGTCGATCCGGCCCGGATCGCCCGCGTCGGCAAATCCGAGCAGTCACGAACGACTGCCTAGACTGACGGCCGTGTATCGCCCCGCCTACGCCCTCCTCATCGGGGTCGCCACCCTCATGGGCTTGCTGGCGCTCGTTGCTGCGATCACCCTGGACCGGAAGCTGGTCGACCCGGAGGGCTTCCTCGGCCCGTCGTGGCTGCGGCTGCCGCTGCTGGTGGCCGGAGCCTTCATGCTCGACATGCTGCCCCGATCCCTGTGGGCCTCGCGGATGAACCCCAAGCTGATCCCGGGCATCGTGCGGGAGCGGGTGCGCACGCACTGGACCCGCGAGCGACTGATCCTCGTGGTCTCGGGCCTGGTGTGCTTCTACGTCACCTACGTGAGCTACCGGAACCTCAAGTCCTTCCTCCCCTTCATCATGGGTCCGGAGAAGTACGACCGCGAGCTCCACCTGATGGACCGGGTGCTGTTCTTCGGCAACGAGCCGGCCACCGTGCTCCACACCATCTTCGGCACCGGCGTGAGTGCCCACGTGCTGTCCTCGATCTACCTGTGGTTCCTCCCGCTCGTCCCCCTCGCGCTCGCCGCATGGCTCGTCTGGTCGCGCAACATCACCTTCGGCTACTGGTTCGCCACGTCCCAGTGCCTGGCGTGGACGCTGGGCACTGCGTCCTACTACGCCCTGCCGACGCTCGGCCCGGGCTTCCAGTACCAGCACCTGTACCGCGACCTCGCCGACACGGGCTCCGGCTCGTTGATGGACACGCTCTACTACGCGCGCCAGGGCGTCATCGTGGACGGCACCGTGGGTGCTGTGCAGTCCGTCGCCGGCTTCGCCAGCCTGCACGTCGCGATCACCCTGCTGGTCGCCCTGATGGTGCAGTACACCCTGCGCAGCCGGATCCTGCACTGGGTCTTCTGGATCAACTTCGTCATCACCGTCATCGCCACCCTCTACTTCGGCTGGCACTACATCGCCGACGACATCGCCGGTGTCGCCATCGCCCTCGTCTCGTTCTGGCTCGGCGGTCTGGCCAGCGGCCAGAAGTTCGACCGTGGCGGCCTGGCCTCGCACCCGACGTCGACCACGTCCAAGGTGCCCGTCGAGGTCGACGAGCGCGTCTAGCTCGACGGCGCCTCGGCATCCAGCGGCGTACGGCGAGGACCTCGATCCCGCTCCGCGCGGGCGGTGCGTGAGTCAACTTTTCCGACGCGCCGAAAGCTGGCTCACTGACCGCTGGCGAGTCCTACAGGCGTGTTCCGGGAATTACATTCTTGTAGTTCGCAAGTCGACACGCCGTGGCCCCGTGTAATTTTTGGGAAAGTTGTTCCCTTTGGGGCTCCTGAGCACTAGCGTGCCTCGAGTGTCACCGGTGAAAGGGAAGTCACCGGTGGCCATCTACTGTCAAGGGGAACCACCGTGCAAGCCCTGTCTGCGTCTGCGCCACGTCGATCGTCGGTCCACTGGATCCTGGCGGCGACGTTGAGCCTGACCCTCGTCGGCGGGGCGCTTGGGGCGGTCGGGACGGTCACGGTCGCCTCCGCGGACGAGGGAGTCCCGTCCCAGCAGGACGTTGCTGCGGCGGGGGCGGCCGCAGACGAGGCTGCCAGGGACGTGTCCGCCGTACGCGCCGAGCTGGCCGTCGCCAACGAGCGCGTGCGCTCGTCCGCCGTGTCCGCAGCCCAGGCTGCCGAGGCGTACAACGGTGCACGATGGGCGGCCGACCAGGCCCGCAAGGCCGCGGCCGCAGCCACCGAGGCAGCAGTCACCGCCGAAGAGGACCTGGAGTCGAGCCGTGGGGTGTACGCCGCCTCGCTGCTCGACAGCTACCAGCTCAGCTCGGAGCTGCAGGGCTTTGCGGCCGTCGTCGAGGCCGACGGCATCGAGTCCGTCCTGGACACCTCCGCGACGTTGCAGGCGACCGAGGAGATCCTCGACAGCAAGTACGACGCCTTCAGCGCCGCCGCCACGCTGACGACCGTGGCCGACGAGCGAGCCGAAGCGGCGCTGGCCGCGGCCGAGGAGCTCGAGGATCAGGCTGCCGAGGCCCGCGAGGGTGCAGCCGCAGCGGAGGCATCAGCCGGCGCCCAAGCCGCGGAGGTCGCCCGGACCAGGACCGAGCTGATCCAGGAGCTGGCCGAGCTCCAGGGCACCAGCTACGCCCTTGCAGAGGCACGCCAGGCCGCGCTGGAGAAGAAGGCTGCTGAGGCTGCAGCGCGCGCCGCTGAGCAAGCCGCCGAGCAGGCTGCCGCGGAAGCCGCCGCAGAGGCTGCCGCCGAGGCAGCGGCCCAGAAGGCCGCCGAGGAGGCCGCGGCGACGGCGACCCCGACGCCCTCCCCGACTCCGAATCCGAGCCCCAAGCCGACGGTGACGCCGACCGCGACCCCCACCGCGACCCCCACCGCGACCCCCACCGCGACACCGACCCCGACGAAGGCGCCGGTCCCCACGCCGACGCGGACGCCCACGCCGACGCCGACCCCGACGCCGACGCCGACCCCGACGCCGACGCCGCCCGCGCCGACCGGTGACGCCGCCGCTGCCATCGCCTTCGCCACTGCGCAGATCGGTGACCCCTACAAGTGGGGCGCGTCCGGCCCGAATGCCTGGGACTGCTCCGGCCTGACGGCGGGGGCATGGGCAGCCGGCGGCAAGTCCCTGCCCCACTACTCGGTCGCGCAGTACACCGGGTCCACGGCGATCACCGCGGCGGACCTGGTCCCCGGAGACCTCGTCTTCTGGGGCTCCAGCTCGAGGTCGTCCTCGATCTACCACGTCGCCCTCTACGTCGGCGACGGTCAGATCATCCACGCCCCGCGCACCGGTCGCCCGGTCGTGAAGGAGTCGATGTACTCCTGGACGACGCCGAACTTCTTCGCCCGGCCCTGACGGCGGTGCCACAGCCACATTCCCGGCGCGAGAAATGTGGCTCACTCACCGCTGGTGCGGCGACACGTTCGCCAGGCCCTGACGGCGGTGCCACAGCCACATTCCCGGCGCGAGGAATGTGGCTCACTCACCGCTGGTGCGGCGACCCGCGTCACCGCCGAGAGCTGAGCGAGGGGTCAGGCTGTCAGCCGGACGGCGGCGCGACCTTCGCCGCCAGCTTCGCCGCCAGCTCCTCGGGGTCGAGGGTCCCGGCCAGGATCCGGGTCGTCGGCCACTGGGAGGTGTCGAGCCCCGAGAGCCGGTCGAAGACGGCCAGGTCTGCGGCGTACAGCTCAGCCAGGGACGCCAGGTCGGCGCCGGTCGGAGCCGTCCCGGTCACCAGCTCGGCTCCCGCATAGCGGTTGCGCAGGGGAGGGTGCTCCCGGAAGCGGGGCAGGCCCAGGTGGTCGGTGGCGCGGTCCACGGAGGCGTCGAAGTCGCTGAGCATCGCGCGGAACTCGAGCAGCAGCCACTGCGCGGGGTCGAAGACCGAGAACCCGCGCTCGAGCTGCGCGCCGTAGTAGCCGCGGGCGATGCCGGACATGTGCTTGTAGCGCATCGGCTTCACGTCGGTGGGCACGGAGGTCGGCAGGGACGTCGGGCGGAACTCGGTCAGGAAGACCGGCCAGTCAGGCCAGTCGGGGTGCCGGGTGCGCAGCATCGTCCAATGGGAGAAGAGTCGCTCGATGGGGTCGCGGAAGACGGCGATCAGCGGCAGGTCCGGGTCGTAGGCGCGCATGCGCTCGAGCGCGTGGGGCCAGAAGAGGTAGACCGGGGTCGAGTCGCCGACCATCGTGTGCACCTTGGCCCGTCGCGGAGCGGTGTAGTCGCGCTCGTAGTCGGGGTGGGCCCAGTCGTAGCCCTCGTCGTTGAAGAAGTGGGCCTCCTTGCGGGGAGGCCGGCAGACGAGACGGTGCTGGCTGATCGTCCCGGACAGGGTGGAGGTGCCGCTCTTCTGCACCCCGACGATGGAGAAGTTGTAGCGCATCCGTCCCAGATCGGTCTCGGGCTCGGGACGGTTCACGCGCGCGAGGCTACCTTGTGGGGCATGCCTACGACTGACGCTGTCGACCCCGTGACCGACGCCGGAGACCTCCAGCCCACGGAGGAGCAGCGATCCGAACCGACCGAGGTCCGAGCCGGCTACGTGCAGCCGGTCGTCGACGTGCCGGCCCTGAAGACACTCCTCGACGGCAAGTACGCCGATGAGCGCGACCTCGTCCGCAAGAACCTCGCCGAGCACCGTCAGATCCTGCTCGACGAGGAGACGATGACCACGGCCGAGTTCCGTGACCGCGTCCGCGACGTCGTCGTCGAGATGGCCGGCACCGGCCAGACCGGGATGGGCTTTCCGACCGAGTACGGCGGCGGCGGCGACATCGGCGCCTCGGTCGCGGCCTTCGAGACGCTCGCCTTCGGCGACCTCAGCGTGCTCGTCAAGGTCGGCGTGCAGTTCGGGCTCTTCGGCGGCGCGATCCTCCAGCTCGGCACGAAGGTGCACCACGACGCCTACCTGGCCGACCTGATCACCGGCCGGCTGATGGGCTGCTTCGCCATGACCGAGACCGGTCACGGGTCCAACGTCCAGGCGCTGGGGACCACTGCGACGTACGACACCGCGACCCAGGAGTTCGTCATCACCACCCCGGACGACGCGAGTCGCAAGGACTACATCGGCAACGCCGCAGCGCACGCAGACGTCGCCGCCGTCTTCGCCCAGCTCGAGATCGACGGCGAGGGCCGGGGCGTGCACGCGTTCGTCGTGCCTCTGCGGGAGGACGGCGAGGTCCTGCCGGGCGTCCGTATCGAGGACTGCGGCCACAAGATGGGCCTCAACGGAGTCGACAACGGCCGGATCTGGTTCGACGGCGTGCGGGTGCCGCGGGCCAACCTCCTCAACCAGTTCGCCGACGTCACCGCGGACGGTGTCTACGAGAGCTCGATCGACAATGCCAACCGCCGCTTCTTCACCATGCTCGGCACCCTGGTCCAGGGCCGGGTCTGCGTGGGTGGCGCCGGGATCAACGCGTCCAAGGTCGCGCTGACGATCACGACGAAGTACGCCGCGCGACGCCGCCAGTTCGAGGCGACGGACCCGGAGGTGGAGCAGCTGATCCTCGACTACGGCATGCACCAGCGACGGCTGTTCCCGCTGCTCGCCCGCACCTATGCGTTGCACTTCGCGCAGGAGTACGTCGCAGGCGCGCTCCACGACGTCTTCAGCGGGCTCACCGACGACGACCAGGCCCGGCGCCGGCTCGAGGCCCGGGCTGCCGGGACGAAGGTCCTCGGCACCTGGCACGCGACCCGGACGATCCAGGAGTGCCGCGAGGCCTGCGGAGGCGCGGGCTACCTCAGCGCCAACCGCTTCACCGCGTTGAAGGCCGACACCGACGTCTTCACCACCTTCGAGGGCGACAACCACGTCCTGCTCCAGCTTGTCGCCAAGGGCCTCCTGACCGACTACTCGAGCGAGTTCGAGGACATGGACCAGTTCGGGATGGTCAAGTTCGTCGCCGGCCTCGCCGTCGAGACCGTGCTCGAGAGGACCAGCGCGCACAAGCTCTTCCAGCGGATCAAGGACGTGCTGCCGGGCGGTGACGAGTGGGACCAGGAGGCCGGCCTGCTCGACTCGAACTACCACCGCGCCATGCTGCGGTTCCGTGAGGAACACATGCTCGGCGGCGTGGCCCGCCGGCTCAAGCGCGGCATCGACCAGGGGATGAACCCCGGCGAGGTCTTCTCGCGCGTGCAGGACCACGTCATCGGAGCGGCGCGGGCCCACGTCGAGCGCATGGTGCTGGACTCCTTCATCGAGAAGACCCGCGCGTTGCCCGACGGCGACCAGAAGGTCGCGCTGAACCTCCTGTGCGACCTGCACGCGCTGAGCACGATCGAGGCCGACCGCGCCTGGTTCATGGAGCACGGTCGGCTGTCCAGTGCCCGCTCCAAGGCCATCAGTCGCGAGGTCAACGACCTGTGCCGCAAGATCAGGCCGCTGGCCGTCGACTTCGTCGATGCCTTCGGGGTGCCGCCGGAGATGCTGCGCAGCGAGGAGCTGCTCGGCTGAGTGTCCTGCACTCCCCACGACCGGCAATACAGATCTGGCCCGCGCCACATCGAGAGCCTCTATACAGGACCTCGACGAGGGGTGGCACCAGTGAGCGGATCCACTGTCCAGCACCAGATCCTGGCCGCTGTCACCGACATCGGCCAAGCACTGAAGTCGGTCGCCGACACCAACGCGACGTTCATGGCCACCGCCGACAAGGCGACTGCTCTGGTCGAGCTGTCGCAGATTGAGGCGAGGGTCAGCGAGCTTCGGTTGCGGATTCTCGTCGACGCCGGGGACGTTGCCGAGGCGACCGGTGCACGCGACGCAGCAGCGTGGCTGGCGCACGCGACGCACGCCCGGTTCGAGGACGCCCACGCCGACCTGCGTCTCACGACCTCCCTCGACCGCGCCTGCGGGCCGTCGCGGCTGCGCTCCGCAAGGGCGCAGCCAACCCCACCCAGGCCCGCGTCATCGTCCGTGCCCTCGACGCCCTGCCCGACGAGGTCCCTGCCGAGGTGACTGCCGTCGCGGAGCAGGCGCTGGTGGGCTACGCGGCCGACTTCGGACCCCGTGAGCTCGTCCGGCTCGGTCGCCACATCCTCGAGGTCGTCGCCCCCGACCTGGTGGATGCCGCCGAGGGGCGACGGCTCTAGAAGCTTGAGGCTGAGGCCCGCCGGCACCCACGGCGGCGACGCCACCACCGTCATCGTCGCCATCACCCTCGACGGCCTGCGCACCGACCTCGCCGCAGCGGGACTGCTCGGAGGTGGACTCGTGCCGGGCGACGACAACATCGGCGACACGCTGTCGGCCGCGCAGGCACGGCGGCTGGCCTGTAGCGCCAAGATCATCCCCGCCGTCCTCGGCGGCAAAGTCCGAGGTCCTCGACCTCGGCAGGGCCAGGCGTCCCCTGGACCCTCGGAGGTCACACCGACCTCGTCAACGCCGTGCTGCTCTGCAGCCACCATCACCATCGCGCCCACGACACCGCATACCTGACAGAGCGACTACCCAATGGAGACGTCCGGTTCAGCCTGAGACCATAGCCTGCGTCCGGGTCGCTCGGTCGAGAGCCGGTGGACGCCCCCCTCACCGGACAATCCGTCCGGACGGCCTATACGGACAAACCCTCGCCCGCAGGCCGCATGGCCCGCGTCTGTCCGGTGAGGTTCGGGTTACGAGACGTCCGGAGCCGAGAGTCGGACGCCAAGGCGCGCTGTCAGTCTTTGAAACGTTCCCATGCTGCCTGACGGCTCACGCCGCAAGCAGTGCCAATGTCGTCCCAGGTCGCGCCTCCGTCACGCGCGGCACGGACGGCCTTCCGCTGCCACTTCTCCAATGTGCGGTGACTCTCTTGGATACCCGCAATGACACGCATTGGGTCGGACTTCCAGCCATCCTCAACAGTGAGGGTGACGCTGACAAGCGGCTCGACGCTTGTCGTCTGGCTGGTGTCTGTCATCTGAATTTCGTCCATGCGTCAAGGTTCCCTGACAGACAACAATCTGTCAAGCAGCCCTGACAAGCCCACCGCACCCCATCCGCGCCAGCAGGCTGCGACGAGCCGCCCGGCTCTGCCGCGACCCGCGGCTCATTCCCGAAACCCGATCGTCACGCGGAGGAGTGAGCCCCGGCTCATGACAGGAGTCCCAGTACTGCTGGCGGGCTGCATGGCGTGGATGACCACCTCGTCGGCAGCCGACAACGACAGAACCGCCCTGGACGCCACAGTGGTCGGTTTCCCGGGTGACCTGGTACTTCGGCTTATGCGGTTGCCGCGGTCCCGCTGTGGTGCCTACGGTGGATGCGTCGGAGAACCCGTCACGACAGATCCCAGGAAGAGGCATCGAGATGCGAGCAACGCACGCGCCCGTCCGCATCCGCCTCCTCGAAGGGACCCAGCGTGCAGCCCCGCTCCTCATCCGATCGCTCGCTCAACCTCGGCATCCTCGCTCACGTCGACGCCGGTAAGACCACCCTCACCGAACGCCTGCTCCACCTCGCCGGGGTCATCGATCGCCCCGGGTCGGTCGACGCCGGCACGACGCAGACCGACAGCCTCGACCTCGAGCGCCGTCGCGGCATCACCATCAAGGCCGCCGTCGTGGCGTTTCCCCTCGACGACCTCGTCGTTAACGTCATCGACACGCCCGGGCACCCCGACTTCATCGCCGAGGTCGAGCGCGTGCTCGGGGTGCTCGACGGTGCCGTGCTGGTCCTCTCAGCGGTCGAGGGCGTGCAGCCCCAGACCCGGATTCTGATGCGGGCGCTGCAGCGGCTCGGCGTACCGACGCTACTGTTCGTCAACAAGATCGACCGAGCGGGCGCGGACGTTGACGCGGTCCTCGACGCGATCCGGTCCCGGCTCACGCCGGACGTCCTACCCATGGGGACGACTGCCGGCCTCGGCGGCCGGACCGCGGCCTTCACCGCTTACGCCACCGACGACCCCGCGTTCCGCGAGCGCGAGACAGTGGCGCTCGCCGAGCACGACAACGCCCTGCTCACCGCGTACGTCGAGGGGCGGGAGCCGACGGCCGCTGAGCTGGCGTCCTCGGTCGCCGAGCAGACTCGCGCGGGCCGGCTGCACCCGGTGTTCGCGGGGTCGGCGGCCACGGGCGCGGGCGTCGCCGACTTGGTGGAGGGCATCGCCGCGTTCCTGCCGCCCGCGGACCTGGACGTCGACGGTCCCGTCTCGGGCCGGGTGTTCAAGGTCGACCGCGGTCCAGCGGGTGAGAAGGTCGCCTACGCTCGGCTGTTCGCCGGCGAGCTCCGGGTCCGCCAGCAGCTCGAGCTGACCGGCGGCCGGTCGGGGAAGGTCGCCGGCATCGAGGTGTTCGGGCATGGCCAGTGGGCACGCGCCACCAAGGCGCGGTCGGGCCAGGTCGCTCGGTTGCTCGGGCTCGGTGCGGTTCGCGTTGGCGACGGCTTTGGCGCGTCGGCGCGGGCGGAGGAGCACCAGTTCCCGCCGCCGACGCTCGAGGCGTCCGTCGAGGCGCTGGACCCCGCCCAGCGTTCCAGCCTCCGCGTCGCGCTGGCCCAGCTGGCGGACCAGGATCCCCTGATCGCGGCCCGCACCGACCAGGACGGCCGCCCGACCGTGTCGCTCTACGGCCGGGTGCAGCAGGAGGTGATTGCCGCGACGCTGGCCGAGGAGCATGGCATCGAGGTCGAGTTCTCCGAGGCCAGCGTGCTGCACATCGAGCGTCTGCGGCGGGTCGGGACCGCGATCGAGCGGTTCAACACCCCGTCCAACCCCTACGGCGCCACCATCGGGATTCGCCTCGCCCCCGCCGCCCCCGGGAGCGGGGTCGTCCTCGACCTCGACGTCGCGCTGCGCGACCTGCCGCTGTTCCTCTTCAAGACCGTCGACCACTTCACCGCTGTGATGAGGCAGCACGTCGACCGCGCGCTGGCGCGCGGCCTCTCGGGCTGGGCGGTCACGGATTGCCGAGTGACGCTGACAGAGGTGGGCTACACGTCGTGGGACGGCCCGCCGTCGCAGCGCGGCGATCTGCCGACGGCCTTGGACTATCGCAAGCTGACCCCCCTCGTCGTACGCCAGGCGCTGGCCGCGGCGACGACGCAGGTCTGCGAGCCGGCGCTCCGCGTCGACCTGGAGGTGCCGACCAGCGACGCCCCGCAGCTACTCCGACTGCTCGGCCGGTGGGGCGCCGAAGTCGCCGGCCAGACTGCGGCCGGGGACCTCACCCGGCTTGACGTCCGGCTGCTCGCCGCCCGGTTGCACGACCTACAGCACCAGCTGCCGGACCTGACCGGCGGCGAAGGCGTGCTCGAGGCGCGCTTCGACGGCTACCGGCCCGTCCGAGGGCGGGGACCGGTCCGGCGACGCTGATCAGCTCGCCCGCCGCGATCGAACCGCGTACCGGTGATGATGCCTGGCACCGCTGGGGCTCTGTCGCCGGTCTGGGTGAAGAAGGGATCCGGAACTGGCTGGACTTTGGTGCGGCCACCACTTGGGCGAACCTGACCGACGCTCAGCGAGAGCGCATCGAGGCATCGCTGGGGCGAGCGCATCTAGACGACGAACGTCGACGGACCGTCGCGTTTCACGCCGGCATCAAGCCCGCGCCCGCGCCACCCCGCATTGCCGACCTCACCGCCGCAGGCGACCCCGTCCGGCACCGACACCTCGAGTGACGGACGAAGGAAGCGGCGAAGGTGGCCGTTCGCCAATGGCTCCAAGTAGACGAGTGAGACGCAAACCCGGCAATCTGCTGTAGGTCTTGACGCGCGTGGTCGGACGTCCCGCTCGTCGAACCGCGATCGGTACAAGCTCCGGGGCGTGGGGCAGTGCGCCGGCGGCTGTGCGCGTTGTCCCGCAGACGTTCGGCATACGAGACTCGGCAGGGAGGAACCCAGCGCAGGATCGCGGACTTGGCCTTGGTGCCAGGCGCGCGAATCGCTGGCCGCCGCGCACGGGTCGCGCCAGTAGCTCGACACACGGCGAGCCGCCCCCTGGGGTCGGGTACGAGAGCGAGATCGCACATCTCTCTTGAGAAGGACCGGCCAGCGGGGGGCGCCGGGTTGGGTGGTCAGGATCGGTGGGGAGACACAGCGAGGTGCACCGCGAACCCGCCGAGAAGCGAGCCGGTGATCCAGCGTTGCAGGCGTTGTGCAATCGGTCGCGCGCTGAAGAGGGCGGCCACCCAGGCCGCGGCGAGCACCCAGCCGGCGTTGACCGTGACGGCTACGGCGATCTGCACCAGCCCGAGCATCAGCAGTTGCAGCGAGGCTGGTGCGGCGGGGTCGATGAACTGTGGGAGTAGCGCGGCGTACATCAGCGCGATCTTCGGGTTGAGCAGGCATGTGGTCAGGCCCATGACGAACAGTCTCCGCGGTGAATGCGGTTTCGTGCCCGTGTCGGGTGTGAACATGTTGCGACCCCCAGGACGCAGAATGCTCCAGGCCAGATACAGCAGGTAGGCGGCACCGAGCAGCTTCACAACGGTGAAGAGGGCGGGCACAGCCGCGAACAGGGCGGCGAGACCAGCGGCGGTCGCCATCAGGTAGGCGAGAAATCCGCAGGCTACGCCGGCGAGCGAGATTAGACCCGCACGCCGGCCCTGGGACAGTGACCGCGACACGAGATAGATCATGTTCGGGCCTGGAGTGATGACTAGGCCGAACGCGATTGCCGCAACTGCGAGGACGGCACCGAGACTGATCACGGGGTTACCGTACGTGAAGAGCGTGACGTCGGCGCCAGGCAATCCAAGGCGAGGTAGAGCGCCAGGTCGGCGGCCGCGGCGGCTCGGAGACTGACGCCAGTTCCGCAAGCGAATCCGGGTACGGGACTGACCTTGGAGTTGGCCTACGAGTCGGTCACAGCGGTCAACCAGCGCCGGAGTTCCATGCCCAGACCAACGGGCACGTCGAGATGGACGAGATGACCGGCACCGGGCAGCAGGGTGAGCGTGCTCGCTGGGATCGCAGCCTGCAGGCGGTGAGCACGGTCTACCGGAATCCAGGTGTCGTCCTCACCCCACACGATGTGGGTCGGGACGGCGATGGCGCCGAGGAGCGGTTCGAACTCGGCGGTGAAGGACTCGTCGGCTTGCTCGATCTGGCGGTAGAAGGCGGCTTGTCCCTCGTCGTCGCACCAGGGCTCTGCAAGCATGGCCAGGTCCTCCACGCGGAGACCGCGCCGGCTCGCGCCGGCGATGTAGGCCTCCAGCGCACCGCGATGCACGGTTGCGGGCAGCTGTGTGAAGACGGCCGCGTTCTCCTTGACGAGGGCGAAGAATGGCGAGCCCCACGGCCGTAGCGCGACGACGTCGACAAGGCAGAGCGACGCGTAGGGCACGTGGTGCAGTAGATGCGTGCGAAGAGATACGGCGCCGCCGTAGTCGTGCGCGATGACATGTGGTCCGTCGACGCCCCAATGCTCGAGCAAAGCGGTGAAGGCGGCAGCCTGCACGTCCAGATCGACGTCGTGCTCGGCGTCCTTCGACGAGGCGCCGTAGCCGGGCATGTCCCACAGGTAGACGGTGAAGTTGGTCGCCAGCGCGTCGGCGAACGGCGACCAGAGCGCCGATGACCACGGCGTGCCATGGCAAAAGATCACAGCCGGACCGGAGCCACGGCAAGCCCACGCGATGCGCCGAGCCCGCCAGTTGAACTCCTGATCAAGCATCACCGGCCAATCGTCGCAGAAGAGGTTTCAGTGTCCGGCTGAGGATCCCGCACCGGGTCACTCCGCGAGCCCATCCCGAACTGGTGACGATCCGTCATCAGACTGCCTCCGACGGGTGAAGGTCGGCTCCGAAAATCAGTGCTGGACCACCGAGCTTGTGGACCTCGCGCTCGAACGCCAGACCGATCTTGGTTGCGACACCCTGGGACGCCATGTTGTCCGGTCGAATGATCGCGACTAGGTGCTCGACTCCGAGGCCACGAGCGGTCTCGCGCACCGCTCCAGCTGCCTCGGCGGCGTACCCCCGGCGGCGCAGGGCACTGCGAACGTGCCATCCGACCTCAACCAGCCACTCACCCTCCACCTCCTGCATGGTCAGACCGCAGTCCCCGACGAACTCTCCGGCATGGGTCTCAGTCACCCACAGCCCGAATCCGTGCTGGGTGTAGTTGCGGCGCGTCCGCGCGATCCAGCCCTCGGAGCTGGCGCCAGGGAAAAGTTCCAACGTGGCGATGTCGGCTAGATCGGCCTCTGCCATCTCGCGGAATCGGATCCTCGTCGTCGGGGGTGGAAACATCCGAGCACTGTAGAGCGTCTCGCTCTACGGGCGGTACGAGCAGTTCTCGCCGTTCACGACCGGGAGGTGCGTCGCCACAACGAGGGGTCCCTGCATCTGCTCATCGCGCCAGACGAGGTCGCCGACACCCTGCTCGATGTCGCCGCCCACCTTGTCAAGCGCCACGCCAAGTCGACCCTCGCCCGCAAGGCCATCGGGCTTGCGCTCGGGCCCCGTCAGTGTCCACAGACGGATCGGTTTCCGGTGATGACCCCTGCCCAGGCTTCCGTGAGGGCGCACTGCGGGTCGCCGTTCGAGGCGTTAGGCTGTGCAGGCGCGGCCGGGGCCGCCGCTGGTCCGCAGGTAGGACGTGACGTCCACCCCGACGCTGTAGCGAGAGCCGGACGACCTTCTGCCCTCCCAGCCCGGCACGCGGACCGACGGGCGCTTTCACGGAAGGTGGACCTTCGTGGCCACTACGCATCGCATCCTGCCCCCGTCGCCCGACCTCGAGCAGCTGCGTCGCGACGCAAAGTCGCTGCTCAAGGCACTGCAAGCCGGAGATATCTCCGCCCGCGCCCGGGTCCACGCGGTGGCAAGCGGTCTCCCGGTTCGCCTGAGCACAGCCCAGCTCGTCGTTGCCCGCGAGTACGGCGTCGACTCGTGGCCGCAACTCAAGGAATTGGTCGACCGCGTGGTCGCCCAGGGCACGCGCTACGACGTCATTGGACACGGCTACGCGGCTTACCGCCGGCCCGACCCGCGGATCGCCGCTGCCATCCACGACGCCCTGGGCGACGCCCGAACGGTGCTTAACATCGGCGCGGGCACCGGCTCCTACGAGCCGACAGACCGGCCGGTTCTCGCAGTCGAGCCCTCGACCGCGATGGCCCAGCAGCGTCCGGCGCACCTGCCGCCGGCAGTGCGTGCCGTCGCTGAGAGCCTGCCGCTCGCCGACCAGTGCGTCGACGCCTCGATGGCGATCATGACGATCCAGCACTGGACCGACTGGCGTCGGGGTCTGACCGAGCTGCGACGCGTGACGCGCCGCAGGATTGTGCTCCTCACCATCGACGTCGCCGCCGAGGCAGACATGTGGCTTTTCGCAGACTACGCACCGCAATTCCTTACCAACGACAGCGCAGAGTTCCCCCTCCCCGAGGTCATGGCGTCTTTCCTCGAGGTACTGGTCGACGTGCGGGTCGTGCCGGTTCCTGCCGACTGCACCGATGGGATGGGCCTGTCCTTCTGGAGCCGGCCCGAGACCGTCCTTGACCCCGGCGCGCGCCGGGCGACCAGCGGCTTCGCGCGAATGGACGACGACGAGGAGCAGGCCATCGTCGACCGGCTGGCCGCCGACCTCAGCAGCGGGGCGTGGGACGAGCAATACGGTCGTCTGCGCATGCTGAGCGAGCTCGACGTCGGTCTGCGCCTGGTGGTCGCCGAACTGGGGTGACGTCGCTCCATCCAATCTCGGCGGCCAGCGGCGGCTTACGGCCAGTGCCTGCGCTCCGCTCAACGAACGGCTATCGGCTCCGCGGGCAGGCACCTGCAACATGCGGCGCCGGTCCCTTTCGGGACGGGACGGACGCCTCTCGATGCTCTGTGTCTGTCTACTTCACCGCGATGACGTCGACGGTCTTGATGTCGGGGCCGGTGGCGAGCAGGTCCGGTCCGATCTGACCCAGGGCCGCCGGGATCTGGCCGTTGAGGTGAGCCTGACGACCCTCCTCACCCTCGAACGTGTCGAAGATGCCGTACGTCGTGTCGCTGATCTTGAAGGCGTACCACGTCACCGTGCCGTCTTCGGCGACAGCGAGCTCGCGTCCCTGCTTCAAAAATTCGCCTAACGCGTCCCCCTTGCCGGCCTTGGCCTCCAGCAGGGCGAGCAGTCCTCGGTCGACAGCCATGGGTGGTTCCTCTCGTCGGTGTCTCTCGACACTACTGGGTCACCTGCGCCGGGGCTCGTCCACGTCGGGCGGTCCCCTCCTGGGCCTGCTCCGGGTTGCCCCCCTGCACTCACAGCATTCGTATGCTCGCCACGAACAGTTTGGGGCCACCCTCGACAAGCCGCGGCTGCACCTTCAGCGCCACCATCACTTCGGTCCCGTCAGACCGGGACATCGGGACGTCTATCCACTTGTCGAGGAGCACGTCACGGCCATGGGTGACGTGCAACGTCATACCGGCGATGTGAGCCTGGTGGAAACGAGCCGGGATGAGCATCAAGATACGCCGTCCGAGTAGTTCCGACTCGTCCGCATAACCCAAGAACTGCACCGCCGTGGCGCTTGCGGCGACGATCACGCTTGCCTGGCTCATCGCGATCAGCGGCTCGGCGGACGCAGCGAGCTTGCGCGCGGCGATCGCCACGGCCGCCTCCGGGTCGGGCGGCACGAAGACATCGGTCAGGGCCCGCCACGCGACGGGGCGAGCGCCTCGAGCCTGGCCCGCGATCTCGCTGCAAAGCCAGCCGCGCATCTCGGAGATTTCTGGCTGTGTGGGCGGACCGAGCAGCAAACCGTCTCGCGCCGCGACCAACGCCCGCGCCAGCGTGTTGTCGAGGACTTCGAATTCCCTCAGCGACGACGAGGGAAGGTGAAGCACGACCTGGGCCGCAGTCACGCCCGGCTCGACCGAGCTGGCCATGAGCGCCCCGGGATCGGTGGGCAGGTGAGGGACAGGAAGCTGCTCGCTCAACGTGCTGAGAGCGGCGCTGGCGCAGGCGTGGTGATCCAGTGCCTGGGGGTCCACCTCGAGCGTGAGGAGCAGGTACTCGCGCAGCAGTGTGGCCGCGTGCTCCTGCCAGGCCCAATGCATCAGCAGGGGTACGTCGAGCAGCGTGACCTCGACCGTGTCGACAGGCGGAGCCGTGGTGACCTCGAGTCGCGAGTGCCCTTCCGGCATCTGCCCGATCTCGAACCACACCACCTTGCCGTGCTCAGTCCTGGTCACGCTCAACCGGTCGACGTGCTCCTCGACGATCAGGATGCCCCTGCCGGTGCCGGCACTCGCCGACCAGCCCCGCATCACCGGGAGGTGACGACTGCCGTCCTCGACCTCGACGCGCACAGCAGCACCGTTGGCGACGATGCGCACACAGACGTCCGTGCCGGCATGGACCACAGCGTTGGTCACGAGCTCGGAGACCGCCAGCACAGCTGAGTCACGCAGCTCAGCGTCACCGGTCCCGCACAGCGCCTCACGGACTGCGCGGCGGGCACGGCCGACCGTCTGAGCCTCAGGGGGAAGCGTGAGCTGGGTCGTCGTCGCGACTGCGGACATGCCGATCATCAGCCTTCCTGGGGTCGCCCACCCGGGGGAAGTGCGCGGCCACTCGTACAACGACGCACGCGTCTGGAAGTCACTCCCGTGACGAGTGCGGGATCGTCTTTGAGCGATGACCGGTCCCACCATTCAGGTTGCGCCGGAGATGCTGCGCAGCGCCGATCTCATCGGCTGACCTGTCACAGATCTGCTTCGGCCGGTGTCTTGATGGCACCGAACCGATCAGAGGAGATGACATGCCCAGCAACTTCCGCATCCCGAAGGCTCCACCGACGGGCGCCTACGCCCGCGTCATGACCGTGGTCGCTCAGCGCATGTGGGGCGAGGTCCCCGACAACGCGCACGTCCTCCTGCACAACAAGCCGGTGCTCAAGGCGGTCTTCGGCTTCGAGGGCAAGGTCGCCAAGTGGAAGGCGTTGGACCCGGACCTCAAGACGTATGCCGTGATGGCCAGTGCCGCCACGATCGGCTGCTCGTGGTGCCTCGACTTCGGCTACTTCCTGGCTCACAACGACGGTCTCGACCTCGCCAAGATCCGCGAGGTGCCCCGGTGGCGCGACTCGGACGTCTTCTCCGACCTCGAGCGTGACGTCATGGCGTACGCCGAAGCGATGACTGTCACCCCGCCCGAGGTGACCGACGAGATGGTCGCCAGCCTCGCTACGGCGCTGGGTCACGAGGCGGTGGTGGAGCTGACGATGATGGTGGCGGTCGAGAACCAGCGCTCGCGCTTCAACTCCGCGATGGGTCTGGCGAGCCAGGGCTACTCCGACCGCTGCGAGCTCGCGCCACTCGCCGTACCCTCCCAGTCGTGAGCCGCACGGACGCCTTCGTCTCCCACCGCAACCTGCTCTTCACCGTCGCCTACGAGATGCTCGGCTCAGCGGCCGACGCGGAGGACGTGCTGCAGGAGGTCTGGCTGCGGTGGGCCGAGGTGACCGAGGCGGTGCTCGACGAGCGTGCCTACCTCGTGCGGGTCACGACCCGGCTCTCGCTCAACCGGATGCGGACCGCGGCGCGCCGGCGGGAGGAGTACGTCGGTCCCTGGCTGCCCGAGCCGTTGCTGACGGCACCCGACGTCGCCGAGGACGTGGAGCTCGCCGACAGCGTGTCGACCGCGATGCTGCTCGTCCTCGAGACGCTCCCACCGGTCGAGCGGGCGGTGTTCGTGCTGCGCGAGGTGTTCGACGTGTCGTACGCCGAGATCGCCGCGGCCGTCGACAAGACGGAGCCCGCCGTACGCCAGATCGCCCACCGGGCCCGGTCGCACGTCGAGGCGCGCCGGCCCAAGAACAAGGTCCCCCAGAGGGTGGCCAGCGAGGTGCTGGAGAGGTTCATGATCGCGACGGCGACGGGAGACCTGCAGAGCCTGATGGACGTGCTGGCGCCCGACATCGTGCTCATCACCGACGGTGGCGGGCAGAAGCAGGCGGCGCTGCGGCCGATCCTGGGCGTGGAGAAGGTGCTGCGCTTCCTGGCGGGCGTCTACGACGCCTCGAGCACCGCCGACGTGGTGATGGTCAACGGCGCGTCCGCGCTACGGCTGGAGCTCGACGGCGAGCTGGAGGCGGTCGCCACCTTCACCGTCGCGGACGGCGTCGTCACTGCGGCATACATCGTGCGCAACCCGCACAAGCTGGCCCGTCTCGACGGTCAGGTGCGAGCGCTCACCCGCTGAGGGGCGAGATGCTCAGTGCCCGCCGGTGGTCTTCAGGCGTGCGAAGGACGCACGGACCTCGGCCTCGGCCTCCTTGCGACCGACCCAGTTGGCGCCCTCGACGGACTTGCCGGGCTCGAGGTCCTTGTAGACCTCGAAGAAGTGCTGGATCTCCAGGCGGTCGAACTTCGAGACGTCCTCGATGTCCTGGAGGTGCTGGAGCCGCGGGTCGTGGGAGGGGACGCACAGGACCTTGTCGTCGCCGCCGGCCTCGTCGGTCATGCGGAACATCCCGATCGCGCGGCACTCGATGAGGCAGCCCGGGAAGGTCGGTGCCTGGAGGAGGACCAGCGCGTCCAGCGGGTCGCCGTCCTGCCCGAGGGTGTTCTCGATGAAGCCGTAGTCCTCGGGGTAGGCGGTCGAGGTGAAGAGCATCCGGTCCAGCCGGAGCCGGCCCGTCTCGTGGTCGACCTCGTACTTGTTGCGCGAGCCCTTCGGGATCTCGATGAGTACGTCGAACAGCAGCTGCCCGTCCGTCGAGGGGCGAAGCTCCGCCTGGCTGATCTCGTCGCGGACGTCGTCGGCTACCTGCTCGTCGGGCACTGTCTTCTCCTGGGGCGCGTGGAATGTTCGGCGCTAGTGTCGCGCACAATGGCGGCAAACGACCAAAGGAGTGGGGGCAAAACGCGTGGGACGTGACCGACGCCACCCCGCCGGGCCCGGTCCGTGGGCCCACTGGCTGCCCACGCTGCTCGTGCTGGCTCTCGTCGCTGCCGCCTTCGCGGCGCATCGCTTCGAGTGGGGGCCGCGCTACCTGGGCTGGTCCGACGACGACCCGACCAGTGACCCCGCTGCCGTCGCCCCACCGGCCGGACTCGAGCTGCCCGCCTGGTCGCCTCCGCCGCCGGTGGCGACCGCGACGGCACCAGCCGCGACCAGCGCCGCCGCAGTGGAAGCCGTCCTGGCCAAGGGGCTTCGCAACAAGACCCTCGGCAAGCACGTCGTCGCAGCGGTCGGCGACCTCGGCGGTGACGGGGCCGTCTGGACGCACCAGGACGACCAGTTCCTGCCGGCGTCGACGACCAAGCTGCTGACCAGCGTCGCGGCCCTCGCGGCCCTCGGTCCGGACGCGCGGTTCACGACCCGCGTCGTCCGGGGGGCCGGCCCCCGCGAGATCGTGCTGGTCGGCGGCGGGGACCCCTACCTGTCCAGCAAGCCGCTCACCCCCGAGGAGCGGGCGGCCACCTATCCGGCGCGTTCGGACGTCGTCACCCTGGCCCGGGCGGTCGCGGGCGGGCTGACGGGCCGCAAGCCGGTGAGCGTGGCCTACGACGACTCCCTCTTCTCGGGACCGACCAACAACCCGATGTGGCGCGCGGACTACGTCCCGGACGACATCGTCTCGCCGATCACCGCCCTCTGGGTCGACCGCGGCGCCTCCCCGACGGGATTCGGCCGCAGCGACGACCCGTCGCTCACCGCGGCAGCCACGTTCGCGAGCGCCCTGGCGAAGACGGGCGTCAAGGTCGTCGGCACCCCGACCCGGGTCGTGGCCGCCCCGGGCGCCGTCGAGCTCGCCAGCGTCGAGAGTGCCCCCGTGTCGCAGATCGTCGAGCGGGTGCTCGACGTCAGCGACAACGAGGCCGCGGAGGTGCTCGCCCACCATGTCGGGCTCGCGGTGAGCGGTGACGGTTCCTTCACGGGAGGAGCTGCCGGCGTGATCAGCACCCTGCAGGCACTCGGCGTCGAGACCGGGACGGACGTGGTGCACGACGGCTCGGGTCTGTCCCGGCTCAACCGGCTCTCCCCGGGGACCCTCGTGCAGGTGCTCCAGGTGGCGGCGCGGCCCGAACGACCCGAGCTGCGGACGTTGATCACGGGCCTGCCGGTGGCCGGCTTCACCGGGTCGCTCACCAACAGGTTCTCGGCCGCGGGAGTGGACGCGCTGGGCGACGTACGCGCCAAGACAGGCACCCTGAGCGGGGTGAGCTCGCTGGCCGGGGTCGTCGCCGGCCGTGACGGCACGGACATGGTCTTCGTGCTCGCGGTCGACAAGACGGGCAAGGCCCTCGAGTCGGAGGTCGAGGCCGCCCTCGACCGTCTGGCCGCCGACCTGGCTGCCTGCCGTTGTGGCTCCGGCTGAAGGGTCTGGTCCCAATCCCATGGCCTGCTGCGCGTCGCCCGGCATGCACGCTGGCTGCGTTCTCGTCAGTCGCCATGGCTCCGCCATGTCTCCCTCCTCGGCCTTGCCATCGCACACGCCGAACGACGCTCGCTAGGGCCGAGAATTGGGACCACACCCTTAGGTTGGCTGACATGACTGGAATGGTCGACTGGAACTTCGCGGTGACCCTCGGCGCCAAGGTGGCCGGGGACGGTCCCGAGGTCAGCCCGGAGGACGCGGCGGCCGCCGTCGCCGAGCTGCGGGCCGGCGCGGACAGGTCAACCGCGCTGGTGCGCGACTTCACCGGGCTGGTGGCCCAGGACAACAACGCGCCGGTGCTCGTCGTCGACCGCCGCGGGTGGGTGCAGGCCAACGCCGACGGCTTCGCCAAGATCATCGAGCCCCTGATCGAGAAGCTCGCCGCCAAGAAGGGCGTCCCCACGGGCCTCTCGCTCGCGATCGGGTCGCGCGTGACCGGGGCCGAGGTCGGGCTGCTGCTCGGCTTCCTCGGCACCAAGGTGCTCGGCCAGTTCGACCCGTTCCACGACCCCTCAGGGCGGCTGCTCCTCGTCGCCCCCAACATCGTCCACGTCGAGCGCGAGCTCTCCGCCGACCCCACCGACTTCCGGCTCTGGGTCTGCCTGCACGAGGAGACCCACCGCGTGCAGTTCACCGCTGTCCCGTGGATGCGCGACCACTTGTTCGCCGAGATGATGTCGCTGACCGACAGCATCGAGCCCTCACACCTCGCCGAGGACGCCCTGCGCCGGGTCTCCGAGGCCATCCGCGGGAGTGGCGGCAGCCTGGTGGACATGATGAGCACGCCCGAGCAGCGCGAGATCATGGATCGGATCACCGGTGTGATGTCCCTGCTCGAGGGCCACGCCGACGTGGTCATGGACGGCGTCGGTCCGTCGGTGATCCCATCGGTCGAGTCGATCCGCGCGTCGTTCAACGAGCGGCGCAAGGGCATCGGCACGCTCGACCGGGTCCTGCGCAGGCTGCTGGGCCTCGACGCGAAGATGGCGCAGTACCGCGACGGCGCCGCCTTCGTGAACCACGTCGTCGGCAAGGTCGGGATGGAACAGTTCAACGCCGTGTGGGCCGGGCCGGAGAACCTCCCGTCCAAGGCCGAGATCGGCGACCCGGACGCCTGGATCACCCGAGTCCTATGACGTTGCACCCCTCGCTCGCGGCCGTGCGCCGAGGCGTGCGGGCGGTGCTCGAACCCACCGATCCGGGCGCTGTCGTCGTGGTGGCCTGCAGCGGCGGCGCCGACTCGGTCGCCCTGTTGTCGGCGACGGTCCACGAGGGTCGCAAGCGCGCGCTGCGGGTCGTCGGCGTGACCGTCGACCACGGGCTGCAGGAGGGGTCGGCGGCCCGGGCGGACGAGGTGGTCGCGCAGATGGCCGCGATGGGCGCGGACGAGACCATGACGGCGACCGTCTCGGTCGAGGCAGCGGGGATCGGCCCCGAAGCCGCGGCCCGGCAGGCGCGCTACGCGGTGCTGGAGGAGGTCGCGGAACGACTCGGGGCCGCCGTGGTCCTGCTCGGCCACACCCTCGACGACCAGGCCGAGACGGTGCTCCTGGGCCTTGCCCGGGGGTCTGGCGGACGATCCTTGGCCGGGATGCGGCGGGGGTTCGACGTCTTCGCCCGCCCGCTCCTCGACGTACGCCGCGACGACACCGTCACCGCCTGCCAGGTCGAGGGCCTGACGGTGTGGCAGGACCCGCACAACTCCGATCCCGCCTACACCCGCGTGCGCGTACGCCGACGGGTGCTGCCGCTGCTGGAGGACGAGCTCGGCCCGGGGGTGGCCACCACCCTGGCCCGGACCGCCGACCAGCTGCGCGCCGACATGGCGCTCCTCGACGAGCTCGCGGAGGAGGTGCATGTCCGGGTCGCCGGCCCGCGCGGCCTCTCCATCCCTCTCCTGACTCCCCAGCACCCGGCTCTTCGTCGCCGGGTGATCCGCTCCGCGGCCCTCCTCGCCGGTGCCCCCGCCTCGGAGCTGTTCCACGAGCACGTCCTGGCCGTCGATGCGCTCCTCACCGACTGGCACGGGCAGAAGTGGATCGACCTTCCCGGGCACCTCCGCGCCGTACGCCGCGACGGGCTCCTCGTGCTCGAGCCGGGCCTGCCCCTAGGCTGACGGCCATGGAGTCAGCCCACCTCGAGAACGACCTGGTCAACGTGCTGTTCACCGAGGCCCAGATCCAGGACCGACTGGCCGAGATGGCGGTGCAGATCGGCGCCGACTACGAAGGTCAGGACCTGTTGATGGTCGGGGTCCTCCGCGGCGCCGTCATGGTGATGGCCGACCTGTCCCGCGCGCTTCCGGGACACTGCGAGATGGACTGGATGGCGATCAGCTCCTACGGCTCCGGCACCAAGTCGAGCGGCGTGGTGCGGATCCTCAAGGACCTCGACACCGACATCACCGGGCGCCACGTCCTGATCGTCGACGAGATCATCGACACCGGGCTCACGTTGAGCTGGCTCAGCAACAGCCTCAGCAGCCGCGGCCCGGCCAGCGTCGAGATCGCCACCCTGCTGCGCAAGCCCGAGGCCCTGAGCATGCCCGTGGAGCCGAAGTACGTCGGCTGGGACATCCCCAACGAGTTTGTGGTCGGCTACGGCCTCGACTACCGAGAGAAGTACCGCAACCTGCGCGACATCGGCACCCTGGCGCCGCACGTCTACTCCTGAAGCTCCTCCTCCGGGCGCTCCGCTTCACCCCGCCTGAAACAATGGTGCCGAACGGCACGACGGTTCGACCAAGACGACTGATCACCCCTGGCGAAAGATGCAAGTGAAGCGCATATTCAAGGGCCCATGGCTGTGGATGGTGCTGGCCATGTTCGCCGTCCTCCTGGCCATCCAGTACCTCGCACCCAACGGCGGCTACGACGAGGTCAAGACCTCCGAGATGACCTCCTGGATCGAGGACGGGGACGTCAAGGAGATCCTCTTCATCGACGGTGACCAGGTGATCGAGGCGACCCTCGACGACGACACGCGCCCGGGCACCCAGAAGGTGACGGCCCACTACATCAAGGGCGAGCAGGCGGCGCTGCTCGCCGAGGTCAAGAAGCAGTTCGACGAGGGGAGCATCGAGGAGTACGACTCCGACTTCCCCCAGCCCAGCGTGCTCAGCTCGCTGCTCTACACCCTGCTGCCGTTCGCACTCATCGTGCTCCTGTTCATCTTCTTGATGAACCAGGCCCAGGGTGGAGGGCGAGGCATCATGCAGTTCTCCAAGTCCAAGGCCAAGCTCATCACCAAGGACATGCCCAAGTCGACGTTTGCCGACGTCGCCGGCTGCGAAGAGGCGATCGAAGAGCTGGGCGAGATCAAGGAGTTCCTGCAGGAGCCCGCGAAGTTCCAGG
The DNA here is from genome assembly GCF_035576065.1 of Nocardioides sp. Lineage (GTDB taxonomy): Bacteria > Actinomycetota > Actinomycetes > Propionibacteriales > Nocardioidaceae > Nocardioides. Next base: position 62,673 of record NZ_DATLWX010000030.1, read on the forward strand.
CCGTCGGCGCCAAGATCCCCAAGGGTGTCCTCCTCTACGGTCCCCCCGGGACCGGCAAGACGCTGCTCGCCCGCGCGGTCGCCGGCGAGGCAGGCGTGCCGTTCTACTCGATCTCCGGGTCCGACTTCGTCGAGATGTTCGTCGGCGTCGGCGCCAGCCGGGTGCGTGACCTGTTCGAGCAGGCCAAGGAGAACGCTCCGGCCATCGTCTTCATCGACGAGATCGACGCGGTCGGTCGTCACCGCGGTGCCGGCATGGGCGGCGGCCACGACGAGCGCGAGCAGACCCTCAACCAGCTGCTGGTCGAGATGGACGGCTTCGACGTCCGCGGTGGCGTCATCCTCATCGCCGCCACCAACCGTCCCGACGTCCTGGACCCGGCGCTGCTGCGCCCGGGCCGGTTCGACCGCCAGATCCAGGTCGACGCGCCCGACCTCAACGGCCGCCACCAGGTCCTCAAGGTGCACTCGCGGGGCAAGCCGATCGCCGAGGGCATCGATCTGCTGAGCGTCGCGCGCCGGACGCCGGGCTTCACCGGCGCCGACCTGGCCAACGTGCTCAACGAGGCTGCGCTGCTCACCGCCCGCCAGAACGAGAAGCTGATCACCGCCGAGAGCCTCGACGAGGCCATCGACCGCGTGATCGCGGGCCCCCAGCGCCGTACCCGCCTCATGAACGAGAAGGAAAAGCTGATCACGGCCTACCACGAGGGCGGCCACGCCCTGGTCGCGGCTGCGCTCCCGGGCACCGACCCGGTGCACAAGGTCACGATCCTGCCGCGCGGTCGCGCCCTGGGCTACACGATGGTGCTGCCCGACGAGGACAAGTACAGCCAGACGCGCAGCGAGATGCTCGACAAGCTCGCCTACATGCTGGGTGGCATGGCTGCCGAGGCGCTGATCTTCCACGACATCACCAGCGGGGCCGGCAACGACATCGAGAAGGCGACCCACCTCGCTCGCGCGATGGTCACCCAGTACGGCATGAGCGAGCGGCTCGGCGCCATCAAGCTCGGCGAGGACAACTCCCAGCCCTTCCTGGGCCGCGACATGGGCCACCAGCGCAACTACTCCGAGGAAGTGGCTGCGGTCATCGACGAGGAGACCAAGCGGCTGCTGTCCACGGCCCACCAGGAGGCCTACGACCTCCTCGAGCAGAACCGCGACGTCCTTGACGCCCTCGTGCTCGAGCTGCTCGACAAGGAGACCCTCGACAAGGCGCAGATCGCGGAGATCTTCCGACCCCTGCGCCTGCACCCCATTCGTCCTGCCTGGACCGGTTCCGACGCGCGGACTCCCAGCGCCATCCCGCCGGTCGAGATCCCGCAGGAGATCCGTGACCGGGCCGCGGCGGGCGCCGCTGTCGAGCAGCCCGAGGGTGGGTTGATCCTCACGCCGCCGGGTCCCGGTGGCGACACGCACGGAGACGTCGTCGGCGGCAGCACGCCCGCGACGCCCCCGACCAGCACCTGAACGGACCTCCATGACCGACCGCATCAGCCTCGAGCAGCGTGAGGTGCCGGACTTCGACCACCCCCGTGCCGAGGCAGCCGTCCGCGAGCTCCTGGCTGCGATCGGCGAGGACCCCGACCGCGAGGGCCTGCGCGAGACGCCGGCACGGGTGGCGCGCGCCTACGCCGAGCTCACCCAGGGTCTGCGCCAGCGCCCGGAGGAGGTCCTCACCACGACCTTCGACATCGGTCACGACGAGATGGTGCTGGTGCGCGACATCGAGCTGTGGTCGATGTGCGAGCACCACCTGGTGCCCTTCACCGGGGTCGCCCATGTGGGCTACATCCCGGCGGCCACCGGCATGATCACCGGCCTGTCCAAGCTCGCGCGCCTCGTCGACGTCTACGCCAAGCGCCCCCAGGTGCAGGAGCGACTCACCACCCAGATCGCCGACGCGCTGATGGACCTCCTCCAGGCGCGGGGCGTCATCGTGGTGATCGAGGCCGAGCACCTCTGCATGACGATGCGAGGTGTCCGCAAGGCCGGAGCCCGCACCCTCACGAGTGCTGTCCGGGGGGTCATGTTGACGAACGCCGCGACCCGCGCCGAGGCGATGGCCCTGATCAACTCCAGACGATGACACGTCCCCGCGTGATGGGGATCGTCAACGTCACCCCGGACTCGTTCTCCGATGGTGGGTTGTACGCCGACGCGGAGCGAGCGGTCGCCCACGGGCGACAGCTGCTCGCCGACGGCGCGCACGTGCTCGACATCGGCGGCGAGTCGACGCGACCGGGTGCCCCCAGGACGCTGGTCGACGAGGAGCTCGACCGCGTGCTGCCGGTCATCACCCCTCTGGCGGCCCAGGGAGCGGTCGTCTCCGTCGACACGATGCGGGCGTCGGTGGCGGCGGCTGCGCTGGAGGCCGGCGCGCAGATCGTCAACGACGTGTCCGGGGGGCTGGCTGACCCGGAGATGCTCTCGGTGCTGGCAGGGAGCGACGCGACCTACGTCGCCATGCACTGGCGCGCGCACGCCGCCGCCATGGCGGACTTCACCGACTACGGCCCTGACGGAGTGGTCGAGGGCGTCCGCCGCGAGCTGGGGGAGCGGCTCGACGCGATCACCGCCGCCGGAGTGGACGCAGAGCGGGTCATCCTCGACCCCGGGCTGGGGTTCGCCAAGACGCCGGCCCACAACTGGGCGCTGCTCGCGGGACTCGCCTCGCTCGAAGCGCTCGGCAGGCCGCTCCTCATCGGCGCGAGCCGCAAGTCCTTCCTCGGCCGGCTGCTCGCGGACGGGGAGCAGCCGCGTGAGGTCGGGGAGCGGGAGTTCGCCCATGCGGCCCTGGTGGCGCTGTTGGCTGAGCGCGGCGTGGCCTACCTGCGGGTGCACGACGTGCGCGCCACCTGTGACGCGCTCGCGGTCGTCGACGCCCTGGCTGACGCAGAGACCGCAGGCGGCGTACGGCAGGGTGGGCTCCCATGACCGACGAGCTCACCATCAGCGGGGTCGAGTGCTTCGCCCACCACGGCGTGTTCGACTTCGAACGACGCCAGGGGCAGACGTTCGTGATCGACCTCACGCTCGGCTTCGACACCGCGACGGCTGCGGCCTCGGACGACTTGCAGGACACGGTGGACTACGGAACCCTCGTCGCGCAGGTCAAGGCGGCCGTGGAGTCCGACCCGGTCGACCTCATCGAGACCGTGGCCCAGCGCATCGCCGACGTGTGCCTGGCACCGGGTCGTGTTGAATGGGCCCGCGTCACGATCCACAAACCAGATGCACCAATTGACGCGACATTTCGGGATGTCGCGCTGACCATCACCAGGAACGCGAGGCCAGCACCATGACCGAGAGCCCCAATCCCAACATCGTGGACACCGACTCCCTCACCGGTGAGATGCACCCGATCCGCCGGGTGGTCGTCGCTCTCGGATCCAACCTCGGTGAGCGTTTCAACGCCCTCCAGGGCGCGGTCGACGCGCTGGCGGACACCCCCGACTTCTTCCTGACCGGCGTCTCACCCGTCTACGAGACCGAGCCCGTCGATTCCCCGGTCGGATCGGAGAAGTTCCTCAACGCCATCCTGCTCGCCGACACCACCCTGCCGGCCGCTCGCCTGATGGAGCGTGCGCTCGCGGTGGAGGATGCCTTCGACCGCGAGCGCAGCGAGCTCCGCAACGCACCGCGCACGCTCGACGTCGACCTCATCGTGGTCGGCGACCGACGTGCCGACGACGACTTCCTGCAGCTCCCGCACCCGCGGGCGCACCAGCGCGCCTTCGTCCTCCAGCCCTGGCACGACCTCGAGCCCGATGCGGTCTTCCCCGACCACGGGCCCATCGCCGAGCTCCTCGCCGAGCTCGACGGGTCGGGCCTGACCAAGCGCGACGACCTGGTGCTCGAGGTCCAGTGACGCAGGCGCCGGATCCTCCGGAGGGCCATCTGCGCCCCATCTCGGGGGCGGTGCTCGCAACGTCGGCGATCCTCGGACTGGTGTCCGGGTGGCTCCTGCGGCCGATCATGGTCCGGGCGACCGGCACTGCCCCGTTCGTCACCTGGATCCAGGCGCTGACGCTCGTCTTCGTCGCGGCCTTCCTGGCGTACGTCGCCTGGAACACCTGGCAGACCATCCAGGTCCAGCGTCGCCGACTGGACGGAAACAAGGCCGTCAACCGCCTCGTGCTCGCTCGCGCGTCTGCCATCGTCGGCGCGCTGGCGGCCGGCTGCTATGCCGGCTACGGCATCACGTGGCTCGGGGACCCCTCCGAGCTGGCCGGCGAACGACTCCTTCGCTGTGCCGTGGCGGCCATCGGCGGGCTGCTGGTCATGGCCGCCTCCCTCGGGCTCGAGCGCGCGTGTCGCGTGCCATCCGACCCTCCGGGGCCCTAGCCTGACCCCATGTCTTCCCTCCTGCCTCAGCAGTCACAGCCGTCACGCACGGCTGCCCGACGTCGCCAGCGCAGCACCCGCCTCAGCGTGGCCGTCGCGCTGCTGGGCTTGTCCGCACTGCTCGTTCTCGGTGCGGTGGTCTCCGGTTCCTTCCTTCTCACCGCCCTCGCGGGGGTGGTCGCAGTCCTGCTCGGTGGCGCCGCCACCAAGATGACCAACGCCGAGCTCGCAGACTCTCGGGTCGAGGCAGCACGCGACCGTGCGGAGCAGGCCCGCGCCTACGCCGCGCTCACTGAGCACAAGACGGCCGAGAACATGGCCTTCGCCCTCGACATGCGCCGCAAGATCGCGGCTCGCGAAGAGGTCATCGTCGGCCTGGAGAAGGCCCTGATCAACTCTCAACGCCTGATGTTCGAGCAGACCCGCAAGCTCGGTGCCGAGGCTCGACGGGCCGAGGGCGCTGAGCGCTCCTTGTCCGACTCCGAGGACCGGGCCGCCGACGCGATCGTCCTCGTCGCGGAGCTGGAGGCCGAGATCGACGTGCTCAGGGCCGAGCTCACGTCGTGGCGCACAGCCACCCCGGGCAAGCGCGCCAGCTCTGCCTGACATCTCGTACGGCACAATCGCTCGATGTGATCCCTGACGACAGCCGGTTCGAGAGTGATCCTGCAGAGGTGCTCGCCGACGACCCCGGACTTCCACAGGGTTGGCAGGTCGGGACCATCGACGGGGCCGACCTTTCTGACGTCGACCGCCTGATCGAGCTGCTGCGGGCCCACGAGCGTGCCGGCCGGGGCTGGGCGACCGGGTCCGAGGACGACGTCCTCGTCGAGCTGCAGGGCATCGAGATGCGCGAGAACGTCGTGCTCCGCGACGAGGTGGGCGTGATCCGGGCGTGGGGCAGCGTGCACGACCGTGCCGAGGGTCGGATGCTCTACGTCCACATCGTCGACCAGACCCTTCGCGACAGCGCGGCCCGGGCGTGCTCGGACCTCCTCTTCGAGTGGGCCAGCGGACAGGCGGAGCGGGTCGGGGCCGAGCGTGGCCGGACTGTGCAGCAGATCGACACCGGCGCCTTCGCCGACGACGTGCGTCAGCACGAGTGGCTCGAGGCAGCCGGCTTCGACAAGGTCCGCACCTGGTGGCAGATGAGTCGGTCCGTGACGCCTGAGGAGTCCGAGCTCGTCCCCGACCCGGCGAGCTGGGAAGAGGGCGGGGTCGTCTTCCGTCGCGTGGAGCGACAGGGTGACGGCATGCCCGACGAAGTGGACCTGCGGGCGGTGCACGACGTCCTCGAGGGCGCCTTCACGGATCACTTCAACTCCGCAGAGGAGACCTTCCACGAGTTCATCCACCGGCTGCGGGAGGACCCCGGCCACCGGTGGGACCACTGGTGGCTGGCCGAGGTGGACGGCGTGGCCGCCGGCGCCCTCGTCGGGACGGTGAGCACGGGGACGTCCGGACCGGACGGGTCCTACGTCGCCTACCTCGGGGTCCTGGCGTCGGCGCGCGGGCGCGGCGTCGCGAAGGGCCTGCTCCACACGATCATCGCGGACGCTGCGGCGTGTGGCCGCGATCGCGTCGGGCTCGAGGTCGACGCGGACTCCCCGACGCGTGCCGACGGGTTGTACCTCGCCATGGGCTGGGGCACCAAGTACGTCACCGAGTCGTGGCACAAGGACGTGCCCGTCCCGACCTGAGGGATCAGCGCAGCGATTCGCGCAGCGCCCGGTGGATGCCGTTGGGGGTGAGGACACCCACGAACTGCGCGCCGCTCCTCACGCCGACCATGGGCAAGTCGCCGCGCATCAACGCTGCCAGCGCCTCCTCGAGGGAGGACTCCAGCTCGATGGCCGCGCCGAGCTGGCTCGCGACGACGCCGTCCATGGGTTCGAGGTGCTCCTGACGAAGAGGCGTGACCGTGAGACGGCGCAACCCGCGCGTCGAGCCGACGAAGTCGGCCACGAAGTCGTCCGCCGGTCGGGCGAGCAGCTCCATCGGGGTGGCGTACTGCGCGAGGCGGCCGCCTTCGGCGAAGACCGCCACGCGGTCACCCATGCGCACTGCCTCGTCAATGTCGTGGGTCACCAGCACGACCGTCTTGCCCAGCTCGCGCTGCAACCGCAGGAACTCGTCCTGCAGCCGGGACCGGACCACCGGGTCGACGGCACCGAAGGGCTCGTCCATGAGCAACACCGGAGGATTGGCCGCCAGGGCGCGTGCGACCCCGACGCGCTGACGCTGGCCACCCGACAGCTGGTGGGGGTAGCGGTCGGCGTACTGCCCCGGGTCGAGACCGACGGTCTCCAGGAGCTCCAGGGCCCGGGCCCGCGCGGTGGACTTGGACTCGCCGTACAACAACGGCACGGTCATCACGTTGGTGATGACCTTCTGGTGCGGGAACAGTCCGACCTGCTGGATGACGTAACCGATGCCGCGACGCAGCTGCACCGGATCTGCGTCGGTGACGTCCGCGCCGTCGAGGATGATGCGCCCGGTGGTGGGCTCGATCAGCCGGTTGATCATCTTCAGCGTGGTGGACTTGCCGCACCCTGACGGTCCGACCAGGCAGACCATCTCGCCGCGCTGGACGTCGAGGTCGAGCTCCTGCACAGCGACGGTGCCGTCGGCGTAGGTCTTGCCCAACCCTTGCAGGCGGATCATCGCCTCGCCCGAAGCGGTAGCGTCCATGCCGTGACCCTACTCGCGGAGGCCGGCACCCACGTGCTCGCGGCCGCCGACGGGCCGTCGTGCTACAGCCGGGCGGTCAACGACTGGATCTGTGGGCAGTACCTCACCGACCGCCAGCAGGAGGTCATCGACGCGACGACCCAGCACGTCGTCCTCACCGTCGTCTCCGTGCTCGTCGGCCTGGTCATCGCGTTCCCGCTGGCACTCCTGGCCCGCAGGCTCCCCCGGTTGGAGTCGCTCATCCTGGCGGTCACCACCGGCATCTACACGATCCCGTCACTGGCGCTCTTCCCGCTCATGGTGCCCTTCACCGGGCTCACCGCGACCACAGTGGTGCTGGGGCTGGCGCTCTACGCCCTGACGATCCTGGTGCGGAGCCTCCTCGAGGGCTTCCGCTCCGTGCCCGACGAGGTGCGGGAGTCCGCGATCGGTCTCGGCTACAGCCGGTCGAAGCTGCTGTTCGGGGTCGAGCTGCCGCTCATGGTGCCGGTGGTGATGGCCGGGCTCCGGGTCGCCACGGTGTCGACGGTGGCGCTGACGACGGTGGGCTCGCTGGTCTCCTACGGCGGTCTCGGCAACCTCATCAAGGACGGCGTCAGCACCAACTTCCGCGCCGAGCTGCTCACCGCCTCGGTCATCTGCGTGCTGCTGGCGGTCCTGCTCGACGTGCTGCTCGTGGGTGCTCAACGGCTCCTCACGCCCTGGACCAGGAGAGTGCGGTCATGAACGTGATGTCCGAGGCCTGGCGCTACCTGCGTGAGGGTGACAACTGGACGGGCGACGGAGGTATGGCGAACCTCCTCGGCCAACAGCTCCTGCTGACGGTGACCGCCCTCGTGGCAGCCCTCGTCATCGGGCTGCCCGTCGCCCTGTGGCTCGGTCACCTCGGGCGAGGCGGCTTCCTGGCCATCAACGTCTCCAACGTCGGTCGTGCAGTCCCGACCTTCGCGCTGCTTGCCCTGCTCGTGGTGGCGGAGTGGCCGGGCACGCAGTCGTTCGGTCCCTACGGCCGGGCAGGTCTGGCGACGCTGATCGCCCTCACGCTGTTCGCGCTGCCGCCGATCATCACCAACGCCTACGTCGCCGTGCGCGAGGTCCCGGCGGACGTGCGCGAGTCGGCTCGCGGCATGGGCATGACGGGTCCGCAGCAGTTCTTCCGGGTGGAGCTGCCACTCGCCCTGCCCCTGGTGATGTCGGGCATCCGGCTCGCTCTCGTCCAGGTGTGGGCCACGGCCACCATCGCTGCCCTGGTCGCCGGGCCAGGCCTGGGCCGGGTCATCACGGACGGCTTCTTCCGCTCCAACTACGGCAAGGGGATCGCCGGTGCGATCGTGGTGGCCGCGGTCGCCCTGGTCCTCGAGCTGCTCGCCGCGCTGGTCCAGCGACTGCTCGAGCCGGCCCACCGAGTCGCGGCGACTCCAAATCGTGACGTGGGAATGTCGGCGGTTGCCTCTACGGTTGAGGAATCAACCGACGTCGTCGGCTGATCGCACCATCCGGACACGCGTGGCTGATGCCGCGGGACACAGAAGGAATTCCATGTTCGTACGACGCTCTCTCGCCGCGGTCATCTCCGTGGGCGCACTCCTCCTCGCCGGCTGTGCGGGAGACGACCTTGCCGACGACGACGGATCTGACCCGTCTTCGGCCAGTGCTGACAAGGGGTCGGTCACCATGGCCGGCCAGAACTTCCCCGAAGCCACCCTCATGGCGTCGATGTACGAGCAGCTCCTCGAGAACGAGGGCTACACCGTCGAGACCAAGCTCGTCGACTCCCGTGACGCCTACATGCCCACGTTCCCCGGCGACGTCGACATCGTCCCCGAATACGTCGGCGGCATCGTCAACTTCCTCAACACCCAGGAGAGCGGCGCCGAGGCCGAGCCGTTCGAGACCGGTGACGGCGCCCAGCTGGCCGAGGACGGCGCCGACCTGCTGGAGGCAGCCGGCATCACGCTCCTCGACACGTCGCCCGCGACCGACACGAATGCGTTCTTCGTGACGAAGGAATACAGCGAGGCCAACGGCGTCACGAAGCTCTCCGACCTCGAGGGGGTGTCGGTCACGTTGGCGGCCGCGCCCGACTGCGAGGGTCGCCTCGACTGCGAGGGCGGGTTGTCGGAGGAATACGGCATCGACGTGACCGAGGTGCTGCCGCTCGGCTACGCCAGTGACCAGACCTACCAGTCCGTGCTCAGCGGTGAGTCGGAGCTCGGCGAGACCAGCACTACGGACGGCACGCTCGAGTCCGAGGGCCTGGTGGTCCTCGAGGACGACAAGCAGATCCAGCCGGCCCAGAATCTCGTGCCGGCCGTGTCGACGGAGTGGCTCGCCGACAACCAGGACGTCGAGCAAGTGCTCAACGACCTGATGGCCGCGCTGACCACGGAGAAGCTGACCGAGCTCAACGGTCGGATCGCCGTCGACCGGGAGAAGCCCGAGGACGTCGCCGCCGACTTCCTCGCCGAGGCCGGCCTGCTCTGACGCCGGCCCAGCGTCAGCGGACCTCTGAGGGCCGCAGGGCAAGCGCGGCTGGGCCGACCGTCGACAGATCGAGCACCTCGCCCGGTATGTCGACGCGTCGGCCCTCGCCGTTCCCGGTCTGTGGGGCCGGGCCGGGCAGCGAGGCGACCCACGTCATCAGGGCGGCCGCGTCGGCACGCCGGTCGTGCTCGACCAGCCACCCGCACAGCCGGTGCACCGGCGGCAGCCCTGAGCCGGTCAGCGACCGGCGCTCCCCCCAGAACTCGTGCACCCCGTCGCAGAGCAGGGTCCACCACTCGTCGCTCGCGCCGGGGATCTCCAGGAAGTAGCGCCACAGGTCGCCGGCGAGCACCCGGTCGAGGAACACGCCTTCTACTGCCGGGTCCCCCGCCGAGCGGACCGAGGTGTAGGACATCCGCTTGGTCTCCCAGCGGTCCGCGAGGTCGCGCACGGACGATCGTTGCTGGGTGATCGAGGAGCCGTCGTCGCGGATGCGCCAGTGGTAGACGATCGCGGGCAGCACGTCGAAGGTGCCGGCCATGAAGGCGCGCGTGGTCGTGGGCTGGTCCTCGTAGCGGATGCCTTCGGGCCAGTCGAGCCCGGCAGCGTCCCAGAACGAGCGGCGAAAGATCTTGTTCCAGGCGAAGACGTCGCCGAGGATCTCGGGTCGCTGGGCGATCCGAAGGCCCGTCCCGCGCGCATGGAGGCGCTTCATCCACGGCGGCTCGTGCAGGTTGGTGTTGTCGAAGGGCGCCTCCCAGCGCACGATCGAGCCGGTCGCGAAGTCAGAGCCGGACTCGTGCAGCGACGTCATCAGCGAGGCCATGGCGTTGCGTGGCAGGGCGTCGTCGGAGTCGAGGAACGCGAGGAACTCGGCGTCTGCGTGGCGCGCCCCGATGTTGCGCGCTGACCCGAGCCCGCCGTTCTCGACGTGCACCACCCGGATCCGCGCGTCTCGCGATGCGTATGACTCGGCGATCTCACCGCTGCGGTCGGGCGACCCGTCGTCCACGACGATCGCCTCCCAGGACTTCCAGTGCTGCGCGAGCAGGGAGTCCAGGCAGGCGGGGAGGTAGGCCTCCACGGAGTAGGCCGGGACGACGACCGAGACCTGGGGGGCGAGCCGACGCCGCACGAGCCTCATGGGAGCGCACCTTAGGGCACGCCCAGCGTGCCCTAGTAGGCTCCCCGCCGTGACTGCTCAGGCCCGCGCCATCGACGAGATGAACCCCGACGGCGTCCCGCGGAAGGTCCTCTTCGTCGCAGGTGCCGGCCGCAGCGGCACCTCCACCATGGCCGGCATCGCGAGCAAGCTGGGCATGCACGTCCCGTTGCCCGAGGTGCCGCCGGACGCGTCCAACCCGCGTGGGTTCTCCGAGCCGCAGTGGGTGGTCGACCTGCACGACCGGCTGCTCAAGGAGGCCGGGGTCCAGGTCAGCGACTCCCGCCCCGGAGCCTGGTTCGAGACGGGCCGCATCTCCACCCGAGAGCCCGCCCGGATCCGGGTCGCGGAATGGCTCGAGCCGCACTTCGACGTACACCCCGAGCTCGTCGTGAAGGACCCGCGGTTGAGCTGGTTCCTGGGCCTGTGGCGGGTCGGCGCGATTCGCACCGGCGCGAAGCCGGTCTTCGTGACGATGCTGCGCCCGCCGGCCGAGGTGGTCGGCAGCAAGCAGAAGTACTACGCCAACAAGCTCGGCTCCGCGCACCTGACCGCCAGCTGGCTCAACATGCTGCTCCACACCGAGCGGGCCACGCGCGAAGAGGCGAGGTCGGCGCGGGTGTTCGTGCGCTACGAGGACCTGCTGACCGACTGGGTCAAGACCACCATGCACGTGGGGCACACGCTTGACCTGCAGTCGATCGTCCACACCCGCAGCGACCTGATCCGCGAGGTGCACCGCTTCATCGATCCCACGCTGCGTCGCGTCACCTCCTCGCTCGACGACCTCGCGCTGCCCCCGCGCCTGCACGAGCTGACCGGGCAGACGTGGGAAGAGCTCAACCGGCTGGCCGACCCGGACGGCGACGTCACGGAGGTCCACGCCACCCTCGACCAGCTCCGGGAGGCCTACACCGACCTCTACGAGGAGGCCGAGGCCATCAGCAAGTCGTCGGTCGTGGCGGCCCGCATCGCCGGAGCGCAGGCCGCCGCCGAGCCCGCGGAACCTGTGGCGACCGGCTTGGCCGACAAGATCCCGCACGACGTCCGGGCGAAGATCCCGCCGTCCCTGCGCCGCGGCGCCCGCAAGGTGCTGGGCCGCGAGCGGACGACAGGCCAACCGACAGGGGACCAGTGAGCGTCCCGATCGGCGGGGGCCACGGGCTGACGAACATCGAGGGGCACACCGACTTCGACATCGTGTGGCCCTGGAACGCCACGGAGGACAACGCGCCCCTGCGCCGAGGGGCGACGGCCGTGCTCCGGGTCAAGAACGAGGCCGACTCGATGCGGTTCGTGCTGCCGCCGCTCCTGCGGGCGTGCGACCACGTGCTGCTGGTGGACAACATGTCGACCGACGGGACAGGTGAGGCGGCGCTGGCCGTGGCCGCCGCACACGATCTCGCGTCCAAGTTCACCCTGGAGCACTATCCCTTCGAGGTGGCCCGTGCCGGCGCCGAGCACCTTGCCGTGCCCGAGCGCAGCGTCCACTCGCTGGCCTACTTCTACAACTGGTGCTTCTCCCACGTGCGCACCCGCTACTCGTGGAAGTGGGACGGCGACATGGTCCTCACGACCGAGGGGGAGGTGTCGATGGCCGACCTCTCCTGGCAGGTCGGCCGGGCCGACGCCGTCATCCGCTTCCCGCGGCACGGGCTGTACCTCGAGTCCGACACCCGCGCCTTCCTCGACCTCGGCCTGCGCAACATCGAGGAGTGGGGCTTCCCGATGACGCCGGACTTCGTCTACTCCAAGGCGCCGGAGTGGGAGATCCGGACGACGCCGAAGGAGATCCGCCAGTTCGCCCTGCCGCAGGGACTCGTCGTCGAGCTGAAGTATCTCGACGGCGACGAGTTCGCCCACTGGACCAACCCGGAGTCGTTCGCCACCAGCGTCCGCAACCGGCGCAAGCGTCGCGAGTGGCTGGTCTTCAACGCACTGAACAACGGCGAGGTCCCCGACGGGGTCATCGAGATCAACGCCCCGGAGGGTGAGCACGTCGTCGACCACGTGACCCACACCTGGCTGCCGCGGGCTCCACGCCCGTTCGTCGTCGACGATCCCGACCACGCGAAGCTGCACCTGCGCGCCTGAGGTCGTACGCCGCAGTGTCGGCTACGTCACGTTCACTTCCTGTTCCCAGGGGTGGCACTGCGGCGTACTGTCCGGGACAAGAGATCGAGCACCAAGTCTGGTACCCACACCGGCCCCGCCCAGGGGTGGTCGGCGGGACTGGAACGAAAGGGTTCGCAATGTCTCACTTCCGTGTGGGTGTGATCGGAGCAGGCCGTGTCGGCGCGGTCCTGGCCGCAGCACTGCGCGACGCCGGCCACGAGATCGTCGCCGCAGCCGGCGAGTCCGACGCCTCGCGCCGCCGCATCGCGTCCCTGCTGCCCGGCACCCCGGTCGTCAAGCCGAGCGATGCCGCGCGGGCAGCGGACCTGCTGCTCCTCACGGTCCCCGACGACATGCTGCCCAACGTGGTCGCGATGTTGAGCGCCAGCGGCGCCATCCGTGAGGGCCAGTACGTCGTCCACACCAGCGGCGCGCACGGGCTGGCCGTCCTGGCCGACGCGGCTGCCGTCGGCGCGCGACCGATCGCCCTGCACCCCGCCATGACCTTCACCGGCACTGAGGTCGATCTTCCCCGCCTGCGCGACGTGGTCTTCGGGGTGACCGCCGGCGACCGCGAGCGTGCCGTCACCCAGCAGCTCGTCGCCGACCTCGGTGGTCGGTCCATGTGGGTCGACGAAGACAAGCGCACGCTCTACCACGCGGGCCTGGCACACGGCGCCAATCACCTCGTCACGCTGGTCACCCAGGCCATGGAGATGCTGTCGGCCGCCGGTGGCGACGCCCCCGCCGACATCCTGCGCCCGCTCCTCAACGCCGCCCTCGACAACGCCCTCGCCCAGGGCGATGCGGCGCTCACCGGGCCGATCGTGCGCGGCGACGTCGAGACCGTCCGGGCACACCTGGTGGAGATCCGGGCCAACGCCCCGGAGACCACCGCGTCCTACATCGCGATGGCGCGGGCCACCCTCGACCGGGTCGTCACGGACGGCCGCATGCTGCCGATCCGCGCCGCGAAGATGGCCCAGGTGCTCGACGCCGAGTTGAGTGATGAAGTGGCTCCAGCCACGGTGCGGCCCGTCACTCGACTCGGACGCTCCTCGCGTCGATGAGCCCCACTCCCACCCTCGCGGACACTCGCGAGGAGCTCACGCACGCGCTCGCCGAGGCCCGCAAGCAGGGCCGCCGTGTCGGGTTCGTGCCGACGATGGGTGCGCTGCACGAGGGTCACGCCAGCCTGATGCGCGAGGCCGCCCGCCACGCCGACCTGGTCGTCGTCAGCATCTTCGTCAACCCGATGCAGTTCGGTCCGTCGGAGGACCTCGACCGCTATCCGCGCACGCTGCCCGACGACCTCGAGCTCTGCGCCGCCAACGGCGTCGCGTTCGCGTTCGCACCGGCCGTCGAGGAGATGTATGCCGGCGGCTTCAGCCACGAGAGCATCCGCGACGGCGTCACGGTGCATCCGGGCAAGCTCGCCACGATCCTCGACGGGGAGTCGCGGCCGGGTCACTTCGACGGCGTCCTGACCGTCGTCGCCAAGCTGTTCGGCCTCGTCCGGCCCGACGTCGCGGTGTTCGGGCAGAAGGACTACCAGCAGCTGACGCTGATCCGCGCGATGGTGCGCGACCTGTGCCTGCCGGTCGAGATCGTCGGTGCCGAGACGGTGCGCGAACCCGACGGTCTGGCGATGTCGAGCCGCAACCGTTATCTCGACCCCGCGCAGCGCGAGGCCGCAACCACCCTGTCCCGTGCGCTCCGAGCGGCGCAGGAGCGGGCGGCGTACGGCGTGCCGGCAGCCCGCTGGGCCGCGATGAGCGTGCTCAAGAGCGAGCCGTCGATCGAGCTCGACTACCTCGCCCTCACCAGCGTCGACCTCGGTGAGCCTCCGGACGACGGAGAGGGCCGGATCCTTGTGGCCGCCCGGCTCGGCAGCACGCGGCTGATCGACAACATGAGCATCGAGTTCACCACGCCGGACCGGAGGGACAGCTGATGCTTCGCACGATGATGAAGTCGAAGATCCACCGAGCAGTGGTGACCCAGGCCGACCTCCACTACGTCGGCTCGGTCACCGTGGACGAAGACCTCCTCGACGCGGCCGACCTCCTGGCCGGTGAGCTCGTCCACATCGTCGACGTCACCAACGGCGCGCGCCTGGAGACCTACACGATCGCCGGCGAGCGGGGGTCGGGGGTCATCGGCATCAACGGGGCCGCCGCACGGCTCGTCCACCCGGGCGACACGGTCATCCTGATCGCCTATGCGCAGGTGGAGGATGCAGAGGCCAGGCAGCTCCAACCGCACGTGGTCTTCGTCGACGCGGACAACCGGATCATGGCCACGGGCTTTGACCCCGCCGAGACGTTCGGCGACCCGGCGCTGTCCCGCGGCGACTCCCCGGCCCGCTAGCCTGCCCCGATGAGCCCATCGCCTGCCGCTCGGGTGCCGCAACGGCTGACCGCCCCCGATCCCGGCTGGACCACCCGAGCCGACGTCGTGGTCATCGGCTCCGGCATCGCGGGGCTGACCGCCGCGCTGCGGATCCACGCGGCGGACAAGAGTCTCAAGCTGCTCGTCGTCACCAAGGACGTCCTCAACGCAGGCTCCACGCAGTGGGCGCAGGGCGGCATCGCCGCGGCCCTCGGGCCGGAGGACACCCCCGACCAGCACCTCCACGACACCCTCGTGGCGGGGGCAGGCGCCTGCGACGTCGACGCCGTGCGGATCCTGGTCACCGAGGGCCCTGACGCGGTCCACGAGCTGATCGCGCTCGGCACCGAGTTCGACCACCACGAGGGGGAGCTGTCCCTGACCCGGGAGGGCGGCCACCTGCGCGACCGGATCGCGCACGCCGGCGGCGACGCCACCGGCGCGGAGATCCAGCGAGCCCTCATCGCCGCCATCGAGCGCGCGCCCGCGATCGAGGTCATCCAGCACGCCCTTGCGGTCGACCTGCTGCTCACCGAGCCGGACGAGGACGGCCAGGCAGGAGTAGCAGGCGTGACCCTGCACGTGCTCGGCGAGGGCCAGCGCGACGGCGTGGGCGCAGCGCACTGCCGTGCGGTCGTCCTGGCGAGCGGCGGGCTGGGGCAGGTGTTCTCGCAGTCGACCAACCCGAGCGTGTCGACCGGCGACGGGATGGCCATCGCACTGCGTGCCGGGGCGACGCTGCGTGACCTGGAGTTCGTCCAGTTCCACCCGACGGTCATGTATCTCGGGGCCGAGTCGCAAGGCCAGCAACCCCTCATCTCCGAGGCGGTCCGCGGGGAGGGCGCCTTCCTGGTCGACGGTCTGCCCGAAGAGGGCGGCACCCGGTTCATGGTCGGCCAGCACGAGCTCGCCGACCTCGCGCCCCGTGACGTCGTCGCCAAGGCGATCACGCGCAGGATGCTCGAGACCGGCAGGCCCCACATGTGGCTGGACGCTCGCCACCTCGGCGCCGAGTTCTGGGAGAAGCGCTTCCCGACCATCCTCGCCGTCTGTCGCCAGCACGGCGTCGACCCCACGACCGAGCTGATCCCCGTCGCCCCTGCCCAGCACTACGCATCGGGCGGGGTGGCCACCGACCTCGATGGCCGCTGTGATGTGCCGGGGCTCTATGCGACCGGGGAGGTCGCGTGCAGCGGGGTCCACGGAGCCAACCGGCTCGCCTCCAACTCGCTGCTGGAAGGGCTCGTCTTCTCGCGACGGATCGCCCAGGTCCTGCCCGGTGAGCTTCGCGCGTGGTCGGAGCCGGCCGACGACCCACGAGCCGCCGGACTCGTCGACTTCGAGCAGCGCCTCGAGCTGCAGGCGACCATGACCAGCCGCGTCGGTGTCCTGCGTTCGGCTGACGGGCTGACCGAGGCCATCAGCTGGCTGAGCCGCCTCGACGACGGCATTCGCGACGTCCCCGGTGTCGACGGCTGGGAGACCACCAACCTCCACGCCATCAGCAGCGCTCTCGCGCACGCCGCGCTCCGCCGCGAGGAGACCCGAGGCTCGCACTGGCGCGAGGACTTCGGTGACCGCGACGACACGACGCAGGCAGGCCATATCGACACGCGCCTCGTCGACGGCCGGCTGGAACAACGGTTCTGGCCGGCCGCGTCCACCGATCCATCGACTGTTGGAGACGTCACATGAGCTTCACCCCGTACGCCGCACTTCCGCCCGACCTCATCGCTGAGATCAGGGACGGGGGGCTCGACCCGGAGGCGATCTACACCGACATTGCGCGCGCGCTGGAGGAGGACCTGCCAGGAGGAGCCGACGACACGACCAGTGCGGCCACGATCTCTGCTGACGCGCGCGGCACCGCCGACTGGCAGGCCCGCGAGCCCGGTGTGGTGGCCGGCCTCGCGATCGCCGCCATGGTCTTTCGCTACGTCATGGGCGACGAGGTCGACATCACCGACCGTCTCAGCGACGGCAGTCGCGTTGCGGAGCGCGACGTGGTCATGCGGGTCGCCGGCCCGACTCGTGGCCTGCTCACTGCTGAGCGCACGGCCCTCAACTTCGCCTGCCACCTCTCCGGCGTCGCCACTGCGACCGCCACGTGGGTCGACGCCCTCGCCGGGACCAACGCCCGGGTGCTCGACACCCGCAAGACGCTGCCGGGATGGCGCGCCCTGCAGAAGTACGCCGTGCGCTGCGGCGGCGGCGTCAACCACCGCTTCTCCCTGGCCGACATGGCGATGGTCAAGGACAACCACGTCATCGCAGCGGGCGGTGTCGTGGCCGCCCTCGAGGCCGTGCGCGCGGCGTACCCCGACCTCCCCATCGAGGTGGAGGTGACCGACCTCGAGCAGCTGCGCGAGCTCCTCGCCGCGGGCTGTGAGCGCATCCTGCTCGACAACATGTCGTCGGCGATGATGGCCGAGGCGGTGCAGATCACTGCCGGACGAGCCGTGCTGGAGGCCTCCGGCGGCCTCACCATCGACCGGGCGCGCGAGGTGGCCGAGACCGGCGTCGACTTCATCTCGGTCGGGGCGTTGACGCACTCGGTCAAGGTGTTCGACATCGGCATGGACCTCCTCACCCCATGACTCTGCTCGCCGCTGACGTCCGCAACTCCGACACCGTCCTGGGCCTGCTCGAAGCCCGCGAGGTCGTCGCTCACTGGCGGGTCTCGACCGATGAGAGGCGCACTGCCGACGAATGGGCGGTCCTGCTGCGCGGGCTCCTGACGGACGCCGGTCGCGAGATGGACGGGCTCGTGGTCTGTTCGACGGTGCCGGCCGTGATGCACGAATGGCGCGACATGGTGGGCAGACATTTCTCCACAATCCCCAGTGTTGTCGTCGAACCAGGGGTGCGCACCGGGGTGCCGGTGCTCACGGACAATCCGCGCGAGGTCGGCGCTGACCGGATCGTCAATGCCCTCGCTGCGGCCGATGAATTCGGCGGGCCGGCGATTGTCGTGGACTTCGGCGGAACGGCGACCACGTTCGACGTCGTCAATCCCGCCGGCCAATACGTCGGCGGTGCGATCGCACCGGGCATCGAGCTCTCGCTGGAGGCACTGGGACAGCGCGGCGCGCAGCTCCGCAAGGTGGAGCTCCAGCGGCCCCGCACGGTCATCGCCAAGAACACCGTCGAGGCGCTGCAGAGCGGGATGATCTTCGGGATGGCGGCCCAGGTGGACGGGGTCGTGGCGCGGATGATCACCGAGATGGGCGTCCCGATCGACGAGGTGAAGGTGATCGCCACCGGCCGTCTCGCGCCCCTCGTGCGCGACGATTGCTCGTGCTTCACCGCTCATTCCCCCTGGCTCACCTTGCAGGGATTGCGACTCGTCTTCGAGCGAAACGCCTGAGGTGTTTGACTCACCGTTTTTCCATTCGTTTGGCACGAGCGGTCGAACGGGTCTTTAATGGAGACGCAATTCGCCTTGGAAGTCGGCTCGGGGACCCGGCTTCTCACCCCCACCTTGTGCAAAGGAATTCAGATGGCGCAAAAAGTCAGCATCGTCCTCGTCGATGACCTCGACGGCAGTGAAGCCGACGAGACGGTCACCTTCGGGCTCGACGGCACGACCTACGAGATCGACCTCACACAGCGCAACGCGGACGCCCTCCGCGAGGCCCTGAGCGGCTACGTCGGGCACGCCCGCAAGGTCAGCGGCGGCTCGCGCCGCGGCCGCAAGTCGTCCGGCTCCTCGGGCGGCGGCTCCGGCAGCAACTCGAACACCAAGCAGATGCGCGAGTGGGCCAGGGGCCAGGGCATGGACGTGTCCGAGCGTGGCCGGATCTCCGCGGACGTCCAGCAGGCGTACGACGCAGCGCACTGATCCGCTGAGCACACAACGCCGCCCCCTGTCGGGGGCGGCGTTGTTCGCTGAGAGCGGACGCCTCGGATGTGTCGGTGGGAACACGTAGGGTGGAGTCGGGCGTTGAGCCCATTGTCCGCACACCGCTGCCGGTGGCCTCGCGGACGCATATACGCAAGCTAGGAGCGCACATGTTCGAGCGGTTCACCGACCGAGCCCGGCGAGTTGTCGTGCTGGCCCAGGAAGAGGCCCGCATGCTCTCCCACAACTACATCGGGACCGAGCACATCCTGCTCGGTCTCATCCACGAGGGCGAAGGCGTCGCAGCCAAGGCCCTGGAGTCCCTCGACATCTCCCTGGAGGCCGTGCGCGCCCAGGTCGAGGAGATCATCGGCCAGGGCCAGCAGGCGCCGTCCGGTCACATCCCCTTCACCCCGCGCGCCAAGAAGGTGCTCGAGCTGTCCCTGCGCGAGGCGCTGCAGCTCGGTCACTCCTACATCGGCACCGAGCACATCCTGCTCGGTCTGATCCGCGAGGGCGAGGGAGTCGCGGCGCAGGTGCTGCAGAAGCTCGGCGCCGACCTCAACCGGGTCCGTCAGCAGGTCATCCAGCTGCTCTCCGGCTTCCAGGGCAAGGAGTCGGCCGCGTCCGGCGCCGCCGCCAGCGGGACGGCCGAGGCGCCGTCCAGCTCGCTGGTCCTCGACCAGTTCGGCCGCAACCTGACGCAGGCTGCCCGCGAGGGCAAGCTCGACCCGGTGATCGGGCGCGAGCAGGAGATCGAGCGCGTCATGCAGATCTTGTCGCGACGCACGAAGAACAACCCGGTGCTGATCGGCGAGCCGGGCGTCGGCAAGACGACGATCGTCGAGGGCCTCGCCCAGGACATCGTCCGGGGCAACGTGCCCGAGACCCTCAAGGACAAGCAGATCTACACCCTCGACCTGGGTGCGTTGGTCGCCGGCTCGCGCTACCGCGGCGACTTCGAGGAGCGCCTCAAGAAGGTGCTCAAGGAGATCCGCACCCGCGGTGACATCGTGCTGTTCATCGACGAGATCCACACCCTCGTCGGTGCCGGTGCGGCTGAGGGCGCGATCGATGCAGCCTCCATCCTCAAGCCGATGCTGGCTCGAGGCGAGCTGCAGACGATCGGTGCGACCACGCTCGACGAATACCGCAAATACCTGGAGAAGGACGCTGCGCTCGAGCGCCGCTTCCAGCCGATCCAGGTCGCCGAGCCGTCGATCGCCCACACCATCGAGATGCTCAAGGGGCTGCGCGACCGCTACGAGGCTCACCACCGCGTCACGATCACCGACGAGGCCCTCGTCTCGGCGGCCACCCTGGCCGACCGCTACATCTCTGACCGGTTCCTCCCCGACAAGGCGATCGACCTGATCGACGAGGCGGGCTCCCGGTTGCGCATCCGTCGCATGACCGCGCCGGCTGACCTGCGCGAATACGACGACAAGATCGCCGACGTCCGCCAGCGCAAGGAGTCGGCCATCGACGGCCAGGACTTCGAGGCCGCCGCCCGCCTGCGCGACGAGGAGAAGCAGCTCATCGCCCGCAAGTCCGAGCGGGAGACCCAGTGGCGCTCCGGTGACATGGACGAGGTCGCCGAGGTCGACGAGGAGCTCATCGCCGAGGTGCTGGCGGTGGCGACCGGCATCCCGATCGTCAAGCTCTCCGAGGAGGAGTCCTCGCGGCTGCTCAACATGGAAGAGGAGCTGCACAAGCGCGTCATCGGCCAGGAGGAGGCCGTCAAGGCCCTCTCTCGTGCGATCCGGCGCACGCGTGCTGGTCTCAAGGACCCCAAGCGTCCCGGCGGCTCGTTCATCTTCGCCGGCCCCTCTGGTGTCGGAAAGACGTGGCTGTCCAAGACGCTGGCCGACTTCCTCTTCGGTGACGAGGACTCCCTGATCCAGCTCGACATGAGCGAGTTCAGCGAGAAGCACACGGTCTCGCGGCTCTTCGGTTCGCCTCCCGGTTACGTCGGCTACGAAGAGGGTGGCCAGCTGACCGAGAAGGTGCGCCGCAAGCCGTTCTCCGTGGTGCTCTTCGACGAGGTCGAGAAGGCCCACCCCGACATCTTCAACAGCCTGTTGCAGATCCTCGAGGAAGGTCGTCTGACCGACTCCCAGGGCCGGGTGGTCGACTTCAAGAACACCGTCATCATCATGACCACCAACCTCGGCACGCGCGACATCTCCAAGGGCCAGAACCTCGGCTTCCAGCAGACGGGCGACGGCAGCAGCTACGACCGGATGAAGACGAAGGTCGCCGAAGAGCTCAAGCAGCACTTCAAGCCCGAGTTCCTCAACCGTGTCGACGAGATCATCGTCTTCCCGCCGCTGTCGCAGGAGCAGATCGTCTCCATGGTCGACAACATGATCGCCGGCGTCGAGCTGCGGCTCCGCGACCGCGACATGGCTCTCGAGCTCACCCAGCCGGCCAAGAACCTGCTGGCCGAGCGGGGCTTCGACCCCGTGCTGGGCGCTCGTCCGCTGCGTCGCACGATCCAGCGCGAGATCGAGGACGTGCTGGCCGAGAAGATGCTCTTCGGTGAGGTCGGCCCCGGCCAGATCATCCTCGTGGACGTCGAGGGCGAAGGCCCGGGTGCGAAGTTCACGTTCAAGGGTCAGAAGGTCTCGGCCATGCCGGACCTGCCCCCCTTCGAGACCGCGGACATCGTCGGCGACGGCGAGACCCTCATCGAAGGCCCTGACGACAGCGCTGGTCCGGTCGACATCGAGAAGTCGACCGACTGATCGACGAGCAGCACGGGCCTCCGACCTGTCCGGTCGGGGGCTCGGTCGCTTCTCCGCCCTTCGCGAGCTCCTCAGGCAGGTAGGGAGAACGCCGACGGACCGGCCGCCACCAGCAGCCCGTCGTCGACGAGGCTGGTCAGGCACCGATCGCGCTGGGTCGCCTCCGGCCAGACGGCCTCGATGCTGCTGCGGTGGACGGGCCCCTCGGCGTCTCGGAGGACCCCCATGATCCGCCCGCGGCACTGGCGATCGGTGCCCGCCCACGCCTGGCCCCGGCGGGGCGGCCCGTCGTGGGCAGGGCTCCCGGCCGCCAGCCAGGCGCACTGGTCCGCGATCGGGCACCGGGTGCACCGAGGGTCGCGGGCCGTGCACACCAGGGCGCCGAGCTCCATGACGGCGACCGCCCAGGTCGCCGCTGTCGGCGCGTCATCGGGCAACAGCCCCGACGCGACGTCGCGTTCGCCGCGCGTCACCGCAGGGGGAGGGAACTCGTTGCCACTGACGGCTCGACCCAGCACCCGGCGGACGTTGGTATCGAGCACGACGTGTCGCTGACCGAACGCGAAGCTCGCGATCGCCGCCGCGGTGTAGTCCCCGATCCCGGGCAGCGCCAGCAGATCGGCGTACGCCGAAGGCACCTCGCCCCCGTGAGCCGACACGATCGCCACCGCGGCCGCATGCAACCGGAGCGCTCGTCGGGGGTAGCCGAGGCGACCCCACATCCGCACCGCGTCGCCGACGGGATCGGCGGCCAGGGCAGCGGGCGACGGCCAACGCTCCAGCCAGGCCTCGTGGACAGGGAGCACCCGAGCCACCGGGGTCTGCTGGAGCATGAACTCTGACACCATCACCGACCACGGTGACGCTGAGTCCGAGCGCCAGGGCAGCTCGCGTGCATGCCGGTCGTACCACCCGAGCACGGGGTCGTGAAGCTCACTCATCACCTGAATCGTAGGTGCTTTGCCAGCTACGTCGGTGTGGCAGCACCGCGCACGATCCGCGGCTGTCTACCGTTGCGCCCATGCCCCCTTCGCCCCTTCACACGCGCGGTCCGTTGCCCGCACGCGTCTACTGGACACGGCGTCTGGTGCTGCTGGGCGTGACCCTGGCGTTGGTGGCGGGACTTGCGCGGCTCCTCGGCGCCGCCAGCGACGGCTCCGACGGGGGCGGTGACAAGGCGACCACGGCGGGTGCGACGACGACCACGACGACACCGGAACCCTCGAAGGATCCGGTCCGGCGCAAGCGCAAGAAGAACCGCACCCCCACCGAGCCGCCCCTCGCCGAGCCGTCCGGACCCTGCGTGAGCAGCGACATCGTCGCGACGCCGGTGATCGAGACCGCCACGGGCGACACCGACGTGCCGATCACGGTCAACCTCCGCACCCTGCAGACCGCTGCCTGCACCTGGCGGGTCGCGCCGGACAGCCTGACCGTGTCGATCACCTCGGGTGACGACTTCATCTGGTCGAGCCGCGAGTGCCCCGCCAGCATCGCCTTGCAGGACGTGATCGTCAGGTCGGCCACCGACACCCCCGTCGTGGTGACGTGGGCCGACGCGCGCCGCTCCGACGAGGAATGCTCCGCGCTGGCCGACTGGGCACGCCCGGGCTACTACCACGTGGAGGCTGCCGCCCTGGGTGGCGAGCCCACCGACGTCCAGTTCGAGCTGGTCCCCCCGCCCAGCGCCGTCATCACCAAGACCGTGACCCCGAAGCCGGAGCCGGCCCCGAAGGGCAAGACGGACAAGCAGGACGACACGGAGCACACGCCCGGCGAGCAGGGCGACGGCAACTCGGAGGGCTGAGCGAGCTCAGATGTAGCGCTCGGTGATGCTCGACTCGGCCAGCCGGGAGAGGCCTTCGCGGACGCTCCGGGCACGGAGCTCACCCACGCCCTCGACCGCCTGCAGGTCATCGATCCCGGCAGAGAGCAGCTGTTGGAGACCGCCGAAGTGTTCGACGAGGCGGTCGACCACCGCCGTCGGCAGCCGCGGCACCTTGGCCAGCAGCCGGTAGCCGCGGGGGGCGACGGCGCCATCGAGGTGCTCGGCCGAGCCGAGGCCCAGGACCGTCGCCACGGCTCCCTGGTCGACGAGGTCGGTGGGGGAGAGGTTGGCGAGGTCGGCCAGCATCGTCTCGGGCGTGGTCTTGCGCTTCTTGCTGGCGGGTAGGTAGTCGCGGACGACGAGCTCGCGTTCGGCGTCCACGCCGGTGATGAGCTCCTCGAGCTGCAACGACAGGAGCCGCCCGTCGGTGCCGAGCTCGAGGACGTAGTCGTCGATCTCGCTCGCGATGCGGGTCACCATCTCCAGTCGCTGGGCAACCGCCGCGACGTCGCGGACCGTGACCAGGTCTTCGATCTCGAGGGCCGAGAGGGTCGCGGAGACCTCATCGAGGCGGAGCTTGTAGCGCTCGAGCGTCGCCAGGGCCTGGTTGGCACGGGAGAGGATCTGGTTGGAGCCCTCCAGGACGTGACGGATGCCGCCGACGTAGGCGGCGATGGTCTGCATCGACTGTGACACCGAGATCACCGGGAAACCGGTCTGGCGGGCCACCCGGTCGGCCGTGCGGTGGCGGGTGCCGGTCTCGTCAGAGGGGATCGTGTGGTCGGGCATGAGGTGCACAGCGGCTCGGTGGATGCGGTTGATGTCCTTGTCCAGGATGATCGCGCCGTCCATCTTGGCGAGCTCGCGCAGCCCGGTCGCAGTGAAAGGGACGTCGAGGGTGAAGCCACCCGTGCCGATCGAGTCGACCGTCTTATCGATGCCCAGCACGATCAGTGCTCCGGTGCGCCCACGCAGGATGCGCTCGAGACCGTCTCGCAGGGGGGTGCCCGGCGCGATCTCGGCCAACGTCGCCCGCAGGCGTCGCATCTCATCGGTCGGCTCCGCCAACGTAGGTCCCTCCCCCAGACGTGCGCGGGCTCGCGCGCGGTCAGTCTAGGGGACTTCGACCACGTCGATCGCCGGTGGTGACCTGTGCCGTGCGGAGGGCCGAGAACACCGACGACACGTCAAGGACCGTCATCCCGTCCACGTCGCGACTGACCGGGCGGCGGGGATCGTCGGTGGCACCCGGCTCGCACGGGACGATGGCGACACGGAAGCCGAGTCGTGCGGCCTCCGCGAGCCGTTGTGGCAGGTCCCTGACCCGTCGCAGCTCGCCCGCCAGCCCGATCTCCCCCATGGCCACGACTCCCTTGGGCGGCGCCAGGCCGGTGGTCGAGCTGGCGATGGCGATCGCGATCGCGAGGTCCGCTGCCGGCTCGGTGATCCGGGCGCCCCCGACCGTCGAGGCGAAGACGTCGTGCTGGTGCAGCTTGATCTGGGCGTGCTGCTGCAGCACGGCGAGGATCATTGCGACGCGCGATCCGTCGATGCCGGACGTGGTCCGTCGCGGCCGCTCCAGGGGCGAGGGCGTCACCAAGGCCTGCACCTCGGCCAGCATCGGGCGTCGTCCCTCCATCGTCACGGCGACGCAGGTGCCCGGGACCTCCGACGAGTGGTGCTCAACGAAGAGCCCGGTCGGGTCCGTGACCGCTCGGATGCCGGCGGGCGACAGGTCGAAGCAACCGACCTCGTCCACCGGGCCGAACCGGTTCTTCATCGCCCGCACCATCCTGAAGCGCGAGTTGCGGTCGCCCTCGAAGTGGAGCACGACGTCGACGAGGTGCTCGAGGACGCGCGGGCCGGCGATGGACCCGTCCTTGGTGACGTGTCCGACGATCACCGTCGTGATGTTGCGGGTCTTGGCGACCCGGATGAGCGCCGCCGCGACCTCCTTGACCTGCGTCACGCCGCCGGGAACGCCCTCGATCCCGCTCGCGCCGATCGTCTGGATGGAGTCGATGACCAGCAGCGTCGGGCGGACCTGCTCGATGTGGGTCAGGACGGCGCCGAGGTCGGTCTCGGCGGCGAGGAAGAGCTCGTCGTGCACGCCGCCGGTGCGGTCGGCACGGAGCCGGACCTGGGACGCCGACTCCTCGCCGGTGACGTAGAGCGTGCGGGTCCGCACGCGGGCGGTCTGGGCGGCGACCTCCAGCAGCAGCGTGCTCTTGCCGACGCCCGGCTCGCCGGCAAGCAGGATCGCTGCGCCCGGCACGAGCCCACCGCCCAGCACCCGGTCGAGCTCGGGGACGCCACTCGTGCGGAACTGGGAGTCCTCCACCGAGACCTGTCCGATCGGCACGGCCGGGGTCGTCACCGGCGACGCGGACGTGCGCATCGTCGGCGCGGCGCTCTCGGCGACCGATCCCCACGCCTGGCACTCCCCACAGCGACCGACCCACTTGGAGGTCTCCCAGCCGCACTCCGTGCAGCGGTGGGCGGGCCGGGGCTTGGCGGTTTTGCTCATGCGCTGAACCGTAGGCGACGGCACCGACAGGCCTGCCCCCGTTATGCTGCAGGTGGATTGGAACGATCAAGGAGTCGTTGATGTCGCGCACTGAGCCTCGAGCCGCCGGGTTCATCCCCGTCTCGCCGCCGACGCTCGCGGACGTCGCCGAGCGCGCCGGGGTCTCGCGCCAGACGGTCTCCAACGCCGTCAACAACCCGGACCTGCTGCGACCCGGCACCCTCGAACGCGTGCGTCAGGTGATCGAGGAGATGGGCTACTCGCCCAATCGTGCCGCCCGCAACCTCCGCACCCGCAGCTCGCAGCTCATCGGGCTCCGCGTCGCTCCGGCCCAGGAGGGGACGGCCAACGCGATGATGGATCGCTTCGTCCACACCCTGGTTGACACCTCGGCCGACGCTGGCTACCACGTGCTGCTCTTCCCCGGCGACAACGATGACCCGGTCGGCGGCTATGACAACCTCCTGCGCTCGACGGCAGTCGACGCCTTCGTCGTCACCGACACCTACCTCGGCAACCCGCAGGCAGTCTGGCTCTCCGAGCACCGTGCGCCGTTCGTCGCCTTCGGTCGGCCGTGGGACCACCCCGACGCCACCCACCCCTGGGTCGATGTCGACGGCGCGGCCGGCACCCGGCTGGCCACCGAGCACCTGCTCGCGAAGGGGCACACGCGGATCGCCTGGATCGGCTGGCGCAAGGACTCACCCATCGGTGAGGACCGCCGGGCCGGCTGGCTGGGCGCGATGCACGACGCGGGCCTCCCCACGACCGGTCTCGCCTCGCGGGTGGAGGACTTGGTCCAGAGCGGAGCAGGGGCGGCCGCCGTGCTCCTCGACGAGTCGGCGCCGACGGCGTTCGTGTGCGCGTCCGACACACTCGCCATGGGCGTGCTGCACACGCTGTGGATCCGACAGCTCGCTCCCGGCACCGACATCGCTGTCGTCGGTTTCGACGACTCGCAGGTGGCGCAGGTCTTCCCCGTCGGGCTGACCTCGGTGCGCCAGCCACTCGAGGACGTCGCCGTCGGGATCGTGCGCGCCCTGGAGGATCTGCTGAGCCACCTGCCTGCTGCGACGCAGGGCCTGCTGCTCACCCCCACCCTCGCGATCCGGGAGTCCAGCTAGTAGCGGCGCCACCACACGTTGACCGCGTAGTCGACGTCGGTCCCCTCGTGCTCGGCCAGGATGGCATCCGCGAGGTCCGGGGCGAACTCGATCCGCACGACTGCCTCCAGGTCCGCGCGGCGCTCGAACGACCAGCCCATGTCGACCGGGATCCGGGTCCACCCCCGCACTGACCAGAAGCGCTCGACGACGTCGGGGTCGATCTCGGGGCAGCCCCGCCGGAACCACCCACCGAAGGTGGAGCGGCATGCGTCGTTGTCCACGACGAACGCTGTCCCGTCGCGGGCCATCACCCGGTCGAGCTCGAGCAGTCCGGGCTCGCAGCCGGGTCCGAAGAAGTAGGCCCAGCGCGCCTGCATGACGTCGATGCTGCTGTCCGCGACAGGGAGGGCTTGCGCCGTACCGACCTCGACCGAGACGTTACGCATCCGGCGAGTACGCCGCCGTGCCAGCGCCGCGAGGTCCTGGTGCGGCTCGACGCCGATGACTGTCGCGGCCACCGATGCCCAACCCGGCAGGTGGAACCCGCTCCCGCAACCCACGTCGAGGAACCGTGACCCTTCCCAGGACATGATCGATGCCATGGCGGCCTCGATCCGCCCGGCCGGGTCGGCAGCGAGGTTCTCGAGCTCGTAGGTCGCCGGGTGGTACCAGATGTTCGGCGACGGGATGATCAGAGTCGGACCAGCCCCGAGGGGGTCTGGAACTGAGCCGCCAGGATCCCGGGGGTGCCGTTGGGAGCGACCCACTCGACCTTGACGTCCTCGAGGGGGGCCTCGACGCTCTGGCCGAGCCACTCGCTGACTCGCTGCGGGTCGCCGGCGATCTCGAGGGTGGCGAGGCAGAAGTCCGGGTCGGCGCCGGTGCTCGGGTGCATCTCGGCCGGCGTCTCCCACTTGATGAAGAACGGCAGCTGCGGGTCGGTGATCAGGCTGTTGACCCCGATCTGCTGCCACAGCAGCTCCTCCCCGGTCGGCAGGTGCCGGTTGCCCTTGACGGCCTCGCGGCCGAGACGCGTCTCGAGCTCGGCGATGTCGTCCACCGCGACGACCCAGCCGAGCCAGCCGCCGCCGGCCGCGGACCGGGCGCGCACGGCCTGACCGAAGGGCGCCTTGTCGGAGGCGGGGTGGTCGAGGCACTCCACGATCTCGAGGTAGTTGCCCCCGTCCAGCGGCATGATCATGTTGCGGGTGCCGAAGCGCGGGTGGATCCCCCCCTCGGTGAACTCCTTGCCGAGCAGGCCCCCGAGGCGCTGGGCGGTGCTGGCGAGACCATCAGGTCCGGCTGCGAAAGAGAGGTGGTCCAGGCGCATGCAGGCATTCTTATCCCGCTGTCTGCGACGCCCGCACCGGGGGTCATGTTTTCTTGACGTCGAGAAAGTTGGGCCTAGCGGGGGTCTGCCGGATGGAGCGCCAGCGCGGACCGTGAGCGCACATGCGCCTCCGCGTGACGGACGAGCTCGGCGTATGCTCCCACGCCCATCAGCTCGGTCAGCTCGGGCGCGTGGGTGACGAAGACGGCGTCGACGGCGACGTGGGCCTCGGTGTTCCCCGAGCAGTACCAGTCGAGGTCGTGCCCGCCGGGACCCCAGCCGCGCCGGTCGTATTCCCCGATCGCCACCTCGGTGTAGGACGTGCCGTCCTGGCGTTCGACCGTGCGGTAGGTGCGCCGGATCGGCAGCTGCCAGCACACGTCGGGCTTGGTCTCCAGCGGGTTGCGGCCCTGCTCCAACGCGAGCCCGTGGAGCGCACAACCGGCGCCGCCGGGCCCCGTCCCGGGCCCGAAGTCGGCTCGGTTGTGGAACACGCACGCGCTCTGGCCGGCGTGCTCGCGGGTCCGCGTCTTCCGCTCGCCCTCGTCGTCCTTCTCGATCCAGTCGCTCTTCTTGACGCTTCGGCCCGGGTGGAACTGCCAGTGGTCAGGGGTGAGCTGGGCGACGTACGCCGCAACACGCGACTCGTCGTCCTTGTCCGCGAAGTGCGCCCCCAGCGTGCAGCACCCGGTGTCGGGCGCGTCCGCGTAGATCCCCTGGCAACCCTGGCCGAAGATGCACATGTAGCTCGACGTCAACCAGGTCAGGTCGCACCGGAAGACCTGGTCCTCGTCGGCGGGGTCGACGAACTCGACATAGGCACGTGGGAACACGAGGTCGACTTCAGGCACCACGCGATCCTACGGGCGACCCTCGCGCGTCAGGCTTCCCTAGTAGTTTGGACCCATGCGTCTGGGCGTGCTCGACATCGGCTCCAACACGGGTCACCTCCTCGTGGTGGATGCGCACGGTGGCGCGGCCCCCCTTCCGGCCTTCTCCCACAAGCAGGCCCTTCGGCTGGCGGAGCACCTCGACGAGCGGGGGGCGGTGACACCGGCCGGCATCGACGCGCTCACTGAGTTCTGCGCCTCGGCCGTCCGGGTGGCCGACGACAAGGGGTGCGAGGACATGCTCGGGTTCGCCACCTCGGCAGTGCGCGACGCCGTCAACTCCCACGAGGTGCTTGCCCACGTCAAGGCCGTGAGCGGCGTCGACCTCGAGGTCCTCTCCGGCGAGGACGAGGCCAGATTGACGTTCCTCGCCGTACGCCGGTGGTTCGGGTGGTCTGCGGGCCGGCTGGCGATCTTCGACATCGGTGGCGGCTCGCTGGAGATCGCCGGCGGCTCGGACGAGTCCCCCGACGTCGCGTGGTCGCTGCCACTCGGTGCCGCGAGGCTGGCGCGGACGTGGTTCGCGGGCGACCGGCCCGACGACGAGACGGTCCGTCGGCTGCGTCGGGAGATCCGCACCGAGATCGCTCGTGACGCCGGCAACCTGCTCCGTCCCGGTCCGCCGGACCACGCGGCCGCCACGTCGAAGACCT
Organism: Nocardioides sp.; assembly: GCF_035576065.1. Lineage (GTDB taxonomy): Bacteria > Actinomycetota > Actinomycetes > Propionibacteriales > Nocardioidaceae > Nocardioides. The sequence continues at coordinate 92,787 of NZ_DATLWX010000030.1, forward strand.
TCCGGTCGCTGGCCCGCATCTGCGGCGCCGCACCCAGTGGCGACGGCGCCCTCGTCCCCCGCGTGCTGGAGCGCCAGACCCTTGCCGAGTGGATCCCCAAGCTGATCTCGCTGTCGGCCGACGAGCTGGCGCACCTGCCGGGGGTCTCGCTGAGCCGGACGCATCAGATCGTCCCGGGCGCGCTCGTCGCTGAGGCGTGCATGGACATCTTCGACCTGCCCGCGCTGGAGATCTGTCCCTGGGCGCTGCGCGAGGGCGTCATCCTCGAGAGCCTCGACCAGATCTCGGTGCTGGGGCGCTCGTGAACCTCATCGCCCTGTCGACCGCGTCGGTCTATCCCGAGTCGACCGCCCACGCCTTCGGCTATGCCGCCCAGACCGGCTACGACGCCGTCGAGGTGATGGTCGGCATTGACGCGCTGTCCCAGCAGACGGCGGCCATCAAGCAGCTGGTGGACCACCACGAGATGCCGGTGTGCGCCATCCACGCGCCGTGCCTGCTGTGGACCCAACGGGTGTGGGGGACCGAGCCCTGGGGCAAGCTCGAACGCTCCGCCGAGCTCGCAGCCGACGTCGGCGCCGAGGTGGTCGTCGTCCACCCGCCGTTTCGCTGGCAGAAGGACTACGCCGCCGGCTTCGTCGACGGCATCGCTGCGCTGGAAGCGTCCACCGGGGTGGCCTTCGCGGTGGAGAACATGTATCCGTGGCGTGCCTCGTCGCGTCGGGGGATGGAGATGTACCTCCCGGGCTGGGACCCCAGTGAGCAGCCCTACGCCAACACCACGATCGACCTCTCGCACGCTGCCATCGCGGGATCTGACGTGATCGAGATGGCCGAGCGCATGGGCGACCGGCTCCGCCACATCCACCTCACCGACGGCAGCGGGTCCGCCAAGGACGAGCACCTGGTGCCGGGCCGCGGCGTGATGAAGGCGGCCGCGTTCCTCTCCCACCTCGCCGAGCGTGAGTTCGGTGGCCACATCGTGCTGGAGATCAACACCCGCAAGTGCACCAGTCGGGCGGAGCGCGTGAACGACCTGATCGAGTCGCTGGACTTCGCGCGTCAACACTTCGCCATACGAACACCCTGATGGCCCGACCTTCGCGGGGTCGCCGTCCGGGCGGTCCGGACACCCGCGCCGATGTGCTCGCGGCCGCTCGGCAGAGCTTCGCCGAGAAGGGCTTCCGAGGCACGACGATCCGCGCCGTCGCTGCGCAGGCGGGGGTCGATCCGTCGCTGGTGCACCACTACTTCGGCACCAAGGACACCTTGTTCGTGGCCGCGATGGAGCTGCCGGTGGACCCGCGGGAGGTCCTCCTTCCCGTGATCGACGGTCCGGTCGACCGAGTGGCCGAGCGCTTCCTCGGCGCCTTCCTGGGTGTCTGGGACGACCCGGCCCTCCAGCCGGCGTTGCTCACCGTGGTCCGCAGTGCGCTCGAACCCGGCGGCGACCGGTTGTTCTCCGAGGGTTTCCTGCCCGTGATCGTCCAGCCGATCGGTGTCGCGCTGGGGCTGGACCGTCCCGAGCACCGGATGCCGCTGCTCGCCAGCCAGGTGCTGGGGCTGATCCTGATGCGTTACGTGCTCCGAGTGGAGCCCATCGCCTCGATGTCCCCGGCTCTCCTGATCGCCACCTATGCGCCGACCCTCCAGCGCTACCTCACCGGCGAGCTCCCCTGACGTCAGGTCGGTCTGCTGACTGTTCACCATGGGATGTCGGTCAATGGGCACTTCCCATGGTCAATTGACCAAGGGAAGTGCCCATTCGTCGACATCCCATGGTGAACAGTCACCACGTGGCGGCTTGACACCACGAGGTCGCAGGATCACAATTCAACACGTGGTGAATAACGTCATCGAGATCAAGGACCTCCGCGTTGCGCGCGGGGGTCGCGAGGTGCTCCCCGGTCTGAGTCTGGAGGTCGGAGGCGGCGTCACCGGCCTGCTCGGTCCGAGCGGGTGCGGGAAGTCGACGCTGATGCGCTCGATCGTCGGTGTCCAGAAGATCGACGCCGGGACCGTGGAGATCCTCGGTCTGCCGGCCGGCTGCCCGTCGCTGCGCAACCGCATCGGCTACCTCACCCAGGCGCCGAGCGTGTACGACGACCTGTCGGTCGCCGAGAACCTCCGCTTCTTCGCCCGCGTGCTCCGCGTGCCCGGGAACATCGATCGTGTGGTCGAGGAGGCGGCGGATGCTGTCGACCTCGGCGACCACCGCGACCAGGTGGTGGGCCGGCTCAGTGGCGGACAGCGTTCGCGGGCCAGCCTGGCGGTCGCCCTGCTCGGAGAGCCCGACGTGCTCGTGCTGGACGAGCCCACCGTCGGACTTGACCCCGTGCTCCGCCGCGATCTCTGGGCGCTGTTCCACCGGATCGCCGAGGCAGGCACGGCCGTGCTGGTCTCCAGTCACGTGATGGACGAGGCCGAACGCTGTGGCCACCTGGTGCTGATGCGGGACGGGCAGATCATTGCGAGCGGCTCACCTGCCGACATACGTGGCGACTCCCACGACATCGAAGCCGCCTTCCTGCGGATCGTCGAAGGGACTGCCGCATGAGACCCGCCACCACCCTCGCCGTCGCCGGCCGCGTCCTGACCCAGATCCGCCGCGACCACCGGACCCTGGTCATGCTGCTGGTGGTCCCGTGCGCACTGGTCAGCCTGCTGTGGTGGATGTTCGAGGACCTTCCGGGCAACTCGTTCGACACCCTCGGCCCCGGGCTGCTGGCGATGTTCCCCTTCATCATCATGTTCCTGGTCACCAGCGTCACCACGCTGCGCGAGCGGAGCAGTGGCACCCTCGAGCGCCTGCTCGCGATGCCGATGGGCAAGCTCGACTTCCTGCTGGGCTACGCCCTCGCGTTCGGAGCCATCGCAGCGGTGCAGGCGAGCCTGGCCGTGGGTGTCAGCGTCGGGTTCCTGGGGCTCGATGTGAACGGTCCGGTCTGGCTGCTCGGGATCGTGGCCATCGTCGACGCGGTCCTCGGCACCGCGCTCGGTCTGTTCGTCAGCGCCTTCGCGACGAGCGAGTTCCAGGCCGTGCAGTTCATGCCGCTGGTGGTCATCCCTCAGCTCCTGCTGTGCGGGCTCTTCGTGCCGCGAGAGGCGTTGCCGCCCGTGCTGGAGGCGATCAGCGACGTGCTGCCCCTGTCCTACGCCATCGATGCGATGCAGGAGCTCGTCGTCTCGGCCGACGAGTCCTTGGTATGGCGCAACATCGCAGTCGTCCTGGCCTTCGCCGTCGCCGGGCTCGCGCTCGGGGCAGCGACGCTACGGCGGCGTACGGCCTGACTGGGTCTGTCGGGGCGCTTCGGCGTAGCCTTGCCTGCATGTCACTGCTTCGTCGGCCGATCCTCCTGCTCGCCAAGAGCGACGTCGTCAAGAACCTCGTCAGCACGATGCCCGTGTCCTCCGGCATCGTGACAAGTCACGTCCCGGGCGAGACCACCGACTCGGCCGTCGACGCCACGGCCCGGCTGATCGACGGCGGACTGTTCGTCACCTTGGACTTCCTCGGCGAGGACACCTTGGACGCAGCCCAGGCCGAGGCGACCGTGGCCGCCTACAAGGACCTCCTCGCGGAGCTCGGTCGCCGCGGCCTCGCCAGCAAGGCCGAGGTCAGCGTGAAGCTGTCAGCGGTGGGCCAGGCGCTGCCCGAGAACGGCGAGAAGGTCGCGCTCGAGAACGCCCGGGAGATCTGCCGCGCCGCCCGCAACGCCGGCACGACCGTCACGCTGGACATGGAGGACCACACCACCACCGACTCGACGCTGGGGATCCTGCGTGAGCTGCGCAAGGACTTCCCCGAGACCGGTGCCGTGCTCCAGGCCATGCTGCACCGCACCGAGGCCGACTGCCGCTCGCTGGCCTACGATGGCTCGCGCGTGCGGTTGTGCAAGGGCGCCTACCACGAGCCCGAAGCCGTGGCGTTCCAGGACAAGCTCGACATCGACAAGTCCTACGTCCGCTGCCTCAAGGTGCTGCTGGCGGGTCAGGGCTATCCGATGATCGCCAGCCACGACCCCCGGATGATCCAGATCGCGTCGTCGCTGGCGAGCCGGCACGGCCGCCGCCCCGGCACCTACGAGTTCCAAATGCTCTACGGCATCCGGCCCGACGAGCAGAAGCGCCTGGCGAAGGCAGGGGAGACCGTGCGGGTCTACATCCCCTACGGCCAGGAGTGGTACGGCTACCTCATGAGACGCCTCGCCGAGCGTCCCCAGAACCTGACATTCTTCCTGCGCTCCCTCGTCTCGAAGAAGTAGGAGTGACCATGGCCCAGACGGCCATCATCGGCGCCGGCGTGATGGGCGAGACGCTGCTCTCCGGACTCGTCCGCGCCGGACGCCGGGTCGACCTCCTGCTCGTCGGTGAGAAGCGCGCCGAGCGTGGTCGTGAGCTTGAGGAGCGGTACGGCGTCTCGGTGGTGTCCAACATCGAGGCGGCCCGCAAAGCCGACACCGTCGCGCTCGTCGTCAAGCCGCAGGACATGGCAGCCGTGCTCGAGGAGATCGGACCCGAGCTGCGACCGGGCCAGCTCCTCGTCAGCCTGGCCGCCGGCATCACCACGGCCTTCATCGAGTCGCGCGTGCCCGAGGGTGTCGCGGTCGTCCGGGTCATGCCCAACACGCCCGCGCTCGTGGACGAGGGGATGGCGGCGATCTCGCCCGGCTCCCACTGCGACGAGGCGCACCTCGCCGAGGCCGAGGCGCTGCTCGCCTCCACCGGCCGCGTCGTGCGGGTGCCGGAGAAGCAGCAGGACGCGGTCACCGCGATCAGTGGCTCAGGTCCGGCCTACATCTTCTTCGTGGTGGAGTCGATGATCGAGGCAGGCGTCCACCTCGGCCTGCCCCGCGCCACCGCCACGGAGCTGGTCATCCAGACGCTCTACGGCTCGGCCAAGATGCTCCGCGAGACCGGCACCCACCCGGTGGTCCTGCGCGAGCAGGTCACCTCGCCCGGTGGGACCACGGCCTCGGCGCTGCGAGAGCTCGAGGTGCACCGGGTCCGCGCCGCCTTCCTCGCCGCGATGGAAGCAGCCCGGGACCGTTCCCGGGAGCTGGCCGAGGGATCCTGAGCCGGCTCGAGGCTCCTCAGGCGTAGGGATCGGGCAGCAACCCCGGCGTCGCTGCCAGGATCGTGCGGGCCGCCTCGCGGTGCTTGTGCTCGACCAGCACCTCATAGCGCGTGGCCACCACCGCCGTCACCGAGCTGAAGTCGCGCCGCCCGCGTGTGGCGGCATAGCCGGTCAGGGCCCACACGACGCCGAAGAGGGCGCCGAACAGCGCCGTGGACAACAAGATGCCGACCACCCCGCCGTCCTCGACCCACAGCGCGAAAACCAGTCCGACGAAGACGCCGAACCACAGTCCGGTGATGGCGCCTGCGAGGGCCACGCGTCCCCAGGTCAGACGTCCGGTCACGCGCTCGATCCGCTTGAGGTCGGTGCCGACGATCATCAGGTTCTCGACCGGGAACTCGTTGTCGGAGAGGTGGTCGACCGCGCGCTGCGCCTCGTCGTAGGTGTCATAGACGGCCAGCGACTGCGGAAAGTCCAGGTCGAGGTCGGCTGGGCGCTTGGCTGGTTTGTCCATGCGTCGAGTGTCGCACCGTGGTCGGGGCGGCTCAATCGTCGAACGAGTCGAGCAGGGCGACGACGTCGTTGACGACGCCGCGCACGACCGGCACTCGCGAGAGTCGCCCGAGCTTGTCGATGAGCGGGACGGCGCCGGCTACGAGGGTGCGGGTGCGCTCCTGTCGCGGACTCCGGTCGTGCACCCAGAACAGCACGACGCCCATGTGGAGCAGCCAGAGCAGCTCGGGGAGCCGTGGCCGCAGCGAGCTGGCGACCTTGAGGTCGGAACCCTCGACCACGTCGCGGAAGATCGCTGTGCTCGCCGCCCGGGCGTCTGCAGACTCGGGGGAGAAGGGCGAGAGCGGGCTGGTCGGATCGGCGGCGTTCTTGAAGAACGTGCCGGCGAATTCGTGGTACGGCGCCGCGACGTCGACCCAGACCGTGAGCACCCCGCGCAGACGCGCCGCGAAGTCGGACTCGGTCTCCAGGACCTTCCGCGCCGCCGCCAGGTGGTCGTCCTGCATCTGGCTGTAGAACGCCTGGATCAGGTGTTCCTTGCCGCTGAAGTAGTAGTAGGCGCTGCCCAGCGAGACGCCGGCGCCGTCCGCGATGCCGCGCATCGTGGTGCCGTCGAACCCGTTGGTGCGGAAGAGATCCATCGCGGCGGCGACGATGGTCGCGCGGGTCTGCTCAGCCTTGGGCGTTCGGGGCGCAGGTTCCGGCACAGTCCTCAGGGTAGTCACCCCCGACGGCGGACAGCCGGGCCGCGCTGGTGGTGCGCATCCCGGCTGCGAGATGGGCGACGCCCCTGGCGATGGGAAGCCGTGACGGGCGAGCGAGACTCTCGGCCAGGACACGATGGGCAGCGGTGGCCCACAGGCACATCACCCAGGCGTGGCCACCCGTCCAGACCTCCCCGGCGTCGCTGACCACCGTGATCTCCTCGAGCGTCCGACCGTGGTCGAGCGCCGGGAAGCGGCGCTGCGCCACGGCCGACGCGGCGGGGACGAGGTCGACCTCGACCAGGTGCGCCTGGTTGCCGAGCCAGGCGCTGAACGTCCGGCACATGCCGCACCGATCGTCGTACAGCACCGTCAGTCGCATCGGAGGCTCACCGCGGGTAGGCGGGCTGGGCGGGGCCGACGAACTGTTGGGGCGCCAGCGGCGGGGTGCGGAGGTTTTCCATCCGGACCCGGCGGCGGATCGAGTTGAAGACGTAGACGTTGGTGAAGTGGATCAGGCCGAGGACGACCATCACCGCGCCCACCTTGACACTGACGACCTCGATCAGGGTGGAGAGGTCGATGACGAGACTGCCGGTCTGGAGGTAGAGCATCACGAAACCGACGTTGAGCAGGTAGAAGCCGACGACGAGCATCTTGTTGATGGCGTCGGCGAGGGCCGCGTTGTCGTCGAAGACGTCCTCGAGGAAGACGCGCCCATTGGTCGAGAGCGTCCGTGCGACCCAGATGGTCAGGGGCACGGTCACGGCGAGGTAGGTGAAGTAGGAAGCGGCGGTCCAGTCCATGGTGATCTCTCTTCTTGGGGAATTGAACGTGTTCAAAACACTGTGGCACAAATGTTGAACGCGTTCAACTCGGGGCGTGGCGCGTCTCGCGGCAGAGGTCGAGGCCACGGGGAGATAGGTTCCCCCCCATGCTCGAGTGCTCCGGACCGGCGTCGGTCGTCTTCGACCCCTCGCTGACCGAATACAACTTCGGACCGTCGCACCCCATGTCGCCGATCCGGGTCGACCTGACGATGCGGCTGGCGGAATCCCTCGGCATCCTCGATCACCTCACCGTCGTGCCCGCCCCGATGGCCGACGACGACCTGATCGCCGCGGTGCACACCCGAGAGCTGATCTCGGCCGTCACGCGGTTGGGGACCGAAGGAGGCGAGGACCTCAAGCACGGCCTCGGCAGTGAGGACAACCCGGTCTTCCACGACATGCACGTGGCCGCCGCCCACGTGGTCGGCGCCACCGTCGAGGCGTTCCGGCAGGTGCACAGCGGCGAGTCCCTGCACAGCGCCAACATCACCGGCGGTCTGCACCACGGGATGGCCGACCGCTCGAGCGGCTTCTGCATCTACAACGACATCGCCGTCGGGATCCAGACCCTGCTCGACCAGGGCGTCGAGCGGGTCGCCTACGTCGACATCGACGTCCACCACGGCGACGGCGTGGAGAAGATCTTCTACGACGACCCGCGCGTGCTCACCGTCTCCCTGCACGAGACCGGCCAGATGCTGTTCCCCGGCACCGGCTTCGCCCAGGACTCCGGCGGAGTGGGCGCGGAGGGCAGTGCGGTCAACGTCTCCCTGCCGCCCGGCACGGCCGACGCAGGGTGGCTGCGCGCCTTCCACGCCGTCGTTCCGCACGTGCTGCGAGAGTTCCAGCCACAGATCCTGGTGACCCAGCACGGTTGCGACTCGCACATGGAGGACCCGCTGGCGCACCTGATGCTGAGCGTCGACGGGCAGCGTGCGGCGTACCTCGCTCTCCATGAGCTGGCCCATGAGCTGTGTGAGGGCAAGTGGGTCGTCACCGGCGGGGGCGGCTATGCGCTCGTCGAGGTGGTGCCCCGCGCCTGGAGCCACCTGCTGGCGATCGTCGCCGGGCGCCCGTTGGAGCCGACGACAGAGACGCCCGCGGACTGGCGAGCCCACGTCCTCGACGCCACCGGCCGCACGGCGCCATACCGCCTCACCGACGGCCGCACTCCTGCCTATCGCGACTGGTCGGGCGGCTACGATCCGGCGACCTGGCTCGATCGGGAGATCATGGCCACGCGCACCGAGGTCTTCCCGCTGCACGGGCTCGACCCCTACCACTGACGGGTCTGCCGGGCGGTCGAGGAGTCAAATCAACCCGACACGCCGGTAGTCCCTCATGTTTCTCTAGTAACACCCTTCCCCACGGGTCACATTGGCCCTATTGTCACCCACAGAGCGCCACGAATTCGTGTCACCGGTGGGGAAGCCGGTGCCGTTGCGCAGAAGGAACGGTGCACCGATGGCTGCCAACATCCCTGGAGACATGTCCGACGTCGTCTTCCTGACGATTGCTGAGGTCGCGGCCAAGATGCGCGTCTCGAAGATGACCGTCTATCGCCTCGTCCACGGCGGCGAGCTGCCGGCCGTCCGGGTCGGCCGATCGTTCCGGGTGACCGAGGACGACGTCAACGAATACCTGCGCAAGAGCTTCTACAACGCCGGCTGACCGCCACCGAGCTGGCGCCGAGCGGGTGATCGGACACCGATTCTCGCCCGTCAAGCCCGCACAGTAGGCTGTCTGAGTCGTGCGGGCAGTCGCCTGCGCGCCGGGGGCGCATCTCTTGCGTCCGCGCAGGTTCGTGAAAGGTTCTTTCGTGGGTTCAGTCATCAAGAAGCGGCGCAAGCGCATGGCCAAGAAGAAGCACCGCAAGCTGCTGAAGAAGACGCGCGTGCAGCGTCGCAAGCTCGGCAAGTAACCACTCGCCGTACTCACACAGCTGAGGTCGACAGGTCATGGGACGGGTCGTGCTGGTCACCGGGATCTCCCGGGACGTGGGTCGCCGCTTCGCGCGCGCAGCCGCCAGCCACCCTTCCATCGACCGCGTCATCGGCGTGGATGTCGTCCCTCCTCGCGGTGACATCGGCGACGTGTCCTTCGTGCGGGCCGACATCCGCAGTCCCGTCATCGCCAAGGTGCTGGCGAAGGAGGACGTCGACACGGTCGTCCACATGAGCGTCATCGCGACCCCCGGCTCCGCCGGCGGTCGCAACACGATGAAGGAGCTCAACGTGATGGGCACCATGCAGCTGCTGGCTGCATGCCAGAAGTCGCCCATCGTCAAGCACCTGGTCGTGAAGTCGACGACCACGATGTATGGCGCCAGCTCGCGTGACCCGGCGATGTTCACCGAGGAGATGGGACCCAAGAGGCTGCCCAGCTCCGGATACGCCAAGGACGTCTACGAGGTCGAGGGCTACGTCCGCGGCTTCGCGCGCCGACGTCCTGACGTGACGGTCACGACGATCCGCGCCGCCAACGTCATCGGCCCCGACGTCGTCAGTCCCCTCACCAGCTACTTCCGGCTGCCCGTGCTCCCGCGCGTGATCGGCTTCGATCCGCGCCTGCAGTTCCTGCACGAGGACGACCTGCTCGACGTGCTCAAGCACGCAGTTGTCAGCGGAGTCCCCGGCACCTTCAACGTCGCCGGCGACGGGATCCTCATGCTGTCGCAGGCGATCCGTCGCCTGGGCAAGCCGAGCGTCTCCATGCCCGCCTTCGCCGTGGGCCGGCTCGGGTCCGTGCTGCGACAGGCTCGGGTCGCTGACTTCTCACCCGAGCAGATCGGCTTCCTGACCTTCGGTCGGGGGGTCGACACCACCCGGATGCGTGAGGTGCTCGGCTTCGAGCCGCGGTTCACCACGGCTTCGGCCTTCGCCGACTTCGGTGTCTCCCTCGGCGTGCCGGTGCGCGGCGCTGTGCTCGGACCTGCTGAAGGGGGAGTCGCACATGTCTGACGCAGGCAGCTCGGATGCGCAGATCATCCCGATCGGCACCAACGGTCGCCCCGGCCGCGGCACCGGGCGTGAGCGCCCCTCTGCTGCGGCTCGTAGCCTCGCCGGCGGCTCGAAGAAGCGGACGCCGAAGGAGAAGGCGTCAGCTCAGAGGCAGCGGAAGCAGCCCGCGCACGAGCCTGCTGCCACGCCTCCTCCCGTCGCCGTGACCCGGACACCCGTCACCACCGAGGAGCGGCACCCGCTCGCAGGCGTGCCCGTCGGCGACTGGCTCGCCGCCTTCCAGGACGCCGCGCTGGAGGTCTTCGGGGAGCAGTGGGAGCGCCGGCTCGCCGAGATGATGGCCTTCATGCGGCGCCGGCTCGCCGGCGAATACGTCGTCGACGAATACGGCTTCGACGCCGAGGTCACCGAGCGTTTCCTGATGGCCGCCCTGCGCCCGATCGCCCAGAAGTGGTTCCGGGTCGAGGTGCGCGGTGTCGAGAACATCCCCGCCACCGGCGGCGCCCTCGTGGTGTCCAACCACTCCGGGACAGTCCCCGTCGACGGTCTGATGACGATGGTGGCCATCCACGACGAGACGGGGCGCTTCCTGCGACCGCTCGGGGCCGACCTGGTCTTCAAGATGCCGTTCGTCAGCTCGATGGCGCGCAAGAGCGGTGCGACGCTGGCCTGCGGTGAGGACGCGGAGCGGATGCTCTCGGGCGGCGAGCTCGTCGGTGTGTGGCCCGAAGGGTTCAAGGGCATCGGCAAGCCGTTCAGCGAGCGTTACAAGCTCCAGCGGTTCGGACGAGGCGGGTTCGTCTCCGCCGCCCTGCGCACCGGCGTGCCGATCGTGCCGCTCTCGGTCGTGGGTGCGGAGGAGATCTATCCCATGGTGGGCAATCTCCCCTCCCTGGCCCGACTCCTCGGCATCCCCTACATCCCCATCACCCCGTTCTTCCCGCTGCTGGGACCCCTGGGTCTGGTGCCACTGCCCTCCAAGTGGCTGCTGGAGTTCGGGGAGCCCATCCGCACCGACTCCTACGACGCCAGCGAGGCGGAGGACCCGATGCTGGTCTTCAACGTCACCGACCAGGCGCGCGAGACCATCCAGCAGACGCTCTTCGCCCTGCTCCGCGAACGCAACAACGTCTTCCGCTGAGCCGGGTCGGCCCGGTCAGGGCAAGCGCCGATCAGGGCAGGGACGGAGGGGAGATCCCGTCCAGGGTGTCGTCCAGCTCCGCGAGCGTGCCGTCGACGGCCGTGCCCACGCCGTTGGTGACCTCGTTGGTGACCGGCAGCCCTGACGCGACGTCGTCCAGGTCGCCGGTGAGCAGCTTGGTCACCTCGTTGACGGGCTGATCGACGCCGGTGCCGGTGCCCGGGAGCTCGGTCCCGTTCCCGGTCCCCGTCCCGTTGCCAGTGCCGGTGCCGTTGCCAGTACCCGTCCCGGTGCCGGTGCCGGGGGTCGGCGCCGGTGTGCCCGTCGGGGTGACGCCGGGGTCGGGCACCGTCAGGTCGGGCACCTCCACACCCTCGACATCCTGTCCCGAGATCGGGGCGGGGGTGACGGGCGGGGCCTCAGGCCGGAACGGCTTGTTCAGCACCGGGTCCTGGCTCGCCGCGATGATCAGCGATCCCACGTCAGAGGAGGAAACGGCGCCGGCAAGCAGGTTGGACGGGACCGAGGCAGGCACCCCACCGCAGGAGGGACACACCTCGCTCGCCCGGCGGTCGATGTCGCTGAGCGTCTCGGCGGCTGCGACCAGCTCTTCGCGTGACGACACGGGGAGAGCGGACTGGAGGCTGGCGAGACGGCCGATGCTGGTCTCGGTGAATGTACGCAGCTCGATGATGACCGCCTCGTCGCCGGTCTGGTCGTACGCCGTCAGCAGCACCGCAGACGCGTCGCTCGCCTGGTCGCTGAAGGTGTCGAGGGTCGAGCCGATCGCACTCACGCTGGCGGGGTTGCTGCGGTCGGCCAGCTCGTCGATCTCGTCGAGCCGTCCTTGTGCGTGGGCGAGCATGGCCTCGCCCTTGGCGGCGTCGCTGCCGGCGACGCGGGTCTCGACATCCTCCAGGGCACGCTTGACCGGGTAGAGCGACTCTCCGGGCAGTGCCGTCTGGGCAGCGACCGCCATCGACGTGGTGGCCCCGATGAGCGCGGCACCACCCAGCACCGCGGCCACCCGGCGGTCGCGCCTGTTGGTCCGGACCGGCACAGAGATCCGTTGTTCCTCCGCAGTGAGGGTGCGGACGGCTTGGGGGAGCAGGGCAGTCTCGGCCTCGACCATCAGTCGTGATCGCAGGTCGGCCACGAACTCGGGACGTGGTTGGAGCTCCGGGATCGAGCGGAGGTCGCTCACGACGGCGAGCAGATCCGCGAACTGTCGCGCATCACGCTCGGTCAGTGGCGTGGAGGGGTGACTGAGAGCCGAGTTGAACTCATCGGCTCTTCGGCGTACCGAGAAAGGCCCTGTCATCGCGATCTTCCTTGCTTCAGCTGGCCGTCTCTCACGGCCGTTCGGTGCCCCTCCACCCGGTCAAACGACGCGGGGGGCCCGAAGGTTACGGCCCGGGTCATGAGTCCCTCATCCCCTCGGGCATCAGCTTGGCGAGGTTGCGCACACCCCGGAGCTGGAGCTGCTTGACCGCGCCGTCGGAGCGGCCCAGCGCCAAGGCCGTCTCGGCGATGCTCATGCCTTGGAGGAAGCGCATAATCAGGCACTCGCGCTGCTCGTTGGGCAGCTCGCTGAGGGCGGTCAGCAGGACCTCGTTGGTGAGCCCGGCCAGCACCTCGGACTCCGGCCCCTCGGTCGCGTCGTCGTGGAGGCCCATGTCCTCGGTGGCCATCTCGAGCCGGGTCCGTCCGGCCTTGAAGTGGTCGGTCGTCAGGTTGCGGGCGATCGTCATCAACCACGCGCCGAAGTCTCGGCCCTGCCAACGGAAGTTGTTCATGCTGCGCAGCGCCCGGAAGAACGTGTCGGACGTGAGGTCCTCGGCCAGCGTCGCCGAGCGGGTGCGGTAGTAGAGGAACCGGTAGACCGAGGGCTGGTAGTGGTCGTAGAGCAGGCCGAAGGCCTCCTTGTCGCCGCCACGCGCCAGCTCGACCAGCGCGATGAGGCGCGTGCGCTCCGCCTCGTCCTCCTCGGAGGAGACGGCCTGGTCGGCGTCACCGAACCCGGACGGGGGGGCGGTTGCGGGCACGGCCGCCTCGGTCATCAGGACCCCGAACGCGGGGTGGGGAGCCGGCACGAGCGCGAGGGCGACGGCGCGACGCAGGGCATCGAGCCCGGCCGCGAACTCCGTGTCACCCCACATGAATCTGTCAACCCTCCCAGGTGCGGCCAGCACATCGGCCAAACAAGCAGGGTATGCCGTGCCCGGGCTGATGGGAACCCACGTTGGGGTGGCGGGGATCGGTGAGGGCGGTCAGTGACGACGGGAGCGGACGGCCGCACCGGCGGCCAGGGCGCCGCTCACTCCGCCGGCCGCTGCCGCCACGACGAGACCGGCGCGGGCGGCACGGCGACCGGTGCGGTAGTCGCGGATCCGCCAGCCCTGGACCTTGGCGTGGGCGCGCAGCCGGGCGTCGGGGTTGATGGCGCATGCGTCGCCGACCATGGACAGCATCGGGAGGTCGTTGACCGAGTCGGAATAGGCCGAGCAGCGGCTCAGGTCGAGGTTCTCGCGCAGCGCGAGCGCCTTGACTGCCTCGGCCTTCGCCGGTCCGTGCAAAAGGTCGCCGACGAGACGCCCCGTGTAGACGCCGTCCTCGTGCTCCGCGACGGTGCCCATCGCCCCGGTGAGGCCCAGGCGCCGCGCGATGATGGAGGCGATCTCGATCGGGGCTGCGGTGACCAGCCAGACCCGTTGGCCCTGGTCGAGGTGCATCTGGGCGAGCGCTCGCGTGCCCGGCCAGATGCGATGGGCCATCCCCTCGTCGAAGATCTCCTCGCCGATCTCCTCGAGCTCGGTGACCGTGTGACCGGCGATGAAGCTCAAGGCGGAGTTGCGTGCCTCGGCGACGTGCTCGGGGTCCTCGACGCCCACCAGCCGGAAGTAGGTCTGCTTCCAGGCCGCTCCGACGATCTCGCGCGTCGTGAAGAAATTGCGGCGGTGCAGCCCGCGAGCGAAGTGGAAGATGCTGGCGCCCTGCATGAGGGTGTTGTCCACGTCGAAGAACGCCGCTGCCGTGAGGTCGCTGGGTATGTTCAGCGCCGTCTCCACGTCGGCAGCCGCCGCAGCCGCCTCTCCCGCCATCGTGGAACGCTGTTGCAGGTTGAGTCGGCGGGTCCGGTCAGGCGGCGTCACGCCCGTCAGCGTAGACCGCGAGCCCCTTCCCAGGGGTGAAGCGTGTGGAAGTATCGGCCCATGCCGCAGATCGACGTCGCAGACCTCGTGCTGAACGCGTCGGTGGAGGCGCCGGACCGCCTGGCGCTGGTGGAGTCCGGCGGTCGGGGCCGCACCTGGCTCGAGCTCGAGAGCGAGGTCGCATCGCTCGCCACCGGCCTGGGTCGCCTCGGGATCCTGGCCGGCCACCGCGTCATGATCGTGGTGGGCAACCGGGTCGAGTTCGTCAGCAGCTATCTCGGCGTGCTGCGAGCCCAGGTCGTCGCCGTACCGGTCAACCCGCGCTCGACCTCCGACGAGCTGGCGCGGATGATCGCCGACTCCGGGACCCGCCTGGTCATCACCGATGCGGGTGCGTTGTCCGCCGTACGCACCGCCTGCGCCGACGTCGGCGCCGCGCTGCGCGGGGAGTCGACCGACCTCGACGACGACCTCGTCGCTCGGGCACAGCGCCCCCGCATCGTGGTGATCGACGAGGCGCCCGGCGACGGCGAAGTGCCGTTCGCCGACCTGGTCGCGACGGCGGCGATCCCGGTGCCGCCGCTCCCCGACCCCGAGAAGCTCGCCGCCCTCCTCTACACCAGTGGGACCTCCGGACGGCCGCGTGCGGCGATGCTGACCCACCGGGCGCTGGTGTCCAACCTGGACCAGGTCGGCCGGATCGACCCGCCGATGATCCACGGGGACGACGTCGTGCTGGGAGTGCTCCCGCTCTTTCACGTCTACGGGCTGAACGCGGTCCTCGGCGGCGTCCTCCGCCACCGGGCCAAGCTGCTGCTCGTCGAGCACTGGGACCCGATCGGGGTGCTGGACCTGATCGAGGACGAGGCGGTCAGCGTGGTCCCGATCGCGCCACCGGTCTTCGCCCACTGGCGAGGGATCGAGGACCTCGCCGAGCGGTTGGGACCCGTCCGGCTCGTCCTGTCCGGCTCCGCCCCGCTGGCGCGGGAGGTGATCGAGGAGTTCACCGCCCTCACCTCCATCCCTGTCCACCAGGGATACGGGCTGACGGAGGCCGCGCCCGTGGTGACCAGCACCCTGTGCAGCGCCAAGGTCCAGAACGGCTCGGTCGGCGCAGCGCTGCCCGGCATCGAGCTGAGGTTGGTCGACGCCCGCGGCGGGTTCGCGAGCGGTGACGATCCCGGCGAGATCCAGGTCAAGGGCGACAACCTCTTCAGTGGCTACTGGCCCGACGCGGACGGCGGCCCGAGCGCGGAAGGCTGGTGGTCGACGGGTGACGTCGGCCTGCTCGACGACACCGGCGACCTCTTCCTCGTCGACCGGATCAAGGAGCTGGTCATCGTCAGCGGGTTCAACGTCTATCCCTCGGAGGTCGAGGACGTCATCCGGGAGGTGCCCGGTGTCCTCGACGCGGCGGTGATCGGGGTCGAGGACGCAGCGACCGGCGAGACCGTCGTGGCCTACGTCGTCACGACGGGCGCGGACGACGAGCTCGCCGAGAGCGTGCGTCGACACGCCGCCGTACGCCTGGCCCGCTTCAAGCAACCCACGCGCATCGAGGTGGTCGACCAGCTCCCGTTGACCGTCACCGGCAAGGTGCAGAAGGGCCGGTTGCGGGGGATGGAGCGGCGGCGCGCCCTGGGTCTGTTGGAGTGAGCCAGCCACGCGTCATCCTCTACGGCCGCCCGAGCTGTCACCTCTGCGACGACGCCCGGACGATCATCGCGGCCGTCTGTGCCGAGCTGGGCGAGTCCTTCTCCGAGGTCGACATCGACACCGACCCGACCCTGCAGGAGCGCTTCACCGAGGAGGTGCCGGTGACGTTCGTCGACGGCAAGCAGCACGACTTCTGGCGGGTCGATCCGGACCGCCTGCGCTTTGCCCTCCTCGGCTGATCCTGCCCGGCCACCCCGGTGCTGGTGGGCCTCGTCACATGTGCTAGCCGCCATGTCGGCTCAGTTTGTTCTCTCGTTCACAAACTCCTACAGTGATCGCGTCCGATCGACTTCACACGGGTTTCCCACACCCGGGATCGAGAGGACTGGAGAGAAGACGCGGTGACTGCACGCACGTCCAACGACACGGCCCGGGACATCCCCGAGGCCACCGTCGCTCGGCTGCCCATCTACCTCCGTGCCCTCATCACGCTGGCCGAGGACGGCACCGAGACCTGCTCCTCGGAGGAGCTCGCCACCGCTGCCGGCGTCAACTCGGCCAAGCTCCGCAAGGACCTCTCCTACCTCGGCAGCTACGGCACGCGCGGTGTCGGCTACGACGTCGAATACCTCCGCTACCAGATCGCCCGCGAGATCGGCGTGACCCAGGACTGGCCGGTCGTCATCGTCGGCATCGGAAACCTCGGGCACGCCCTCGCCAACTACTCCGGCTTCCGCAGTCGCGGCTTCCGCGTGGTGGCACTGCTCGACGCTGATCCCGACCGGCACGACGAAGTCGTCGCCGGCGTCGACGTCCGCCCCTTCGACGAGCTCGAGGAGATTGCCGCCGAGCACGGCGTCGCCATCGGCGTCATCGCCACGCCCGCGCTCGCAGCCCAGGACGTCGCCGACCGCATGGTCACCGCGGGCATCACCAGCATCCTGAACTTCGCCCCCACCGTGCTCTCGGTGCCGGCCGGGGTGGACGTGCGCAAGGTCGACCTCTCCATCGAGCTCCAGATCCTCGCCTTCCACGTCCAGCGCAAGGCCGCGGCCAACGCGCTCGCCCAGGAGAGCTCAGCGTGAGCGTCCTGGTGGTGGGTGTCTCCCACAAGTCCGCGCCCGTCGCGCTGCTGGAGCGGCTCGCGCTGGATGCCGACGGCGTCACCAAGCTCGTCGACGACGTGATGGGCAGCGAGCACGTCAGCGAGGCCACCGTCATCTCGACGTGCAACCGCCTCGAGATCTATGCCGACGTCGACCGGTTCCACGGCAGCATCGAGGAAGTCTCGCGGCTGCTCGTCGAGCGTGCCGGCGAGTCGACCGAGGCGCTCGTCCCGCACCTCTACGTCCACTACGACGACGGCGCCGTCTCCCACCTGTTCAACGTCGCCTCCGGGCTCGACTCGATGGTCGTCGGCGAGGGCCAGATCCTGGGTCAGACCAGGGACGCACTCCGTCTCGGCCAGGAGCTGGGCACCGTCGGTCCGGCCCTCAACGTCCTCTTCCAGCAGGCACTGCGCGTCGGCAAGCGCTCCCACGCCGAGACCGACATCGACCGGGCCGCTCCCTCCCTGGTGACTGCTGCGCTCGAGCGCATCCCGGGTTCGGTCGCGGGTCGGCGCGTCGTCGTGGTCGGTGCAGGCGCCATGGCCTCCCTCGCCATCTCGACCTGTTCCAGGCTGGGCGCCAGCGACATCGTCGTCGTCAACCGCACGAGCAGCAAGGCCGACCGGCTCGCCCGCCAGTACGCCGCCCGGCCGCTGCCCTTCTCCGAGCTGGACAGCGCCCTGCGCGACGCAGACGTGGTCGTCTCGTGCACCGGCGCCGCCGGGGTGCTGATCACGCGTGACGCGCTCGCCGGCGCGCGGGCCGGCGTCAGCCATCCGCTGGCGATCATCGACCTCGCCCTGCCGCACGACGTGGCCCCCGACGTCCAGGAGCTCCCCGGCGTCAGCCTGGTCGGTCTGGCCACGCTCGCCGACGAGCTGCGCGACACAGAGGCGGCCCTGGAGGTCGAAGGCGTCCGCGACATCGTCGCGCAGGAGATCAGCGCCTTCCTCTCGGCCCGCCGCCAGTCGAGTGTCACCCCGACCGTCGTGGCCCTGCGTTCCATGGCCACCGCGGTGGTCGAGGCGGAGATGGAGCGACTTGCAGTCCGCTTGCCCGATCTCGACCCGGCAACCCGCGCCGAGGTCCTGCACACGGTCCGTCGCGTCGCCGACAAGCTCCTTCACGAGCCGACCGTGCGCGTCAAGGAGCTGGCCGACGAGGCCGGCGCCGTGTCCTACGCCACCGCCCTGGCGGAGCTCTTCGCGCTCGATCCCGACGCCGTCGATGCCGTCACCCGCGCCGCGGTCGAGGACGGCCGCCCATGACTGTCCTGCGCATCGGCACCCGCCGCTCCGCACTTGCCACCACCCAGTCCGGGCACGTCGCCGATTTGATTCGCGAGCGGCTGGGGCGTGAAGTGGAGCTCGTGGAGATCACGACCGAGGGTGACGTCAACAGCGCGCCTCTGGCCACCATGGGTGGCGCGGGCGTGTTCGTGGGCGCCGTCCGCGACGCCCTCCTCCGAGGCGACGTCGACGTGGCCGTCCACTCGCTCAAGGACCTGCCCACCCAGCCTGCTGCGGGCATCGCCCTGGCCGCGGTGCCCACCCGGGAGGACCCCCGCGACGCCGTCGTCGGCCGCGACGGTCTCACCCTGGGCGAGCTGCCCAGTGGCAGTCGTGTCGGCACCGGCTCCCCGCGCCGGGCCGCGCAGCTCGAAGCCCTCGGTCTGGGCCTCGAGATCCAAGACATCCGAGGCAACGTCGACACCCGCCTCGGCAAGGTCGCCAGCGGTGAGTACGACGCCGTCGTGCTCGCCCTCGCCGGCCTGGTCCGCCTCGGTCGTGCCGACGAGGCCACCGAGGTGATGGACCCGCTCCAGATGATCCCTGCCCCCGGGCAGGGCGCGCTGGCGATCGAGTGCCGCAGTGACGACACCGAGCTGCTCGGCCGGCTGGCCGAGCTCGAGGACCCGGCTTCTCGTGCCGCAGTCAACGCTGAGCGCGCCGTGCTGGCCACCCTCGAGGCCGGTTGCTCCGCACCACTCGGGGCGTTGGCGGAGGTCGTCGAGGGCGAGGACGGCGACGAGCTCTGGATCAGGGCCGTCGCACTGTCGTCCGACGGTGGTTTGTCGGTTCGGATGAGCATGACCGGTGCGGTTGACGACGCCGCCGGCACCGGGACCCGCCTCGCGAGCGAGATGCTCGCCGATGGCGCCGCAGATTTGATGCACGCACCAGTGAGGAAGCAGCAGGCATGACGCGACCAGCGAAGACCACAGACACCACCACCGCGACCCGGGGGTGGGTGTCGTTCGTCGGCAGCGGCCCCGGCGATCCCGGCCTGATGACGGTGCGGGCGGTGGAGCTGCTGCGCGAGGCCGAGGTGATCGTGACCGAGGCCCCCGAGCACATCGACCTGGTGCGCACCCTGATCGGGGTGAGCGACGGCGGTCCGGTGATCGTCGACGGCGGCTTCGGCGAGGACGGCCAGCCCCTGACCCACGCGGCGCGCGCGAAGGTCGTGGTCAAGCACGGCAAGAAGCACCGCGTCGTGCGGCTGATGACCGGCGACCCGTTCCTCTACGCCTCCGGTCCCGAAGAGGCGCAGGCCTGCGCCAAGGCCGGTGTCGGCTTCGACATCGTCCCCGGCATCTCGTCGGTCTCCGCGGTCCCGGCCTACGCCGGCATCCCGCTGACGACCAAGGACCACCGGGAGGTGGCCGTGGTGACGTGCGGCAGCAGCAAGATCGACTGGACGCAGTATGCCGACGACCGCACCCTCGTGCTGCTCTCCGGCGTGGGATCCATCGGTGAGACCGCCGCCGCCCTGGTCGCCGCGGGTCGCTCCGCGGACACCCCGGTCGCGATGACTCGCGTCGGCACCACCACCGAGCAGTCCACCGTCATCTCCACCCTGGCCAACATCGCCGCCGACGCTCGCGCCGCGCGCATCGCACCGCCGGCCATCACTGTCATCGGTCGCGTGGTCAACCTGCGCGAGACCCTGTCGTGGTTCGAGACCAAGCCGCTGTTCGGCTGGCGTGTCCTCGTGCCGCGCACGAAGGAGCAGGCTGGTTCGCTCTCGCGCCGCGTGCGTGAATACGGCGCAGTCCCGGAGGAGGTGCCGACGATCTCCGTCGAGCCGCCCCGCAACCCGCTGCAGATGGACAAGGCCGTCCGCGGTCTCGTCGAGGGCCGCTACGAGTGGATCGCCTTCACCTCGGTGAACGCGGTCCGGGCCGTGCGCGAGAAGTTCGAGGAGTACGGCCTCGACGCGCGTGCGTTCTCGGGGCTGAAGATCGCCGCCGTCGGCGACAAGACCGCCGAGGCGATCGCCGCCTGGGGCCTGCGAGCCGACCTGGTGCCCTCGGGCGAGCAGTCCGCTGCTGGCCTGCTGGCCGACTGGCCGCCGTACGACAACGTGCTCGACCCGATCAACAGGGTCTTCCTCCCGCGCGCCGACATCGCGACCGAGAACCTCGTCGCGGGTCTGATCGATCTCGGCTGGGAGTGCGACGACGTGACGGCCTACCGCACGGTGCGCGCAACCCCGCCGCCGGCCGAGACCCGTGACGCGATCAAGTCCGGCAAGTTCGACGCCGTCGTCTTCACCTCGTCCTCGACCGTGCGCAACCTGGTCGGCATCGCTGGCAAGCCGCACCCCTCGACGATCATCGCGGTCATCGGCCCGGCCACGGCGAAGACCGCCGAGGAGCACGGTCTGCGGGTCGACGTGCTGGCTCCCCAGCCCGACGTCGAGCTCCTCGTGGACGCCCTCGCGGACTTCGGTGCGAGCCGTCGCCTCGACCTGCTGGAGGCTGGCGAGCCGGTCACCAAGCCCAGCGAACGCAAGCCCACGGCGCGCCGCAAGGTCCGCGCGAAGTGACCGTCGGCGCGGGCGAGCCGCAGGACGTCGTGGGTCCGGTCATCCGCCCGCGTCGCCTGCGGCGGACTCCCGCGCTGCGCCGACTCGTGGGGGAGACGACGGTGCAGGCAGGTCAGCTGATCCTGCCGGTCTTCATCCGCGAGGACATCTCCGAGCCGGTGCCGATCTCCTCGATGCCCGGGGTGGTGCAGCACACGCGCGACTCCCTGCGCGCAGCCGTCTCCGAGGCAGCGGACCTGGGCCTCGGCGGCGTCATGCTGTTCGGCGTGCCCTCGTCGAAGGACGCCACCGGCAGCGGGGCGATCGACCCCACCGGCATCCTCAACCTCGCCATCAACGACGCGGTCGCCGAGGTGGGCGACGCCCTGACGGTGATGAGCGACCTGTGCCTGGACGAGTTCACCGACCACGGTCACTGCGGGCTGCTCACCGCCGACGGTGAGGTGGACAACGACAAGACGCTCGCGGCGTACGCCGACATGGCCCTCGCCCAGGCCGAGGCCGGCGTCGACATGGTCGGTCCCAGCGGGATGATGGACGGTCAGGTCGCGGTGGTCCGGCGCGCTCTCGATGCCGCCGAGCACTCGCGGGTGGGGATCCTGGCCTACTCGGCGAAATATGCCTCGGCCTTCTTCGGACCGTTCCGAGAAGCAGTCGGCTCGTCCCTCGAGGGCGATCGGCGGACCTACCAGCAGGACCCCGGCAACGTCCGCGAGGGCGTGCGTGAGGCACTGCTCGATGTGGCTGAAGGCGCCGACATCGTCATGGTGAAGCCGGCGCTGGCCTACCTCGACGTGGTCCGTCGCGTGCGTGAGGCTGTCGACGTGCCGGTCGCCGCCTACAACGTCTCCGGCGAATACGCCATGATCGAGGCCGCGGCTGCCCACGGCTGGATCGACCGCGACGCCGCTGTGCTCGAGACACTGACCAGCATTCGGCGAGCCGGAGCCGACGTGATCCTCACCTACTGGGCTGCGGACGCAGCCCGCCTGCTCGCGCGCTGAGCGCTAAGGCGTCAGCAGGTCGTTCGCACAGTCGTTGAGCTCGTTGTTCGCGGTGAGCGGGTTGTCGACCACACCTTGGGCGGCGCACTGAGCCAGGGCCTCGGCCAGGGTCAGCGTCGGCGGGAGTGACGTGCTGGTCGGGACCGGCACCGTGGGCACCGGCGGCGGTGAGGTGGAGACCGGGACCTTCGTCGGCACGCTGGTCGGGGTGCTCGTGGGCACCGGGGTCGACGTCTGGCTCGGGGACGGGGTCGCCGTGGGCGTGGTGCTCGGTGTGTTCGTGGGCGTCGGCTTCGGCGTCTTGGTCGAGGTCGTCGAGCCGCCGTTGCCACCGGTGCCGACCGCATTGTTGCCAGCCTTGCCGCCCTTGCCGCCACCGACGTTCCGCGCTGTTCCGCCCGTGGGGCGGGCGGGGTTGGGCAGGAAGACGCCGGCGGACGTGGTGCCGTTGGCCACCGAGGTGAAGTCGCCGGCCATGTAGGCCTTCATGATCGAGAGCACCAGGTCGACGTAGTCGTTGGAGTGGTTGTAGCGGTAGACGCTGGCGCGCTGACCCTGGTCGGTGGACAGGTCGTCATCACCGGAGCAGAGGTAGACCGACGAGGCGAGAGCAGCGTCGTCGATGTCCTGGGGGTTGCGCTTGCCGTCGTTGTCGCCGTCCACGCCGACGACCGACCAGGTCGAGGGGATGAACTGCATCGGACCGACCGCGCGGTCGTACAACGTGTCGTTGTCGTAGAGGCCGGCGTCGGTGTCCGCGATGTTCTGTGTGTTGTTCTTGCCGTTGAGCGCAATGCCGTAGATGCCGGGCTGGGCCACTCCGTCGTCACTGAGGGTGTTGCCGCCGAAACGACCGTGGTCGGACTCGACGCGACCGATCGCCGCGATCAGCTGCCACGGCAGCTCGCACGACTTGTCGGCCGAGTTGATGACGGCCTCGGCGCGCTGGTAGGCGGCCAGGGCCGCGGAGGGGATGCCGCTGGTCGAGGCGGTGGCGATGATCGAGCCGGTGTCGCCCTGGGCGGCGGGCGCCAGGGTGTCGGGGGACGACACGCTGGCGGGGGCCTCGATGGCCTCGGTAGGAACGGTGCTCCCGTCGGGGAGGGTGCCGGCCGCCTCGTCCGCACTGGCGGAGGAGGCTCCGCCGGCCAGGCTGATGCTCCAGGCTGCGGAGAGGAGCGCGAGCGGCACGATCGCCGTCGCCTTGTGCAGTCGAGTGGTAGCTGACATCGCTTGGGTCTCCCTGAGGTGCTGGAATCCGAACACGATCTCCCTCAAGACCGTGCATGGGCTCCAACGAATGTTGTGACACTGAGTTACGCACCTGCCGCTCCGATGTGATCCAGGCCACATCAGAACCCTGCGTGCAGGAACCAAGGACCCATCATCGCTGCCGCTACCGAGCGAGACAAGGGATCCCTACCCCTTGGTGAGGCCTGGGTCACGGACGGGACCCGATGGGTCGGTGCCGAGTCGTGGCGTCCTGGGGGGCTGGGCGACAATGGGCGCGTGACCGACCGCTCCGTGACCAGCTCCGCCGCGCTCTTCGAGCGGGCCCGAGCCGTGACGCCGGGCGGGGTGAACTCTCCCGTCCGGGCATTCTCGGCCGTCGGCGGCACTCCGCGCTTCATGCGCAGCGCCCAGGGTGCGTGGCTCACCGACGTGGACGGCAACGAATACGTCGACCTGATCTGCTCGTGGGGGCCGATGCTGCTCGGCCACGCGCACCCGCAGGTCCAGGCGGCCATCGCCGAAGCCGTGTCCCGGGGCACCTCCTACGGCACGCCCACCGAGCCCGAGGTGCTGCTCGCCGAGGAGATCGTGTCGCGTACCCCCGTCGACAAGGTCCGCTTCGTCTCCAGCGGCACCGAGGCGACGATGTCGGCGATCCGGCTCGCGCGGGGGTTCACCGGTCGCGACCTCGTGATCAAGTTCGCCGGGTGCTACCACGGGCACGTCGACACGCTGCTCGCGAGTGCCGGCTCGGGCCTGGCCACCCTGGCCGTGCCGGGCACTCCCGGCGTCTCCGCCAGCACGGCAGCAGAGACCATCGTGCTGCCCTTCAACGACCGTGAGGCCGTGAGGCTTGCCTTCGCCCAGCACGGCTCGCGCATCGCCTGCCTGATCACCGAGGCCACCCCCGGCAACATGGGCGTCGTCCCGCCCGGACCGGGCTTCAACGGGTTCCTCGCCCAGACATGTCATGACCACGGAGCCCTGTTCATCAGCGACGAGGTGATGACGGGCTTCCGCGCCACCCGCCAGGGCGGCTGGGGCCTCGACGGCGCGCTCGAGGGGTGGGCCCCCGACCTGATGACCTTCGGCAAGGTGATGGGTGGCGGCTTCCCCGCCGCCGCGTTCGGCGGTCGCGCCGACGTGATGGCGTACCTCGCACCCGACGGACCCGTCTACCAAGCAGGCACGCTGTCGGGCAACCCGATCGCGACCACGGCCGGGCTGGCCACCCTCCGCCTGGCCACGCCGGAGGTGTACGCCGCACTCGCAGCGAGCGCCGAGACGATCATGACCGCCGCTGCTGATGCACTCACCGCCGCCGGCGTGCCCCACGTCGTACAAGCAGCAGGCACCATGTTCTCGGTCTTCTTCCGCGACGGGGCGGTGACCGACTTCGCGGCCGCCAGCGGCCAGGACACGGCCGCCTACGCCGCCTTCTTCCACGCCATGCTCGATGCGGGGGTCTACCTCCCGCCGTCGGCCTACGAAGCGTGGTTCGTCTCGGCGGCCCACGACGACCGAGCGCTGTCCACCATTCTCGATGCCCTGCCCGGTGCAGCCACGGCTGCCGCAGCGATAGGAAAGACCGCATGAGCGAGCGAAGCGAGCGAATCATCCAACACCGTGCGACATGTGCCTCATGCGCGCACGGAGCGAAGCGAGTACGTGCATGAGCGAGAAGACGATCGTCCACCTGCTCCGTCACGGCGAGGTCCACAACCCGGGCGGCGTGCTCTACGGCCGCCGCGACGGGTTCCACCTCTCCGAGCTCGGCAACAAGATGGCCGAACGCATCGGCGAGGCCCTCGGTGACCGCGACATCGTCCACATGCGGACCTCCCCCCTCGAGCGAGCCCAGGAGACGGCCGCACCCCTCGCCGCAGCCCGCGGGTTGACGCCGACCATCGAGCCGCGGGTGATCGAGTCGTCCAACAAGTTCGAGGGCATCGGGTTCAGCGACGGGGCCATGACCTTCGTCAAGCGCCCCAGCCTGCTGCGGCACATGTACAACCCCCTCAAGCCCTCCTGGGGCGAGCCCTACGACGAGATCACCGCCCGGATGATGGCGGCCGTGGAAGACGCACGCGACGCAGCGCGCGGCCATGAAGCGGTGGTGGTCTCCCACCAGCTGCCGATCTGGATCACTCGACTGTTCCTGGAGAAGCGCTCCTACCTGCACCACCCGAAGGCGCGCCAGTGCACGCTGTGCTCGGTGACCTCCATCCACTTCGAGGACGACAAGCTGCGCCAGGTCGCCTACTCCGAGCCGGCCGCCGACCTCATCCCGGTCGCCGACCGCAACGCGCCCTTCTCCGCCGGGGGCGCCAAGCCCGAAGACCGACCGTGACCGCTCGCTCGGTCGCGTGTCTCCTTGCGGTCATCGCACTCGTCATGAGCGGGTGCTCGTCGCTGAAGGGGACCGGCGACAAGGGCTACATCGCCCAGGACGCGGCCGTCAGGCAGATCCCGATCGACGAGCGCGACCAGCCCATCGACGTGAGCGGGACGGACCTCGAGGGCGAGGCGATCTCGCTCGCAGACCTTCGCGGCGGCGTCGTCGTGGTCAACGTGTGGGGCTCGTGGTGCGGGCCGTGCGAGGTTGAGCAACCCGATCTGAACGAAGGGGCTCAGGAGACCGCTGGCGTCGCTGAGTTCGTCGGCATCAACATCCGTGACGCCTCGGTGGACAACGCCCGCTCGTTCGTCCGCAACTTCGACGTGTCCTACCCGTCGATCTACGATCCCGACAGCCAGGCGCTGCTCGCCTTCTCCGCGGTCATCCCGGTGAGGTCCCCACCGACGACCTTCGTGCTCGACGCCGAGGGCCGGATCGCCGCAGTCATCGTCGGTGCGCTGCCGTCGGTGACGACCCTGGTGGAAATCGTCGAGGAGATCGCCGACGAGACGGCCGGTCAGTCCAGTGGGTGAGTGGTTCCAGCAGACCGCGGGATCCGGTTCCCTCATCCTCGCGCTCCCCGTCGCCCTGATCGCGGGTCTGGTCTCCTTCTTCTCGCCCTGCGTGATCCCCCTGCTTCCCGGCTACCTGTCCTACGCCACCGGCATCTCGGGCGCCGACCTCGCCGAGGGCCGGCACGGGCGCGGGCGGCTGCTGCTCGGCTCCGTCCTGTTCGTCCTGGGGTTCGCGGTGGTCTTCGTCGCCCTGGGCGCCATCACCGGTCAGTTCGGGCTCTGGCTCAACGCCAACATGCGCGAGCTCAACGTCGTGCTGGGTGTCTTCGTGATCGTGATGGGCCTGGCGTTCGTCGGCCTCGTGCCACTGCTCCAGCGCGACGTGCGGTTCCACAAGGTGCCGGCGGTCGGACTGGCCGCAGCCCCGCTGCTGGGGTTCCTCTTCGGCCTCGGCTGGATCCCGTGCGTGGGTCCCACGCTGGCCGTCATCTTCTCCCTCTCGGCCAACGAGGCCACCGCGTCGCGGGGCGCCCTCCTCTCTGCGGTCTATGCGGTCGGTCTCGGTTTGCCGTTCATCGTCGCGGCGCTGGCCTACCGGCGTGCCTTGTCCGCGTTCGCCGTGGTGCGTCGCCACCAGCAGTGGGTGACCCGGACCGGCGGCCTGATGCTCGTGCTCGTCGGGGTCCTGCTCGTCACCGGCGCCTGGGACTGGGTGGTGCAGTGGCTGCAGATCCGGCTGATCACCGGATTCGAGCCGGTCGTATGAGCGACACCGGCGGTCGCGACCGCCAGGCCACCCCGATGCCCCACGACATGAGCGCGCGCGAGCTCGGTCGCTGGTTGTGGCGACAGCTCACGTCGATGCGGACGGCCCTGGTGCTGCTGCTCCTCCTCGCCCTGGCTGCCATCCCGGGCTCGGTCGTGCCTCAGGAGGACGTCGACTCGATCGGGGTCTCCCGGTGGCAGGACGCCCACCCGAGGCTGACCCCGGTCTACGAGAAGCTCGGTCTGTTCTCGGTCTACGACTCGCCGTGGTTCTCGGCCATCTACATCCTGCTGATGATCTCGCTGGTCGGCTGCATCGTGCCCAGGACCGGCGTCTACTGGCGGGCCCTCCGGGCCCAGCCGCCGCGGGCTCCACGGAACCTGTCGCGGCTGCCCGAGCATGCGGCGTACACCACCTCGGACAGCCCTGTCGACGTGCTCGAGCGGGCGGCGGCCGAGCTGAAGCGACGCCGCTACCGCGTCGTGGTCGGCGAGGACTCGGTCTCGGCGGAGAAGGGCTACCTGCGCGAAGCCGGCAATCTCGTGTTCCACATCTCCGTGCTGGTCGTGCTCGTCGGCTTCGCCATGGGTGGGCTGTTCGGCTACAAGGGCGGTGTCATCGTGGTGGAGGGCCAAGGCTTCTCCAACGACCTGACGCAGTACGACGACTTCGTGCCCGGCAGCATGTTCACTGCCACCGACCTGGAACCCTTCACCTTCACCGTCGAGGACTTCGAGGTGGACTGGTTGACCGACGGGCCGCGCGCCGGGATGGCTCGCAAGTTCGTGAGCACATTGGGCTACCAGGAGACGCCGGGCTCCCCCGTGAAGTCCTACGACCTCCGGGTCAACCACCCGTTGAAGATCGGCACCACCGAGATCTTCCTGATCGGCCACGGATATGCGCCGGTCATCACGATCAGGGACGGGAACGGTGACGTGGCCTACAGCGGGCCGACCATCTTCCTGCCTGTCGACCAGACCTTCCAGTCCTTCGGCGTGGTGCCTGCTCGCTTCGCCAATCCCCAGGCGATCGGGCTGGAAGGCGAGTTCTACCCGACGTTCGCGCTGGGCGACGGGCTGCCCCGATCCAGCTTCGGCGACCTGGGCAACCCGGTGCTGTCGATGCTCGTCTACACCGGGGACCTCGGCACAGCGCAGTCCGTCTACGTGCTCGACAAGAGCAACGCCGAGCCGGTGCTGAACGAGGACGGGGAGCCGTTGCGGCTCGACATGCAACCCGGCGACAGGGTCGTCCTGCCTGACGACCTGGGCACGGTCACCTTCGAGGGCATCGAGCGCTGGAACAAGATCCAGATCAGCCGTACCCCCGGCAAGCTCATCGCCCTGACCGGCGTCAGCCTGGCGCTTCTCGGGCTGTGTGCCTCGCTCTTCATCCGGCCGCGCCGGGTCTGGGTGCGGACCCGGCGCAGCGAGAACGGGGAGACCGTCGTGGACCTGGGCGCACTCGATCGCAGCAACGGCGGCGACCCGGAGCGCGGAGAGCACGAGCTCGCGGCGATCACGCTGTCACTGCAAGGAACTGGAAAGGTGTCTTCATGACCGACGCATCGTGGGAAGTGTTGAGCAATCAGGCGGTGGCGGCCAGCGGTGTCGTCTACTTCCTGGCGTTGCTGGCACACCTCGTCCAGTGGGCGGGGCTGCGCAAGCTCCCTGCCGAGCAGCAGGTGACGTCGGGTCCGATCGCGATGGCCGGCCGCCTCGGCGTGCTCCTCACCGTCGTCGCCGTCGGGGTGCACCTCATCGCGCTCGTCGGCCGGGGGATGGCCGCTGACCCCAACCGCGTGCCGTGGGGCAACATGTATGAGTTCACGTTGTCGGGGACGTTCTTCGTCGGGTTCCTCTACCTGCTCTTCCTGCGTCGCTTCAAGCTGGAGTGGATGGGTCCGCTGGTCGTCGCCTTCGTGCTGACGATGATGATGCTGGCGGTGGTCTGGCTCTACGACCCGGTCGCCCCGCTCACGGAGGCGCTCTACTCCCCGTGGCTGGTCATCCACGTCGTCTCCGCAGTCATCGCGACCGCCGCTTTCACCCTCGGCGGGATCTGCTCGGTGCTCTACCTCTTCAAGGAGCGGTCGAGGGCCCAGCGCGGCTATCTCGCCCGCCTGCCGGCGCTCACGTCGCTGGACCGGATCTCCTACCGGATGCACGCGTTCGGCTTCCCGGTGTGGACCTTCGCGGTGCTGATCACCGGCCCGATCTGGGCGCACGAGGCGTGGTCGTCCTACTGGAACTGGGACCCCAAGGAGGTCTGGGCCTTCATCACGTGGGTGGTCTATGCGGCGTACCTCCACGCCCGCGCGACCGCCGGCTGGAAGGGCCGCAACGCCGCGATCGTGGCCCTGGTGGGGTTGGCCACGCTCTGGTTCAACTTCATCGGCATCAACTTCTTCAGCTCGAACAGCCAGCACTCCTACGCGGCCCCCATGGTGTCGTCCGTCGCCATCCACTCCACCACCTCGGAGGTGTCACGGTGAAGGAATTCGTCGTCTACACGGGCCTGCGCATCCTGCTCTTCGTGGCCACGCTGATCACTGTGATGCTCATCTGGTCCCTCCTGAGTGGAGGTGAGGTCCCGGCGCTCTGGCCCGTCGTGCTGTCCTTCGCCATCTCCGGGGTGCTCTCCTACTACCTGCTCCACCGCCAGCGGGCCGCCTTCGCCCGCCGCGTCGAGGAGCGCGCGTCCCGCGCCACGGCGGCCTTCGAGGCGCGCAACGCCCGCGAGGACAAGGACTGAGCAGTCGGTCCGTCTAGAAGCCAGTGATGTTGTACGGCGGCACGGCCAGGTCGGCCATCTCGGCAAACCCGGCGAGGGCGGACTCCCGTCCCTGCAGCCGGCCGGCTCGGGCCAGGGCCGAGGAGCTCGCACCTCCGAGGTAGAGCGAGCCGAGCGTCTCGGCGTCGAGCGTGACGTCGGCGGGGTCCTCGGTGCGGGTGACCGACGCGCGGCCCTGTTCGCTCACGACGCGGAAGTGCCCGGCGGCATACTCCTGGGCGTCGTCCACCGCTATCACCACCTGGCCGTCGGCCGACCAGGGACGGGCCGCGAGAGCGGTCTCGACGTCGAGGATGCGCACCCAGAGGAACTCGCTGACGGCCGTGTAGCTGACGGCATTGATGTCGGTCAGGGCCCACTGGAGCGGGTCGTCGGGGTGGGCGAGACCGAAGGACACCTTCTTCACCATGTCGATCCCGCCCAGGAACTCCCACAGTGCGAGACCGGCTGGGGTGGTCAGGGCCACCATCTCGGTGACGTCGATCTTGCGGTCGTCGCCCTTGCCGTCCGCCTTGTAGAGCGCGAAGCCGTCCACGGCTCCGTCGGCGTCGAGGTGGACTGCGCCGCGCAGCTTCTTGTCCGGTCCGCCCTCGTTGAAGTCGAACGCCCCGGTGTGGAGCACCTCGTAGAACTGCGGCCAGTCCACCGATCCCCGGGTGAGGCCGTGGAACCGGTCGAAGACGTCCTTGACGATCGGCCACGAGTGCGGTGGCTCGATCAGCTCGACGCGACCGGTGTCGCGGAAGTCGCGCAGGCCGAAGCGCGGGCCGGTGTCGACGTCCACCTTCTGCGCGAACGTCGCCGCTCCGAAGCCCCAGCGGCCGTAGATCGTCGCCTCCGAGGCGGTCAGGGCCGCGACCGGGATCCCCTTGGCGACCGCGTCGGCGAGGTCGTCCTCCATGAGTCGGCGTACGAGGCCGCGGCGTCGATGTGCGGGGCTTGCGGTGACGTCGGTGACCATCCGGAGCGGGAGCAGCTCGTGCCCGGCGTTGAGGGTCTTGTCGAAGCTGGCGAAGGTGGCGACCGGGAGGGGTCCGGCCCCGAACACGCCGTCGGGCAGCCACGCCCCGCGACAGACCACGTCGTCGGCCGCCACGTGGGTCAGCCAGCGCTCCTCGTGCTCAGGGTCGGGGCGCCCGTCGTGGAAGCCGCGCAGCACCGCCGCCAGCCACGCGGAGCGCCGCGCACGTCCGGAGTCCGAGTCGTCGGAGAAGTCGAGGGTCGCGAATTCGTAGTCCACGCGTCCACGGTAGTCAGCGCGGCAACGGAGTTTCTCCGCTGTCAGCGAGCCGGCCGCACCTTCTTCGCCATGCTGAAGCTCCGCCAGCGGTCCAACCCGGGAGCGGTGACGGTGACACGTACGCCGACCCGGTGGCCGACCATGGCGGGCGTCAGCCGGAGCTGGCGTGCCGTGGCCTTCTTGACCCGGCGGCCGTCCTGGAACCAGGCGTAGCTCACGGTCGCGCT
Source organism: Nocardioides sp. (assembly GCF_035576065.1). Classification (GTDB taxonomy): domain Bacteria; phylum Actinomycetota; class Actinomycetes; order Propionibacteriales; family Nocardioidaceae; genus Nocardioides. Next base: position 123,942 of record NZ_DATLWX010000030.1, read on the forward strand.
GGCCGGGCTCACCGTGCCGATCGTGGCGCGGACGCGCTGACCCACATGCATGGTGCCGGCGACGCGCGGCGCCCGGTCGACCGAGACGCTGGTCGGGACCGGGACGGGCGGGACGGGCGGCACGGGCGGCGGCGGGACGGGCAGCGGCTCATGGGAGACGAGGACGTCGATCTTCGTGACACTGCCCCCCGGCGGCAGGGTCAGCACCCGGGCCTGGTCAGCGGTGGCGACGTTGTCGTAGTACTCCGCGGCGTAGTAGCGCTTGAAGTCGCCGAACCAGACCGTGTAGTTGCCCCCGGCCAGACCGCCTACGTAGTAGGTCCCGTCCGGCTCCATGAAGGCGTTGTCGACCTCGACCCAGAAGCCGCCGGAGGACCGCTCCATGACGTGCACGTTGCCGTCGACGGCTGGGCCATCGGCCGGGATGTTGAAGCGGCCCTGGATGTTGGCGCCCGGATCGAGGACGGCGTCGACGACGACCGTGGCGTCCGCGGTCACGCTCACCGGCGCGGACACATAGGTGCGGTAGTTCATGTTGGTGAACTGCATCCGGTACGTGCCGGGGACCAGCTGACCCGTTTCGTAGTGCCCGGGGTAGCCGGTGGAGACGTTGGAGTCGACGGAGGTCCAGGTGCTGCCGTTCAGGACCTGGACCGACGCGTTGGTCGGCATCCAGGTGCCTCCTGAGCCGGTCGCGGTGATGGTGCCGGAGATCGTGCCCGTCCCTGCAGCCGCAGCCGGCGGCGCGAGGAGCCCCGCGAGACCCAGGAGGAGGGCGATGAGGGGGAGAAGGGCACGGTTCCTGCGGGTCGTCATGCGGAGACCCTAGGGGTCCGGGCGGCGCGCACCGTCTTCGCCGTGCTGAAGCTCCGCCAGCGGTCCAACCCGGGAGCGGTGACGGTCACCCGCACGCCGACCCGGTGGCCGACCATGGCGGGCGTCAGCCGGAGCTGGCGTGCCGTGGCCTTCTTGATCCGGCGCCCGTCCTGGAACCAGGCGTAGGCCACGGTCGCGCTGGTCGGGCTCACTGTGCCGATCGTCGCGCGCACACGCTGGCCCACGCGCATGATGCCGGCGACGCGCGGCCCGCGGTCGACCGAGACGCTGGTCGGGACCGGTGCGGGCGGCGCGGGCGGCAGCGGCGGCGCAGGCGGTGGCGGGACCGGCAGTGGCTCGTGGGAGACGAGGACGTCGATGCTCGTGAGACTGCCCCCCGGCGGCACGGTCAGCAGCCGGGCCTGGTCGAGGGTGGCAACGTTGTCGTAGTACTCCTTGGCGTAGTAGCCCGTGAAGTCTCCGAACCCGACCTTGTAGGTGCCCCCGGGAAGGCCGCTCAGGTAGTAGGTCCCGTCGGGCTCCGCGACCGCTTTGTCGATCTCGACCCAGAAGCCGGAGGAGGAGGACCGCTCCATGACCTGCACGCTGCCGGAGACTGCGGGTCCACCGGCCGGGACCGTGAAGCGCCCCTGGATGTTGGCGCCCGGATCAAGGGTGACGTCGAGGTCGACCGTGGTGTCCGCGGTGACGTTCACCGGCCCGGACACCTGGGTGAGGTAGTCCCTGTTGTGGAATTCAATGCGGTACGTGCCGGGGTCGAGCGCCGCGGTCTCGTAGTGCCCTGTCCCGCCGTTGGGGTCGACCCCACCGTTGAGGTCGTCAAACCAAGTCCAGGTGCCGCCGTTGAGGACCTGGATCTGTCCGTGGGTGACCCAGAGCTTGCCGCTGCCGCCGGCCAGGGTGACCGTGCCCGAGATGGTGCCGGTGCCGGCGGCGGTCGCCGGCTGCACGAAGAAGAGGGTCGGCACTGCGAGGAGGAGGGCGAGGACGAGGGCAGGTGCACGCTGGGCTGGGCTCACGGGCGTGACCCTAGACCGTCTGGCGTGCCTTCATTCCAGAATGAGCAGGGGTACGGCGACCAGGACCGCCCAGACGAGCTGCCCGACACCGGTCTGCTGCAGCACCGGGATCAGCACCGGGCCCGTCACCTTGTGCTCGCCACCGCCCACCACCGTCCGCAGCGGCGCCGCCATCCGCACCAGGAAGAGCAGCCCGAGCAGGCACCACCACGTCGACGCAGCGGCCACGGCGACGACCGCCACGGCCGCGACACCGACAAGAAGGGCGTAGAAGTAGCGGGTGCGCTCGTCGCCGAGCAGCACCGCGAGGGTGCGCTTGCCGGCGACGGTGTCGGTGGGGATGTCGCGCAGGTTGTTGACCACGAGGATCGCGCACGCCAGGGCGCCGATCCCGACTGCGGCGTACAACGCCAGAAGCTCGAAGGACTCGGTCTGCACGTAGGTCGTGCCGATGACGGCCACCAGCCCGAAGAACACGAACACCATCAGCTCGCCGAGCCCGAGGTAGCCGTAGGGCTTCGGCCCGCCGGTGTAGAACCAGGCGGCCAGCACGCACACCAACCCGACCACGGCCAGCCACCACGCGGTCGTCGCCGCGAGGGTGAGGCCGGCCACGCCGGCGACGCCGACGGCCAGGAGTGCTGCTGTCCTGACAGCCGCCGGGGTTGCTGCCCCCGAGCCGACGAGTCGCATCGGACCGACCCGCAGGTCGTCGGTGCCGCGGATGCCGTCGGAGTAGTCGTTGGCGTAGTTGACTGCGATCTGGAGCGCCAGGCTGACCACGAGGGCGAGCGCCGCCTTCCACCAGACCGGCTCATCGACGTACGCCGCGACGCCGGTGCCCGCCAGGACGGGCGCGACGGCTGCGGGCAGCGTGCGAGGGCGTGTTCCGGCGAGCCAGTCAGAGGGTGTTGCCACCGGTGGATTGTGGCAGGCGGCTGACGCCTCCTGGTTCGGCGGGCTGCTCCATGGTGGGCGGACCGACCGGGGCGAGGTCGTCGGGGTCCTCGGAAGCCGATGCTTCGGCCAGCACGTCGGCCGGGACGTGGCGTTCGAGGAACCGCCGCGCCATCGCCGTGGTGGGGTGCAGTGCGGCGGCGGCCACGGTGATGATCGAGGCGATCGCCAACCAACCGGTCCCTCCGAGGGACACCAGGATCGTGAACGCGGCGGGGGCCCAGACCCGGCCCAGGGTGCCGCTGAGCTCGGCGGCGCCCTGGTATTCCCCACGCCGGCGCGGATCCATCAGCTCAGCCTCGAAGGTCCAGCTCGCGGCCGAGAGGAAGAGCTCGGCCCCGGTGAGGGTGACGTGGCCGAGGAAGAAGAGGGCAATGGTGGCCCAGCCGATGGACTCGTGCGTCGAGAGTGTGATGACGCACGAGACGACGAAGAAGACGGTCGAGATGCGGATGGCGCGAAGCGCGGTGCGGTTGTCCTTGACGCCGCGAGCGGCCGCCATCGGCAGCACGATGCACATCACCGTGTTGGTGCCGAAGAGCAGAGCCAGCACTACTTTTGGTGCGTCGGTCTCCGTCACCAGCCACAACGGGATGATGAGGTTGAGGACCACCTGGTTGGTCCACAGCACCCCGAGGAGGAAGGTGGTGGCGAGCCAGCCGACGTTGCGCATCGGTCCGGCGCCGGGCACCTTGACCTTGCGCTCCTCGGTGGACTTCAGGTCGTGCGGGGCATCGGGGAGGCGCCTGATGCAGAACGCGTTGAACGCGAAGACCAGGCCGGTGAAGACTGGCACCACCATCAGCACGGTGAGCGAGTCGGGGACCAGGGCGATCATGGCGAGCAGCGCGCCGAGCGTGAAGCCGACGTTGAGCGCGGAGTACATGTAGGCCCGCGACGTCACCCGCTCTTGGGGGGGCAGGACGTCGATCGTGTAGGCGCCGTAGGCGACGCCGCCGAGAGCGCCGATCACTTCCATCGCCACAGCCATCGTGACGAAGCCCTGGAAACTGTCGATGAACGGCCAGACCATGAACATCGCCGCCTGACCGGCACTGCTGATCGCCCAGCACCGTTTGGCCCCCAAGCGATCGACGACGCGTCCCATCGGGTAGGCCGCGATGAACGCGGCGATGCCGGCGATGGTCAGGCCGACCCCGACTTGGATCTTGGTCAGTCCCACGACCTCGATGAAGAAGACCGCCGAGCCAGCCATGAAGGTGCCCTCGCCGAGTGCGAAGAGCAGCGACTGGGTCGCCAGCCGCCCCGCGAGAGGTGACGGGGGCTTTGCCTGGTCGATCAGCCGGGGGCGCGGAGCGGAGTCGGTGGTGGTCATCGCAGACCATTGTCCCGGGAGGGGCCGTATCCGTCGCATCAATATCCGAACAGTGAGCCCCGCGTGACGCTAGCCGTTGCGGGCCGGCAGCACACAGAACTCGTTGCCGGACGGGTCGGCAAAGTGTCGCCAGGGCAGGTCTCCCCAGCCGAAGTGGAGCTCACGCCCGCCCCCGCGTGCGATCTCGTCCGCGATCCGATCGGCATCGTCGTCTGACTCCAGGCGGAGGTCGAGGTGGATCCGGTTCTTGGCCGCCGGCTTCGGCTCCTCCTCCGGCACCAGCGCAAGCACGGGCCCGCGCCCGGATGGGTGCTGGAGGCTACGCACCTCGTTGTCCGCGACTTCGTTCCAGCCGGTCAGCGACTGCCAGAATGCGAGGTCGCGGGCCGGGTCGGCACACTCGAGCCTCAACGCCAGGAGCTCTCCGGCCCGGACATCGAAGTGGAGTCGCGGTCGCTCGGTCGGCTCGTCCGGCACCCGCTGGAAGCACAGGTCGAGCTCAGGTCCGCCCGGCACCGATAGGCGCGTCTCGAACCCGGCCTCCTCGTCCGTCAGCGTCTCGGTTCCGAGCTCGGCCTCCCATGCCCGCCCGGTGGCCTGCGGATCGGTGGCGTCGAAGACCACGTTCTCGAAGTACACGCCCTCAGCCTAGGACCCTTCAAGGGCGTTCCGCTCGGTCAGACACGGCATGTGCTGAGTAGCTGATGACCCACAATGGCCTGGTGGTCACCGAAAAGGCAGAAGTCTCATGTTCCATCCGCGAAGCTGTCCACCAGCTTGGCGAAGTCTTCGCAGTCTTCGATTCGCGGACGCAAGACTCCGGTCACGTCTCTTATGGGGTTCGAGACGACCTAGGTCGCCAGTGGTTCGTCAAGACTTCAGGCGACGACAACTTGACCAGTGCCGGCGGGGCGACTCGAGACGACAGGGTGCGAGCCCTTCTCCTGTCCGCCGAAGTGTCCACACTGATCGTGCACCCAGCACTGATCCCGGCTGAACGAATCATGCGGGCGCACGACGGGGTGTTGACGCTGAGCGCGTGGTTCGGCGGCGAGCTGCTGCACAGCCCGCGCGAGCGTCGAGATGATCCTGATGAGCCTTTCCGCAGATTCCAGCGACTGCCCGCGTCCGAGATAGCCACCGCTCTGGACCTCGTCATCGACCTGCACGTCCGGCTCGACGCGGAGGGTTGGACCGCGGGCGACCTCTACGACGGTTGCCTGATGTACGACTTCCCCAGTCGGACTGTCAAGGTGATCGACTTCGAGTTCTACCACCATGGTCCGTACCGCAATGAGGTCGGTCGGTTGCCGGGCTCCACCAGGTTCATGGCACCCGAGGAGTTCACCAAGGGCGCTGTGATCGACGCACGCACCACGGTCTTCACCCTGGCTCAGATGATCGAGGTCTTCCTCGTTCACCAGCATGTCGATCACCCTTCGAGCGCACTTGCGCGCGCGGCAACGCGCGCCGATCCAAGCGAGCGACCTGCCTCCTTGTTGGAGTTCCAACGCACGTGGCGCTCCGTGGCGATGCACGAGATCTGAGCTCGACAAACCGGAACGACTCTTGACTCGAACATGTGTTCGAGAGACAATGGTGTATGCCGATCGACACAGCCGCCGAGGACGCCGCAGCAGCCGCGCTGCCGGGCGTGCGGGCGACCGGCGGAGAGCAGGACGTGCCCGACCGCGCGTTCCTCGAGGCGGTCGCTGCCGGCGTCACGGCACGGCGGCGGGCCGAGGTCGCGGAGCTGGAGTTGGTGGCCGCCTGGGTGGCTCGCCACGGACGGCGGGGCGACGACGAGAAGGATCCTCTCGTCGCGCCCGGCGGGGACGGCACGCCCGAGGTGCGCGAATACGCGCTGCCCGAGCTCGCCATGGCGCGAGAGGAGCACACGCTGCGGACTCGTTCGATGGTCGCCGACGTCCTCGACCTCCAGCACCGTCTCCCACGCACCTGGGCCAAGGTCGTCGCGCTGGAGTGTGAGTCGTGGGTGGCGCGCAGGGTCGCGTCGATGACCCGCCGGCTGCTCGCCGGTCAGGTTGGGGTCGTCGACGTCGCCGTGGCTCGCGCCATCGCCGGGCACGCACCGTCGACCGTCTTCGAGATCGCCAGCGCCAAGGTGATCGAGGCCGATCCCGAGGCGCACGCGATGGAGCGCGAGCGGCAACGGCACGAGCGCTACGTCAGCCTCTCGCGCGCCGACGAGTTCGGCTTCCGGCACGTCATCGCCAAGGTCACCGCCGGCGACGCGGTGTGGGTGGATGCGATGGTCGAGCGGGTGGCGGAGATCCTGGCCGTCGAGCACGGCCATGACCACAACCACGACGAGCTCCGGTCGCTGGCGTTCGGGTGGCTGGGCCGTCCCGCTGATCTGCTGCAGCTGCTCCTGACGCACACCCAGGTCGACTCGTCCCCAGACGTTCCGCCAGCCCCGCCCGTCTGGGCCCCAGAGCACCTGGCCTCCACCGTCGAGCGGCTGGCCGCGATGTCGACCCGTCAGCTCGCGTCGCTGAGAGGCAGGGGGCGCGTGTTCGTGCACGTCACGGACCGCGACCTGCTGAGGCAGTCGGGGATCGCGCGGGTCGAGGGCCAGGGCCCGATGTTGGTCCAGTCTCTCGGCGAGCTCCTCGGTCATGCCGCCGTCGTGGTCACCCAGGTCGTCGACCACCGCGTCCGTCATCGCGCCGATGCCTACGAGCACGCCGAGCCTCTCAAGGACCACGTCTGGACGCAGGTCGGGGGAGACGCGTTCCCCTTCAGCCCGCGGACCGCCACCCGCGCGGACGTGGACTTCGACCACGCGTCGCCATACGTCCCACGCGATCGCGACGGACCGCCCGGTCAGACCGGGAGCCACAACTCATCGCCACTGCGTCGATCTCACCACCGCTGGAAGACCCACGGCGGCTATCGCGTGCGCCAGGCCGGCCCCGGTCGCCACGTCTGGCAGACCCCACACGGGCTCTGCTACCTCGTCGACGCCGAAGGCACGCGGCGACTCCCCGACCGCGATGCCGAGCTCATCCTCACCGCGCCCCCGGGAGTGGACGCCTATCCAGCCGACCACGCGTTGATGCTGGCTGGGGCGTACGCCGAGTAGGCAACCCAGCGGCCCTTGGTGGCGGCTAGGCCGTCCTTGTCCAGACGCTCGCCACTTCCTTGCGATAGCGACGGCCGAACGGGCCACCGAGCAACACCAGGACGGCGGCTGGCACGTGAGCTCGCAAGGCGGACTTCTCCTCAGGCGTGGCGCCGTCCTGCATCCAGGCGAAGAACGTCCCTGACGTGGCCGGCCCGGATCGGCGACTGAACTGTCGACCCATCTCCTTCATGGCCGGGTGGTCTGCACGCTGGGTCAGTTCATCCTCGATCTCCGCCTCCTCGTGGTCGAGGTGGGTCACGGTCGTCTCCTGCAGCCTCTCCATGGCCGCGAGGGTGACGTCGGCGTCAGCTCGAGTCGCAGAGGACTTGAGTCTGGACATGGCGCCCCGAGCCGCCGCCAGATCTGTGGCCATGGCCTCGTGCTCCACATCGAAGGTCTGGATCGTCGAATCGGCGACACCCATGGCGTGCAGCGCCGGCCACGCAATGTCGTGCTCGCCCTCATGGTGACTGGTCAGCTGCTCGTCGAAGTTCTGCCAGGCGCGGTGCAGGTCGGCAGCCCGTCCCTTGTCACCGTCGGCGAACGACTCGAGGGCCTGCCGGAACCGGGCGAGGTCGCGACGGATGGCGCAATGGATGGTCTTGTTCATGCTCATGCCGGACCGGGACGTCTCCATGTCCGCACTGTAGGAGCCGAGGGGCCGCCCGGGAAGAGGATTCGGGTCGGGCCACGTCGCTGATCTGGGTGTGCGGAGGACCTAGTCCTTGACGCACTCAGTCACTGCCACCAGGTCCGGACCGCCTCATCCCGGCGACGTAGCCATCGCCACGTCGAGGTGGCCGACACGACCGCTAGGGCAACGCTGCCGAGCAGCCAGGCTGTCTCGTACGGATACGTGCGGTCCGGGAAGGGAAAGCTCAACACGTCCAGGAGGACTCCCGCGACCATCAGGGCCATCCACAGGCCGATGCCCGCCATGGTGCCCAGCAGGACGGCACTCAACTCAAGGAGGAACCTGACAGGCTTCACCTGGCCAGCATGCTGGGCAGGTCCGCGCTCGGCGTCGGCCCCCGTACTCATCCACGGTGATGGGGGATGGCTGATCCCGCGTGACGGCACAGGTATAGCCCCCGCACCCGTAGGGGTACTAAGTTCACCCCATGCCCATTCGTGTTGCCCTCGTCAACGACGATGAAATTGTTCTTCGGGGCCTGGACGCCATGCTTCGCAACCATGGCGAGCGCGTACAGGTCGTCGAGATCGCGGCTTCCAAACCGGTCGCCACGGCGGTGGACATCGCGCTCTATGACACCTTCGCCGTGGGCCAGGGCAACAGCCACGGAGTGGCCAAGCTGATCGCCAATCCGTACGTTTCCAAGGTCGTCGTCTACACCTCGAACTTCCAGCCCTGGCTGGCCCGCGAGACGATGGCGACCGGGGTCCGCGGATACCTCTCCAAGAGCCTGTCGGCCGCCCAGCTGGTCGAGGCCCTGCAGATGGTCCATGCCGGGCAGAAGGTCTTGTCGCCCGCGCCGGGTCGCCGTGGTCAGGTCGGCGGCGATTGGCCGGGTCGCGAGGAAGGGCTGACGCCACGCGAGGCCGAGGTCCTCTCGCTCATCACGATGGGCCTGAGCAACCTCGAGATCGCTGACCGCACGTCCCTGTCGGTCAACTCGATCAAGTCCTACATCCGCTCCTGCTACCGCAAGATCGATGTCGACAGCCGGTCGAAGGCAGTGCTGTGGGGTATGGCGCATGGCCTGCGACCCGATCGGGTCCGGATCCAGGGCTCGCCTGCCCAGGCGCAGGCCGAGGCGTCCGGGCGTCCACGGCCCTAGGGGTGAAGGACCGCTCCTGCGGCAAGGCGTTGGGACGCTCGCTGCGGTAGACAGGTCGCATGACAGAGACGCCGCAGCCCACGACCGCACTCAGCGAGGACGAGCAGAAGACCGTCCGGTCCGCCGCGCTGCGCGCCGGCGCCCTCGTCGCCCAGGCGGAGCCGGGGTTCTTCGACACGTTCAAGGAGTCCTTCGCGGCGAGCAAGGCGGTCAAGGGCGCCTCGCCCGAGGTGCAGAAGCTCGTCACCGGGGGCCTCCCGGAGATGCCCTCCGGCGGCATGGAGCAGGTCAACGCACGGACATTCGAGCTGCTCACGCAGGCTGTTGGCATCCTGAAGGAGAAGGCCCCGCAGCTCGTCGAGGAGTACAAGCAGGTCGTGCTCCAGTCCGCGAAGGACGTTGCGGCTGCCGCTGACGACACGTCCCAGAAGGAGACCGCGGCCATCGGCGAGATCGAGCGCGCCCTCGCCGGCTGATCTCTCACTCCGTGGCGAACCTGTCCCGGTAGGAGGTCGGCGTGGTGGCGTACGCCGAGACGAAGTTCTGGCGGAACGTGACGACGCTCTGGAACCCGCACGTGGCAGCGATACGCGTCATGGGCCACGTGGTGGTCTCGAGGAGGCTGCGGGCCTCGTCGAGCCGGCGTGCCAGGACCCACCGTGCGGGCGTGGTGCCGGTGACCTCCGCGAAGCGGCGGGTGAAGTTCCTGCGACTCATGCCCGCGTGATGGGCGAGCTGATCGACGCCGAGGTCCAGGTCGAGGTGCTCGAGTGCCCAGTCGAGGGTCGGACCCAGGTGGCCGACCCCGCCGGGCTCCGGCACCGGGCGATCGACGTACTGCGCCTGGTTGCCTTCGCGGTGGGGAGCGATGACGAGGTGCCGCGCCACCGTCGTGGCTGCAGCGGCGCCGAGGTGGGAGCGGACGATGTGGAGACACGCATCCAGCGCCGACGCGGTCCCGGCGGAGGTGAGGACGTCGCCGTGGTCCAGATAGAGAGCCACGGGATCGACATGCACGCCGGGCCGCCGCTCGCTGAGCTGAACGGTGGCCGCCCAGTGCGTCACCACGCTCCTGCTCTCGAGAGGCAGTCCGTCGACCACCGGGAAGGCTCCGAGACAGAGGCCGGCGATTCCGGCGCCGCGGGCGTGAGCCGCGCTGATGAGGGACGTGAGTGTCTGACCGGCAGGAGGGAGGTCGTTGGGCCAGGACGGGAAGACCAGGAGGTCGGCCGCGGCGACGCTCGCGGGCCCGTGGACGTCGTCGATCATCAAGCCTTCGGCAGTCCGAATGGCTAGCCCGTCCTCGGTCCACACGATGGTGTCCCAGCCGGCGGCGAGGCCCAGGCGGCCGACCTCTCCGAACACGAGCAGGGGCGCCGCGAGGTGGAACATCGTCATACCGGAGAAAGCGTGTACGCCGATCAGCACTTTGGCCCGATTCCATCGAAGGTAGTCACAACTGCCGCTCACAGTAGTCGGTCTCGGCGCGCCAGGCTGTCCAGGTCAGCACATCTCACTGAGGAGAACCCATGAGCAGTCCCCGTCGCGCCCTCGTCGTCGTCGATGTCCAGCAGGAGTACTTCGACGGCCCCCTCCAGGTGCAGCACCCGCCCCGCGAGGAGTCCTTGACCAACATCATCGAAGCCTTGGACATCGCGACCGAGCACGGCCTTCCTGTCGTGGTGGTGCAGCACGAGCAACCCGAAGGTTCTCCCGTCTTTGCTGCCGGGTCCGCCGGCTGGGCGCTGCACCCTGAGATCGAGAAGCGACTGCAGCCCTCGTGGAAGAGCATCACGAAGGACAAGAGCAGCGTGTTCGCAGGCACCGGCGTCGCCGACTGGCTGAAGGGGCAGGGAGTCGACACCATCACGTTGGTCGGCCACATGACCAACAACTGCGACATCGCAAGTGCCGTCGAAGCGGAGGGCCTCGGCCTTGCCGCGGAGGTGCTCTCTGACGCGACGGGCGCCATCCACCTGGCAAACGAGATGGGCAAGGTACGCGCTGAGGTCCTCCACGAGGTCCTGCTGGTGCTGCTCCAGTCCAACTTCGCCGCTGTCGGGTCCACCGAGGCCTGGGCGGACGCGGTCCGGTCCGGTCAGGCCCTGCCCAAGAGCAACCTCGTCACCTCAGCCATGCAGGGACGCGCTGCCTTCGCCGGCTGAGGCCTAGTGTGCGCCGAGGAATCCCTGTTGGCGCCAGGCCTCATACATCACGACCGCCGCGGAGTTCGCGAGGTTCAGCGATCGGCGGCCAGGCAGCATGGGGATCCGTAGTCGCTCGGTGACTCGCGTGTGGTTCAGGACGTCGTCCGACAGGCCGGTCGGCTCAGGTCCGAAGAGCAGCACGTCGCCGGGTCGGAACTCGACGTCGGTGTACCACTGGGTCGCGTGGGCGGTGAAGGCGAACACCCTCGACGACGTCAGCGCCGCGCTGCCCAGGGCGGCGTCGAGGTCGGGGTGCACCTCCATGGATGCGAGGTCGTGGTAGTCGAGTCCCGCGCGCTTCAGCTTCGGTTCGCTCAGGTCGAAGCCGAGGGGCTCGACCAGGTGCAGGGTCGCTCCCGTGCCGGCGGCGAGCCGAATCGCGTTCCCCGTGTTGGGCGGGATGCGGGGCTCGAGGAACATCACGTGGAACACGCCTCAGGCTATCCCGGCCGGTGGCGGGACTCTGAACGCCACCACGAGGGCCGACACCGCGAACAGGACGGCCCCGACGGCCAGGATGGGGGAGTAGCCGAGGCGGTCGGCCAGGACTCCGACCAGCGGCGAGACCACGACGACGACTCCGCGGTTCATCGACCGGAGGGTCGTGTTGGTGCGGGCCTGGAGCGCATCGGGCGTCGCTCGCTGGCGATACGTCATCTCGTGCGAGTTGCTGAGTCCCATCGACCAGCCGTGGCACAGCTGCCCCGCGGCCAGGACGGCTGCCGCGGCCCATCCGATGGAGACCCAGGTCGCCGCCAGCATGGCCACGACTGCCGCGGCGGAGACCGCGTAGGAGCACGTGATGGCACCGACTGTGCCCACCCGACGACCCACCCAGCCGCTCGTGGAGGCACCGACCAGCGCGCCGATGCCGGCGATGGCAAGGACCAGGCCGAGCTGAGTCTCGGTGAGGCCCAGCTCCTTGAACGCGTAGGGACCGATCAGGACCACGACCACCGCCTGCCCCGCGAACCACACGTGCGTGGCCAGCGCCAACGGCCGCAGCCCTGATGCGCCGTACGCCCAGCGAGCGCCGTCACGGATCTCCCGCCCCAGCTGTCGGGCTCCTGGGGTCGCGGTCGACCTGACCGGCTCGGGCGTATGCCGCATGGAGGCGACCATGACGGCAGAGAACAGGTACGTCGCCGCGTCGAAGAGGAACGCGAGCGGCGCCCCGACGACACGCACCAGCGGCCCTCCCAGCGCCGGACCGGCGGTCTGGGCCGCCGCGCCCGCCTGGTCGAGCCGGGCATGGGCTCGTTGCAGTCCCTCGCGGGCCACGAGCCGGGGGACGATGGACTGCGAGGCGGCGTCGTTGACCACGGACGCCGTACCGAACAAGAGCATGATGGCAAACAGGATCGGGAACGAGAGCACGTCGAGGGCCCAGGTCAACGGGATGAGGAGCAGCAGTCCCGCCCGCGCGAGGTCCGACACCACCATCACCGGTCGTCGTCGTACGCGGTCGACGAGGGCTCCGACCACCAGCCCGATGACCAGATAGGGGAGCCATCGCGCTGCGTTGAGCCAGCCGGTCTCGGTCGTCCCACCGGCCAGGGTGAACACGACCAGGCTCTGCAGGGCGACGGTCGTGACCGCGCTCCCCATGCTGGAGACGGCCTCGCCCCACCAGAAGCGACGGAAGTCCGGCGTCAGGTCGTCGACGCGCCCCCCGCTGGTCATGCGGAGACTTTTGCAGACGGTGCCGCTGTGGTTTCGTCTCGGGGTGACCACGGACATCCCCTTCACGCCGCTCGCCCTCGACCAGTCGGACGTCCGATACGTCCATGGTCCCGACTCCACGAGACAGGACGGCGTGCCCTCGGGCACGGTCACGATGCTGGAGTGGAACACCAGCAGCATCTATCCCGGGACGTCTCGCAGGTTCTGGGTCTACGTGCCGGCGCAGTACGACGCAGGCGACCCGCCGTCGCTGCTGGTCTTGCAGGACGGGGAGGGCTTCCTGGACCCGGAGGACGACGTCCGCGTGACCATCGTCCTGGACAACCTGATCCACCGCGGCGACCTGCCCGCGACGATCGCCGTGTTTGTGGACCCCGGGAACCGGAACGCGGAGTACGACGCGTTCGACGACCGCTACGTCCGCTTCCTAACGGAGGAGGTCCTGCCCGAGGTGAGGCAGCGCTGGACGATCACCGACGATCACGACCGGTGGGCCATCTGCGGGTTCAGCTGCGGCGGCAACTGTGCGTTCACCGCTGCGTGGCTGCGCCCCGACATCTTCCGCCGAGTCGTCTGCTTGTCGCCCACCTTCCCGCAGATGCCCGGAGGCAATCCCTACCCGGAGCTGATCGCCCAGACGCCGGCAAAGCCGCTACGGATCTTCATGCAGGCGCCCCACCGCGACCTGGGGTGGAACGAGCCCGCGCCCGAGTACAACTGGCTCGCCGACAACCTGCGCGTGGCCGCTGCGCTGGCCGAGGCGGCATACGACTTCAGACTCGTCCTCGGGGACGGCGAGCACAGCTCGAACCACGGCGGCGTGCTGTTCCCCGACGCGCTCCGCTGGCTGTTCCGAGCGCCGGAGGCTCAGCGCACGTAGTCGTCGTAGAACGCCTTGCTCCTGAACGGCATGGCGGTCTGGGCGACGAAGCCTCGCGGCACGGACTCGAGGGTGAACACGCCGTACTCCTCCGGCCAGCTGTGATCCTTCGGCAGCTTGAACGTGCCCATCACCATGTCGACGAGCGGCAGGTGGATCGCGTAGTTGCAGTCCCAGTATTCTTTGTGGCGTGCGTGGTGCCAGTGGTGGTAGCGCGGGAGGGTGATCACGTATTCGAGCCACCCGAACCGGATGTCGATGTTCGCGTGGGCGACCACGGCCTGCAGACCGACAAGGACCGCGTAGGCGTTGACCACCGGCTGTTCGAACCCGAGCGCGAGCAGCGGAAGGACGACGATGCTGCGGGTCAGCACGGTCTCGACCAGGTGGACGCGCGACCCTGCGAGCCAGTCGAGGTCACGGCTGGAGTGGTGCACCGAGTGGAACTTCCACAACGTCGTGATGCGGTGGTAGCAGCGGTGCAGCAAGGCCTGCGCAAGGTCCGCGAGGAAGACGGCGAGGAGGAACTGGACGACGAACGGCATCGCGCTCACGAAGGCCTGGACGTCGGGCATGTGGGCGGCCCCGACGACGATCGAGGTCGAGGCGGTGACCATGAGCAGGATGAACTGGACCATCACGTGGCTCATGAAGAAGTAGACCGCGTCGGTCCGCCAGCCGTCCCGGAACACCGCGATCGGGCGCCGGGCGAAGTGGTGCTCCAGCGGGATGAAGACGAGTGCTGAGAAGAACAGGGCAAGCACGAACCAGTCGAGCCCGAGCGAGTACGGCGTCTGGTCGATCTTCTCGAACTGGACCGTGGCGCCGCCGAGCACGATGGCCAGGGTGCCACTCGCGAGACCGACGTAGGCGTAGCGGCGGTAGTGGCCGCGCAGAATGGCGATCGGGCCCATGATGAAGGTGAGCACGAGGCCGACGGTCAGCATGTTGCGGGCGAAGTCCTCGGTGTAGACCGCCCGGAACTCCTGGCTGGTGAGCAGCCTGGGGAAGTGGAAGCACAGCACCGTGAGGAGGCTGAGGACCCCGAGCAGGCAGGTGGTCCCGGAGGCAAACTGCGGATGGGTGACCAGTGCCCGGATCCCGCGTCGCTGGACGAGGGTGGAGGTATCGCTCATGGCGCCAGTATCAGCGCACGAGCGGGAGAACGTGACCGTATTCGTACTTAGCGCCATGATCGGTGCATGCGAAAGATCTCGGATGCGGAACTTGTCGAGCGGATTGCTGCGGAGCACCTGCCGGATCCGGTGAGACAGCGCTGGCTCGGCCTTCTGCGGCCAGGTGTCCGCCTCGTCCCCGCGGTGGGGGAGGCGACGCATGTCGCGCGGCTCGGCGGCCAGCCCAAGCTGCCGACAGGTGAGCTGTGGCCGACCTGGACCAGCCAGGGCCCCCTGTCGTACATCGGGGAGATCTTCTGCGAGCCGCTGTCGGCGTTCCCATTGGATCTCGCGATCCCGACGTCGGGGCGTCTGTTGTTCTTCTACTTCGACGGCTCCTACGACGATGGCGTCAACACCGTCGGGACCTGGGACGCGGCCACGCTCGAGGGAGCCCGCGCCTTGTATGTGCCTACCGACGTCGCGTGTTCACCGCAACCCACCCCCGATGGCATCTCGAGCTACCCCGAGCGGTGGTACTCCGGCGAATCCGTCGTGACGGCCCCGGACTGGGAGCACTCTGATCTCAGAGAGGCCTTCTCCGAGCCCGGCGATGACCCGGGCGCGTTCGTGGAGCACCCGGTCGCCGCGGACGCGTTCGCCGAGGCCCTGCACGAGCGGCACACGATGCCGCTTCACCAGATCGGTGGATACGCCCAACCCATCCAGGGGCCGGTGGAGCATGAGGTTGCCGAGGCTGCTCTGGAGAACAACGTGTCGTACAGCGACCCTCTCTTGGCAAGAGAGGCACGTCGGTGGGCACTTGTGCTCCAGATCGACTCCGACGACGACCTCGGCATGATGTGGGGCGACTGCGGCATTCTCTACTGGATGGCTCGTCCGGAAGACCTGGCCGCTGGAGACCTGCGCAACGTCTCGTTCACCTGGCAGTGCAGCTGAGCGGGGATCAGCGAGGGCGGCTACCCCGGCTGCGTCGCTCCTTGACCGTCTGCATCGCCTGCTTGATCTTGGCTTGGTTGTGCGGCTTGCGAGCCTCGGTGTAGACCATCCTGGCGACTCCGAGGGCGCCTGCCTTCTTCATGATTCCCATGCTTGAAAACTAGCCAAGGTGCGAAGCGCGCGGTAGCGCCCTTGGGGTGGTGGACGCTGCCGGCGCGCAGGGTTAGCGTGGGGGGATGGGCACACGGAGCAGGGGAGAGGCCGGGCTGCGGGGTCTCCCGTCGCTCGCCGATGCTGGGCGCCCGGCCAGCCATGACGACCGCTTCATCGAGGGACTGCGCCTGGCCAGCCAGCTGAGTGCGCGCGCCACCGTCGGGGACGGGGTGCTCCCCGCCGCGACCCACGGCGAGGTCGCGCTCGAGCTGCGCGAGCTGTTCCCGCTCGTCGACGACGACGTCTTCGACCAGCACATGTCGCGCCTCGACCGGGCCGCGCGTTTCGTCAGCACTGCCGAGGTCGCGGAGGCCGACGATGTGGCGGCCTATGCCGACGCAGCGTGGGAGGCCGGGCTCGACCCGGCCGACTTCGCAGAGGACGTCCACGAGCTCCGGGCCGAGGTGATCCAGCACTGGGACCTGGCGTTGCTCGACGCGGTGTCGGAGTTGGTGGCGGCGGACGACGCGACGCGGCCGGTCGGCGACAGCCTTCCCAGCGGCGCACGCGCCGGCTGATCCGTGTAGCAATCGGCTGCAGACGTGGATATCGTCTACAGGCAGGCGGCTGGCTCGGACGCCGGAGGCACGCACGATCTGTCGGAGGACCCATGGGCGAGCTGAATTTCGACGGGCGGCCCAACAACACCCCGGTTGGCTACTTCTCCTACTTCGTCGAGGACGACGTCTGGTCCTGGTCCGACGGGATGTACGAGCTCCACGGCTACGAGCCCCGCGCAATGCCGGCGACGACCGACCTCATGCTCAAGCACAAGCACCCGGACGATGCCCTGCGGGCCTACGAGGTGCTCGAAGCCGTCACGAGTGACGGGCTGCCCTTCAGCTGCTACCACCGCATCATCAGTACCGACGACCAGGTCCGCTACGTGCTCTCGGTGGGTCGTGGGGTGCTCGGGCCCCATGGCCGGGTGGAGTCGGTCACGGGCTACTTCGTCGACCTGACCGGGGTGCGCGAGCGGCAGGTCCCGCAGGACGGGGAGACCGCTCTGGTCCGCGCCGCGGAGGCCCGGTCGACGGTCGACCAGGCGAAGGGGATCGTCATGGTCGCCCTGGGGTGCGACGACGTCGCGGCCTTCACGATGCTGCGTGAGCATGCTGACAGGAGCGACCTCAAGGTCGGCGAGCTCGCTCAGATGCTCGTCGAAGAAGTCGCGGCACGGCCGCTGGCGGAGGGTCAGAGTCAGCGGACCAGGCTGGACGAGCTGCTGGGCCGGATCCTGAGCTGAGCTGGCCTGAATGACGTGGACCGCGCCAGCGGAATACTACGAATAGTCCTCCGCTGGCGCGGCGAGGTGATGCCACGCTCATGGCCGGGGTGAGGGTCGGGCCGAAGCCACCCAAACTCGCCATCCTCCCCCTCCCCCAATGACTTGAGTTCGGGCCTCCCATAACAGGAGGTGGAGCCTTCAGCATAGAACGGGCATGCGACGCGTCAATGAATTGTGAGAAGTTGTGCCCAGATGGTTGACGAAAGAGGCGACGGATAGCGTGCAGGGGTGGAGTTCCTGAGGCCGTCCGACGAGGCAGGGACGGCCATTGGCCAGCTGAGGGCCTGGCTGGCCGACCCACAGCCGGGGCGGCTGCTCATCGAGACCTCCGGATCGACGGGCCGCCCCAAGCGGGTCGTCCTGTCCAGGTCCGCGGTCGTGGCCTCGGTCGAGGCGAGCGCCCGGCGCCTCGGGGCCCGTGGGCAGTGGCTGCTGGCGTTGCCGGCGTCGTACGTCGCAGGCGTGCAGGTCATCGCCCGCTCGGTGCTCGCCGGTCACGACCCCCTCGTGGTCCGCGACCTCGACTTCGCCGAGGCGGTCGGGACGGGGGACGGGGCCACTCTGTTCACCTCTCTCGTGCCGACCCAGCTCCACCGTCTCCTCGACCGGCCCGACCAGGTTGAGGCGCTCCGCGCGATGCACACGATCTTGCTGGGGGGCGGGCCCATCGACCCGGCGCTCAGGTCCCGGGCGACGGCCGACGGACTCCGCGTGGTCGCGACGTACGGTGCCTCGGAGACCGCCGGTGGTTGCGTCTACGACGGAGTGCCGCTCGACGGCGTTGCCCTGGCCCTCGGGACCGACGGGCGGATCCGGATCGGTGGCCCCACGGTGTTCGACGGCTACGACGGCGACCCCGCCCTGACCGCCGAGGCGCTCGGCGACGGCTGGTTCGTCACTGCCGACGCCGGCCGCCTCGATGACGACGGGCGGCTGCAGGTGCTCGGACGGATCGATGACGTGGTGATCAGCGGTGGGGTGAACGTCCCACTGCCCGCCGTTGCCGCGCGGCTGCGGGAGCACCCCGCCGTGGTGGCGGTCGAGGTCCTCGGTGTGCCCGACAAGGAGTGGGGCTCGCGCGTGGTGGCCTTCGTGGTGGGCTGTGACGATGACCTGCGCGACTGGGTGGCCGAGGTCCACCCGCGCTCGTGGGCACCGCAAGAGGTTGTCCTCCTCCCCGAGCTGCCGCTCCTGGCCACGGGCAAGGTGGACCGCGAGTCCCTCAGGGGGTTGGTGTGACGCACGTCTTCTCGATCCCGCTGCGCACGACCTTCCGGGGCATCACCGTCCGCGAGGGGATGCTGCTGCGCGGTGACGCCGGCTGGGGCGAGTGGAGCCCGTTCCTCGAATACGACCCCGAGGTCGCCGCCCCGTGGTTGCAGTGTGCCCTCGAGGCCGCCGCCGGCGACTGGCCGACACCGGTGCGCGACACCGTGCCCGTCAACGTGACCGTGCCCGCCTGCAGCCCCGAGCGGGCCCACGAGATCGTCCGCGCCGGTGGCTGCACGACGGCCAAGGTGAAGGTCGCCGAACGGGGCCAGACGTTGGCCGACGACATCGCCCGCGTCGAAGCCGTCCGCGACGCGCTCGGCGCGGGCGGCCTCATCCGCGTCGACGCCAACGGTGGGTGGGACCTGGACGAGGCGACCCGTGCGATCACGCTGCTGGAGCGAGCGGCCGGCGGCCTGGAGTATGTCGAGCAGCCCTGCGAGAGCGTCGAGGGGCTCGCCGCAGTCCGGCGGGCCGTCGACGTGCGGATCGCTGCCGACGAGTCGATCCGGCGTGCCGCTGACCCCTATCGGGTGCGCGACCTGGCCGCAGCGGACATCGCGGTGCTCAAGGTCCAGCCGCTCGGGGGAGTGCGTGCCTGCCTGCGGATCGCCGAGGACATCGGCATGCCCGTCGTGGTGTCCAGCGCGGTCGAGTCGAGCGTGGGCATCGCGGCCGGCGTCGCCCTGGCCGCGGCGCTGCCGTCGCTGGAGCACGCCTGCGGACTGGCCACGGTCCAGCTGCTGAGCGACGACGTCGCGCTCGAGCCGCTCCTGCCCGTGGACGGGATGCTGTCCGTCGGGCCGGTCGAGGTCGACGAGGCGGCGATGGCCCGGGTCTCGGCGTCGCCGGAGCGTCGTGCCCACTGGGAGAGGCGCCTTCTCGCCGTACGGCAGGATCTCGGGCTGTGACCTCGTCGACCGACCTTGCGCGCACCGTCGTGGCGGCCCTGATGCAGGCCGGCGTCACCGACGTGGTGATCGCGCCCGGCTCGCGCAACGCACCCCTGTCGTTCGCGGCCTTCGCCGCGGCTGAGGCGGGCGCCCTGCGGCTGCACACCCGCATCGACGAACGTACGGCCGCCTTCCTCGCACTGGGCCTGTCCAAGGTGTCGCGACGTCCCGCCGCGGTGGTCTGCACCAGCGGGACGGCCGTGGCCAACTTCCACCCGGCGGCCCTCGAGGCGGCGCACGCCGGAGTGGCCCTCGTCCTGGTCACCGCTGACCGCCCGGCCAGCCTCCGCGGCACCAGCGCCAACCAGACGACCGACCAGGTGCGGATGATCCCGGGACTCGACTTCCTCGACGTCGCCGGCACGGACCAGCGCGCCGAGGTCGACGGCCTCCTCGCCGGGCGTGAGCTGCCACTGCACCTCAACGTGCAGCTTGCCGATCCGCTCGTGCCCCCGGACGCGTGGCAGGTCCCGGCCGTCGAGCCGGTGGACAACCGGCGCCCGCGTCACCACGAGGTCGAGATCCCGCACGGCCCCCGGACCGTCGTGGTCGCCGGTGACGACGCCGGCCCGGCGGCGCGGGTGCTCGCGCAACGCGGCCAGTGGCCGCTCCTGGCCGAGCCGACCAGCGGATCGCGCACCGGCACGCATGCCCTTCGGACCTACCGCCTGCTCCTCGACGGGGAGCTCGGCGAGCAGGTGGAGCGGGTCGTCGTGGCCGGGCACCCGACGCTGTCCCGCCCGGTCAGTCGTCTCCTCGCCCGCGACGACGTCGAGGTCTGGGACATCGAGGACCGAGGCCTCTGGCGCGAGCGTCCGTTCGCGGTCGCCCGGGCTGTCGCCCGTGCGACGACGGCGGAGTCGACCGACACGAGCTGGTTCGACGCGTGGGTCGCCGCGGACCGGTCGGTGGCGCGGCAGCTGGACGACCTGCTGAGGGCGGAGGCCGACCTCACGCCGTACGACGTGGCCGGTGTCGTCAGTCGAGCGGTACCGCCCGGCGGCCTGCTCTGGGTCGGTGCGTCCAGTCCCATCCGCGACCTGGACCTGATGGCCGCGCGCTACGACGTCGGCGACCGGCGCAAGGTGGTCGCCAACCGCGGGCTCGCCGGCATCGACGGCACCGTGTCCAGCGCGATCGGCGCCACCCTCGGACGACCGCGCAGCAGCCGGGCGCTGGCCCTGATGGGCGACGTGACCTTCCTGCACGACGCGACCGGCATGATCCTCGGCCCGGGGCAACCGCGGCCCGACCTCACCATCGTGGTCGTCAACGACAACGGCGGGTCGATCTTCACGATGCTCGAGCAGGGCGCGCCCGAGTTCGCTGACCGCTACGACGCGCTCTTCGGCACCCCGCACGACGTCGACATCGCCAGCCTGTGCGCCGCGACGCGGACCCCGCACCTGAGGGTCACGAGCCTGCCCGAGCTCGAGCAGGCGCTGGCCTCGCCCAACGGGGGCATCGAGGTGGTCGAGGCCGTGGTGCGTCGGGACAACCGGCGGGATCTTGACCGGAGGATCCGCGCCCTCAGGGGGTGACTGCAACCTCGCTGTAGGTCGCGCCCAACACCCTCGCAGGTCCCTTCGAGGGCAGGTGGATCACGCCGACGGCGAGGTGCGCGAAGGACAGGACGCCATCCGCACTGGGGCGATACTCCCCGTATGGCGGCGCCCACCGCACTCGCAGGTCGGGCCGTCCCGCCAGCCGGGTCGTCATCCGCAGCGCAACGATCGCCAGTGCTCCGTCGTCGACCTCCACGACGCGCGACAGGCCGCTCTTCCCGGCGGCCTCGACCGAGACGGTGTAGCTGCGGAACATCGCCCGGCTGCCGAGGTCGGCGACGTTCTCGCGCCACTCCTCGGAGTCGGGGTCGAGCACCAGCCCGTCGTCCGTGGTGCCCGAGCGCAGGTAGGTGCGCCACCTCGCCGTCGCGGCCGCCGCTTGCTCACTGCTCGCAGCCCGGGCCGGGCGTCCCGCTTCGGGCAGGCCGCGGGAGACCGTCGTGCCCGCCTGGCGCAGCCACGGTGCCTGCACGGACGCCTTGGTGAACAGGTCGATGCGCTTGTCGTCGCCCGTCGTCGACGCCACGAGCGACCACATCGGATAGGACGCGAACCGTGGAGCATAGACCCCCACCGGGTCGTGGGGGACGGACGAGCGGCCGCCGACCGCGGTCAGCCGGGCGACGCGGGTGCCGAAGAGGTCGC
This sequence comes from Nocardioides sp., assembly GCF_035576065.1. Taxonomy (GTDB): domain Bacteria; phylum Actinomycetota; class Actinomycetes; order Propionibacteriales; family Nocardioidaceae; genus Nocardioides. The sequence goes on from NZ_DATLWX010000030.1 coordinate 145,816, forward strand.
TCTCCAAAGCCGGTCCGCGGTCGGCGAGCCGCCACAGGTCCGCGCCGTAGCGCGGGGGTTGGGCCGCCTCGATGGCCTGGCCCAAGCGACGGTCGTAGGACGCAAGAAGGGCAGGCAGCTCAGCCTTCGTCAACGCCACCTTCGTCGCTGCGAGGTCGGTCGGCTGTCGCTTCGCCGGCATCAGGTCCTCCCACGTGCAACCGGTCGCGGAGAGGACCACCGCCATGGCGACCGCCGTCCGCTGCGCCCGGTGCCTGCCGGCTGGCCTCTCGACCACTGGCCTGTCGACCACTGGCCTGTCGACCAATGGCCTGTCGACCACTGGCCCGTCCACCTCTGGCGGAGCCTCGATGGCCGGTCGCTCGGGTGCTCGCGGCGTCCGGCGCCAGCGGAGCAGCAGCTCCACGCACGCCAGGAGCGCCAGGGCCCCGAGACCGAAGGCGAGCAGTGCTGCGCGGAACAACCCGGGGACCGTCACCCCGAAGGAGACCGTGGTGGGTCCCTTGCCCGTGAGCGGAGCGATCACCCACTGGGAGGCAGCGGAGTCCCGGTCGAGGGTCAGCTCCTCCACGCCCTCGCCCCTCATCGAGCTGGTCCAGAAGCCCGCCGACGCCGGGCGTACGGGCTCAGCGGAGCCTGCGTCCTCCGCGACGACCCCCGAGCGGGTCACCCGGGTCAGCCGGATCCGGGACGAGTCGCCGACGAAGTCAGCCACGTCCACCGGGTGCGCCGTACCGATGAAGACGCCGCCGGGCGCAGACGCGCGCAACGTGACCGTGATGCCCTCGTAGGCCAGCAGGTCGGGGGAGGTGAGGACCGGGCGCCCGTCATCGCCGAGGTCCGTGGGGCGGTTGAAGACCGTGTCGTCGGAGCCCACGACCCCGGCGACGGCCGCGCCGGCTGCCATGACGAGGAGGCCCAGCAGGGCGAGGATGCCCAGGGCGACCCTGCCTACGATCCCGACTCCTCGCACCCGGGGGATTATCCACGGCCGGTCGGGGCAGGCTGTCATCCGTGACCGAACCCTTCCGCCCTGCCGACCCCACGTCCAACTGGGCTGCCATGCCGGGTGTCATCCCCTACGTCGAGTTCCACACCGGACCGAGGCGCCTGCTGACGATCGACCTCGCCATCGGCAACTCGCGGATCCTCCGGACGTGGTTCCCTGTCGTCAGCATCGACGGGCGCCAGTACCTCGTCGTGCCGGGGCCCGTGTCGTGGGAGATCCCGGCCGACCGCAACGTGCACGTCAGCGCGCACCTCGAGGGCGAACACAGCGGCCAGGCGGCGTCGACCATCCTGCCGCCGGGGGAGGAACGCGTGTTCCTCGTCTTCTCGACCGCCGGCGGGGGTGCCCTCGTCGAGGCCCCGCGGCAGGCGCCTGGCAGCTGAGAGGGCGCCTGAGAGACTTCCGGGGTGGAGATCGCCCTTTTCCTGGTCGCGCTCGTCGTCGTGGTGCTGGCCGGTGCTGCCCTCGCTGACCGCCTCGACGTGCCCGCGCCCCTGCTGCTCATCGCCCTCGGCCTCGTCGGCACATTCCTGCCGTTCGTGCCGGAGGTCCGTCTCGAGCCGGAGATCGTGCTGCTGGGGCTGCTGCCACCCCTGCTCTATGCCGCGGCGATCCAGACCTCACTGGTCGACTTCAACGCCAACCGTCGACCGATCCTCTTCCTCTCGATCGGTCTCGTCGTCTTCACCGCGTTCGGCGTCGGCGCCGTGGTCCACCTCGTCGTGCCGAGCATCTCGTGGCCGATGGCGATCGCCATCGGTGCGGTCGTGGCGCCTCCGGATGCGGTCGCGGCCACCGCGATCGCCCGCAGGATCGGCCTGCCTCGCCGGGTCGTCACGATCCTGGAGGGCGAGTCCCTGCTCAACGACGCCACGGCACTCGTCTCGCTGCGTACGGCGCTCGCGGCCGCGTCAGTGGGCGTGCACGCCGTCGAGGTCGGCCTCGACTTCCTGTGGGCCTCCGTCGGCGGTGCTGCCCTGGGCTTCCTCGTGTTCGTCGTGGTGGCCAAGCTCCGCAAGCTGGTCACCGACCCCTTGATGGACACCGCGATCTCGCTCGTGACGCCCTTCGTGGCCTACCTCCTCGCGGAGGAGCTCCACTCATCCGGAGTCATCTCGGTCGTCGTCGCCGGTCTGCTGCTCGGTCACAAGGCTCCGGTCATCCAGACGGCGCAGTCGCGGATCGCCGAACGCATCAACTGGCGGACCGTGGCCTTCCTGCTGGAGAACACCGTCTTCCTGCTCATCGGCCTCCAGGCCCGCTGGATCCTCGAAGGGGCCGCCGACAGCGACATCTCACCGGCCCGCATCGCCGGGGTGTGCCTCGGCGCTCTGCTCGCCACGATCGCGCTCCGTCTGGTCTGGGTCCTCGGCGCGCGCTCGCTGCTGGTCCGTCCCGGCGCCGACCCGGCCACCAGCGGGGTCGCACCGTGGCGCGACACCGTCATCATCGGCTGGGCCGGCATGCGCGGCGTGGTGACGCTGGCAGCGGCGTTCGTCATCCCCGAGGAGACCGAGCACCGGGAGGTGCTGCTCCTGATCGCCTTTGCCGTCGTGGCCGGGACGCTGTTCCTCCAGGGACTCTCCCTGCCCTGGCTCGCCCGCCGGCTGGGAGCACCGCCTCCGGACCCGCTCGAGGACGCCCTGGCCCGGGCAGCGTTGCTGCAGCAGGCCTCCAAGGCCGGCTTCGGCGCCCTCGACGAGCTGGAGCACGAGGACCCGCACGGGGTCTCCGACCTGCTCCGGCAGCGCGTGGAGCAGCGCAACTTCGCGGCGTGGGAGCAGCTCTCCACCACCCCCGGGCAGGAGTCGCCCAGCAGCCACTACGCCCGGGCCCGCCTGGTGATGATCGCTGCCGAGCGAGCGAAGGTGCTCGAGGTCCGCAACACCGGGGTGGTCGCCAGCGAGGTCGTCCGCGACGTCCTGAGGATCCTCGACGTCGAGGAGTCGATGCTCGACGTGGCGGAGCTCGACGACGACTCGACGACCGTGCGCGCAGTCCGGGTCGCGGCCGGCGACTCCTGTGACCATCTCGCCGCCGCCGGTCCCGCGACCGTGGCGGCCACCTCCGAGGAGATGGCGTGCGAGCAGTGCGAGGCGCTGGGGGCGCACTGGGTGTCCTTGCGGCGCTGTCTGTCCTGCGGCAATGTCGCCTGCTGCGACTCCTCCCCGCACCGGCACGCCACGGAGCACTTCCACGACACCACGCACCCCGTCATGCAGTCCGCCCAGCCGGGCGAGGACTGGCGCTGGTGCTTCGTCCACCACCTCACCGGCTGAGAGCGCATGCGAAACGCGCCGCCCCGCTGAAGCGGGACGGCGCGTCGCCGTACGTCAGATGGGGACGATCAGGCCTGCCAGAGCCGCACCCAGTCGACGTTCATCGTCTGGGGCAGCTTGGCGTCGCCGCCCTTCATCTGCGAGATCTCGTAGTCGGAGCTGAGCAGGCTCAGGATCGGGTACTGCTCCTGGCCCGAGACGCCGACCTTCGTGCGCCAGGTCTCCTTGCCGTCGATGCGGAAGATGTAGACCGAGGGGGTCCACTCGACGGAGAAGACGTGGTAGTTCTTCGACCAGCCGTCCTTGCGGTTCTTGAGGAAGGACGTGGAGTCCTTGATCCACGAGCCGGTCTTGACGTCCTTGCCCGAGCTGGTCTTCGAGTAGATGAACGAGGTCAGTCCACCCTCGGGGTGCTGGTCGCCGAAGTACTCGATGACGTCGATCTCCGCGCCGATGCTCTTCGGGCTGAAGGAGCCCGGGACGGTCGTTGCCGGCTGCATCCAGAAGCCACCGTGCTGACCGCGGAGCTTGTGCATCTTGATCCGGGCGGCCGCGAAGCCGTACTTGAGGGAGACATTGCCCTGCGTGCCGATGTGGCCGTTGAGCCGGTAGGCGAACTTGCCGGTCGACTTGCCGTCCTTCTTCGCGACGCACTTCTCAGCGGTGCGGGTCGGGTCCTTGATCACGCTGATCTTGACGGTGCCACCGCTCACGGCGACGGCGCGCGAGTCGCCACGCGAGCACTCGCGCAGGCTCGACGGCTCGTAGTTGACACCGCGGTGGGTCCAGCTCGGGCTGAGGCTGGAGCCGGTGAAGTCGTCGGTGAAGCTTGCCGTCAGCCAACGGGCGGTGCTGACCGGCTTGCTGGTCACGGCGCTGGCACCCTTGAAGCTGGCGGCGGTGACGCGATAGTTGAGGGCCTTGCCACTCTTGGAGATCGGGGCGCCGAACTGGGCGAGACCCTTGGAGGTGAGCTGGGTCTTGCTGACCGTCTTCCAGCTCGAGCCCTTCTGCACCTGGAGCGCGACCGGGCGGCCGGCCTTGGCGGGCTTGACCGTGGCGGTCAGGGCGGCCTTGGCGGAGCTGGCGCTTGCCGGGGTCCTGCCCTGCTGCACGATCTGCGGCATGGCGACCAGCTTGGCCTTGCTCTTGGCCTTGGCCTGGACAGCGCTTGTCCTGGTCGAGGTGTTGGCGGCGTCCGCTGTGGTGGTCGCGGTGACCATCAGCAGCGAGGTGGGCATGAGCAGCGCGGCGAACGTTCCAGCCACTGCGCGGCGGTTAGACATGAATTCTCTCTTCGGTCGGGTGCGTGTGAAACCCCCTGCATCCGTCGGAGGGCTTCATCACCATACGTGGGGGGCGAAGGTCTTCTGAATTCTGACTCACAAACGAACCACTTGGTTGTCATACGGCCGAACTCGTGCTCCTGGATCAGGTGGTCAGGGCGTCACGGACGGGCACGAACTTCGCCTGCGACTCGGCGAGCTCGGCCTCCGGGACGGACTCGGCCACGATCCCGCAGCCGGCGAAGAGCCGGACGGTGTTGCCGCTGACCTCGGCCGAGCGCAGCGCGATGCCCCACTCGCCGTCTCCGTGGGAGTCGATCCAGCCGACCGGCCCGGCGTAGCGGCCGCGACCCATGCCTTCGATCTCGTTGATGAGCCGGAGCGCGGGGGCGGTTGGTGTGCCTCCCACCGCAGCGGACGGGTGGAGCGCCTCGGCCAGCAGCAACGACGAGACGGTCGCGGCGTCGTGGACCACCCCGGCCACGTCCGTGGCGAGGTGCATCACGTTGGGCAGGTGCAGGACGAAGGGGACCTCGGGCACGTTCATCGAGGAGCAGTGGGGCTCGAGGGCGTCGGCGACCGAGCGGACGGCGTATTCGTGCTCCTCGAGGTCCTTCGACGACCGCGCCAGGGTGCCGGCGAGGGCGGCGTCACGCACCTCGTCACCTGTACGGCGAATGGTGCCCGCCAGGACTCGCGAGGTCACGAGTCCGCGCTCGCGGCGGACGAGCATCTCCGGCGTCGCACCGAAGAGTCCGTCGACGTGGAAGGTCCAGCACATCGAGTAGTCGCGGGCGAGCTCTCGCAGCGGCCAGCGCACGTCGACGGGCTCCTCGCAGGTCGCGACGAGGTCTCGAGCGAGCACGACCTTCTCCAGGTCGCCGGCGTTGATGCGCGCGACGGCATCGGCCACGACCGACATCCAGGCCTCGCTGTTGAGGGCACCGTCGGCGAAGCTCAGGCCGACCGGTGCCAGCGGCTGCTCGACGGGGGCCACCTCGGTCAGGTCCACGCCGACGGTCGTCAGCCAGGCGCGGTCACCCCGGCGACCGACGACGACCTGTGGCACCACCAGCACCGAGTCGCCGGGGTCGTCGGCGAAGCCGAAGGACCCGAAGGCCACCAGGCCCGTGCCTGGCTCGTTGACCTGGTCGTCGACCTCGGCCCGGCCGGTGACCTCTGACCACCACTTGTCGGCGTCGCGGAAGCGGGCGGTGCCGGACGTCCTGAGGACGGCGGCGACGCCCCAGCCGACGAGGCCCTGGCCTCGGCGCAGCCAGGTGACGGGTGCGTCGCTCGGCAGGAGGTCGAGCAGGGAGTCGGTCTCAGCCAGATCGACCGCGACCGTACGCACGACGAGGGGCTCGCCGGGGGTCGCGCTGGTCGTCACGACCATGGAGCCTACGCGGGGGGCGATGCTGCTCATCACGATCGGTAGACGATGACCTTGTCGCCGAGCTGCACCCGGCCGAAGAGCCAGCGGACGGCGTTGTAGTCGCGCACGTTGACGCACCCGTGGGAGGCGCCGTTGTAGCCGGTGGCGGCGAAGTCGGGGGAGTAGTGCACGGCCTGCCCGCCCGAGAAGAACATCGCGAAGGGCATCGAGGTGTTGTAGAGGCTCGAGACGTGGTCGCGCGACTTGCGGAACACCGAGAACGCGCCCTCGCGGGTCGGCAGCTCGTCGGAGCCGAAGCGCACGTCGAAGCGGAGCTTGACGACGCCGTCGACCACCCAGCGGAGCGAGCGAGACGACTTGTCGACGCACATGGCCCGACCCGTCATGCAGCGCGGATCGAGGGCGGGGCCGGTCGGCTCGATGTTGAACAGCTCGGCCTTCGTGGGCTCGCGCGTCATCTGGGCCAACCGGTCGAGGGTGCGTCGGTCCACTTCGCCGGTGACAGGGATCTTGCGCTTGGTCTGGAACCCGGTCACCGCAGCGGCGGTCTTCTCGTCGTAGACCCCCGTGACGTCCCCGGCGTACCAGTTGAGCTGTGCGAGCCGTGCCTGCACCCGGCGGACGGGGAGGCCCTGGTCACCAGCCCGAAGGATCGCGGGGCCCGGGGTGTAGATGTTCTTCAGGGCCTCCTTCGTCGGCTCGACGGTCTTGGCGAGGAGCTTGTCCCACGTGGCGCGGTCGACGACGCCGCTGGTGGGCCGCTGACGACGGGCCTGGAAGGTCCGGACGCCGTCGCGGGTCTCGGCGTCGAAGCGACTGGTGACGACCTCGGAGTGGAGGCCGAGCTGGTGCAGTCGGCTCTGGAGCTCGCGCACCCGCCAGCCGGTGTCGCCGAACTCGAGCCGGGTGAAGCCCGCACGCTCGCCCGTCGACTCCACGGTCGCGCGGGCCGACGTGGCGAACGAGAAGGCGCCCAGAGCCATGACCAGGGCCATCGCGAGCACGACGAGGAGGTGGAGGAAACGAGGCGTACGCATGTCGACAATCGTAGGGACGCCCACCTACATCGCGAATTCATCACCGCACTAGGCTCGCGGCCGTGGCCCGCGCGGAACTCGACAAGCAACCGACCGACGTCCGACGCATGTTCGACGCCGTCGCCAAGCGCTACGACGTCACCAACGACGTGCTGTCCCTCGGGCAGGACCGGCGCTGGCGCCACGACGTGATCGAGGCGGTCGACCCGTCCCCGGGTGACGTGGTGCTGGACCTCGCCGCCGGGACGGGCACGTCGAGCCAGCCCTTCGCCGACCGCGGGGCGACGGTGGTCCCGTGCGACTTCTCCCTCGGGATGCTCCAGGTCGGCAAGCGGGCACGACCGGGACTGCCCTTCACCGCTGGCGACGCCACGCTCTTGCCCTTCGCGGACGACACCTTCGACGCGGTGACCATCTCGTTCGGGCTGCGCAACATCGTCGACCCCGAGCGCGGGCTGCGCGAGATGCTTCGGGTCACCCGCCCCGGCGGCCGGTTGGTCGTCTGCGAGTTCAGCAGCCCGACCTGGACCCCGTTCCGGACCGTCTACATGGAATACCTGATGAAGGCGCTGCCGGCGATCTCCCGAGCGGTCTCGTCCTCGCCGGACGCCTACGTCTACCTCGCCGAGTCGATCCGCGCGTGGCCCGACCAGCAGGGCCTCGCGGCGCTGATCGCGTCGGCCGGTTGGACGGAGCCGCAGTGGCGCAACCTCTCGGGCGGAGTCGTGGCGCTCCACCGGGCCACTGCCTGACCCGCTCCACGCAATCCGCGTGCGTGATGGCTTGACTCGCCTGGGTGCGTACGCCCAGATGGCAATCCCCTCCGTTTCGTGCGCCACCACGAGGGTTTGGCTGATGTCGAACTCAGAACGACGTCCCGATGACTGAATGTCTGCTCGTGCCATCGGTGTGCCGGTGACATCTTTCTGGCCTTTGGTATGAGTCAATTCCTGTTCTTTCGGCTGATCCGCAGGCCCGAGGGTTGTCGCTAGCCTCCGTCCATGAACGTGCGCTCCCTCGGTTTCCGGACCGACCTGGCCCTGCTCACCGCGAGCGGCAGCGTGGTCGAGGACCTCGGGACCCACCTCGTGGTCCGCACGCCGGCCAACCCGTCCCACTTCTGGGGCAACTTCCTCCTCCTCGCCGAGCCGCCTGCCCTTGGCGGCGAGCCCGAGGTGGTCGGGGCGTTCCGCACGGAGTTCCCACGGGCCGACCACGTGAGCATCGGGATCGACGCCGCGGAGCTGTCCGAAGAGTCGCGGGAGGCGTTCGAGACTGCCGGCTTGACCGTCGACGTGGCGGCGGTGCTCACGGCAACCTCCCTGGTGCCGCCGCGGGACGTGGACGCCGAGGTGCGGCCGCTCTCCTCCGAGGAGGACTGGGAGAGTCGAGCGCGGCTCAGCCAAGCTCTCTACGCCCGCGCCGATGAGGACACCTTCCTCACGTTCGCGCGCGGACGGAACGAGCAGGAGAAGCCCCTCGTCGCTGCCGGCCGGGGCCAGCGCTTCGGGGCCGTCGTCGACGGCCGGGTCGTCAGCACGGCGGCGGTCTTCCGGACCGAGGACGGCGTCGCGCGCTTCCAGAGCGTCGAGACGCATCCCGATCACCGCCGTCGTGGTCTGGCGGCCGCGGTGGTCTACGCGGCCGGGACCCACGCCCTCGAGGACCTCGCGATCGGCACCCTGGTGATCGTCGCCGATGACGACGGTGAGGCGGTCCGGGTCTACCACCGCTTGGGATTCGTCGAGTCCGAGCGGCAGCTGATGCTGGAACAGCGCAGCGGCGCGTGGGCCGACATGGAGGAGGTGTAGGGACTGACCAGGGCCCGGATCGAGTCCGTCGGGCCGCGATCTCGTCCGCGACCCGACCTGCCCGCTTGCGGTCCTGGAGGACCTCGCAACCAGGGTGGAGGTCGAGCTCGCGCTACGACTGCGAACTCGGCAAGCGCCTATCGTTCGGGGACGCCTGCAGCGGACCATCGACGCCGCTGCCAGCATCGCCATCGTCGCTGCCGTCAGTGACGGGGTGATCGTCCTGGCGACGGGCCAAGGACCTCATCGGCATGAGTTCCCAGACCCTGGGGTGTTGGGGCTGGCGCCCGCAAGGTCTCAGGCCGGCCGAAGGAATGAGAAATGACCCATACCTTCGGCCAGGAAGATCGAGCCCGAGGACCAGTGGCATCGAACAGACGTTCAGCCATAGTGACATCGACGACCCGATGAGAGAGAAGAGACCTTTGAGCGCCACGACCAAGACCACGACCACGACAGAGCTACATGATCCACCCGCGCCGGTCAGAGCCAAGCTGACCGCCGCTTGGACCAGCTACATGTTCTTCTACATCTACGTCGACTACCTCCACCTGTACATCCCCGGCGCCGTCGACGACATCCTGGCCGGCGTCGTCTTCGAGTTCGACATCAGCCAGACCTTCGTCGTGTCTTCGCTCGTGATCGTGGGGATACCGGCCCTCATGATTCTGCTCTCCATGGCACTGCCCGCCCGCGCGAACCGCACGCTCAACCTGGTCGTGGCATCGCTCTGCATTCCCATCGCGGCCTTCAACGTGCTCGGCGCATCCTGGGTGTACTTCTACGGCCTCGGCGTCGTGGTCGAAGTGGCCATCCTCGTCTACATCCTCCGCTCCGCCTGGACCTGGCCCCGCACGGTGGCTTAGGAGGGAGATGCGGCGAGCGCGGTGGCCGCGGCAGCCAATCGCCTGATTCGGTCCCAGTCCTTGTCCGCGAGGGCGTCCGCTGGTGTCAGCCACGAGCCGCCGACGCACCCGACGTTGGACAGCGCGAGGTAGGACGGGGCCGTTGCCGCTGTGATCCCGCCCGTCGGGCAGAAGCGCGCGGCCGGCAGGGGGGACGCGATGGACGTGAGGTATGCCGCACCGCCCGATGCCTCGGCGGGAAAGAACTTCATCGCGGTGTGGCCCGCCTCGAGCACCGCCAGGGCCTCGGAGACTGTGGACGTGCCGGGCAGGAACCCGACGCCCGACGCGGCCATCGCCGACAACAGCGCCGGCGTGCAACCGGGGGACACGAGGAACTCGGCACCGGCGTCGATGGCCTGCTTCACCTGGCCGGGCGTCACGATGGTGCCGGCGCCGACCAGGATCTCGGGCACCTCGGCGGCGATCGCCGCGATGGCGTCGAGCGCGACGGGCGTACGCAGCGTGAGCTCGATCATCGGCAGCCCGCCCTCGACGAGGGCGCGAGCGACCGGGACGGCGTGGGCGAGGTCCTCGATGACGACCACCGGGACGACAGGGACGATCGACAACAGGGACTCAGGCGTGCTGGACAACGGGGATCTCCTCGTGGGGGGCGGGCAGCGGACGGATGACGCTGGCGCCGTTCTCGGCCGTGCCGACGATGGCGCGGAAGCCGGAGAAGAGCTCGCGCCCGGTGCCGGCCCACTCGACGTCATCGGGGGCCCGGCCGGTCATCTCGCGGTGGTCGAACTCGGCGTCCGGCACGTCGAGGTCCAGGGTGCCCAGCTCGGCGTCGACGGTGACCAGGTCGCCGTCGCGCACCCGGGCGAGCGGACCACCGAGCGCGGCCTCGGGGGTCACGTGGATCGCGGCGGTCACCTTGCCCGACGCACCGGACATCCGGCCGTCGGTGACGATCGCGACGCGTTGGCCGCGGTCCTGCAGCACGCCCAGGGCCGGCATCAGCTTGTGGAGCTCCGGCATCCCGTTGGCGGCCGGGCCCTGGTAGCGGATGACGGCCACCAGGTCCCGCCCGTCGAGCCGGCCTTCGGCGAAGGCAGCCAGGAAGTCGGCCTGGTCGTCGAAGACCACCGCCGGCGCGGTGATCACCCGGTGCTCCGGCGCGACCGCGGACGTCTTCACCACGGCTCGACCAAGCCGGCCCGACAGCATGCGCAGGCCGCCGTCCGGGGCGAACGGGTCGTCGGCCGGGCGGAGGACCGTGAGGTCGAGGGACTGCTTGGGCCCCTCCTCCCAGGCGACCGAGTCGCCGTCGAGGCGCGCTTCGGCCGTGTGCCGCCACAGTCCGCGGCCGGAGACCGTCAGCACGTCGTCGTACAGGTAACCGTGCTTCAGCAGGGTGTGGATGAGGAAGGGGGTGCCGCCGGCGGCGACGAAGTGGTTGATGTCGGCGCTGCCGTTGGGATAGATCCGGGTGAGCAGCGGCACCACGGCCGACAGGTCGGACAGGTCGTCCCAGGTCAGCGAGATGCCGGCCGCGGCTGCGATCGCGACCAGGTGCATCGTGTGGTTGGTGGACCCGCCGGTGGCCAGCAGCGCGACGCAGGCGTTGACGATCGCCTTCTCGTCGACGAGGTGGCCGATCGGTGTCGGCTCCCCACCGGCGGCGGTGATCGCGACGGCCCGCGCGCCCGCGGCGCGGTCCAGGGCGGCACGCAGGGGCGTGCCCGGGTTGGCGAAGGTGGCGTCGGGCAGGTGGAGGCCCATGACCTCCATCAGCATCTGGTTGCTGTTGGCGGTGCCGTAGAAGGTGCAGGTCCCCTTCGAGTGGTAGGACGCGGACTCGGCCTCGAGCAGCTCCTCGCGGCCGACCTTGCCCTCGGCGTACAGCTGGCGCACCCGCGCCTTCTCGCCGTTCGGGAGCCCGGACGTCATGGGCCCTGCGGGCACGAACACTACTGGCAGGTGCCCGAAGGACAACGCCCCGATCAGCATGCCGGGCACGATCTTGTCGCAGACCCCCAGCATCATCGCCGCGTCGAACATGTCGTGCGAGAGCGCGATCGCGGTGGACATGGCGATCAGGTCGCGGCTGAAGAGCGAGAGCTCCATGCCGGCGCGGCCCTGGGTGATCCCGTCGCACATGGCGGGCACGCCACCGGCGAACTGCGCCAGCCCGCCGGCCCGGACGATCGACTTCTTGAGCACCTCCGGGACGTCGCGGAACGGCTGGTGGGCCGAGAGCATGTCGTTGTACGCCGACACGATCGCCACGTTGGGCTTGCGACCCGATCGCAGCCCGGCCCTGACCGGCTCCTCGGAGGCGGCGAAGCCGTGGGCGAGGTTGGCGCACGCCAGCTTGCCGCGGGCCGGGCCCTTGTGGGTCGCTGCAGCGACGCGGGCGAGATAGGCAGCCCGGGTGCCGCGGCTGCGCGCGGAGATGCGCGCGGTCACCTCGGCGACGCCTGCGTTGATGGTGGTCATTCGGTCTCCTGCCAGGATCGGCCGTCCCGCTCGAGGAGCGTGACGGCGGCGACGGGTCCGTTGGTACCGGCGGGGTAGCGCCGCGGACGGTGGGTGGGCCGGGCCCAGTGGTCGAGGATCGGTGCGACCCAGGCCCAGGCCGCCTCCACCTCGTCGCGGCGCATGAACAACGTGGTGTTGCCGCGGACGACGTCCATGAGCAGTCGTTCGTACGCGTCGGGTGAGCGACCGCCGAAGGCGGCTGCGTAGCTTAGGTCGAGGGACACCGGACGCAACCGGATCCCGCCGGGGCCGGGCTCCTTGGCGGTCATGTGCAGCCGCATGCCGTCGTCGGGCTGCACCCGGATGTGCAGCCGGTTGGGCTCGGTCGCACCCTCGCTGTGCGGGAACATCGCGTGCGGCGGCTCCTTGAAGACCACCACGATCTCCGAGACCCGCTCCGACATCCGCTTGCCGGTGCGCAGGTAGAACGGCACGCCAGCCCAGCGCCAGTTCTGCACCTCGGTCTTGAGCGCCACGAAGGTCTCGGTGTGACTCTCGTGGCCGATCTCGTCGGCGTACGACGGGGCGGCCGCGCCGCTGCACAGGCCGGCGGCGTACTGCCCGGCGACGGCGTCGCGCTCGAGCAGCTCGGGGGTCATCGGTCGCAGGGCCTGGAGGACCTTGAGCTTCTCGTCGCGGACGGTCTCCCGGTCGACGTACGTCGGCGGCTCCATCGCGACGAGGCACAACAGCTGGAGGAGATGGTTCTGCACCATGTCGCGCAGCGCGCCGGAGCGGTCGTAGTAGGAGCCCCGGTCGCCGACGCCGAGCGACTCCGAGACGGTGATCTGCACGTGGTCGACCCAGTGGCTGTTCCACAGCGGCTCGAGGAAGGTGTTGGCGAAGCGCGTGACCAGGAGGTTCTGGACGCTCTCCTTGCCGAGGTAGTGGTCGATGCGGAAGATGTGCGACTCGTCGAAGACCCGGCCCACGGCCTCGTTGATGGTCTCGGCGCTCGCGAGATCGGTGCCGATGGGCTTCTCGAGCACGACCCGGGAGCGGTCGGTGGCCAGCCCGAGCTGGTCGAGGTGCTCGCAGATCGGACCGAACAGGGCGGGCGCCACCGCGAGGTAGAAGACCCGGATGACCTCCTCACCGGCAGCGCCGTCCTTGAGCCGGTCGTGCAGGGAGTGCCAGGCGGTGACGTCCTCGACGTCGAGCGTCACGTGGAGCAGTCGGCCGAGCAGGCGCTCGGTGATCGTCGGGTCCAGCTCCTCGGCCGCGACGTGCTCGACGAGGGCGTCCTTCACCAGCGCGCGGTAGCCCTCGTCGTCGACCTCGGCGCGCGAGACGCCGATGATCCGGAACTCGTCCGGCAGCTGGCCGTCGCGGTCGCGCAGGTAGAGGGCCGGCAACAGCTTGCGGAGGGCGAGGTCACCGGTGCCGCCGAAGACCGTGAAGTCACATGGCTCGACCGAAGGTCCGTTCATGTTGACTCACCGTACGGACCATTAGGGACCTTGACAACCAAAGATAGGTATTTGTGGAACAGAAGTGGCAGATGCTTGAATGCCGGGCATCATGTCCGCCGAGTCCACGACCGCCCCGACCGCCCCGCCGCCCGCCGGCGCGACTGCCGGCGACCTCCTGGACCTCATCCGCTCGGGCGGTGCGACCACCCGCGGCGAGCTCGGGCGGGTCACCGGCCTGTCCCGCACCGCGGTGAATGCCCGCCTCGCCGCGCTGGCCGCGGCCGGGCTCGTCCTGGAAGGCGATGAGGAGTCCGCGACGGGAGGCCGACCCGCCTCGACGCTCGTGCTCAACCGCGACGCCGGGCTCGTGCTCGCAGTGGCGATCGGCCGCAGCCGCTCCCAGCTGTCCGTCTGCTCGTTGGACGGCGTCGAGCTCGCCCAGGTCAGCCACGACCAGGAGATCGGTGTCGGGCCGGACGTGCTGATGCCGGTCGTCACGGGTCACCTCGCCCGGTTGCTGGCCGAGCTCGGCCGCTCGGGCGAGGAGGTGATCGGGGTCGGCCTCTCCTTGCCGGGGACGGTCGACCGTGAGCGGGTCGTGAGCGTCGACTCGCCAGCGCTTGCCGGCTGGGACGGCATCCCGCTTGCGCCGTACCTCCGCGAGGTCACCGACGCCCCGCTGGTGATCGACAACGACTGCAACGTGATGGCCCTCTCCGAGCGGGACGGTCACCTGCGCGACCATGACGACGTGCTGGTCCTCAAGGCCTCCACCGGGCTGGGCATCGGGATCATCGCCGGCGGCCGACTCATCCAGGGCCACCTCGGCGCCGCCGGCGAGATCGGCCACGTCAAGGTCGCGGCGGCCGAGGGGTTGCTGTGCCGCTGCGGCGACATCGGCTGCCTCGAGACGGTCGCCGGGGGCTGGGCGCTCGTCGAGCGGCTGCGAGCGCAGGGCCAGGAGGTCGACCACGTCCGCGACCTCGTCGCCCAGGCGGTGCACGGCAACGGTGCAGCCAGGTCGGTGGTGCGTGAGTCGGGGCGACGGGTGGGTGAGGCGCTGGCGGCCACGGTCACCGTCCTCAACCCCAGCGCCGTCGTCGTCGGCGGCGACATGGCGGGGGCGTTCGACACCTTCGCTGCGGGCCTGCGGGACACGCTCTTCCCGGCCACGACCGCGCTGGCCGGCCGCAACCTCCAGGTGCTGCCGTCGACGTACGGCGAACGCGCTGGTCTGGTCGGCTGCGTGCGACTCGCCCTGGAGGCCGTGCTGTCACCGCGAGCCGTGGATGCCGCGTTGGCGCGGGGGCGCGCATGACGAGTTCGACCATCGGCTGGCCCCCGGCCCGGTCGTGGAGGTGCTCGCCCTGGGCGCCACCGCACAGCGGGTCGACGTCACCGGCGGCGACGGGGTGCGCCGCAACATCGTCCTCGGCCACCGGAGTGCGGACGAGCGGCTGGCCAGCCCTGACCACATCGGCGGCACGATCGGGCGGTATGCCAACCGGATCGCCTCGGGGCGGTTCCCGCTCGACGGTCGCGAGGTCGTCGTCGGGGCCCACGACCGTGGGAACAGCCTCCACGGTGGACCGGACGGCTTCCACCGCCGGATCTGGGACGTCGTTGCGCACGACCGCGACGAGGTGGTGCTCAGCCTCGTCAGCCCGGATGGTGACCAGGGGTTCCCCGGCACAGTCCGCGCGCGAGTGACCTACCGCGTTGACGGCGACGCGGTCCGCGTCGTGATGGAGGCGACGACCGACGCGCCGACCGTCGTCAACCTGACCAACCACGCCTACTTCAACCTCGACGGAGAGGGCGCCGGCACGATCGACGACCACCTCCTGACCGTGCCGGCCGACGACTACACGCCGGTCGACGCCACGGGCATCCCTGTCGGGGGCCGTGCCCCGGTCGAAGGGACCCGGTTCGACCTCCGCGACGGGGGGAGGGTCGGGGACGCCGGCGGCATCGACCACAACTACGTGGTGCGAGGGGACGGCCTGCGCGTGGCCGCCGTCGTCGAGTCGCCTCGCACGCGCACCCGCCTCGAGGTGCACAGCGACCAGCCCGGGCTGCAGGTCTACACCGGCAACTTCCTCGACGGTACGCACATCGGGCCGAGCGGACGCCGCTACGACCGCGGAGCCGGCATCGCGCTGGAGCCCCAGTTCTTCCCCGACTCACCCAACCGGCCGGAGTGGCCCTCGGCCGCCCTCCGTCCTGGAGAGAGCTACCGCAGCGAGCTCGTCTGGCGATTCACGAGGCTCGGGCAGCTGGCGTTGCCCAGCGCCTAGGATGCGCGCATGGCTGAGCATGAGCTGCGCCGGGGCGGTGCGCCGCGCGCACCGAGCATGGCCCAGGTCGCTGCGCGGGCAGGGGTTTCCCACCAGACGGTGTCGCGCGTCCTGAACGACGCCTCGCTCGTCAAGGAGGACACCAGGTCCCGTGTCCTTGCCGCCATCGAGGAGCTCGGTTACCGCCGCAACTTCGCAGCACGCCTGCTGGCGACCAACCGGTCACGCCGCATCGGGATGATCACTGCGCATCTCGGCCTCCACGGTCCGAGCATGATCGCGACCGCTGTCCAGGAGGCAGGGAGCGTCGAGGGCTATGACGTGTCCCTGGTCGGGGTCTCGGAGTTGTCGGCCGAAGCGCTCCACGGCGCGGTGGACCGACTGTCCGACCAGGCCGTCGAAGCGATCGTCGTGGCCGTGGCCCACCGGGAGGCTGCGGAGATGACGCGGTCCCTGCAGCTCTCGATCCCGGTGGTCCTCGTCGAGGGCGTCTCCGGGGGTCAACCGCTCTCGGCTGGCATCGACCAGGTGCTCGGTGCCCAGCTGGCGACGGGGCACCTGCTCGACCTGGGTCACCGACATGTCGCACACGTGAGCGGTCCGCACGACTGGGTGGAAGCAGCCCATCGTCGCGCCGGATGGCGCCGGGCGCACGAGGAGCGTGGCCTGCTGCCCGGACCGGAGCTGGACGGGGACTGGTCGCCCGCAAGTGGCTATCGAGCGGGACTGCTGATCGCGGACGACAGCGACACCACCGCGGTCTTCGCGGGCAACGACTCGATGGCGCTCGGACTGCTGCGCGCACTCCACGAGCGTGGTCGCCGGGTGCCTGAGGACCTCAGCGTGGTGGGTTTCGACGACCTGCCAGAGGCGGCGTTCTACTGGCCCGCTCTCACCACGGTGGCGCAGGACTTCTCCGAGCTGGGCCGGCGTGCGCTGTCGCTTGCTGTCGCCGCCATCCGCGGAGACCACGAGGCCTCGCTCGACCTCATCGTCCCGACCCTGCAGGTCCGAGCGTCGACCGGCGCGCCCCCTCAGTAGGCGACACGGCTGAGCGCAAGAAGTGAGCGCTCACATTTATCTCAAGAGAATCCATCAGAAGTCTTGACTGGTGCAATGTTAACGCTCACACTCGTCTCACAGTGACACCGGTCACATGGGCAACAAGGCCCCATTGATTTGGAGGAAGACCAGTGCTGAAGAAGACCCTGATCGCCGCGAGTGCGATCTCCATGACAGTCATGACGCTGTCGGCCTGCGGCTCCGATGACTCGGGCGGTAGCGACGACGGCAAGATCACGATGGGCTTCGCCCAGGTCGGCGCCGAGAGCGGGTGGCGCACCGCCAACACCAAGTCCATCCAGGAGACGGCCGAGGCCGAGGGAGTCGAGCTCAAGTTCACCGACGCCCAGGGCAAGCAGGAGAACCAGATCCAGGCGATCAGGTCCTACATCCAGCAGAAGGTCGACGTCATCGCCTTCAGTCCGGTGGTCGAGACCGGGTTCGAGTCAGTCCTCCAGGAGGCGAAGGCGGCCGGCATCCCGGTCATCCTCACCGACCGTGCGGTCGACGTGGAGGACACCTCGCTCTACGAGACCTTCTTGGGCTCCGACTTCGTCCTCGAGGGGGAGAAGGCGGGCGAGTGGCTGGTGGAGAACGCCGACGACTCCGACGTGGACGGCGACGGGAAGATCAACGTCGTGCAGCTTGAAGGCACGACCGGTGCCGCCCCGGCGATTGACCGTGCCGAGGGCTTCGCGTCGGCCATCGGGGCAGACCCGTCCATGTCGGTGATCGCATCCCAGACCGGTGACTTCACCCGCGAAGGCGGCAAGCAGGTCATGGAGTCCTTCCTGCAGTCCGAGGAGGGGATCGACGTCGTGTTCGCGCACAACGACGACATGGGCCTGGGCGCCATCGAGGCGATCGAGGCTGCCGGTCTCGAGCCGGGCAAGGACATCAAGATCATCACCATCGATGCCGTCAAGGACGGCATGGCCGCCCTGGCCGAGGGCAAGATCAACTACATCGTCGAGTGCAACCCGCTCCTCGGGCCGCAGCTGATGGAGCTGGCCAAGAAGGTGCTCGACGGTGAAGAGGTTCCCGAGCGCGTCGTCACCGAGGAGACGACGTTCACCCAGGAACAGGCCGCCGACGTCCTGGCCGACCGCCAGTACTGAGCAACTCGTGCGGCCCGGAGGTTCGACGCGTCCGGGCCGCACGCATGACGAACGCGTGCCAGAGAGGACGTGAGATGACGCAGATGGAGACACAGGCGCAGGCGCACTCCCCGCAGGGGTTGACGCCGAGTCCCGTGATCGAGATGCAGGACATCACGATCGAATTCGGCGGTGTGCGCGCTCTCGACGGCGTCAGCCTGCGGTTGTTCCCCGGTGAGGTGCACGCCTTGATGGGGGAGAACGGGGCTGGCAAGTCCACGTTGATCAAGGCGTTGACCGGGGTCTACTCCATCGACTCCGGCACGGTGCTCGTCGACGGCGTGGAGCACGCGTTCTCCTCGCCGGCCGCCTCCCAGGCAGCTGGCATCAGCACGGTGTATCAGGAGGTCAACCTGCTGCCCAACCTCACGGTGGCGGAGAACATGCTGCTGGGCCGCGAGCCGCGCCGGTTCGGCGGGATCAACGTCAGCGCCATGAACCGTCGGGCGCGAGAGACCCTCGAAGGGCTGGGCATCGCGGTGGACCCGACCTCCGTGCTCGGCGATCACCCGATCGCCATACAACAGCTGGTCGCCATCGCCCGGGCGGTGGACGTGGACGCTCGCGTGCTGATCCTCGACGAGCCCACCTCCAGCCTCGACACCGACGAGGTCGCCAAGCTCTTCGACGTCATCCGTCGGCTCCGTGCAGACGGCGTCGCCATCGTCTTCGTCTCCCATTTCCTGGACCAGGTCTACGAGGTCTCCGACCGGATGACGATCCTGCGCAACGGTCAGCTGGTCGAAGAGCGCATGGTCGCCGAGACCTCCCGGCTTGAGCTCGTGCAGCTGATGATCGGCCGCGAGATCGAGGTGCTCGACCGGCTCGACCGTCAAGAGCACACGGCTGTCGACAAGGCGAAGACCGCGCCGGTGCTCGTTGCAGTCGGACTGGGGCGCAAGGGCTCGCTCGAGGCGACCGACCTCGAGCTGTTCGAGGGCGAGGTCATCGGCTTCGCGGGCCTCCTGGGTTCGGGCCGCACCGAGCTCGCACGCCTCCTCTTCGGGGCCGACACCGCCGACAAGGGAGAGGTCACAGTCCGCTCCGAGCGTCGCCGGCTGCGCAGTCCGCGCCATGCGATCGACCGCAAGCTCGCCTTCTCGAGTGAGGACCGCAAGGCCGAGGGAGTCGTGGCGGACCTGACCGTCGCCGACAACATGGTGCTGGCGTTGCAGGCATCGCGCGGCTGGTTGAGGCCCATCCCGCAGAACACCCGCACCGAGCTCGTGCAGCGCTACATCCAGGCCCTCGACATCCGGCCGGCCGACCCCGATGCACTGATGCGCAACCTCTCGGGAGGCAACCAGCAGAAGGTGCTGCTCGCACGGTGGTTGATCACTGAGCCCGACATCCTCATCCTCGACGAGCCCACCCGCGGGATCGACATCGGCGCCAAGGCCCAGATCCAGGCCACGGTCGCAGAGCTGGCAGCCAAGGGGATGTCGGTGGTCTTCATCTCCGCCGAGCTCGAGGAGGTGCTCCGCCTCAGTGACCGCCTCGTCGTGATGCGAGACCGCCACAAGATCGACGAACGCCCCAACGACGACGTGAGCGTCAGCGACGTCCTCGAGATCATCGCAGGCGAGGCCCGGTCCGAGCAGGGGAGCCACCATGCCTGAGTCCCCGACCCGCTACCAGCGCATCCTGGGCAGTCCGCTCCTGTGGCCCGCGCTCGCGCTGGCCATGCTGCTTCTCGTCAACCTGGTGGCAACACCCACGTTCTTCAACATCCGGATGCAGGACGGTCACCTGTACGGCAGCCTGGTCGACATCGTGCGCAACAGCGCGCCGGTGCTGCTCGTGGCGCTGGGGATGACCCTCGTGATCGCCACGCGGGGGATCGACCTCTCCGTCGGTGCGATCGCCGCCATCAGCGGCTCCGTGGCGTGCACGCGGATCGCCGGCGCGGGCGATGAAGCGGCGCTCAGCACGGCGATCATGGCGTGCACCCTCGCGCTGGCGGTGTGCGTCGCGCTCGGTCTCTGGAACGGTTTCCTGGTCTCGGTGCTCGGCATCCAGCCCATCATCGCGACGCTGGTGCTGATGGTCGCCGGACGGGGACTTGCCATGGCGGTGACTGACGGTCAGATCACCACCGTCAACAACGCCTTCTTCAGCGACCTCGCGTCGGGCTTCGTCCTCACCCTCCCGTTGGCGTTCATCGTCGCGATGGTCGTCTTCGCGTTCACTGCAGTCCTCACCCGGCGCACCGCGCTCGGCATGCTGATCGAGGCCGTAGGCATCAACCCCGAGGCCAGTCGGCTCGCTGGGGTCCGGTCGCGGACGATCGTCTGGACCGTCTACGCGTTCTCCGGCCTGTGCTCCGGGGTCGCGGGCCTGATCATCGCGGCCAACACCAACTCGGTGAACCCCAACCGCCTCGGGCTCTGGATCGAGCTCGACGCCATCCTCGCCGTGGTCATCGGGGGCACCTCGCTGGCCGGCGGGCGATTCTCGTTGACGGGCACGCTCATCGGCGCCCTGTTCATCGCGACGCTCGTGCGCACGATCCCCAACATCGGAATCCCCTCCGAGGCCAACTACCTCTTCAAGGCGCTTGTCGTCGTGGCGGTGTGCCTCCTCCAGTCCCCCAAGGCACGCAGAGCGCTGCGGCGCAGACGCCGAACCATCCCCGTCCTGGCAGAGGCAGGTCACGCATGAGCGCCGCAACTCTCCCCGTCTCCGCGTCGGCGTGGGACCGGCTCCGGCAGTTCTCCCCGCCGTCGCGCTACGTGCCCGTCCTGACCACGCTGGCCCTGTTCATCGGCATGTTCGGCATCGGGGGCCTGCGCTACGACGGGTTCGCCGACCCGCAGGTGCTGTTGAGCCTGCTCATCGACAACGCGTTCCTCATCGTGCTCGCGGTCGGCATGACCTTCGTCATCCTCACCGGTGGCATCGACCTGTCCGTCGGATCGGTCGTCGCCCTCTCCACGATGGTGGCGGCGAAGACTCTCCAGCTGGGCTGGGACCCCTACCTGTCCATGGTTGCCGTGCTCCTGACCGGGACCCTCCTGGGCCTGCTGATGGGCCTGCTCATCCACTACTTCGACATCCAGCCGTTCATCGCCACGCTCGCAGGACTGTTCCTGGCCCGGGGGATCACCTACCTGATCAGCGTCGAGTCGATCTCGATCAACGATCCGACCTTCACCGCTCTGGCCTACGAGACCGTCGACCTCGGCGGCTACTACCTGCGATGGACGGCGATCGTGGCGCTCGTGGTGGTGGGGATTGCGGCGTACGTCCTTGCCCGGACCCGCTTCGGTCGCACGGTCTACGCCATCGGCGGAAGCGAGAGCTCGGCGATGTTGATGGGCCTGCGGGTGGCCTTCACCAAGGTCGGCGTCTATGTCATCAGCGGCTTCTGCGCCTCCCTCGGCGGGTTGATGTTCTCCCTCTACATCCTGTCCGGCAACCCCTTGCACGCGGTCGGCACCGAGCTCGACGCCATCGCCGCTGTCGTCATCGGGGGCACGTTGCTCACGGGCGGGCGGGGCTACGTCGTGGGCTCACTCCTGGGCGTGCTCGTCCTCGGGATCATCTTGACGTTGATCTCCTTCGACGGCTCCCTGAGCTCCTACTGGGTGCGCATCGTCATCGGGGCGCTGCTGCTGGCGTTCGTGGTGGCGCAGCGATTCGCGACTCGGCGACAGACATGACCGACATCGCAGCGCGGAAGCCCGTCATGGCAGACGTCGCCCGGCTCGCTGGCGTCTCGCACCAGACGGTCTCCCGGGTCATCAACGGACAGGCCAACCTGCGTCCGGCGACCCGTGAGCGGGTCGAGATGGCGATCCGTCAGCTCGGCTATCGACCCAACTCGGCTGCCCGAGCCCTGGTCACCAGGCGGTCGGCCACCATCGGCGTGATCGGCTCCAAGAGCGGCTTCTGGGGACCGTCCACCGTGCACCGCACCATCCAGGCCGCAGGGCGGGAGGCCGGCTACTTCGTCAGCTCGGTCAACCTGCAGAGTCTGACCCGCGAGGAGCTGGTCGATGCGATCGACCACCTGCGCGGGCAGTCCGTCGAAGGCATCGTGCTGATCTCTGCTACGGACGAGGCTCTTGAGGTGGCGCGCGCGCAGGAGAATCTCGGCACCCCTGTCGTGGTCGTAGAGGGCAATGCGGAGAAGGCCCGGTGGACCGTCGGGGTCGACCAGGTCGCCGGCGCCGAGCTCGGGACTCGGCACCTGATCGGGCTCGGGCACACCGACATCCTCCACCTCGCCGGACCCCCCTCGTGGACCGAGGCGCGCGCTCGGCTCCTGGGGTGGCAGAACGCGATGTATGCCGCAGGCCTGACCCCCGGGCAGCCCCTGGTCGGCGACTGGTCGGCCGCCAGTGGCTTCGCCTGCGGACAGGAGATCGCTGCGCGTGGCGAGATCACGGCGGTGTTCTGCGCCAACGACCAGATGGCGCTCGGCCTGATGCGAGCCCTGACCGAAGCCGGGCGGGGCGTGCCGCGCGGGGCGGGCGGTGTCAGTGTCGTCGGCTTCGACGACATCCCCGAGGCGGCGTACCTCATCCCGCCGCTCACCACCGTGCGCCAGGACTTCCAGGCCGTGGGCCACCGGGCGATCGAGATCCTCCAGGCCGCCATGGCCGGCGAGTCGACACCGGAAAGCCTGATCAGACCCGAGCTGGTGGTGCGCGCCAGCAGCGCGTCCCCCGTCGAGAGGAACCCATGACCGTCTCCGAGAACCAGATCGACGACCACTACGTCGTGGGCGTCGACTTCGGCACCCTGTCCGGGCGCGCCGTGGTGGTGCGCGTCTCCGACGGCGCCGAGCTCGGGACCGGCGTACACGCCTATCCGCACGCGGTGCTCGAGGAGTGCCTTCCCGCGGAGCTCGCCGGCAGCGCGCTTCCCCTGCCGCCTGAGTGGGCGCTGCAAGTCCCGGAGGACTACCGCGAGGTGCTCAAGGTGGCTGTGCCAGCTGCTGTGGCCGCAGCCGGCATCGACCCCGACCAGGTCGTCGGCATCGCCACGGACTTCACCGCCTGCACGATGGTGCCCACGCTGGCCGACGGCACCCCGCTCAACGAGGTCGAGGGCCTCGCCGACCGGCCGCACGCCTACGTGAAGCTGTGGAAGCACCACGCCGCTCAGGCGCAGGCCGACCGCATCAACGAGCTCGCCCGGATCCGGGGGGAATCGTGGCTACCGCGCTACGGCGGCCTCATCTCCTCGGAGTGGGAGTTCGCCAAGGGACTCCAGCTCTTCGAGGAGGACTACGACGCCTATGAACGGATGGAGCACTGGGTCGAGGCGGCCGACTGGATCGTGTGGCAGCTCTGCGGGACCTACGTCCGCAACGCGTGCACCGCCGGTTACAAGGGCATCCGGCAGGACGGCGACTACCCATCGCCGCAGTTCCTCACTGCCCTGTCACCCGGCTTCGGCTCCTTCGTGTCCGACAAGGTCGAGCATCCGATCGGCGAGCTCGGCGACCGCGCCGGTGCGCTGAGTGCCGAGGCGGCAGGCTGGACGGGGCTTCGCGAAGGCATTGCCGTGGCTGTTGGCAACGTCGACGCCCACGTCACGGCACCGGCGGCCCAGGCCACCGGTCCCGGCCAGATGGTGGCCATCATGGGCACGTCGACGTGCCACGTCATGAGTGCTTCGGTGCTCCGTGAGGTCCCGGGGATGTGCGGCGTCGTGGACGGCGGCATCGTGTCGGGGCTGTGGGGTTACGAGGCGGGCCAGAGCGGCGTCGGCGACATCTTCGGGTGGTTCGTCGACAACGGCGTCCCGGCGGCCTACGCCGAGGCCGCCGCGGCCGCGGGGGAGTCGGTGCACGAGCACCTCACCCGGCTGGCCGCCGCCCAGGCGATCGGTGAGCACGGGCTCGTCGCCCTCGACTGGCACTCAGGCAACCGTTCGGTGCTCGTCGACCACGAGCTCTCCGGCGTCGTGGTCGGCCAGACACTGGCGACCCGGCCGCCGGACATCTACCGAGCCCTGCTCGAGGCCACCGCCTTCGGGACCCGCGTGATCGTCGAGACCTTCCGCCGCAGCGGCGTCCCGGTCGAGGAGTTCATCGTGGCCGGCGGGCTGGCGAAGAACGCGCTGCTCATGCAGATCTATGCCGACGTGACCCGGCTGCCGCTCTCGATCATCGACTCCGAGCAGGGCCCGGCTCTCGGCTCCGCCATCCACGCAGCTGTCGCAGCCGGTGCCTACCCGGACGTCCCGACCGCTGCCAAGCAGATGGGCAAGGTCCGTCGTCACGTCTATCTGCCCGACCAGACGCGTGCCAGCGCCTACGACGCGTTGTTCGAGCAGTACGTCGCACTGCACGACCACTTCGGGCGCAGCTCCACCACGATGCGACGGCTCAAGGCGATCCGTCGCGACGCGGTGGCCCGCCGGCGTGCCGCCACCCAGGAAGAGGACTGACATGACTGTCGTGACCGAGGTCCGAGAGACCATCGACACGCTGCGCCGCGAGGTGTGTGCGCTGCACGAGCAGCTGACCCGCTATCAGCTGGTGGTGTGGACCGCCGGCAACGTGAGCGCGCGGGTGCCTGGGCACGACCTCTTGGTGATCAAGCCGAGCGGCGTGGCGTACGACGATCTCACTCCCGAGAACATGGTCCTGTGCGACCTGCACGGGCGCGTGGTGGAGGGCGAGCACGCCCCGTCGTCCGACACCGAGGCGCAGGCCTACGTCTATCGCGAGATGCCCCATGTCGGCGGGGTGGTCCACACGCACTCGACCTACGCCGCCGCTTGGGCGATCCGCGGCGAGCCGGTGCCCTGTGTGCTCACGATGTGCGCCGACGAGTTCGGCGGCGAGATCCCGATCGGGCCCTTTGCGATCATCGGCGGCGACTCGATCGGCCGCGGTGTCGTCGAGACCCTGCGTGGCAGCCGGTCGTCGGCCGTGATCATGCGCAACCACGGCGTCTTCAGCATCGGTCCCACTCCGCGCAAGGCCGTGGCGGCAGCCGTGATGTGCGAGGACGTCGCTCGCACCGTCCACATCTCGCGCCAGCTCGGCGAGCCGCAGCCGATCGAGCAGCAGCACGTCGACGCCCTCCACGACCGCTACCAGAACGTGTACGGCCAGCGCTGACCCGACCGGTCGGCACCCAGACTCACGAAGGAACACCCACATGAGCATGACGTCCGTCCCCGTCCCCGAGGTCTGGTTCCTCACCGGCAGCCAGGGGCTGTACGGCCCCGAGACACTGGACCAGGTCGCGTCGCAGTCCCAGGCGATCGTGTCCCGGCTCAACGAGACCGCAGACCTGCCGGTCACCGTGGTGTGGAAGCCCGTCCTCCTCGATGCCGGCTCCATCCACCGGCAGATGCTGGACGCGAACTCCGACCCTGCGTGTGTCGGGGTGATGGCATGGATGCACACCTTCTCCCCGGCGAAGATGTGGATCGCGGGCCTCGACGCCCTCCAGAAGCCGTTGCTGCACCTGCACACGCAGGCCGGCATGGAGCTCCCGTGGTCGACCATCGACATGGACTTCATGAACCTCAACCAGGCCGCGCACGGCGACCGCGAGTTCGGCTACATCCAGTCCCGGCTCGGTGTCCTGCGCAAGACGGTCGCGGGTCACGTCGACTCGCCAGCGGTCCGGGCACGAGTGGCCCAGTGGACCCGCGCGGCGTTGGGGCGCCACGAGCTGCGACACCTCAGGCTCGCGCGTTTCGGTGACAACATGCGCGACGTCGCAGTGACCGAGGGAGACAAGATCGAGGCGCAGCTCCGCTTCGGCGTCTCCGTCAACACCTACGGCGTCAACGACCTCGTTGCTGTCGTCGATGAGGTCGCCGACACCGACATCGACAAGCTGGTCATCGAGTACGCGGACACCTACCGCGTCGCTCCCGAGCTGCTTCCGGGCGGGGAGCGTCACGACTCGCTCCGCTACGGGGCACGCATCGAGCTCGGCATGCGCGCCTTCCTCACCGCGGGCGGCTTCGGCGCCTTCACGACCAACTTCGAGGACCTCGGCGGCCTGCGCCAGCTGCCGGGTCTGGCCGTCCAGCGGCTCATGGCCGACGGCTTCGGCTTCGGCGGCGAAGGGGACTGGAAGACGTCGGTGCTGCTCCGCGCAACCAAGGCCATGGCGGCCGGATTGCCCGGCGGCACGTCCTTCATGGAGGACTACACCTACCACCTCGTTCCCGGCGAGGAGAAGATCCTCGGCGCCCACATGCTCGAGGTCTGCCCCAGCATCACGACGCAGCGCGCGTCCCTGGAGGTGCATCCGCTCGCGATCGGCGGCCGTGAGGACCCGGTCCGCCTCCGGTTCACCGCGGACCCCGGGGCGGCGGTGGTCGCCGGCCTGTCCGACCTCGGCGACCGCTTCCGGCTCACGGTCAACGAGATCGACGTCGTGGAGCCGGACGAGGAGCTGCCGCATCTTCCCGTCGCGTGCGCCGTCTGGGAGCCGCGGCCCTCGCTGTCGACCTCCGCCGAGGCCTGGTTGATGGCGGGTGCGCCGCACCACACCGTGCTCTCCAAGGCGATCGGCGTGGAGGTGCTCGAGGACTTTGCCGAGATGACGGGCACCGAGATGGTGACCATCGACGCCGAGACCACGCCGCGCACCTTCAAGCGCGAGCTGCGCTGGAACGCCGCCTACCACCGCCTGGCCCAAGGTCTGTGAGGATGGGACGCATGAAGCAACGAACTCTCGAACGGATCGGTCGCCCGGTCTCCGTGGTGGGTCTCGGCACCTGGCAGCTCGGCGCCGACTGGGGTGAGGTCACCGAGGCCGACGCGCTGGCGGTGCTGGAGGCCTCCGCTGAGGCGGGCGTGACGTTCTACGACACCGCCGACGTCTACGGCGACGGACGAAGCGAGCGAATCCTCGGTCGCTTCGTGGCGGAGCACTCCGACGCGGGGTTCATGGTCGCCACCAAGATGGGCAGGCGGGCCGAGCAGGTGCCTGCCAACTACAGCGAGGCGAACTTCCGTTCCTGGATCGACCGGTCGCGCACCAACCTCGGCACCGATCGGCTCGACCTGGTCCAGCTGCACTGCCCGCCGAGCGAGGTCATCGACGACGACCGCACCTACGACGTGCTCGACCGACTCGTCGAGGACGGGTCGATTGCGGCGTACGGCGTCAGCGTCGAGACCGCCGCCCAGGCGCTCAGTGCGATCGGCCGACCGCACGTCGCCAGCGTGCAGATCATCCTGAACGCCTTCCGCGCCAAGCCCCTGGACGAGGTGCTGCCCGCCGCCGAGGCCGCCGGGGTCGGCATCATCGCCCGCGTCCCGCTCGCGTCGGGGTTGCTGTCGGGCAAGTACCACCTCAACACCACGTTCGCCGCCGACGACCACCGGACCTACAACCGCGACGGCAGCGCCTTCGACGTGGGGGAGACCTTCTCCGGGGTCGACTACGCCACCGGCGTGGAGGCGGCGCGGGAGTTCTCGGAGCTGGTGGCCGAGAGCGACCTCGACATCACTCCGGCGCAGGCCGCCATCGCGTGGATTGCCCACCAGCCAGGCGTCTCCACGGTGATCCCCGGAGCTCGCAACGTCGCGCAGGCCCAGGCGAACGCGGCGGCCGGTGTGGTCGCTGAGCTGCCGGCCTCGTTCCTGGAGGGCGTCGCGGACCTCTACGACCGTCGGATCCGTGCTCAGGTGCACGCGCGCTGGTAAGGCGCTGCCGCCACGGAACGGGTCCGGTCGCCACGACGACGTCGTCAGGCGGTGATGTTGGCGTTGTAGCGCAGGACGTTGGTGGGGTCGTGGCGTCGCTTGACCTCGCGGAGCCGGGTCCATCGCTCGGTGCCGAACATCGTCTGTGCCCGACCTGGCGGCACGTCGTGCGCGGCGTAGTTGGAGTACCCGCCGCCGAGCAACGACCACGGCGCAACGGCCTGCGAGATGCTGCGCGACCAGCTCACGTGTTCATCGTCGTGACTGGGGTCGCTCCAGATTCCGAGTCCGGTCACGTTCCAGCGGGCCTCGCGGGCGGGGAACGCGGCTGTCTCGGGGTCGATGCGTCGGGCCAGACCCGTCAGGGGCTCGAGCAAGATGGTGTTCAGGCCCGGCGTCTGTTCCAGGCGCTCGCACACCGCCGAGACCGTTTCCGGGTGCAGGTCGGTGACGAAGTGCCCGGACCAGTAGTGCCGGAGCCCGAACGGCAGCAGCCCGTTCATTCCTTGGACATCCTGATAGCTCATCACGCGGAGGTCGTCGCTCACCGGCACCGCCAGTCGGCGGACCGCGTCGGCGTAGCGTCGGGCGTCCTCGGGCGGGCCGGCGTAGGCGAACAGGACCCCGCAACCGGGTTGGGTGTGCCCGACCCCCACCCTGACCGCGGACTGGATGACCAGCTCGTCGGGTGCGTCGCGCATCAGATCGGCGATCCCGTCGAGCACTTCCGCGGTGTCCTGGATGTCGAAGAGGAGTCGTCCGCCGAACATCGGTCCGCGTTCGTGCAGGGCCATCTCGAACGAGGTGACCACACCGAAGTTGCCGCCTCCACCTCGCAGTGCCCACAACAGCTCGGGGTCTCCGTCCTGGCCGGCGACGACCACCTCGCCCGCAGGCGTGACGAGCTCGGCGCGCACGAGGTTGTCGCACGTCAGCCCCCCGGTGCCGATGAGCCACCCGATCCCTCCACCCAGGGTGAGGCCCCCGACCCCGGTGTCACCGAAGGTCCCGCCCGGAACCGCCAGGCCATGGCTCTGCGTGGCCGGGTCGACGTCGTTCCACACCGCCCCTCCAGCCACCCGGGCCCGGCGCGCGACCGGGTCGACCGCCACGTCCCGCATCAGGGACAGGTCCACCAACAGCGAGTCGGCGCCCACCCCGTGGCCGGCCACGCTGTGACCGCCACCCCGCACCGAGACCGGCAGATCCAACCGCGTCGCGGACTCCAGGGCTCGGCGTACGTCGTCGACGGTTCGGCACGAGACCGCGAGGACCGGCCTGCGGTCCAGCAACCCGTTGAAGGTACGGCGTGCGGTCGCGTAACGCTCCTGGCCGGGCACCGAGACCCAGCCCTCGACAAGACCACTGAGCCGGGCTACCTCGACATCGACGTCACTCTGGTCCACCACGGTCACGGGGCGATACTTCCGGAGTTGAGCGAGGACCGCCAGACCTCCACCAGGCTCAGTGCAGCGACAGGACCGCGATCGACACGGTTGCCGAGACCGTCAACAGGAGGATCGTGGGAAGGCGCTCGTCGCCGATGACTGATCGCGGCGCCGTGGCTGCGGCGACGAGGTGGCCGGCGACCACGACCGCCAGCTGCAGCGCGACCAGACCCGCGGCGCCCAGCGGGGCTTCCTGGAGGCGCTCGGTCGGCGAGCCGAGCAGGTCCCAGCCAGCTCCCAGCGGGTCGCCCAGCAGACCGGGCAGCAGCTGGACGCTGGTGAAGAACCGGTTGCGCGCCAGCGCCACTGCAAGCGCGACGGCGACCGCGACCGGCACGAGCGCCTGCACCACGGCGGCCCGCTGCTCCACGGGGCCGACCCGAGCCGCCAGGTGCCCGCTGCCGGCACCGAGGATGAACCCGAGGACGAGAGCCGCGGTGGACCACAGGAGGGCGTCCGGACGTACGGCAACCCCGCTCCAGAGCTCTGTACGGCGCACGGCACCCACGAGGAGGCCTCCGACCACCCCACCGAGCAGCGCGCCGGCACCGTGCGGGGGGTCCCAGGCGATCAGCCGGCGGGGCACCAGCCCCGCCCAGCTGAGCAGCAGCCCCACCGGCTCGGCCGAGGCGAGCCACCGCGCCCGACCGAGGGCGACGCAGCCGGCGACGGTCACCACCGTGTACGCCGCCAGGGCGACGCCGACCGCGCGGGGGTCGAACGGCCGGGGATGGACGCCGAGGAACCACAGCCACGGCAGGGCGAGGGCAACGGCCGGCCACACGTGGCCCGGCGGACGCGAGCGGTCGCCGGGTGCGAGCACCCGCGCGACGGCGTCCCACGGATCGACCCACCGCCACAGCACGCCCACGACCAGGCACCCCAGCAGGAGCAGCGGCCACCCTGCTCCGACCGTGAGCGCCGGAGCGAGGTTCTCCAGCTCGTCGTCGACGCCGATGCGGCCCGCCACCAGCGCGGTCACCAGCAGGAGCACCGACAGGGCTCGGGTCGCCCGCTGCGCAACGCTCAAGCTGCCCGCCCAGGACGTCACGGTCTCCTCCGCCGGTGGCGCGTCGGCGTCGGTGCCCGACCGGCGAAGGGGGACTGCGACAGCCACGACCACCACGAGGAACAAGGTGACCAGGAGGACCAGCAGGGTCGGGACCTCGACGTGTGGGTGGGACGTCTCGGCGTGCGCGACCGGCATGACGGCGCTGGTCAGGGGGATGGTGAGCGGCACCGGGCGAGCGTAGGCTTGTCGGCCGTGACCTGCCACACATTCGGTCGTTGAGCCCATGTCGCTGCCGGCCACCCGCACCGGTGCGACCCGAGAGAGGAGCTCCCATGCGTCGTACCATCTCCGCCGCCGCCATGTGCGTCCTGGCCCTGGGATTCGTCGGCGTCGCCGCGCCAGCGGTCGCCGACCACACCGACCCGCGCACGCCGCTCGCGCCGACGCAGGGTGCCGTCGTCGACGGCCTCACCCGCGGTGACGGCGTGTGGAAGCACATCGCCAACTTTCCCGGCCTTGCCAGCCCGGCCCTGACCGGCGGTGGCACCGACCTGGAGTTCTTCACCCCCGCGGGCACCTCGGACGTCTACGGCACGTTCGGCACGCTCGGTCAGGACGAGGCCGGCAGCATCGGCCAGCGGATCATCAAGCTCACCGACGGCGGCCGCGTGGCTCCTCGCTGGGTCGCCGACCACGGGTCCGGCCACTGCGCGACCTCCAACACCAGCGTCACCGGCCTCCAGCACGACAGCCAGGTCACCAAGAGCAACGGCGTCACGCTGCTGACGGACACGACCGACGCCTCCGGTCGGTGCCACGACACCGGCGGTGGTGGCATCGAGATCGTCGACGTGAGCAAGATCGCCGACGCAGCGGCCAAGCCGCGGGAGGTGCACCTCGTGCGGTTCCCGGGCTTCTCGCACACCAACACCGTCGACGGGCGATACCCGAACATCATCTACAGCAGCGCCTCCGACTTCGACGGCCGCAACTGGATCGACGTGATGGACATCCGGTCGTGCTTCGGCAAGTCCTCGTGGACCCAGAGCACCCGGCGCACCGAGTGCCGCCCGCAGGTCTACCGGATCCAGATGCAGCCGGAGTGGACCCAGCAGCGCGACCAGACCACCGGACAGCTCGAGCCCGGCTCAGCGACGTGCCACGACATCACCTTCAAGGGCACCCGCCTCTACTGCGCGGCGCTCAACGCCACCGTGATCCTCGACGTGTCGAACGTCGTGAGGTCCAACGGTCGGGTCAACGGCACGGCGCTGCCCTGCACAGTCACCGATGGCACGCGTACGACCGCCAAGGTGACCGACTGCAGCAAGATGGGCCTCGACCGCACGGAGCGGCTCTCCGGCTGGAGCTTCCTGGGCACGACCAACCACCCCGGCCGTGACTGTGGTCCGGCCGGCACCGACGTCCGCACCTGCAACACCAATGTCAACGTTCGCTCCGACGAGGGTGTCGCCGTCTCGCACGAGGCCGACCCCTCCCACGACGGTCGGTTCATGTTCGTCACCGACGAGCGCGGCGGTGGGGTCGTCCCGCCCGGCTCGTCGTGTGCCCCCGGCATCGAGAACCCGATCGGCAACGGTGGCGCGCACGCCTTCGACATCAGCAACCCGGCGGCGATCGAGTATGCGACCACCCCGGCAGGCAAGAAGGCGGTCTACATCAGCGACGCGGTCGTCCCGGCCGAGACCTTCTGCGACGTGCACGTGATCGAGCACTTCCCCGACGAGCAGCGCTTCATCGCGGCCTACTACAGCCAGGGCATCAAGATCGTCGACTACTTCGTCGACGGCCAGGGTCACCTGCAGTTCGTCGAGCGTGCGTCGTACACGTTGCCCAACACCAACGTCTGGGCGGCGGAGCACTTCAAGATCCAGGACAACCCCGACGGCACGCGGACCTACTTCATCGCTGCTGACGACATCAACCGCGGCATCGACGTGCTGAGCTGGACCGGTACGCCCAACCGCATCGGCGCGCAGGCACCGGCGGGCACGGAGGCCGTGACCAACGCCAGCCTCATGGGTGCCTCAGTGCTCCTGCTCGGGGTTGCAGCCCTCTATCGCCGCCGCCGGCAGCAGCTGGTCGACGACGAGGATTGAGCCTCCGGCGCGTTTCAGACCCCGCGGTATGAATGGGTATGCGCATCTTCTTCACCGGCGGCAGCGGAAAGGCCGGCAAGCACGTCGCGCCCTACCTCGCAGAGCAGGGTCACCAGGTGACCAACGCCGACCTCGTCCCGCTCAGCCACCCGGCGGTTGCCGACCTCCGCGTCGACCTCACCGACGCGGGGGAGACGTACTCGGCGCTGGCAGGACTCGCGACCTTCGACGAGCTGGACCTTCCTGCGAAGCCGACCTATGACGCCGTGGTGCACTTCGCCGCGGTGCCGGCCATCCTTCTCAGGCCGGACGCAGCGACGTACGCCGCGAACGTCCTGAGCACCTACAACGTGCTTGAGGCCGCGACCCGTCTGGGCGTGCGCAAGATCGTGTTCGCCTCCTCGGAGACGACGTACGCCGTCTGCTTCGCCCAAGGGGAACGGCGACCGCTCTACGTGCCTGTCGACGAGGACCACCCGACCGTCCCCGAGGACTCCTACGCCATGTCGAAGGTGGCGAACGAGGTGACCGCGCGGTCGTTCCAGGCCCGCACCGGGGCAGACGTCTACGGCTTGCGGATCAACAACGTGATCGAGCCGCACGAGTACGCCGAGAACTTCCCTGCCTTCCTCGCCGACCCGTCGCTGCGCCGCCGCAACATCTTCGCCTACATCGACGTCCGCGACCTGGGTCAGATGGTGCAGCGCTGCCTGGAGGTCGACGGGTTGGGCTACGAGGTCTTCAACGTCGCCAACGCGGACATGTCCGTTGCTGCGACGACCCAGGCGATCCAGGCCCGCTTCTATGAGGGAGTGGACGTCCGTCGGGACATGGGCCGTGACGAGACCTTCTACGCCATCGACAAGGCGCGCGAGCTGGTGGGGTTTGCTCCCCGGCACTCCTGGCGCGACGTGCTGGCCGACCCTCGCTAGGGGTTGGGTCCTGCGGTGGGGTCGGGCGTCTCGTCGAGCGCGAGCGCGGCGCCATTGATGCACCAGCGCTGACCCGTGGACGCGGGACCGTCATTGAAGACGTGCCCCAGGTGGCCGCCGCAGGTGGCGCAGGTGACCTCGCGGCGCGGGAACAGCATCTTGAAGTCGGTGCGGATGAGCACAGCATCTCCAGTCGCTGAGTCCGAGAAGCTGGGCCAGCCCGTCCCGGAGTCGAACTGATCCTCCGCGCGGAACAGCTCGGCATCGCAGCCTGCGCATCGGTAGACGCCGTCCGAGTCGGGTGACGGGTGTGTGTAAGGACTGCTCCCTGGCGCTTCTGTGCCCGACCGGCGGAGCACGCGGTAGGCATCCGGTCCCAGCTTCTCGCGCCATTCGGCGTCCGTGCGCACCTCCTGGGGACCGGGCCGTGCGCGCCGCTTGAACATGTGACCAGCCTAGGGACCGCGCCCTGAGAGGATGGGGAGGGTGACTCCCCTTCATGACCCGGACCACCGCAGTTTCGCCTCCGACAACTATGCGGGTGCACACCCCGAGATCCTCGCGGCGATTGCCGAGGCCAACGGCGGGCACCAGGTGTCGTACGGCGAGGACGTGTACACCGCGCGGCTCCAGGAGGTCATGAAGGAGCACTTCGGCAGCTCGACCGAGACGTTCCCGGTGTTCAACGGCACCGGTGCCAACGTGACCGCCCTGACCAGCATGCTGCCGCGCTGGGGCGCCGTCATCACGGCGAGGACCGCTCACGTCCACACGGACGAGAACGGTGCTCCTGAGCGGATCAGCGGCCTCAAGCTCCTCACGGTCGACACGCCTGATGGCAAGCTCACGCCAGACCTCATCGATCAGGAGGCGTGGGGCTGGGGCGACGAGCACCGGGCCCAACCACTCGCTGTGAGCATCACCAACACCACCGAGCTCGGCACGCTCTACTCGGTCGAGGAGATCGCTGCGATCGCCGACCACGTCCACGCAAGGGGCATGCGTCTCCACCTGGACGGCGCGCGCATCAGCAACGCCGCTGCAGCGCTGGGGCTCACACTCGGAGAGTTCACCACCGAGGCGGGCGTCGACATCGTCAGCTTCGGCGGGACCAAGAACGGCCTCCTGTACGGCGAAGCGATCGTCGTCCTTGACCCGTCCGCATCGGACGGTCTGCTGTTCCTGCGGAAGCTCAACATGCAGCTCGCCTCAAAGATGCGGTTCGTGTCTGCGCAGCTCATCGCGCTGCTCACCGATGATCTCCACGTGCGCTCGGCCACCCACGCCAACGCGATGGCCACTCGCCTCCGTGACAACCTCGAGGGGCGTGACCTGCCCGGACTGGACTTCACCCAGGCGACCCAGGCCAATGCCGTGTTCGCCGTGCTGCCGCCCGGGGTCGCCGACCTGCTCCGCGAACGCTTCCGCTTCTACGACTGGAACGCAGCCGCCCGGGAGGTGCGGTGGATGACCGCCTTCGACACGAAGGAGGAAGACGTCGACGAGTTCGCGGAAGCCATCGCTGCTGCGCTCACCTGCTAGCGCACCTTCTCGGCGAAGATCACGACCCGCCTGCTGTAGTCATTGGTCTTGCAGCCGATGAGCACGATCTGCGGGGGTCCACCGACGGTGAAGAGGTGCTTCATCGACCGCTTGGCGGACCAGAGCTCCTTGCGCGTGACCTCGAAGGTGCAGCCGGAGACGTGGATGCGATCTCCGCGCCGCAGGCTTCCCCACCTGTCCGCCACGCCGTTGCCGGCACGCCACGCGTGGCCGGCATAGACAGTGGTACCTGTCGGGTCGCACGGCGGGTCAGCGTTTCGCCAGGTGTAGACCGTTCCTCGAAGGCGGTCACCGATCGCCAGAGATCCGCTATCGGTGAGCCCGACCTCGAGGACTTGGGCATGTACGCCGATCTTCGGGATGTCCAACCGCCCTGGGGCGGCGCCCGCCGCTCCCTGACCGGTGAAGGCCAGGAGAGCGACGGACGCCACGAGCAGAGCTAGCCGTCGGGTCATGCTCCGGTCGCGGGCAGCACCTGCGGCGGAGTCGCGCAGGACCTGTTCGTGAACCGCAGGACCCACGTGTCCTGGCCCACCACCCTGTAGTCCACGCTGGCAGCCACGGCTCGGACCTTGACGGTCCGCGTCATCGCCTTCAGCCAGGTGCCCTTACGGATGGTCTCGCCCTTGACCAGGTATCGCACTCCCTCGACCCGCTTCGCGAAGAACATGTCACCGGCGCGACCGCACTTGTCGATCTTCCTGACGTCAGCCCTGACCGCCACCGCTGCTTCTGCTGCCGCTTCTGCTGCCGCTTGGGCTGCTGCTGCTTCCGCTGCTGCTCTTGCTGCCGGACAGATCACGAAGAGCACGGCGCTCTTGGTGACTTCGTTCCCGCCGCTGGTGGTCTTGACCACGGCCTCCACCTTCAGCTTGTAGTCAAAGTCCTGAGCCACGGCAGGAGCGATCTTGCTCAGGTCCTGGGTGAGGTCGACGTCCAAGGTGCCGCTGAGGTCGGACCCTTGGGCCTCCTGGACCACCGCGGTCCGCTCCGCGAAGAGGCCCTCACCGCTGGGGGGCATCAACACGAACCGGATCGGCACCGTCCCGGCTGCCATCCCGAAGAAATCGAGGCTGAAGTCGCACCCCACCTTCACCTCGTTGGAAGGTGTCGCGTCGGTGACCTCAGTCTCGGAGATCTTGACCGTGCCTCGCGCTGAATCATGCGCAGGGTCGTGGTCGGCGTGAGCGGGAACCGCCACACCGCCGGCGAGTAGCAGTCCCGCGAGAAGCGGAGGAATCATCGTCTTGATCTTCATGGGGCCGTCCTTTGTCCGATTGTGTGGTGGGTGGGCGCAGCCAGGTGCGCTGCCTGTGGCGTGGTCACACTGACGCTAGGTACGCCTGTGGCGGCCCGCAGGTGAACATGGGCCAATACACCTTTAGGGGTGGCGGGGAGCCGCTCCAGTGAGCCGCCAGGGCCACCAGCTGTCGGGAAGCTGCCGGGGAGTGTGGAAGGTCGCGAAGCGTGGCGGAGAAAAACCCCTAGGTCGGTTGGCACCACGACCCCTACCCTCGTTCTTGGTCGAGCCAGAAGCTCGGCCAACGACGCACGTACTGAAGGGACATCGGACATGGGCAAGCACCTCATCCACGCCGTCGCGAGCCGCAATGCGGTTCGGGCGCTGGATGCTGCCCACCGCCCGTCGACCAACGGATATGAGCCCTGTTTCGATTTCAGGATTCAGCGCCCTATGGGCCAGCTGGAGCCGCCTGTGTAGGTGCCGCAACGCACCGGTACGTACCGGGCCGCTCCAGTTGAGGCGGAGTCCATGAGGTCACCACGACCCAGGA
Source organism: Nocardioides sp. (assembly GCF_035576065.1). Classification (GTDB taxonomy): domain Bacteria; phylum Actinomycetota; class Actinomycetes; order Propionibacteriales; family Nocardioidaceae; genus Nocardioides. Next base: position 182,462 of record NZ_DATLWX010000030.1, read on the forward strand.
CCCGCAACCTCAGGGGGCGGCCCTTCTGCATTTCTTGCACAACTCAACATCAGCGTGGAAGGCCCTACGGGCACCGGACCCGCGACCTGGCCGAGAGGCCAGCGAGCAACGTGGCACCGGGCTAACACCTCACCTGGCCGTAGGACACCTCTCCCGACTCAGACCCCGGCAATTGGGGGAGTGGGGGCGAACTCGATAGTGAACAGCATCAGGCAGGAGCCGGACCCGCACCGCGGGGAGCGGACTCCTGTCGTCGCAGCGACCCACGGCGGAGATGTCGGGGACGCCAACGCTGCGGCACATGCGTCGGTTGGGCAATTGGCTGGCCCGCCTGGCTGTAGACCAGGTCCCCTCGCGGGCTTGCAGGTTCGAGTCCTGCCCGGCGCACGCGACCAGGAGCCCGGTCCGGTGTGGGCGCCTCGCTGATAACGAGGAAGTCGGAGGTTCAAATCCTCCCTGGTCGACCAATGCGACATGGGGCTGAAGCGTTGCAGGCGGCGCGGCCGGTTGAAGCCCGGCAGGGCGAGGTTCGATCCCTCGCAGTCCCACCAGTTCCACGATGCTCGATAGCTCAGTTGGCAGAGCAGCGCCCTGTTGAGGCGACGGTCCCAGGTTCGAGTCCTGGTCGGGCAGCTCCATGCGGGTGTCGGGAGACGCCATGGGTCTCATAAGCCCGTCGGTCCGCGTTCGACTCGCGGCCTCGCAACCACCTCGCACCGTTGGCTCAGTTGGTAGAGCAGCGTCCTCTTAAGTCGAAGGTCCTCGGTTCGAGCCCGAGACGGTGTACCGCTGCCCCACGGGGTCGCCTGATGAGGACCGCACCGGCTGCGTGCGGGCGCGCGGGCGCGAAGGGACTCCCCAGCAGCCATGCCCCCTTGGTCCAACGGAGAAGGCGCCGGTCTACGGAACCGGGGATCCGGGTTCGATTCCTGGAGGGGGCGCTGTGACTGATCCACCGCACATTCGACGAGACCCTGGGAAGGAGGTGTCAGCGGTGAACACCACAACCGTGGCCCTGTCCTCGGTGATCCTCCTGAACGCCTCCTACGAGCCGCTCGGCAAGGTGTCGTTCAAGCAGGCCGTCCGCATGCTCTTCCGCGAGGTGGCGACCGTGGAGGAGGGTCACAACGACCGGATGATCGGCCCGCACCCGTGGCCCCAGGTCATCCGGCTGGTGCGCTACGTCGCCGCGAAGTGGATGTACCGTCCGGCCGGCTACACCCGGACGGGAGTGCTGAAGCGCGACCGACACCGGTGCGCCTATTGCGGCCGACGGGCCACAACGATCGACCACGTGCTCCCAGCAAGTCGTGGTGGCCCGTGGTCGTGGCTGAACACCGTCGCCGCCTGCGAGCCGTGCAACCTGCGCAAGGGCGCCCGGACACCACAGGAAGCCCGCATGCAGTTGCTCGTCCAGCCGTACGTGCCGACCCGCGCGCAGCTGGCGGCCGGCTGACAGGCGGTGCCGGCCGTTGGGCCGGCGGTTGGCCCCTTGGCCGAGAGGTTGAGGCAGCGGCTTGCAACGCCGCGTACCCCGGTTCGAGTCCGGGAGGGGCCTCGGCTGCTGTCCACTGTCAGCCCCGAAAACCCGTGGCACGCCATGTGTGTAGACCCCTACACTCTGAGGAACAAGAAAACAGTGATGGTTCGGGTGGGCCGGAGATCGTCGGTTAACGGATCCTGTTGTTGCGGGTTCGAATCCCGTCCTCGCTCGGCGAGGTAGCTCAATGGCAGAGCACATGACCCGGCGGTCACGACCATGCCCACCCGAACCTTCACGAGCCACCGCCGACGACGGCGGTGGCGGGCCGGAGCGAATCGGTTACCTCTCCCTGTCAAGGAGACCCTCGGAGGAGGGTCACCCGGGCTGACGCCTGGGCCTGTCCGGTACGCACAACACGCCCGCCACCGCCTCGTCGACTTCGAAGGAGAATGAAGATGGACGTCCTGCGCACGCTCGGCATTCGCCGTACGCCGCAATCCGAGCGAGCCGATGAGCGGCAGCACCTCAACTCGGCTGGCGGCTATGCGTTCACCATCGACGACGCGACTCGCCTGCGCCGCTTCCTGGTGCTCGGGGTCGACGGGGGCAGCTACTACGCCGCTCCGCGCGACCTCGCCCGCGACAACGCCGCGGTCGTCACCCGGATGGCGCAGGAAGATCCGGAGACCCTGGTCTCGACCATCGTCGAGGTGTCGCTGTCGGGCGCTGCGCCCAAGCAGAACCCCACGCTGTTCGCGCTGGCCCTGGCCGCGTCCTACCCGGAGTCCTCGGCGCTTGCGCTGGCTGCCCTGCCCAAGGTCGCGCGCACGGGCACGCACCTGTTCCTGTTCGCGGCCTACGTCGAGCAGTTCCGCGGGTGGGGCCGCGGTCTGCGCCGGGCCGTCGGCTCCTGGTACACCTCGCGGGAGGCCGGTGAGCTCGCCTACCAGGTCGTGAAGTATCGCCAGCGCGAAGGCTGGTCGCACCGTGACCTCCTGCGACTGGCGCACCCGGAGACCACGGTGCCCGAGGTTCGGGACGTCTTCGACTGGATCGTCCGCGGTTCGGTCGGCGAGCACACTCCGGCGCTCATCGAGGGCTTCATCCGTGCTCAGGAGGCGACTGACGTAGAGGCCTGGTCGGCGCTCGTGCGAGAGCACCGTCTGTCGTGGGAGATGCTTCCCGACGCTGCGCTCGGCGAGGTGGGCGTGTGGGACGCGCTGCTCGACGTGGGCGTGCCGCAGACCGCGCTGATGCGTCAGCTGCCCCGACTCACCCGGCTCGGCGTGCTGCCTGACCTCGGCGGCCGGACGGACGAAGTCGTGGCCCAGCTGACCGACGCGGACCGCCTGCGCGCAGGCCGGATCCACCCGGTCAACGTCCTGGTCGCTCAGCGGACGTATGCCGCGGGTCGATCGGCTCGCGGTGCAGGCGAGTGGACGCCTGCACGGAAGGTCACCGATGCGCTCGACGCCGCGTTCTACACGGCGTTCGGTGCGGTCGAACCGTCTGGCAAGCGCACCTTGCTGGCGGTCGACGTGTCCGGGTCGATGGGCGTACCCATCTCGGGAATGCCGATCACCGCCCGCGAGGCGTCAGCGGCACTCGCTCTCGTGCAGCTGGCCACGGAGCCCTTCGCGACCGCAGTCGGCTTCACCACGCGGGGCGGTCGGGGCTGGCACGACACGGCGCTTCAGCCACTCGCGATCTCCCCGCGCCAGCGGCTGGACGACGCGCTGAAGGTGGTCGACGCCATGCCGATGTCGGGCACCGACTGCGCGCTTCCCATGGTGCACGCGACCGAGAAGGGTCTCGAGGTGGACACGTTCGTGGTCTACACCGACAACGAGACGTGGGCAGGCAACATCCATCCGCACCAGGCTCTGGCCGACTACCGCCGTCGATCGGGGATCAACGCCAAGCTGATCGTGGTGGGCCTGACCGCCACCGAGTTCAGCATCGCCGATCCCGCCGACCCCGGCATGCTCGACGTGGTCGGGTTCGACGCGGCCGTGCCTTCGCTGATCACCGAGTTCGCGCGTGGGCTCTGACCCCTTGAGCGAAGTCCGGGGTCGCGCCCGGGGCGGCACCGAGACCGGTGCCGCACCGAGGCGTCGAGCGGCGCAAGGGATCTCAGACCCTCGGGCCGCTCGCGCCAAAGAGCTCCATGCGAAGGCTTTGGAGGCCGACCGGGTCGCGGCGCAGTACCGCGCCGACCGCGACCGCATCATCCACCAGCTGCGCGCCGACGATCGCCAGCGGTGGAGCTACGGAGCACTGGCGGCTGTATTGGGGTGTAGCCGCGAGCTGATAGCCCTGATCGTCAGACGCAACCGCTGATGTGTCTTGTGCCGAGGCATGGTGCGTGGTTTCGTAGCGAGCTGCCCAGTGAGTCGTGGATCTGCGAGTTCGACCGAACAAACGGAGGAGCAAGCGATGAGGTTCAGTCGAACGGCAGCCAGTGCGCTCGTCTTGGGGCTGTGCCTGTCATCCGGCGTAGCCGCAGCGGAGACCGTCGTGCGTGTGGACGAGACCGGGGACGCTCCGCGCGGCATTGACATCGACAGCGCGCGCTACTCCCATGCCAACGAGGAGGTTGCGGTAGTTGCGCGTGTGCCGGACCTGCAACGGATGGGCTCAGCATCCCTGAGCATTTCTCGCTTCGAGATCTTCGAGGCCGGTTACATCGTCAGGATCATCAAGACACGGGGGCGTCCGGCGCAGACAGCGTTGCTGTACTTCGACCACTTCGACGCTACTGAGCGGGCCTGTGACGGCGTACGTGGCCGATGGGGCCGCAGCCGAATTCGGCTTGTCGTTCCCACCGAGTGCCTCAGGGGTCACCGTACGAGCAGCCTGTTCGCTCAGTTCGGGATCAGCCACGCGGAGCGGGTGGATCACGCGCCAGCGGTCGTGCGACTGCAGAGCGACTGAGTTCTCTCCTGTCCGCCGATAGGTCAGTTCGTCCCAATCGCGCTGTTCGTCTGGGTCCGCAGGTACATGTCTTGCCCTTTCCAGCATCGCCTACCTTGTGCTTATGCGTCGACCGTGGATCTACATAGCAGTGGTGCTGACAGCCGGACTCGCCGCCGGCTCGTGGTTCGTCAGCACTGAGGAGGTAGACCCAGCAGCCACTGAGCCCAGTGCCTACGACCTCTTCCTTTGGCTCTTCGTCATGGCAGCAGTGGCCGGTGCGGTTGTGCTGTGCATCGCTGCCGAGATCGTCGTGAGGCTCGTCCGGAGACGCGACCGCAGATCCGCATGACCGCACGTGCGAACAGAGGCCTGCGCTGCCACGATGGCGTGATGGAGAAGTTCTCGCGCACGGCACTCGCCGGGTTGGCCGTAGGCGCTTCCGGCCCGGGCGCCGCGATGCTGGCGATCTGGCTTCTAGCACCCTCGCTGGTCGCCATCTCCTCCCCTGGAACCTCCGGGGGGACCGTGGAGCAAGCGGGAAATCTCTTCGTGGGGCTCGTTCTCGGAACTCTCCTGGTCTTGCCCATCGCTTACGTCGCCGGACTGGCGGCGACGTTCGCGGCTCTTCGAGGCACTGCTTGCCCCCGACCACACGTGGCGCTCCTGTTGTGCCTACTCCTGTCGGTTCCGTGGCTGGGGATGCTGTCCGTCATGGATGTGGACATCACCGCGTTCCTCGTCCTTGCGGGCATGCTGCCTGCGGGGATCCGCGTCGGCTTCGCATACCTGGAGCCGCGTCACGTCGACTATCCCGCGCAGACACCGACAGGCCACGGTTGAGATCCTGGCGACCATCGCCAGGTCGGGTGCTCGTGGTGCGCCAACAACCAATGCCGAGCCCCTCGCGTCCCAGAAGAGGCTGTCGCGTGGGACGTACTGTCCCCATGCTGCTTCCAATCGTCGGCAAGCAGCCCTACTAGGGGGAACCATGTTCCATCGGATGACCGCACTCACCTTCACCGCGCTCGTCACAGGGGTGCTGCTGACCCCACCGGCGACCGCCGTAGCGAAGGTCGAGACCTGTCAGGGCCGCCCGGCCACGATCGTTGGTTCAGGACCTGCGGTCGTCGGCACGCCTGGTGACGACGTCATCGTGTCCGGCGCATCGAAGGTGGTCAGTGCCGACGCGGGCAACGACCTGATCTGCCTGACCTACAACTCCGGTCCATCGTCATTCGAGACAGACGCCGGGGAAGGTGACGACGTCATTGACGCCTCCCAGCGAGGACCCGATGGCAGCGTTGCAAGGTTGGGCTCAGGGCGCGACCGCTACGTCGGCGGTGATGCGGTGGACTTCGTGTACGCCGACGGTCTCGACGATGAGGTCTCCACCGGGTTCGGGTACGACGAAGTGGACGTCACCGTCGTCAGCACATCGACGGGCGTGCGCGGGCACTACGACGCTGGGACTGGCCCTGAACGGGAAAAGTTCACCCTGCGAGGCGCGGCTTTTGACATTGGGCTTGACCTGGATGGGCCGGTCGTCTTCGAGGGCGTCATGGCCGCAGAGCTCGCCGGCTTCGACAAGGCCAGCCTCTACGCCCATCGCGCCGTTGTAGGAGGCAACTCTGAAAGCAACTACCTGGAAGCCTCGGGGTGTGACCTCCGCATCGACGGTGAGGTCGGCAACGACAGGCTGTTCGTCATGCACCCCTCCGGTGCCGACGACTCGCGGCCGAGGTGCGAAACGTCCGACCGCCGTACCCGCATGTCCGGTGGACGTGGGAAGGACATCATCTACGGCCGGTCCGGACCGGACCGGATTGAAGGCAACGCCGGGAATGACCGCATCCTCGGCCGAGACGCCTCGGATGTCCTGCTCGGTGGCAGTGGTGACGACTATCTGAAGGGGAACGACGGCAGGGACGTGCTGCGCGGCAACAGTGGCAACGACACGCTGCTCGGCAGCAGTGACCGCGACACCGCGGACGGAAACGCCGGTCGAGACTCCTGCACGGCCGAGACCGAACGGACCTGCGAGGTCTGACTGACCGGAAGTCTTCCCAACACCGTCTCTCAGCCCGCCTCGCGGCTCTAGCATTGCGTGTTTCCGCACGGCCGCGATCCGTCCCAACACACGGAGGTTCCCTTGCGCTGCATCCCACGCCTGCCCGTTGCGGCTTCCGCCGCGCTGATCGTGCTGACCGCTACGTTCGGTGTCCCCGGCGCGAGCCATGCGGAACCGTCGTGGCTCTCCAGTGTCACGACGGTCTGGGAGGGGCAGCTCAACGAGTCCGACCTGGTCCTCGATGCCGACGGCAACGCGGTGGTTGTCTGGTCGGCTCAGTGGGACGGCGTCTGGTCAGTCGTGGCGTCGACGCGGCCCGCCGGCGGAGATTGGAGCACGGCCAGGCGCATCTCTGAGGGTTCCAACGCGATCGAGCCCCAGGTAGCTGTTGACGGATCCGGCCGCGCGGTCGCCGTGTGGCGGGAGTGGACCGCCACTGCGAGCGTCATCCGCACGGCCACCCTCGTGGGCGGCGCCTGGACTGAGCGCCAGACCTTGTCGGCGGACGGGCAGCACGCGTTCCAGCCCCAGGTCGCCGTGTCCCCGCACGGGGCGGTGGCCGTCGCGTGGACGCGCAACGACGGCAGCCCCATGAGCACCAGCGTGGCCCAGGTCGCCGTCGGGGTGGTCGGCGAAACCTGGAAGACGACTACCTTGAGCGGTGCCGGCGCGGCCGGCGCCCGTGTCGGAGTCGCGGACGACGGTGCTGCTGTCGCAGTGTGGCAGCAGGGCGATGATGTGGTCACGGCGTCCGGGACGGCTCGCGGCCAGTGGTCGAAGCCCGAACAGTTGTCCACCCGACCGGACTCCCTGAGCCCCTCGGTCGCTGTCTCCCCCTCGGGCGAAGCGGTTGTGGTGTGGATGGCGTCGGGTTTCCGGGACAATCTGCCCGGGATCCAGTCGGCGAGCAGGAGTGCGGGTGGGGCTTGGACGACGGCTCAGGACCTCACTGCGCCTGGCTTTTCCGCCTGGGAGGTCGACCTCGGCGTGGACGCTAACGGCGATGCCGTAGCGGCTTGGACGGTGAATCCCCCGGGTGCACCCAGGGTGGTCCAGGCCGGGCGACGCGGGTCTGATGGCCGGTGGACGATCGCGACCGTCTCGGACCCGGCGACCCATGCCTCCGGTGCCCAGGTCGGCTTCGGGTCAGGGCAGACAAGCGCCGTACTGTGGACCGCGTCCACGGACCCGACGTCGGCAGGAGGGTTGTGGGTCTCGACTGCATCACAGGATGCTCGGTGGGCGGCTCCGACCCGTATCACCGACGACTCCGAGGCCGCGTCACCCGGAGATCTCGCGGTGGATCGGGACGGCAACGCCCTGGTGGTGTGGCGGGGTGGGGGCGCTGCTCCCGCACTGCGCTCCCGTGCTTTCGACGGGGTCGGACCGGTGATCACGCCCGTTGTGGACACCATCGGGCTCCCCGGGGCCAGACTCCAGTACGCAGTGAAGGCCCGCGATGCCTGGTCGGACGTTGCCAGCGTGCAGTGGACCTTCGCCGACGGCACCCGGTCGCACGGGACCCGCGCCACCCACCGCTACAAGCGTCCGGGCGTGTACGGCGTACGGGTCCGCGCGACGGACAGCGTGGGCAACACCACGACCACGACACTGAACGCTGTGGTCGCCGACCGGCGACCCGCGATCGAGCGGCTTCGCCTTACCCGGGCCTCAGCCCGCATCCGGCTCTCTGCGCCGGCGAGCGTGGAGCTGCGCGTCGTAGACCGCCGCACTCGAAGGGTCGTCGAATCAGTGGTCTTCGCGCGACGTGCGGGCACCTCCGCGGTGCCGTTGCCAGACGTTGCGCGCGGTCGCTACGCGGTCAAGGTGTCGGCGCGGAATGCGCTGGGCAAGGACCGCGAAGAAGCGCTCCTCGTCGTTCGACGCTGAGGCCTTCCGGCATCGGTTTGGTTTGCCCATGCGAGGTCACTGCAAGACCGCCACACGACACCGGCGGTCAGCCGACGAAGGAGAGGCTCACTTTACACTTGATACACTCGTGTAAAAGGTCGCGTTCGACGGTCGGATCACACGAGGTGCGCTGCGCGCCGACAGGAGGAACTCATGAAGAACGTTCCGATCGTCGTCGTAGGTGCGTCCCTGGCCGGGCTCCGGGCAGTGGAGGGGTGCCGCAGGGCGGGCTACGCCGGCCCGCTGACTCTGGTCGGAGCTGAGGAGCACCTGCCCTACGACCGACCGCCGCTGTCCAAGGCCTTCCTGGATGCCGGACATGACAGGCCCGCCGAGTCCACCTTCCGCTCCGAGGACGAGATCCACGAGCTCGACGTCGACCTGCGGCTCGGTCAACTGGCCACCCGCTTGGACATCGAGGCGTGCGCGATCGTCGTCGGTGAGGAGAGCCTGCCGTACAGCAGTCTCATCATCGCGACGGGAGCACATGCGCGGGCGCTGCCGGGTGAGGCGCTGCCTGGTGTGCACACGTTGAGGACCGTGGATGACGCCCGACGGATCCGGGAAGCCCTGGACGCCGGTGCGCGCACGGTCGTCGTCGGCGGTGGCTTCATCGGATCGGAGGTCGCCTCCGCCGCTCGCAAGCGAGGCGTCGATGTCACGATCGTGGAGGCCGCCGACACCCCCTTGGTCCACGCCGTCGGAAGCGAGATGGCGCAGGTGTGCGCCCGCCTCCACGCACGACATGACACGCGGCTTCTCTGCGGTGTGGGCGTGAGTGCCCTGGAGGGAGCCGGTCGGGTCCAGCGGGTGGTGCTCTCCGACAACACGTCCCTCGAGGCCGACCTCGTCGTGGTCGGCATCGGAGCCGCACCCGCCACCGGCTGGCTGGAGGACTCCGGACTCGACCTCGATGACGGCATCGTCTGTGACGAGACGCTGCGCACCAGTGCTCCGAACGTCTACGCCGCCGGCGATGTCGCCCGCTGGCACAACCCGCTGTTCGAACGGCGCATGCGACTCGAGCACTGGACCTCAGCCGCCGAGCAGGGCGCCTTCGCGGCACGCAACGCCCTCGAGCCTGACTCGGCGAAGCCGTTCGAGACGGTCCCGTACTTCTGGTCCGACTGGTACTCCCAGAGGCTGCAGATGGTCGGCATCGGTGACGCCGACGAGGTGCGGCTCCTCGGCGACCCGGACGCCGACAGCTGGATCGCCCTCTACCGGCTGGACGACCGGCTCGTCGGTGCGCTCTCGCTCAACCGCCCGGGAAGGATCATGAAGTACCGAGCTCTCATCAGCAGGCGGGCCGCATGGGATGAGGCCCTCGAGTTCGCGCACGCGTAATTTTGTCAACCTATGAAGGAGTGCCCTCATGAAGGTCTCAGCCGATCTCAACAAGTGCGAAGGTCTCGGCATGTGTGAGGCGATGGCCCCCGACGTCTTCGAGGTCCAGGACGAGGGGCAGGTCGTCGTGCTCGACCCCAGTCCCGCTGGGGTGGACCCCCAGGAGCTGCGAGCCGCCGTCGACGCCTGCCCCGTGAGCGCCCTGAGCCTGCAGGACTAGACGCTGGCTGTTGCCGCTTCCCTCACCGGCAGGTGGTCCTCCGGGTGCCCCTCCACGTGCAGCTCGGGAAGGAGCCGGCCGAGCCAGGCGGGCATCCACCAGTTGGCGTTGCCGAGCAGGTGCATCACCGCCGGGACGAGCAGCAGGCGCACCACCGTCGCGTCGATGAAGATCGCGGCAGCCATGCCCACTCCGATCATCTTCAGGACCACGTCGGGTGAGGGGACGAAGGCCGCGAACACCGCCACCATGATCGCCGCCGCGGCAGTGATCACCCGGCCGGTGCTGGCCAGGCCGCCGAGGATGGCCTGCTCGTTGCTGCGGGTGCGCAGCCAGACCTCGCGCATCCGGCTGACGAGGAAGACCTCGTAGTCCATCGACAGCCCGAAGAGCACCGCGAACATCAGCACCGGCACGAACGCCGGCAGCGGTGTGGGGGTGTCGATGCCGATGAGCTGACCGGCCCAGCCGCCCTGGAGGACGAGTGCCACGACGCCGTACGCCGCAGCAACCGACAGCAGGTTCATCACGGCCGCCTTCACTGCGACCGCGATCGAGCGGAACGACGCCACCAGGAGCAGCATCGACAGCAGCACCACGCCACCGATCAGCAGCGGGAGTCGCTTGGCGATGTTGTCGGAGCTGTCGATCGAGGTGGCCGTGACGCCGCCGACATGGACGGTCACGTCCGTGCCGTCGGTCGCGCCGGGCAGGGTCTCGTCGCGCAAGGTGTTGACCAGGTCGACGGTCTCGGCGTCCTGGGGTCCCGTCGTGGGGATCACGGTGATGACGGCCGTGTCGCCCTCGGGGTTGAGGCTCGCCGGCGCGACGCCGGCCACTCCCTCGGTCGCGGCGACGGCGGCCGAGATCTGGTCGAGGGCACTGGTCGCCGTACCGTCCGGGACCTCGGCCACGAGGACGAGCGGGCCGTTCATGCCGGGGCCGAAACCGTCAGCCATCGTGTCGTAGGCCTGGCGGCTGCTGGTCTCCTCGCGGTTGTTGCCGGCGTCGGGGAAGCCGAAGCGGACGTCGAGGAACGGCAGTGCGAGCGCCAGCAGGACGGCCACTCCGACGAGCGCAGCCACGATGCGGTGGCGGTCGACGAGACGGCTCCAGCTCATCCAGGCCCGCGACGGCTCGACGTGACCGCCTTCGGCGACGACGACGGTGTGTCCGCGGCCGATCGGCAGGCGCAGCCGGTCGACGTGCTTGCCGAGGTAACCCAGGAGGGCGGGGAACAGGGTCACGCTGGCGAGCATCACCACCAGCACGCTGAGGATGGTCACGACGGCCGCGCCGCGCATGAACGACAGGCCCATGGCGAAGAGGCCGAGCATGCTGATGACCACGGTGGTGCCGGCGACCATCACCGAGCGGCCCGCGGTGTCGAGGGTCGCGACCGTGGCGGCCTCGGGGTCGAGGCCGGCAGCCCGCCACTCGCGGAAGCGGGTGACCATGAGCAGCGCGTAGTCGATGCCGATGCCGATCCCCATCATCGTGGCGAGTGAGGTCGACCAGTCGGGCGCGTCGACGAAGGAGATGACGACGGTGGTGAGCGTGCTGCTCACGGCGAGTCCGGCGACCGCCACGAGGATCGGGAGCCCGGCCGCGACGACCGAGCCGAACATGATCAGCAGGATGATCGCTGCTGCGATGATGCCGACGCCCTCGGAGCCGATCTCGCCCTGCTCGGCCTGCACGATGCTCTCCCCGCCCAGGCCGACCTCGAAGTCGGCGCTCGAGGCGTCGTCGGCGATCTCGAGCAGCTGCTCGCTGGCGGCGTGCGGCATGTCGACGGGGTTCTCCACGTCGAGGCGCAGCTGTGCCACCAGCGTCGTGCCGTCCTGGCTGATGCTGCCCGGGGACTGGAAGGGATCGGAAGCCGCCTCGACGTGAGCGACCGAGCCGAGCTCGGCGAGCAGGTCCTGGACCGCCTGTTGTTGGTTCTGTACGCCGCCGTCGGCACGCACGACGACGTCGACCGTTGCACCCGCCTGGGACGGGAACCGGTCCTCGAGGAGGGTCTGCGCCTCCTTGGAGTCGGAGCCAGGGGCGGAGTAGTCGGCCTTGAAGTCACCGCCCATCGACATCGAGAGCACGACGGCGATGGCCAGCGCGGCCAGCCAGGCGAGCACGGTCTTGCCGCGGTGGCGGAAGGTGACTCGAGCGAGTCGGCCGAGCGGGCCGACCCGCGCGGGCGGACGGGTGGGGGCGAGCGGGCGCTCGGGGGACAAGGTGGTCATCGTGATGCTCCTTCGGAGGCGTGATGCCTCATAACGAACACTATGGGAGATCACTTGTCAAGTGGCATTACCTGTGTGAAGATGCATAACGCGTTCCAGTTCCGCCCACCTAGTCCCTCTCGGGGAGGAGACCACCGTGACCGTCGCCCCGACTCGCCGCGAGCGTCAGCGCGCGGCCACCGTGGAGGAGATCAAGGACGTCGCTCGCGGGCTGATGCGCAAGCAGGGCACCGTCGACGTCCGGTTCACCGACATCGCCAAGGAAATGGGGATGACCCCGCCGGCGCTGTACCGCTACTTCGCCGACCGTGACGAGCTGCTGACCGAGCTGATCGCCGAGGCCTACCGCGAGCTGGGTCGCGAGGTCGCCGAGGCCCGCGAGCAGTGCGATCCCGACGACATCGGGGGCAGGTGGATCGCGGTCGGGACGGCGTACCGCAACTGGGCGCGCCGCGAGTCCGAGCAGTTCGCCCTGATCCTGGGGATGCCCGTGCCCGGTTACGTCGCCCCGGAGGACGGGCCGACCACGGATGCCGCCAAGGACGCGATGGGGCAGCTGTCGCTGCTCTTCATCCGCGCCGCAGAGCTGGGCGTGCTCCGGGAGCCGCTCGTCCGCGACGTCTCCGACGAGATGGCCGCCTGCGCCGCCGAGAAGCACCCCGAGCTCGGCGGCCTGGTGCCGCCCGAGAGCTTCCAGGCCATGATGCAGGCTTGGGCGACCCTGCACGGATTCACCTGCCTCGACGCCTATGGCCAGTTCCACTGGATGAGCGACGAGGCCCGCGAAGCGTTGTTCGTCAGCACCCTGCGCTCAGCCGCCCTGGCGGCGGGGATCCCGATCGACTGATCGTGGAGCGGCATTGACCCGGCTGTAGGCGGTATGCCGAAACTGTCACCCGTTCAGCTGACCCGGGCTAGGGTTCGGCGGCCCCACCTTCGCGTTTGACTCTAGGAGCATTTCCTGTGCGTCCGAAACATGTTTCCGTGCTGGGCTTGTTGCTCGCCGTGTGTCTCGTTGCAAGCGGTATGTCGACCGCTGCTCTCGCAGGAACGAACGCTCCCGTTGAAACGGTGAAGATTGGTTCACCGTTGGTCGAGTCCAAGCCGAAG
>NZ_DATLWX010000031.1:0-151489 GCF_035576065.1 Nocardioides sp.
ATCGTCCCGCCGGCCTCCACTACTCAGAACCCACAGGTCCGCCGGACCGCCCGTCCCATCCCGACCACCCGGCTCGTCAAGATCGAGCTCCGCAAGATGTTCAACACCCGCTCGGGCTTCTGGATGCTCATCAGCATCGGCGTCCTCTCGGTCATCGCGACCGGGTCGGTCATCATCTTCGCCCCCGACAGCGCCATCAACTACAACAACTTCTCCGCCGCGATCGGTTTCCCGATGTCGGTGATCCTGCCGATGATCGCCATCCTCGGCGTCACCAGCGAGTGGAGCCAGCGCAGCGGGCTCACGACCTTCACCCTCGTGCCGAGCAGGGGGCGGGTGATCGGGGCCAAGGCCATCGCGACCTTCCTGGTGGGTGTCGCCTCCATGGCCGTCGCCTTCGCGATCGGAGCCGCCGGCAACCTCGCCGGCTCGGCGATCGTCGGTGTCGACACCGTCTGGGACGTCTCGCTCGTGCACGCCTCGCAGATCCTGTTGGGCAACCTGGTCGGCATGGCCATCGGCTTCACCCTCGGTGTCGTGCTGCGCAACTCCGCGGCAGCCATCGTCGGCTACTTCGTCGTCTCACTGGTCCTGCCGGGCATCCTCGTCCTGCTGGCCCAGGTGCGCTCGTGGTTCGAGGACCTGCAGCCCTGGATCGACTGGAACTACACCCAGGTCGGGCTGTTCGAAGGCCTCACCAACACCGGCGAGGAGTGGGCGATGCTCGCCTCCACCACCGCCATCTGGATCGTCCTCCCCCTCGCGATCGGCCTGCTCTTCCTGCGCCGCTCCGAGGTCAAGTAGCGGCTCGGGCGCTCCCCGGCACCACAACTGGCGGCGGACGACACTCATCCCGTGGGATGACGTGTCGTCCGCCGCCAGCTTGCGTGACAGATGACCAGCTCAGCGCGCAGCGGTTCCCTCGGTGTAGTCCGAGTCCTCCTGCTTCCAGGCGAAGTGCGAGCGCAACGTCTTGCCGGTCTGCTCGATCGAGTGGGCCGCTTCCTTCTCCCGCAGCTCCAGGAACTCCTTGCCGCCGTTGTCCTGGTCGTCGATGAAGCGCTGGGCGAAGGCGCCGTTCTGGATGTCGTCGAGGATCGACTTCATGCTGGCCTTCACGTCGGGGGTGATGACGCGGGGACCAGAGACGTAGTCGCCGTACTCCGCCGTGTCCGAGACCGACCAACGCTGCTTGGCGATGCCGCCCTCGAACATGAGGTCGACGATCAGCTTGAGCTCGTGCAGCACTTCGAAGTAGGCGATCTCGGGCTGGTAGCCGGCTTCGGTCAGCGTCTCGAAGCCCGCCTGGACGAGGTGCGAGACCCCGCCGCAGAGGACGGCCTGCTCGCCGAACAGGTCGGTCTCCGTCTCCTCGGTGAAGGTGGTCTTGATGACGCCGGCGCGGGTGCCACCGATCCCCTTCGCGTAGGACTTGGCGAGGTCCCACGCGGTGCCGGAGGCGTCCTGCTCCACCGCGATGATGTCGGGGATGCCGCGGCCGGCGACGTATTCGCGTCGCACGGTGTGACCCGGGGCCTTCGGGGCGACGAGGATCACGTCGACACCGGCCGGGGGCTCGATGTAGCCGAAGCGGATGTTGAAGCCGTGGCCGAAGACCAAGGTGTCGCCCTCAGTGAGGTGCTCCTCGATCGACTCCTTGTAGAGGTGGCGTTGCACCTGGTCGGGCGCCAGGATGACGACCACATCCGCCTCCTGCACCGCTTCGGCGGGCGTCAGGACCCGGAGGCCCTGGTCCTCGGCCTTGGCCCGGCTCTTCGAGCCCTCAGGCAGGCCGACGCGGACGTCGACCCCGGAGTCACGCAGGTTGAGCGCGTGGGCGTGGCCCTGGCTGCCGTAGCCGATGACGGCGACGTTCTTGCCCTGGATCAGGCTCAGGTCGGCGTCATCGTCGTAGAACATCTCAGCCACTGGGGGCTCTCCTTCGGTTGGGGTGTGCAGTTCTTGGATCAGGGTGCTGGGACGGCGACCGGGACAGGTCGCAGGGTGCGCTCGCTGATGGAGCGCGAGCCCCGACCGATCGCCACCATGCCGGACTGCACGAGCTCACGGATCCCGAAGGGCTCGAGCACGCGGAGGAAGTCGCCCAGCTTGTCGGCGTTGCCGGTCGCCTGGATCGTCACGGCGTCGGGCGAGACGTCGACGACCTTGGCGCGGAAGAGTTGTACGGCGTCGAGCACCGCACCACGGGTCTGCGGGTCGGCCTTGACCTTGACCAGCATCAGCTCGCGGCTGATCGAGGCTGACCCGTCGAGCTCGACGATCTTGATCACCTCGATCAGCTTGTTGAGCTGCTTGGTGACCTGCTCCAGCGGGGACTCGTCCACGTTGACCACGATCGTCATCCGTGAGACCTCGGGATGCTCAGTCGGACCCACGGCCAGGCTCTCGATGTTGAAGCCGCGGCGGCTGAAGAGGCCCGCGATCCGGGCCAGGACTCCGGGCTTGTTCTCCACCAGGACCGACAGGGTGTGCTTCGACATCAGAGGTCATCCTCATCGAATTGGGGGGCCAGGTCGCGGGCGTACTTGATCTCGTCGTTGCTGGTGCCGGCAGCCACCATCGGCCACACCATCGCGTCGCGGTGGACCCTGAAGTCGACCACGACCGGCTGGTCGTTGATCGCCATCGCCTTCTCGATCGTCGCGTCGACCTGTTCCGGCGACTCGCACGAGAGACCCACGCACCCGTAGGCCTCCGCGAGCTTGACGAAGTCGGGGATGCGCTTGCTCTGCAGGTCGGTGTTGGAGTAGCGCGAGTTGTAGAACAGCGTCTGCCACTGGCGCACCATCCCCAGCGACTCGTTGTTGATGATGGCGACCTTGATCGGGATGTCGTTGATCGCGCAGGTGGCCAGCTCCTGGTTGGTCATCTGGAAGCAGCCGTCGCCGTCGATGGCCCACACGACTCTGTCGGGCATGCCGACCTTGGCGCCCATGGCAGCCGGCACGGCATAGCCCATGGTGCCGAGACCGCCTGAGTTGATCCACGTGTTGGGGCGCTCGTAGTTGACGAAGTGCGCGGCCCACATCTGGTGCTGGCCCACGCCGGAGGTGTAGATGGAGTCGGGTCCGGCGATGTGGCCGAGCCGCTCGATGACGTACTGCGGCGCGAGCGAGCCGTCGTCGGGAGCGTCGTAGCCCACCGGGTAGGTCTTCTTCACCCCGGCCAGGAAGGCGACCCAGCCCTCGTAGTCGCCCGTGTTGCCCGCGTCCTCCTCGGACTGGAGCAGGGCGAGGAGGTCGGCGATGACTTCAGCGCAGTCGCCCACGATGGGCACGTCGACCGGGCGGTTCTTGCCGATCTCTGCCGGGTCGATGTCGGCGTGGATCACCTTGGCATGGGGTGCGAAGGAGTCGAGGTTCCCCGTCACCCGATCGTCGAAGCGCGCCCCGAGGCTGATGATGAGGTCGCTCTTCTGCAGCGCGGCGACCGCGGCGACAGTGCCGTGCATGCCGGGCATGCCGAGGTGCTGGGCGTGGCTGTCGGGGAACGCCCCGCGCGCCATCAGCGTGGTGACGACCGGCATGCCGGTGGCCTCGGCGAGCTTGAGCAGCCCCGCCGACGCCTGGGCCCGGATCACGCCGCCGCCGACGTAGAGGACCGGCTTGCGCGAGGCGAGGATGAGCCGGACCGCCTCGCGGATCTGCTTGCTGTGCGGGCGTGTCACCGGACGGTAGCCCGGCAGGTGCAGCTCGGTGGGCCACTCGAACGTGGTCATGGCCTGGAGAGCCGACTTGGCGACGTCGACCAGCACCGGGCCCGGCCGGCCCGTGGAGGCGATGTGGAACGCCTCGGCGACGGTCCGCGCGATGTCTGCCGGGTCCGTCACCAGGAAGCTGTGCTTGGTGATCGGCATGGTGATGCCACGGATGTCGGCTTCCTGGAAGGCGTCGGTGCCGATCATGGAGGCGCCCACCTGGCCGGTCACGGCCACGAGCGGGACCGAGTCCATGTGCGCGTCCGCGAGCGGCGTGACGAGGTTGGTGGCCCCCGGTCCCGAGGTGGCCATGCAGACGCCGACCTTGCCGGTCGCCGCGGCATATCCCTGGGCCGCGTGTCCGGCGCCCTGCTCGTGCCGGACCAGGATGTGCCGGATCTTGGCGGAGTCCATCAACGGGTCGTAGGCGGGCAGGATGGCGCCGCCCGGGATCCCGAAGATGTCGGTGACGCCTGCGCTCTCGAGCGACGTGATCAGGCTCTGAGCGCCGCTCATGGCCGCGCCGGCGGTCCCGCGCTGCTCTGTCATGGTCATCCCTTGCTCGTGTGGCCAACAAAAAACCCCTCGGCCCGGCGGGCAACGAGGGGAGGACGCGGGAGCGTTCGAGGCGAAGGGCCTCAGCTCACGCGTCGCGTGCGTACAAGAATGTCAGTGCGCATGCGCCTACGGTCGCCGTCGGGGTGTTACGACGTCAACCTACTCTCCCAGCCGTCCCACATTCTGGTATGCCGATCCCAGCATCTGGCCTCGCTGCGTCCGCCTCAGTCGCGGTCGGCCACCGTGCAGATGCACGAGCGATTGCCCTCGGCGTCCGCGACCACCCAGTAGGCCGGCGCGGCCGCGTCGCTGAGCAGCGTCCCGCCGGCGTCGAGCACCCTCCGCAGCCGTTGCTCGGCCTCGTCCGCGGGCACCCACACGTCGAAGTGCCAACGCTGGGGGACGTCCGGCTCGGGCAGAGCCGGGCCCAGGTCGTGAGGCTCCTGCCACCACAGGGTCGGCACCTGTCCGCTCGGATCCACCAGCTCCCCGTCCTTGACCTCGCTTCCGAGCAGCGCGGCATAGAACGGCGCCAGCCGCTCCCCCGCTGCGGTGTCGAGGCCGATCTCGAGCTGGGTGAGACCGGCGACGTCCGCCTCGGCCCCCACCTCGGCCGCGTGACCACTGATCGTGCGGGCAAGGTCGATGTCGCGCTGGGTGATGCCACCCACGTCGTGGCTGCTCAGCGTGACCAGGACCTCGGGGTAGGTCAGGGAGATGTCTGGATGGTGGTTGGCGCACTCGGCTGCCGAGCCGATCCGGTCGACCAGGGCGAGCCCCGTGGCGAAGTCGCCCGTCTTGAAGCGCGCCTTGATGGTGCCGAGGACATGGCGCCAGTCCGCGAGGCCGGCAGCCTCGATCTGGGCGTTGGACAGCTTGTCGGTCATGGCAGCACCTTTGCTCCGATCTCTCCCGGGTTGTGACAGATCTCCCAGCGGAAGCCTAGGCGCGAAGGCTCTCGAGACGACGGCGCTGGTCACCCGACGAGTCGAAGTTCTCGGGGCGGAGCCACTGCGTCAGAGCCGCCGAGACGCCCGGCCACTCGGCGTCTGTGATCGAGAACCAGGTCGTGTCCCGGTTGCGTCCCTGATAGACCATCGCGTTGCGGAACGTGCCCTCCTCGACGAAGCCGAGTCGTCGGGCGGCCCGGCGCGACGGCTCGTTGAGCGAGTCGCACTTCCACTCGAAACGTCGGTAGCCGAGGTCGTCGAAGGCATGCGCCAGCATCACGTAGATCGCCTCGGTGGCGGCGGTCGTGCGCTGGACGGTCTCGGCGAGGACGATGCCACCGACCTCGACCGATCCGTTCGCGGCGTCCTTCCGCAGGTAGCAGGCGACCCCGAGGCCCTCGCCCCGCGGCGAGAGGATCGCCATCGGCCAGGCGAGGGGAAGCATGAGCAGACCGGCGACGTACTCGTCGAAGGCAGCCGGCTCGCTCAGGTCGGGATAGGGGTAGTAGGTCCACGTCCGGGGCGAGCTCTCCAGCACCATCGGACCGTGGAGCACGCTCGCGTGATCCGGGCGCAACCGCTCGAGGCGGACATGTCGACCGAGGAGCGCACCGGGCTCGACGGAGGGACGGGGAGACCACCCCGGGACCTCGGCGCCGATGGGTTGGCGGAACTCGTTGATGCGCGTCACCCACTCATCTGACACGGTGGCGGCATGTCTTCTCCATTCGACGCGCTCAAGAAGGCGGCGCAAGCCGTCGTTGGCGCGCCCAACGTGTTCAACGCTGCTCGCGATGCCGGCGCCAGCCCGTCGGCCGCGACCGACGTCATGGCAGCGTCCGCGGCTGCCGTGCAGATCGCCTCATCGGCGACCGACGGGACACCCGGCATGCAGAACGCGGTCCGGCACTTCATCTGGCAGGCCTACATCGCGGGTCGACACGGAACGGCCGTAGCCGAAGCCGTCGCCGCCGCACACGAGGAGGGTCGAGACACGCCTCACGACACCCGGATCGACCTGCACAACAACGCCGTCGGTCGCGAGTACGGCGCAGCGAACTCCGCCTCGATCGGGCAGGGGTCGCTCACCGACGCGCTCAAGGCGCTCGTGCCCGTTGCGAAGGAGAAGTGGGCTGCCGGCGAGCTGATCTGGGTCAAGCAGAGCTGAGTGCGTCCCGGATCGCCGTCATCCCGGCGAGGACCTCTGCGTACGACGTCGAGAGCGGGCTCAGACCGACTCTCAGCCCGCCCGGGTCGCGGTAGTCCGGGATCACGTCGCGCAGCCACAGCGACGCCACCACCTCGCGCATCTTCGGGTGGTTGAGCGTGACGTGACCGCCTCGCTGCTCCGGGTCTCGGGGCGTGGCGAGCACCACTCCGTGTTCGGCCAGCATCGCGTCCGCCAGGTCCACGGAGTATGCGGTGAGGGCGATGGACTTCGCGCGGACCGCCTCCATCCCCGCACGGTCGATGAGCTCGAGCATGTCCTGCATCGCCAGCATGCCGATCACCGCCGGCGTGCCGGACAGGAAGCGCCGCATGCCGCCCGACGGCTCATAGCTGGGTCCCATCAGGAACGGGTCGGCGTGGCCCATCCAGCCCTGGATCGGCTGGCTCATGGCCGCCTGGTGACGCTCGGCGACATAGGCGAACGCTGGTGCGCCCGGCCCGCCGTTGAGGTACTTGTAGGTGCAGCCGATCGCGATGTCCACGCCCCACTCGTCCAGCTGGATCGGCACCGAGCCGACCGAGTGGCACACGTCCCAGATCACCACCGCGCCGGCGTCCTGGACGACCTCGGTGATCGCGGGGGTGTCGGCGAGGTATCCGGACCTGTAGGCGACCTGGCTCAACAGCACGACGGCGGTCTGCGGGCCCACGACGGCTTCGACGTCGGCGATGCTGACGCCGCCGTGGCGTTCGACCTCGATCCACCTCACGGTGAGGCCGAGCTCGTCGGCGATGCCCTGGACGATGTAGCGATCGGTGGGGAAGTTGTCGCTGTCGATGACGATCTCGCCCCGCCCCGGGCGTGCCTGGACCGCAGCACGGACCATCTTGTAGAGCAGCACCGTCGTGGAGTCACCGACCGTGGTCTGTCCGGGGGCCGCGCCGAGGCAGATCCGACCGATCTCGTCGCCGACGGTCAACGGCAGGTCGTACCAGCCCTCGTCCCAACCGCGGATCAACCGACCGCCCCACGCCTGTGCCACGAAGTCCCGGAGCCTGTCGCCGGTCACCCGCAACGGGCGACCCAGCGAGTTGCCGTCGAAGTAGACGAGATCGGACTCGGCACCGACAAACTCGTCTCGCAGCGGCGCAAGCGGATCGGCGGCGTCCTGCGCCTCAGCGTACGACGACGTGGTGATCTCGCTCTGCATGCTCATGGCCTCCCAGACCGACGACGCAACATTTCCGACCAAGCATGGCACCCGTCGTGAACAACCCCTGTAGGATCGGCTCAAGGGCGCGGCTTGCCGGGTCCCAACGGCCCCTGGTCAACCCCCCGGCGATCAGGGGTCGTTCCTATTTCGCCGCCCCGGCTGTCCTCAGCTGGCGTCCTTAGCTGGTCACGGCGCCGTGGGCCGCCGACTGCACGACCTTGGCGTACTTCCCCAGGACGCCACGGGTGTACTTGGGCGGGTTCGGCTCCCAGCCGACCTTGCGGTCCTCGAGATCCTCGATCTGTACGTCGAGGCTGCGGCCGGCGACGTCGAGGGTGATCTGGTCGCCGTCGCGCACGAAGGCGATCGGTCCCCCGTCGACCGCCTCGGGGGCGATGTGGCCCACGCACAGCCCTGTCGTACCACCGCTGAAGCGACCATCGGTGATGAGCAGGACGTCCTTGCCCAGGCCTGCTCCCTTGATGGCGCCAGTGATCGCGAGCATCTCGCGCATGCCCGGCCCACCCTTGGGACCCTCGTAGCGGATGACCACCACGTCGCGCGGCTTGATCTCGCCAGCTGCCAGGGCGTCGAGGGCCAGACGTTCGCCGTCGAAGACCCGAGCCGTGCCGGTGAAGGTCGAGTCGTCGAACCCGGCGCTCTTGACGACCGCGCCCTCGGGGGCCAGCGAGCCGTGCAGGATCGTCAGGCCGCCGGTGGCGTGGATGGGCTTGTCGAGCTCGCGCAGCACTTCACCGTCAACATGCTGGGGTTTCAGTGCCTCGAGGTTCTCGGCCATCGTCCTGCCCGTGACCGTGAGGGTGTCACCGTGCATGAGACCGGCGTCGAGCAGCGCCTTCATCACGACCGGGATGCCGCCGATCTTGTCGACGTCGTTCATGACGAAGCGGCCGAAGGGCTTGAGGTCCCCGATGTGCGGGACCTTGTCCCCGATCCGGTTGAAGTCCTCGAGGGTGAGGTCCACCTCAGCCTCGCGCGCGATCGCCAGCAGGTGCAGGACCGCGTTGGTCGACCCGCCGAGGGCCATCACGATCGCGATCGCGTTCTCGAAGGCGGGCTTGGTCATGATCTGGCGGGCGGTGATGCCCTGGCGGAGCATCTCCACGACTGCTTGACCCGACCGGTGTGCGAACCCGTCGCGACGGCGGTCGACGGCGGGCGGCGCAGCGCTGCCGGGGAGGCTCATGCCCAGAGCCTCGGCGACGCTGGCCATCGTGTTGGCGGTGTACATGCCACCGCAGGCACCCTCGCCGGGGCAGATAGCCCGCTCGACCTTCTCCACGTCCGCCTCGGTGATCTTGCCGGCCAGGCACGCACCGATGGCCTCGAAGGCGTCGATGATCGTGACGTCGTTGCCGTCGACCTGTCCCGGCATCGTCGACCCGCCGTAGAGGAAGACGCTCGCCAGGTCGAGACGTGCTGCCGCCATCAGCATGCCCGGGAGGCTCTTGTCACAGCCCGCAAGCAGGACGCTGCCGTCGAGCCGCTCAGCCATCATCACGGTCTCCACCGAGTCGGCGATGACCTCACGCGAGACCAGGGAGAAGTGCATGCCCTCGTGGCCCATCGAGATCCCGTCGGAGACCGAGATCGTCCCGAACTCGAGGGGATAGCCCCCCGCGGCGTGGACGCCGTTCTTCACTGCCTTGGCCAGCCGGTCGAGGGAGAGGTTGCAGGGGGTGATCTCGTTCCAGCTGCTGGCCACGCCGATCTGGGGCTTCTCCCAGTCGTCATCACCCATGCCGACCGCGCGGAGCATCCCGCGGGCCGCCGCCTTCTCCAGACCGTCAGTGACGTCTCGTGAGCGAGGCTTGATGTCGGGCTGGCCGGCGTCGGGACTCATGGCGCAAGGCTACTTGCGTGCGCGGCGAGCCCCCGGCCCCGTCTCAGCCGTCGCCCCGTCGTCGCCCCGTCGTCGCCCTAGCTGTCGGGCCAGTTGTCGCTCCGGGCAACTCGCCGGTGGTCACCTGGACGCCGGTTGCGAGATTTCTTGGTGTCCTGCAGAGCCCAGTCAGGGATGAGGAGCGATTTGTGCCTGCGGGGCTGCCATCCCTCTCTGGCCTCGGCCACGAGCTCGGCCCAGGTGGGATGGTCCAACAGGTCGGCGACGGTCG
Source organism: Nocardioides sp. (assembly GCF_035576065.1). GTDB lineage: Bacteria > Actinomycetota > Actinomycetes > Propionibacteriales > Nocardioidaceae > Nocardioides. Next base: position 9,746 of record NZ_DATLWX010000031.1, read on the forward strand.
GTGGACGAGCGGGCTGCCACGACCTGCTGTAACGGACTCTCGGCAGCGCCAGATCGGCCGATCTGCACAGGATCTCCCCGAGCCAGGCGCTTGTTTCGGCACCCTCCGGCGCCCACCAGCCTTCACTCCAGACGAAGGTGTGTGCCGGATATCGACGATGGGCTGCGTCCCTGGCGGCGACCGAGTTCATGGGGCGTACGCGTTTGCCGTCGTCCGCGACCGCGACGAGGTGCAGCCCCGCCAGCCCAAGGATGCGGGTCAGCATCCGCGCTGACGGCTCCGTGCGCCCCGTCTCCCACTTCGCCACGGCGGACTGCGAGACGCCCAGATCATGCGCCAGTTCTCGTTGCGACAGCTTCGCCCGGCGGCGTGCCCGCCGGATCAAACCGGCGAGCTCGTCGTGCTCTGCCGTCGCTCCGGTCGTTGCCCCTGCTGTCGCTCCGGCCGCCGCCCCCGCAAGCGGCTCGCAGTGAATCGCGACGTCCGCGCTGATCTCCACCATGTGCTCCCCCAACTGCTCCTGGTCTGCTGCTGCGCCCGCCGGTCCCTGGCCTCGGGACCATCAGAACAGGAAGCACCGACAGCCGTCGCTTGGACCTGAGTCGCCGGAGGACTCAGGTCCAAGCGACGGGGTAAAGAGGGGGCAGGTGCGCGGGACCGCCGGCCCGAACGGGGATGTCGGGCCCGGACCGGGCGAGGCGCGGACGACCGTGCTCAGTCGATGGAGGCGGCTCGGACGACCAGCACGTCGGGGAGGTTCGTCTGGATCTCTGCCCAGGTGGCCCCAGCGTCCGGAGAGCACCACACCGTGCCGTTTCGGCCACCGAAGTAGAGGCCTGCGGGCTCGTGGTCGTCGGTGCACATGGCGTCGCGCATCACCGCCGCGTAGAAGGCGTCGGGCAACGAATCCTCGCCGAGCTGTTCCCAGGAGGAACCACCATCCGTGGTCCGGCACACGCGTGCCTTGCCGTCGACCGGCCAGCGCGCACCAGCATCGGCGATCGGGAACGTGTAGGCCGTGTTCGACTTGTGCGGATGGGTGACCATGGCGAAGCCGAACTCCGAGGGCAGGCCCGGTGCGATGTCCTGCCAGGACGAGCCACCGTCATCGGAGCGGTAGACGCCCCCGTGGTTCTGGAGGAAGAGCCGCTCGGGGTCCATCGGGTCACGGGCCACCTTGTGCACACACTGACCGAACTCGGGGTAGTTGCGCTCTCCCGGGTAGAACTCCGCCTTGATCCCCTCGTTGGCCGGGGACCAGGACGACCCGCCGTCAGACGTGCGATAGACCCCGCCGGTGGACAACGCGGCCAGCACCGAGGTGGCATCCTTCGGGTGGGGCAGGATGGTGTGGAACGCCTGCCCGCCGAAGCCCTCATTCCACTCCTCGCGGTGCGGGTGGTCCCAGAGGCCGCGGACCAGCGAGAAGGTCTCGCCGCCATCGTCGGAGCGGAAGATCGCTCCGGGCTCGGTCCCGGCCCAGACCACGCCGTCCTCGACACCGGGGGTCAGCTGCCACACCCGGGCCAACGTGGCGGGCGAACCGTCGGGCAGTTGCGCGTCCTCGGGGAAGCGAACGGCGCCGTTCGGGGTCTCCTTCCACGTCTGCCCGAGGTCGTCACTGCGGCGTACCTGCGGACCGAACCAGCTCGAGGAGCAGCCCGCAAGCAGCCGGGGAGACGCTCCGCGGCGATCGAGCAGGACGGAATAGACCTCATCCATCGGGAAGTACGGCGGGGTCCAGTCCCACGTCGTGCGGGACTCGTCCGATGTCCCCACCCACAAGCCCTTGCGGGTCCCGACCATCAGCATCGTGCGCGACATGAGTTCTCCTTCGCGACGAGCACGCGCTCGTCTATTCCTAAGTGGAACACTAGTCTTCTCCCATCATGGGTCAAGACCTTCCTGTCACGTCCTTCGCGCTGCTGGGCCTCTTCACCTTCGGTGAGGGCGACCGACCCCAGAAGCTCACGGGCTACGAGCTGAAGCGGCGTGCGGACGCGACCCTGCGCTTCTACTGGGTGTCGCCGGCCATGAGCCAGGTCTACAAGGAGCTGAGCCGGCTCGCCGAGCGAGGGCTGGTGAGTCCCAGTGACGACGACCGAGGGACGACCTACAGCATCACCAGCGCTGGTCGTAGCGCGCTCGAGGCCTGGATGCGGGAGAGCGAACCGGGATTCTCGGTGCTGAAGCACCCGATCGCGCTTCGACTGCTCCTCGGCCACCTGGTGGAGCCGAGCGCCACGATCGCCATGCTGCACGACCACCTCGAGGCGCTGGACAAGGAGCGGGAGGCCCTCGTGGAGGTGCGGGAGAGTCTGCGAGGGGCCGATGCGCCCGGGGAGACATTCCGACACCCGAGCCTCGTCGCGGACTGGGGACTCGAGTATTTCGCGCACGAACGGCTCATCGTCGAAGATCTCATCCGACGCATCAACCAGGACGAGTAGCGCAGCGGGCCGGAGGAGGCACTGATGAGCCGAGCGATCTGGCTGGTCGTGATCGGCATCGTCTCCGTCCAGGCCGGCGCAGCGATCGCAAAGGACCTCTTCGGCACCATCTCCCCCACCTCGATGGTGTTCCTGCGCCTCGCGACCAGCACCCTGGTCCTGCTGGCCGTGGCCCGCCCGTCCTGGCGTGGTCGGAGCCGGACCGACTGGCTGGTCGTCGTCGGCTTCGGCATCAGCCTCGGCCTGATGAACTGGTCGATCTACCAGTCGTTCGCCCGCATCCCGCTCGGGATCGCCGTCACGATCGAGTTCATCGGGCCGCTGACCCTGGCGGTGCTGGGCTCCCGCAAGGCCAAGGACCTGGTCTGGGTGGGACTGGCAGCTCTCGGTGTCGTGCTGCTGGGGTTCGAGCCCGCCAACCTCAACGCACCCGGCATCGCGTTCGCCCTGCTCGCCGGCGCCGCCTGGGCCTCCTACATCCTGCTGAGCGCCCGGACAGGTCAGCGCTGGCCCGGCTTCGACGGGCTCGCGATCGCCAGTGCCGTGGCCACCCTGCTGGTGACCGGCCCCGCCATGGTGTCCGGGGGTACGGCGCTCCTCGACCCCCGCGTGCTGCTGATCGGCGCCCTCGTCGGTGTGCTGAGCTCGGTCATCCCCTACAGCTGTGAGCTGGTCGCCCTGCGCACGCTCTCCCCGAGCGTCTTCAGCGTCCTCATGAGTCTCGAGCCGGCGGCCGCCGCACTGGCCGCCATCGTGGTGCTGAACGAGCTGCTCACGCCGCTGCAGTGGTTGGCGGTCGCCTGCGTCGTGCTCGCCAGCGTGGGCGCCACGCGCAGCCGTCCCGTGCACACGGAGCCTGCCCCGGACTGAGGCACAATCTGGGCATGGAGAAGACGAGCACGGACGCGGTCACCGTCGACGACGTCATCGGGTTCGAGGACGTCCTGTCCGACGACGGGACCCGGATCCGTGCCTGGACGAACGACCCCGGCGGCCGGATCACGGGCCCGACCGTCGTGCTGTGCAACGGTCTGGGCACCAACGCGTGGGCGTGGCCCGCGCTGCTCGAGCCCGACTGCGGCGTACGCGTCGTGTCCTGGAACCATCGCGGTGTCGGCGGCTCCGACCGCCCCACGGACCCCAGCCGGGTCAACATCAGCGACTTCGTCGACGACGCGCTCTCCGTCATGGACCACTTCGGGATCGACAAGGCTGTCCTGATGGGCTGGTCGATGGGCGTGAACACGATGTTCGAGCTCGCGGCCCGACACCCGGAGCGGGTCACCGGCCTCTTTGCCGTCTGCGGGGTGCCGGGTGACACGTTCGCCACGATGCTCGGCCCGCTGCACGTCCCCCGCTGGGCGGCACGGCTCGCGCTGGTCAACGCGGCGCGGACCACGAAGCTCGTCGGCTGGGCCCTGACCCCGTTCACGACCCGCCTGCCCATCGGGCCCCTCATGATCGGCGTCGTCAGCCACTCGGGTTTCATGCTGCCCGTGGCCGACCCGGAGCTCGCGGCGCGAGCGGTCAAGGAGTTCTTCTCCACTCCGGTGGAGTGGTATTCCCACATGGCCCTCGCGACCTCGCAGCACGCTCGGGTCTCCCTGAGCGGGATCGGCGTGCCTGCGTTCTTCGTCGCCGGCGCCTACGACCTGCTCACCGGGACGAAGCACATGGAGACCGCGGCCTCCAAGATGGACGACGCCACCTTCGTGGAGCTCAAGGCCACCCACTTCGCGCAGATGGAGCAGCCCGACGCCGTGCACCGACTCCTCCGGGAGTTCCTCGAGCAGGTCGCCGGATGACGCGTCGGGGAGCGAGCCTGGCGGCGGCCGTGCTCCTCACCGGAGTGCTGACGGCGTGCGCCGAGGCTGCTGATCCACCGGACGACGCAGATGCCACGTCCAGGTCCCCCGGCGTCCCCACCGTCACCGCCACCGTGGCCAGCGGGCTCGCGGTGCCCTGGGGCATCGCCTTCCTGCCCGACGGGTCGGCCATCGTCACCGAGCGCGACTCCCGCCGGGTGCTGCGCCTCATCCCGACGAGCGAGGGAGAGGCGCCCCAGGCCGCCGAGATCATCGAGCTCGGCGAGATCGAGGAAGCGGTCCCCGAGGTCGAGGCCGGGCTGCTGGGTGTTGCGGTGTCGCCGGACTTCGCAGCAGACAACACCCTCTTCTTCTACGCGACGACCGACGACGACAACACCGTCTTCAAGGTGACGCTGGACGGAGACGAGCTCGGTGAACCGACCCCGATCCTGACCGGGATCCCCAAGGGCGTGATCCACGACGGCGGACGGCTGGAGTTCGGGCCCGACGGGTTCCTCTACGTCTCCACCGGCGAGACCGGTGACCCGAGCCAGGCCCAGGACTTCCGCTCGCTCGCGGGCAAGATCCTGCGGATCACCACCGAGGGCGACCCGGCACCCGGCAACCCTGAGCCGGACTCCCCCGTGTGGTCGCTCGGCCACCGCAACGTGCAGGGCCTCGCCTTCGACGACGCCGGGAAGCTGTGGGCCAGCGAGTTCGGCGACTCGACCTTCGACGAGCTTAACCTGGTGACCCCGGGTGGCAACTACGGCTGGCCGCTGATCGAGGGCACCGGCGGAGAGCCGGACTACGTCGACCCGCTGCTCACCTGGTCCACCGAGGACGCCTCCCCCTCCGGCTTGGCGTTCGCCGACGGCACGCTGTGGATGGCGGCGCTACGGGGTGCGCGACTGTGGCAGATCCCGCTGACGGGCGAGCGCCCGGGTGAGCCCGTCGGCCTCCTGGCCGGTGAGTACGGCCGCATCCGCACGGTCGTCACCACACCCGATGGTGACCTGTGGGTCGCGACGTCCAACCGGGACGGTCGCGGCGACCCGGCCGAGGACGACGACCGGATCCTGCTGGTCTCCCTCGGCGACTGACTGCTAGCCCACCCGCCGGATCACCGAGCGTCGAGAGGCCCGTCGCAACGTGGTCAGGATCGCGGGGCCGAGCACGATCAACGCCACTGCGGTGGTGATGGCGCGCCCGGTGTCCCAGCTCCCGGTCGAGGTGAGCAGCGTGAAGATCCCGAACCGGTGCAGGTTCTCCATGAGCGGTGCACCTGCGACGTACGACAGCGAGCCCTCGTGCCCTGGGACTGCGATCCCGAGGTAGAACGGCCAGCTCGAGAGGTTCATCAAGATGCCGAAGGCGTACGACGCCAGGATCCCGTAGACGACCAGGGCCGCCACCTCGGCGCGGCCGGTGAGCCGTCGCGGCAGGAACCCCGCCCCCATCCCGATCCACGCCGAGACGAGCATCTGGAAGGGCAGCCACGGCCCGACGCCGCCGGTCATCAGCGCGGAGGCGAACAGCGACGTGCAACCCAGGACGAATCCGAACCCCGGGCCGAACACCCGGCCCGCCAGGATGAGCAGGAAGAAGACCAGCTCGATCCCGGCCGTCCCCGCGCCGAGCCCGCGCAGGATCGCGTTGACCGCCGACAGCACCCCGAGGATCGCCAGCACCCGGGCATCCATCCCGCCCTCGCTGAACTCCACCAGCACCACCACGATCACCAGCGGGAGCAGCGCCAGGAAGACGAACGGAGGGTCCACGCGCGCCGACTCGGGCACGTCGAGCAGCAGCGGCCAGCCCAGCATCATCAGCCCCGCGAGCGACGCGAGCCCGAGCACCATCGCCGACCGCGCGCCGATCGGCAGCGCGGCACTCTCGGGTCGAGCCCGGTCGAGGGCACGGTCCATGGCACTCACGACGAGACCCTCAACGCAGCGACGACCTCGTCGACCCGGAGCCACGGCTCCCCCAGGATCTTGGTGACCTGGGGCGCAGTGCTCGGCGACGCGGAGACGACCTCGCGGGCAGGACCCGAGGAGACGACCTCGCCCTCCGCGAGCACCACCACGTCGTCCGCGACTCCCGCCACGAACTCGACGTCGTGGGTCGCGATCAGCACCGCGTGACCAGCGGCTGCCAGGTCTCGCACGATCGTCGCCAGCTCGGCCTTGACGGTGTAGTCGAGCCCACGGGTCGGCTCGTCGAGCAGCACGACGTCGGGCCGGGCGGTCAGCACGATGGCCAGCACCAGCGCCAGCCGTTGGCCCTCGGAGAGGTCGCGGGGGTGCATGGTCTCGTCGATGTGCGGGACGAGGCGATCGAGCAGCTGGCGGCAGCTGCCCGCAGCCGCCCCCGCACCGGCGTCCGCTGCGGCGCACTCGTCGGTCACGGTCTCGAGGTAGAGGAGGTCCGCGGCAGTCTGCGGGACGAGACCGACCAGCGTGCGCCTGCCCGCCGGGTCGAGCCGCCCGGGGTCCTTGCCGGCCACCGAGACGGCGCCGGCGCGCCGGTTCTGCGTGCCCTGCAGCGTCCAGATCAGGGTCGACTTGCCCGCGCCGTTGCGTCCCATGAGGGCGGTGACGTGGCCGCCGCGCAGGTCGAGGTCGACGCCGTCGAGGACGACGTGGCGCCCGTGGGCCACCGTCAGCCCTCGGGCCGAGAGCACCGTCGGTCCCGCTGGCGGGTCGGGGACGACCGGTGCAGGCAGATCGAGCGACCGCGCGTGGCGCCGCGCGTCCCGGACACTCAGCGGCAGCGGCGACCAGCCCGCAGCGCGGCCGAGCTCGACGATCGGGGGCACGACGGGCGAGACCGCGAGCACGGCGTCCGGCGAGCCGACCTGCACCCGCCCGTCGCCCGTCAGCAGGCACATGCGGTCGGCGAACGGCACCACACGCTCGAGGCGGTGCTCGGCGAGGAGGACGGTGAGCCCGAGGTCGTGGACCAGGCGGGTGAGGGTCGCCAGGACGTCCTCGGCGGCGGTCGGGTCGAGCGCCGAGGTCGGCTCGTCGAGCACCAGCAGACGCGGGTGCGTGGTCAGCACCGCGCCGGTCGCGACCCGCTGCTGCTGACCACCCGACAGGGTGCGCAGGTCGCGCTGGCGGAGGTCGGCGATCCCGAGCAGGTCGAGGGTCTCCTCCACCCGGCGGCGCATCGTGTCGCCAGGAAGGCCGAGCTGCTCCATGCCGTAGGCCAGCTCCTCCTCGACGGTGTCGGTGACGAACCCAGCCGCCGGGTCCTGCCCGACGTAGCCCACGACATGGGCACGTTCCCGCGGCGGCTGGTTGATGACGCTGACGCCGTCGATGAGGATGTCGCCGGACAGCGTTCCTCCGCTGAACCGTGGCACCAGGCCGGTCAGGACGCCCAGCAGCGTGGACTTGCCCACTCCCGTGCGCCCCGAGACGAGCACCAGCTCACCCTCCTCCAGCGTGAGGTCCACCCCGCTGAGGATCTGAACGTGGTCGTAGGAGAAGTGGATGTCCCGCAGCTCGATCATGCGCCCACCTCCAGCGGGGTGGCGATCGGCTGCCGCGGCGGCGGGGCCGCGACGGCAGGCACCAGACCGACCAGCGCGCCGGTCAGCGCGATGACGCTGAGGTAGGGCATGGCCGACACCGACGGGTAGGCGACGAGCGGCTCGGTCCGGCCCAGCTGCCAGACGACGGCACCGACGACCAGCCCGCAGCCGGCCACCACCACCTCCGCGGTTCGCCAGCGATCGGGCCGGTAGCGGGAGCGCTCGACCCGACGACCTGCACTGACCATCCCGACCACGGCCACCACGGCACCGATGACCAGCATGGGCACGGCCAGCCAACGGGGAGCCGACTGGTCGAGCAGCGCGTAGGTGCCGATGCAGACGCCGAGCAGGGCGCTCAGGAGCAGGACCCCGGTCGTCCATCGTTGGCCACGTGTCGCCGTACCTGATCGTCCGTAGCCCCGGGCGTCCATGCCGGCCGCCAGCGAGAGCGATCGTTCGAGGGCGTCCTCGAGGACCGGGACCAGGAAACGGCGCAGCCGCCCGACCCGTCCGCTGACGTCTCCTCGCAGCGCCTGGGCCGCACGCACCCGGCGCGCGCTGTCGGCCAACTGGGGGAAGACGGTCACGGCGACGACGAGCGCCGTCCCGATCTCGTAGAGCGCGGTCGGGACCGTCTTGAGCAGCCGCTTCGGGTTGGCCAGCGAGTTGGCGGCGCCGATGCAGATGACGATGGCAGCGAGGCGCAGGCCGTCGTAGAGCCCGGAGAGCAGCGCCTCCTGCGTGATCGGTCCCAGGAGCCGGATCCCTGCCACCCACTCGGGCAACGGCACTGTGGGCAGGTCGACCAGCACGTTCCCCTGGCTCACGCCGCCGAAGATGATGCGAAACGCCACGCGGATGATCACGATGCTCAGCCCGAGCAGGAGGTAGAGCCGGAACGACCGCGCCCACGGATGGTCGGAACGACGCGCCATCACGACCACCGCGGCGGTCGCGACCAGCAGGACCAGCAGGAGGGGGTTGGTCGTCAGCGTGGCCGCGGTTGCGAGCCCGATCGCCCAGATCCACCAGGCGACGGGATGCAGGTCACGGGCCAGCCGAGGTGCCATCAGGGTTGGGTACGCCGCCGCGCAGCCATCGCCGCGATGCCGATCGAGACCAGCAGCAGGACCAGGATGCCCAGCGAGACCCAGGTCGGGACTCGCCGCGACTCGGACTCGGCGGCACTCGGCGCGACCGGATCGGCGACGGACTCGGTGGCGGTCGACGACGGGGCCGACGAGGCCGAATCGCTCTCGACCGGGTCAGCCGCCGCAGCAGACTTCTTCGCGCCGGGCGACGGAGTGCCCGACCCGGCGGCGCTGGGTTGCTCGGTGGCCGCCTCGCTGCCCTGTGCCGACGGGGATGCCGAGTCGCTCGGGGCGGCGGGCGCGGTCCCAGTCGTGGGCGCCGGCGAGCCACCGGCGGTGGTCCCGGTCGGCCCGGGCGTACCCGTGCCGGTGGGCTTCGGACTCCGGCTCGGGCTCGGGCTCGTCGTGCCCGACGACGACGGCTGGGTCGGGCTGGGCCCGGTGGTCGGCGTCCCGGAGGGTGTCGGCGAGGGTGTCGCGGTGGGCGAAGGTTCCTCGACAGCGTGCGCCGTTGCCGCCTGCCCCGGCACCCGGCGGGTGCCGCTCTGCCACGCCAACCCGATGTAGCCACCGTCCGGCACCTGGAGCGAGGTGACGCCGAAGTCGCTGTAGTGCCAGACACCGTCCTTGCCGTCGGACCAGAAGAGTCCCCAGTAGGCGTTGCTCGGCGGCGTGTTCACGCAAGGGTCGGAAGCCGGCACGCCGTCGATGCGGCACAGGAAGCCGGGCTGGCGTTGCACGTAGTCCACGCGGAACCCTGCCGCTGCAACGACGTCGCTCGCCGGCTGGTCGGCCCCACCGGCCACGCACGCAGACCTGAGCCCGCTGGTGACCCCGCTGAAGTCGACGACCACCGAGACACCCGACGAGGTCGAGCAGGCCGCGGCCGTGGCCGGCGAGGAGACCCCGACGAGCACGGCCGAGGTGGCCGCCATCACGAGGATGGCGGCCACCAGGCGACGTACGGACCCCGCCGGGGTGCCCAGCAGGGTCACTTGGCGCGCAGCCAGAACTTCGTGACTGCGCGGTCGGCGTCCGGAGCGGACTGGACGGCCTTGACCTTGACCCGGCCCTCGGCCAGCGCCGGGCGAGCGGGCTTGCGGACCTTGAGGACGAGCCTCTTCGTCGTCCCGGGGGCGACCGAGTAGGAGGTCTTGGCAACCAGCACCTTGCGGGCCCGGGCTGCGTCGCCGACGGTGACCTTGCGGGCCGAGCGGACCACGATCTTGGCGTCGCACCGCTCGGTGTCGTCACACGTGAGCGACACCTTGAAGCGGTTGTTCCTCGCCGTGACGACCTTCTTGACCGTCAGGCTCCCCACCTCGGGCGTCGCAGGCACAGGCGGGACCGGGACGGGCGTCAGCGTCGCCCGGGTAGTCGCCGTCTGCGTCCCGGCCAGGGTCGCCAGGGTGAAGGTGTGAATCGCGGCGCCGGCGGGCAGGTCGAACGTCACCGTGAGGTTGTCGCCGGTGCCAGTGACCGGCTGGGACACCGAGCCGAAGCTCACACAACCCGGCTCGCCGGCACCGAGGCCGGACACCGTCACGGTCACCTTGCTCTTCTCAACGGCCGTGGCAGGTGCCGAGAGGGCCAAGGTGCCGGTGCCGGCCGGCACGCTGGCCAGGGTCGGCAGTGCCTGGGCGGTGGCGCGACGGAACTGGTCGCGCTGACCGGCTGTGATGCTGCCGGCCGTCCTGGTCGCGCTGAGGATGCTCGGCTTGTAGGCGATCGCGCCGTTCTCCGCCGCGAGCCTGGTCGCGCACGGAGCGAGGTCAGCAACCTGTACGCCGCGGAGCCAGGCCGCCGCCTTGGTGGCGGCCGCGTTCTTCCCGGCCAGGTCAAGCGCCCAGCCGGCGAGACCGGTGCTGTTGGCGTTGTAGCCCTCGGTGCCGCCAGCGCTGAAGGAGCCGTCGGCCGCCTGCTGGGTCTTCAGCCACTCAGCGGCAGCACCCGCCAGGCCTCTCGTGGTTGCAGACACACCTGGGGTGTCGAGCAGGTTGATCACCGTGAGGGCGGTGGTGTCGACGCTCGGCCCGCTGCCTGCGGCACCGCTGACACAACCCTGCTCGGGGCTGGTCTTGTCGGGGTTCAGCTGTTCCCGGAAGAAACCCTCCGGACACTGCTGCTCAAGCAGGAAGGTGGTCGCGTCCACGGCGCGAGGCGATCCCGCCGTGGTGAGTGCCCGAGCGGCGAAAGACTGACCGATCACGTTGACGAAGTCAGCATCGAAGGGGTCCGTGGAGTCCACCCCGGCGTCTTCGAGACGACCGGTGATGTGCCCAGCACTGGCCACGCGGCCTTCCAGGCGCGCGACCTGGTTGACGCTGTTGAAGGCGCGGGCGTCCTCCCCTGCCGCCTGGGCGACGCTCACGAGCTTGGCGAGGCTCCCGGCATAGACACGCGAGGGGCTGCCAAAGTCAGCACCGCTGACCCACGACTCGGACTTGGGTTCGATCGCGTTGACGATCGTCGCCGCGTCCGCGTTCTTGCCCACCGCCTTGAGGGCAAAGGCGAAGTCCGCGGAGAGGCCGTAATCGTCGAACCCGCCGAACTGGTCGTTGTGCACGAGGCCGTTCGTGAGCTGGCCCTTGAGCCAGGACGCTCCGGCGTTGACCGCGCGGTCACCCGCGGGGTGGGCCTCGGCCGGACTGCTCAGGACTCCGAGGGTGGTGATGGACAGGGCCGACGCAGCCACGAGGGCGGCTCCGCGGCACAGCAGTGCTGATCGCATGTTTCCTTCCCGCTGCACCAGCGGGAGCGGTCGAGTCGAGTCGACCAGCATCCGTTGTTTTCCACGACAGCGTGTGTTCTGAAGACGCATCGCAGTGAGTGCTCCGGCTTGCACGAGTGACTCGTGCCTACGGTTGCGGGACAGCGCCGGACTCGGACCGGCTTCCCCCGACTACGGGCGCTATGAATGTTGTGGACGCACGCTACCAAGCAGTGGCGTCACGGCGCGCATCCTGCGACCGGTGAGGTGCGACTCAGGTCAGCTTCTCCAGGATGAGCTCGCGGACGCGACCGGCGTCGGCCTGCCCACGCATCTCCTTCATCACGGCTCCGATGAGCGCTCCCGCGGCCGCGACCTTGCCGTCGCGGATCTTGTCCGCCACGTCGGGGTTGGCGGCGATGGCGTTGTCGACGGCGGCGCTCAGGGCACCCTCGTCGGACACGATGGCGAGGCCGCGCTTCTCCACGATCTCGGCGGGGGTGCCCTCTGCGGCGTACAACCCCTCGAAGACCTGGCGCGCGAGCTTGTCGTTGAGCGAGCCCGCATCGATCAGCGCTTGTACGGCGACCACGTCGGCCGGCGTCACGCCGAGCTCGGCGATGTCGGTCTCGGTGTCGTTGGCGCGTCGGGCGAGCTCGGAGAGCCACCACTTGCGAGCGGCCTGGGGCGTGGCGCCGGCCGCGATGGTCTCCTCGACCAGCCCGAAGGCGCCAGCGCCGATCGTGTCGCGCATCTCGAGGTCGGAGAAGCCCCACTCGCCCTGGAGGCGGACGCGCTTGAGGGTCGGGTTCTCCGGCAGGGTGCCGCGGAGCTCGTCGACCCATGCGCGACTCGGCGCGACCGGGACGAGGTCGGGCTCGGGGAAGTAGCGGTAGTCCTCGGCGTCGGACTTCTCGCGGCCGCTGGTGGTCACGCCGGTGTCCTCGTGCCAGTGCCGGGTCTCTTGGAGGATTGAGCCGCCGGAGTCGAGGATCGCGGCGTGCCGCCGCATCTCGTAGCGCACGGCCCGCTCGACGGAGCGGAGCGAGTTGACGTTCTTGGTCTCCGTGCGGGTGCCGAGCGTGCCGGCGCCCACCGGGGAGAGCGACAGGTTGACGTCGGCGCGGATCGAGCCCTGGTCCATCCTCGCGTCGGAGACACCGAGGGCCACGATCAGCTCGCGGAGCTGGGCGACGTAGGCCTTGGCCACCGCCGGGGCGTTCGCCCGGGTGCCCATGATCGGGCGGGTGACGATCTCGATCAGCGGGATGCCCGCGCGGTTGTAGTCGACCAGCGAGTAGTCGGCCCCGTGGATGCGCCCGGTGGCGCCACCGACGTGCAACGACTTGCCGGTGTCCTCCTCCATGTGGGCGCGCTCGATCTCGACCCGGACGACCTCGATGTCACTTGGGCCGCCTCCATCGACGGGCACGTTGACGTCCATGTGGCCGTCGAAGGCGATGGGTTCGTCGTACTGCGAGGTCTGGAAGTTCTTCGGCATGTCCGGGTAGAAGTAGTTCTTCCGGGCGAAGCGGCACCACTCGGCGATCTCGCAGTTGAGCGCGAGGCCGATCCGCATGGCCGACTCGACAGCGATGCGGTTGACCACGGGCATCGCGCCGGGCAGGCCCAGGCAGGTCGGGCAGACCTGCGTGTTGGGCTCGGCGCCGAACTCGGTGGGGCACCCGCAGAACATCTTGGAGTTGGTGTTGAGCTCGACGTGGACCTCGAGGCCCATCGCCGGGTCGAACTTCTCCAGCGACTCCTCGAACGAGAGCAGCGTGTCGGAGCGGGCGTGCGTGGTCATCGGGTCTCCTCCAGGGCGGGAGCCTTGTCGAGCAGCGGCGCGCCCCACTCCTGAGCGAGCAGGGTCTCGAGGGCGGCGCCGACGCGGTAGAGGCGGTCGTCCTCGAGCGCGGGGGCGAGGATCTGGAAGCCGGCGGGCAACCCGTCCTCGTCGGCGAGACCGCTCGGCACCGAGATGCCCGGGACGCCGGCGAGATTGGCTGGGATGGTCGCGAGGTCGTTGAGATACATCGCGAGCGGGTCGTCCAGCTTCTCGCCCAGCTTGAAGGCGGTCGTCGGCGCGGTGGGCGAGACGAGCACGTCGACCGAGGCGAAGGCGGCCTCGAAGTCGCGACTGATCAGCGTGCGCACCTTCTGGGCCTGGCCGTAGTAGGCGTCGTAGTAGCCGCTGGACAGGGCGTAGGTGCCCAGGATGATGCGGCGCTTGACCTCGTCACCGAAGCCCGCGTCACGCGAGGCGCGCATGACGTCCTCAGCGCTGGGGTCGCCCTCGGGCACGACGCGGAGGCCGTAGCGCATGGCGTCGAACTTCGCGAGGTTGGAGGAGGCCTCGGCCGGGAGGATCAGGTAGTACGCCGCCAGTGCGTGCACGAAGCTCGGGCAGGACACCTCGACGACCTCGGCACCGGCCTTCACGAGCAGGTCGAGCGAGTCCTGGAACCGCGCGATCACACCGTCCTGCCACCCGTCTCCGGCCATCTCGGTGACGACGCCGATCTTCACGCCGGTCATGTCGCCGCTCGCACCCGCCCGGGCCGCTTCGGTGAAGGAGGGCCACGCCTGGTCGATGCTCGTCGAGTCGCGCGGGTCGTGCCCGGCAATGATGTCGTGGAGGAGTGCTGAGTCCAGGACGGTCCGGGTGACCGGGCCGGCCTGGTCGAGGCTGTTGGCGAGGGCCACGAGGCCGTAGCGGGAGACTCCGCCGTACGTCGGCTTCACACCGACCGTGCCGGTGACCGCGCCGGGCTGGCGGATCGAGCCGCCGGTGTCGGTGCCGATGGCGAGCGGCGCCTCGAAGGCAGCCACGGCCGCAGCCGAGCCGCCGCCGGAGCCACCGGGGATGCGGTCGAGGTCCCATGGGTTGTGGGTGGGGCCGTAGGCCGAGTGCTCGGTCGAGGAGCCCATCGCGAACTCGTCCATGTTGGTCTTGCCCAGGATCGGCAGGCCGGCTGCCCTGAGCTTTGCGACGACGGTCGAGTCGTACGGCGGGATCCAGCCCTCGAGGATCTTCGACCCGCACGTCGTGGGGAGTCCCTCGGTGGTCAGCACATCCTTCACCGCGATCGGCACGCCGTCGAGCGGGCTCAGGGTCTCACCGGCCGCTCGACGGGCGTCGGAGGCCGCAGCCTGCGCGAGCGCGCCGTCGCGATCGACGTGCAGGAAGGCGTGGACGGCGCCGTCGACGGCAGCGATGCGGTCGAGGTGGAGCTCGGTGAGCTCGACGCTGGTGACCGTGCCCTCGGTCAAGGCCTGTGCCATCTCGGCGGCAGTGCTGCGGATGGTGATGCCTGCGGCGCTCACTGCTCGTCCCCCAGGATCCGCGGCACGCTGAAGCGCTGCTGGTCGACCGCCGGGGCCATGGCCAGCGCCTGCTCGGCGGTCAGCCCGGGTGTCACGACGTCGTCGCGGAAGACGTTGGTCAGGGGCAGCGCGTGTGACGTGGGGGGCACGTCGTCCCCCGCCACACCGTTGATGGAGGCGACAGACTCGAGGATCACACTCAGCTGTGGGACAAGGTGATCGAGCTCGGCGTCGTCGAGGTCGATGCGGGCAAGGTTCGCGAGGTGCGCGACCTCGTCTCGGGTGATCTCGGGCATGACGGCAATCCTAGGGTCGCCCAACCGAAGCGAGGCACGCGGCATCTGTCTGGGTGACAATCCATTCGAGGAGGACTGATGGCTCGACCACCCTCTGGCTCGACGTACGACGGGGACTTCACCGAGTTCGTGCAGGCCAGCTGGCCGGGGCTCTACCGCACTGCCTACCTGCTCATGGGCGAACGCGCCCTGGCGGAGGACCTGGCGCAGACTGCCCTGGCCAAGACGTACGCCGCCTGGTCGCGCATCGACGACCGCTCCGCCGCACCGGCGTACGCCAGGCGCACCCTGGTCAACACCGCCGCGTCGTGGTTCCGCAAGAAGGGATGGCGCAACGAGCTCCCCAGCGCCGAGCTGCCCGAGACGGCGTACTCACTCGACCCGAGCACCCGGCCCGCGGTCATCGACGCGCTGGCCCAGCTGCCGCCACGGCAGCGAGCGGTCGTCGTGCTCCGCTACTACGAGGACCTCTCGGTCGCCGAGACGGCCGACGCCCTCGGCTGCTCGACCGGAACGGTCAAGAGCCAGACCTTCGAGGCCTTCGCCAAGCTGCGCGTGCTGCTCGGCGATGCCGTGATCCCTGCGACCCTGGGAGCCAGCAATGACTGAACGACTCTCTGCCCTGCTCCGCGACGAGGCCGCCGCCCTCGACATCCCGCCGGTCGACCAGGCGGCCATCCTGGCGCGCGGTCGGCAGGCCCGGACGCCTCGCCGCGCAACCACGTGGCTCGCCGCGGCCGCTGTCGTGGCCGTCGTCGGGGCCGGCTCCACCTGGGCCCTCCAGGGGGACGGAGATCGGCAGACGGAGGACCGGGTCGCCGACCCGGCCGCCGAAGCCGGACCCTCCCGGGGGGTCGTGGCGTACGGCGCCGGCTCGACCGTCGTCGTCATCAGCCCGCCCGTGATCAGGGCTGGCGTGCCGCACCGTCAGTCCGCGATCACCGACATCCCGGGCACCCTGCACTCGCTGCACTACACGTCGGTGGGGGTGCTGACGCGAAGCAACGCCCAAGGCGGGGCCTCCGACGGGTCCGGCCCCGAGAGCCTCACGCTGGTCGCCGCCGACGGGACGACGACAGACCTCGGCACGATCCCGGAGGGCGTCGGCCCCGCCACCGACCCCGACGAGGACGTCTACGCCCTGGCGGAGAAGTCCGGCGACGGGTTCGAGGTCGTGGTCCGCGACGCCCGCACGGGAGACGAGGTCGGCTCGGTCCCGCTGCCCGACCTGCCGATGAGCTACTGGCCGGTCCCACCCCTCGCCCTCGACGGCGATGTGGTCTACGCCGGGTTCGAGGAGGAGGCCTACGCCGTCAACTGGCGTACGGGCGAAATGCAGCAGGCTGCCGGGCTGGGCGGTGGAATCCCCGAGGTCCGGGGCGGATTCGCCTACGCCACCGGCGAGAAGCTCAACGAGGAGACCGGCGCCCTCGACCTGGTCGTCTCGGTCGTCGACGCAGCCACCGGCGCCAGCGCCCTCGTCGTCCCGCTGGAGCAGGGAGAATATGGCTTCGGCAGCCTCTCTCCCGACGGGCAGTACCTGAGCTTCACCCAGCAGATGGGGACGAATAGCGGCGTCGACATCTACCACGTCGCCAGCCAGGAGCGCGTGACCCTCGAGGGAGACGGCTGGGGTTGGACTGCCGGCAGCTCACCGTTCAAGGTCACCAAGGAAGGGCTCGAGGTGTGCGACCCGATCACCGCTGCCTGTGAGACCGAGCCCGGACCGCCCGTCGGCCAGAACCTCAGGCTCGGGGGCAACATCTACGAGAGCTGAGGACTGAGCGAGGTGCGTGAGCCACATTCTCGGCGCCGAGAGTGTGGCTCACGCACCGCTGAGCAGGCCGCTCAGCAGCTCTGGCGCCGCTCGATGAGCTTGCACCTGTCCTTGCCGCTCTTGCCGAAGCCGATGTCGAAGCCGGTGCCGCCGATCAGGACGTCCTTCTGGTTGGAGCCTGTGATCACGTCCGCGCCGCCACGGGCCTTGATGGTCGCGCCGAAGTCGGGGTGGGCATCGATGACCTCGCCCTTCATCGTGCCCTTGTAGATCGTCGTGGTGCTGGCCGGCAGGGAGACCTCGGTGAAGCTCTGGAACTTGCCGCTGACCACGAAGGGTTGGAGCTTGGTGACCTTGGTCAGGCCTTTGCGCTGATCGATCCGCAGCGTGGGGAGGACGGCCGGGTTGGGGTACGCCACCAACCGCAGCTTGTCTCGGCCGGCGTTGCCGATCACCTGGAACCCGGACTCTCCGGGCACCGGCACCGTGACCGTGTCGCCGCCCGACCCACCCTTGATCAACAGCCGGTTGACCGAGCTCGAGGAGATCGCGTCGATGCCAACACCGCCCAACAAGGTGTCGAAGCCGGCCACGCTGGAGATCTTGTCGTCCCCGGAGCCGCCGTCCACGAGGTCAGCGCCGGCACTGTCGTTGCCGTCCGGGGTGATGACGTCGTCGCCGTCGTGGCCGAACAGCTGGTCGTCCCCGGCCATGCCGAACAGGCGGTCGTCCTTGTAGGTGCCGCGGATGACGTCGTTGAAGGCCGTCCCCACGAAGCCGATCGGCGAACCGGCAGCGATGGCGATGGTGTCGGTACCGTCGGCAGCGACCACCGCAGGGGCCGTGCGCATGTCGATCACTGCCGGGGCGGGAGCGCTGTAGTAGCTGATGGTGTCGGGCACCACCTGTACGCCGACCGAGACGGCCCGTGCGTCATAACCCGGGTCGACGTAGTCATTGCCGGCGCCGGGGACGATCGTGTCGCCGGTGCGCTTGAACCGGCCGAACCGGTCGGCCCGGTAGTGGTCCAGCTCGCCGTAGATCGTGTCGTCGTCCGGGCCACCTGAGATGCGGTCGGCGCCCTCTCCGGCACAGATGAGGTCGTTCCCCCCGAGCCCGGAGATCCGGTCGTTGCCGGCGCCGGCCCAGATCACGTCCCGCTTCGTCGTGCCGGTGAGGTCGTTCGACCTCTCGTTGCCGACGATCGTCGCCCTCTCGCCGGCGCAGCTCTTGGCTGCGGCCTGGGCCGTGGCTCCCAGGGCGACAAGTGGGATGGTGAGGGCGAGGGTGGTGGTGAGGGTGGGTACGAGACGCATGGCTGACCTCCGAGTGTGGTCCTGATGGATGCCTGGTGGTGGCGGGTGGTTGCAGGGCACAGATGAGACGCCGTACCTCGCGCCTAAGTTGTCGGTGGGCGACGCAGGCCCTGACGCGATGTGTCACTATTCCGGTCCATTCGGGGGATGCGGGGGCAGGCAGCATGACGGTCGTGGCGCGCGACGAGATCGACGGCGTGGCAACGTTCTGGGTGGACTCCGGGCGTCCCACATTGACGGCCAGCCTGATGTTCCGCTGGGGCAGCGGAGACGAACCAGCGACGGAATCGGGCTGGCAGCACCTGCTGGAGCACCTCGCCCTGCATGAACGCATGGGCGGCGGGCAGCTCCAGATCAACGGTGAGGTCTCCCTCCAGCACACGAGCTTCGATGCCCACGGACCCGCAGACGAGGTGGCAGCACACCTCAGCGGCGTGGCCCAGTGGCTGAGCGAGCCGTCCTTCGCACGGATGGACACCGAGCGTCGGGTGTTGGCCGCCGAGGCCGCCCAGCGCAGCTCGGTGGGCCTCCCCAACGCGCTCGGCATGCGTTACGGGGCCGCCGGGCCCGGCATCGTGGCCTTCGGCGAGCTGGGACTGGGGCGGGCGACGCCGGAGCTGCTGGCAGCCCGGGCGCGCGCCGTCTTCACGCAGCAGAACGCGGTCCTGATGCTCGACGGGCCTCCCCCGCCCGGGTGGCGGCTACCGCTGCCGTCCGGACGGTTGCGGGTCCCGCAACCCGTGCACGCCGTCGAGGAGCTCCCGGCCGGCTACGTCGACGCGGGGCTGCTGGCGAGCGGCGTGGTGCGGCGTACCCCAGCGGCAACCCTGCTCCCCGAGACCCTTCGGCGCGAGTTCGTCGACGAGTTCCGCGAACGCCTCGGCCTGGCGTACTCCCCGTTCTGCGGTTACGAGTACGCCGACGCGGACCACGCCGTGGCCTATGTCGGCACGGACATCAACGGCGCTGAGCGCGGGTGCGCGACGACCGCGCGCGACCTCCTCCAGACCCACGCGGAGCGGGGGCCCGACGAGGTTGTCGTCTCGGAGATCAAGGCGATGATCATCCAAGGCCTGCGCGATCCCTATGCGACGTACGGCCTGGCCCTGCGGGCCGGCGGCATGCACCTGGCCGGCGAGGACCCGCACCTGACTCTGGACCAGGTCGTCGCGGAGTACGAGTCGATCACCGCTGACGACGTACGGATCCACGCTGCCGAGCTCCTGGACAGCCTCCTGCTCGCGATGCCGCCGTTGGCGGACGAACAGCAGATGATCCGGATGGTCACCCAGCCGACCACCACGCCCCGGGTGCCCCCGACGCAGGGTCGCAAGCACGCCAACTGGCCGGCGTGCCTGGACCGGTTGATCGTCGATGGACACGGCACGGTGCTGGCCTCGGGCGACCAGGCCCTCGACTACCCCCATGCCGACCTCGCGGCCTACCTCACCTACCCGTCAGGGATCCGGCACCTCGTGCGGGCCGACGGGTGGGGACTCACGATCGACCCAGCTCAGTGGTCGGGCGGCTCGGGCGTGGTCGCCTCGCTCGATGCGGCCGTGCCCGGCGACCTGCACACCCCCCAGCGAGAGCGTGAGGGACGCGAGTCGTTCAACCGCGCGAGCCTCGGTGGCCGCTACCGCCCTCTGCTGGCGCTGAACACTCGGAAGGACCCGGTGGTCAAGTCCGATCCGACCGCCCGCCTGATCGCCCAGGGAAGCGACCTGCTGTTCGTGCTCGTCCTCCTGACCCTGGTCTTCGGGATGCTGCTGCTGACCAGGCTCGTCGACACGACCCCGGACTACCCGAGGGTGGAGATCCCGGACAAGGTGACGGTGCCCATCGGGATGGGTGCGCTCCGGGACGTTCTCTCCGGCGAGTGAGCAGAGGTGTGCGGGTCAGGAGACCTCAGGATCGGGAGCCAGCGGATCGAACTCGTCGTCCTCCTCGATGGCGGTGCGGATGGCCTCGGCATGTTCCTCGCTCATGCGGTGCAGGTGACCGTCGAAGAGGCCGCCGTGCGGCGCGATTCCTTCGAAGACCTCCTGCCAGGACTCCTCGCCGTTCTCGATGTGCTGGGCGAGCCGCTGCATGTCCTGTCCCAGCCGGCCTGCCAGTGCGTCCTGGTGCAGTTCGGCGCGCTCGTCAGGCGTGTGCACGGGTCGGGAGCGGCGACGGTCCAGTGCCTGTCGGGCGGAGATGAGGGTCGCCTCTAGCTCGCGACGTGCCGCCATGATGCGCTCGGCCGGGGGGTCAGGCGGTTGGGTCATTGGTGCTTCGTTCGAGGGCTGCCGGGCTCACCGTCAGCCCTAGTGCGCAGCGGTCGGCGCGGGCGGGAGCGCGTCGATGGAGAAGGCGTTGATGATCATGATGATGCCGTCCTTGACCATCGTGATCGCGTTCCAGAAGACGGTGATGACCTTGCGGGCGTTGTTGATCAACGGGATCGCCTCCTTGACCGTCTTGATTGCCTTCCACTGTCCCCAACCGGGGATGTACGCGCTCGACAGGGCCGCTGTCACGAGGCTGATCACGGTCTTGATGATGTCTACCACCACCTGCGCCATCTGGACAGCCTGGTCGATCATGTCGCGAAGATGACCGGCCATGGCCGAGCACGACGCGGACTGGGTCGCCAGCGCCTCGATCCAGCTCGCCGCCCGCGCGCTGGCGTTCTGCGCCGCTCCACCCGCCCAGGTCTGGCCGATCCGGTCCAGACCGCTGTCGAGGTTGCGTTGCACCGCGTCCACGCAGCCTGAGAGGTGCTCCCATGCCTCGGCCTGGAGCGAGGCCTTGCCGATGTCGCCGGCGATCCACTTGGTGACGTACTCCCGGGGGTCGGGGCAACCGACCCACATGAGAAGGTCGCAGCACTGGTCAAGCACGAAACCGAACGACACCTCGGGCAGCACGTCGCCGCTGGTCGACGGAGCCGGGATCGACCCCGCCGGGCGAGAGTCCGGGAAGTTGTTGCCGCCACCGTCCACGATCGCCGCGCCCACGCCGAAGGTCTGGGCGACCTGCGCGTCGGTCTCGGCGAAGTCGTCGCGGGTCATGTCCAGCGCTGAAGCAAAGCTCGCCAGCTGCTCCGCGTCGGTGTCGAGAACGGTGTGGAAGCTCGAGATCAATGCCTCGTAGTCGGCCGTGATCAGTTCGAGGATCAGCCCGAAGTCGCCGTCGCTGATGTGACTGCGGCCGTAGTCGGCAGCTGCGCCGAGATGACTCCCCGCCCGCTCGACCTGGTTGGACCACGCACGGAGGTTGGAGAGGTCCACTTGGAGATCGCTCATCTGGTGCTCCTCAAGTCGTCGCCCACATGAGGGCGACCGTCCCCACGTCGAGGGCCAGGATGACCAGCCCCAAGGTGAGGGCTGCGTGGACTGGTAGTTCCTTGCCCAGTGCCACGAACCCTGAAACCAGTCCCACACCTCCAATGACCACGCCGAGCGTCATGAGCGGGCCCACCCCGGTAAGAAAACCCGCGACCAGCACGACCAGCGAGCAGAAGGCCGCGAACGTGAGCAGTCCATCGACCACCCGGCCGTGCGGCGACCGGCGTGCCCCCATCAGACGAACATCACCCCGAGGAGGAGGAGGTCCAGCGACAACACGATGAGGAGTGCCAACCAGGTGCGGGCGATGGGCCAGCGCTTGGCGACGCTCAACAGGCCAACGGCCGCGCCGGCGACGCCCACGACGGGGCCCACTACCACCCAGGGCAGCTCACCGACCATGACCCCGGCGCCCACCACGATCAGGGAGAGCAGGATGACACCGTTGGTCACCCAGTCACGGATGAACCCCTCCGCGAGCCCGGCCAACGCAGTCCCCGTCCCTCCAGTCTCAGGCAGGCCTTCGGGATCGGATCGGCTCATGCGGTCACGCTACCTGCTGTCAACGGCGGCGGACCGTCGGCGAGCAGCTCGACAAAACCCGCCTCGTCGAGGATCGGTACGCCGAGCTGCTCGGCCTTGTCCGCCTTGGACCCGGCGTTGTCGCCGACCACGACGAAGTCGGTCTTCTTCGACACCGACCCCGACGCCTTGCCGCCGCGGACGATGATCGCCTCCTTGACGGAGTCGCGGGTGAAGCCCTCGAGCGACCCGGTGACCACGATCGTGAGGCCCTCCAGGGTGCGACTGACGGACTCGTCGCGCTCGTCGTGCATGGTGACCTTCGCCCTTTCCCACTTCGTGATGATCGCCTGGTGCCAGTCCTGCTCGGATCCGTCGAACCACTCGCGGACCGACGCCGCGATCGTCGACCCGACGCCGTCGGTGTTGGCCAGGGTCGTCTCGTCGGCCTCGCGGATCGCGGCCATCGAGCCGAACTGCGTGGCCAGCGCTCGTGCAGCGGTCGGCCCGACGTGCCGGATCGACAGTGCCACGACCACCCGCCACAGGGGCACGTCCTTGGCCTTGTCGAGGTTGTCGAGAAGACGCTGCCCGTTGGCCGAGATTTGCGGTCCGTCCTCCCCCTTCTTCGGCGCGCGGGTGAACAGCGGTGCCGTCAGCAACGCCGCCTCGTCGAGGTCGAACAGGTCGCCCTCGTTGGCGATCGCACCCGCCTCGAGGAGGGCGACGGCCGCTTCGTAGCCGAGGCCTTCGATGTCGAACGCGCCGCGCCCGGCCACGAAGAAGGCACGCTCGCGCACCTGTGCCGGGCACTTCTCATGGTTGGGACAGCGCAGGTCCTTGTCGCCGTCCTTCTGCTGGACCAGCGGGGTGCCGCAGCCGCCGACCTTCGGCGGGCACACCGTCGGCGGCACCCACGGCTCCAGCCCCTCGGGCCGCAGCGCCAGCACGGGACCGACGATCTCGGGGATGACGTCGCCGGCCTTGCGCAGGATCACCGTGTCGCCCGGGTTGCCTGGTCGGACGTCCTTGCGCACGACCTCGTGGAAGTTGTGCAGGGTCGCGTTCTCCACCGTCGAGCCGGCGACGCGAGTCGGCTCCATGACGCCGTACGGCGTGACGCGGCCCGTGCGACCGACGTTGACCTCGATCGAGATCAGCTTGGCGTTGACCTCCTCGGGCGGGTACTTGAAGGCGATGGCCCAGCGGGGGGCACGGCTGGTCGAGCCCAGCCGACGCTGGAGCGACACGTCGTCGACCTTCACGACCACACCGTCGATCTCGTAGCCGACGATCGTGTGCCGGTGCTCCCCCACGTGCTCGATGTAGGACTGCACGTCGGCCAGGGTCGAGACCGCCTTGATCTGGTCGGAGGTGGGCAGGCCCCAGGCACGCATGGCGGCGTAGGCCGCGGACTGAGCCGTCGGCTCGAAGCCCTCGCGGGCCCCCAGCCCGTGGCAGACCATCCCGAGGGACCGGGTGGCCGTGACCTTGGGGTCCTTCTGGCGCAGCGAACCGGCCGCAGCGTTGCGGGGGTTGGCGAACAGCGGCTTGCCGGCATCGGCCATGCCAGCGTTGAGGCGCTCGAAGGCTGTGGCGGGGAGGAACACCTCGCCACGCACCTCGACCAGCGACGGCACGGGGAACTCGTCGGTGCCGGTGAGGCGGTGCGGGACCGACTCGATCGTCTTGACGTTGGGCGTGACGTCCTCGCCCGTCCGCCCGTCGCCGCGGGTCAGGGCCCGCACCAGTCGGCCCTGCTCGTAGAGCAGGTTGATCGCGAGGCCGTCGACCTTGAGCTCGCACAGCAGCTCCGCCGACTCTCCCCCGTCACGAGCCAGCCGCGCACACCAGGCTGCGAGCTCGTCGAACGAGAAGGCGTTGTCGAGGCTCTCCATCCGTTGGAGGTGGTCGACGGCCGTGAACATCGTCGAGACGGCGCCGCCCACCGTCTGCGTCGGCGACTCCGGCGTCCGGAGCTCGGGATGCTCCTCCTCCAGGGCCTCCAGCTCACGCAGACCGGCGTCGAACTCCGCGTCGGACATCGTCGGGTCGTCCAGGACGTAGTAGCGCCAACGGGCATCCTCCAGGCGCTGGCTCAGCTCCTGGTGACGATCGCGCGCCTCGGGCGGCGCGGGCTCCAGGGCTGGTCGATCCGGGTCACTCATGGGGCTAGTTTGCCCGCCCGCACCGACAGGCGCGGAGAGACGTCGCCCTGGCCCCTCGTGGGCGCGCAACTGGCGGCATACGTCATCGAAACTGGTCGATGGCCGGTCGGGCGCCGCCAGTTCACGAGCCCGCCAACGCGAGGTGGATGAAACAAGGTTGTTCCATCGGAATATCCGGCCTACTGTCGCGGTTAGTACGAAACCGTTTCGTTTCATCGATCAGGAAGGACGCCGCCATGACCCCACTCACACCGGACGCGTCCACCGATGCCTCCCCCGACGGACAGGCCAGCCGACCGCGCGTCGAGGGGGACCGCGAGCAGGAGATCCTCGACGCCACGCTCGACGTCCTGGCCGAGGTCGGCTACGACCGGCTCACCATGGACGCCGTCGCCACCCGCGCGAAGGCCAGCAAGGCGACGCTCTACCGACGCTGGAGCACCAAGCAGGCGCTGGTCGTCGACTCCGTCTGCTCCCAGAAGTCGTCCGGGCCCGTGCCGGACACCGGCAGCCTCCGGGGCGACCTGGTCGCTCTGCACTGCGCCCTGGGCGGCTTCCGCGACCCCCGCAACCTCGCCGTCATGGCCGCCGTGGTCACCGCGATGGCGCGCGACGAGGAGTTCGCCGAGACCTACCGCCGCGACTTCATCGGCCCCAAGGTCGCTGCCTCCCGGGCCGTCTTCGAACGCGCCCGGGCGCGCGGGGAGATCGCCGAGGGCGTCGACGTGAGCCTGCTCGCCCCCGCCCTGCCGGGCATCGTCCTGCACCGGGTTTTCATGCTCGGCGAGGAAGCAACGCCCGAGCTCATCGCCCAAGTGATCGACCAGATCATCATTCCGGCCACAACCTGTCCGCATCTGCCGACAACCTCAGACCACGAACCCACGAAGACACATCCGCACGCCGAGCACGAAGGAACCTCATGACCAACATCGACAGCACCGCTCCCCCGCCCGAGGCGGTGGCCGCGCCCCAACGCGAGCTCAACCTCGGCTGGGCGCTCGTCCTGATCTCGATCGCCCAGCTGATGGTGGTGCTCGACGCCACCATCGCGAACATCGCGCTGCCCTACATCCAGAAGGATCTGGACATCAGCGACGCCAACCTGTCGTGGATCGTCACCGGCTACGCCCTGGCCTTCGGCAGCCTGCTGCTGCTGGGTGGACGGCTCGCCGACCTCTACGGCCGCCGTCGGATCTTCATCATCGGCCTCGTCGTCTTCGCCATCGCCTCGCTCCTGGGCGGACTGGCCACCAACGAGCCGCTCCTGCTCGCCGCTCGCGGACTCCAGGGCCTCGGCGCCGCGCTGGCCTCACCCGCCGCGCTCGCGCTCATCACCACGACCTTCCCGGCAGGCCCGGCTCGCAACCGGGCGTTCGCGGTGTACGCCGCCATGTCGGGCGCCGGTGCGGCCGTCGGCCTCATCCTCGGTGGCTGGCTCACCGGGACCTCCCCCGAGCTCTTCGGCGTGGTCATCGACGGCTGGCGCCTGACCTTCCTGATCAACGTCCCGATCGGCATCGTCGCGGCCCTGCTCTCGCCGCGCTTCCTCAACGAGTCGGAGTCTCACGAGGGCGAGCTCGACCTGCCCGGCGCCGTCACCGGCACCCTGGGACTCCTCGGCGTCGTCTACGGCCTCTCCCGGGCCGGCACCGAGGGCTGGTCCGACACCTGGACCGTGGCGAGCCTGGTCGCCGGCGTCGCGCTGCTGGCTCTGTTCGTCGTGGTCGAGACCCGGGTCAAGCACCCGCTGCTGCCGTTCCGGATCTTCACCAACCGGACCCGCGCTGCCAGCTTCGTGGCGATGTTCCTCGCTCCCGCCGCCATGTTCGCGATGTTCTTCTTCCTCAGCCAGTACATCCAGAACGTCATGGGCTACAGCCCGCTCAAGGCCGGCGTCGCGTTCCTGCCGTTCACGGTCGGCATCGTCGTCGGCGCGGGCTTGGCCTCCAACCTCGTCAACCGGATCGACCCCCGTTACATCTCCGGTGTCGGCACCTTGATCGCCGCGGGTTCGCTGTACGGCTTCTCGAGGCTGCCCTTCGACACGACCTTCCCGGCGGAGGCCGTCACCGGCACCTACGTCACCGACCTCCTGCCCTACATCACGCTGATGGCCTTCGGCATGGGGCTCACGTTCGTACCCGTCACCCTGACCGCCGTCCACCACCTCCGCTCGGAGGAGTCCGGCATCGGTTCGGGCGTCCTCAACACCGCTCAGCAGGTCGGCGGCGCGCTCGGCCTCGCCGTGCTGGCGACGGTGGCCACCCAGACGTTCACCGATCGGGGCAAGGAGCTCGCCGAAGCCGGCGCCCAGGCGGGCGGGCCCCAGCCCTCCCCCGAGCAGCTGGAGGCCTTCCAGCGGATCGCCCAGCAGCAGATCTTCACCGAGGGCTCGACGCAGGCGTTCCTCGTCGGTGCCTTCCTGATGCTCGCGGCCTCCGTGGTGATCTGGGTGTTCCTCGACGTCAAGCACGAGGAGCTCGCCACCGACAGCCCGGAGGGCGTGCACGTCGGCTGAGTCGCTCTCCACCACGCCGGCCCGCCTGAAGTCTCAGGCGGGTCGGCGTACCCATCCGTGCTGGTCCTCGGCTCCGAAGGAATCCATGTGAGCGATCCGATCTTGTCCAAGCACGACGCCCCCGAGACCACGCGTGGGCTCATCCTGATGTTCCACGGCGGCAAGGACCGCTCCAAGGAAGACGTGGACGGCCGCAGCCTGTCGTGGAAACGGTCCCTGGCCATGCAACGCTCGATCGCCCCGGCCGCTCATGAGGACGACCTGAGCGTCTGGTTGCTGCGCTACCGCCAGCGTGGATGGAACGGTGGTCGCGACCGCATCGCCGATGCTCGCTGGGCCCTCGACCAGGTCCGTTCCGAGCACCCCGGCGTGCCCATCACCCTGCTCGGGCACTCGATGGGCGCCCGCGTTGCGGTGCACGTGGCCGACGACCCACAGGTGCGTGGCGTCGTGGGGCTCGCCCCCTGGCTGCCCGGGGGCGAGAGCATCGACGCCCTCGCCGGCCGCGACCTCGTGGTCGCACACGGTCGTCGCGACCGGATCACGTCGTTCAAGGCCACTGCGGCGTACGTCGAACGCGCCCGCACCGTCGCGAGCAGCGCGGAGATGCACGACATGGGACCGGTCGGGCACTACATGCTCAAGGGTTCCGCTGCCTGGAACGCAGTCGCGCTCAGCGCCAGCCTGGGTGTGCTGACCGACTGATCCCCGCGCACGCTCCGTGCCTAGGAGCTGTGCGTCGAGCCGCTTTCGGTGTGCGAGGTGACGATGTCGTTCGCGGCGGCCCAGGCGTTGATGTCCCGTCGCTCGATGGCAGCGGCCATCAGGTCGGGGAACTGGTCGGGCGTGCACGCGAACGCGGGCACCCCGATCCCGGCCAGCGCTGCTGCATGGTCGGCGTCGAACGAGGGCCGCCCCGAGTCGCTCAGCGCGAGCAGGGCGATCATCGTCGCGCCCGACCCGACGATCGCTGCGGCGCGACGCAGCATGTCGTCGGCTATCCCTCCCTCGTAGAGGTCACTGATCAGCACCAGCACGGTGTCGTTCGGAGCCGCGATCAGGCCCTGGCAGTAGGCCAGCGCCTGGTTGATGTCGGTGCCTCCGCCGAGCTGCACGCCGAAGAGGATGTCGACCGGGTCCTCGAGCTCGTCGGTGAGGTCGACCACCGCCGTGTCGAAGACGACCAGCCGGGTGGAGACCGAACGCAGGGAGGCGAGCACAGCCCCGAAGACGGACGAGAACACGATCGACTCCGCCATCGAGCCGGACTGGTCGATGCAGAGGATGATCTGCCGCTCGACCTGGGTCGTACGTCGCCCGAACCCCACGAGCCGCTCGGGCACGATCGTCTTGTACTCGGGCTGGTAGTGCTTGAGGTTGGCGGCGATGGTGCGGTTCCAGTCGACGTCGGCGAGCTTGGGACGCCGGGTCCGCGCGGCGCGGTTGAGGGCGCCGTTGATGGACTGCACCGTCTTGGCGCGGAGGCGCTCCTCGAGCTGGTCGGTCACCGCTCGGACAACGGCCCTGGCCGTCTCCCGGGAGTGCTCGGGGATCACGCGGCCCAGCCCGATGAGCGTCGAGACCAGGTTGATGTCCGGTTGGACAGCCTTGAGGAGCTCGGGTTCGAGCAGCAGCTGGCTCAGGCCCAACCGGTGCATCGCGTCGGTCTGCATCACCTGGACGACGCTGGAGGGGAAGTAGCTGCGGATGTCGCCCAGCCAGCGAGCGACCTTGGGCGCTGAGCTGCCCAGACCGGCCCGGCGTCTGCCGTCGTAGAGGTCGCTCAGCGCTGCGTCGCGCTTCGCGTCTGCGGCGCTCAGGGCGACGCCCCCGCTCCCGTCCGTTCCCTGACCGATGCCGTCGGCTTCGTTGCCGCCCAGCACCAACCTCCACCGCGTCAGCCGATCGCGCTCGTTGCTCTCCGCCTCGCTCATCGAGATGCCTCCAGTCCGAGCAGTGCGGCGACGCGGGCGACGGCCGGCGCGGCCTGGTCGAGGTCAAGGGCGGCCGACGATGCCGACTCCCGGCTCGCGGCGCCGCGGTGGCGGAGGTGTTCACCGATCTGGCGCCGCTCGGGTGGCTCGAACCGGGAGAAGGTCCTGCGCAACAACGGCAGCAGATCCTCGAAGGTGGTTTCGTTGATGCCGGCGACCCAGTCGTCGATGATCCGGAGCAGCGCCTCGTCGTGCAGGAGCAGGAGCGCCTCTCCGGAGAGGAACCCGTCGAGCCAGGCCGCTGCCGCAGGGGCGTCAGCGCCATGGGACAAGCGGCGACTGAGGCGGCTGCCTGCCTCCTCGGCGGTGAGCTGCGCCCCGTCCAGCAGCATCCGGTTGACCCGGCCCGACACCGAGCCGTGCACGCTGTCGACGGGCGCGATCCCGTGCAGCGCACGAAGCCACGGGGTGGTGAGCTCTGGGTCGTCCAGCAGGGTGATGCCTCGGTGAGCACCCTCGATGGCGCCGCGCAGCGCCTCAGCCCCGTCGTCGTCGAGGGCCGAGCACGCGCCTGCGAGTCCGAGTGCGGCCCGCACGACGACGGTCCGGAGGACGTGGTGCACTTCGTCGGTGTCCGCGCCGCGCACGTCGCCGTACCGACAGGTGCGGGCGAGCGGCTCGATCGTGGTGAGCAGGCCCAGGGCGTCGTGCTGGCGAGCGGTCCGCTCCGCGAGCGTGTGCACGACGCTGGCCAAGCCCCCCGGCAGCTCAGCGAGCAGGCACTGTTCGATGAGGGACGCCAGGGCTGTCAGGTCCTCGGCCACCTCGGCTCGTTCGGTGACTCGTGACTCGGCCGCGCTGATCACCGTGTTGCCATGCACGCTGGCCTCGATCACTGCCACTGCCAGCTCTGGCTGCCACTCCAGCTGCCAGGCCTCCTTGAACGTGCCGGTGCTTCGTCCTGCGTCGACCTGGTGGCCCCACTCGATCCCCAGCAGCAGCAACCGGTGCAGCAGGACCGACCGGGCCAGCTGCGCCTCCTTGCGCAGGTCGATCTGGATGACCGTCTGGCTCGCGGTCGGCTTCAGCCGCAGCGACTTCTGGTGACGCACCAGGTCGCTGGCGAGCGGCACCATGGGTGTGGAGGCCGGCACCCGGCCCAACTCCTCACCCACGAGCAGGGCGCGACCGATCATCTGGAGCGGCAGGTCGGAGCCGTCGCACAGCACCGCGCGACTGGCGTCCTGGAGCTCGTCGATGCCGACCGAGGGTCGGCCGCGTACGGCGGCCAGTGCCTCCGCCAGGCGCACGGCTTCGACCACCGCCGCCGGTGATGCGTCGAGCCGCTCGCTGCGCAGCGCATGGGCCACCTTGACCAGCCAGCTGGCGACCACGGTCTCGTCGGGGGTGACGAAGAGGTGCTGGTACCACCCGGGAGAGGCGACGCCGGCGCCGTACCCACTGGCAGCGGCGAGCCGACCGGCCGTCCACGGAGCCCATGTGGCCGAGACCTTCGCCTTCGACAATCCGGCCAGCAGCTTGTTGTCCGCCGACGCCGGTGGCCACGTTGACGGATGCACGGCTGGCGCATGGAACGCGCCGCAGACGAAGGCGATCCGCTCGGCGCCCGCCTTCTGGGCCGTCCTGATGACACGGCGCATCGCAGCTTCGCGGAGCTCGTTCTCGCGATCCGGCTCGCCCTCAGCACGCAGCTGCGCCATGGCTTCGCGTAGGACCGCGAAGCGCTGCAGGGTCGAGGAGCGACGGTGCTCCACGGCGTCCTCCCACCAGCGCTCGGCATCGTCGTACCCCGCGGTCGCGGCCAGGATCGCGATCGGGTCGGGGCGACGAGGTGGGTTCGTCGCGGCGTCGGCAGCCTCATCGGCCGCCTCCGCCAACAGGTGGGCGGCCGGGAGGTCCGCGAACCGGGCGTCCACACCGTTGCGGATGGCCCACTGCAGCGCGACCCACTCGGGCGAGAAGACAGCGAGGGGATAGAACAGCGAGCGCCGGGGTGCATCGACGGCATAGACGAGTCCCGCGACGGGGGGCACGAGCTC
The DNA here is from genome assembly GCF_035576065.1 of Nocardioides sp. Classification (GTDB taxonomy): domain Bacteria; phylum Actinomycetota; class Actinomycetes; order Propionibacteriales; family Nocardioidaceae; genus Nocardioides. The sequence goes on from NZ_DATLWX010000031.1 coordinate 40,602, forward strand.
GGGGTCAGCAGCGAACGCGACCAGTGCGTCGAGCTCAGGGGCTCCCTCGATCAGCACGAGATCGGGCTGCAGCTCCTCGAGGGCAGCCGCCACCGACCGGGCAGACCCCGGGCCGTGGTGTCGGATGCCGAGGACCTCGACGAGCGACTCGGTCACGATCAGCCGAGCTCGCGGCAGGCGCGATAGAGGTCGGTCCACGGCTTGCGGTCCTTGACGACCGTCTCGAGGTATTCCTGCCACACGACCCGGTCCTGCACCGGGTCCTTGATGATCGCGCCGACGAGCCCCGCGGCGATGTCGTCGGCACGCACGACCCCGTCGCCGAAGTGGGCAGCGAGAGCGACCCCGTTGGTCATCACCGAGATCGCTTCCGCGGTCGAGAGCGTCGCCGACGGCGACTTGATCGTCGTACGCTGGTCGGCCGTCACGCCCGAGCGCAGCTCGCGGAAGATCGTGACCACCCGCTCGATCTCCGAGAGCGACTCGAGCTCGGCAGGCAGCTGCAGCGACCGGCCGAGTGCGGCCACCCTCGTGCGTACGATCTCGACCTCCTGCTCGAGGGTGTCGGGCAGCGGCAGGACCAGCGTGTTGAACCGCCGCTTCAACGCCGACGACAGGTCGTTGACGCCCTTGTCGCGGTTGTTGGCCGTGGCGATCACGTTGAAGCCCTGCCGCGCCTGCACCTCGTCGTCGAGCTCCGGAATGGGCAGGTGCTTCTCAGACAGCACCGTGATCAGACAGTCCTGGACGTCCGCCGGGATGCGGGTCAGCTCCTCGATGCGGACCAGGGTGCCGAGCTCCATCGCCCGCATCACCGGGCTCGGCACGATCGCTGCCCGGCTCGGACCCTCGGCGAGCAGCCGGGCGTAGTTCCAGCCGTAGCGCAGGGATTCCTCCGGGGTCCCCGCGGTGCCTTGCACCACCAGCTGCGACGAGCCGCTGATCGCCGCGGCCAGGTGCTCGCTGACCCAGGTCTTGGCCGTCCCCGGGATGCCGAGCAGGAGCAGCGCCCGGTCGGTGGCCAGCGACGCGACCGCCACCTCCATCAGACGGCGGGACCCGAGATACTTCGGCGAGATCTCCGTGCCGTCCACGAGGGTGCCGCCCAGGAGGTAGGTCGTCACCGCCCACGGCGAGAGCAGCCACTCGGGTGGACGGGGCTTGTCGTCGACCGCGGCCAGGGCAGTCAGCTCCGCAGCGTAGGCATCCTCTGCGTGAGCTCGCAGGACGTGGGTGGTGTCGGTCATCTGAATGCCTCCGTGATCGAGCTCTTGACGGACTGGAACTGGATGAGGTTGCGCAGCCGGGTCTCGACCCCGCTGGGATGGCCCTTGCGCTCGAGCCACCGCGTGAGGTCGCTGACGGTGTCGGGGTGCAGGTTTTCGGCCAACCGCGACCCGGACGCGGACAGTACGTGCAACGGGTCCTCCTGCTGGGCCAGCGCCCGGACGACGTCGCGACTGACCTCGCTGCTCCAGGGTCCGGGCAGCGCCTCGACGAGCTGGGTCAGCTCGCCCGGCTTCAGCTTGGGCGACAACCTCTTCGCGACGATGCGTTCGCGCTCGACGTGCCCGATGACCGCCAGCAACGCGGGATCCCATCTCTTGTCGATCAGCGCGGTGGCCCACTCGGCATCGCGCCGCGCCACGGTTGCCCGACGGATGCCTGCCAGGGCGTCCTCGTCGGCCAGCCGCTCCACCGTCGCCGAGGCCCCCACCCCACTCATGTCCGTCCACACTGCCAGCGGCGCCCCGGCGGCCAGCTGCTCCAGCCACCACCCACGCTGGGACCGGCGGCCGGGCGGCTTGCCCAAGCCGTCTCGAACACCGGCTGGGTCGGGATCGTCGGGCAGGTCGACCTCGAGACCGCGCTTGAGCAGACCGGTCGCGCGGACCAAGGGGACAAGACGCGCCCGCATGCGCTCGGCTCGCCTGGATCCCGGCAGCCCGTCGAGGAGTCCTTGCGCTGTGTCGCGGACGGAGCCTGCCCGGTCGTCGAGGGCTGACTCGAGGAGCTCCTCGTCGTCGGGACCCAGACCGACCCGCAAGGCCGCGATGCTCGCCAGCCGGTCCTTGGCGCCGTCGACGGCCCAGGACGTGAGCACCAGCTCACGTGCCGCCCCCGGATCCACCCGTCGACAGGCCTGCAGGGCGACGCCTCGGTCGACGCTGGACAGCTCGTCCCAGTCCCGCTCGAGGCGAGCCGAATCGAATGTCCACCCCTCGACAGCGTCTGCCGGAGAGCCGTCGCCACCCAGTGCCCAGCCCCATACGGGATTCAGCTCCGCAAGCCAGCGTCCACGCGCGTCGAGCGACTTCAGGGCTGGCCCGCGGAGAGAGCCCTGCTCGGTGGCCAGGTCGAGGATCGACGGCAACAGCCGATGGGGGACGCGGCATCCACCCTCGTCGGCTGTGCGCAGCCAGTGCTCGACCAGCGCCGAACGGTTCCGCGCGCCAGCGGGCGGCTGTGCCAGGACCAGGTCGAGGAGCTGCACAGCCCGGGCCGGGGCGACCGGACGACTGTCGGCCTGCGCCGCGTCCGTCTCCGGACGGGTCTGGGGCAGTCGGCCCGCGTGGCGGAGGGCGGCGCCGAGGGCGGCGGCATCGAGGGCGAGCACCTCCGGCGACGCGCCTGCCCGCGCGGCGTACCCGAGGTCGGGAAGGTCGGGCACGGGTCGTCGCGACGTGCCGATGAGCGCAGCGGTCGTGAGCTCGCGCCACCATGCGTCGACGTCACTCACAGCCCGATCAGCTCCCCGTCGACCACGACCGAGAGCGGGCGGAGCGTGCCCGAGTCGAGCTCCCCGAAGAGGTCGACCCGGTGGCCGCCCGTCAGCGCGAGCACGTCCCAGCCGGCGGAGTCGCCCGAGAGCCCGAGCGAGGCGCCGTCCGGGTCGACGACGTAGGCCGGGGCAGCCCGCACGGAACTCAGAACGACGGGCAGGCGTCGCAGCCACGGATTGGCTCCACGCGCCAGCGCGGCGGCCGCTACTGCGGCGCGTATCCCGGTCCCCGCCGGCAGTCCGCCGCGTGTCGTGGTGGCGACCGGTTCGGTGACGAAGGTCGCTCGCCGCACGGTCGTCCCCGGGTAGCGAGCCACGCTGGCCTCGATCACCGATCCGACGACCTGTGGCACCGCCAGGGCCTGGCCGGCCGCCGCGAAGTCCAGGACCTGCACGATCTCGTGGCTGGTCTCGCCCCAGAGCCAGGTGCGTTGCTGCTGCAGCCGCCCGTCCTCGGTGCGGTGCGCCCCCAGCGTCAGCCAGCTGTCCTGGACGGCCTCTGACTGACGGATCTCCTCCTTGGCGTACGCCCATCCCAGCGCCGCCCGCAGGTCGCCCAACGCATCGTCGTCGAGACCCTCCCGACCGAGCCAGGCACGCGTCATCGTCCACCACTCACCACAGCCGACCAGCAGGTGCTCGGCCCAGTCGGCGCGGCCGTGGATCTCAGAGCTCATGGTCCGGACCTGCTCGGCGAGGCCCGGCAGCTGAGCATCGACGAGCCGAGCAGCGGTGTTCTCCCACCACGCGGTCGGCTGGTTGCGGGCGGTCGCGGAGCCGCTGCGCATGAGGTCGCCGAGCCACAGGGCGAAGTCCTCGATGCCCGCACTCATCAACGCGATCCGGTCCTCGCGTCGCTTGGCCTGCGCGACCGGGTCGACGGCCTTCTTCTCCTGTGTGGACCGACGTGCGCGCTCCGCCCGCTGGCTGGCCCAGTCGCTCGCGAAGTCGGCGGTGTCGGCCTGGTCAGCGATCGTCCCGGAACCGTCCACCCACAGCAACAGCAGCGCGAGCCCGTGCTTGCAGGGGAACTTGCGGCTCGGGCACGAGCAACGGAACGCCGGGCCGTTGAGGTCGATGCTGGTCTGGTACGGCGTCTTGCCTGACCCTTGGCACTTGCCCCAGACCAAGGTGTCGTTGCTCCCGGTGTCCGACCACGGTCCGGGCACAGCCAGCTTTCGCGCAGCAGCCAGCGACGCCGCGTCGGGGGCCAGCTTGGCCACCTGCTCAGGAGTCCACCGAGTCATGTCGGGCACATCATGACAGTCAGCGAAGCAGGTGCCCTACGACACGGCGCGGCGGCCGAGGTGTCGCCTACAGGTTGCCGGCAACCGCGCGCACGAGGCCGAGCGCCTCGCGCGACCAGTCCGGCGACGCGCCCGCCAGCCCGCACGACGGCGTGATCACCAGTCGCTCACGGACCCCGGCCGGATCCAGGCCGAGCATGTCCAGCCAGCGCAGCACGCTCTCGGTCAGCGCGGTCTCGGAGGGTACGGCGCCGGTGTCGGTCGAGGGCACCATCCCGAGCGCGACGACGGCTCCACCATCAAGCGCCTGCGCCAGCGCATCGAGGTCCTGCGGGACCAGCACGTCGTGGTCCACCGAGAGCCCTCGGGCACCGGCACCGGCGACCAGGCCCCACGGCACTCCGGGAGCACACGAGTGCACCCATGGTTCGGCACCTGCCTCGGCGATGGCACCCAGCACGACCTCGAGGGCTGCTGAGGCCTCGGGCGGGTGGACGGTGCGGTGCCGCCCGAAGCCGGATGCCGTAGGGATCGAGCCAGCGAGCACCGCCGGCAACGCCGGCTCGTCGACCTGCACGATCAGCCGGTCGACGCCGGGCAGGCGGCGCTTGAGGTCGGCGACGTGACCCAGCAGGCCTTCTGCGAGCGCCTGGGTGAGGTCACGACGGGCGCCGTGGTCGGACAGCACCTTGTCGCCGCGCGGCTTCTCAGTGGTGGCAGCCAGCGTCCAGGGTCCAGTGACCTGCGTCTTGAAGGCGCCGGCATAGCCCTGGGCCTGCTCCTCGACCTGGTCGAGGTCCTGGGCCAGCAGCGAGCGCGCGCGGCGGTGGTCGATCCCCGACGCATCTGTCAGGCGCCAGCCGGCGGGCTGGAGGTCGACCCCGATGCCGACGACGACGCCGAGCGTGCGACCCGTCATGCCGGCGCCCGGTCCCCGGCCGGGGACCTCGGGCACGAACGGCAGGTCGGGGAGCTCTCCGAGCGAGAGCCGCACCGCTTCGGCGTACTCCCGATCGTCCTCGCCCGGCATGGAACCCACTCCCGTGGCCATCGTCATGAGGGCGCTCCGTCGAGGGCAACGCTTCGGGCCGTGGCGCTGATCGTGGCCGAGCCCACGACGCGGGTCCCCTCGTAGATCACCGCGGCCTGCCCGGGCGCGATGCCCTCGGCCGGGTCGAGGAGCTCGATCTCCACGACATCGACGTCGTGCTCGACACCCACGCGCACGACGGCTCGGTGCTCGCGCCCGTGGGCGCGGAGCTGCACGGTGACATCCGGACCGTCGAGCAACGACGGCACCGTGCCGCACCACCGGGGCTTGATCCCGGAGACCCGATCGATCCGCAGCCCTTCCCGCGGTCCCACCGAGACCGTGCCGCTGACCGGCTCGATGTCGAGGACGAAGCGCGGCTTCCCGTCTGCTGCGGGCGTGCCGAGGCGCAGCCCGCGACGCTGCCCGATCGTGAAGCCGACCGTCCCGTCGTGCCGGGCCAGCACCTCCCCAGAGCTCGCGTCGACGATGTCACCGCCGGCGTTGGGGTTGCGGTCGCCGAGCTTCTCCTTGAGCCACCCCGTGGTGTCGCCGTCGGCGACGAAGCAGATGTCGTGGGAGTCCGGCTTGTCGGCGACCAGCAGGCCTCGGTCGGCGGCCTCGCGGCGTACAACGTCCTTGGTGGTGTCGCCGAGCGGGAAGAGCGAGTGTGCCAGCTGGTCCTGGGTCAGCACCCCGAGCACGTAGGACTGGTCCTTGCCCATGTCGGTGGCGCGGTGCATCTCCACCAGGCCGTCGGGGCCTGTGCGCAGCTGCGCGTAGTGGCCGGTCGCCACGGCATCGAAGCCGAGGGCGAGTGCGCGGTCCAGCACGGCTGCGAACTTGATTTTCTCGTTGCACCGCAGGCACGGGTTGGGGGTGCGGCCGGCGGCGTATTCGTCCATGAAGTCCTCGACGACGTCCTCGTGGAACCGGTCGGAGAGGTCCCACACGTAGAACGGGATGCCGATGATGTCGGCCGCGCGGCGGGCGTCGTTGCTGTCCTCGATGGTGCAGCAGCCCCGGGCGCCCGTGCGGTAGGACTGCGGGTTGCGCGAGAGAGCCAGGTGGATGCCGGTGACGTCGTGCCCTGCCTCGGCGGCGCGGGCGGCGGCGACGGCTGAGTCCACCCCGCCGGACATGGCAGCGAGGATCCTCATCAGCGCACGCCTGCCTTGGCCGTCCTGGCTCGCTCGACCACGGGGCCGATCGCCTCGACGAGGGCGTCGATGTCGGCAGCGGTGGTGGTGTGTCCCAGCGAGAACCGCAGCGAGTGGCGGGCCTGGTCGTCGTCGCACCCCATCGCCAGCAGCACGTGCGAGGGCTGGGGCACGCCGGCGCTGCAGGCCGAGCCGGTCGAGCACTCGATGCCGCGGGCGTCGAGCAGCATCAGCATGGAGTCGCCCTCGCACCCCGGGAAGCCGATGTGCGCGTTGCCGGGCAGGCGCCGGACGGGATCGCCGTGGAGGTGCGCGTCCGGGACGGCCTCGACCACGCGGCGTACGAGCTCATCGCGCAGGGCGCGGAGCCGGGTGGCGTGGTGGTCCTGGTTCTTGACCGACGCCTCGATGGCGGCCGCCAGCCCGGCGATCGCCGGCGGGTCGAGGGTTCCGCTCCGGATGTCTCGCTCCTGGCCACCCCCGTGCACGAGGGCGGAGACCTTCAGGTCTCGGCGTACGACCAACGCACCCACGCCGTAGGGCCCACCCACCTTGTGCCCGGTCAGGCTCAGGGCATCGACCCCCGAGGCGGCGAAGTCGACGGGCTCCACGCCGATCGCCTGCACCGCGTCGGTGTGGACAGGGATGTCGTACTCGCTCGCGATGTCGACGACCAGGTCCAAGGGCTGCAGCGTGCCGACCTCGTTGTTGGCCCACATCACCGAGACCAGCGAGACGGTCTCGGGGTCGCGCGCGATCGACTCATGAAGCGCTGCCACGACCAGCCGGCCGCGATCGTCGACCGGGAGGAGCTCGACCTCGGCCCCCTCCGCCTCCGCGAGCCAGTTCAAGGGATCCAGGACGGCGTGGTGCTCGATGGCGGTGGACAGGATGCGGACCCGACGGGGGTCGGCCGCCCTACGCGCCCAGAAGATGCCCTTGAGGGCGAGGTTGTCGGACTCGGTGCCGCCGGCAGTGAACACGACGTCGCCCGGCCGGCAGCCCAGTGACCGCGCGATCGTCTCGCGGCTCTCCTCCACGACCCGGCGGGCGCCGCGGCCGGAGGCATGCAGGGAGTTGGCATTGCCCACGGCCGCGAGCTGCGCGGTCATCGCCTCGATCGCCGCCGGCAACATCGGCGTCGTCGCGGCATGGTCGAGATAGACCCGTGAAGTGTTCATGGCCGCCAAAGCCTATCCGTGGTGTGTGTGCGAGCGGCTTTCCGCGACGGGGACGGACTGCACCACACGCCCCCACGCTCCCCTACCCTGACGGCGTGATGCACATGTCTCGGGTCGTGGTCGCGACTCTCCTGCTGATGTTCGTGGCCGGTTGCACCCAGGGAAGCGGGGAGCCCGCAGCGTCGAAGAGCCCCGCCAGCGCTGGCGCGGACGGACAATCCGCCCTGCGCGCGGCCGCGCTCTCCTTGGTCGAGAGGCGCAGCGATGCGCTGCGCTCGGGCGACCGAGACGCGTTCATCGCGACCGTCGATCCGCGAGAGACGGAGTTCCTGGAGACGCAGACTCGATGGTTCGACAATCTCGCCGCCCTGCCGATCGCCACGATCGGGCTCCGCCTCGGGGACGAGGACGACATGACCCGCATCTCTGCCGACGGCGACTACCAGCTGCCGGTGGAGTTCGCCCTCCAGCTCGAGGGCTACGACGAGCACCCCGTCACGCAGCCGATGGTCTACCGGTTCTCGGCGAACGGCGACGACGTCCTGTTGACCGCTGACCGCAACGTGCAGAGCGACGCCCGCAGTGGCTGGCGACCGGCCCCCTGGGACGTCACGGCGATCGAGGTGCGCACCACGGACTCAGTGCTCGGGGTCTTCGACGCGAACACGGCGAAGTCCGCCGACGAGATCATGACCGACGTGGGCGACTCCGTGGCCCACCTCAAGGGCGTCGTACCCCCATGGTCCAATCGCGTGGTCGCCTATGCCATCGAGAACGTCGACGCGCTCGACAAGATGAGCCTGATGGAGGTCAGCCGCACGGGTGGCGTCGCCTTCCCCGTGCCGACGAAGCCGGGATCCGAGCGGATTGCTGCCTACCGCCTCGCGCTCAACCCCGCTGCGATCGCCGATGACACCTTCCGTGGTGTCCTGATCCGCCACGAGGTGGGGCACGCCGCGCTGGGCGGGCTCGACGACTCGAGCCCCACCTGGCTCGTCGAGGGCAGTGCGGAATACCTCGGGTTGCGCTCCCTGCCGACGGCCCGGGTGCGGGACTTCTTCCGCGAGCTCGCCGTTTCCTACACCACGTTTCCCCTCGCCGCCGGCCGGAAGTTCTACGAGGTCAGGAGCACCCGCAACTACAACTCGGCGAGCCTCGTGTGCAGCTTCCTCGCCGAGACGCTAGGGCCCGAGACGTTGTGGTCCCTCATGCGTGCCTTCGAGCGGAGCGGCTACGTGTCCCAGGCGGACATCGACGACATCGTGCGCCGTGAGCTCGGGCGGACCACCCGACAGCTCGGCGAGGACGCGCGCGCCTGGGCACTGGCCGGCTGAGCTGCCGGCGGCTGACGTCAGCTCCCCATCGCCTCGGTCAGCCACGGGTGGTCCGCCCGCTCCTTGTGTACGGCGCCGCGCAACCACGCCTGGGCCTCGCGGGCCAGCAGCGGCCACGTCGTGACCAGGTCGGCGGTGTCCTTGGGGCGGAGCAGCCGCGCCTTGTGGTGCAGGACCACCTCGGGCTTCATGTAGCGGATGCCGTCGTCCGCCAGCCAGGTGACGTCCGCCAGGGGGGCCACGTGCTCCGGGTCGCGGCGAGAGAGCCACTGGCCGTCCACGTCCTCACTGAGGATGCAGTCCAGGAACCAGGGCGCTGCAGCGTGGTTGCGCAGCCACACCTGGCCCGCCTGGTCGTGGGGTTCTGGCCAGTCGTCGTTGAGGGGACGGATAGCCCCGCTCCCGGCGCTCCAGATGTGGTGCCGGTCCCCCACGAGCTCACGCAACAGCGGCAGGTCGCGGCGCCAGATGACGAGGTCGATGTCCTCGTGCTGACGCGGGATCCCTGTGTAGGCCTCGATCGCCCAGCCTCCGACGATCCACCACTCGCCGGGATATTGCGCCATGAAGTCCGCGACCCCTGCCGGGTCGAGGGCGTCCCAGTCGCCGTACAACCGGCGAAAGGAGATCTCCTCGGCTTGTTCGTCTGCGCTCGGCACCCACGTTGTCATCCCGCGAACCTACCGAGAGTGGGTCAGGTCAACCCCAGCTCGGCCACGACCGCCGCGTGGTCGGTGCCGTTGATCCCCACGACCTCACCCTCAAGGGCAGCCAGCTTGCGGGCGACGAGGACGTGGTCGATCTGGACCAGCGGCAACGGCAACCTCCCCTTGCCGTTCATGGGCCACGTCGGGCGCCATCCGCTGTTGGTCGACTCAGACACGGCGCGCAACCCGGCGTCGCGCAGCGACATCATGACCTCGTGGTCGTGCGTGGCGTTGAAGTCGCCCATCATCAGGTCAGCGTCGAGGGCGGACTCGGCGATCGCGGCATGGTCGAGGCGCCAGTCCTCCGAGCTGCCGATCGGCGGTCGCGGGTGCACCGCAAGGACGCGGATCGTCTCGGCGTCGAGCTGCACGTCGGCCACCACCGTGCCGAACCTGGTGCCGATCTGATCGATGTCGCTCAGTGGCGTCCGGGAGAGCAGCATCGTGGTGCTCCTCACGCCGGGTTGCGCCGTCCCAGCACGATAGGGGAACAGGTCCGCGAAGCCGGCCGCGTCCATGGTCTTCAACGCCTCAGGCGTCACCTCGACCAGTGCAAGAAGGTCCACCTCGCGTCGGGAGACCTCCTCGACGACCTGGACGGGATCGGCCGCGCCGTGGAGCAGGTTCACCGACATGACGGTCATCCGCTCAGCACCGTCGGCGGGCTGTGGCGCCGAACCCAGGTAGAAGGGTGACAACCACCAGGCGTGCAGCGCGACGCCCGCCACGGCAAGCACGAGCACGCCGATCGAGGCACGCTCGCGGCGCAGGGCACCGGCCAGCAACAACATGGCCGCCAGCAGGCAGGCAGGAAGGGCCACTGGCGTGAAGGACACCAGGCGCACCCACGTCCCCGCCTCGGGCTGCAGCACCCGGAGCACCGTCAGCACGCCTGCCCACAGCAGCGCTGCGCCCACCGTGACTCTGGCCAGCCCCCGGATCACCTGCACGCCGCGAACCTACCGGGGCGCGGCAGCTCAGCGACGACCGACACAGCTCGACGAGACAAAGGTCGACCAGCCCGTATCTCCACGCAGGCGCGTCGAGCTTCAGGTCCATGACCTGTCTTCAGCATGAAACTCCACGCAGGTGCGTCGAGCTTCAGCTTCGGGCGCCGATCCGCGCCAGCAGGCTTGTTCAGGGTCCGGCGTCGACGATCCGACGGACTTCACCAAGGTCGAGGTCGAACGGTCCGATCCGGGTCAGCACCCACGACGCCCCGCAGTCCGTCCACTCCTCCGGGTCCTGCTCGGGCTGCAGGTCGACCACCACGTCGAATCCCGGAGCCGCGGCGTGCTCCCTCAAGTCGGCGGTCACGGCGTCGAGGTCATCGGGTCCGTCCAGACCGATGACGAAGAAGCCGTCGTACCTCGCTGCCCGGCGCACGGGCGCACGGTTGCCGAACCGTCCGGCCAGCCAGATCGGCACGGCCGGCGCCGGCTGGAAGCGGACGTCGCGCGCCGCGTAGTGAGCCCCGTCGTGGTCGGTCGGGGCACCCGAGAGCAACGAGGTGAGGACCTCGAGGCCTTCGTCGAGCATCGCGCCGCGCACCTGGGGCACTGACTCGTCGCCGAACGCGCTGAACTCGCCCACCCAGTCGTCTCCCAGTCCCAGCCCGAGCACGAACCGGCCACCCGACAGCACCGCCAGGCTGGCCGCCTGCCGAGCCAGGACCTGTGGTCGGCGCCGCGCGAGGGGGGTCACCATCGACCCGAACAGCAGGCGCTCGGTGCGCATAGCGACAGCCGCGCAGCAGGTCCACACGTCGGCGATGGCCTCCACGCGCTCGCCGTACTGCAGGTGGTCCCAGACGAAGAAGCCGTCCCAACCGGCCGCCTCCGCTGCAGCAGCCAGGTCGCCGATCACCCGCGGGTCGGCCAAGGGGTCGAAGGGGGCCACGAAGAGCCCCCGGCGCGTGGTCATGGGGACATCATGGCCGACGGCCTAGTACACCTGGAGCAGGATCAGGTCGTCGCGGTGCACGACTTCACGCTCGTACGCCGACCCGAGCTCACGCGAGAGGTCCTTGCTCGAGCGTCCGAGCAGGCCGGGTAGCTCATCGGCATCGAAGTTGACCAGCCCCCTGGCCACGGGTCGGTGCTCCGGGTCGACCAACGAGACCGGGTCGCCGGCGCTGAAGACGCCGGTCACCGCGGTGATGCCGGCTGCCAGCAGCGACGCCCGGCGCTCGGTGACGGCCGCCACCGCGCCGGGGTCGAGCACCAGCGAGCCCTTGGGCTCGGTGGCGTGGGCCAGCCACAGCAGGCGCGTCGGACGGCGCTTGCCGGTGACCTGGAAGACCGTACCCACGTCGGCGCCGGAGAGGGCTGCAGCGGCCTGGTCCGCGGACGTGAGGATCACCGGGATCCCGGCGCCCGTGGCGATCCGGACCGCGTCGATCTTGGTCGCCATGCCGCCGGTCCCGACACCGGAGGTCCCCGCGGAGCCGATGTCGACACGGGCGAGGTCGTCCTCAGACCGGATCGCCGGGATCAGTGTCGAACCGGGCTGGGTCGGCGGGCCGTCGTACAACCCATCGACGTCCGACAGCAGGACCAACAGGTCGGCATGCACGAGGTGGGCCACGAGGGCGGCCAGCCGGTCGTTGTCACCGAACCGGATCTCCGAGGTCGCCACCGTGTCGTTCTCGTTGACGATCGGCAGCACGCCGAGCTCCAGCAGCTTGGCGAACGTCTGGTGGGCGTTGCGATAGTGAGCGCGCCGGATCACGTCGTCGACGGTCAGCAGCACCTGCCCGGTCACGAGTCCGTGGCGGGCGAGCTCCTCCTGGTAGCGGTGCACCAGCAGACCCTGACCGACCGAGGCCGCAGCCTGCTGGGTGGCGAGGGCGCTCGGCCTCCTCGTCAGCCCGAGCGGGGCGAGGCCCGCCGCGATGGCCCCGGAGGAGACCAGGACGACCTCGACGCCACGTCCGCGAGCCGCGGCCAGGACGTCGACGAGGTGCCGGATCCGCGCCGGGTCGATGCCGCCGTCGGCCGTGGTGAGCGACGACGAGCCCACCTTGACGACGACCCGTCGCGCTTGCGCCACGAGGGCGCCACGATCCAACGCCCCCCGATCGGTCACTCGTCGTCCCGGTCAGGGTCGTCCTTGGAACCGATCTCGTAGGACATGGGGCCGATGCCGGAGCTGGTGACCGTCTTGGGCGCGGCAGCCTTGCCGGCGCGGTCGATCCGTCGGGCCACGTCTGCGCGCGTCTCGGTCTCCGAGCGCTCGGGCATCTGCTCCTGGATGTCACGGCGTCGGGTGGAGGAGGGACGCTCCTCGCGCAGCCGCTCGTCCTCGCCGCGGCGACCGAGCATCTCGGCGCCGGCCTCGATGCCTGGCTTGAAGTCGAAGACCACGGCGTCGTCGGGCTTGCCGATGAGCACGGCGTCGCCCTCCTGGGCCCCCATCTTGGCCAGCTTTGCCTCGACGCCGAGCCGGGTGAGACGGTCCGCGAGGAAGCCCACGGCCTCCTCGTTGCTGAAGTCGGTCTGTCGCACCCATCGCTCGGGCTTCTCGCCGCGCACGCGCCACCCCTCGGGCGACTCGGTGACCTCGAAGTCGCCACCGTTGTCGGCGCCCGGGGGCCGGAGCACGATGCGGGTGGTCTCCACCGCGGGGCGGGCGGCGCGGGCCTGGCCGACGATGTCGCCCATCGCATAGATCAGGGCGGGCATCCCCTCGCCGGACGCGGCACTGACCGGGAAGACCCGGTGGCCGCGCGCTTCGAGGTCGTCGCGGACCATGCTGGCGATCTCGTTGCCGTCCGGGACGTCGACCTTGTTGAGCGCCACCAGCCGGGGCCGGTCCTCGAGGCCGCCGTAGCGGCTCAGCTCGTTCTCGATCACGTCGAGGTCGTCCACGGGGTTGCGGCCGGGCTCGATGGTCGCGGTGTCGATCACGTGCACGAGAGCGGCGCAGCGTTCGATGTGGCGCAGGAAGTCGTGTCCGAGGCCGCGACCGTCGGCGGCGCCCTCGATCAGCCCGGGCACGTCAGCGACGGTGAACGTCACGTCGCCGGCGCGTACGACGCCGAGGTTGGGCACCAGCGTGGTGAACGGGTAGTCGGCGATCTTCGGGCGCGCACGCGACATCGCCGCGATCAGCGACGACTTGCCCGCACTGGGGAAGCCGACCAGCCCGACGTCCGCGACCACCTTGAGCTCGAGGCGGACCTCGATCTCGTCGCCCGGCTCACCGAGGAGGGCGAAGCCCGGGGCCTTGCGCTTGCTGCTGGCCAGCGCGGCGTTGCCGAGACCGCCGCGTCCGCCACGGGCGACCACCATCTCGGTGCCGGCCCCCACCATGTCGCCGAGGATCTCGCCGTCGGTCGTCTTGACCAGAGTGCCGTCGGGGACGGGCAGGACGAGATCGCCGCCGTGGGCGCCGTTGCGGTGCGCGCCAGCACCGTGGCCCCCGTTGTCGGCCTTGCGCTTGTTGCCGTGGTGATAGTCGATCAGCGTGGTGACATCCGGGTCCACCCGCAGGATCACCGACCCGCCCGGGCCACCGTTGCCGCCATCAGGTCCCCCGAGGGGCTTGAACTTCTCCCGGTGGACCGACGCGACACCGTTGCCGCCCCGGCCGGCGCTGATGTGCAGCGTCACCTGGTCGACGAAGGTGGGTACTGCCATGGGGTGCTCCTGGTGCGAGTCTCTGCGTTGGCAAATGGGACGAAGGGCGACCCCAGAAGTCCAGGGACGCCCTTCGCACAAGCTGTGGTGCGGGAAGCTAAGGCTTCGTCACTCGCCGGGGACGATGTTGACGACCTTGCGGCCACGCTTGCGGCCGAACTCGACGGCACCGGCGATCAGGGCGAACAGGGTGTCGTCGCCACCACGACCCACACCCGAACCGGGGTGGAAGTGGGTGCCACGCTGGCGGACGATGATCTCGCCCGCGTTGACGGCCTGGCCGCCGAAGCGCTTCACGCCGAGGCGCTGGCTGTTGGAGTCGCGGCCGTTCTTGGTGGACGCGGCGCCCTTCTTGTGAGCCATGAGTTCAGTCCTTCGTCAGCAGTTCAGGAGAGTTCCGAGCGTGAGCTCAGAGGGAGATGTCGGTGACCTTGACCTGGGTGTACTTCTGGCGGTGTCCCTGGCGCTTCTTGTAGCCGGTCTTGTTCTTGTACTTCTGGATGACGATCTTCGGGCCCTTGGTGGCGCCGAGGATCTCGACGGTCACGGCAGCCTTGTCGAGCCCGGTCGCGGTGACCGTCTCGCCATCGACAACCATCACGACGGGGAGAGACAGGGTGCTGCCGACCACGTTGGCCTTCAGGTCCATCTTGTCGATCTCGATGACGTCGCCGACAGCAACCTTCTGCTGCTTGCTGCCACTGCGCACAACTGCGTACACGGCGGACTCACTCTCCTCAGGTCCTGTGGTTGCCAAAGACTGGCACGGTGAAAAAACGTGTGGTTCGAGTCCTGCTCAAGCCTCGCGACGAGTAGTCAGCGCAGTTCTGAGAGGAGGGATACGCCGAGGCGCACAAGGAGCGACTTTACGGCGCCGAGGCCAACGCGGTCAAAACGAGCCCGACCGCCGCGGACTTCAGCGCTTCCGGGTGCCCTTCTTCTTGATCGGGACGTGCTCCACGTGCGGCGCTTCGTCGCCTGCCTCACCCGAACCGTTGACCGCCTGGCCGTCGGCGCCAGCAGACGCCGCACCGGCCCCATCCGCAGACGGGACGGCAGGCGGGCCAGCCGGACGGGTCGCGGAGCGGCGACGCGTCCGCGTCACGACCCGGGGCTTCTCCGGCTCTGCGTCCGTGACCGGCTCGGCCGGCGCAGACTCCTCGGCGGGTGCCGGGGCGGACTCTTCCTCGGGGGCCTTGACCTCCGTGGCCGTGACCTCCGTGGCCTTGACCTCCGTGGCCTTGACCTTGGTTGTCTTCTCCTCGACAGCCTGCTCCTCGACGACCGGAGCATCCACCACCGGTGTGGTGGGCTCGGCGTCGACCGGTGCGTCCGTCTGGTCAGCCTGGTCGGGCACGTCGGTGCCCTCGGCCTTCTCCGAACGGGGCATCGCGGCAACGTCCTTGGGCGACGGGGCGCTGGTGTTGCCGTTGCTGTTCTTGGCCGCTGGCTTGTTGTTGCCGCCGGAGCTGTCGTCCTGGCCCTCGCCACGGCCGCGGCCGCGGCCACGGCGAGCGCCCCGGCCGTCGCCTTCGTCGCTCTTGGGCTCGACCGGCTCGTTGACGATCACGACGCCACGGCCCTGGCAGTGCTCACAGTCGGTGCTGAAGGACTCGAGCAGTCCCGTGCCGATCCGCTTGCGGGTCATCTGGACGAGGCCGAGTGACGTCACCTCCGCGACCTGGTGGCGGGTGCGGTCGCGACCGAGGCACTCCACGAGGCGGCGTACGACGAGATCGCGGTTGGACTCGAGCACCATGTCGATGAAGTCGATGACGATGATGCCGCCGATGTCACGCAGCCGGAGCTGACGGACCATCTCCTCGGCGGCCTCGAGGTTGTTCTTGGTGACCGTCTCCTCGAGGTTGCCGCCGGATCCGGTGAACTTGCCCGTGTTGACGTCGACGACCGTCATGGCCTCGGTGCGGTCGATGATCAGCGAGCCACCGGAGGGCAGCCAGACCTTGCGGTCGAGCCCCTTCTGGATCTGCTCGTCGATGCGGTACGTCGCAAAGATGTCCTTGCCCCGGTCACGGCCCTCGGTGGCGGGCTCGAACTTCTCGAGCCGCTCCTCGAGGTCGGGCGCGACATGGGAGACGTAACCCTGCACGGTGTCCCACGCGTCGGGACCCTCGATGACCAGCTTGGAGAAGTCCTCGGTGAAGAGGTCGCGGACGACCTTCAGGGTCAGGTCGGGCTCGCCGTACAGGAGCTGGGCGTTGCCGCTCTTGGCGGCGACCTTGGCCTCGATGTCCTCCCAGCGGGCCCTGAGCCGCTCGACGTCGCGGGTGAGCTCGTCCTCGCTGGCACCCTCGGCGGCCGTGCGCACGATGACACCGGCCGTGTCCGGGACGATCTCCTTGAGCAGGGTCTTGAGACGGTTGCGCTCGGTGTCGGGCAGCTTGCGCGAGATGCCGCTGGTCGTACCGTCCGGGACGTAGACCAGGAAGCGACCGGCCAGGCTGATCTGCGAGGTCAGGCGCGCGCCCTTGTGGCCGATCGGGTCCTTGGTCACCTGCACCAGGATCGACTGACCGCTCGAGAGGAAGGACTCGATCTTGCGGGGCTGGCCCTCCTTGTGGCCGAGCGCCGACCAGTTGACCTCACCGGCGTAGAGCACTGCGTTGCGGCCCTTGCCGATGTCGATGAAAGCGGCTTCCATCGAGGGCAGGACGTTCTGCACCCGACCGAGGTAGACGTTGCCAATCAGGGAGGTCTGCGACTCGCGGGCGACGTAGTGCTCGACGAGGACCTTGTCCTCGAGGACGGCGATCTGGGTCAGGTCGTTGCGCTGACGAACCACCATCACCCGCTCGACGGCCTCGCGGCGGGCCAGGAACTCGGCCTCGCTGACGATCGGGGCACGACGACGCCCTGCCTCGCGGCCCTCGCGGCGGCGCTGCTTCTTCGCCTCGAGCCGGGTCGATCCGGCGACTGCGGTGATCTGGTCCTCGGCTGAGCGGCGGCTGCGGACCCGGGTGACGGTGTTGGGCTCCTCGTCGCTCTCCTCCGCACCCTCTTCGCCCGCGCGGCGGCGACGGCGGCGACGTCGCGACGTGCCTTCGCCCTGGTCGTTCTGGTCCGCGTCGCTGCTGCTTGACGCGCCCGAGGCCTCGGTGTCGTCGTCGGTCTCGTCCTCGGAGTCGCTGTCGGAGTCGCCGTTCTGGCCTTCTCCGCCTTCGCCGCCCTTGCGACGACGACGGCCCCCACGACGGCGGCGGCGGCGAGCCGGCCCGGTGCCGTCGCCGTTCTCGTCGTTGTCACCGTCGGTGTCGGTGTCGGTGCCGGTGTCCCCGTCGGTGTCCCCGTCGGTGTCCGCCGCGTCGGCAGCGTCACCTTCCGCGTCGGGGTCCGGAGTTGCGGCCTTCTTGGCCGAGGTCCGCTTCCTGGTGGTCGTCTTCTTGGCGGGCCTGCTGTCGGTAGCCGTCTCGGCTGACGCGTCAGCGGCGGTGTCGGCGGTCGTCCCGTCCGGCGCTTCAAGGGCCTCGTCGTCGGTGGGCTCGACGTCGGTGGGCTCGGGCTCGACGGGAGCGCTCGCGGCCTTCTTGGCGCTGGAACGGGTGCGCCGGGTTGCGACCACGGGTGCCTGGAAGAGCGGCACCGGCGCGGCAGCCGTCGGCGAGTTGAGGGCGGCGGTGTCGGTCGCGGTGGCGTCGACGTCGACCTCAGGCGCGCCGCCCTCGGGGGCGGCCTTCTTGCTGGTCTTCTTCGCGGCCGTCTTCTTGGCCGTCGTCTTCTTGGCGGCGGGCGTCTTGGCCGCTGCCTTCCTGGCGCTCGTCTTCTTCACGACGGGACCGGCGGCCTCGACATCGCCGCTGGTCGAGTCGCCGGGAGAGTCGGGCAGGAGCGAGTCCTGGACGGAGTCAGCCTGCTTGGCGGCGGTCTTCCTGGTCGCGCTGGACCGGGTCCGCGTGGTCTTCTTCACGGTCGGAGCCGCGGGGGTCTCCACGGGCTCTTCGGCGGCCAGCGCGGTCGCTTCCGGGATCACTGCACTCTCGGCAGCCGCGGAGGCCGGGCTGGCGGTCTTGCGGGTCGCCGCCTTGCGGGTCGTCCTCTTCACCACCGGGCGAGCCGGAGCACTCGCCTCGACGGGTGACGAGTCATCCGACTCGGGGGTGCTGGTGGGGGTGTCGTTCGGGTTGTCGTCGAGCATTGCGCTCTCCTTGCCGGCCACCGGAGGATCAGCTCCGGAACCGTGTCGGCGCCGCGAGGCCCGGAGGGCGTCGGACGCAAAGCCTTCGTGTGGCGGCGACTCTCCCCGCGTGCGCGTCACCTGATGCGCGTCGGCCACCCGTCCGCGGTCGCTGGGCCTTGGGTGCGCATCACTGTCACTGATGCGCGAGCCGCGTCGCGGAACTGGTGTCGACCTTCACCTGGCGTGCCGGACCTTGAGGGGGTACGGCGAGAACGTCGTCGGCTCGTCGTGGATGGCGAACCATCCCCGGCGAACCTGGCGAGTATCGCACACCCGCCCCCGATCACCGGTACCACACGGTCGGTGCCACCCGCCGATCAGACGCCGATCAGACGAGCGGGTCGCCGATCGTGCCGGTCTCGTCGAGCGGTCCCTGAGCCATCCGCGTCATCAGCGGCGCGTCCCCGAGCGACAGGCCGGACACCGAGGTCAACGCCGTCAACACGTCGTCGGGGCGGACGGACGGCACCCCGTGACGGAGCACGAGCTGGATGGCGGTCGCCTCGCCGTCGGGGACGGCCGTGAGCGCCAGCACGGCCCCACGTGTGTCGAACTCACGCAGGCCCTTCTTGGTCATCCGCTCGACGAGCACCTCGCTCGCGGCGAGGAAGGCGTCCACGGCCGTGCCCACCGCCGCGGCCGGCAGGTTGACGTCGATCTGCCAGCGGCTGGCCTCGAGGCGGTCGGCCAAGGACCCTCCGGGCGACTCCACGACCTCCAGGACGTCAAGGCCCGGCGGAAGCGACTCGTCGAGGGCGGCGTGCACGTCGGCGGGGACCAGGACCTCGGACAGGGCGATCTCGAGGTACTCGGCCTCGCTGGCAGACCCGGTCGGCGCGGCCCCGGCGTAGGAGATCCGGGGGTGCGGGTTGAACCCGGAGGAGTACGCCATCGGGATGCGCGCGCGGAAGACGGCTCGCTCGAAGGCGCGGCTGAAGTCGCGGTGGCTCGTGAAGCGGAGGCGGCCGCGCTTGGCGTAGCGCACCCGCAGGCGCTGCACCGGGGGCGGCTGCTGGGGTGGGTCCTTGCGTGCCATGGCGCGACAGGCTATCTGCCGGCGACGGAGACGTCGCCGGCGCCGGCGCCGGTCATCACTTGATGATGGAGTCCATGCCGAGCACGTACGGGGTCGAGGCATAGGCGATCAGCGCGAGCACGGCGATCACCTGCGAGGTCCTGGTGCGGAGGATGAGCGCGGCGAACGCGAGCCCGAGGGGCCAGATCGCAAGGCCGTACCTGAAGTGGATCCCGATGTACTGGTCGGTGGTCAGATACACCATGAGGTCGAGCACGACCGCTCCGAGCGCCGCGCCCAGGAGATAGCCCGGCCCGAGCTGTCGGACGAACGGCGCCTGCTCCCTGGCGAGTCCACTCCAGACCGCCAGCGCGCTGCCCGCCATGAGGAACATCATCCACACGCTCGCGATGGCGAGTTCTTCCTCCCCGTAGGGGCCGAGGAGGCTCACGGTGTCGAGCAGCAGTCTCGAGAGCGGCAACGACTCGACCATGTAGCTGCCCGGGGGCGGGGGGTCGGCGACCTGGGTCAGCTTGATGACCAGCATCCACAGCACGGTGAACCCGAGGGTGCTCCCTGCCAGGACCGCACCACCCATCAGTGCTCGCAGCCGGTCGGCCCGGTCGAAGACCTTCGGCCACACGATCACCGACAGGAGCGTGACCCCGAGCCCGACGACGATCACCAGGTTCGACCCCTTGACGCCCGCGACGGCCAGGCCGGCCAGCACGAGAGTCCACCAGGGCCACTCGCGGCGAAGGAAGCGCAAGGTGGCCAGCGCGGCGAAGGCGCCGACGGGTATGTCGAGCGCGTGAGGCGTGATGAAGGTGTACTGCTGCAGCAGCCCGGGCACCATCAGCACGCAGGAGGCAACGATGAAGGATGCGACCCCGCCCGCACCCATGGCCCGGGCCAGCAGGAACAGGCTCCACATGCTCAGGGCTGCCCACAGCGTCCCGACCAGGCGTCCCGCGATCAAGGGGCTCTCGACGAGCCCGGTCTTGAGGAGCACGCCCGCGACCGAGCCGGTCGCCACGAAGTAGAACGGCGGGTCGGCTGCCGCCGAGTTGGCGACCACGAAGGGCTCTCCCTCGCGGCACGGGGGCGGGGCCGGCGGACCGAGCCGGACGATGCCGCGGCACGTGCGCGCGTCCTGTGCCCATTCGGTCAGGACCTCGCCGTTGCGCATGAACGGGTCGCCCTGGGAGACCTGGTAGACGCGCTCGAGGTACTGCCACTCGTCCAAGATGCTGAGCTCGGTGTTCTCCGTCGCCTGATCGGCGACGAACGGTGCCGCGAGGATCGCGAAGACGAGCAGCAGCAGTACGTGTGCCCGCCAACCGCGCACACCATCGATCCGCTCCCCGAGGGCGGTCACCTTCGTCCCGATAGTCACGCGGGGAGTATGCCTCAGCGAGCTCGGCCCGCTGGGCGGCGCCGTCGGGTCCGAGCGCGGGGTCTCCAATTGCTACCATCCCGGCGTGCCGCGAACCGATCCGTCAGCCCGCGTGCTCGTCATCGTCCCGGCGTGGAACGAGCAGGAGAGCGTGGGCCCGACCGTTCGCGAGATCCTCGCGGTCCAGCCTGAGGTCGACGTCCTCGTCGTCGACGACGGCTCAGGCGATGCGACGGCCGAACGTGCAGAGGCCGCCGGGGCCAAGGTGGCGCGTCTGCCGTTCAACCTCGGCGTCGGTGGCGCCATGCGGACCGGCTACCGCCACGCCGTGCGCGAGGGATACGACATCGCCGTGCAGATCGACGCCGACGGCCAGCACGACCCGCGGTTCCTGCCGTCCTTGATCGCCGAGCTCGACCACGCCGACATCTGCATCGGCGTGCGGTTCGCCAAGCCCGACGACCCCTACAAGGTCCGCGGTCCGCGTCGCTGGGCGATGTATCTCCTCGCCAAGGTCCTCAGCCGGCTCGCCGGCACCCGGCTGACCGACGTGACCTCGGGCTTCCGCGCCTGCAACCGCCGCGCGATGAAGGTGTTCGCCGAGCACTACCCGGCCGAATACCTCGGCGACACGGTTGAGTCGCTCGTGATCGCGACTCGGGTCGGCTGCACGATCACGCAGGTGCCCATCGACATGCGGCGCCGTACCGCCGGCACCGCCAGCGCCTCACCGGTGCGCGCGGCCCTGTTCCTGTTCCGCGCCGTCGTCGCTCTCGGGCTCGCGCTGGTGCGCAAGTGGCCGGCCAACTTCGACGAGGGCGTCGTCGGCGAAGACGGCCCCCTGCCCCTGGACGCGGCATGAGCAGCGCCACCGTGCTCGGCCTCGCCGCCGCTGTCATCGTCGTCATCACGCTCTTCGAGATGCTGCGCCGGCACCGGTTGCGCGAGAAGTACGCGCTGATCTGGTTCGTGCTCGCCATGGGATCGCTGACGGTCGCGGTGTTCCCTGCGTTGCTCTTCGGCCTCGCTGACCTGCTCAACGTGCAGGTGCCGTCCAACCTCGTCTTCTTCATCGCCTCCCTGCTGCTGCTGGCCATGAGCCTCCAGCACAGCTTCGAGATCGGGAAGCTCGAGGAGCGGACCCGCACCCTGGCCGAGGAGGTCGCGCTGCTGCGGTTGGACGTCGACGCCGCGGCCCCGGACCGGACGACGGCACGGAGTGAGACCGAGCCGACGGACCGCAGTGTCGAGTGATCAGGGGCAGGAGGATCGCCTCCACGTCCTGATCCCCTACTGGGGGCCTCCGGGACTGCTCGACACCACGATCGACTCCGTGCTGTCCCAGACCGACCCGCGGTGGCGCGTCACCATCGTCGATGACGCCTATCCCGATCCGACAGCGCAGCAGACGTACGCCGACCATCCGGACCCACGGATCGAATACGTGCGCAACGAGGTGAACCTCGGCATCGCCGGCAACTTCGAGCGGTGCCGAACCCTCGCGAGCGGCACGCTGGCGATGTTCCTGGGCTGCGACGACCTGCTCCACGACGACTTCGTGGCGACGATCCGGCGACTGCACGCAGCCCACCCGGACGTCGAGCTGATCCAGGTCGGGGTGCGGGTGATCGACGGTTCGGGTCAGCCATCGAACGGTCTCGCTGACCGCGTCAAGGCCCTGATCCGGCCCCGAGTGTCGAGCCCGCTCGTGCTCGGTGGCGAGCGTCTCGCCGCGAGTCTCCTGCGCGGCAACTGGCTCTACTGGCCATCCCTGGTCTTCCGGGTCGATGCCCTGCAGCAACGCTCGTTCCGCGCGGACCTGCCGATCATCCTCGACCTCGCCCTCATCATGGACGCGATCGTCGCCGGCAACCGGTTGGTGCTGGCGCCCGAGATCTGCTTCGACTATCGCCGCCACGACGAGAGTGCGTCGTCGCTGAGCCTGCTGCAGGGCGAGCGGCTCGCCGACGAGCGGCGCTACTTCGGCGAGGTGGCGGCCGCACTCGAGGCTCGCGGCTGGCCGCGTGCGGCCCGAGCAGCGCGCACTCACTGGACGTCTCGCCTCCATGCGGTGTCTCTGCTCCCGGCCGCCCTGGGCACTCGGTCCCGCAGCGCCACGTCACGCGTGCTGCGACACGTCGTGGCGTAGGCAGCCTCGAGGGCTCGGACTCAGCGCAGGTCGAGCTCGCGTAGCCGCTGGGCGAACCGCCATGCGGCGTGCCCGTCGAGGGGGGCGATGCCCGGTCGAACGCCCACCCCGCTCCTGGCGAAACCGTTGTCCCGGGCCGCCCCGAGCTGCTCGAGGAGTCCGTCGGTGTCGTTGACCCGGACCACGGGCGGCCAGCCGTCGCCCTCGAACACCGGCTCGAGGGTGCTGCGTGGCTCGTGGGCGCTGCGTGCGGCGTACTGGATGACAGGGGTGCCCAGGACGAGGGCGTCGAACGCCTCCGCGACCCGGTCGGTGACGACCGCGTCGGCCACGCGATGGATCAGGCTCGACCACGGGGTGGAGCGGGCGCTGAGTGAGATGACCTCGCCGTCGCCGAACGCGCGGGTCCAGCCGTCCCGGCGATCGACCCGAGTCTCCCGGACCCCGATGACGACCTCGTGGGCGCGCGCCCACTCGCTGATCCGGGCCATCTCGTCAGCAGTGTGGTCACACGTGCCCGCGGCCCACCACATGACCAGACGACGGTCGCCCACCCGGTCGCGGATCCGGGACTCTTCTTCGGCCAGGTCCGCCGGCAGGTGGTCGCTGAGCAGGAGGTCGTGGCGCGGCAGCCCGGTGGCCCACATCTGGCTCAGCTCGAGATCAGGCACGGCGGCAACGCGCACGAGGGCGTCGGCCTGCGAGGCGACGGCCATCGCCTCGAGCTTGCGCCACTCCCCCTCGGGGTCGGCCGAGGTTGAGTGGGCGAGCACGGGCAGCCCGATGCCGACATGGATGAAGTCGTGCCGCGAGGGTGCCAGTGGCAGGTTGACGGCCAGGTTGGGCTCGGAGTCGACCAGGATGCGAGCGCATCGGACGAGCAGCCGTTGCCCGTCGACGGTGTTGAGCGGCAGCACGGTGACGTTGTCACCCTCCAGCACGTCGTCGAGGCGGCGCGGGCCGGTGAGCACCACCTTGCGGATGCTCGGGTCGTGCCTGACCTGCTCGAAGACGGCGCGCAGACCGGGATCGAGCCGGCCGGTGCGGGGGTTGGCACAGAAGGCCCACCAGTGCCCGAACGCCGGGGACTCCCGGTCGAGCTTGCGCAGCGCCCCGCCCCACACCGACCGTGGCGCGACGATGCGGCGCCCCTGGTCGTCGAGGCGAACGGTGTAGGCCTCGTGCAGCCGGTCGGCGGGCGAGACGCGCGCGATGTTCGCCACGATCTTCTCGACCGGTGCAAGCGGTGCCACGGCCCGGAGCCGGTCCGGCCACGCGTCGAGATCGATCACGTGGAGGGGGTTCTCACCTAGGTAGTTGCGCTTGACCAGTGGCAAGCCGCGCTCGATCAGGTCGAAGACCTCACCCGAGTAGAGCGGATGGAACGCGTGGAGCTCGGGCAGGTAGGTCTCGAAATCGAAGCCGGCGTCCATGAGGTAGCGGCTGATGCCGACTTCGTACTTGTGGACCACCAGCATCTTGTCGCGTTGGCTGCTGACGGTGTTGAGGCGGAACCTGAAGCCGGGGTCGCTGACCACCGGGCGGCGGTAGACGAGGAAGTAGGAGCTGAGATGGAGGTAGTTGACGTCCGTCCATTTGCGCGGGCCGACGAAGCGCTCCTTGGCCTCGGCCAGCGGGACCGGGGTCTCGTCACCGTCGTAGGCCTGACCGTGCTCCATCGAGGTCGCCTGCAGGCTCCACCAGTCGCACGCGACCGCGTCCATGCGGGCGAAGACGTCGTCGAGGGGGCGCACGAGGTAGCAGCTGTCGTTGGCGAGGATCACCTCGTCGTAGCCGTCGATCACGTCCCAGCCGACGAGGTCACGAGCCAGCATCGAGAACGACCCGAAGTCATACGCGGCATGCGGGACGGCCCAGGCGCCCTTCGTCACACCGGCGATCTTGTCGAGCTCGCCGGGCTCGAGCACGCCGTCGGCCAGGTAGTAGATGTCTGCATGGCGCGCGAGCTCAGTCAGGTAGTCCACGACGTAGTCGTCGACGATGCCGTCGCGGTCGTAGGCGGCGAAGAGACAGACACGCCGCGGCTTGTCGGGCAGCAGGCTCCCCGGGCGGAACGGGACCTGCTCCGGGACGGGTGACAGGCCGACGTGACGGCCGACCAGCAGGTAGTGGATCAGGGGGTTGACCTGGGTGTCGGTCGGGTCGAGGTGCGCGGCCCAGTAGGACCAGAGGTCGAAACGAAGGCTGGGTGCACGCAAGTCGAGCCAGCCCTGCTCGACGAAATGCCGGACCGGGTCGACGCCCAGAGTCAACCGGTGCTCGACGGCGTAGTCCTCTGCGTCGAAGAGGTCGCTGGCAGCCACGACGGCACAGGCCGCGTTGAGCAGGACCTCCGTCGGCGGCGGCACCGGCTCACGGTCGGCAATCGGTGCCAGTCCGTCCGCCAGCGCACGACGGACCAGCGCCTGGCCAGCCTCATGGCCTTGTTCGGACGCTCGTCGCCACTGGCGCGCGAACCGGTGCCACCGGTGCTGGAAGTCGCGGACCGTGTCGCGGCGGGTCACCAGCTCGCCGGCGTCGGGAGCGTCGTGGGCAGGTCCCGTCATCGTCGCCGCGGGGGGTAGGAGTCTGCTCCCCGCGACTCCGGGGACAGCAGGAAGTGCACCAAGGGATTGGCCCGGTCAGCGAACACGTCGGGGTGATCAGCGCAGTACTGCGCGATGTTGAAGTGCTCGCTCGGGCTGCGGAAGGGGTCGTACGGATGGCGCAGGAAGTGCACGGCTGGGTCCATCCCGAGGTGCGCCACGTCCGGGTGGGCGCGGATGTACCACGCGGCGTCGAAGAGCTCAGAGCTCCGGATCAGCTCGAGGTGGACGGCCTCGGTCCGGCTGAGCGGTCGGAACCGCTGGCGGAGGATCTTGGTGCCCTTGCCCAGTCCGGCGTTCTCGATGCGCAGCCGCGCCGCCAGGGCAGTGGCGAACTCGTCGGCCGCCTTGATGGCACGATCGCGGTCGACCCGGATCTTGATCTCCTTCTCGGCCCAGGTCTCCTTCTCGGCGCGCAGGGCGGCCAGCTCGGAGCGCGTGGTCGCAAGCTCTGCGGTGAGGCGGGCGATCTCGTCGCTCTCGGTCGAATCCGGCACGTGCGCGACCTTATCGTCCGGCCTACGGTGGTGTTGTGACGTCCCTGCGCCGACTCGCCACGGTGGTGCTCTCGGGGGCCCTGCTCGTTGCCTGCTCCTCAACACGCTCCCCCGATGGGCGACCGGAGCCGCCCCGGGAGCCCAGCGTCTCGCCCTCGTCGTCGGCGGCGACTCCCACCCCGACGCCGACTCCGGTCCCGGCCCCGACCACTGCCCCGGTCCCGGTCTCGATCGCGGCGCTGAAGGCCACTTCGCACCGCGGCTCCCGACTGCGGTTGGGCGCCGTCCGCGAGCGCACGGCGTCCTACACGTCGTACGACGTCACCTACCGCGCGGCGACGGGACAGCGCTCCTTCACGATCTCCGGCGTCCTCAACGTGCCCACCGGACGGGGCCCCTTCCCGGCCGTCGTGCTGGCCCACGGCTACATCGACCCCGCCTACTACGTGCGCGGCCAGGGCATGACCCGAGAGCGAGGCGTCTTCGCCACCCGGGGCTACGTCGCGCTGCACGTGGACTACCGGGGCCACGCCGAATCCACCGACGACCCGCGCTCCGACCGCGACCTCCGGCTCGGCTACTCCGCCGACGTGATCGGGGCCGTCAAGGCGCTGCGTGCCTCCGAGGTGAACGTGGACTCCGACCGGATCGCGCTGATGGGCCGCTCGATGGGAGGCGGCGTCGTGATGAAGGCACTGATCGCCGAACCGGGCCTCGTGCAGGCGGCTGCGCTGTGGGCGTCTGTCTCGTCGCTGGAGGCCGAGAACTTCGACCAGTTCATCCGCCCTGACGGCGACTCCCGCGCCGAGGCGGTCGTGCGGGCGCACGGCCTGCCCGAGGACGAGCCCGCCTTCTGGCGGGCAGCGTCGGCTCGCCCCTACCTCGGGGAGATCACCGAGCCCGTGCTGATGGCGCACGGCCGCTTCGACGACACGTGTCCGCCGCCTTGGGCGCGAGCAACGCAGGCTGCGATGCGGCGTGCGGGCGTCGAGTCGACCCTCGAGTGGTACGACGACGGGCATGCCTTCGGACCTGCGTTCCTCGCCGCCATGGACCGGACGATCCGCTACCTCGACCGTCAGCTGGGCCGTTGACGAGCCACTAGGGTTGCGCCGTCGAGCACCGAGGGGGATGACATGTCGGGCTTTCAGTGGGCACCCGCGCCCGCCCAGCAGCAGCCGCAGGAGCAGGAGCAGAGTTCCAGCGCCATGGCGGTGGCCGCGCTGTTCCTGTCTCTGGTCTTCTGCCTGCCCATCCTCCCGCTCGTCGCGATCGTGCTCGCGATCGTCGTCCTCGTCTCCGGTCGAGGTGGCCGCGGGATGGCGGTAGCCGCGCTCGTGCTCGCTCCGCTGGCCCTGATCCCCTCGGTCCTGCTGCTCACGTCCGATGCCTTCGACAATGCCGCGGACGAGTTCCGAGAGGGGTTCAACTCCGGACTGCGCGGCCCCGAGGCCACCCGCGACGCGTCCGGCGAGATCTCGGCGCGCTCGCAGGTCGGTGTCGACAACCTCGAGATCGGGGACTGCGTGCTTCGCATGCAGATGCTCGAGGATCTCCCGCCCGGGGAACAACCCCTCGGCGAAGTGACGGCGATCCCGTGCGACGAGCAGCACAAGTCGGAGGTCTTCCACTTCTACGACCTCGACCCAACGGGGTTCGAGAACCAGAAGGCCTTGGACCGTCAGGCCGTGAAGGGTTGCCTGCCCGCCTTCCAGGAGTACGTCGGCGTTCCCCACCGCCGATCAACGCTCGAGATCATCTTCTACTCCCCCGTCGTGGACCAGCCGGGGTTCGCCCCGGACAGGGTCACATGCCTGGCAAGCACCCCTGCAGGGCTCACCGACACGATGCTGGCCGGCTCGAAGCGCTGACTGTTCACCATGGGATGTCGGTGAATGGGCACTCCCCGGCGTCAATTGACCAGGGGAAGTGCTCATTGACCGACATACCTTGATGAAGCAGCGCGGTGAGATTCAGTCACGCGCGGGCACGATGCGGGTCCGACCCTCCCAGGAGCCGTGCTCGGAGAGAGGTCGGAGACGGAACGTCGCGAACTCGTGACGGAAGTCGCGGCGTCTGCGCTCGGCCATCGCAGCGACGTGCCGCTCCGGGTCCGGGACCGCCGACCTGCCGTGCACCATCTGCTCCATCTCGCGCACCGACCGCCAGACGGAGAAGGTCACGATGGTCCGTGGTGGACGGACCGCGGCGAGGGCGAGGGTGACAGCGGGATCGTCGCGGACGAGCCGCTCCACCGGCTTGCCCCAGTGCAGGAACCGGGGCAATTCACCCAGACGCGTCCGCGCGACCGTGACCGCGACGACCGGCTCGTCCTGGTCCCACTCACCTGCCGTCACCGGCAGATCAGGCAGGGCCTCGAGGGCAGACCACCGCCTCAGGAACTCCAGGCGCACGTGCCAGCCGACGGACAGCTGGCGCCCCAGGGCGTCGTCGCGCAGGAACCGCTCGAGGGCCGCCTCGTCACGCCACTGGGCGAACACAGCCATCCGGCGCAGCTGCAGCCGGTCCGGCGAGATAACGGGGGCACCGAGGCGCATCAGCGCGAGGGGCTCGGCATGATCGAGCCCATCGACGGTCCTGCCGGACGGAGGGCGCCTGAGTGCCCGCACCGTCACCGAGGACGGCAACTCCGCCAGGTGGAACGTGTGGAGGGTCACGACGAGCGCTCCAGCCGGTAGTGGAGCCTCACAGCCGACATGGTGCGCAGCCGCA
Organism: Nocardioides sp.; assembly: GCF_035576065.1. Classification (GTDB taxonomy): domain Bacteria; phylum Actinomycetota; class Actinomycetes; order Propionibacteriales; family Nocardioidaceae; genus Nocardioides. The sequence goes on from NZ_DATLWX010000031.1 coordinate 69,274, forward strand.
ACTCATGATCGGTGCGGAGCACCCCACGGTCATCCACGTAGATGTGAAATGTCTCGTGCAGGGGTACGCGCGCCGCGACGTCGCTCCCGTCGCGGACCACCACGTAGGCGCCGTCCTGGCCGAACCTGCCCGACGACGACTCCAGAAGGAGCCCGCCGTCGTCGGTCACGGACGGCGCAGGAACACCTGGAGGTTGCCCGACTCGAGCGGGAACGCGACGTGGACGCTGGCGCGCTCCGCTCCGCTCCGCTCCGGGGAGCGTGCGAGCCGAGGAGTTGCCGCTGAAGACGTGGCGCTCGCTGCTGCGCAGGGTGCGCATCCAGGCGGTCGGAGCAGAGCCGAATCGAACCCCGGTCCGTCCAGCAGCTCCATGGAGGACAGCAGCCCGGCGCTGGAGCACTCTCGGTCCAAGGCCCACCCGCGCTGCGCGGCCTCGGTCTCCAGCCATCCGTCCGCCACCTTCGACGAGCTGCTCACGGGCGCGTCGAGCCAGGACTCGTCGCCGTCGAGGTCCACCGCCCGGCCGGCGAGGCGCCAGAACTTGCGCGACCACAGGTCCTGCAGGTGAGGCACGAGGGTGGAGTCTGGCACGCGTGAGGCGCACCAACCCGGAGCGGTGCCTCAGACGACGGCGAGGGGCAGGAGCGTCTGGCCCGTGGGGCCGATCTGGATCTCCGTGCCCATCTCCGGGCAGACACCGCAGTCATAGCACGGCGTCCAGCGGCAGTCCTCGATCTCGATGTCAGCACCGTCGGCGGCCGCGAGGGCGTCCTCCCAGTCCCCCCACAACCAGTCCTTGTCGAGGCCGGAGTCGAGGTGGTCCCAGGGCATGACCTCGTCGTAGTCGCGCTCACGGGTGGTGTACCAGTCGACGTCGATCCCGGACCCGTCGAGCGCGGACTTGGCCGCCGCCATCCACCGGTCGAAGGAGAAGTGCTCGCTCCAGCCGTCGAAGCGGCCGCCATCGCGCCATACCTGCTCGATGATCGCCCCGACCCGGCGATCGCCGCGTGAGAGGAGTCCCTCGACGATCCCCGGCTTGCCGTCGTGGTAGCGGAAGCCGATCGCCCGGCCGTAGCGCTTGTCCTCGCGGACGGTGTCGCGCAGCTTCTTGAGCCGCGCGTCGGTCGTCTCGTGGTCGAGCTGGGCGGCCCACTGGAACGGCGTGTGCGGCTTGGGCACGAAGCCACCGATGGAGACGGTGCAGCGGATGTCGTTCTGGCCCGTGACCTCACGGCCCTTGGCGATGACCTTCTTCGCCAGCTCCGCGACCTGCAGGACGTCCTCGTCGGTCTCGGTGGGCAGGCCGACCATGAAGTAGAGCTTCACCTGACGCCAGCCGTGCGAGTAGGCCGTCGCGACGGTGCGGATGAGGTCCTCCTCGCTGACCATCTTGTTGATCACCTTGCGCATGCGGTCGCTGCCACCCTCGGGGGCGAAGGTCAGTCCGGACCGCCGGCCGTTGCGGGAGAACTCGTTGGCGAGGGTGATGTTGAAGGCGTCGACGCGGGTCGAGGGCAGCGACAGCGACACCCCTTGGCCTTCATAGCGGTCGGCCAACCCCTTGGCGACCTCGCCGATCTCGGAGTGGTCGGCGCTGGACAGGGAGAGCAGGCCGACCTCGTCGAAGCCGGTCTTGCGGATGCCGTTCTCCACCATGGCGCCGATGGTCTCGATCGACCGCTCGCGCACGGGTCGGGTGATCATCCCGGCCTGGCAGAACCGGCAGCCGCGCGTGCAGCCCCGGAAGATCTCGACCGAGAAGCGCTCGTGGACCGTCTCGGCCAGCGGCACCAGCGGCTTGGCGGGGTAGGGCCAGGCGTCCAGGTCCATCAGGGTGTGCTTGGCGATCCGGAACGGGATCCCCGGACGGTTGGGGACGACGGCCTCGATGGTGCCGTCGGCGGCGTACGCCACGTCGTAGAACTTCGGGACATAGACACCGCCGCTCACGGCGAGCCGGCGCAGGAGCTCGTCCCTGCCGGAGGGCTCCCCCTCCTCCTTCCACTCACGCACCACCTCGGAGATCGCGAGCACGACCTCTTCTCCGTCGCCGAGGACGGCGGCGTCGATGAAGTCGGCAATGGGCTCGGGGTTGAACGCTGCGTGGCCACCGGCCAGCACGATGGGGTCCTCGTCGGTGCGGTCCGCGGCGTGCAGCGGGATGCCTGCGAGGTCCAGGGCGTTGAGCATGTTGGTGTAGCCGAGCTCGGTGGAGAAGCTCAGCCCCAGGATGTCGAAGCCGCGGACCGGGCGGTGCTGGTCGACGGTGAACTGCGGGATGTCGTGCTCACGCATCACCGCTTCCATGTCGGACCACACGGCATAGGTGCGCTCGGCGAGGATCCAGTCGCGCTCGTTGAGGACCTCGTAGAGGATCTGCACGCCCTGGTTGGGCAGACCGACCTCGTAGGCGTCGGGATACATCAGCGCCCAGCGGACTGTCGTGTCTCCCCCGCAGTCCCAGTCCTTGAGGGTGGAGTTGAGCTCGCCGCCGACGTACTGGATCGGCTTCTGGACCGACGGCAGGTGCGGCTCGAGCTGACGGAAGACCGATGCCGGGGAGACAGCGACGGACACGGGACACACCTCAGGGACTAGCAGGAATGGAGCAACGGCCAAGGCTACGCCGGAAGTTGGAACGATGCGCAGTCCGATCGAGTTGACATATCGATCTTCGATGTTATTGTTCATCGATGCTTTATCGACTTTCGACAACACAGGAGCCCGCCATGCGCCAGCGTTCCCGACTCACGTTCGACCGCTGGGACTTCCTGGCGACCCGGGTCGCCCTGACAATGATCGCCGTGGCCACCACCGTCTTCACAGTGGTCCTGCCGGTCGTGCAGTGGCTGCGCGGCCAGCCCCTCAGCTGGCGCGTCGAGACCCACCGTGAGACGACGCTGTCACCGACGGACGTGACACCGCGCGACGGGGTCGAGCTCGTGTGGCCGGGGAGCCTCGACGTGTCCATCCCGGAGGCGAGCGCGTGGGCCTGGTCGGTCAGCCTCCTGCCCGGCTTGGCGATCACGGCCATCATCGTGACGGTGGTCGCAGCGTTGTGGCGGTTGCTGGGGCAGATCCAGGCGGGGCGACCCTTCGGCGCATCCAGCGTGGCGCTGCTCCGCACGATCGGAGCCGCCCTGATGACCGGCGCCCTGCTCCTGTTCGGCCTGACCGGCTTCGCCAACGGCGTCGTCCTGGAAGCCGCTGCGGAGCTGTCCGGACCACCGATTCTCACTTTCGAGTTCGGGCTCCCCGCACTGCTGCTGACAGGGGGGCTCGTCGTCGCGGCGATGGCCGAGGCGTTCGCGTACGGCACCGAGCTCGCCGACGACGTCGAAGGGCTCGTCTGATGCCCGTCGACGAACCGCACCGGATCGTGTGTCGCCTCGACGAGCTGCTCACTGAGCGCGGGATGACCCTCACGGCGCTGGCCGAGCAGATCGGCGTCACGATCGTGAACCTCAGTGTCCTCAAGAACCAGCGCGCGAAGGCCGTCCGGTTCTCGACACTGACAGCGATCTGCCACGCCCTCGAGTGCCAACCAGGAGACCTCTTCGTGCTGGGCGAGTGACGTCTGCGGCACACTTCTTCCGAGCACCACGACCACACCATTGATCCGGGAGCAACGAGTGACCAAGCGCGAGAGCCTCATCCGCGCAGCGCTGCTCGTTCTCGTGCTGAGCATCATCGCGACCCTGGTCGTGCTCGACCGCACGCGCGGCGACGACCGGCCCAGCGCCGTACCGACCCCGACGGCCACCGAGATGCCCGCCAAGGTCAACAGCGACCCGCCGGCGGCACCCGAGGTGCCGGCGCCCTCGAAGACGGCGAAGCCCGGGGACGTCATCCCCACGCCACCTCCGGGGATCGAGTCGATCGCGTGCCAGAAGCTGCAGCAGTCGGTGGAGATCCGGGTGCTCAACTTCAACACCCATCGCTCCTACGGCGGCATCGGCACCGTGGCCGCCGAGATCGCGGCCGTCGACCCCGACATCGTGCTCCTGCAGGAGATCGACCGCTTCAAGGGCAGCACCGGCAACATCGACCAAGCCGCCTACTTCGCGCAGGCTCTCGGGATGGACCATGCCTTCGGCGCCAACGTGCGGTCGGGCAACGGCGAGTACGGCGTCGCGGTCCTCTCCCGTTTCAAGATCCTCAACTCGCGGAACTACCTGCTCCCCAACGGTCCCGGCGGGGAACAACGAGGTCTGCTCGGCGTCGGCGTGGAGGTGGGCGGCCAGGAGGTGCGGATCTACAACACGCACCTGCAGAACAAGATGGAGGGGCTCCGTGAGGCGCAGGCGCGTCACGTCGCGGGCATCCTGGCCAACGAGGTCAACCCGATCATCCTGGGCGGCGACATGAATGCGACCGTCAACACCGCGACCCTGGCACCCCTGACGAGCCTGCTCGTCGACGCGTGGTCGGTCGGGTCGGGCCCGGAAGGCACTGGACCCAACGGCTCCCGGATCGACTTCCTCCTCGCAAGCCCCACGATCAAGCCGCAGCAGGCCCAGGTGCTGCGCTCGTCGATCTCCGACCACGCCCGCTTGTACGCCGACTTCGTCGTCCCGGCGGCCACCGACTGCCCCACCCAACCGCGTGGCACAAAGGGGAACCAGAAGCGCTGATTCCCCGCGACATCCTGACCGGCGTCATACGCTGTCGGCGGTTGGAGGTCACATGGACAGCACTGCCAGCGAGGCCCCGACTCGCCGGATCCAGTTCGTGCTGGGCTGCTGGCTGATCGGCTGCATCGTTGCGCTCGGGGAGAACCCGGCCCCCGGCCTGCCCACCGAGCTGTGGCCTCCGGTCGGCGTCGGCTTCGTTGCGCTGACCCTGGTCTGGGACGGCGCCAGCCGACCGGGTCGTGGAGCGGTTCTCACCACGATCTTCTTGACGGTGACCTTCTGCCTTGTGGGCGTCCTCCTCAACCATCCGGCCTTCGAGCTCATCGTGATGGCTCTGCTCAACACTGTCGCGTGCTGGGTGATGACGGTCCTCTATGCCCTCATCAAGAACTCCCAGGGCTGGTCGCCGCGTGGCGGTCGATCCCTGGCCGGTATGGCGCTCGCCGCCGTGGTCGCCTCGGCGTTCGTGTCCGTTCTGGGGGGTTTTCCCCGCCAACCGTTCGCTGACCTTGAGGTCCTCACGTTCTGGTGGGTCATCCGCAGCACCATCTTCGCCTTCATCGGCGGCGCCACGTTCATGATCTTCTACTTCGGTGATCGTGACCTGTGGCGCTCCCGGCCTCCACCCTCGCGTGTCGGCGTGGGGTTGCTGGTGCCGGTCTCCATCGCCTGCATGTACGTCGTGTTCCTGAGCCCAGACCTGCCCCTGAGCTGGTTCATGCTGATCCCGGCAGTCTGGGCTGGCGTCATGTTGTCGCCGTACGGCGCGGCCATGCACGCCTTGCTGCAGTCGCTGGCCGCCGGCGTGCTCGCTCTGACGGCTGCTGACCGGTTCAGCTACGAGGGTGTGCTGCCGTCCTCGCTGATCATCGACCTCTTGCTGATGTCGACCACCTTCATCACCCTCCACATTGCGCTGCTGCGCGACGGGCGCGAACACGCGATAGCCAGCGAACGGACCTTGCGGCAGGAGGCGGACGCCGAGTCGACGTTGTTCGGCCAGGTCTTCGACGCCATGTCCGACGGCATCATTCTCTTCGACACCGACGGCCAGATGTTGCGCCACAACACCGCCGCCCGGCACCTGTTCGGTCGCCCGCTGCCGGCTCCGGACCGGAATTGGTCGAGCTACCTCGGGCTCCGGCACGAGGACGGGCGACCGGTCGACGACGCCGAGCTCCCTGGGCAGCCCGGCACCGGCCAGCACCGCCTGAGGGTGACCGTGGACCATGCCGCGGATCGCCGCATCCTCGACATCGCCTCCTGGCCCCTGCCCGAGTCGGAGATCCTGGTGCTGATCACCGACGTGACCAGCCAACGGCAACGGCTGGACGAGCTGTCGCGTTTCGCGGGGATCGTCTCCCACGACCTGCGCACCCCCCTGACCGGACTCCGCGGATGGCTGGAGCTCGCGCGGGAGGCCGCGCTGGCGGGGAAGATCGAGGACATCGAGCCCATGCTCTGCCGCGCCGAGACGGCCAGTCTTCGCATGGAGCGCGTGATCGGGGGCTGGATCAACTACACCGTCGTCCGCGAGGGGAAGCTCTCCCCCGAGCGAATCGTGCTGTCGGAGCTGATCGAGAACGTCGTCTCGACGCACGCGCGCCCCGACACCAAGATCGTGGTCGACGCACCCCACGCGGTGAACGCCGGGCCGGACCTCGTGCAGCAGCTGCTGGCGAACCTCATCGGCAACGCGGTGAAATTCGCCCGCCCATCGACGCCGGCCGAGGTGGAGATCGTCTCGTACGACGACGGTGAGCCGGGGTGGATCCGGATCGACGTGGCCGACCGCGGCCTCGGTCTGCCCGAGAGCGAGGAGGAGCTGATCTTCGAGGAGTTCCACCGCGCCCCGGACCACGCCGAAGGCGTCGATGGCACAGGCCTGGGTCTGTCGTTGTGCCGCACGATCGTCGCCCGCCACGGCGGCAGCATCAGCGCCTTCACCAACGAGCACGGGGGCGCGACCTTCACGATGACGCTGCCCAGAGCCCGCTGAGGGCCGCGGGCGTCAGGTCACGACTCGGGGAGGGCCAGCTCGGGGCGGGCTGCGAGTTCGATCAGCTTGTCGATCCCAGGCAGGTCGGTGGCGGGTGCCGAGCCGGGGGCGGCGTTGTTGCCCCAGATGGCCGCGGCGTCGATGCCGACGGTGATCCCGTCGGCGCGTTCAACAATCACAGCGTGCCCGCCGCCGCCGTGGCTGTAGTTGGTGACGTCGACCGAGTTGACACCAGTCGGAAGCTGGCCCGTGTAGGCGGCCCAGCCAGCGTGGCGCATCACTGTCTGAGAGTCCCCTGCTTGCTCGGGCGAGACGACCTCGACTTGAATCACCCCGAGCGCTCCGCCGCCGGTCCAGCCGATCTGGGTGCCGAGGCTGGTGAGGTGGTCACCGGTCTCGGGATCGCAGTAGGAGCTGGACTGGATGTTGTTCGATCGCCTGTTGTCGGCGGGGTCGAGGTGCGCACCAGACGGGTCGAGCGTTGCGGCCGCGGCCTCTCGATAGGCGGACAGCGCCGCAGCCACTTCGGGGTCGCGCTGGTCCGCTCCCGGCGATCCCGAGGTGTCGCCGGCGACCAGTTCCTCAATGGTGGCGCACACGAGGGGAGACGGTGTGGGCGAGGGCGTGGGTGTGGGTGTGGGTGTGGGCGAGGTTGCGCTGGTGGGAGACCCGGCAGGGCCGGTGCTGTCACCGCCTGAGGCCCTGTCGAGGCCGGACAAGGTCGCGGCGACCGCTCCGACGGCCACCATGGCAGTCGTGACACCGACGGCGCTGCGAGCGTGCCGCCGTCGGAGCGCGACACGGCCGCGACGCACGTCCTGGAGCGGGTCGACAACGGCGACGGGCGCGTGCTGCCCGAGTTGCTGGAGTCGGTCGGTGAGCTGGTCGAGGTCGTTCATCTGGCTTCCCCTGGGGCGTCGCCGGTCGCCGCTGCGGAGGCGCCGGCTGGTTCGGGTGTGAGATTGCGCCGCAGTGCGGCGAGTGCGGCCGAGGTCTGGCTCTTCACCGTGCCGGTGCCGACTCCGAGGTCGTTGGCGGTCTCTTCGACGGACAGGCCCAGGTAGTGACGCAGGACGACCACGCGGCGTTGCCCAGCCGGGAGCGCTCGGAGTGCATGCCAGAGCTCGTCGGACTCCTCACCCGGGCCTGGAGTGGCGTCCAGCTGGGGCGGCTGTGCGGTCAGGCGTTCGCGGCGCCAGGGCCGGCGGCTGTCGTCGATGTGCCCGTTGACAAGCATCCGCCGGACGTAGGCGTCGATGTTGCCGACCCGAGAGACGCGCGGCCACGCGATGTAGAGCTTGGTCAGCGCCTCTTGGACAAGGTCCTCGGCCCGGTGTGGGTCGCCGCACAGCATCCAAGCGGTCCGGTAGAGATGCGGCCGTCGCCCGGCGACGTACGCTCCGAAGTCCTCGTCTCGTGACACGCCTTGCCTCCTGTCTTCCTCGTCACCCACCTGACGGAAGTCAGTGCGCGAAAGGTTGGCCGCGTCGGCAGCTTTTCTTCACACCCACTAGCGCCGCGCGAGCAGCCGGGGGTTCGTCAGGAGCCGAGCCGGCAGTGCCGCCGACGAGCGCAGGTGGATGTTCTGCAGGAGGCCCAGGGCGAGCATGCCGGCGAACATCGAGCTTCCGCCGTACGACACGAAGGGAAGCGGGACCCCGGTCACCGGCATGATCCCCAGGCACATGCCGATGTTCTGGAAGGCCTGGAAGCCGAACCAGCAGGCGATGCCGCCCGCGGCGATGCGCCCGAACATGTCGTCGGTGTCGGCGGAGATGGCGAGTGCCCGCCAGATGACGACCGCGAGGAGGGCGATCACGAGCCCGGCGCCGGCGAGCCCGAGCTCCTCGCCCGCGACGGTGAAGATGAAGTCGGTGTGCTGCTCGGGCACGAAGCCGGAGCGGGTCTGGGACCCGTCGAAGAGCCCTTGTCCGAAGAGGCCGCCGTTGCCGACGGCGATCCGCGCCTGCTCGGTGTTGTAGCCGGCGCCGCGTGGGTCGAGGCCCGGATTGGTGAAGGCCAGGAAACGATCGACCTGGTAGTCCTTCAGCACCCCTGCCGCGACCGCGGCGGCCGCGGCGGCGACGCCGGCGGCGGAGAGGCCCAGCAACCATCGCCGGTCCGCGCCGGACACGGCCAGCACCCCGAAGACGGTCGCGGTGAGCACCAGCATCGTGCCGAGATCCGGCTGCAGCATGATGAGCGCGGCGGGCAGACCCGCGATGACGAGCATCCCGAGCACCTCGGTGCTGCGCACCCCGCGACGCCAGCGGCCCTCGGTACGTTCTGCGACGAGCAACGCCATGCCGACGACCACCGACAGCTTGGCGAACTCGGAAGGCTGGATGGACATGCCGGCGACCTGGATCCAGGAGCGCGATCCGTTGATCGTCGAGCCGGCGACGAGCACCAGCACCAGCCCGACGACAGACCCGACGTAGAAGAGCGGAGCCACGATGCGGACCCACCGATGGTCGGTGGCCATCACCATCACCATCAGCACGAGCCCGATCGCGACGTTGACGAGCTGCTTGGTGAGGTAGGCCGTGGTCTCGCCGCCGGTGAGGTCCTCCCGGGTGGAGGTGGCCGACCAGACGAGCAGGGTGCCGAGGAGGACCAGGCCCAGCGCCGCCGACATGAGCAGCCAGTCGAGGCCCGGTGCCCTGAAGGTGGCCCGGCCGGACCGCTGCGTCGGGCCGCTCATCGGCGTCCCCGCGTGAGTGCGAGTGCAGCGAGCAGTCTCGTGGCGTGGTTCACTGCTCCTCCTCGACCGGAGGAAGGATGGAGCCGTCCGCCAGGAAGGTCGGCAGCGTCCTGGGTGCCACGACCCCCGGGATGGCCGCCTTCTCCGGGTGGACCTTTTCGCCCCTGACGCCGTAGAGCGTCTCCCAGATCTTGCGGACGGCCTCACCGGTCGAGCCGGAGCCGGTGCCGCCCTGGCTGATCATCATCACCACGACGTAGTCCTCGGTGTACGACGCCACCCACCCGGTCGACTGCTTGCCGTAGACCTCGGCAGAGCCGGTCTTGGCGCGGATGGTGACCTCGTCGAGGGGGAACCCCACCAGCTTCCAGGCCATCGTGCCCACGCTGCTGACGTTCTTCAGCGCCTGGTCGATGTAGGCGAGGTATCTCTTGGGCACGTCGACGGTCCCGCTCTTCGTCGGGGTGATCCGCCGGAGCACCTCCCCCGTGGGGCTCACGACGGCCTTGGCCACCGTCGGCTGCCACAGCGTGCCGCCGTTGGACAGCGCGGCATAGGCGCGCGCGAGCTGGAGCGGCGTCACGATCGTGTCGCCCTGACCGATGGCGAAGTTGACGGCATCGCCGGCGCGGTAGGCGTAGCCCTCGATGCAGAACTCGCGGGCGAACTTGTAGACGAAGTCGCTCGTGTCCTTGTTGATGGGCGCAGTCTGCGGCTTCGAGGCAATCTCGCAGTAGTAGTCCTTCATGGACTCGTAGTAGTCGCGCTTCCACTGCCGATCAGCGATGCGGCCCGGCGCCTCACCGGGGATGTCGATGCCCGTGCGGGACCCGAAGCCGAAGGTCTGGGCCTCCTCGACCAGGGGATCCTTTGCATCGACGTCGTCGACGTCGGAGCCGAACCGCTGCCAGAAGTCGTAGCCGACGCGGTAGAAGAAGGTGTTGCAGGAGACCTCGAGCGCCTTGGCGAAGCCGATGCTGCCGTACTGGCCGGACTCGTAGTTCTTGAAGACCCGGTTGCCTACCTGGAAGCCGCTCGGGCACGGAAGGCTGGTGTCCGTGCGGTAGCCGTTCTGCAGCGCCCCCGCCGTCATGAAGGGCTTCCACGTCGAGCCGGGCGCGAACTGACCCTGGGTCGCGCGGCTGAGCAGTGGGGTGCCGGCCTTCTCGGAGTAGAGCCGATCGAGCTCCGAGCTGGTGATGCCTCCGACCCACACACCCGGGTCGTACGTCGGCTGGCTGGCCATTGCGACCACCCGGCCCGTCTTCGCCTCCAGCACGACGGCGGCGCCTGAGTCTGCGACGTAGTTGCGCCCGGTGACGTCGTCGAACTGGGTGCGCTGATAGCGGATCCGCTCCGCGAGCGACCTCTCGACCACGCTCTGGACCTTCGCGTCGATCGAGGTCACCAACGTGTCGCCGGGCGTCGCCTCGATGGTGCTGTCGTCCCCGAGCACCCTGCCCATCGAGTCGACGGCGACCCGGCGATAGCCCGGCAGCCCGCGCAACCACGCGTCGTACTGCTTCTCCACCCCGGCGCGGCCGACGCTCGAGGCGCCGTTCAGGGACTGGTCGTCGACCTTCTTCGCGGCGTCGAACTCCTCCTCGGTGATCGGGCTGAGATAGCCGAGCACGTGGGCGAGGTTGACGCCGAAGGGGCGCGGGTACGCGCGTACGTTCTGCTGCTCGGCCACGACGGCGGGGTAGTCCTCGGGCTGTTCGAGGATGCGCACGACGACGTCCTGGCTGACATCACTGGCGATCGGGACCGGCTGGTAGGGCGAGCCGTTCCAGCAGGTGCCGCGGATGCTGCCCGCGTGACCGCAGGTGACGAGCCGCTCCTCGACACCGGCCGGTGTCTCACCGACCACCACCGAGACCCGGCGCACGAGCTGCTGGCGCTGCCGCTCTGCCAGCTTGTCGAGGAGGTTGCGGTCGATCGAGATCACCCAGGAGGTGCGGTTGGCGACCAGCGGACGTCCCTGGTCGTCGACGATGAGGCCGCGTTGCGGCTGGACCACGATGTCGCGCACCGACTGGTTGGCGGCCTGGGCCTGATAGCCCTCCCCACCCACGACCTGCAGGTAGTAGAGACGCACGAAGAGGGTGGCGAACAGGGAGAAGACGAGGACCTGGACCACCGCGAGGCGGAGTCGGCTCTTCTCCGAACCTGTGACGGCCATCAGGCCGCCGCCAGCTGTGGATCGAGCCGGCCGAACAGCGTCATCAGGGGCGGAAGCACGATCGGGGTCAGCAGCACGTCCCAGAGCACCGCCACGGCGATGACCTGCAGCAGGTCCGGGACCGATGCGCTGTCCCCGAGCAGGAGCCCCGAGAGGGCGAAGATCGAGGTGCCGATGAACGAGGCTGCGGCCACCGTCGCGACGACGGCGGCCGCCGTCGGCTTCACGTCCTGGCGGATCCGGGCGGCGAGGAACGCCACCACGGTGAGGGCCAGGGCCCAACGCCCAGCGACGTGGTCGGCGGGTGGTGCGAGGTCGAGCGCCACCCCGGCCACGAAGCCGAGCACCATCGCGGCAGGGGCGTTGATCGTGAGGGCGGCCCCGACGACGACGAGCAGGCAGAGGTTGGGCACGATGCCGTGCCAGGCGACGTGCGGGAACACCGAGACCTGCAGCACGAGGGCGAGCGCCACGGCGACCACGGCGATGACTGGCCGCATCCGGCTCGAGGGGTGGTTCATCGCAGGGCGCCGTCCGCCTCGATCACCGCGCGGTCGCTCGTGGTCCCCGTGGGGACCATCACGCCCACGACGTCGAGGGCGGAGAAGTTCACGAAGGGCACGACCACGGCTCGCTGGGAGCTTTCGCGCAGGCTGGTGTAGACGTCGGTGACCCGACCCACAGGGACGCCCGGCTGGTAGGGACCTTGCGAGCTCCCCCAGGTGACGACCGTGTCGTGCTTGGCGGGGATGACGGCGCCGTCGACGAGCTTCAGGTCGAGCTCGTCGTCGGCCAGCGAGCCGTTGCCGTGGACGAAGCCGATCTCCATGCTGGATCCGACCCGACCGCCCACGATCGACTCGGTGTCGGTGATCAGCAGCACCGTCGCGGTGCTGCGGGTCACGCGCAGCACCCGGCCGACGAGGCCGTCGTTGTTGATGACCGTCATGTCCGGTCCGAGTCCGGCGTTCGAACCGGCGTCGATGGTGACGGTGTTGCTGAAGGACTGCGAGGAGCCGTACGCCACCACCCGCGCGGGGACGAGCGCCTGCCCGAGGCTCTCGGCGGCCTGCGTCAGCCCGTCGAACTCCTCGAGCCGGTTCTGGTCGAACCCCGAGGTCGCCACCTCGCTCTTGAGCTCGGAGTTCTCGGCCTCGAGGTCGCGGATCTCCTCGCTCAGCGAGTCGCGCGAGCGGAACCACGACGGGATGCCGGTGAAGGGCCGGACCACGGTTGCGGTGGCCGTCTCGATCGGGCCGAACGCCTCGCCCATCACCCGGCGCGCGGGCTCGACGGGCGAGTCCGCACGGGAGTGGAAGTCGAGGGTGATCAGGGTGACGCTGGCCAGGACGAGCGCCATCAGCAGCGAGCGCGGCGGCCGGTTGCGCGAGTCGAGGCTGTCCATGCCGCGCCAGCGCCGCTCGCGGCCCCCCATCGGGCCGCCTCCCCCCAGCCCACCCATCAGAACCGCCGGCGATCCGAGACGAGGACCTGCTGGAGGGCTTCGAACTCCTCGACGCACTTGCCGGCGCCGAAGGCAACACTGGAGAGAGGGTCCTCGGCCACGTGGACCGGCATGCCGGTCTCGTGCCGGAGTCGCTCGTCGAGCCCCCGGAGCAGCGCTCCCCCACCCGTGAGCACGATGCCGCGGTCCATGATGTCGCCGGCCAGCTCGGGCGGGGTCTGGTCCAGCGTGGACCGGACGGCGTCGACGATGTTGTGCAGTGGCTCCTCGAGCGCCTGGCGGACCTCGGCGCTCGAGATGACCACCGTGCGCGGCAGCCCGGAGACCATGTCCCGCCCGCGAATCTCCGCCTCCGGCTCGGTAGGGAGGGGGAAGGCCGAACCGAGGGTCATCTTCATCTCCTCGGCAGTGCGCTCCCCCAACATCAGGGAATACTCCTTCTTCATCCAGGCGATGATCGCCTGGTCGAGGTCGTCGCCGGCCGTGCGCACGCTCATGCTGGTGACGATCCCGCCGAGGCTGATCACCGCGACCTCGGTGGTGCCCCCACCGACATCGACGATCATGTTGCCGGTGGCCTCGTGGACCGGCAGCCCCGCACCGATGGCAGCCGCCATCGGCTCCTCGACGATGTAGACCCGGCGGGCACCCGCCTGGTAGCCGGCTTCCTTGACGGCTCGCTGCTCGACGGCCGTGATCCCGCTGGGCACGCAGATGACCATGCGGGGCTTGGCGAAGTAGCGACGCCGGTGCACCTGCTGGATGAAGTATCGCAACATCTGCTCGGTCGCCTCGAAGTCGGCGATCACGCCGTCCTTGAGCGGCCGGATGGCGGTGATGTTGTCGGGCGTACGACCGATCATCCGCTTCGCTTCGTAGCCGACGGCCAGGACCTCGCCGGTGGTGGTGTTCATCGCGACCACGGACGGCTCGTCGAGCACGATGCCCTTGCCGCGGACATAGACCAGCGTGTTGGCGGTGCCGAGGTCCACAGCCATGTCCCGGCCGATGAAGCTAGTAGCCATGCGCGCTGCCTCGCAGGAGTTGCGTGTGTACGGGGAAGGCGGGCGCCGCACAGGTCGGACCCATGGCTCAGGGTAGGTAGCGCGCGCGCCTGTTCCCGGCAGGACACGCCCTGCCCTGGGCGCCCAACTCCCGCTACGTTGCTTTCATGGCTGACATCAACGAGCTCATCTCGACCCTGCCCATCGACCAGATCGCCGCTCGGCTGGGTGAGGACCCGGACGCCGTACGCCGCGCAGTGGACGTCGCCCTGCCTGCGCTGCTCGGCGGCCTCGAGGCCAACGCCCAGGACCCGGGTGGTGAGGCATCGCTGGCCGAGGCCGTCGGACAGCACGACAACGACGTCGCGACCCCGCCCGTCGACGTCAACGACGTCGACGTGGCCGAGGGCCAGAAGATCGCCGCCCACATCTTCGGCGCCAACCAGGACCAGGTCGTCAACCAGCTCGGTTCCACCGGCGTCAGCAGCAGCCTCGTCTCGAAACTGATCCCGATCCTCGCCCCGATCGTGCTCAGCTATCTCGCCAAGCAGGTCGGCGGCAGGAGCGGAGCAGCCGGCGGCGGAGTGCTCGGCTCGATCCTGTCCAGCATCCTCGGTGGCGCAGCCTCGGGAGCCGGGACGCCGTCATCGGCGGGCACCAGTGCCGGTTCGATCCTGACCGACCTGCTCGGCGGGTTGCTGGGCGGTGGCCGCAAGGCCTGAACTGTCTGTAACGCCGGGTTACACGCTGTGACCCCCCTGATGTTTCAGGGTGGGTAGAGCAACTAACCCGGCGCTACAGCGATGCGTCGGCTCAGAACTCGCAGGTCGCAGGCCCGCTGTCGAGCACGGCGGCCCGGTCGAGGCGCAGCAGTCGCGGCACGAGCGCGCCGCCAGGGTCGCGGTACGGCGACGCGCTGGCCTCGCTCACCACCCAGATCGAGTCCCGGGTGACCACGAGGTCCTCCGCGCCGGGCACGAAGTCGCGCGGCCGGCCGGCCGGATGGAGCAGCCCGCAGGAGATCCGGGACGCGACGTGCCACGGCACGCCGGTAGGAGTGAACGCCAACCCCTGCAGGCGCGGCGGGACCCGGGTCGCCTTCGCCATGGCGACCTGACCGGAGCCGGCCGAGGACTCGACGAGGTCGGTGACGCCGACGGCAAGCACGGATGCCTCGGGATACCACCTCGCCTTCCCCGGTCCCAGTGGGCGGTAGCCGGCGATCACGAGCTGACCGTCGTGCGCGGCGATCGTCGAGCCGCGCACCTCGTCGGCGAGCTCCCAGACGCGACGGACCTGGTCGGACCTGCCGATCCGGTCAGGGTCGAGCAGCCACAGCCGCCCGGTCTGGATGACCCAGAGGCCGGCATCCGTGAGGGCGGCCCCACCGCCGTGCCGACAGAGCTGGCTGCCGTCACCGGCGTCAAGCGCGCCGGTGAAGGCGCTCGTCCGACCCGAGCCCAGGTCGACGACCGCCACCTGGCAGAGCCGATGACCCACGGCACCCGCCCGGTGTCCGACGACGTACGCCGTCCGAGCGTCGAGCTCGAGACCCTGCGGGACGAAGTCATCCGCGAGGTCGAGCCACCAGGCATCGCACACTGCGTCCGCGACCGGATGGTCCCGCAGGCCTCCATTGGGCTTCCCCGGCTCGGGTCCACGCACGTCGGCGTAGTCCACCGCGTCGCAACCGATCCCGACCACCCGCTCGGAGCGGGACCCGGGATCAGACTCAGGGGCCGCCGTGCAGGCTCCGAGCGCCAGCAGCAGCGCCAGCAGCAGCGCCAGCGCGTGGAGCCGGGGGCGGATCACAGACGGGGAAACCAGATGCCGATCTCGCGGGCGGCGGACTCGGGTGCGTCCGAGCCGTGGACGAGGTTCTGCTGGACCTTCGCGCCCCAGTCGCGGCCGAGGTCGCCCCGGATGGTCCCGGGAAGGGCGACCGTGGGGTCGGTGGCGCCCGCGAGCGCGCGGAAGCCCTCGATGCAGCGCTCGCCCTCGAGCACCATGGCCACCACGGGACCAGAGAGCATGAACTCGACGAGCGGCTCGTAGAACGGCTTGCCCTCGTGCTCGGCGTAGTGCTCCGCCAGCTGCTCGGGCGTCGCCTCGCGCATCTCGAGGGCGACCACCCGGTAGCCCTTGGCCTCGATGCGGCGGATCACTTCGCCGGTGAGGCCGCGGCGGACGCCGTCGGGCTTGACGAGGACGAGGGAACGCTGGGCTGCCGGCTCTGTCATGCGAGCAGGGTAGCGACCCGGGCGAGCACGTCGTCGGGGGCCGGGCCCGTCGCCTCCGGAGCTGCCACCGGCTGCCCGGCCGTGCGGCGCAGCGGGATGTGGCCGCCCCAGACGCCTGCTGCCACGTCGTCCACGTCGTCCACCGGCCCGCCGGCGCGCTCCTTCATCGAGGCCTCGTACAGCGGCACCGCGACCACAGTGGTGGCGGCCAGTTCCTTGCGCGTGCTGGCCCGCAGGGTCGCCGATCGGCCGGGGATCATGTGGTCGACGATGAGGTCCAGCGCCCGTTGGCGCTCCAGGGGGTCATCCACCAGGCGAGCCGCGCCGATGATGACGGCCGACCGGTAGTTCATCGAGTGGTGGAACGCCGACCGTGCTGCCACCAGTCCGTCCAGCTCGGTGATGCTCACGCACACCGTCGCCGCCGGCGCGGCGCGCAGCCAGGCCGCGGCGACCGAGCCGTGGAGGTAGAGCGACCCGTCCTCGTCCGGCCCGTCGGGGTCGACGGCGAATGCCGTCGGCAGGACGACCGGGTGCTCGCCCATGACCACGCCGACATGTGCGATCAGCGCGTCGTCCAGGAGCGCCATCAGGCGCCCTCGGTCAGCGACGGCGCGGTCCCGGCCGCGGCCGATCCTCGTGCGCTCGGTGGGCTCCAGAGTGGGAGTCGTGTTCATGGCTCCATCGTGGTGTGATGGTGGCCCAGGCGCACGGGCCAATTCGCCGACACTTCGACAGGCCACTTCCATGCTCCCGCTGACCCTCGACCGCTCCGACCCCCGATCGCTGAGTGTCCAGCTCGCCGATCAGGTACGCCGACTGGTGCTCGCCGGCACGCTGGCTCCCGGCACCCGGCTGCCCAGCACGCGCCGGCTCGCGACGGACCTGGGCATCTCGCGCGCGGTGGCCGAGCAGGCCTGGGACCAGCTGCGCGCCGAAGGCTGGCTCGAGGCTCGGCAGGGCTCGGG
This sequence comes from Nocardioides sp., assembly GCF_035576065.1. Classification (GTDB taxonomy): domain Bacteria; phylum Actinomycetota; class Actinomycetes; order Propionibacteriales; family Nocardioidaceae; genus Nocardioides. The sequence goes on from NZ_DATLWX010000031.1 coordinate 86,473, forward strand.
CAGCTGGGTGAGCTCAGGGGTCGGGGCTCGCACGGCACCGCCGCGAGCGCGGGCTTCGGCTCGCACGGCGCCACCGCTCATCGACCTGGACGCCGGCACCCCGTGGATCGACGCCCGGCATGCCGCCGCCTGGCGTCGCGCGTGGCGGGAGGTCTCCTCGGCCACGCCGCCGCGGGGATACGACGACCCGCGGGGGATCCCGGAGCTGCGCGCACTGCTGGCGGCCCGGCTCGGCACGACCCGCGGCCTGGTCGTCGACCCGGACGACGTGCACGTCACGGCCGGCACCACCGCCGGGCTGCGGCACGTGCTCGCTGTCCTGCCGTCGCGACCTGTCGTCGTCGAGGACCCCGGCTATCGAGCAGCAGCACTCACCGTGCTGGAGAGCGGACGCGAGGTGCGCGACCATCCCGCTCTCGCGGCCGTCCACGACCTGTCGGGCTGCGCTGCGGCATACGTCACACCGGCTCACCAGCATCCGCTCGGCCGCGTGATGCCGGCCGAGGACCGGCTCACCCTGCTGGCCACCGCACGACGCGACGGCGCGGTGGTGATCGAGGACGACTACGACTCCGAGTTCCGCTACGACGTGGCGCCCGTGCCCGCCCTGGCCTCGCTCGACCCCGATGTCGTCGCCTACCTCGGCACCGCGTCGAAGTCGGTGCTGCCCTCGCTGAGGCTGGGCTGGATGGTGCCGCCGCCCGCGCTGCGCGCGCAGATCGAACGGCGCCGGGCGATCACCCACGACGCGACTGCCTGGCCGGTGCAGCGGGCCTTCGTCGCCCTGGTGCGCGACGGCTATCTCGACGCCGTCGTCCGCAGCGCGCGACGGGTCTACGCCGAACGCGCCGTGCGCGTCGTGGCTGCACTGTCGCCGTACGCCGACCTCGCGGGCCCGGTGGCAGGGATGTATTCCACCTGGCTGCTCCCCCACGGGCGCGCCGTCCGGGCACGCGACGCTGCCGAAGCCGCGGGGTTCCGGGTCAACCTGCTGTCGGACTACTGCCGCAGCGCCCACCTGACGGGACTGGTCGTCGGGTTCGGGGGCCCCACGGACGAGGAGCTCGAGCGGGCGTGCAGGGTGCTGGCCCAGTCGTTGGAGCAGTCGTTGGAGCAGTCGCTGGTCGAGTGACTCAGGCGTTCTCGGCTCGGTACGCCGCCCACGCGGCCGCCTTCTCGCGCTCGATCTTGCGCCCGAGGAAATCAGCGGCCGTCCACAGCAGCGCGAAGATCGCGCCCAGCAGGAACATCATCGGGATCACGAACCCGAGACCGACCGCGGCGACCTGGACGGCGTAGCCGAGGGCGTAGGCCCATGGTGCTCGCAGCATGCCCGCCAGCAGCAGGCACAGGACGGCCAGTCCGAGACCGACCATCAGCGCGGTGCCCACGGCAACACCGGCGATCGTGATCATCACCGGCGTGGTGAGACCCAGGGTGATGGCCTCGAGGCACAGCACCGCCGCACACATGCCCCGACGGGGCGACCGTTCGGTGTTGTGGCCAGGACCGTCAGGCACGCTCATCGGCGTCCCTTGAGCATCGCGCGCGCCTCGCCGACCGTCACGACCGACCCGGTGACCAGCACTGCACCGGAACCGAGGCCGTAGCCGCCGTCGTCCCCGGACTCCGCCATCGTGGCCGCGCTGTCGATCGCGCTGGCGAGGTCGGGCACGACACTGACGCGGTCCTCCCCGAAGATCTCGGTCGCCGCGCGGCCGAGGGCCGCAGCGGACATCGAGCGCGGCGTGGAGTTCTGCGTGCACACGACGTGGGAGAGGTGCGGCTCGAGGGCAGCCAGCACGCCGTCGGCGTCCTTGTCGCCCATCATGCCCATCACGCCGACCAGCGGGGAGAAGCTGAAGGAGTCCTCCAGCGCCTCCGCGACGGCTGCCGCTCCGTGCGGGTTGTGCGCCGCATCCAGCACGATGGTGGGGCTGCGGCGGATGATCTCGAGGCGACCTGGGCTGGTGACCTCGGCGAAGGCGGCGCGGACGAGCTCGGCGTCGAGCGTCGCCTCCCCCACGAACGCCTCCACCGCGGCGAGTGCCACGGCGGCGTTCTGGGCCTGGTGTGCGCCGTACAACGGCAGGAAGACCTCGTCGTAGCGGCCGCGGAGTCCCTGCAGGATCAGCATCTGGCCGCCGACCGCGGGCACCCGGTGTTCCACGCCGAAGTCGACGCCCTCCCGGACGACGGTGGCACCCACCTCTGCGGCGCGCTCGAGGAGGAGCGCCAGCACGTCAGGCTGCTGCTCGGCCAGGACCGCCATCGAGCCGGGCTTCAGGATGCCGGCCTTCTCAGAGGCGATGCTCAGGGGCGACTCGCCGAGATATTGCGCGTGGTCCACGGCGATGGGCAGCAGGACTGCGACATCGGCGTCCGCCACGTTGGTGGCGTCCCAAGCGCCTCCCATGCCGACCTCCACGACAGCGACGTCGACCGGCGCATCGGCGAACGCGGCGTAGGCCATCCCCACGACGGTCTCGAAGAACGACAGCGGGTGGTCCTGGTCCGCGTCGACGAGGTGGGTGTATGCCGCAACGTCGTTGAACGCCCGGACGAAGTCGTCGTCACTGAGCGGCTCGCCGTCGATGCTGATCCGCTCGCTCATCTTCTCCAGGTGCGGAGAGCTGAAGCGGCCGGTGCGCAGGTCCAGCGCGCGCAGCAACGTCTCGACGATGCGGCTGGTGGAGGTCTTGCCGTTGGTGCCGGTCAGGTGGATGACCGGGAAGGAGCTCTGCGGCTCACCGAGCAGCTCGGTGAAGGCGCGGATGCGGTCGAGGCTGGGCTCGAGCCTGGTCTCCGGCCAGCGGGACAGCAGGGCGTCCTCGGCTTCGGCGAAGGTCTGGGCCGGGCGGGCGTCTGCGGCGTCGTCACTCATCTCGAGTGGAGTCTAGGGCGTGGCCTTGTGTGGTCGTGCCTCCTCAGCAGCGGTCTCAGCAGCGGACGATCTTGCGCCAGGGCTTGACCACCTCGAGCGCCCGGCCGTCGAGCGGGTGCTCGCGGAACTGGTCGAGGGCGTCGGCCCACCGGGGGTCGGCGGTGCCGGTGACATACATGGCCGATCCCTGGTCGGCGTAGATCAGCCCGTAGCGCTTCATCGCCACCACGATGGCGCGGGCGGCACCGGTGTAGCGCGAGGTCGGGAAGGACTTCTTCAACCGGAAGCGCAGGCCGTAGGCCGGCAGGTCGCGGGCGGTGTTGCCCGAGGGTCCGCAGTGCCGGGCGGGCCAGGTGTAGGCGTGACGCGCCGAGGGCAGCGTGAACCGCAGCGCGTGCGTGATCGCGCCCGAGGCCGCCTCCTCGTAGTCCAGCAGCCCGGGCAGGATCGGCAACCCCGCGGCGTCGGCGGAGGTCCAGCCAGCCGGACGCAACCGGTTGGACGACAGGTCCCAGCGGGCAGCAGAGGCCGCGCGCCACCCGACCACGGTGCCGTTGCTGTCGCGGACGCGCTCGGCGGCGTACAGCTCGATCAGGTCGCACGTCCCGCGGCGTACGGCGATGACATGCCGGTCGCCCTCGTCGGGGTCCGGGTCCGCGGAGCTCCCGCCCTCGATGGCGGCGTCGGCCGGCACGAACACCGGACCCCGGTCGCTCTCGTCGCCGTAGTCCTCGCCGTCCACCCCGAACGACAACGGCAGCAGCGGCTGGTCCTCGTCGACGACGTTGACCGGGATCCCGTAGTACTCCTCGGTGGTGCCGAGGTCGAGGTGCAGGTCGGCGCCGGCAGCCTGCTTGCCCACGATCGCCTGCGACCACTTCCAGACCGGTCGACGGTCGATGCGCCGGTTCCAGGGGTTGTCAGCGGGGAACAGCTCACACCCGCCCACGGTGTGGACGGACGCACGCGCGACGCGCTCCTCGGGCGGCGCGGCAGCCGGCGCCGAGGACAACCCCGACGCGAGCAGGCCAACGGTGGTCAGGAGCAGGATGGGACGCCGCATCGTCCGATGCTAGACCTCACCCGCCGCAGTGACGAGGTGCTCGGCCATGTCGTAGACCGGCCGATAGCCCAGGTCTGCATAGATCTTGTTGGACGTGGGGTTGGCCTGGTCGGTGAACAGGCACACCCGGTGTCCCGCCGCCAGGCCACGTCGGGTCAGCTCGCCCACGACGTGGGAGGCGATGCCCCGCCCGCGGTGCTCCTTCGGCGTGAACACCGGACCGATCCGGCTGACGCCGAAGGCCGGTAGCCCAGCCCCTGTCAGGTGCACGACCTCGCCGTCAGGGCACTCCCACAACCACTCGATCCCCTCCCGGATGCTGACCAGGACGCTGTCGAGGCTGTTGTGCTCGCCGGCGTCCGGGTCCGGTTCACGTCCGGCCTGCTCGTCGGCCTCGCTGTGGAACGCCCTGAACCACGCGAGCACCAGCTCGGCGTCGGCCTCGGTGGCCTGTCGCAGTCTGCCCTCGGGGGCCGACGGCACCTCGACGCTGATGGCCTCCCACAGCCGCGTGTGCTTATCGACCACCACCGCCCCGCCCCACAGCCGAGCGGTCTCCTCGGCCAACGTGCGCGAGCCCGGCAGTGCGCCGTTCGCGCCCCCGAGGAACTCCCCCCGCTCGTGCAGCGCTGCTGCCAGGGCGGCGGCGGCCTCGTCGGCCATCGCCACACTGAAGGTCGGGTACGGCGTGAATGGGGCGGTCCGCATCGCGGCGCTGACGACCTCTCCCGCCTCGTCGCGGACGGCCACCCACCAGCGCTCGAAGGGCGCTCCCACCTCGTCCCAGGAATCCTCTCCTCGCGCCACCTCGCGCGCGGTCCGCTCGGTGACGCTCGCGATGACGCTGCCGAGCACCGGGTCGGCGGCCAGCAACGGAGCAGCCGCCTGGAGGAAGCGAGCGGGGTCGGTGCAGAACTCGAGGCGCATCCCGCAACGCTAGTGGCGGGCCCCCCTGGGGGTCACTCGTTTTCTCGCCTCCAGACGCCGCTCATAGACTGCGCGCATGACTGCCACCACCCCCGAGCCCGAGTCCACGACGACGTCCGCACGCCGCGACGTCGTCGTACCGGACAAGGCCGTGCTCGAAGGGCTCGAAGCCACGTGGTCCGAGCGCTGGAAGAACGACGGGACCTACACGTTCGACCGGTCCTCCGCACGCGAGGACGTCTACTCGATCGACACCCCGCCGCCGACGGTGAGCGGCAGCCTGCACGTCGGACACGTCTTCTCCTACACCCACCCCGACCTGATCGCGCGCTACCAGCGGATGACCGGCAAGAGTGTCTTCTACCCGATGGGCTGGGACGACAACGGCCTGCCGACCGAGCGCCGGGTGCAGAACTACTTCGGCGTCCGGTGCGACCCGTCGCTGCCGTACGACGCCGACTTCACCCCGCCGGAGAAGCCGGATGCGAAGAAGCAGGTCCCGATCAGCCGCCCCAACTTCATCGAGTTGTGCGAACAGCTCGTCGAGGAGGACGAACAGGTCTTCGAGTCGCTGTGGCGCACGCTCGGCCTCAGCGTCGACTGGGCGGAGAACTACACCACGATCGGACCGAAGGCCCAGAAGGTCAGCCAGACCGCGTTCCTGCGCAACTACGCGCGCGGCGAGGCCTACCTCCAGGAGGCACCGACCCTGTGGGACGTCACCTTCCAGACCGCCGTCGCGCAGGCGGAGCTGGAGGCGCGTGAATACCCGGGCGCCTACCACCGGATCTCGTTCCACTCGGCGTCCGGGCCGCTGTTCATCGAGACGACCCGACCGGAGCTGATCCCGAGTGTCGTGGCCCTGATCGCCCACCCCGACGACGAGCGCTACCAGTCGCTGTTCGGCACGACCGCCACCAGCCCGGTCTTCGGCGTCGAGATCCCGGTCGTCGCCCACCCGGCCGCCGAGATGGACAAGGGGTCCGGCCTGGTCATGTGCTGCACGTTCGGTGACCTCACCGACGTGATGTGGTGGCGCGAGCTCAACCTTCCCGTCCGCACGCTGATCGGTCGCGACGGCCGGATGCTCCGCGAGACGCCCGAGTGGCTCTCGGGCGAGCGCGCCGCTGCGGCGTACGAAGAGCTCAAGGGCAAGACGACGTTCAGTGCCCGCGAGGCCGTGGTGGCGGCGCTGCGCGAGTCGGGCGACCTCGACGGTGAGCCGAAGCCGACCCAGCGGATGGCGAACTTCTACGAGAAGGGCGACAAGCCGCTCGAGATCGTCGCCACGCGTCAGTGGTACATCCGCAACGGCGGCCGCGAGGCCGACGTGCGCGCCGAGATGCTCGAGCGCGCGGACGAGGTCATCTGGATCCCGGCCCACATGAAGCACCGCTACGACAACTGGGTCGGCGGTCTCAACGGCGACTGGCTCGTCTCGCGTCAGCGGTTCTTCGGGATCGCCTTCCCGGTCTGGTATCCCCTGGACGACGCCGGGGAGCCCGACTACGACCACCCCCTGCTCCCCCGCGAGGACGCGTTGCCCGTCGACCCGTCGACGCAGGCTCCTGAGGGCTTCGAGGAGTCGCAGCGGGGCAAGCCCGGCGGGTTCGTGGGCGACCCCGACGTGATGGACACCTGGGCGACCTCGTCGCTGAGCCCTCAGATCGCCGGCGGCTGGTTGGACGACGAGGACCTGTTCGGGCGGGTCTTCCCCTACGACCTGTGCACCCATGCGCACGACATCATCCGGACCTGGCTCTTCAGCCGCGTCGTCCGGGCGCACTTCGAGCAGCATGCCGCTCCGTGGACGCACGCGATGATCTCCGGCTTCATCGTCGACCCCGACCGCAAGAAGATGTCAAAGTCCAAGGGCAACGTGGTCGTGCCGACCGAGATCCTCGAGAAGTACGGCGCCGACGCGGTCCGCTGGCGGGCCGCCCTAGGTCGCCCCGGGGCGGACTCACCCTTCGACGAGTCGCAGATGAAGGTCGGCCGTCGCCTGGCGATGAAGGTCCTCAACGCCTCGAAGTTCGTCCTCGGCAACGTCGGGGCGTCCTCGCTCGACCACTTCGCCGTCAGCTCGCCGATCGACTGCGCGCTGCTCGGGCGGCTCGAGGTCGTGGTGCGAAGGGCCACGGAGGCGTTCGAGGCCTACGACTACACGACCGCACTCGAGGTGACCGAGAAGTTCTTCTGGGAGTTCTGCGACGACTACCTCGAGCTGGTCAAGGAACGGGCGTACGACGAGGACGGCGGCCTGGCCACGGAATCGGCCCGGGCTGCCCTTGCCATCGCCCTGCACGTCCAGCTCCGGCTGCTCGCACCCTTCATGCCCTACGTCACCGAAGAGGTGTGGTCGTGGTGGCAGGAGGGCTCGATCCACCGCGCCTCCTGGCCGACCTCGGCCGACCTGGGCGCGGCGGCAGCCGCCGACCCGTCCGCGATCTCGGCCGTAGCCACCGCGCTCATGGGGGTCCGCGGCGCCAAGTCCAAGGCCAAGGTGTCGATGAAGGCGGAGCTCTCCCGCGTGGAGATCAGCGGCCCACCTGCCCTGCTCGCCGGCGTCGAGGCGGCGGCCGACGACCTGCGTCGCGCCGGCAAGATCACCGGCGACCTGGTCTTCACTCCCGATGCCAACGCCCAGGAGATCTCGGTGTCAGCTGAGCTCGCCGAGGTTGCGGCTCCCGCGACCTCCTGAGGTCGGGGTCTCACGACCTGATCGTCGGACGTATCGCCATACGTCCGACGAGGTGGCTGCGGTCACGACCTGACCGTCGGACGTCCCGAGGACCGTCGCACGTGCGACAAGGTGGCTGTGCTGACGACTCCAGCGTCGGACGTCCCGCAGGACGAGCTGATCAGCCGATCGTCAGGCCGACTTCTTCTTCTTCGACTCCGACTCGTGCGGCACCAGCGTCGGCGCGACGTCGTTGTCGACGACATCGCGGGTGATGATCACCTTGGCGATGTCGTCGCGCGAGGGCACCTCGTACATGACGTGGAGCAGCACTTCTTCGATGATCGCCCGCAGACCGCGCGCGCCGGTGCCGCGTTCGAGGGCCCGGTCGGCGATGGAGGTGATGGCGTCCTCGGTGAACTCGAGCTCGACGCCGTCGAGGTCGAAGAGCTTCTGGTACTGCTTCACCAGGGCGTTGCGGGGCTCGGTCAGGATCTGGACGAGCGCTTCGTTGTCGAGCTTGGTGACGCTGGCGATCAGCGGCAGGCGGCCGATGAACTCAGGAATCAGACCGAACTTCGTGAGGTCCTCGGGTCGCACCAGCGCCATCAGGTCGTCGGCCTCGCGTTCGGCCTCGCCGCGCACGTCAGCGGTGAAGCCAAGCGTCTTCTTGCCCACCCGCTGCTCGACGATCCCTTCGAGGCCGGCGAATGCGCCGCCCACGATGAAGAGGATGTTGGTGGTGTCGATCTGGATGAACTCCTGGTGCGGGTGCTTGCGCCCGCCCTGCGGGGGGACCGACGCCGTGGTGCCTTCAAGCATCTTCAGCAGCGCCTGCTGGACACCCTCACCCGAGACGTCGCGGGTGATCGACGGGTTTTCGGCCTTGCGCGCCACCTTGTCGATCTCGTCGATGTAGATGATCCCGGTCTCGGCCTTCTTGACGTCGTAGTCAGCGGCCTGGATGAGCTTGAGCAGGATGTTCTCGACGTCCTCGCCGACATAGCCCGCCTCGGTCAGCGCCGTGGCATCCGCGATCGCGAACGGCACGTTGAGCATCCGGGCCAGGGTCTGCGCGAGATAGGTCTTGCCGCACCCGGTCGGCCCGATGACCAGGATGTTGGACTTCGCGACCTCGACGACCTCGTCCTTGGAGTGCTTGCCGTTGACAGGTTGGAGCCCTGCCTGGATGCGCTTGTAGTGGTTGTAGACGGCCACCGCGAGCGCCTTCTTGGCGTGCTCCTGCCCGATGACGTAGGCGTTGAGGAACTCGAAGATCTCCCGCGGCTTGGGCAGCTCGTCCAGGCTGACCTCGCCACCATCGGCGAGCTCCTCCTCGATGATCTCGTTGCACAGCTCGATGCACTCATCGCAGATGTAGACGTTGGGGCCAGCGATGAGCTTCTTGACCTGCTTTTGGCTCTTCCCGCAGAAGTTGCACTTCAGCAGGTCGCCACCGTCACCGATTCGAGCCACGGGTGTTTCCTCCGGTCCTGCCGGGTCGGACTCCCGGCCTTGCAAACTCCTCGACGGTACCCCGTGCTGCACCGCTGGGGGGTGCAGACACGAAAGCCGGTCGCTGGCTCTTCGTCATCTGTGCGGGTCGCGCGCTCAGGTGAGCGCCGGCACGCCCTTGCGGGACTCGAGCACGGCGTCGATGAGGCCGTATTCGACGGCGCCTTCGGCGGTCAGGATCTTGTCGCGCTCGATGTCGCGGCTGACCTGCTCGATGTCCTTGCCGCTGTGGTCGGAGATCATCTTCTCGAGCAGCTCGCGCATGCGGAGGATCTCGTTGGCCTGGATCTCGATGTCGGAGGTCTGCCCGAAGGTGCCCTCGGTGTACGGCTGGTGGATCAGGATCCGGCTGTTGGGCAGCGCCAACCGCTTGCCGGGGGTGCCGGCGGCCAACAGGATCGCCGCGGCAGAGGCGGCTTGGCCCAGGCACACGGTCTGCACGTCGGGCTTGATGAAGCGCATCGTGTCGTAGATGGCGGTGAGCGCCGTGAACGAGCCACCGGGCGAGTTGATGTAGATGCTGATGTCCTGGTCGGGGTTCATCGACTCCAAGCACAACAGCTGCGCCATCACGGCGTTGGCGACGTCGTCGCTGATCGGCGTGCCGAGGAAGATGATGCGGTCCTCGAACAGCTTGCCGTAGGGGTCGATGCGACGGAAGCCGTAGGACGTCCGCTCTTCCCACTGGGGAATGTAGTAGTTCACGTCTCAGTCCTTGTCTGACGAGTTGGCGCGGGCGGGTCGGCCTTCATCGGCGGCCTCACGGGCGTTGGTGACCACACGATCGACCAAGCCGTATTCCACTGCCTGCTCGGCGGTGAACCAGCGGTCGCGGTCTGCGTCGGCGACGACCTGCTCGACCGACTGGCCGGTGTGCTGGGCGATCAGGTCGAGCAGCACCTTCTTGATGTGCAGCGACTGCTGGGCCTGGATCTTGATGTCGGAGGCGGAACCACCCATGCCGGACGACGGCTGGTGCATCATGATCCGCGCGTGCGGCAGGGCGTAGCGCTTGCCCTTGGTGCCCGCGCACAGCAGGAACTGACCCATCGAGGCGGCCAAGCCCATGCCGACCGTGGCGACGTCGTTGGGGATGTAGTTCATGGTGTCGTAGATCGCCATGCCGGCGTCAACGGAGCCACCGGGACTGTTGATGTGGAGGAAGATGTCGGTCTCCGGGTCCTCCGCCGAGAGCAGCAGGAGCTGCGCACAGATCGCGTTGGCGTTCTGGTCGCGCACCTCGGAGCCGAGGAAGATGATCCGCTCGCGGAGCAGCCGCTGGTAGATGTGGTCGTCGAGGCCGTAGCCGGCGGGCCCACCATTCATCTCGGGCGGGGCAGCCATGCCGTAGTGGGCTGGATTGGAGTTCTGGTTCACGCAAGCGACACTAGCCCGAAGCGCCGACACTTCCACGCGATAGGCACCCCTGTTCGCCCACAGCGCACAGCGCCGTGTCGACTGGCCCACACCGGGCTCAGCCCAGCCACTTCCGCAGCGCGGCCGCCACGCCGTCGTCGTTGAGCAGGTCGAAGTGGTGCCCGCGCAGGTGGAGGACCTCACCGTCGGGGAACAGGTTGCGCCCCCGGCGATCGCGACCGTAGGCAGACGACTGGCGGACGAGGACGTCGCCGAAGAACGCACCCACGGGGTGTCGTGGCGAGGCGGTCAGCGTCGCTGAGACGAGTCGGTAGCGCGCATGCGGCAACGGTGCGAAGTCCTCGTCGAGCCCGAGGATCAGGTCTTCCACCCCTGCGGCCCGCTGGTCCAGGATGCGCCCGAACCCTGCCAGCTCCGGCAGCCTTCCCAGCAGCTCGCTGCCTCGCTTGACCCCGCCCGCGAGGGGAGCTCCCAGGTGAGGGGTGCCGAGGGTGACGACGTCACTGACCCGATCGCGCCACGTCCACTCGCCGTTCACCGCGGTGGCGGCTCGGATGACCAACCCACCCATCGAGTGACCGATCAGCGCCACGCGGCTGACGTCCGTCGGCCAGCTCGCGACGAGGGCCTCCAGGACGGCGGCCAGGGCTGCTCCGTTGGTCCGCACCGGCAGCCCGGTGTTGGTCCGGAGCATGACCGGCGTCCAACCCAGCTCGGCCAGCTCTTCGGCGTACGTCGTGCCCCGTTGCGCCCGCCCTCGGCGCCAGTACGCGTCGTTCTCGCACAATCCGTGCAGGAAGACTGCGATCTGCCCGCCCGCCGTGGGGTACGCCGCAGCGAGCCCGTCGCGCGTCAGCGGCACGTCCCTGTCGTCGACCCGGGGCGCCATGGTGATCGCCAGGCGCGGTCGCTCCCGCTCCAGCCGGTCGCCGATCAGGCCGTTGACCGTCGAGCGGACGGCGCGGGATCGGTGTCCGGTCTCCATCACGGGGCCGGCGCCGGTCCGCGCGACCATGTCGAGACCAGCGGTGAGCCCCCGCACCGAGAGGCCCACACCTCGATAGAGCGACCCGGCGAGGACACGGTGGCCGCGCCCGACCATGGCGCTGGACCTGCCCAGCGGACGGTCGAGAACGCCGTGGGCCCGGTCCACCCAAGCCAGGTGCGTGTCCCGCGCAGTGTCGACGAGCACCTCGTCGGCCACCTGGGCCAGCAGCGCCAGGGCGTCGAGGAGACCGGGCTCCTGGCGGCTGGGCGTGCGGGTGGACATGCGCGCAGCGTATCGGCGCGGTGGACACGTGTTCACCTGCCACGCGTGTGGTCTACTCACCTCATGCTGCGGGTGACGTTGCGGGGGGCTGGTCTTCCTACGGCAACATTGGGGACCGGTGAGACGCTGCTGTTCGGGCGTTCGCCGCACCACGCCCTGCCCGAGGATGACCCCGACGAGGCCCTGCGGGTCACGGCGCTGGCACTCCCCCGCTGCGCTCCGCACGTGTCGAGGCTGCTGGGCGAGCTCGAGATCGGCGAGGAGATCGCCCGGCTGCGCTGGCACGGCGCCGGGGAGACCCAGGTGTCCAGCCTCTTCGACGCCCCGGGCGGAGCACGACGCGTGACCCTGGTCGAAGGCATGTCGCTGCTGCTCGACGAGGGAGAGAACGCGATGATCGTCATGCGCGGGCGCCAGACGGCTCGCGACGCCTTCGAGGACCTCTCCATCGTCGTGGACGTCGCCACCTCCACGCCGACACCGGCCGAGCGCGTCCGGCCTGAGGTGGACGAGGACCTCGACGCGACGGCGACAGCGCCCTCGCCGGGCCTGCTGCCGCACTCGCGTGAGTGGTACGCCGCGCTCGCGCTCGCCGAGCCATGGTTGACCGGCACCGACGACTATCCGCGACCACCCTCCAACCGCGAGATCTATGAGCGGGTGCTCCACTGGCACGGCTACGCCTGGAACCTCGAGCGTGCCCAGCGGGTCGACGACGCCATCCGGGCCATCTCGTCGCTGGCGTTCAGCGCCAAGGACGACCCGTTCCGGGCCGGCGCCGGCCGCGCCCAGAACGTCCGGTTCGCCGTCGGACGACGCACCGCGGAGGTCCGACTGGTGACTGCGGAGGACCTCGACGCCGTCGAAAGGGCCGCTGCGAAGCGGAACCTTCCACCCCCCTCGCCCTAGCCCCTGCGCCCCTCAGTGCCTAGCGTCCGCCGGAGACCACCTTCGCGAGGCCCTCTCGCGGACCGGAAGAGGAGGACGCCATGGCTCAGCAAGTACAAGGAATGGACACCGAAGAGGGACGTCGCGTCGCGCGCGACATGAACGAGGGCTCCGCCCAGATCGGCGACGTGATCGGCAGCGCCAACGCGATCGCCTCGCGCATCAACAGCATGTGGCCCGGACAGGACGGGTCGCGCTTCGGCGAGGACGTCGCCCAGTTCGTCAGCAACGCCCAGAACGCCGCCCAGTCACTGTCCGACCAGGCCCAACAGCTCGTCGTACACGCGGACCGGCAGGACCAGGCCAGCGCCTGACCCCAGCGGCGCCCCAGCCGCGAGCCACCCACCCGTTGACCGCCGGACCTCCGGCGGTCTTCGGCATTTTCCGAACCCGGTTGCCGGGTCTGGAGGGGCTGACAACCCGGAACCTTCCACCCCCTCAGGCCTCGACCAGAGCCGCAACAGATGGCTGACTTCACCACCAGACGCCGGCTCGACCGGACACCGAGCTCGATCGAGTCAGACCAGAACCGAAGGGGAACCGCGATGGCCTTCATGGGAGCAGACACCGACGCACTCCGCGAAGCAGGCGAGGAGTGCCAGGAGGGCAAGGAGAAGACCGACCAGGTCATCCAGTACCTCCGGATGCTGATCATGGCGCTGCGCGCCGCGTCGTTCTTCACGGGTGGCGCAAGCGCGGCCTACGCCGACTACCTCGAAGGCACGGTGGTCCCGTGGCTCGAGCGCATCTCGCAAGCACTCGGCCTGATGGCCAAGGTGCTGATGCAGAACGCGCAGGACCAGGACGACGTCAGCAACAGCGGAAGTGAGGTCACCGGGGCGCCGCGTGCGGCGATCTCCTACTCCACTCCCGGGGGCTCGATGCCCGCACAGCGGATCGGGGTGTGGGAGGGCAGTCTCGTCCCCGCCCTCGCCCCCGGCGCCACCTCCGACACGGGCTCGGGCTTCGCCGCCATGGGCAACCTGCCCGCCTCGGCCACGTCCCCTGGCATCGCCTCCATGGGCAACCTGCCCGCCTCGGCCACGTCCCCTGGCGTGTTCGCACCTTCGGGCGCCGTCGGGTCCGGCTCGTTCGGAAGTGGTTCGGGCAGCCAGGAGTCCTGGGCGACCCGCGACCACGTCGGCAGCCTGGACACCCTGAGCCAGTCGACGTTGGGCGGATCCTCGGCCGGCGGGATCGGCTCGTGGGACGGCACCTCGGCCAGCAGCTCGCCCGACTTCGCGACCACCGGCGGCACCAGCGGCATCGGCGGCATCGGCGGCATCGGCGGACAGACACCTGGAGTCGGCGGGGGCGCTGGGGGAATCGGCAGCTCTGCCGGGGGCGCTCCCGCGGACATCGGCGGCGGCTCGAGCGGCCTCGGGTCGTCCTCGATCGGCGGCGGGTCGCCTCTCGGCTCCCCCGACGCAGGGGGTGACGAGTCGGGCACCGGCCTGTCGTCGTACAGCAACGGCAACCTCGCCGGGATCGGCGGCAGCACTCCCGACAGCGGTGCCAGCGGAGACGCGGCGCTGGGTGCGCCGACCGCGGACGGGACCGTTCGCGAGGGGAGCGGGTCGTACGGCGCAGTCGCCGGTGTGGCCGGTGGCGCAGCCGCTCTCGGGCTCGGCGGCGCTGCACTGGCCGGGCGCAGCGGCGCGGCCACTGACAAGCGCATCGAGGAGCTCGGCACCCAGAACGGTCGCGGCAGCCGCGGCGCCGGCGTGAGCGAGCTGCAGCGTCGCCTGACCGAGGCCGGCTACGACACCAAGGGCACGGACGGCGCTTGGGGCCGCAACACGCAGGCGGCGTACGACGCCTATCGCAACGACCACCCGATGGCGATCCGGCCCGGCAGCGGCTACACGTCCCCCGACGGCTTCGACTACACCAAGATCGCGCACGTGCAGGGCAACAGGCACGTGACTCCGGAGTTCCTCCGCGGCGTCGAGGGCGTGGCGCAACGGCTCGGGACCAAGCCCGAGCACCTGCTCACTGCGATGTCCTACGAGTCCGGGTTCGATCCGCGCGCCGACAACCCCAAGAGCAGCGCCTTTGGCCTCATCCAATTCATGGACGACACCCGAGCAGGCCTCGGTGTCACCCAGGAGCAGCTGTCCCGGATGACCGCGACCGAGCAGCTCCCCTACGTCGAGAAGTACTTCGAGCACCACCGCGGAAAGCTCGGCAGCCTCGAGGCGGTCTACACAAGCATCTTGGCGGGACGCCCCGCGGCGCCCGACGACGTGCTCTTCCGGGAGGGCTCGAACGCCTACCGCGACAACAGCCAGCTCGACATCAACAAGGACGGTCGACTGACCGCCGCCGAGGCGACCACGGTCGTCCGCCGCAATCTCCGCAACTGATCGGGTCGCGGGCAGCTTCACCACGCACCACCCACCACCGCAACACCACCACCCACCAATGAGCACCACCACACAGAAGGAGACATCAGATGGCTATCAAGGGAATGGACGTCGAGGGCGGCACCCAGGCGGCGCAGGCCTTCGCTCGCGGAGCCCAGGAGATCGAGCAGTTCGGTGCGCAGTACACCCAGGTCATGAACGGCTGGGAGTGGACCGGCGCCGATGCCGAGCGAATTCGTCAGACGTGGGAGGACCAGCACATGAACAACCTCCGCCAGGTCTCCCAGGCGCTCGAGGGCTTCTCCCAGCTGATCAACCAGCAGGCCCAGGAGCAGGAGCAGGTCTCCAGCTGATCGCGCCCTGCGGGGCCGCCCGGCGTCAGCCCGGCGGCCCCGCAAGCCCGCTTCCCCATGTACCTCTGAGTCCCATCAGCTCCACCGACGAGAGCGAGGCACGATGCCCACCTGGACCCTGTCCGTGCGCAGTGCCCCCGAGAGCGGCCTGCCCTCGGTCGACGTGGAGGTCCACGCTCGACCGGAGGCGACGGTCGCCGACCTGGCCCGGGCCCTGGGCCAGCACCTCGCCCCCGACCAGCGCCGGCTCGACGTGGTCCCCCTGGACGGGACGCACCCGTGGCCCGCGAAGCGACCGCTCTCCGAGTGCGGACTCCGCACCGGCGACCTGATCGACGTCATCAGCGCCCCGCACGCCTGGCGCGACCGGCCGGCGCAGACCACCAAGCCGCGCGCCGTGCTGCACGTCACCGAGGGTCCGGACCGCGGACAGCGGCTCAACGTCCGCGGCTCCTCGGTCAGCCTCGGTCGCGGGGCCCACTGCACCATGCGGTTCACCGACTCCCTGGTCTCCCAGCAGCACGCCCGCATCGAGCTCGGTGCCCGACCCACGGTGTACGACGAGGGGTCGGCCAACGGCACCACCGTCGGCGACCTCCGCGTCACCTCGCCCCGCGAGGTCGACTGGGGCACCGCCATCCGGCTCGGCCGCAGCACCGTCGTCATCGAGCCCGGCGAGGTGGCCAGCACCGACCCGGTGGTCTCGGTCTTCCGGCCGCCCCGCTTCGGCAACCCCCTCGCCGAGGAGACCCTGGACGTCCCGTCCCCACCGGAGAAGCGTCGTCCCTCGCCCCTCCCATGGGCGATGTTCGCCCTGCCGGTGGTGATGGGGCTGGCGATGTTCATGCGCAGCCAGACGCCCTACGCGCTCGTGTACATGCTGGCCTGGCCGCTCGTCGGCTACTTCGGCTGGCGACAGCAGCGCAAGCAGGCCGAGAAGGAGTTCCTCGAGGAGCTCCAGGAGTGGCGCGAGGACGTCGATGCGCTGATCACCACCATCGACGACCAGGCCGTCCTCCAGCGTCAACGGTTCCACGACGACTACGCCGACGCCGAGACCCTGCGCAGCCGGGCCGCCGGCCGCGACCGCTACCTGTGGGCACGGCGTGAGGACCGCGACGCCTTCCTGGTGACGCGCCTGGGCATCGGCACCGTGCCGGCGTTGCTCCGCGGCGAGGTCAAGGACGGCGGTGACAGGCAGGCCCGCCGGGAGGTCGCGGCCGAGCTCGCGGGGCGCGACCGACTCGAGGACATGCCCGTGCTCGCCGACCTGGCACAGCACTCCCTGGTCGCCATCACCGGCGAGCCGGACGACGTGGACGCCCTGGTCAGGGCCATGCTCCTGCGGCTGGCGTTCGACCACTCGCCCACCGACCTGTCGGTGGCCGGCTGCCTCGGGCGCGTCCGCAGCGGCCACGAGGCCTGGCTGCGCTGGCTCCCGCACGCCGCTGCTCGCGAGGGGGGCGAGCCGCCGGTGGCCGTCGGAGTGCAGGCCGGCAGCGCGCTGCTCGACCACATCCTCGGCGAGGACGGCCAGCGGGCCCACACCATCTGCCTCGTGGACGAGGAGGCCGGACTCAGCCGGCGCACCGTCGAGGCGATCGCCGCCTCCGCGACGGATCGACAGCTCCACCTGGTCTGGCTCGGCCGATCGGCGGCCGAGGTGCCCGCTGCCACCACGCTGTTGATCGACCTGTCGACGAGTCCCGGCGGCACCGTCAACCTCAGCGACCGACGCGGCGTCGCGACCATCGACCTCGCCGACCGAGTCACTCTCGAGCACGCCTGGCGCACGGCCCGGCTGATGACGGCCTACGTCGACGAGGCAGCTGTGCTCCCCGCCAGCACCGCCATCCCCGCACACGTCCGCCTCTCCGACGTCAGCCCCGACTTCAGCGACCTCGACGACGCCGACGCTGTGATCCGCCGGTGGTCCCAGTCCACCGGGCTCCGTGCCCAGATCGGCGCCGGTGTCGACGGGGTGGTCACCCTCGACCTGCGCGAGGACGGCCCCCACGGCCTCGTCGCCGGCACCACCGGCTCCGGCAAGAGCGAGCTGTTGCAGTCGTTGATCTGCTCGCTGGCGCTCAACAACCCGCCGTCGCGGATCAACTTCCTCCTCGTCGACTATAAGGGTGGGGCGGCCTTCCGCGAGTGCGGCGACCTGCCGCACACCGTCGGCTACATCACCGACCTCACGCCCGCGCTCGTCAGCCGGGCGCTCACCTCCCTGAGCGCGGAGATCGCTGCGCGCGAGCACCTGCTCGGGGAGTACGGCGTCAAGGACCTCGTCCAGCTCGAGCGGGAGCGCCCCGACGCCGCTCCGCCCAGCCTGCTGATCTGCGTCGACGAGTTCGCCGCCCTCACCGCCGAGGTGCCCGAGTTCGTCGACGGCATGGTCAACATCGCCCAGCGTGGCCGCTCCCTGGGCATGCACGTGATGCTGGCGACCCAGCGCCCTGCTGGAGTGGTGACCGGCAACATCCGCGCCAACGCCGACCTGCGGATCGCGCTGCGGGTGTCGTCGCGCGACGACTCGCAGGACGTGATCGAGGCGCCGGACGCGGCGCACATCTCCCGGCGGACTCCCGGCCGGGCCTGGATCCGTCGCACGGGGCACGGCACCGCCGAGCTCGTCCAGTCCGCGTGGACCGGAGCCCGGCAGCCGCTCGCCGGCAGCGAGGTGGCGGTCGAGGTGTCCGCGTTCACCGCCGCCGGTCGGGAGCCCGACCTCGATCAGGTCGCTGCCCGCCTCAACCCGCGCACCGACCTCGAGCGGTGCGTCACCACCATCACCACCGCGTTCCAGCGCAGTGGCCTGTCCGCGCCGGCACAGCCCTGGCTCCCGCCGCTGCCCGCGGAGCTCCTGCTCGATGAGACCGACCTGGCCGAGCAAGCGGCAGAGCACACCTCCGGCCACGTCATCATCGGCCGGATCGACGAGCCGGCTGCCCAGCGTCAGCCCGCGTTGGCCATCGACTTCGCCAGCGTGGGGCACCTGCTGGTCTACGGCGCGTCCGGCTCGGGCAAGACCGAGCTGCTGCGCACCGCGCTGATCGCGGCGTCGGTGTCCGACGCCTCGTGCCCGGGCAGCGTTGCGCCGTACGTCTATGGACTGGACTTCGCCGGCGGCGGCCTCACCGCGATCGCCGGTCTGCCGACGGTCGAGGCGATCGTGCCGGAGTCGCACACCGGCCGGGTGTTGCGCCTGATCAGGCTGCTCCGACGCACCATGCGCGAGCGCACCCAGACCTTGGCTTCCCGGGGGTGCTCCGACCTCGCCGACCTGTCGCGCACGGGCATCTCCCTCCCCCGCGTCTACGTCGCCATCGACAATCTCCCTGCCCTGGTCGAGTCGCTGGAGAGCGCGGGCGGCGTGGCCCGCGAGCACATCGAGCACCTGCAGTCCGTGCTGCAGAACGGGCGTCGGGTCGGGGTGCACGTCATCGCGACCGTCCCCGGCCGCGGCGGTGTGCCCAGCTCGCTGTCGGCCTCGTTCGGTCAGCGGATCGTGATGCGGATGACGACAGCGGACGACTACCTGATGCTCGGCGTCCCGGGAAACGTCCTCGACTCCGACACCCCGGCCGGTGCCGGCTTGTTCGGCAAGCGAAGCATCCAGGTCGCCACGACCGGCGGAGCCGGCACCCCTGCGCAGGCCGAGCGGGTCGCGGCGATCGGGGAGCTGCTTGGACCGGTGGTCGGGGACCGCGTCCGAGCGCCCGTCCCGGCCATGCCCACGCGGCTCGACCAGGCGCTCCTGCCAGCCCCCGTCGGCACCCGGATCGCCCTCGGTGTCGATGCGGACGCCGTGTCGATCGTCGAGGCAGACCTCCTGGCCGGCCCCATCCTGATCGCTGGCCGTGGCAGGTCCGGACGCACAAGCGCACTGGACGCCGTCGAGCTGTTGCTGAGCAGGGCCGACGAGGCGGTCCATGTCATCCGCGAGGCCGGCGCCGTGGCCACCATGGAGCGCCTCGAGGAGTGGTTGAGGACCGAAGCGGAAGGTTCCGGATCGTGCTCCCTGGTCATGGTGGACGACGCCCAGGTCTGGGACACTGAAGCCGGAGTCGACGCGGACTCCCGCACCGCCAGGGACAACCTCCTGCGAGTGGTGGCCGAGCATCCGACGAGGATCGCACTCCTGGCCACCGCGGACACCACGCAGGCGAGGGTCCGGGGCAGCGTGGGCGCCCTCGTCGACGCTGTACGCCAAGGGCGGCGGGGCTTCCTCCTGCAGCCGGAGTGGAACGATGGAGAGGTTCTCGGAGTGACCGTCCCGACCAAGACCACCGAACCGCTCACCGGACCGGGTCGTGGGGTGTGGTGCGATGGCGGCAACGCCGTCGTGGCCCAGCTGGTCACGACGGACGGGCGACACCAGCAGACACAGGACGATCGGGGCGTTCGATGACGCAGGACAACACCTTCCAGGGACCGGCCGCGACCGACGGGGCGGTCAGGGGCTGGCGCGCCCGACTGGGCGCGGCCGGACTACGGCGCCGGCTCTCCCGTCGCCAGGCCACCGGCATGGCCGAGGTCTCGGTCCTGGTGGTCGCAGCCTCGCTCATCACCGGACTCTTCGTCGGCGACGGCCTCACGCGCACGGCCGTCGACATCGCCGACGGCGTCACGTGGCTGACCGACGACCCCCACGGCGACGTCATCCAGGTCAATCCCGCCACCGGCCAGCCCGAAGTTCGCCTCGAGATCGAAGGGTCCGACGGCAACGATCTCAGCCTGGGGCAGTACGACAACCAGCTCTACGTCATCGACAACACCGCCGGCGTCATGTCGGCCATCGACGTCAGCACCCTGATCCGCTCCGGCAACCGCCGTGTCTCCCCACACGGCGCCGCCGAGACGATGACCGACGGCGAGACCGTCTACCTCGTCGATCGGGGCATCGGCACGGTCTCGGCCGTCGACCCGCTCACCCGCGACGAGCTCGGCACCGTCTGGCTCGAGGACGAAGGCCTCGCCGACGCAACGATCGACGACACCGGCCTGGTCTGGTCACTCGACACCACAGGCCGCCTGACCAGCCTGCGCTGGTCCGAGACCTCCCAGCAGTTCACCACCGAGGACACCCAGCAGATCGACGACAGCGGCCCCGGCTCGGTGCTCGTCGGCCACGAAGAAGGCGTCACAGTCTTCGGACCCGACGCCGGCATCGTCTACCAGGTCGGGACCGGTCACGACGTGATTGCCAGCAGCGCCGACCTCATGGGCGAGGTTGCCGCACCCCGGCAATCCCACTCCGACCTGACCGCGGCCTCAGCGCCCGACTCCTCGACCGTGGTGATCGTGACCCAGGATCAGGTCCGCGAGGTCAACGTGGGAGGCATCGGCTGCGCCGAACCCGGCCGCCCCGAGGTGTTCCGCGACCGCATCTACGTCCCCTGCCTGGGCGAGAGCAAGGTCATCCAGCTCGATGCCGACGGCAACGCGGGTGTCGAGATCCCCACACCGGGGTCGGAAGATCCCGAGCTCGTCCTCGACGACGACAACCTCCTCATCAATGCGCAAGGCTCCGAGAACGGCGTCGTGGTCAACGCCGACGGCTCGACCAAGACCATCGTCCGCAAGAACGACGACGTGCCCACCATCACCCCGCAGACTGCGACCCAGGCCCAGCTCCCACCCACGACTCCACCCGTGCAGCCGCCCAGGATCCCGCCCACGCAGAACACCCCACAGGCGCAGCCGCCGAACACCCCGCAGAAGCCCAACCAGGACCCAGTCCTCACCCCCGACCCCGGCTCGGACAAGGGCGCGCGCGACCCGGACAAGGACAACCCCTCCAACTCCAACGGAGGCAAGAAGGGCAACGGCACGAATCCGGTAGCGACCCCGACCCCCACCGCCACCCCGACCACCGGACCTCCGACGCCGGTCCCCACCACCACGTCCACCACGGAACCGATCCCCACGTCCACCACCACACCCACCCCGGCGCCCACCCCGACACCAAGCCCCACCCCGACCCCGACACCGACCCCGACCCCGACCCCCACCCCCACACCGACACCGACACCGACCCCGACCCCGACACCGACCCCGCCTCCTGCGGCGGACCTCCAGGCACCAACGGGTGTGAGTGCCGTGGCGCTCAGCGGTGGACAGGTCCAGGTCGACTGGAACCACGCTGGTCCGGCCGCGGCCAGCTTCGAGATCTCAGCCGCGAGCGGCGGCAACCTCGGGACGTTCGACGGCTCCATCCGCCAAGGCGTCGTCACGGTGGCCGTGGGCAGCACGGTCCGGTTCGTGGTGACCGCCGTGCGCAGCGCTGAGCGACGCGCCTCCGGGTCCTCCAACGCCGTCACCCCGACGGGGCGCCCCGGCGCCCCCACAGATGTCTCTGGTTCGGTGGCCACGGCCAGCTACAACGCCGGCTCGACCACGGCCACGGTCACCTGGTCTGCGGCGCCGGACAATGGCTCGGCCATCGCTTCCTACACGGTCACCGTCACCGGCGGCAGCCCCGCGACCAGCCAGAGCACGACGGTGAGCACCACCTCTGCCAGCGTGACCATCCCGTGCGCCGACTCCCAGACCGACACCTGTGACTACGGGCAGGTGACAGCCTCGGTGGTCGCCACCAACGCGGAAGGCACGGGTCCGGCTGGCAGCGCCACCATCGGCACCTACAGCGCCGGCGCGGCCAGGATGCCGGCGGGTGGATTCCAGATGGTGACGGGCACCGACGACAGCGGCGTCTTTGAGGGGTATGGCGAGGTCGTGTTGACCTTGAATCCACCGGCGGACTGGCGCAACTTCTCCGGCACGTGCACATGGACGCACCGGGGCAACGGCAGCCGGACCGCACCTCGGACCGAGACCGGCACCATGGCGTGCTCGGACCTGTCCTTGACACTGTCCATCGACAACCCACCCGTGCTCAGGCCTCGGTCCTTCCCCCACACCGTCACGTTCCATGCGACCAATGGAGCGGGCGCCTCGGTGAGCAGCGCCGCCCACTCGTTCACCGTCTACACCGAAGGCGACGGCGGATGCCCGAAGATTTGTCCCTGACCAGCCCCATGAGGCTGGGCACCGACCGAAGGAATCCAGGTTGACCACTCTGATCACTGCCCCGACGCCCACCGAGCGCGACATCGTCGAGTTCCGTCGCCTCCACCAGGCCCTCGGCGACTCGATCGAGTCAGCGATCCACGGCAAGCGGGCAGTCATCGACCTCGTGTTGATCGCGACCTTCGCCGGCGGCCACGTGCTGCTCGAGGACGTCCCCGGCACGGGCAAGACGACGCTGGCACGAGCGGTCGCCAAGGCTCTGGGTGGTGAGCACCGGCGCGTGCAGTTCACGCCCGACCTGCTGCCCAGCGATGTGACCGGGACGAGCGTCTTCGATCCGCGCGACAGCCAGGTCCGGTTCCGACCTGGCCCCGTCTTCGCCAACGTCGTCCTTGCCGACGAGATCAACCGCGCTGCCGCCAAGACGCAGTCAGCGCTGCTGGAGGTGATGGAGGAGCACACCGTCACCGTCGATGGCGAGACGCACCACGTGCCGGCACCGTTCCTGGTCATCGCGACCCAGAACCCGGTCGACCTCGACGGCACCTACCGGCTCCCCGAGGCGCAGCTCGACCGGTTCCTGGTCAAGACGTCGCTGGGCTACCCCGACGCCGAGCACGAGATCGAGGTGCTCCGCCCCGGCAGCACGGCCGGTCGCATCGATGACGTCCGTCCCATCTCCACGCCCGGCGAGATCGCTGCCATCTCGGCATCGCTCGCGACCCTGCACGTCGCCGACCCGATCCTGCGCTACGTCCGCGAGATCGGCGTGGCGATCCGGCACGACGAGCGGGTGCGGCTCGGCGCCAGCACGCGCGGGCTGCGCGCTCTGGTCCGTTGCCTCCAGGTGTACGCCGCAGCGCGAGGCCGCCACTACGTCATCCCCGCGGACGTGCACCGTCTCGTCGAGCCCGTGCTCGCCCACCGCACGGTGCTCACCCGCGACGCCGTGCTGTCGGGGCACACGCAGTCGTCCGTGGTGTCCGAGGTGCTGGAGACAGTGGCCCCGCCACAGCCTGACCAGGTCTGAGGACCATGACTGTCTGGCAGACGCTGACCGTCCGTGGTCGCTGGGTCGGCGCCCTCGCCCTGGCGCTGACTTCTGCCGGCCTCAGCTGGAGCTATCCCGTCGTCGGGGCACTGGGCCTGGTCCTGGTCGCGCTCGTGACGGTGGAGCTCATCGCGGTCCTGACCAGCCGTGACCTCGCCATACACCGCACGGTCTCGCCACTCGTCGTGGTGCGACAGGGCCCCTGCGAGGGACACCTCACGCTCTCCGGTCGCAGACGCCAGGGCTTGATGCGTGCCGACGTGGCCGAACAGGTCGACGGTGAGCTGGTCCCGATAGACCTACCCGCACGACGCCCGGGTGCTGCCGAAGTCAGCTATCCGATTCCGACCCGCCGACGCGGCGTCCTCGTCGTCGGCCCGGTCCACGTGCGGCGCTCGTCCCTGGCGGGGATGGCCGCTCGAGCGAGCGAGGTCGGCGACGTGGTCTCGGTCCGGGTCCTGCCTCGGATCGTGCCGCTGACCTCGATGGCGAGGGGGCATCGCCGGGCACTGATGGGCGGCGACGACAGCGCGGAGCTCGGCGGCACCGACCTCGTCGGTCTCCACGAATACACGATGGGCGACGACCTGCGCCGCCTGCACTGGGCCACGTCCGCACGCACCGGCACGCTGATGGTGCGCGAGGACGCCGACCCGGCCGAGCCGCACGTCTGCGTCGTCCTCGACGATCGGTCCGCCAGCTATCTCGATCGCGCCGACGACTTCGAGGAGGCCGTCGAGCTGGCGGCTGCGCTGTGCCGCATCTCGGTCGAGGGCGGGCACCCGGTCCGGTTCCGCTCACTCAGCGGCCGCGACGAGATCGTGGTGCCGGGTTCGGCCAGCCGGCTGCCCCGGCGTGAGGCCCGCGACATCGACTGGTTGTTGACCGAGATCGACACCACCGACGACGACCGGATCGGCAACCTCGGTCGCCGCGACCTCGACGTGCTCGTGGCCGTGACCGGTCACGCGGGCGACGTACGCGACCTTGCTCGACACCTCGAAGGGGCGGAGGACACCGTCGTGTGCGTCGTCGACCCTCAGCCCACGATCGCAGCCGGACGCGAGGCCGGCGTGCTCGTGCTGCGCGGGCGCAGCTCGATCGATCTGGCCCGGCTCTGGGACACGGCGGTGGCCCGATGACGACCCAGCTGACCCAGGCGAGGCCGCCGGCCCAGGGCCTCCCGGTCGCCAACCCCGTCGCCAACCCCGTTGCCGCCCCCGGCCCCTCACTGGCGGTGGGTGTCTGGGCGGCAGCGCTGCTGGTCATCGGTTCGCTCTCGTTGGCGACCGCGTGGTCGGGCTGGGTCCCCGCCCTCGCCCTGACGGTGGCGGCGGTGCTCCCGCTCCTGATCGTGCGCCTCGTGCTGCGCGCTGGCATCTCACCCTGGGCCGGGGCCGGGGTGGTCGTGCTGCTGCTTCTCCTCCTCTCCTACCTCATGGCCGCGCGGGCGGAGACCTCCTTCGCCGACACGGTCCGCGACGCGGTTCCCCGCCTCCTCACCACGCCCCGCCCCTATCCGGTCCGCGCCGACCTGCTGGTCGCACCACTCACCTTGACGGGACTCGTCTCGGTGCTCGTCGCGCTGCGACTGGCCTCGTCGCACCGGGTCGCACCGGTGCTGGGCGCGAGCACTCTGTATGTCGCAGGCGCGCTGCTCACCGTCGGCGCCGGAGACAGGTGGGGGGTCGTGGCGGCGTTGATGCTGGCCGCGTCGGTCCTGGGTTGGGTCCTCCTCGACGAGCACCGGGAGCCGACGTCCCACCGGATCGCTGTCGCCGCTCCGCTCGCGGTGGCCGGTCTGGGGATCGTGGTCGCCGCGTCCTTGTTGCCGGCGGGCAGCCCCTTCCAGCCGCGCGACGTCGTCGACCCGCCGGTGGTCACCGTCGTGGCCAGCAGCCCGATGCCCCAGCTCGGCGCGTGGCAGGCAAGTCCCGACGAGCCGCTCTTCGAGGTCAGCGGGCCGGCCGTGCCGTTGCGACTCGTGACCCTGGACAGCTACGACGGCACACACTGGACCGCGCCGACGAGCTACGCGCCGCTCGGATCGACCGACGCGGAGCGGGTCCTGCCGGGCGGGCTGCGCACCCGCACCGTCAGCCTCCGGGTCCACCTCACCGAGCTGGGCGGCAACTGGCTGCCCAC
This sequence comes from Nocardioides sp., assembly GCF_035576065.1. Classification (GTDB taxonomy): domain Bacteria; phylum Actinomycetota; class Actinomycetes; order Propionibacteriales; family Nocardioidaceae; genus Nocardioides. Next base: position 112,087 of record NZ_DATLWX010000031.1, read on the forward strand.
CCCCGGCTGGCCGACCGCCATCTCCGAGAGCCGAGCAGTTGTCGACAACGACACCGGCACGGCGTTCCTGGCCACGGCCGAGGCGATTGATCCGGCGATGGGCGCGGACCCCACCGATCCCGACTCCAGCCCCACCGACGACCTGACCTACGACGTCACCGGTCGCGTGGACGTCCCCCTCCCAGAAGCCTTGACCACAGCCGCCGTGCCAGCACCGGAAACGGTCTCGCGCTACGTCTCGCTGCCACCGTTGCCGGAGAAGCTTGCGCAGTTCGCAGATGGGGCCGCCGCAGGTGCGGCCACGCCCTACGAGCGCGCCAAGGTCCTGGAGAAGCTCGTCAAGGAAAGCGCCCAGCTCTCGGCCAAGGCCATCTCCGGCTCGCAGATCTGGCGGATCGAGTCCTTCCTCTACGGCAAGCGTGGCACAGATGCAGGCGCGCGGATGGGCACCTCCGAGCAGTTCGCGACGGCGTACGCCCTGCTGGCCCGCTACCACGGCCTGCCGACGCGCGTCGTCGTCGGTTTCCGTCCGGGCGACGAACAGCCGGACGGCACCCGGATCGTGCGCGGCGGCGACGCCTTCGCCTGGCCCGAGGTCTACTTCCAAGATCTTGGTTGGGTGGCGTTCTCCCCCACGCCCGACGACGACACGTTCCGCCGCGACGTCCCTCAGGAGTCCCGAGCACCGGACGACGGCGCCGACGACGAGATGAACCCCGATGATTCCGCCGCGTCGGGAGACTCAGAGGACGGAGCCGTCGCAGGGTCGACGGCGGAGAGCACCCTCACCTGGCAGGTGCTCGTGGCCGGCGCCGGAGGACTGGCCCTCCTCACCGGACTCGTCCTCGCCGCCGCCCGCGCCCTTCGCCGGCGACGGCACCGCCGCCGGGGTGCGTCTGGAGCCTGGGCAGAGGTGCTCGACGCGCTCCACCTCGCTGGCGACGCGCCGCCCCGTCACTGGTCGGCCAGCCAGGTCGCGGCAGCCACTGACGCGCGGCTCGCGATCACGTCCACGGCACCGATCGCCGTACACGCCGAACGGGCAGCGTTCTCGCCTGATCCGGCCGACGGGGCGGCGTCATGGGACGCGGACCTCGTGACGCTTCGCAAGTCCGTACGCCGCACGCTGCCGGTGTGGCGCCGATGGTGGTGGTCGCTCGACCCCCGGGTCTTCGCTCGGCGCTGAGCGCGGGTCAGCCGGACTTGTTGGTCAGGCAGCGTGGCTTGGACACGCCCAGCGCGCCGTCGGGCATGATCAGGCCCACGACGTAGCAGGAGCGCCGTGGGGGGAGCAGGTAGGCGAACTCGGTCTCGGTCTGACCGAACTCGAAGGCCTTCAGGAGGGCGGTCTCTGGTGTGCTCTGGGACATGTGGAACGTCGCCTCGCCGTCGCTCGGGTCCGTCCAGGAGGCGACGATCTTGCCGTCCTTGTAGGTGAGGCCCGTGAACACCGGCTTCAGGGCGGGGTCGGCGACATCGGGCGTGGGGTCGTCCTCCTCGGGCTCCCCGGTAAACGTGGGAATGGACCGACCCGCCAACCTGTCGTCGTCCGGTGCCGGCGACTGCTCCGAATCCTTGTCGCGCAGGACCGAGCCGGCCACGCCCAGCGCCGTACCGACGACGAGCGCGAGCACGCCCAGTCCGATCACCAGGCGGCGGCGTCCGGTGGGACTCGCGGCGGCGTCCTCGCCGACTGACGGCAGGTCGACGGCCCCCGGCTGGGCACGGTGCTCCTCCGGGAGTCCCATCCCCGTGGGTTCGGCATCCTTGGAAGCGGCGGCCGGCACGTGTGCGGCGGCCGAGAGCGCGACTGGGGCGGGCGCACCCTCCCAGTCCTCGGCGACGGGGGCCCGGGCGCCGGAGTCACGCTGTTCGCGGGGGCTGGTGCGGTCCGTGGGTGGACGTTCGTCCGAGCCCGCGGAGGGCGCCCACCCCTGGCCTGTCCGGTCGCTGGGGGCACCATCGCTGGGGGCACCATCGCTGCGGTGTTGCTCGGCGCGGGGTGCCGCCGGCTGCGGGGTGGGCGGGGCGGCTGGGGGTTTCCCCCCGGGCTCCCAGGCGCGATGACGGAGTCCGAGCAGCGCGTCGTGCAGCTCCCCGGCCGCGGACCAGCGGTCAGCCGTGTCCTTGGCCAGGCAGCGGCCGATGAGCTCCGCGAGCGCCTCGGCGCCCGGGGCGACGAGCGGCCGGTGCTCCTCGGTGCGGACACGGCGCAGGTAGGCCAGCGCGGAGTCCTCGTCGGGGTCGTCGCTCGCGAACGGCGGCCGGCCGTCCACCAGGGTGTAGAGGGTGGAGCCCAGCGACCAGACGTCGTCGGCGGCCGTGGGCGCATGTCCGTCCAGGACCTGCGGGGACGCATGGCGATAGGTGAACGTCTCGACCGAGCTCGTGTGCTCGGAGTCCGCCAGCCGGGCGATCCCGAAGTCCGCCAGCACCCACGAGGTGGGCAGGACGAGCACGTTCTGGGGCTTCACGTCGCGGTGGAGGACGCCGCGACCGTGAGCGAAGGACAACGCATCCGCGAGCACCAGGCCGACCCGGACGACCTCCTCGACCGGCAACGGCCCGAGCTGCTTGAGCCGGTCGTGCAGGGTGCCGTCGGGATAGAACTCCATGACGATGGCCGGCCGGCCGGACCCGGTGATGCCCGTCGCCAGCACGGTCACGATGTTGGGGTGCTGACGGCCCAGGTCGAGGGTGATCTCCACCTCGCGGGCGAAGCGGGCGGCACGCACGTCGTCGGCGACGTTGAGGACCTTGATCGCGACTTCTCGACCCAGTGAGTTCTCTCGCGCGCGATAGACGACCGAGTCGCCACCGACCCCGATCTCGCGGAGGTCGGAGTAGCCGTCCAACGTGTCGCGGACGGGCTCGGCGGCGGTCGGCGCAGGCGGCTTCCACGCGGCGTGGCCCGAGCCCTCCCCCGTCATGTCGCTGCCCCGCCTCCCGTTGCGTTGCCTGTCCGTGTCAGTCCTCTTCGACGACCTCGGTGTCGCTGCCTGTGGTGTCGTCAGCAGGCTCGGCGATCGTACCGTCCGGACGCAGGTTGGCGAGCTCCACCACGTTGCCCGAGGCATCGGTGACTTCTGCCGACTCAACGAGGGTCGCCAACGCCTTGCCCCGCAGGATCTCCTGGACCATGTCGGGGATGTGGTTGTGCTCGAACATGTGGTTGGCGAACTCCTGCGGATCCTGACCGGACTGCTGGGCACGTCGGACGAGGTGGGTCGACAGGTCCTGCTGGTCGACGCCGATCTCTTCCTTCTTGGCGATTGCGTCGAGGATGAACTGCGCGGCGACGGCGTCGCGGACGCGGCGATCCAGGTCGGCCTCGAACTCCTCGGTGGTCTGACCCTCGTCCTCGAGGTACTTCTCCATGGTCAGGCCGGCGTACATCAGCTGCTGCTCGACGTTCTGGCGACGCGCGTTGAGCTCGTCGGTGACCATCGTCTCGGGCAGCGGGACGGCGACCTTCTCGAGGAGGGCCTCCAGCACGGCGTCGCGGGCGGCAGCGGCCTGCTCGAGGCGCTTGCCGCGACCCAGGCGCTCCTTGACGTCGGCCACCAGCTCGTCCACGGTGTCGAACTCGGAGGCCATCTGGGTGAACTCCTCGTCCAGCTCGGGGAGCTCCTGCTGCTGGACAGCGGTCACCTTGACCGTCACCTCGACGTCCTCGCCGAGCAGGTCGCCACCGACGAGCTGGGAGGCGAAGGACTTCTCGTCGCCGGCACTCATTCCCGCCAGGGCCTCGTCGAGGCCCTCGAGCATGCCGCCGCGCCCGACCTTGTAGGACATGCCGCTGACGTCGCCGCCCTCGATGGCCTCGCCGTCCTGCATGGCGGTCAGGTCGATGGTGACGAAGTCGTCCTCGCCGGCCGCACGCTCCACGTCGACCAAGGTGCCGAAGCGCTCCCGCAGCGCCTGGACCTGCTCGTCGACCTCGGCGTCGGTGACCTCGACGTCCTCGACCTTCGCCTCGAGGGCGGAGTAGTCGGGAAGCTCGAAGTCCGGCTTGACGTCGACCTCTGCGGTGAACTCGAGGGCGGTGTTGTCCTCGAACTTGGTGACCTCGATCTCGGGCTGTGCGAGCGGCTCGAGCGAGTTCTCCTGCATGGCCTCGGCGTACTTCTGCGGGACGATCTCGTTGATCGCCTCGTCGAGCACGACACCGCGGCCGACCTGACGGTCGATGACGGCCGGCGGGACCTTGCCGCGGCGGAAACCGGGGACGTTGATCTGCTGCGCGATCTTCTTGTACGCCTTGTCGAGGCTCGGCTTGAGCTCCTCGAAGGGCACCTCGATGGTCAGCTTGGCCCGGGTCGGGCTCAAGTTCTCGACGGCGCTCTTCACAGGTGGTCTCCTTTGTTGTCTTCGGTGCCCGATGGTGCGGGCGTTTGCACATGTCAGTCGGGGCGACAGGACTCGAACCTGCGGTCTCCTGCTCCCAAAGCAGGCGCGCTAGCCACTACGCTACGCCCCGCCAAGTGGGTCAGGAGTGCCCGAGATCGGGCGCTTCTGACTCCCTTGGAGCGGATGACGGGAATCGAACCCGCGTAATCAGTTTGGAAGACTGGAGCTCTACCATTGAGCTACATCCGCACGCACGGGGGCTCCGCCCCGTGGACCCCCGGTCAGGGGCGCTGGCGCGACGCCTCAATGCGGAAACATGGTGCCACATCGGGCGTGATCGGCCACAACCGAGCCTCAGCGACGGTGCACCAGCAGCAGCGCCCGGTCGTCCTTGCGCGACCCGATCGACTCGATGATCCGGGTCGCTCCGCCGACGTACTCGCCCCTCAGCAGCCGTTCGGCCTCCCCCAGCATCTTGTCGACGCCCAGGCCGATGTCGCGGGTCCGCGTCTCCACCATGCCATCGGTGTAGAGGAGCAAGGCGTCCCCCGAGCGCAGGACTCCCGTGACCGGGTCGTACGTCGCCTCGTCGATCAGGCCCAGCACCGGGCCCTCCGCCGGGATCACCGACCACCGGCCCGATCCGGCAGCCCGGAGGGCCGCGGGCGGGTGGCCCGCCGACCGGATCTGGAACCTCCCGGTGTCCAGGTCGAGGGAGAGGTGGACCGCGCTGGCGAAGCCCTCTTCCCAGTCCTGACGCACCAGGAAGTCGTTGGCCGACTCCAGGAAGCGCTCGGGCGGCAGGGCGCCCAGCAGTCCGCCGAGCGCCCCGGAGAGCAGCAGGGCACGCGTCCCCGCGGCCTCACCCTTGCCCGATACGTCGACCACTGCCACGTCGAGCCGATCGCCCTTGCAGGCGGCCACCACGAAGTCGCCCGCGAAGGGCGTCCCCCCTGCGGACCGCAGCTGGCTCTCGACGTACCAGTTGGACGGCAGCTCGGGGATGCCGCCCTGCCGCAGGATCCGGTCACGCAGGTCGACGAGCATCGACTCGCCGCGCAGCCCGGCGACGCCCAGTTGTGAGCGCCGGAAGCTGGAGAGCAGGACGCCGCCGCACAGCCCGAACAGGATCGCGGCCTCGACCGCGGTGTGCGGATCGAACTCAGGTTGCTGCGTGACCACCAGGGTCAGGACCAGCAATGTCAGCACCACGAACCGCGGCAGCTGACGCGGCCCGAGGACGAGGTTGGCCACCGCGAGCGGAACGACCAGCAACGTCAACGGCACGTATTGGGGCGCCTGCCAGATCAAGACGCCGGCGACGCCCGTCAGGACGACGAGGGCCGTCAGCATGCGCGACTCACGTAGTAAGGCGCCCTGCAGCGCAGACGTGAGCCTTCTCCCGCGTGATGCCGGCGATGCCACCTCGCCCTCCCCGGCGTGCTGTCATATTCTGCTTTGCTGCCCCTGCTGCGGGTCATCCTACGGCGCGGGAGCGAAATCTCGGCTGGCACCGCGGGCACCAGAAGATGTTCCTGCCCCCCAGCGCTCCAGTTCGGACCGGGGCGCCGCAGACCAGGCAGGGCGCCGTGGTGCGCCGGTAGACGTAGACCTCGCCTCCATGGTCGTCCGTGCGCGCTGGCCGACCCATCGCCTCGGGGGTGTGCTCGGGCCTCACGGTGTCGATCCGGTTGTGCACCACGCCTTGGCGCATCAGGTCGACGAGGTCGGTCCACATGGCGCGCCACTGACTGACTCGCAACGTCTGGCCGGGTCGCAGTGGATGGATGCGGTGGCGGAAGAGCACCTCGGCGCGATAGACGTTGCCGACACCGGCCAGCACCTGCTGGTCCATCAGCAGCTCACCGATGGACCGTTGGCTGGCCTTGATCCGCCGCCAGGCCCGCTCCGGGTCCGCGTCGTCGCGGAGCGGGTCCGGCCCGAGGCGGGCCAGGACCTCGTCGCGGCGGCTCGGCCCGATCAGCTCGCACTGGATGGCGCCGCGCAGGTCGGCGTACGCATCCTCTTCTGCGGTGACGATGCGGAGCCGCACCTGACCCACCGGAAGGGGGACCTGATCGACGGCCGGGTGGACGTCGAAGGCGCCGATCAGACCGAGGTGGACGTGGACGAGGTGGTCGTGCTCGAACTCGATGAACAGATGCTTGCCCGCTGAGTCGGCGCCGATCAGCCGGGTGCCGTCCACCACGGCGGCATCGGCGGCAAACCTCCCCTGGGGGCTGCCGGTGTGGACCAACCGCCCCGCGAAGGCCGCTTCGAGATCGTCGGCGAGTCTACTGAGGGTGTGTCCCTCAGGCACCTGCCGGGCCCTCGACGGTGCCCTGGAACGCCGACTCAGGAAGCGGCGGCAGCTCGCCGCTCTTGTCGTACGTCGCAATCTGGGCGATGCGACGCACATGCCGCTCGTCGTGGGTGAACGGCGTGGTGAGGAAGACCTCGATGAAGCGGGTCATGTCCTCCACCGTGTGCATGCGCCCACCCACGGACACGACGTTGGCATCGTTGTGCTCGCGCGCCAGCACGGCGGTCTCCTCAGACCAGGCGAGCGCGCACCGGACGCCCTCGACCTTGTTGGCCGCCATCTGCTCGCCGTTGCCGGAGCCGCCGATGACGACACCGAGGCTGTCCAGCCCCTCGGCACGGTCGCCGGCCACTCCCTCTCCCGCGCGCAGGCAGAAGACGGGATAGTCGTCGACGGCGTCGTGGACGAAGGGTCCGTGGTCCACCGGCTCGTAGCCGTGGTCGACCAGCCACTTCATCAGGTGGTCCTTGAGCTCGAGGCCGGCGTGGTCGGAGCCGAGGTGTACGCGCATTCCCCCAGTCTTGCAGGGCGCGCCCCCCGCCGCTTCACCAAGGTATGTCGGTCAATGGGCACTTCCCGTGGTCAATCGACGACGGGAAGTGCCTGTTCGCCGACATCCCATGGGGAACAGTCAGCAGCGGAGGCGGGTCAGGACAGGTGCTGGTCGATGAACGCTGCGCCCTGCCTCAGCAGGGGCTCGGCCGCCGCGAACTGCGGGTGCCGCCAGAAGCCGTGGGTCTGACCCAGGCACCTGATCGCCACCGTCTCCACACCCGTCTCGACGATCCGGCGGGCCAGCTCCTCGCCCTCGTCACGCAGCGGGTCGAACTCCGCGGTGGCCACGAAGGTCGGTGGCAGTGTGTCGAAATTGGTGGCGTTGAGGGGCGCCACGTCCGGGTGGGTCCAGTCCGCCTCGGCGGCGTACTGCTCCCAGTACCAGCGCGCCTCGCGCGGCTCGAAGCCGCTCTCCTGGCCGACGGTGTAGGACGCGAAGCTCGCCGTCGGATCGAGGAACGGGTAGATGAGCACGACCGCGCCGAAGAAGCCTGGGTTGCGCAGGGCCGCGACCAGAGCGAGGTTGGCGCCGGCTGAGTCACCGTGTGCGGCGTACGGCCCGGACGGCCCCTCGCGCCGCAGCCAGCCGACGACCGTGTCGAGGTCGTCGGTCGCCGCCGGGAAGGGGTGCTCGGGCGGCTTGCGATAGCCGACGCTGAGCACCCGACGCCGGACCCGGTTGGCCAGTCGGCGGCAGACAGCGTCGTGGACGTCGATGTCGTTGAGCACGAACCCGCCACCGTGGGCGTGCACGACGACACCGTCGCGTGCGTCCTCGGGAGTGAAGAGCCGGCACGGGACCCCGTCCGCGTCGACGTCGGTGGCGCTCGCCACCTCCTCGCGGGACTGCTTGAGGTTGAAGCGCCTGACCTTCTCCCGGTGCGCTGCCAGGTCGAAGCCCTCAGCTCGGAAGTCCGTCGGGGTGTCAGCCTCGACGGACGCGCGGACCTCGGGATACATGCCGATCATTCTGCCGGACCCGAGCGATTCTGCTGTCAGAGGTCTCGCTGGACAGCAGAAACGCTCGGAAGGTCGGCTGCACACCTGGGGGATGACCCCGAAGGCAGGACTCAGCGGGCCATCAAGGCGTCGAGGCCGACGGCGACGGCGGCGGCGATGCGGAAGTCGACCCGGGTGTCCGCGACCGTCACGTTGTAGCGGTCGCCGATCGACATCCGGCGCTCGACCGAGAACAGCTTCTGGCCCTGCGCGTCGACGAAGTCGAAGTGGATGGGCAGCATGGGAATCTCGGTGAACCGGCGCAGCAGCCCGACCAGCTGGTTGCGTTCCTGGCCGGTGCCGGCGAAGCCCGCTCCCTCGATGTGGAAGGTGGAGCGCAACAGCGAGGCGCCGAAATCCTTCTTGAAGAAGCCGATCTGCTGGCCGCCCTCGTCGGTGATGTCGTAGCCCGCATTGAGGTCGAGCTTCTTGCGGGCCTTGAACCCGAAGACCGCGCGCGACTTGCCGGTGTCGGAGTAGAAGGTCACCTGCTCCTTGAAGGCCATCCGCTTCTGCTCGGCGAGCGCCAACAGGCGCACCGGGTTGAAGGACTGGTCCGACTCGGAGATCTCGTAGCGGTTGACCATCATCGTCAGCTTCTGCTTCACGACGAAGTAGGGGACGTGCATGTGGGCAGCGGGTTGGTCGGTCACGGCGCGAGCCTAGTCACTGTTCGCGTGCCGCGGCGTTCGGACGGGCCACGATCGTCACCGCAGCTGCTTCTCGAACCACCAGCCGGCGTCGGGGTTGCCGTTGTAGTCGTCGATCTCGACATACCCCGTCGCCCGGTAGAGACCGATGGCCGGCTGCATGTCACGGCCGGTGTCCAGGCGGGCGACCCGGGCCCCCAGGGCCACCCCGGCGTCCTCGAGCTCACCGAGGAGCCGACGGGCCAGTCCTGCCCCGCGGGCCGACGGGTCGACGTACATCCGCTTGATCTCGCACACGTCGGGCGAGAGCAGGCGCACACCTCCGCACGCGACGGCCTCGTCCCCGCGCTCGGTCGAACACCAGCCGACCAGCCATGCTCCCTGCGGGGGCACGAGCTGCGCGGGCGTCACGCCCCCGATCCACCCGTGGTTGAGCGTCACCCCGAGCGAGACCAGCTCGGCTTCGTATGCCGCCAGCAGCCGGCCGGACTCGGGCGAGTCCGACGCGGCCGGCCGCAGGATGACCTCAGCCAAGCCTCGCCAGCTCCTCGTCGACGACCGAGGGGTCGAGCTTGGTGAAGACCGGCGTCGGCTTGTCGACCGTGGCGCCCACGGTGACCGGGCGCGACTGCCAACCAGGTGTCCCGGTGTAGTCGCCGGTGATGACGGGGTAGGACGTGAGGCCGGCGCCGTTGTCGGGGTCGAGCTCGGGCACGTGGTCGACCAGCGGCATGGGCATCAGCTCACCCTCACCACCCAGGATCAGGTGCACCTTGTTGGCGGCGTGTGGCAGGAACGGCGACAACAGGACGTTGCAGTCGACGACGCACTGCGCGGCGACGTGCAGGACGGTCGCGAGCCGCTCGCGCTGGGACTCGTCCTTCATCTTGTAGGGCTCGGTGACGGTGACGTATTTGTTGACCTCGCCGACGATCCGCATCGCCTCGCTCGTGGCGGCACGCAGCCGGTGTCGGCCTAGCAGGTCACCCACGGAGTCGAAGCCCTCGCGCACCGCGGCGAGCACGGCCTCGTCGACGGGTTCGAGGGCCGAGGCGGCCGGGATCTCCCCGAAGCTCTTGGCGATCATGGTCGCCGTGCGGTTGACGAGGTTGCCCCAGCCCGCCACCAGCTCGGAGTTGTTGCGGGTCACGAAGTCGGCCCAGGTGAAGGCGGCGTCGGACGTCTCCGGCCCGGCCGCACAGATGTAGTAGCGCAGGGCGTCGGGGCCGTAGCGCGCCAGGAAGTCGCCCACGTAGATCACGTGACCCCGCGAGGTGGAGAACTGCTGGTCGCCCATCGTCAGGTATTCCGAGGAGACCACCTCAGTAGGCAGGTTGAGGACGCCGTAGTCCCCGGGAGTGCCGCCGCGGGCGCCCTGGCCGTTGTACGCCAGCAGCTCGGCCGGCCAGATCTGCGAGTGGAAGACGATGTTGTCCTTGCCCATGAAGTAGTAGGACAGGGCTTCGGGATCGTTCCACCAGGCTCGCCATGCCTCCGGGTCGCCTCCCCCGGATTCAGCAGAGCGGCGCGCCCACTCGATCGAGGCGGACAGATAGCCGACCACCGCGTCGAACCAGACGTAGAGCCGCTTGGTCGGCTGGTCCTCCCAGCCCGGCACCGGGATGCCCCAGTCGATGTCACGCGTCATCGCGCGCGGCCGGATCTCCTTGAGGATGTTCTGGCTGAACTTGATGACGTTGGGGCGCCACGTGCTGGAGGCCTCACGCTCGTCGAGCCAGCCACCGAGGGCCTCGGCCAGCGCAGGCAGGTCGAGGAAGTAGTGCTGGGTGTCCACGAAGCTCGGCGTCTCGCCGTTGATCTTCGATCGGGGGTCGATCAGGTCGGTCGCATCCAGCTGGTTGCCGCAGTTGTCGCACTGGTCGCCCCGCGCGTCGGCGTACTTGCAGATCGGACAGGTCCCCTCGATGTAGCGGTCGGGCAGGGTGCGACCCGTGGAGGGGCTGATGGCGGACTGCGTGGTCTGCTCGACCATGTAGCCGTTGCGAAGGACGGTGGAGAACATCTCCTGGACGACGCCGTAGTGGTTGCCGGTGGTGGTGCGGGTGAAGAGGTCGTAGGACAGGCCGAGGTCGACGAGGTCGGTGACGATGACCGCGTTGTTCTTGTCCGCGAGGTCCTTGGCGCTCAAGCCCTCCTTGTCGGCCGTGACCAGGATCGGGGTGCCGTGCTCGTCGGTGCCCGAGACCATGAGCACGTCGTGACCGGCCATCCGCATGAACCGACTGAAGACGTCGGAGGGCACGCCGAAACCGGCCACGTGGCCGATGTGGCGCGGGCCGTTGGCATACGGCCAGGCAACTGCGGAGAGGACATGGGTCATGCGGGGAATCCTAGTGAGCGCTGGCCACCCGGATTCACCAGTGGCTAGCGTGGCGTCCGTGGAGACCCTGATCGCGGAGGACGTGCTGCTGCTCCTGCTCGACGACGAGAAGGGCACGCTGGCGCACGCGGACAAGATCCAGCCGCTGCTCGGGGGTGCGCTCCTCATCGAGCTGGCGCTGGCCGAGCGCATCGAGGTCGCCGACAGGACCAGTCGCTGGAGTACGCCGAAGGTCGCGGTCGTCGGCTGTCCGCGGCCCGACGACCCCCTGCTGGTCGACGCGATTGCGATCATCGAGGAGAAGCCGCGGGGACCCCAGAGCCTGGTCACTCGCTTGGGCAAGGGCACCAAGGAGGTGCTCCTGCACCGCCTCGTGGAGCGAGGACTGGTGCATGCCGCAAGGGGCAAGGTCCTCGGCCTGTTCCCGCGCACCACGTGGCCCGCGGCCGATCGCGGGCACGAGCACGCCCTGCTCGGCAGGCTCGAGGGTCCGCTCGTCCGGGGGCTGCGGGCCGACGAGCGGACCTCCGCGCTGATCTCGTTGCTGGCGGCCATCGATCATGCTCACCACGTGGTCGAGCGCGGCGACGTACCTGCCAAGGAGGTCAAGCGCCGCGCGCAGGAGATCGCCGACGGCGACTGGGCAGCAGCAGCCGTCAAGGACGCTGTCGTCGCAGCGCAGCGGGCGATGACGGCGGCCATCGTGGCCACCACGGCCGCAGCCGCTGCGGGCGGCAGCTGATCGGATCGGCCGAGGCGGCCGGGCGGTGCCGATTCAGCACTAGCGTGGCGTCCATGGAGACCCTGATCGCCGAGGACCTGCTGCTTCTGCTGCTGGACGACGAGTCGGGTCGGTCTACCTTCGCCGGCAGTGACCGCGGGATGGCGCTGGCAGGCGCGCTGCTCAGTGAACTTGCCCTGACCGAGCTGGTCCGGTTCAGGGACACGCCACCAGGCTGGACACGGATCCTGAGCCCGGGTTGGAACACCGCGGAGGTCACTCGCGTGCACGGTGCCGTGTCGGACGACCCGTTGCTCAGCCGAGCACTGTCCGCCATCGACGACAATCCGCGCAAACCGTCGGAACTCATCGTCCCGATGGGTAGGTGGACGACCGATGCGCTGCTCGAGCGCCTCCACCAGAAAGGGTTGATCCAGCCGGTCGAGGTGAAGGTCCTGGGGGTGTTCCCTCGCACGCGCTGGCGGGCAGCTGACCGCACGCGCGAGGCCGAGATCCGCGAGCGGATCCACGCCGCACTGGTGCTGGGCGAGACCCCGGACCACCGCACTTCGGCACTGATCGCCCTGCTCTCCGCGATCGATCAGGCGCAGTACTGCGCCGCAGGGGGCGGCCTCACGCACACCGACATCCAGCGACGAGCGGCGGAGATTCGCGCCGGCGACCGGGTGGCCGAGACCGTCAAGAGCTTGGTCGAGATGAGCGATGACGACCGCATCCCTCCACCGTGACTGCGACGAGGACGCGGACTCCTGGCGCGGGCCACGTCCTCCGGGCCGGCGTGTCCTTCAGCTGAAGTCGAGGTCTCCGGTGCGCGAGCGCTTGAGCTCGTAGAAGTAGGGGAACTTGGCCAGCGCGACAGCGCCGTCCCACATCTCCCCGGCTTCCTCCCCACGCGGGATCTTCGACATGACCGGCCCGAAGAACGCCGAGCCGTTGATGTGGATGGTCGGCGTGCCGACGTCGTCGCCCACGGCGTCCATGCCCTCGTGGTGGCTCTTCGCCACGGCCTCGTCCAGCGACTCGTCGTCCCAGGCCTCGATGAGGTCCGCGGAGAGGCCGACGTCAGCGAGGGACGCCGCGACCATGTCGCGGTCGAGCTCCTCCTGGTTGTTGTGACGACGCGTGCCGATCGCGGTGTACCACTCGCCGAGCGTGGCGTTGTCGTGCTCCTGCGCGATCCTGATCGCGACACGCACGGGCTTCTCCTTGCCGGCCAGCATCTCGCGATAGTCGTCCGGGATGTCCTTGTCCTTGTTGAGGTAGGCCAAGGACATCACGTGCCACTGCACGTCGATGTCACGGACCTGCTCCACCTCACGGATCCAGCGCGACGTGATCCAGGCGAACGGGCAGAGCGGGTCGAACCAGAAGTCAGCAGTGGCCATGACTGCCTCAAGTGCCCGCCGACGGTCACTATTCCCCACTCCGGTGGCAGGATGCCCCGCATGCCTGGAACCAATCTCACGCGGGACGAAGCAGCCACGCGCGCCGCCCTGCTGGACGTCACGTCCTACACCGTCGATCTCGACCTCACCACGGGTGACACGACCTTCGGGTCGACCACCACCCTGGCCTTCACGAGCCGTGAGGTCGGCGCCGCGACGTTCGCCGACCTGGACGGCGCAGAAGTCCGCGAGATCACCCTCAACGGTCGCAGTCTCGACGTCGCCGAGGTGTATGCCGACAGCCGGATCGCCCTCGACGACCTGCAGGCCGACAACGTGCTGGTCGTGAGCGCCGACTGCCCCTACTCCAACACCGGCGAGGGACTGCACCGGTTCGTGGACCCGGCCGACGACCGCGTCTATCTCTACAGCCAGTTCGAGGTGCCCGACGCGCGCCGCGTGTTCACGACGTTCGAGCAGCCCGACCTCAAGTCCGTGTTCACGTTCAACGTCACCGCGCCGAGCCACTGGCGAGTCGTCTCCACCTCTCCCACTCCCACCCCGACCGATCTCGGCGACGGCAGGTCCGTGTGGAACTTCCCGGTCACCGAGCGGATGTCCACCTACATCACCGCCGTCGTGGCCGGCGAGTACCACGAGGTGCTCGACACGTACGAGGGCAAGTACGGCACCATCCCGCTGGGCCACTACTGCCGCCAGTCGCTTGCGGAGCACATGGACACCGACGTGCTGGTCGAGCTGACCAAGCAGAGCTTCGAGTTCTTCGAGGAGAAGTTCGACTACCCCTACCCGTTCCACAAGTACGACCAGCTCTACGTGCCCGAATACAACATGGGCGCGATGGAGAACGCCGCCTGTGTGACGCTCCGCGACGAATACCTCCCCCGGTCGCGTCAGTCCCGGTCGTTCTTCGAGTTCCGCGCCTCCGTCATCACCCACGAGATGGCGCACATGTGGTTCGGCGACCTGGTGACCATGAGGTGGTGGGACGACCTCTGGCTCAACGAGTCGTTCGCCGAGTGGGCGTGCTACTGGTGCGAGGCCGAGGCGACCGAATACACCGAGGCCTGGACCGGCTTCGCCAACGCTCGCAAGCAGACCGGCTACCGCGCCGACCAGCTGCCCTCGACGCACCCGATCGCTGCGGACAACGTCGACCTGCGCGCCGTCGAGGTCAACTTCGACATGATCACCTACGCCAAGGGCGCCTCGGTGCTCAAGCAGCTCGTCGCGTGGGTCGGTCTGGACGCGTTCGTCACCGGCATCCGGCAGTACTTCAAGGACCACGCCTTCGGCAACACGGAGTTCTCCGACCTGCTGTCGGCGCTCGAGAAGTCGTCCGGTCGCGAGCTGGACTCCTGGGCTCAGGAGTGGCTCCAGACCGCGGGCGTCAACACGCTGGCTCCCGTCTTCGAGCTGGACGACGACGGCAACTACGCGTCGTTCTCCATCGCCCAGACCGCGCACCCGGACTGGCCGACGCTGCGCCGCCACCGCCTGGGCATCGGCCTGTATGACGACGTCGACGGCCGCCTCGTCCGCCGCGAATACCTCGAGGTCGATGTCGAAGGTGCTGCCACCGACGTCTCCGAGCTCGTGGGCACGTCCCAGCCGGCACTCCTGCTCCTCAACGACGAGGACCACGCCTACGCCAAGATCCGCCTGGACGAGCGCTCGCTCGCGACGGTCATCGCCGCCCTGTCCAGCGTCGAGGACTCACTGGCTCGCGCCTTGGTGTGGGGGGCAGCGTGGGACATGACCCGGGACGCCGAGATGGCGGCCACCGACTGGGTGCGCCTGGTGCTCGCCAACATCGGCTCCGAGACCGACTCCTGGGGCGTCACCAGGATCCCAGCCATGGCCGCCACGGCCGTCCACCGGTTCAGCCACCCCGACGGCCGCGACGCCCTCAAGGCGGAGTGGGAGCAAGGCATGCGGCAGCTCATGCTCGACGCGGAGCCGGGCAGCGACCAGCAGTTGACCTTCGCGCGCACCTTCTTCGGTGCGGCGAGGAGTGACGGCGCCCTCGACGAGCTCGCCGCCATGCTGGACGGATCGTTCGTCCTCGAGGGCCTGGCCGTCGACCAGGACCTCCGGTGGGCGCTGATCACCGCCCTTGCGCGAGCGGGTCGCTTCGGTGACGCCGAGGTCGACGCCGAGCTCGCCCGCGACAAGACGATCGAGGGCAAGGAGAAGGCGGCGGCGGCACGTGTCGCGCAGCCGACCGCCGAGGCCAAGGCCGCCGGGTGGTCAGCCATCCTCGACCCGGCCACCCCCAACGAGACCTCGAGCCAGATGGTGCTGTCGATCTTCCGGTCCGACCAGGACGAGGTCGTGGCGCCCTACGTGGAGAAGTACCTCGACGCGGCCGAGACAGTGATCGACGCCCTGGGCTTCCACAAGGCCGTGATCGTGCTCGAGTACGGCTTCCCGCTGAGCCTCGGCTCGCCCGAGCTGGTGGCTCGCCTCGACGAGTGGCTCGCCGACAACAACGCGCCCAAGGGTGCCGTCCGGTTCGTGGGTGAGGCTCGCGACGACATCGCCCGAGCCCTCGCTGCCCAGGAGCGCGACGCAGGCTAGAGCCGCCGTGGTCCTCCGGCTGTAACGCCGGGTTACTGCTTGTACCCACTCTGAAACTTCAGGGTGGGTACAGGAAATAACCCGGCGTTACAGCTGCCGGGATCGTGCGCGCCCGGCGTACGGCGAAGGCTCAGACGCCTGCATGCAGGGTGTTCTGCGGCCGGGCGTGCTCGGCCAGCATCGACAACCCGCGCTTGAGCCCGCCCACGAAGTCACCGGCGGCGAAGGCCGACTGCATCGCGATCACCGACAGCTCGACCTCGCGGTCAGTCAGGTGTCGGCGGACCTCGGTCCCGGTGACGACCTCGATCAGCCGTGCCGAGCGGTCCACCAGCACGAGCACGCTGCGGTCAGGGGCCACCAGGGCCGAGTGTAGGCGCTCGGCGTGGTCCCGCGAGTCGCCCTGCGCGCTCCCGATGAACAATGAGAACTCGAAACGGCACGTCTGCTCGGCCGCCCGGATCGCCTTGTCGAGCTCGGCGCGGTCGCGGGAGGTGAGCTCACCAGCTGCCACGGGCTCCACCTGTCTCGCTGCGTCCGGCGTCGCCGGAGGTGAGCTCCTTGGTGCCCGGACGCGGACCGCCGAGCCAGTGGTCCTCGACGTCCTCGTTCGCGGGTGAGACGTCTTCACCGCGGGCGATGGCGGGGAGATAGACGGCAGCGGTGATGAGCACGAAGAGGATTATCGGCACGCCCGCCAGCAGCAGGAGTGCCTGCAGGGTGTCGATCTCCTGGACGGTGCCCCAGCCCTCGGCGGCGTCCGCGTGCGCGGGACCAGCAAGGAACGCCAGACCCAGCGCGGCTGTGGGGAGACTGGCGCGCACGGCGTGCCGAGCAGGGGCGGAGGTGGCGTGGGTGATCACGGGACACAGGATATCGCCATCCTCTGCCGCCCGCGGTGGCCGTGCCCCCGTGCCGGGCTCACCGTGGCGGCGCCCACATCCGGAGCCCGCCTGCGCAGTCGCCATACTGGCGAGCATGCTTTCGCTCTCCGACTCCTGCGCCGAAGACGAATCCATCTGTGAGTGGGTCTGGACCGAGACCGGCAACCAGGGCCTCGCCACCGTCGCCGACTGGTTCGTCGGCAAGCCGCTGGCGCTCATCGGGCTGCTGGTCCTCGGACTGACGATCCGCTGGGTCCTGCACCGGCTGATCGATCGGATCGTCAAGCGCGCCGAGATCGGGATGCTGCCCGACCGGCTGAGCCGAGCCGTCACCGGCGGCAAGGTCGGCGCCGCCCTCAACCTCAGCGAGATGGCCGGCTCGGACCGACGCGTGCAACGCGCGCAGACGATGGGCACGCTGCTCAAGAGCATCGTCACCGGCATCGTGCTGGCGATCGTGGTGACGATGATGTTGAGCGAGATCGGTGTCGACATCGCGCCCGTCGTCGCCAGCGCCGGCATCCTCGGCGTGGCCCTGGGCTTCGGTGCCCAGAGCCTGGTCTCGGACTTCCTGTCCGGCATCTTCATGATCTTCGAGGACCAGTACGGCGTCGGCGACGAGGTCGACCTCGGCGAGGCCACCGGGACGGTCGAGGCGGTGAGCCTGCGTGTGACCCGCCTGCGCGACGTCAACGGCACCGTCTGGTACGTCCGCAACGGCGAGATCCTCCGCGTCGGCAACATGAGCCAGAACTGGGCTCGCACGGTGCTCGACATCAGCGTCGCCTACGGCGAGGACATCGCCCGGGTGCAACGCGTGCTTGCCGACGTCGCCCACGACCTCTGGGAGGAGCCTGACTTCGAGGGGCGCGTCATCGAGGAGCCGTCGGTATGGGGTGTGCAGGACCTGACTCCGGATGCGGTCGTGCTCCGGGTCGCCCTGAAGACCGCCCCGCTCGAGCAGTGGGCGGTGGCCCGGGAGATGCGGCAGCGCATCAAGGCCCGTTTCGACGCCGAGGGCATCGAGATGCCCTTCGCGCAGCGCGTCGTGTGGACACGGACCGAGGGGACCGAACCGGCGCCGCCCCAGACGGACATCGAGGCGGCGCCGGCCGCGAAGGGTCCGGCTCAGGCCGAGGGTCCGGCCACCTGAGCGCTGCTCGCGTCAGGCGAGCGCGGCGTCCAGCGTGATCGGGACCGCGCTGAGCGCCTGCGAGACCGGGCAACCGGCCTTGGCCGCCTCGGCGAGCTCGACGAACGTGTCGTTCTCGATGCCGTCGACGACGCCGCGGACGGTGAGCTTGATGCCGGTGATGCCGGTGCCCGGCGTGAGCTCCACCTCGGCGGTGGTGTCCAGCGAGGTGGCGGGCGTGTCGTTCTTGGCCAAGCCGTTGGAGAACGCCATCGAGAAGCACGACGAGTGCGCCGCCGCGATGAGTTCCTCAGGACTGGTCTTGCCGTTGGGCTCCTCGGCGCGGGCGGGCCACGTCACGTCGTAGGTGCCGAGGCCGGAGGACTCGAGGGTGACCTTGCCGGCGCCCTCGAACAGGGTGCCTTCCCAGTGCGTGGTCGCGGTGCGGGTGGTGGGCATGAATGCTCCTTGCGCGGATGGGACTGCTGTCGCGACCGAGTCTTCCACGCCCTCGTGACGGGCTGGCTACGACCGCAGGACACAATGGAGGCCGTGAGCACCTTCTACGACGAGATCGGCGGCGAGGCGACCATCCGTCAGATCGTGCACACGTTCTACGAGGGCGTGGCCGACGATCCCGTGCTCCGCCCCCTCTATCTCGAGGAGGACCTCGGTCCGGCCGAGGATCGCTTCGCGCTGTTCCTCATGCAGTACTGGGGTGGCCCGACGACCTACGGCGACACCAGGGGGCACCCGCGGCTCCGCATGCGGCACGGGCCCTTCGCCGTCACTCCCGAGTCCGCCGAGCGCTGGCTGGTCCACTTCCGGGAGGGCCTGGACCAGGCGGACCTCACTCCTGAGCAGGACGCGAAGTTCTGGGCCTACGTCACCCATGCCGCGCAGTTCATGGTGAACACGCTGCAGTGACCTCTCAGCTCTGGGCCGCCGCGAGCATCGCCTCTCGGTAGGCAGCCGGCGGCTTCACCGATCGCTGGGTGGCGGAGTCGAAGAACACCAGGACGACCCGGGCTCGGGACAACAGGACGTCGCCGTCCCGGATCTCCGACTCGATCGTGAACGACTTGGTGCCGACGTAGGTGATGCGTGAGTTCACGTCGTAGGGCTCGAGCCGGAAGAGGATCGGCGCCTTGTACTCGACGTCGGTCTGGGCGACCACCACGTGCATGCCGTCGGCTCGACCCACCTTGCGACCCAGCCGCTCCATCAGCGGGATCCGCGCCTCCTGGAAGTACTCGAAGTACTTCACGTTGTTGACGTGGCCGTAGACGTCCACATCGGAGAAGCGCACGTGCAACGGGTAGTGACCGGGCTCCCACGGGACGATGGGCGCCATCCTCACCGACGTGGAGGGCGTCTCCTCGAGGTACGGCGCCAGGGCGGCCCTCTCGTCGGGGGTCAGTCGGCGCGGGCGCTCGGTGGAGAAGACGTAGGGCGTCAGCACGGTCGTCGCGCGCAGGTGGACGACCCGCCCCTCGGGCGTCTCGTCGAAGATCTCGTAGGCCAGAGTGAAGCTGGCGGCACGGATTTCGGTCACCCAGCACTCGATGCTGATCGGTCGGAACCTGAAGGTGAGCGGGGCCAGATAGCTGACCTCGTGGCGGACGACCACGACACCCTCGACGAGTCCCTGGTCGTCCTCACCCCGGACGGCGGGACCGTGGCTGCGCATCATGTCGACGCGCGCCTCTTGCAGGTAGTCCACGTAGACGACGTTGTTCACGTGTCCGAGCAGGTCGAGGTCGGCCCAGCGCATCGGGCACTGATAGAGGTGGCGCACGCCGCGATCGTCGCAGAACAGCGCCACCCCCGGGTCAGCGGGAGATCAGTGGGCGCCGAGCAGGTTGCCGTAGTAGGCCGGAATCGTGGCCTGACGCGCGAGGCGCACCCTGCGGTGGACGGTCAGGGACTCGGCCAGGGCGCCGACGGCGAGCAGCACGACGAGACCGGCGAGCACGACGAAGCCGAAGACGAAGGAGTTGAGGTTGATCAGATCGAAGGTCATGACGCATCCTTTCTACATATGTAGAACTTCTACATGTGTAGAAGGTAGTCCGCGGATCGGCCCCGGGGCAAGTGGATGGGTAGTGTCCTGCCTCACTCAGCCCGGAAGGCAGCACCCATGAGCGACTCCCCTTGTGTGCCGCACGAGCTCTCCGCGCGCCGCCGCGAGATCCTGGACGCGGCGGTGACCGTCCTGGCGGACCTGGGTTGGCGGGGACTCACGCATCGCGCCATCGATCGGGAGGCCGGGCTGCCGGAGGGATCGAGCTCGGCCTACTACCGCTCCCGGGACGCACTGCAGCAGGCATTGCTGGAGTACGTCGTCGGATTCGTCGCCGCGGACGTGGCAGAGCTGGCCGCCGAGCTCGAACGGCGCCCGGGCGACGTGGAGCACGCCGTGACGGCCACCACGACCACCATCCATCGCTGGCTCGAGCAGTCCGACCGCTGCAAGGCCAGGCTCGAGCTCACGATGGCCGCGACCCGCGACCCCGACCTGGCGCTGCGGCTGACGGAGTCGCGACAAGGGCTGACGGAGGTCGTCGACGGCATCCTCGAGCGTGGCGGGCACGACCACTCCGGCGCCGTCGCCGCAACAGTCGTGGCTGCCGTGGACGGCGTACTCGTCTCTGCTCTCCTCCAACCCCCCGAAGAGCGGGCAGCCATGGTCTCGAACAGCCTCGATCTCCTGCTCGGATCCCTCCTCGGCGGCAGGCCCGGGCCATGACGGGACCATGACGGGGCCATGACGCAGGCCACAGCACGTGGCATTGGACCGGTCTCGACCTGGGACTAGGGTGGCTCGGGCATCCAGCCCCCCCTCTTGTGATTCGGAGTTCTCATGCCCGAGGCAGTGATCGTTTCCGCAGCCCGCTCCCCCATCGGCCGCGCCAACAAGGGGTCACTCAAGGACTTCCGCCCCGACGAGCTGAGTGCCTTCATCGTCAAGACGGCGCTGGACAAGATCCCTGCCCTGGACCGCAAGACCGTCGATGACGTCTACCTCGGCTGCGGCCTCCCGGGCGGCGAGAGCGGCAACAACATGGGCCGGATCATCAACCTGCTCAACGACATGGACGAAGTCCCCGGCGCGACGATCACGCGCTACTGCGCCTCGTCGGTGCAGACCACCCGGATGGCCTTCCACGCCATCAAGGCCGGCGAGGGCGACGTGTTCATCTCGGCCGGCGTGGAGACTGTCTCGCGCTTCGCGAAGGGCACCTCGGACCACCTGCCCGGCACCCGCAACGAGGCGTTCGTCGACGCCGAGGCCCGCACGGAGAAGCTCGCCGGGGGCGGCCAGACCTGGCACGACCCGCGCGAGGACGGATCCCTTCCCGACGCCTACATCGCGATGGGCCAGACGGCCGAGAACGTCGCCCAGCTGCACGGCCTGGACCGCAAGGAGCTCGACGAGTTCGCAGTCCGTTCCCAGAACCTCGCCGAGAAGGCGATCAACGACGGCTTCTGGGCGCGCGAGATCACCCCGGTGACGACTCCGGACGGCACGGTCGTCTCCTCCGACGACGGCCCGCGCGCCGGCGTCACCTACGACGCGATCGCCTCGCTCCAGCCGGTCTTCCGCCCCGACGGCGTGGTGACGGCCGGCAACTGCTGCGCGCTCAACGACGGTGCTGCGGCCGTGGTCCTCATGTCGGACACGAAGGCCGCCGAGCTCGGCCTGAAGCCGCTTGCTCGCATCATCTCCACCGGCGTCTCCGGCCTCTCGCCCGAGATCATGGGCATGGGTCCGGTGGAGGCCACCCGACGCGCCCTCGCCCACGCCGGTATGTCGATCGATGACATCGACCTCGTCGAGATCAACGAGGCTTTCGCAGCGCAGGTCGTGCCGTCCTACCAGGAGCTCGGCATCGACCTCGACCGGCTCAACGTCAACGGCGGGGCGATCGCGGTGGGTCATCCGTTCGGCATGACCGGCGCCCGGTTGCAGAACACGATGCTCAACTCCCTCGACTGGCACGACAAGACGACCGGTCTGATCACGATGTGCGTCGGCGGCGGCCAGGGGATGGCGTTGATCATGGAGCGGCTGAGCTGATCGACCGCCGGGGGCGCAGCGAACAGCGAGCACCCGGCTTCGCTGTTCGTCTGCGCTCCTCGGCCCGAGTCGATACCCTCACTCAGCACGTCTGCGACTTTCAGGCGGACGCGTCTAGAGGAGAACACCAGCACATGGACAAGTCTCGGGAGCCGCGCTGGCTCGAAGGAGCGCAGCAGCACTCATGGCGAGCGCTCGTCATCGGCACCACCTTGCTGATGGATCGTCTTGACGACGACCTGCGTCGCGGCTTCAACATCTCCCTGACCGAGTACGAGATCCTCGTGCGCCTCTCCGAGCGGCCCGAGCGCAGCATCCGGATGGCCCAGCTCGCCGACGCGCTCGCGCACTCCCGCAGCCGGGTCACGCACACGATCGACCGGATGGAGAAGGCCGGGTACGTCGTCCGCGGCAGCGCCCCCGAGGACGGCCGTGGCATCGTCGCGACGATGACCGACAAGGGCCTCGAGCTCCTGGCCGAAGCTGCCCCTCTCCATGTGGAGGGCGTGCGCTCCTACCTGGTCGACGTCGCCGACCCGGCCGACTTCGAGGCCGTGGGCCGCGTGATGGACGCGGTGTCCGACCAGCTGATCGCCGGTCACCCGGAGATGGAAATTCGCTGACGCTCGTCCGGCGGAGCCTGGCGTCCGGCGGTGGCACAGCCACCTTCCGCCCGGTCCTCCATGTGGCTCACACACCTCTGGGCTGGACCCTCCGGTAGTCGCCCGGCGCAACTGGCGGCGCACGACAGGCAAGCCGACCATCTGAGCGTCGTACGCCGCCAGTTGGTGCTCGGCGACGCTGACACGGCCCCGGCGGTGGCACAGCCACCCTTCGCAATTCTCGAAGGTGGTTCACCCACCTCTCGGCGGCCCCTTCGACAGCCGCCCGGCGCAAGTGGCGGCGCACGACAGACAAATCGGCGGTCTGAGCGTCGTACGCCGCCAGTTGGTGCTCGGCGACGGATGCAACCACCGCAGCGTCGGACGTCATCGCGGACGTCCGGCCCGACCCTCAGTCGGCCGCCCAGGCAAACACCGCAATGATGCTCGCGAGCAGCGGGATCATGCCCAGCCAAGAGGTCCGGTCAGACCAGTGGCGGTGCCAGCTGATCAGCGGGACGACGACGGAGGCAGCGCCGACCAGAAGCCCGGCGACCAGAACCGGACCGCGCGTCTCCACCGCGGCGTACGCCATGAGGACCAGACCGAGCAAGAGTGTCCCGATCGCCAGCTGATCGAGGATGAACCCCTGGATCGCCCGAGCGGCAGCACCCCACGCCGAGCCGTGGTCGTTGTCGGGGCTGTCGGGTCCGTTGGCGGCCAGCTCAGTCGCGCGTGAGGCGGCGGTGCGTGACCCGATGGGGGCGAGCTGCCTCGATGCCGAGCCGGGCGATCTTGTTCTCCTCGTAGGCAGCGAAGTTGCCCTCGAACCAGAACCAGTTGGCTGGGTCCTCGGCGTCACCCTCCCAGGCCAGGATGTGGGTCGCCACCCGGTCCAGGAACCACCGGTCGTGAGACGTGACCACGGCACAGCCGGGGAAGTCGAGCAGGGCGTCCTCGAGCGACTGCAGGGTCTCCACGTCAAGGTCGTTGGTGGGCTCGTCGAGGAGCAGCATGTTGCCGCCCATCTTCAGCGTCAGCGCGAGGTTGAGCCGGTTGCGCTCACCGCCGGACAGGACGCCGGCCTTCTTCTGCTGGTCAGGCCCCTTGAAGCCGAAGGAGGCGACGTAGGCGCGCGAGTTCATCTCGAAGTTGGCGACCTTGATGAAGTCCAGACCGTCGGAGACGACCTCCCACACGTTCTTCTGCGGGTCGATGCCGCCGCGGCTCTGGTCGACGTAGGAGATCTTGACCGTCTGGCCGACCTTGAGCTCGCCCCTGTCGGGCTTCTCCTCACCGGTGATCATCCGGAACAACGTGGTCTTGCCGACGCCGTTGGGGCCAATGACCCCGACGATGCCCGCGCGCGGCAGCGAGAAGGACAGGTTGTGCATGAGGGTGCGGTCCTCGAAGCCCTTCTCGAGGTCGTCGGCCTCGAGCACGATGTCGCCGAGCCGGGGGCCAGCGGGAATGTTGATCTCGGAGGTGTCGATCTTGCGCATCCGGTCGGCCTCGGCCGCCATCTCCTCGTAGCGACCCAGCCTGGACTTGCTCTTCGTCTGGCGAGCCTTGGCGTTGGACCGCACCCACTCGAGCTCGCGCTCGAGCATCTTGGCGCGCTTGGCGTCCTTCTGCCCCTCGATCTTCAGTCGACCCTGCTTGGTCTCGAGGTAGGTCGTGTAGTTGCCCTCGTAGGGGTGCGCCTGGCCGCGGTCGAGCTCGAGGATCCAGGAGGCGACGTTGTCGAGGAAGTAGCGATCGTGGGTCACGGCCAGGACCGCACCGGGGTAGGAGGCGAGGTGGCCCTCGAGCCACTGCACCGACTCAGCGTCGAGGTGGTTGGTGGGCTCGTCGAGCAGGAGGAGGCTGGGCTGCTGGAGCAGCAGCTTGCACAGCGCGACGCGCCGGCGCTCACCACCGGACAGGTTGTCAACGAGGACGTCCGGGGGCGGACAACGCAGGGCGTCCATGGCCTGGTCCAGGCGGCTGTCGAGATCCCACGCGTTGGCGTGGTCCAGGTCGGTCTGCAGGTCGCCCATCTCGGCGAGCAGGGTGTCGAAGTCGGCGTCGGGGTCGGCCATCAGCTCGGAGATCTCGTTGTAGCGGTTGAGCTTGCCCTTGATCTCGCCGACGGCCTCCTCGACGTTCTCCAGGACGGTCTTGCCCTCGCTCAGGGGCGGCTCCTGCTGGAGCATGCCCACGGTCGCGCCGGGGTCGAGGATCGCATCACCGTTGTTGGCCTTGTCGAGGCCAGCCATGATCTTCAGGAGCGACGACTTGCCCGTGCCGTTGGGGCCGACGACACCGATCTTGGCGCCGTGCAGGAACGAGAGGGTGACGTTGTCGAGGACAACCTTGTCACCGTGGGCCTTGCGCACGTTGCGCAGGGTAAAGACGTATTCAGCCATGCCCCGGAGCCTACGGGGCTCGGCGCTGTGTCAATAAACGGCAGAGTCCTGAGACCTTCCCGCCGGCCGCCGCGTCCTTGGGATGTGGATGCAACTCAGCCCCCGACATCCGGCGGCACCTGGCCCGCTCGGGAGAGGATGACTCATGCGAGATTCCCCGCCGATCGACGAGGACTTCACGGCGTTCGTCGCGGCTCGCTCACCAGCGCTCTACCGCAGTGCCTGGCTGTTGACGACCAGCGCTCCGGCGGCCGAGGACCTCGTGCAGTCCGCGCTGGCGAAGGCCTACGTGCACTGGCGCAGGGTCCAGGCGGCCGACGACCCTGCGGCATACGTCCATGGCATCGTCCTCAAGACCTTCCTGAGCAACCGGCGCCGGCGAAGCAGCGGCGAGATCCCGGTCGACGCACCGCCGGACCGACCGAGCAGTGATCGGGACCCGACCGAACGGCTTGCTCTGATGGCGGCCCTACGCACGCTGCCTCCTCTCGACCGCGCCGTCGTCGTGCTGCGCTACTGGGAGGACCGCTCGGTCGACGAGACCGCCCACACGCTCCGGCTCTCCCCCGCGGCCGTCAAGAACCGCTCGTTGCGCGCACTCGCACGGCTGCGCCTGACCCTCATCGATCCCGAGCTCCTCGAGCTCGCCAGCACGGAGGCACGCCATGACTCACACGGATGACCAGCTGGGCCAACACGAAGCCGAGCTGCACGACCTGCTCGAGCGCACGGTCAACGCGGTCCCCGTCCCGGTGGGTCTCGCACCGTCCGCACTGCAGCACGGACGTCGGCTGCGGACGCGTCGGCGTGCCGGCCTGGCCGCTAGCTTCGCCGCAGGCACGGCCGCGGCCGCCGTAGCAGCGGCGCTCATCGTGCCGAACGCGCTTGGCGGCTCCGTGTCCTCCATCGACCCGGCGGGCGGCCCCACCTCCGCCACCGCGTCGGAGCCGCCCGAGCCGCCCGCTCGGGTCGACTGGCCTGCTGGCTGGTGGGACATGCTGGCCCCCGACATGGTCGCCGCGGTAGGGGCCATCCTTCCCGACGACGTGGTCGTGAGGTCATCGGGTCCCCTCATTGCCGACACCGCGGAGGGCGGCGTCGCGTTGGGCTATATCGCCCCCCGCCTGACTGGACCCACCGGACCGGGAACGCTCTACCTGACGCTGTTGCCGAACGTCGATTTCCTAACGGCTCCGGGCCTCCCGGTCACAACGCCTACCACCGGTCCCGCGCCGTCGCTCTCGGATGCTGACGCCCTCTCCTGCCCGGCCAACCTATCGACGCGCGTGCAGTGCGAGGTGCTCCGTGCACCCGACGGCACCGTGAGCGGCCGACGCTCATCAACGACCTCCGGTCTGATCACCAACCTCGAGGTCGTCCTGCAGCGCGACGGCGGCACGGTCTATGCCGCGGCCATCAACAACCTGGACGGGGGATCGGACGGCCAGCCCGGCGCCTCGGCGGACGAACCACCCCTCACCCTCGACCAGCTGGAGGACCTGGTCCGCAACGACACCTGGGTGATGCCGGCGACCTGATCACCGGGCGCACCGCCTGCGACTTCTACGCCGCGTCCGCCTCGGAGACTGTCTCCGGGGCGGGCGCGTCCGTGGCGAAGGCCGGAATGGGCTGGCTCAGTGGCGCGGCCCACGGGTCGGTGGTGACGGGCTGCTGCGGCGACACGACCGCCTCCGGTCGCGCCGGCTTGGTAAAGACCGCCGTCCCCCGGGACAGGTCGTGCCCCACCGAGGTGGCCGTGATGACCAGCTGGGTGTTGACCGTGCCGTCCTCCTTGGTCCAGACATCCGCCTCCAGACGACCGTGGACGACGACCGGGTCACCGCTGTTGATCGACCTCGCGACGTTGTCGGCGAGGGTGCGCCAGGCCTTCACCTGGTACCACGTGGTGTTGCCGTCCTTCCACTCGTTGTTGCGCAACCGTCGCGGCGTCGTTGCGACGCGGAAGTTGGCCACGGGCTGTCCGCCGGCGACTTCGCGCAGCGTCACGTCGGAGCCGACCCAACCGGTCAGGGTGATGTAGGTATCGTTCATCAGAGTGCCTCCTCGCTTCGGGGACGGAGTGTCCGCCCTCGGAGCCAAGACTGCGGCGAGGCACTGACAACGAGTCAGGGACGCACGCAGGTCTGTGGACAGGCTGCGACGTACGCATGCCTGTGGACGTGCAGCGACCCGGCTGGGCTACTTGAGGGCGGTCGCCAGACCGTCGCGCATGGCCGAGTATGCCGCCAGCTCGGCCTGGATCGGCGCGACGACGATCTCGCCCGAGACCTCGGAGATCGCGTCGCGGAGCCGCTTGTCGGCAGCGCGGGCGCGCCTGCGGGCGGTCAGTCCGACGAGCACGCGGCACACCATGGCGAGCAGCACCCCGAGCAGGATCCCGCCCAACAACATCAGCGTCGGGAGCGGGAGCCCGAACAGCGTGGGGGTATCGATGTCGGGGAGCCGGGCGTAGGAGCCGAACGCGAGGAGTGCCAGCCACAGGCCCCCGACCACGGAGGTGACGATCAGCAGCCACTGCAGGACGCGCACGAGACCGGCCCAGATCGGGATCTTCTCGGCACCCAGGTCGGTCGCGGCCACGGCTCGGTCCAGGCGGTCGTTGAGGTCGGTCAACCTCGACGTGGACGCCTTGCGGATCGCGGTCGCCCACGGCTGCCCCATGTCGTCGGAGACCTGGTCGGCCAGCGCGCGCACCTCGGTGTCCACCCGCGCCTTCTGCACGCCCGTCGCCTGGGGCACGGACGTGCGAGACGCACCGGTGAGCTGCTTGCCCGCGGCGCCGAGGTCAAGGTGCAGCCGCTTGAGCGGGTCGGGCTTGAACTTGGAGAACCAGGCAGTCACGGGCCACCCGGTCGCCCTGTTGGCCCGGATGCGGGTCGAGTCCTCGACGGCTTTGACGACGGTCGGGACGCCGGCGGCGTCGGCGAAGGCGTCGTCGAGCGCAGCCACGCGTTCCTTCGACAGCGAGCGCACCGACGACGTCCCCGAGACCGCCTGCAGTCGCTCGGCCGCGGCGCGAACGTCGGCCGCCAAGCGCGTCCGCGTCGCCTTCTTCTCGGCCACCCGCTTGGCGATCTGCTTCTTCAGCTCGTCGATGCCCCACTCGTGCCGGGCGCTGATGCCGAGCACCGGGACCCCACCGAGGCCATCGGCCTCGAGCAGCCGGCGCACATCGGCGAGCATCCCCTCTCGGCGCTCCTCCGGGACCGTGTCGATGTGGTTGAGCACCACCAGCATCACGTCCTTGTGGGACGCGAGCGGTGCGAGATAGCGATTGTGGATCGCGGCGTCGGCGTACTTCTGCGGATCGAGCACCCAGACGAACATGTCGGCCAGCCGCACCAGCCGGTCGACCTCGAGGTGGTGCGAGACCTCGGTCGAGTCGTGGTCGGGCAGGTCGAGGAGCACGACCCCTTGCAGGGCGTTGTCCTCCTTGCCCGTCGACAGCATGGAGTCACGGGTCACCTGGTGGCGTGCCGGGATCCCCAGCCACTCGAGCAGTTCCTCGGCGCCCGCCTGGCCCCACACGCAGGCGGTGGCCCACGACGTCGTGGGGCGGCGGACACCCACGGCCGACAGCTCGAGCTCGGTCAGTGCGTTGAACGTCGATGACTTGCCGGATCCGGTCGCCCCGGCGAGCGCCACGACGGTGTGCTCTGCCGAGAGCTTGAGTCGACCGGCGGCCCGCTCGACCACCGCGCGGGCGTCCTCGACGACGGCGGAGTCGACCCGTCCCTCGGCGTTCTCGACGGCCTGCTCGAGACCCTGGACCCGCGCACCGATGTCAGAACTCCGCGAGATGAGCCTCTTGGCTCCCTCGAGCAAGGACGTCATGGTCTCCCTCGGTTCACAGCGGTGCGTTGAGACACACCCTATGCGTCCGATGCTCCCGTAGCTCCGCTGCCACCCTTGGCGGCGAAGCGAAGATCATCAACGCGACGTGAGGCCTCGCGCAGCTGCTCGGGCGCCTCGGGCGAGATGTTCAGGCTGTCGAGAAGGTCGAGGTAGCGTTGGCGCTCAGCGCCGAGGAGCGCGGACACCTTGGACTCGAGATCGCGCCGGGCGCGTTCGGCGAGGGTTCGGACCGCTTGGTCCCCGAACACCGCCTCGAGCAGCTTCTGTCCGAGCACGGCCGAGCCACCGGCGATGCCGGCCTCGGCGCCCGTCACGCCGGCGGTGTGGGCGAACACCACGACCATCAGGGCCACCGAGAGCCCGTTGACACCGAACGCGAGGAAGCGCGCCGTGGAGCGCTTGTCGGCGCCCTCGGTGCGCACCATCTCCAGCACGTCCGACTGCCAGTCGCGTACGGCGCGCTCGGCCCGACGCCGGAAGTCGCGGGACGCACGGCCGAGGTCCTCCCCCGCGTCGGTCAGCAGGATCTGCCCGGATGCCGTGGACTGCCACGACGCCTCAGCGCGCTCAGCGGCGGCTTCGGCGTGTTCGAGGATCAGGGTCTCCAGGCCCGACTCGACCGCCACTGTCACGCGCTCGGCCTGCTGGGGCTTGCCCTTGATGGCATTGACGACTCGGTCCCGGAGCCAGCCGACCCGGGTCTCCAGCGACCTGAGGAGCTCACCGGTCCCGACGAACTCCTGCCAGCGGGCCAGCACCTCGCCTCGCAGCAGGGTGCCGTCGGCCGAGGCCTCGGAGATCTCCGCGACGGCCTTGTCGTAGGCGGCGTTGGCATCGCTGCGCAGGCGGCGTACGGCGTCGACCTGCTCGGTGGCTGCGTCGGCGACCGAGTGAGTGCGGCGTGCCAGTGTGCGGACGGCGCCGTCGAGCGTCTGCTTGACCACCCCGGAGCGCGCTTCGGCATCTGCCGCCAGCGACCCCAGCCAGCCCTTGATCTCGGCGACGTTCGCGGCCGGGAGCAGCCCGTCTTCGTTCACGTCGCCCTCGACGACGGTGAAGAGGGGCGAGTCCTTGAGCCCGCGGCTCGCGAGCATGCGGGCGAGGTGGGTCGAGACCGTCTCGACGGCCTCGGGCGGGGTGCGGTCCAGGACGATCGCGACTGCGGCGGACCGCTCGGCGGCCTTGCGCAGGAAGTCCCACGGGACCTGGTCCGCGTAGCGCGCAGCCGAGGTCACGAACAGCCAGAGGTCGGCCGCGGCGAGCAGCTGGGCCGCGAGCACGCGGTTGCGCTCCTCCACCGAGTCGATGTCCGGCGCATCGAGGATCGCCAGGCCCACGGGCACGGCGTCCGACGCAACGAGCTGGAGTGCCTCGGGGTCGTTGGTCGGCATGGTCACGCGCTCCAGGTCCGGCAGGAGGCGATCCTGACCGAACCACTCGGCGTCGGCCGGGTTGTGCACCAGCACGGGCGACCGCGTCGTCGGTCGGAGCACGCCGGGTTGGGTCACCCGGGTGCCGACGAGGGAGTTGACCAGGGTCGACTTCCCGGCCCCGGTGGAGCCGCCGACGACGGTCAGCAGGGGCGCCTCGATCGTCATGAGACGCGGGATCACGTAGTCCTCGAGCTGGTCGACCATCTCGCGTTGCGCGTCACGCTGCTCAGGGGCGCTCGGCAGCTCCAGCGGCAGTCGCACCTCTTGCAGCGTGCTGCGCATGCGGACCAGCGCCGTCAGCATCTGGGTGCTGCTGTCGCCGCCCGTCCTGGGGTCCTTGTCCGGCTGTGACTCGCTCATCGGGTCGGAACCACCTGTCCGGGGAAGGAGATGTAGGGCCGTACGGCGTTCAGGGCGAGGACATGCTCCTGGCCGCGTTCGGCAAAGTCACGTGGGGCGGTGCCGCGGAGGTATCGGTGGTGCAGGTAGGCGAGCTCGATCGCCGCCGCCTGGTAGTCGCGCATGGCCCGCTCGGCGGCCTGGCCGCCCACCTGCTTGGCGAACTGTCGCGCGCGTCGCCGTGCCCGCAGATCGACCAGCCAGGGGATGTCGGTCGCAGGGAGCAACCCGCGTCGTGAGGCGTCGGTGAGAGCGGCGGCCATCATGCCCTTCTCGGAACGCCGGCGGTACAGCGCGAAGGCGATGAGCCCCAGGAACGCCGGGAACATCATCGTGCCGTAGACGAAGAAGAAGTTGCCGGTGCCTCCCAGGGTCGAGGAGTTCCACAGCGAGTGCGTGAAGACGGCGAGGGCGTAGCCGCCGACGAGCGCGAGGAGGCGGACGACACCCTTGCGTGACGTCACGGCGACGCCGACCCCGATCCCGATGAACGCGGTGAAGAAGGGGTGCGCGAACGGGCTCAGCAGACAGCGGACGATGAAGGTGACGGTGAGTGCGTCGGTGCCGCCGGGGCCGAGACCGTCCGTGCCGTTGTAGGCGGCCGCGAGGTACAGGATGTTCTCGGTGAAGGCGAAGCCGATGCCGACCATGCCGGCGTAGACGATCCCGTCGAGGATGCCGTCGAGCTCGTGTCGTCGCCACCACAGCAGCAGCACCAGGAAGGCGCCCTTCGTCGCCTCCTCGGTGACCGGGGCCAGCAAGGAGAGGCTCTGCTCGTTCGTCGCGCCGCCGGCCATGCCGATGCCTTGGAAGAGCAGTGCGGCGGCAGTAGCCACGAAGGCTCCCCACAGCAGGCCGCCGACCAGCAACGAGCGCGGCTCAGGCTCATAGCGGTCCAACCACATGAAGCAACCCACCAGCGGACCGACAGGCAGTGCCGCCAGCAAAGCCGCCAGGGCCAGGGAGTCAGGGGCGCCGGACAGGGCGATCACCGCGGCCATCACGAGGGCGCCGAGCAGCACGAGGACGGTCACGATCACGGTGAACGCAACACTGTCGCGACGGCGGCTGGGCATGCCGGGAGCCTAACTGAGCGAGGGGTCAAGGCCGACTCTGCGGCGTACAGTGGCGGCGTGAATGAGCAGACCCAGCCACCGTCCGGGCCCGAGAGCAGCGCGCCGAGCACCGAGTCCCACGATCCGGCCGTGCCCGAAGCCTACGCAGCCTTCATGCGCACCGGGTGGGGCGAGCGCGAGCTGGACCTGCCCCCGCATCCGGTCGCGGAGTACGCCGAAGCGCGGCGCGCACGGCTGGCCGAGATGTTCCCCGGGGAGCGCCTCGTGCTGCCCGCCGGCACCTACAAGGTGCGCGCCAACGACACCGACTACCGCTTCCGCCCCGACACCGCTCACACCTACTTCTCCGGCAACCAGACCAGCGACGCGGTGCTGGTCATCGAGAACGGGTCCGACGGCGTGGGCGAGTCCGTCCTGTACGCCCGACCCCGTGCCTCGCGCGAGACCGACGAGTTCTTCCGGGACCGTCAGTACGGCGAGCTGTGGGCCGGACGCCGGCCGTCGCTGGGCGAGATGTCGGACAGCCTCGGCCTCGAGGTGCGTCATCTCGACGACCTGCCGGCCCGGCTGCAGGGCGGTGGCAAGACCCGCGTCCACCGCGGCCACGACGCCCGCGTCGACGCCCTGGTCGCAGCCGACGAGACCCTGGACACCGACTTCACGCGCGTCGTCTCCGAGCTCCGGCTGATCAAGGACGAGTGGGAGATCGGCGAGCTGACCGAGGCCTGTGACATCACGACGCTCGGCTTCGAGGACTCGGTGCGCGAGTGGGACCGGGTGCTGGAGTTCGGCGAGCGGTGGATCGAGGGCACCTTCTTCCGCCGCGCCCGCGCCATGGGCAACGACATCGGCTATGACTCCATCGTCGGGGGCGGGGCGCACGCAACGACGCTGCACTGGATCGACAACACCGGTCCGATCCGTCCCGGCGAGCTTGTGCTCCTGGACATGGGTGTCGAGGGCCGCAACCTCTACACCGCTGACGTCACCCGCACCCTCCCCGTGGACGGCACCTTCACCCCGATCCAGCGCGACCTCTACGACCTCGTGTTCGCGGCGCAGCAGGCCGGCATCGAGGCCGTCAGGCCGGGCGCGGCGTTCCTCGCTGCCCATCACGCGGCGATGGAGGTCCTGGCTCACGGCCTCGCCGATCTGGGACTGCTGCCCATCTCGGCCGAGGAGGCGCTCGACCCCGAGTCCAAGCTGTACGCCCGGTGGACCCTGCACGGCACCTCGCACATGCTGGGGATGGACGTGCACGACTGCGGGAGCGCTTCGGTCGACATCTACCCCAAGGGCGACCTCGAAGAGGGCATGGTGCTGACCGTGGAGCCGGGCCTGTACTTCCAGGAGGACGACCTGCTGGTCCCCGAGGAGCTGAGGGGCATCGGCATCCGGATCGAGGACGACATCGTGGTCACCCAGGACGGTTGGCTCAACCTCTCTGCCGCGCTCCCCCGCACCTCCACCGAGGTGGAGGAGTGGATGGGCGCCCGTCGCTAGTGGAGTGTCGCCACTTCGACGACCTGCGGTGCCGCTCGTGCTCGCTGCTGGAGGTCCCGCGCACACGGCAGCTCAGTGACAAGGAGGCGCACGCTCGATCGCTGGTGCCCAGTCCTGTCTGGCACCCGACCGTCGCGGGACCCGACGCGGGCTTCCGCAACAAGGCCAAGATGGTCGTCGGCGGCACGATCGAGTTCCCCACCCTCGGGATCCTCGACGCCGCTCATCATGGGGTCGACCTGCGCGACTGCAGCCTCCACTCCCCCCGGCTGACCGCAGCACTGGAGGTCGTGGCCCGCTTCATCACGCGCGCCGAGCTGGCGCCGTACTCCGTCAGCGAGCGCAGCGGCGAGCTCAAGCACGTGCTGGTGACCGAGTCGCCGGACAGCGAGCTGATGCTGCGGTTCGTGGTCCGCTCGACGGCCGACGAGGCACGGATCCGCAAGCACCTGCGTTGGCTGCTCTCCGAGCTCCCGCTCCTCCGGGTCGTCTCGCTCAACGTCCAGCCGACGCACGCTGCCGTACTCGAGGGCGAACGTGAGATCGTGCTGACCGACCAGTCGGTGCTGCCGATGCGGATCGCCGGCCTCGAGCTCGCACTGCGCCCCCAAGGGTTCTTCCAGACCAACACCCACGTCGCGGCCGCGCTCTATGCCCAGGCACGCGACTGGGTCGCCGCCATCGCGCCGTCGTCGGTATGGGACCTCTATTGCGGCGTCGGCGGCTTCGCCCTTGCCTGTACGGCGCCCGGCCGCTCGATCACCGGCGTCGAGGTCTCGGTCGAGGCCGTCGCCGCCGCCACGCAGACAGCGCCTGAGGGCGTCATGTTCATCGCCGACGACGCCACCACCTGGGCCCTGGCCCAACCCACGACGCCGGACCTCGTCATCGCGAACCCCCCGCGCCGGGGCGTCGGATCGCCCCTCGCAGAGTGGCTCGAGACCTCGAGCGTCCGCCACGTCATCTACTCCTCGTGCAACGCCGAATCACTGGCCCGAGACCTGGTGAAGATGCCGTCGTTGCTGCCCGTCGAGGCGAGGGTGCTGGACATGTTCCCGCACACCACCCACTTCGAGGTGATGGTGCTGCTGGCACGTCGTACTACCGTGTGAGGCTGGTCAACGAAACCCTGCCAACAGATCGCCCCGTCCAGGAAGGCGAAATGCGCGAAGAGCTGCCCGCTCATCCATCCAGTGTCGGCCGTGCCCGCCGCCTGGTCCGCGAGCAACTTCAGGGGGACGCCTCTGGAGCCCTTGGCAGAGACGGCCGAGCTCGTGGTGAGCGAGGTGGTCACCAACGCCATCGTCCACACGGGTGCCGACATCGAGGTCGCCGCATCGCTGGACGAGGACGGTCTCCGCGTCGAGGTCGCAGACTCGAGCACGCACCTGCCCGTCGTGGCCTCCTACGACTCATTGGCCATGACCGGGCGTGGTCTCCGCCTCGTGGCCGAGCTGACGGACCAGTGGGGGGTCGAGACCCGGCCCGATGGCAAGACCTTCTGGTTCCACCTCGGCCTGAGCGTCCGCGGCGAGGGCCTTCACGACCTGGAGATCTCGGGGGCGGACCTCAGCGCGCCCGCGCGTGGCGGGCGAGGCAATGACGTGACCGTGGAGCTCCTCAACATGCCGGCCCGCATGCACGAGGCCTGGCAGGAGCACGCGAAGTCGCTCCTGCGCGACCTGTTGCTCCTCGGGATCGACGTGGCGGCCAGTGACGAGCTCGAGGCGCACGCGGCCGCCATGGACGCCCTGGCCATCCTCGAGGAGCAGGTGGGCACGGAAGCGCCTGACACCGAGCCGGACCCGCTCGCCCTTACCCCCGAGCCAGCAACGGTGAAGGTGCGCGTGGTCGTCCCCCAGGGCTCGGTGCCGCACTTCGAGACCTTGGACAAGCAGCTCGACTCTGCCCTGTCCCTCGCACACGCAGGCCGACTGCTGGCCCCACCCTCGCAACCCGAGTTCGACGCCTTCCGTCGATGGATCGCCGACCAGGTCCGGGAGCAGGCCGAGGGCGGACCGCCGCGACCCTGGACGGCGCAGGCGACACCGACCGGACCCGGGGGCTTGGACAGCGAGCACGCCGCAGCGTGGGATGCCGCAGCCGTGACCGCGTCGCCACGGGCTCTGATCGGGGCAGACCGTGCCGGACTGATCGTTGCAGCAAGCCCGGCGGCGTTGGCGCTGCTGAGGTACGACGGACCCATCAGCCTGCTCGGGAAGAAGCTGGCGGATCTCGTCCCGACGCGGGATCACCAGACCCACCTCGCGGGATTCACGTTGCACCAGTTCAACGACCGCGGCCCCACGCTGGGTCTTGCCGTCGTCGTCCCCGTCCGGCGAGGAGACGGCACCGAGGCGGAGGTCCGGCTCAGCCTCACGGCCTCTCTGGGCACCGATGGCGCCTCCATGCTCGTCGCGGAGCTGCAGCCTGCGACACCACCAGGTCGCTGACCGAGGGGCGGCTGTCCACACCAAAGGGTGAAGGCGGCAACCGTTCGTGCACAACCTCGCGGCCGCGCGTCTAGTGTTTGCGCGTGCTCACCAGTTCCTGCCCCGTGGAAGGGTGTGAGGCATGAACCTCACGGTGGAGACGCGGTTCGCCCACGGCTACACGGTCGTCACGCCCCGCGGCGAGATCGACCTCAGCACCGTGGAGACCTTCCGCGAGGTGCTCAACGAGCTGCTGATCCAGGGCCAGGTCCACCTCCTGGTCGACATGGACGAGACGAGCTTCTTCGACTCCCTCGGCTTCGGCGCCCTGGTCGGAGCACGCCGCAAGGCCCAGGCGTTCAACGGCTCGCTGGGCATCGTGTGCTCCAACGAACGCATCCTGCGGCTCTTCGAGATCACCGCGCTGGACCGCGTCTTCACGATCACGAACACGGTGCAGTCACAACCGGCGCGCGACGTCATCGACGGTGCCGACTCCGCGTCACCCACCGTATTGTGACCTCGTGAACGTCACCCTCGCGCACAACGTGGTCGACACCGGTCTGCCCGACGGTCGCGTGTTGCTGTTCGCGCACGGTTTCGGGTGCGACCAGAACATGTGGCGCTACGTGGCTCCGCACTTCGAGAGCAGCCACCGCATGGTCCTGTTCGACCATGTCGGCGCTGGTGGGGCGCAGGCGCCGTACGACGCGGAGCGATATGCCTCGCTCGAGGGCTACGCCGACGACGTGGTGCGCATCTGCACCGAGATGGACCTCCACGACGTCGTGTTCGTGGGCCACTCCGTGTCGGCCATGATCGGCGTCCTGGCCCACCTCCGAGCACCGGAGCTGTTCTCCGCGTTGGTGCTCGTGGGGCCCTCACCGCGCTACATCAACGACGACGGCTACACCGGGGGCTTCGAGCGCACCGACATCGACGACATGCTGGCGGCGCTGTCGAGCAACTACCTCGGCTGGTCCAGTGCGATGGCCCCGGTCATCATGGGCACGCCTGAACAACCCGAGCTGAGCACGGAGCTGACCCAGAGCTTCTGCCGCGCCGATCCTGAGATCGCCGAGCGGTTCGCCCGGGCCACCTTCCTCTCCGACAACCGAGCGGACCTCCCGGGGGTCTCGGTCCCCACGTTGGTGATGCAGTCGCGGGACGACCTGATCGCGCCGATGGCAGTGGGCGAATACGTCGCGGGCGCCATCCCGGGCAGCTCCTTGGCGGTGCTGGAGGCGAGCGGTCACTGTCCCAACCTCAGCGCTCCGGACGAGGTCATCAGGGCCATGGAGAAGTTCCTGGCCCAGGATCGCTGAGTGGCGACTCCAGACGCCACGGCGGCGTTCCAGCAGGCCCTCCTCGGCGACGATCCGGCCGCGCTGTACGACAAGGCACCCTGCGGCTACCTCTCCACCACGCCTGACGGGACCATCGTGAAGGTCAACGAGACCTTTCTGACGTGGACCGGCTTCGTCGCCGACGAGCTGGTCGGTCAGCGCCGGCTCGTCGACCTGCTGACGCCGGGCGGCCGGATCTACCACGAGACGCACCTGGCTCCGATGCTGCTCGTCCTGGGGCAGGTCAAGGAGATCGCGCTCGAGGTGGTGACCGCGGACGGTGCTCGCCTGCCGGTCCTGGTCAACGCAGTGCTCGACCGCAGCGCGGAGGGTGAGCCGCGGGTCGTCCGGGTTGCGGTCTTCGACGCGACGGAGCGCCGTCGCTACGAGCAGGAGCTGTTGCTGGCCAAACGCCGGGCGGAGGAGTCCGAGCGGCATGCCGTACAACTCGCCAAGGCACTTCAACAAACACTCATCCCGCCGACGTCACCCACGATCCCGGGTCTGCAGGTCGCGGCCGCCTACCGACCGGCAGGGGCGGGCGACGAGGTGGGCGGCGACTTCTACGACGTGTTCCAGATCGCTGACGGCGACTGGGCCGTCGTGCTCGGCGACGTCTGCGGGAAGGGGGTGGAGGCGGGGGTCGTCACGTCGCTGGTCCGCCACACGGTCCGGTCGTTGGCGGTGTCCGAAGCATCTCCGCGCGACCTCCTTGGCCAGCTCAACGCGGTCCTGTTGTCAGAGGATCCGGACCGGTTCTGCACGGTCGCGTTGCTCCGGCTGCGCCGTGACGCAGAGGGCTGGCAGGTCACCGCCAGCTCCGGCGGCCACCCGCTTCCGCTGCTCCTGCGACCCGGGAGACCGCCGACGACCTTCGGCGAACCTGGAATGATCGTGGGTGCCTTCGACCCCGCCTACTTCAGCGAGTCCACCGTGCGCCTCGGGGAGGGCGAGTCGTTGTTCCTCTACACCGACGGCGTCCCCGAGGCCCGGCGGGACGGTGAGCTGTTCGGCGAGGAGCGACTGCTGGAGGCGCTCGCCGCCCCGGGCGCGCCGCCCGACCTGATCGACCGCGTGCTCGACCAGGTGCTCGAGTTCCAGCGCCACCACCCGCGCGACGACATCGCGCTGCTGGCCATCTGCGCCTCTGCTTCACCCTGATCGGTCCGTGGGTCCTGAACGACCCCGACGGACGAACCCGACGGACGACAAAGGGCCGTGGCCGCATGGCCACGGCCCTCGCCGTCGTGCGTCAGGTCACTTCTTGGGGATCTTGACCTTCTGTCCCGGGAAGATCAGGTCCGGGTTGTCGATGTTGTTGACCCGCGCGAGGACCTGCCAGTCCACGCCGTAGCGCTGGCCGATGCCCGACAAGGTGTCGCCGGACTTGACCGTGTAGACCTCGTCGTCCGCAGCGTCCTGGCGGGCCTCCTGCCGGGCTTCCTGGCGGGCCTCCTGACGCTCTTCTTGACGCTCTTCGCGAGCTTCCTGCTTCTTCTCCCGACGAGCGTTGGCCTTGTCGATGGCCTTCTGGGCCTTCTCCTCGGCCTTCCGGTCCGCCTCGAACTGCGCTTCCTGGGCGGCCTTGGCCTCGGACTCGGCCTCCTGACGCGCAGTGTCGGCCTCGGCCTTCTCCTCCGCAGTGGCCGAGGGCAGGCCGGCCTTCTCGGCGGCCTCGTCAGCCTTGCGGCGTGCCTCGTCGGCGCGCGCCTGGGCTTCGACCTTCGCCTTGTCGGCCTCCGCCTGAGCGGCCTCCGCCTCCTGGCGTGCCTCCTCGGCAGCTTCGGTGTCGTCGGTCGTGATGGCATCCTTCAACTTGTCCCACAAGGACATTGCGGACTCCTCTCGTTGGGCCGGACGGGAGAACCCGTCGCACGAGCCGTTCTCGAACCTAGGGGCGTCCGAACCCTCCTCGCAACGCGCTCCCCCCACAGGGGTGGGCGGAGTGCTCGTCCCGTGGCGGAGATCGATCCACCCTGGCCGCCCCCTGGTCCGGTCGACACCTTTGTCGGACGTCGTTGGGACGTCCGACATCTCGGTAGCCCGGGCAGCCCCCTCGTCGGACGTCCCGGCGAACGTCCGACACCGTGCGGATGTGGTGTCACTGGGCCACACGGTCGCTGCCAACGGAGCACACCCCGCTAGCCCCGGTGATTCATGAGGGTGGCGCTGCGTCGATCTCGTTGGCGTGGACTCTGCGAAGGTCGTGATGACTGATCTCGGGTACACCGCTGGGTCGGCTGGCGCTGCCGGGCTGCGGTTCTCCGGGGCGTGATGTCGTGAGC
>NZ_DATLWX010000032.1:0-42453 GCF_035576065.1 Nocardioides sp.
TGCGACGTCACAAGATTCTCGAACTGGAAGGCACTCCGTAGGTGAAGCGTACTTCGTGGTCTGCTGGCTTGTCCGTAACCTCTGATGGTGTCGGCGTGGTGGCCCACGCGGGCAGCGTCGGGCTCCGTCTTCTGGCCGATCTCGACGCGAACGGTAAGGAGCGGACGTTCCAGTACGACGGAGCTGGCCGTGTGGTCAGCGAGACCGATGCGCTGGGCCGGTCCTCGTTACTCGCCTACGACGCTATGGGCCGCACTACCTCGGTCAAGAGTCCGACGGGCGCGACGACGAGGTATGCCTACGACGGAGCCGGGCGCCTGGAAACGGTCATTGACCCGTCCGGCCGGAGGACGGAGTACGCGACTACGACGCCGCCGACCGGGTCGTCGCGACGCGCACGCCGCTCGGCGGCGAGTCCAGATCGACCTACGCACCCAACGACCTGGTCAAGACTTCCATCAGCGCCGCTGGAATCGAGACAACCTACGCCTACGACGCGCTGGGCAATGTGTTGCAGATCAACGACGGGGCAGGCACGACCAAGATGACCTATGACTCCATGGGCCGTCGAGCACCGGCACTGGGAGTGGTCCTGGAACCGGTACGGGGACGGGCACTGGCACCGGCACCGGGCCTGGCACCGGTCCGATCCCCGGACCCCTGCCTGTCCCCGAGCCGGATCCCGGCGGCGGTGGCGGTGGCGGTGGCAACAATGATGACGACGGCTGCCAGGAGTCGCGCGAGGAGTACTACGCCTCCCTCGGCGCTCCTCTCCCCGTGTCGCCGAAGAACCAAGCCTCCAAGGACTACCAAGTGGCGGTCACTGGTCAGAACTACGAAACGATGATCCGCGACAGTACTTCCGCAGTGACCATGAAAGCCGACGGACTTTGGATGCCGGCTGACACGGCCGTCGACGCCAAGTGGATACAGCCGGGGTACGGCTCGCCCTACGTCGTTCCAGACGAGGTGCGGCCAGACATCTTCGCGTACGTTCGGATGGGGCAGCACAGTGAGTTCGGGAAGTATGGTCAAATCATCAACGATCCGTGTGTTCCTATAAAGAACCTCGACGTGATCGTTTCGCAGCCGCGTGGTGTGAGCTACTTTGAGTCTTTGCTTGCGGCCAACGGCCTCGGAGGGGCCGGTCAGGTCGTCGTGGTCCCCGATTAGGAGAAGGAAGGAGTGGAGAATGAGTGATGCCACATATGTCGTCGTTCTGGACGGAGAATGGCAATTTGATGCCCGCGCAATGTTGGCGCTGCTTCAGCAAGTTCAAGCGCCTGCCGTATTTCGGGAGGTCGGCGACGAGCTCTCCCTCATTTCGGGCGGCTCCGGGCCGCATTGGGAGGCCAGCATCACTCCAGACCGGGGCGGCTTTGTGGTCAAAGGCTCACCGAGAGACACTGCCGACATAGTGGCATGGGTACGCGGGTACGTGCCGAGTCATGTCGACCTGGAGATGTTCGACGAAGATGTGACGGGGGGACCTGTTCTGTTGTCGCCTGGCGTGACCGCGAATTACGTGGGGGAGACGATGTTTGGCAACGACTGGACGTCAACGGCGCAGAAGAGCTGGGAGCCGCCAACTCTAGAAGAACGGATGGGTGCTGGCCCGCCGCTTCACGTCCGCGAGGCGCTGGAAAAACAGCGGGAATCGCAGGGTGAGTAGCCGCGAGAGAGTAGTTTCATCGGGAACCTATGTGGCGGCCGGGGGAGTAGCCGGAACAGCACGGAACGGGCCGAGGCAACGCCACGCGTTCGGTGGCCGAACATGCTTGCGCCATGCACGGGCCCGGCCCGGGATTCCCCCCCCGGTGCGTCGGGCGGTCCGGGCACGGGTGGCGGCCCTGGCGGCGGCGATCCGGGCGGCGGTCCAGGCAACGGAACTGGGACTGGCACCGGAACGGGGACCGGGACTGGCAGCGCCATCCCGCATCCTTCCAAATGTACTACCGGGCTGACTTTTCGCGCTGATCCGAGAGAAGGAGAGCAGACTCATGGAGCCCTACGGGGAGATTCCTCGACATGAATGCGTTCCTATTGAAAATCTCGAGACCGCGACGAACGACCCCCGAGCGGTCGCCTATTTTGAGACTTTGATGGCCCAGCATGCTGTTCCCGGGTGGGTCGATGTTGTGCCGAGATGAGTTCTCCGTGGTATGTGATGGTGCTCGACGAATCGTCGCACACTTTCGACGCGGACACGCTGCAGTCCAGGCTCGAAGAGAACATTCATCCTTCGGGACAGATGCGTGCCGCTCCAGTCGCTGCACGTGGCCATCTCGCAGGCGAAGGGGATCAGCTACTTTGAAACGCTGCTCGCTGCGCATCACGTCCCTGGCGCGGTTCACGTCGTGCCGGAGTGATGTCCGTCGGTTCCAGTAGGAGGTCTACGTGGGTGTGAGTACGTTCGTGATGGTCGCGGACCCAGTTTGGCGGTTCGATGCCGAAGGCACGTTCGACGCGTTGCGGAGGGACTACGCCACCAGCGATCTTCGAGTCCGGGGCCCGAGAAGACTGGCAGCAGTCGGGTGGTCAGATTCTTGGGAAGTGAGCGTGGACGAAGGAGGGACTACCTTCATCATCTCCGCGCCCCCGCAGCCACTGATGTCGTTGGTTTCGTGGGTCCGAGCGTTCGTGCCAGTGGAGGTCGAACTGGAAGTCTTTGACGACCAGGACCCAGAGCCGGTCAGGCTGCGACCCGGGATCACACCGGATCAGGTCCGCTCTGAGTTCTTCCCCGACGCATGGATGGTGGAGGAGATGACTCCGAAGGAGCCCCCAAGTCGTGAAGAACGCGCGCGAGCGAGCAAGCCGCCTTACCTTCCTTGAGGCGTTTTTCTGCCTGACCCGCGGAGACGAATATCCCGCAGACGCGTCGGCGCGAACGCTGGCGTGGCGGGTTTCCCTCAGAGCATCGTGAATGCGCTTCACACTCGACGACATCCGGGCCACAACTGGAGCCACCGCCGGGGCCCCTTCTTCAGCAATGTCTGTGAGAGGAGTGTCACCATGAATGTTGCACCGCAACCTCGGCAAGGACATTGCCTACACCCGTGACGCTGACGACCGCATTACCAAGATCGTCTCGCCGGCAGGCACCACGTCTTACGGCTACGCCAACGGCGACCTCGTGTCCTCGACCGACCTGGCAGGGGCGGTGACGCGCTATGAGTACGACGGCGCCCACAACCTCACCAACGTCATCGGGTCCGGCGGGGTCTCGCTTGGCCGCAGCGTCTACGACGCCGCCGGACGGCTCGTCGCCTGGATCGACGCCGAGGGCAACCGCACCGAGATCTCCACGGACCTGAGCGCCAACCAGGAGCGGGTCACCGACCCGACGGGGCGCCTGACCACGGTCACGACGTTCAGTGACGACGGCGACAAGCTCCGTGAGGACAAGATCGCCGACGGTCAGACCCTCACGACCAAGTGGACCTACGACGCGCAGCACCGGATGCTCACGCAGACCGACCCGGTGGGTCAGACGATCACGGTGGAGCGCAACGCGGACGGGCTGATCACGAAGCGCACCGATGCTGCGGGACGCTCGACTACAACGCGTGGTCGCAGCCGACTGCTTTCCACGGCCCGGGCGGGGTAGGCGACTACGCCTGGACGTACGACGCCCGCAGGACCCAAGGGCGAGCAGGGGAAGCAGGGCAACCCAGTGTCGACGCATGCGGTCCAGGCGACCCGGTCGGGCGACGCTCGAGTGACGAGCTGGGGTTACGACCATGAGCACGTGGCCGCGGTGTGGCGCAACACCGGCACGGGAACCAGCTGGTGCAGACGTTAGTGACATCGCCGTTGTCAGGGCGCACTCGGAAGCCGTCGACTTCGTGGAGGAGCTTCTCCCTTCGCCTCCGCTCGAGGTGGAGTTGGCGCTGTGGGCGTGGCTCCTGGATCAGACCGGTCAAAGCGGGTCCCTCGCGAGCCTCCTCGACCATCGAATGTGACGGCCCGTACCCTCGCCGGGTGACGATCGGCGGGACTGGCGTGATGCTCGTGTGCTCGCTGGCCACCCTCGCGGTCTTCGCCCTCATCGCCCGGGCCCTGACCCCCAGGCTCGGCGGTGTCACTGCGATCGCGTTGTCGGGCTGTGCGTGGACGGTAGTCGCAATCGGCATCCTCACCCTGCTGCCGGCCCAGTGGGACACCGGCATCGTGCCGGCCGATGGGCGCCCGGAGACGTGCTCGATGGACTACGGCGGCCCGGCGCCCGACGGGTTCTGGATCCTGTCCGGTAGCCAGCGCATGCTCAACGTCGCCGTCTTCGTGCCGGCGGGCGCGCTGTGGGTGCTCGGCGTCGCGCGGTGGCGGCGATCGTGGATGCTGGCTCCGCTGGGCCTGGCCGCGCTCGGCCTCTACAGCGCCGGCATCGAGCTGCTCCAGTTCGAGCTGGCCCGCATCGACCGGTCGTGCGACGTCACCGACGTGGTCGACAACATCACCGGCGTCGTCCTGGGCGGCGCGATCGGGGTCGTCCTTGCCCTGGTGCTGCGCCCGTGGCGGCAGCGCTAACCT
Organism: Nocardioides sp.; assembly: GCF_035576065.1. Lineage (GTDB taxonomy): Bacteria > Actinomycetota > Actinomycetes > Propionibacteriales > Nocardioidaceae > Nocardioides. The sequence goes on from NZ_DATLWX010000032.1 coordinate 4,534, forward strand.
GCTCGGCATGGCCCAGTCACCTCAGCCGACTCCCCAGCCCCGCAGCAACGTCGCGCAGATCCCGACGTACGTCCCCGGCAAGCCGCCGACGCCGCGCGCCGGCCTCACGACATACAAGCTGTCCTCCAACGAGAACCCCTACCCGCCGCTTCCGGGCGTCGTCGAGGCAGCCACCCGGGCCGCCGAGGCGATGAACCGCTACCCCGACATGGGAAACACCGCGTTGTACGACGCACTGTCGGCCAACCTCGGTGTGCCGGTCGAGGACCTCGCGGCCGCCACGGGCTCGGTCGCGCTGATCTACCAGCTCTTCAACGCGTTCTGCGACCCCGGCGACGAGGTCGTCTACGCCTGGCGTTCCTTCGAGGCATACCCGATCGCGGCGACCGCCGCGGCGGCGACCTCGGTGCAGGTGCCGGTGCTCGAGGACGGTCGCCACGACCTCGACTCGATGGCGGCGGCGGTCACCGACCGCACCAAGGTCGTCATCGTCTGCACCCCCAACAACCCGACCGGGCCGGCCGTCACCCAGGCCGAGCTCGACGCCTTCCTGGCCAAGGTGCCCCCGCACGTGCTGGTGGTCGTCGACGAGGCCTACCTCGAGTTCGTCCGGATGGACGACCCCATCGACGGGCTTGCGACCTACCGCGCCCACTCCAACGTGGTGCTGACACGCACCTTCTCCAAGGCCTACGGTCTCGCGGGCTTCCGGGTCGGCTACGCCGTCGGACCGACCCCGCTGGCCGGGGCTCTGCGCGCGGTATCGCTGCCCTTCGGTGTCTCCTCGGTCGCCCAGGCCGCGGCGATCGCGTCATTGGCCTCGACCGATGCCCTCTTCGAGCGGGTCGACGCCCTCGTCGCCGAGCGCTCGCGGGTGATGGACGCCGTGCGCGACGCCGGCTGGGAGCTCCCGGACGCGCAGGGCAACTTCGTCTGGTTCCCCCTGGGCGAGCGGACGATGGAGTTCGCTGCTGCCGCCGACGAGCTCGGCATCGTCGTCCGCCCCTTCGCCGGCGTCGGCGCCCGGGTCTCCATCGGGGAGCCCGAGGGCAACGACCGGCTGATCACCCTGGCGCAGACCTTCCCGCGCTGACGCCACCCCGCTTGTAACGCCGGGTTGTCTGCTCTGACCACCCTGAAGCAACAGGGTGGGTACAACGGCTGACACGGCGTTACAAGCGCGCGGGCTCCGTCTTCGCGGGCACTCGGTCCATGGCCCTGAAGCTCGGCACGCGGCTCGGTGCCATCGTGGTGATCGCGTAGGCGATGCCCGCGACAAGAAGGGCGGGGGACAGGCCGAACCCGGTCACGGCGAGCCCGCCGAGCACACCGCCGAGCGGCATCAGTGACCAGCACAGGGCGGTGTTGAGCGAGGAGACCCGGCCGAGCAACGGCGCCGGGATCCGTTCGAGGATGACCGCCCCCAGGATCGGGTTGAGGAAGCCCGCAGCGACGCCGGCGACCGCGGTCACCACGAAGACGGCCCACACCGGCGAGTCGAGCGCCATCACCACGAATCGTGGCGCGCCGGCGATCAGGTAGGCGATCACGTAGGTCCGGAAGCGGGGCAGCGTCTCGCCCCACCTGGCCGCGATCAGTGACCCGAGCACCGCCGCGCCGCTCATGACGGCGAAGAGCGCACCGAGCACGGCCACCCCGGCGCCCGACTCCTTGGCCCACACGGGTGCGAGCACCGCGGCGTACGCCTGGTCGATCAGGTTGGTCGTCGCGATCATCGCGCAGAGGGCCAGCAGGACGCGGTCGGTGCGCAGGAACCGCCAGCCTTCCCGCAGTTCTTGGGTGTACGTCGACGGGTCGGCCTCGACCGTCCGCGTCACGGGCCGGCCCAGCCCGGTCGTGGCCAGCGCGAAGACGACGAGGGAGACGAGGAAGGACACTGCGTCGGCATACAGCGCGTTGGCGGCACCGATCCAGGCGACCAGCAGACCGGCGAGCGCCGCCCCGAGCATCGACGACGTGCGTTCGACCGCGCTGGCCAGCCCACTGGCGCGCTCGAGGGAGACGCCGGCGACGCGCGCGAGCTCGGGAGTCATGACCGCCTTGCCCGCATCACCCGGCCCCCGGAGGGCGCCCGTGACCGCCACCAGGGCGAGGAGCAGCGGGAAGCTCAGCAGGCCGACGTGGTGCAGCAGCGGGATCATCGCGACGACGAGCGCGGACGCCAGGTCGCAGGCGAGGGTCACCCGACGTGGCCCGACCCGGTCGAGGAGCGGACCGCCGAGCGCCTTGAAGATGACCAGGGGCGTGATCTCGACAGCAGCGACCAGGCCGGTCTGGGTCGCCGAGCCGGTGGTCGACAGGACGAACCACGGGATGGCGATCGTCGAGACCCGGGTGCCGACCAACGAGATGCCTTCGGCGACCAGACCGCCGACGAGCGGCCCGCGACGGCTCACTCGCCGGCTCCGAGGGCCCCGGGCCGAAGGAAGGCGTTGAGGTTGACCATGAAGGGAGCCGCACCCTTCGCCTGGCTGTCCGGCGTCTCCTCGATGATCGCGATGAGCCTCTCCACCAGGGCTTCTGCATCAGCGGGGGTCAGGGACCGCTCCCAGTCGCTGAGGGTGCCGACCGTGCGCCACTCATCGGGCAGGAATCGCATCTCGGCAACGGCGGAGCGCAACCTGTCGCCGTACACGAGGGCCACGGTGGCGAGGTAGGCCTCGACGTCCTCGTCGCTCTGGCGCTGCTGCTGGAAGTCGGTGCGCGTGCTGTCGTGGGTCGCGCACCACCAGCGGTCGCGGGCGTTGCCGCGCTCGGTGTCCTCGGTGATGAAGCCGTGCTGCGCGAGCTGACGCAGGTGGTAGGAGGTCGCCCCGGTGTTGAGTCCGAGGCGCTGGGCCAGGGTCGTCGCAGTGGCAGCGCCCTCGCCGCGCAGGAGGCTCAGCATCCGCAGTCGCACGGGGTGGCTCAGGGCACGGAGACCGGCGATGTCGGGGGTGACGGAGGAGGCCATGGAGCGACCCTAAGACTGCAAAGAGTCATTTGCAAATAGTTCTTTGGAAAGGATGTGGGCGGGCTCACCACATGTAGGGCGTCAAGGTCCTCAGCGCTGACAGGAGGCGGTCCCGCACCGCTTCTGCGTGGGCGAGGGGCAACGGCTCGGGAGTCCCGCTGGGCCGCACGCCGGTGAGGGTCAGGCCCAGCACCATGCGCAGCGTCCGGGACGCGTTGCTCACCCACGCCGGAGGCGGTCCGGGCTCGCGTGCAGTCCAGCTGTCCTCGACGGCCTGGATCCAGCAGATCGAGTCAGTGTCGCTCAGCTCGCTGCGGGTCAGCGTGAGCGCGATCGCATATCCGAGGCGCTCGTCCTCGCCGTCGCGCCACACGGCCTGGGTCGGGGTAACCAGCCGGTTGGCTGCGAGGTCCAGCATCGGCACCGGGTCCACCTCGGAGTGCTGACCCAGGACCGCGAGCAGGTCCGCGCCGTGCGCCACGGCGTGGAGCCACCCGAGCTCAGGGTCGTGACCGCGGAGGTCCGGCTCTGCGGCGTACCACCGCTCGAACGCCGCCGCCCAGGCCGGATCGAAGGGGCCGCGCGAGACCAGGCAGTCGAGGATCAGCGGAGCGAACGTACGCACCCACACGTCCCCGGCCGACATCCGGCTCGCCATCTCGTCGCCGAGGCGGTGGCAGGCGTCATCATCAAGCACGCCTCGGTCGATCCACGTGGCCAGGATCGAGTAGGCGAGCTCGTCGCGCTGGACCGGATCGGGGGAGGCGAGCATCGCGGCCAGCTCCTCGACGAGGGCGTGACGGTCGACCCCCTCAGGAACCGCGTAGTCGTCGGCCTTCACGGCGTGCCAGTCAGTCACGGAGCCCCCTCGAGATGTGCAGGACCGGTGCCTGCGCAGACGGTCAGCATGCCGTGTCCTCCACAGCGCCAGACCAAGAGGGCGGGCGCGTCGGACGGGTCGAAGTCCGTGCGGCCCGCTCGATCGAGCGGGCCGCAGGCGGCGTACGGCGACTTCGACACGTCCGACGCGCCGCGGCACGGCTATGTCCCCGAAGCGTGAGCCCAGCGAGGACGCAAGCTACGTCTACTTTGGACTCAGCTCGGTCTGGTTTAACCGGGCTGCCGATGGCACCACCTCTCCGGACGGAATCACTGGAACCGGATCGGGCATTGGATTTGGCGAACCCCCTGGTGCGGTGCCTTCGCGAATCGACACCATCGTGAGCCAGGCTGTTGCTCTACTCAAGAGCGGACCGCGGCAGTGATGCCCTTCCCGGAGGAACAATGGGCGGGCTCTTGCCACAGGATGCCGTGAGGGCCTACGAACTGGCGTCCTAGCAACTGGCAGGGACGGGACCCTACGACCGAACGAAGGATCTCGGGGGCGGCAGATGTGCCCGGGACGCCAGCGAGTTTCCACAGGAGGGAATTCGACAGTCCAACGCACCGGGGCCCTGAGGCAACAACATGGCGGGTGCAGGGACGGCTCCGGCCGGGTGCCTCGCACCCGGCCGGAGTGCATGGTCCTAGCGGTCGTTGGTGGTGATCGCCAATCCCTCGATCCGCACCGGCTTGCGCTCACTGACCACGACCTTGACCTTGCCGCTGCGCGGCTTGTCCAGGACGATCTGCCGCAGCCGGTTGACCCGGTTCCTGCCCTTCAGGCTGAAGGTCTTGATGCGCTTCTTGCCGATGAACACCGTCACGCTGCCCGCCTTGCGACGCGTGCTCACCACCAAGGTGATCTTGGTGGCGTCATGGATCCGAGCGACGAGCTTGGCACCCAAGTCGTGCGAGGTGACGTAGCTGCCGCCATACGCCGCCTTCTTCTTCACCTGGTCCCACACGCCCTTCTGAGCGAGTGCGTGGCTCTCGATCGGCACGGTGAACGACCGGGTCGCCGGGGTCGGGTCAGCCACGCCGGCCGCGTTGACCGCGGCCACGCTGAAGTCGTGCGTGCCCGCTGAGTAGGTCTCGGTCACGCCGTCCGCAGCGCACGGCACCTTCTCGTCGTCCACCCGGCACACGAACGTCGCCGGGGCGACGGTCGAGACGTAGTCGAGCGACTGCACCTGGTCCAGCACGACGGAGCCGTCTGCGGGACCGGCGGTGATCACGGTGTCCGGGACACCCGGCGCCGGTGGCGTCGTCGGCGCCGGCGGTGTCGCCGGGGCCACCAGCGCGAACGCCGCGTCGTTGACGTCGAAGAAGTAGTTGCCCACCGCTTCGATCTTGATCCGGACGTTGGTGGCGTCGACGTCTGGCATGGTCAGCGTCTCGGTCCCGTCGTTGGGGGTGGCAGGCGCCAGGACGGTCCCGAAGCTCGCACCACCGTCGGTGGACAGGGAGATCTTCACCGTGGGCGCGAGGCCCTGGGTGTTGTTCACCGCCCACGTGATCGGGACGGCGGAGCCGCGTGCGACGGCAGCGCCGCTGGCCTGCGACGTCACCAGGAACGGACCGGCGGCCGGGTCGACGGTCAGGGTGACGTCGTCGTAGGCGAGCCCCCCACCCAGCGGGGCCAGGTCGCGTGCCGTCAGCCGGAACTGCATCTTCCGGTCGTCGGCGTCCAGGCTGCCGAGGTAGTCGGTGTCCGGGAGGAACTCCGAGTAGCAGTCGAGGAGCGGGTCGGGCAGCTGCTTGTTGAGCGGTGTCGTCGCTGCCGGGCAGTCGCCGCTGGCAGCGTTGGTGTTGCCGGCCAGCACCTGAGCCATGTCGGGGAACACCCGCATGGGGCTGCCGTCGGCGAGGTTGATCCCCGGCGACGGGCTCTTCAGTGCGTCCGCGTCAGAGACGACGGCGTCGTCGCCGAAGACCCGGAAGAGCGGTCCGTAGACCTTGGTGTTGTCGGCCAGCTGGGTGCCCTCACCGAAGTTCGTCTGCTCCCAGAGGTAGATCAGGGAGTCGCCGTCGGGGTCGGTGCCGGTGCCGCTCAGGGCGAACGGCGTCCGGATCGGCACCGTCTTGTCCGCGGGCGCCGTGGCGACCGGGTTGGTGTTGTCACTGTCCAGCGGGATGCCCTGGGCGTGGGACGGACCACCCTGGGCGGTCTCGCCCACGAAGCCCGAGACGCCGCCGGCGGCTCCTGTGACGCCCATGGCCGCGACGTCGGTGCCACCAGCGGCCTCGATGGTCGGCAGGGCGTTGAAGATGACCTGGAAGCCGGCGTCGTCGGGGGCTGTCGGCGGCGCGTAGGGCAGCACGGGGTGGTTGTACTGGTCGTAGCCCCACTGCGCGATGGAGACCGTCTTGTCACTGACGGCCTCGATGGCGAGCTTGATGCCGACCGCGTTGTAGTTGGCGCCCCGCACGATCGGCTCCGTGGTCACGCCGTCGACCTGAAGGGTGAAGGAGTCGCCGGCCTGGTCGAAGTCCCGCAGGGAGACGGTCTGCACCTCGACGTTGTCGTAAGACGTCTGGTCCATGACCGCGTACGCCTCATCGACCGTGAGGAACGAGAAGTAGGGGTCGGTGTGGGGCTGGAGGTCGTCCTGCCCGCAGATCCCGGCGTAGGCCATGACCGACGAACCCGAACCTGGCTCGACCGAGGCGTCGGAGATGTTGCCGCCACACGCGCCCAGCGCGCCGTTGAAGGTGTGGTTGCCCCCGAACTGGTGGCCGATCTCGTGCGCCACGTAGTCGATGGCGAAGAAGTCGCCCTTGGGCTCCGGGAGCCCGGTGCAGCCGCCGCCCTTGTAGTCGCCGCCGATGACGCCGAGGTAGGCGACGCCGCCGCCGTTGACACCCAGCGCGACGTGGCCGACGTCGTAGTTGGAGGCGCCGATCAGCTGGCCGAGCACGGTGCGGTTCTTGCCGAGGGTGGAGCCGCTGCAGAAGGTCAGCTCGCCCGGGATGTCGTCAGCTTCGATGGGGGTCCCGTTGTCGTCGTACGGCGTGAAGCACGGCGCGGTGCCGCACGGACCGTTCGCACCGGTGGCCTCGGCGTCGGTGTCGAGGTTGAGGGCATCGGTGCCGTTCACGAGGCGCAGCTCGACCCCGAGGTCGTCGTTGTAGATCTCGTTGACCCGGTTGATGAGGGTGACCTTCTCGGCCAGCACGTTCGCGGTGCCGAAGTAGGCGGCGTACGTCGGGTCCGAGGTCAGCGCGAGGCGGAAGTAGCGGCGAGCCACCGGCTGGCCCGCGCCGGCCCGCTGGGCCTCGGTGACGGTCTCCCGCAGCGCCTGGATCTCGCCCTCGGCCCGACGCTTGTCGGGGCGGGGGAGCGCGCTGCCGAAGTAGCTGAGGTGGGCGGTGGTGCCGCGGCGGTTGTAGGCCGGGTCGACGTACCAGTCGCGGCCGTTGCCGGGACTGCGCACGAACACGTGGAAGCCCATCGGGGTCAGGTCGAGGGCGATCGAGGCGCCGGGGTCGTCGATCCCGCGACCGGCGAAGGTCGCGATCTCCGGGTGGGCGGCGGCGAGCTCCGACTCCATGACCTGGGTCCGGCTGACGCGGAAGGACTGCAGCACGCCCGACGGGTCGGGGACCGAGATGACACTCGAGCTGCCGGTGGCCGGCAGGTCGCCGCGCAGCGCAGCGAAGTCGACGCGGGACGCGGCGTAGTCACGCGGCTCGACGCGCACCTTGGCGCCGGTGGGCTCGAAGCCACGCAACGAGCTGAAGGCCTCATCGTCGGGGGCGGCCCCCGCAGAGGTGGTCATCACCGCGGGCAGCACCCCCGCTCCCAGCGCGAACATGGTGGTCAGGACGGCCAGACGGCGGGCACGGGGTGTGCGCACGATTCCCCCTCGAGAAGACATGGAGCCCGAACTCTGGCACGCCGGATGTGTCTGCGCCATACGCAGCGGCGATCTCGGTGATCTCGCCGCAACGGGGTGTCGTCGGGCGCCGGACGCTCCCTCGATGTGGTTGAAACCGGCATGATGTCCCCATGGCCGACACTGCGACGTACACCGACAAGGGCAAGCCGTTCGAGCGCGACATGAACTACCTGCCCGACCGGATCCTGGCGGGCTCGACGCCGGCGGATCCGCTCGAGGCGGAGTACGGCGCCAACCCGGACGCCCCCGTCTGGCCGGTCGAGCCCGGGAGATATCGGCTCGTGGCCGCCAAGGCGTGTCCGTGGGCCAACCGGGCGATCATCGTGCGGACGCTGCTCGGGCTCGAGGACGTCATCTCGCTGGGACTGCCGGGCCCGACCCACGACGCCCGCAGCTGGGCCTTCGACCTCGACCCGGACGGTGTCGACCCGGTGCTCGGCATCGAGCTGCTGCAGGAGGCCTACTTCAACCGGGTCCCCGACTACGAGCGCGGGATCACGGTGCCGGCGATCGTCGAGACCGACACCAAGAAGGTCGTCACCAACGACTTCCCCTGGATCACCCACGACCTCTTCTTCGAGTGGCGAGACCATCACCGTCCCGACGCGCCCGACCTGTGGCCCGAGGACTGTCGCGAGGAGATGGAGTCGGTGATGAAGCGGGTCTTCACCGAGGTCAACAACGGGGTCTACCGGTGTGGCTTCGCCGGCTCACAGGAGACCTATGAGGCGGCCTACGAGCGACTGTTCGACGCCCTGGACTGGCTGGAGGAGCGGCTCACCGACCGCCGCTACCTGATGGGGGACTCGATCACCGAGGCCGACGTGCGCCTGTTCACCACGCTCGCGCGGTTCGACCCCGTCTACCACGGGCACTTCAAGTGCAACCGCAACAAGCTGAGCGAGATGCCGGCCCTGTGGGGGTATGCGCGGGACCTCTTCCAGACGCCCGGCTTCGGCGAGACGATCGACTTCGACCAGATCAAGCAGCACTACTACGTCGTCCACACCGACATCAACCCGACCGGCATCGTGCCGCAGGGCCCCGACCTCTCGGGCTGGCTCACGCCGCACGGGCGCGGGTGAGCCCAGCCCCGATCAGCTGGTGGGCGGGTGCTGGCGGCCGCCTTCTGGTTCATGCCGAAACGTATCCCGCTGGGTTCTGGTGGAGCGACGGTTCGGTGGTGAGTTTCGGTCGGGGTAGGCGGGCGTGTCGAGCTCGTCGATGTGATGCGCTCGATCTGTGCGAGTAGTCGATCGACGAGGCGGAAGTTGCAGCCGGTGATCCTCGCGATGGTTGCTATGGCGGTGGTTTGGGCGAGGTGGTCGTCGTCGGTCATGTCGCTGGTGTGCCAGCGGCGCGTGAGGACGGCTGTCAGCTCGTCGGTCGTTAGTGCCCTGTATTGGTGTGCACAGCCGATCCGGCTGAATAGCTGGGGGTAGCGGGCGAGTCGTTTCTCTATGCCGGGCATGCCGATGAGGATGAGGCCGAGGTGGTGCCGGTCGTAGTAGTCGCGGACTTGCTCCAACCCAGTGGTTTTGAGTCGGTCAGCTTCGTCGATGATGAGCAGTTCGGTGAGCGCTGAGCCAGCGGAAGCGGTGTGCACGAAGGGATCGACGATGCCGAGCTGGTGGTAGTCGACTGCGTAGGAGACCTGCTGGCACGCGCGTGGCAGTGCTTGGTCGATCTCGCGTGTGCTCGCGCTGACGGTCGGTGTCCATACGGCGGTGCGGGCCTCCAGGACGCGGGCAGGCACAGCGCCTGGTTCTTGGGTGGTGGCGAGGTCGTGTTGCCATCGGGCCCACTCGTCGCTGCCGGGCCGTCCCACTTCCAAGGAACGGGAACGCCAGCGGTCAGTGCCGCACGACCCACCAAAGGGGTAATCCAACCCGGGCGGCCTTGAGACAAGACCGCCAACGCACCCTCGCTGACCTGCGGGATTGATTGGGGCGTCATCGCTTGAGCGTCGACGCAATGGATCAGTCAATGTGGTCGATGTCGTTGATGCTTCGGAGTCTCATGATGGGCGACAGGCCGACAATGCTGGCCGCCAGCAGTCCGCCCAGTCCTGCGAGGAAGAAGGTGGGCCGCAGGCCGATCTGGTCGGCCAGCACTCCTCCACAAATAGCGCCGAGTGGCCTGATGCCGTAGTTAACGGTGGAGTAGGCGCCTGCCACGCGCGAGCGCATTTCATCTCGGGTGACCGCGGTGCGCATCGCGTTGTTGTTGATGTCGAAGAGCATCACACCCAAGGCCGAGACCGCCTCAACCGACGCGATGAGGATGACGGCTCGGGAGCCCGTGCTGGCGAAGGCGAGGGCGATGAACGGTAGGCAGTAGAGGGTGGCGCCGAGCGCAATCGTGGGTCCGATACCGAGTCTGCGTGAGACTTGTGGAGCCGCTAAAGCGCCGAGGAGACCACCGGAGGCTCCCAAGGTGAAGGCCAGGCCGATCTGTCCGGCACTGAGCTGCAGTTCTCGGGCCGCGTAGAAGACGAGGAGTCCTTGGACGACGAACGCGGCAAAGTTCATGACGGTGGAGACGCCGAGGCTGGCTCGGAGGTGGGGATGCGCGATTAGGTAGCGGATACCCCCGACGAGTCGGCGCAAGTAGTGCTCGGGTTGATCGCTCTGTTCGCCCAGGTTCCCCGATGTGCGGGTCTCATGAACGCTGCGAATCACCACGGCGGAGATGAGGAAGCTGGCTGCGTCGATGATCATCGCGACCGGTGCCGTGATTGCTTGCACGAGGGCGCCACCCGCGGCGGGGCCGGCTATGCCTGCGACCGAGTTGGTGGTCGAGAGCATTGAGTTGGCGGCGACGTAGTCGCGGCGGGGCACCAGGTGCGCGAAGAAGCGTGGGTAGGAGGTGTCATAGACGACGCCGCCAGCGCCTAGTGCGAGCCCGGCCGCGTAGAGCAGCGGCATCGAAAGGGCGTCAATGAGCCAGGCGCAGGGGACAGCGCCGACCGCGAGCGCTTGAGCGAGGTTGGCAGCGATGAGCAGTGCGCGTGGCCGGGGGTGTCGATCGGCCCAGGTGCCGACGAACAGTGAGACCAGGTTCGGGGTCCAGATCGCGGCGGTGAGCAGCGCGACCTGGGTTGCACTCGCCTGAAGAGTGGTGGCGGCGATCAGCGGCAGCGCAAGCGCGGAGATTTGGTCGCCGAACGCCGAGACCGCGTGCCCGAACCAGTAGCGCAGGAAGTTTCTGTTTTCTCGGATGGAGCCCCCGTCACCCGGCTCCTGGATCACGCGGGATGCACGTTCGTCGAGGGGAGCAAATGGAGCAGGAGGCGCACTCGACGCGCATCAGCGGGTGCGTCGTCCGGGTCGCGGTTCGCCAAGGGTGCGATGAGCTGCTCGATCTGGTCATCGAGCTCACGCAACTCCTCACGGGTGACCACGAGACCGGTGTTGCGCCTTGAAGCGACCGCGAGCCACTCCAGCTCCAGGTCGGGGCGGGTCTTTGCGACCCAGTCTGCGACGGGATCTCCCCCCGCAATCTCCAGCGCATCGCTCAGCTCGGCCGCAGCTGCGGGATCGCTGGGATCGACCTCGAATCGGAAACCCCTCCCGGCCGCGCGCCACCACCTGCTCCTGCCCGAGCCGTGATCGGGATCGTCCTCGACTAGGCCATGCTCAGCCAGGTGGCGCAGGTGCCAGCTGGCCACCGAGGGGCTCGTGCCCACCTGGGGCGCGAGCCTCGTCGCGGTCGACGGCCCGCCTTCCCGCAGCCTGTTCAACATCGCTAGCCGGACCGGGTGCGCCAACGCGCGCATCCCTCGCGCGTCTAGTTCCACATCACCGAGTCTGTTCATGGCCCACCTCTTGAGAGAACTCTATCGAGAGAACTCTCTCACATGGAGCCGTGCAGCAGTTCAGGCAGCGTGCCGATCGGGGGCTGGCGGCAGAGACATTCACAGGATCGCTCTTCGTCGCCGAACAGACCTGAGCAGTCGACAGCGACGCGCCGCCGATGACTCAGGCTCCGGGCCTGTCACCTAGCGACGGAACAAGCACCGCCACTTATCGCTGAGAGTCACATCATTGGGGGTCTGGGGGTGCTTCTTGGCTCGTGGGTTCCCAGACGATGTAACCGCGTTCGCCAGTCGGGATATGGACGATCGCGTCTACCATCCGACGTCGAGTCACCCCCTCGTCCGGACTGCCGGCGTTCTCAATCTGTTGGATCTCGGAGGAATGCCCCTGGGCATCGGGAGCGAGACAGTAAAGATGGAGGAGAGGACGCTCTAGGCCAGCCAGCGCGTTGAGTGCGGTCTCGATCAGGTGCCACGACCAGTGCGCCTTCCGGCGTCGACCAGCACGGCATCTTCCTGGAGGACCTGGGGCAGCCGCCGGAGGTCGGCGATCGTGCCGTCCAGGTAGCCCGGGTCGGACGTCTTGTACCAAGCGGGGTCGTGGTTGAACCCTTCGTAAACGTTGCTGGCACCCTGGTTGACCACGAAGGCATGGTTCCACGAACCGCACTCCGGCCCTTTGGTGTTTCGAGGACGCCGACCGGGTCCGGAGCTAGGGTCGTGCTGCGAGGCCGTTGCGTATTCAGGTCGGGCCCCGATGGACCCCTTGGCTGAATGGTCGCGTGGAGCGTCCAAGCCCACCCGCCCTTCTCTTCGAGGACAACGATGAACTCTCTGCGCCTCCGGCTTTGCTTCGCGCTCTGTGGCTCCCTTGCCATCTTCGGGATCGCTGCGCCCGTCGCGGAAGCCCAGAACAACGCCGACAGTGCCGTCCAGAACAGCGTTCGCCCCGCCAAACGGGACATCAGCATCCTCTACACCCAGACGGCCCAACGCGGGTCGCTCAGGCCAAAGAGCGGGCACGGCCACTACACCCACGTCCTCAAGCTCAAGGGCGTCAGCCGTCAGGTGCTGTGGTTCTCTGATCGCCCCACCCGCCTGACCGGCGACATCCCGGTAGCCGGGTTCCTCGACTCCTGGAAAGGCTTCGGCTTCAGCGCCGATCCGCCCAACGCCGCGCTGACGCTGCTCAACGCCACAAACGACCAAGACACGATCGTCGTCGAGCTCGGCAAGGGCGTGTACTTCCCGCGTCACCGCCGCGTGAACTATCCGGTCCGGATCGTCACCCGAGCGACCGGCAACCTCGCCCACCTCGAAACCCGTCGCGACGACAAGATTGCCCAGCACTTCGGCCCGGCTTCACTGTTCATCGACGACACCTCCGTCCGAATCATCGGCAGCTGCCCGATCAGGCCCTACACGGAATGTGACCAGTTCAGAATGCTCGGCGCCGACCTCTACAAGGCCGACCTCACCGGCGCCTCACTGGTCGGCACCGATCTCATGTACGCCAATGCCCTCGACGCCAACCTGACCAGCGCCTATCTCACTTATGCCCTCCTCGACAACGCCAGGTTCACCGACGCCAACCTGAGCGGCACCCACTTCACCCACGCCTCCCTCACCAACACCAGCTTCACCGGCGCCAACCTGAACGGCGCTCTGTTCATCAATACCGACCTCCAGAACGCCGACTTCACCGGCGCCAACCTCACCAACGCGTACCTCACCAATGCCGACCTCACCGATGCCAACTTCACCAACACCAAGTTTTGCCAGACAACGATGCCCGACTCGTCGATCAACAACAGCGGCTGCTGACACGGCCGCGAGGCGCTTTATCGGAACCACGAATCGAACGATTTGGAGCTTCGTCCGGGGTTGGTTGGCGCCGCTGCGGTTCGCTCGCTCATCTCATCAGCCCACAGTTCCCAGTAGTCGACGTGGTCGTGTCCCTGAGGGGATTCGCCGCACCGTATCCGTGTGACGCCGTCTTGCCGGTTCTATCCAGGTGGCTTGGAGGTGGGTACAGGTCGTCACCCGGCGTTACAAGAGCGCGCATCCCGCCTAAGGTGCCGGGCTGGTCGGCGCTGACGTCGTCGTCGTGGGCGGCGAGGTGGTGGGGGGCGTCGTCGTCGGCGGCGAGGTCGTCGGGGTGACCGTCGGCGTCGCAGTGGGAGTCGGCGTCGGAGTAGGCGTCTCGGTCGGCGTCGGCGTCGGAGTCGGCGTCGGGACGGGTTCCAGTCCCTGGACGAACGCCGAGAGCGTGGGACCGTCCTTGGTCCACAGCAACCGGGCGGCGTACAAGGCGCGCTTGCCGACGTCCTCGTAGTCCTTCTCGCCCTGGTAGCTCTGGTAGCACGGGAGGTTGGTGCCCTTGCAGACCCAGCCGTGGAAGAACAGCCGGTTGGCGTGGGTGCTTGTCGCCTCGACGTAGTCGGCGCCGCCGGGGCCGCAGACCCCGGAGTTCTGCCGGTTGACGAGGGCGTGGCCGCGGGTGCCCTGCCAGCCCTGGTGGCGGAACTGCGAGCGGCGCCAGATCGTGCGGTAGCGGCAGTCGCCGTAGTTGCCGCGGGAGGTGATCAGGTAGTGCCAGTCGCCGTGCTTGACCATGACCGGGTTCTCCAGGACGCCCACGTCGCGGATGAGCTCACGACTGAGGCCGAAGGTGCCGGTGCCGGCGGCGTTGAGGCGGATCATCCGGATCGTCGACGGCGTCCCCTGCGTGCGGTAGAGCAGGTAGCGACGGCCGTCGGGTGCGATGTATGACGACGGGTCGATCACGCCCCGGCGGGGGAGACCGACGCGACCGCCGACCGGGTCGAAGGCGGGCTGCGTCGAGGAGTAGTCGGGGCACACGAGCGGTCGGTTGCTGACCGGGGTGAACGTCTCGGACAGTGTCGGTGCGGTGGCGACGCCGATGCAGCGGTCCTGCTCGTGGGGAAGGCCGCGCGAGGGCATCGTGTAGTAGGCGAGCCAGCCGGAAGGGCTCTGCTCGAGCTCGGGTGCCCACACCCCGGCGAACTTCGCCCACGCCGGCCTGGCGTTGAGCAGGTCGCCGGTCGGGTTCCACGCGGCGTAGTCCAGATCTGCGCTCGAACCGCGGCCGCGGAAACCGGTCGCTGCGCCGAACCAGCGGGTGCCGTCGTGGACGACGCTCGGGTCGCCGAAGTCCCGGTTCCAGATCAGTGGTCTCGGCGCGGCGGCTGCCCGGCGGGCGCGATCATCACGGGTGGGTGCCTGACCGTCGGCGCCGTCGTCCGCGCCGCTGGCCGGGGTCGAGACCGGCGAGAGGGCGAGCAGCGCAGGAAGAGCGGCGAGCGCGGTGAGCGCGCCGGCTCGGCGGACGAAGTGTCGCGTGTTGCGTGAGTTCATGGTGTGGACCCCCTAGGCGTCATCTCCTTGATACCCCGCCGATGGGGCTGGAGTGAAACCGAGGACGCGCCGAGGTGTCGCCCGCCCTACAGGAAATCGGCGATCACCGGCACGCCGTCGACCCAGTCGATGGTGGCGGCATACATCGGCCGGACGGCCCGCGACCGCTTCCTGACCCGTTCCTTGCGGATGCCTGGACGGCACGGGGTGGTGGTGCCGTGGCAGGTCCAGGCGTGGAAGTAGATGCGCAACCGCTTCGAGTGGGGCATCGGGGTCACGTCGGCGCCACCCGGTCCGCAGAGGCGGGTCGACAGGTCGAGGAGCACGCCCGTGGTGGCCTCGGTCCAGTTGAAGATCGAGGTCGACCGGCGCCAGATCGTCCGGTAGGAGCAGCCGGTGAAGTCGCCCTGGGAGAGCAGCATCACCCAGCCGGCCGGGCGCTCGATGAGCACCGGGTTCTCCAATACGCCGTCGTGGCGGAAGAGCTCGACACTGGTCGCGGCGGCGTGCTGACCGTTGCTCGTCAGCGGCAGCAGCCGGATGGACGAAGGGATCCGGTCGGTCTTGTAGACCAGGTGTGGCCGACCGCCGGCCACCACCAGGGACGGGTCGATCACGCCTGCGCGGGGGAGCCCGGGCAGGGCGATCGGAACGGCGTCGTCGGCGGCCGGCACGTCGACGTACGACGGACAGACGAGGGGATGGTCGCCGATCGGCTTGAACCCGGTGACGGCGGAGCGGGACCGCGCGACGCCGATGCACCGGCCGTACTCCCCGAGGCCGCGCACCGGGGCGGCGAAGTACAGCACCCACCAGCGGCCGACGCGAGCGATGTCGGAGGCCCAGATGTCGCCGTCGTCGTGCGACCAGGCGGGGAGGCGCACGAGGGCGGAGCCGGTCGTGCGCCAGGACGCGTCGGGGCCTGCGGCGTACGCCCGGGGAATCAGGCTGCCGGTGGAGAACCCGACGAAGCCGTCGCCGCGCACCGCCACCGTCGGGTCGGCGAATCCGGTGCCCAGCACCGGGCGCGGGATCCGGTCGGCGCTCGCTGGCCCCCCGCTGACGACGACTCCGACCAGCATGGGGCCCAGCAGCAGGCTCGAGGTGGCGAGTCGGAGTCGGAGGCGCACGGGCGACAACCTAACCCGGGCCGATTCGCGCCGGGGGTGGCGCGGCGGATACTTTGACGCCACCATGTGCCCGGGGTCACACACGCCTACGAGCACCTGGGCACAGTCAGCCATCGGCGTGCCGGAGACCCCGCGCAGCCGCCAGCGAAATGGAGTGTCATGAACGACACCACAGGAGTCAGCTCAGGAGCATTCGGCCCGGATCTCGTGGAGGTCTTCGGACCCTCGCAGCGAGATGGCGGCCCCGACCTCGTGCAGCTGCTCACCCCCGAGGGCGAGCGGGTCCACCACGCCGAGTTCGACTACGACTTCTCCGCCGAGCAGCTCCGCGGCTTCTACCGCGACATGGTGCTCACCCGGCGCATCGACACCGAGGCGACGGCCCTCCAGCGGCACGGCGAGCTGGGCATCTGGGCCCAGCTGCTCGGCCAGGAGGCCGCGCAGATCGGCGCCGGTCGAGCCCTGCGCCCGCAGGACTACGTCTTCCCGACCTACCGCGAGCACGGCGTCGCCTACTGCCGCGGCGTCGACCCGCTCGACCTGCTCGGCCTCTTCCGCGGTGTCGACCAGGGCGCCTGGGACCCGGCTGACAACAACTTCGGTCTCTACACGATCGTCATCGGCGCGCAGGTGCTCCACGGCGTCGGCTACGCCATGGGCATCCAGCGCGACGGCGCCGTCGGCACCGGCGACCCGGAACGGGACGCGGCCGTCGTCGCCCACTTCGGCGACGGGGCGTCCTCGCAGGGCGACGTCAACGAGGCCTTCATCTTCGCGGCGTCCTACAACGCGCCGGTGGTCTTCTTCTGCCAGAACAACCAGTGGGCGATCTCCGAGCCGATCGAGCGCCAGACGCGCATCCCGCTCTACCAGCGCGCCCTCGGCTTCGGCTTCCCCGGTGTCCGCGTCGACGGCAACGACGTGCTGGCGACGTACGCCGTCACGCAGGCCGCCCTCCAGCGCGCCCGCGACGGCCAGGGCCCGACCCTGGTCGAGGCCTACACCTACCGCATGGGTGCGCACACCACGACCGACGACCCGACGCGCTACCGCCTCTCCGACGACGTCGAGCACTGGAAGCTCAAGGACCCGATCAAGCGGCTGGAGGTCTACCTGCGCCGCAACGGTCTCGTCGACCAGCAGTTCTTCGACGACCTCGACCAGGAGGCCAAGGACCTCGGCCACCACCTCCGTGAGGGCTGCAAGGCCCTGGCGGACCCGAAGCCGATGAGCGTCTTCGACCACGTCTACACCGAGATGACCGACGAGCTCGCCGCCCAGCGCGACGGCTACGCGGCCTACCTCGCTTCGTTCGAGGGAGAGCACGCATGAGCACCACGCAGAAGATCACCCTGGCCAAGGGCCTCAACATGGGCCTGCGCAAGGCCATGGAGGACGACCCCAAGGTCCTCATCATGGGCGAGGACGTCGGCAAGCTCGGCGGCGTCTTCCGCATCACCGACGGTCTGCAGAAGGACTTCGGTGAGGACCGCGTCATCGACTCCCCGCTCGCCGAGTCCGGCATCGTCGGCACCGCAGTTGGTATGGCGCTGCGCGGCTACCGTCCCGTCGTCGAGATCCAGTTCGACGGCTTCGTCTACCCGGCCTACGACCAGATCGTCTGCCAGGTCGCGAAGATGACCTTCCGCTCGCAGGGCAAGTCGAAGATGCCGATGGTCATCCGCATCCCCTTCGGCGGTGGCATCGGCGCCGTCGAGCACCACAGCGAGTCACCCGAGGCCCAGTTCGCCCACACCCCGGGCCTCAAGGTCGTCGCGTGCTCCAACCCCGTCGACGGCTACTGGATGATCCAGCAGGCCATCGCCTGCGACGACCCGGTCATCTTCCTCGAGCCCAAGCGGCAGTACCACGCAGACAAGCTCGAGCTCGACGAGTCGGCGACCCCCGACCCGCTCTTCGCGTCCCGCACGGTGCGGGCCGGCACGGATCTCACGCTCCTGGCCTACGGCCCGACGGTGAAGACCGCGCTCAAGGTTGCCGAGGCTGCTGCGACCGAGGGCAAGTCCATCGAGGTCATCGACCTGCGCACGCTGTCCCCGCTCGACATGGCTCCGGTCCTGGAGTCGGCCCGCCGCACGGGTCGGGTCGTGGTCACCCACGAGGCGCACGTCAACCTCGGTATGGGTGCCGAGCTGTCGGCCCGCATCACCGAGGAGTGCTTCTACTCCCTCGAAGCCCCGGTGCTGCGCGTCGGTGGCTTCGACACGCCCTACCCCGCCTCGCGCATCGAGGAGGAGTGGTTGCCCGACCTCGACCGCGTCCTCGATGCCGTCGACCGTTCGCTGGAGTTCTGAGATGGCTGAGTTCAAGCTGCCCGACGTGGGCGAGGGGCTGACCGAGGCCGAGATCGTCTCCTGGAAGGTCAAGGAGGGCGACGTGATCGAGATCAACGACATCATCGTCGAGATCGAGACCGCCAAGTCGCTGGTCGAGCTGCCGTCGCCATACGAAGGAACCGTGCTCGCACTGATGGTGTCCGAGGGCGAGATGGTCCAGGTCGGTACGCCGATCATCTCGGTCGGCTCCCCGTCCGACGCCGCCGCGCCGGCGCCTGCTGCCCCTGCGGCTGCCGCGCCCGAGGTGGACCTCTCCGACATGGACCTCTCCAACCCGGCCGCCTCCGGTGGCGGTGAGGGCGAGTCGCTCGTGGGCCGCAACAAGGCCGAGCGCGGTCCTCAGCGTCGCGCCCGCCGCGGCTCGGCGTCGCCGTCGACCACCGCCGGCGCGCAGGCCCAGCTCCAGGTGCAGGGTGCGTTCGCCCCCGGCGGCGCGCAGTCCGAGGAGGTCGCGGCCGTCGACGAGCCGGCCGTCCCCGCGACGTCTGCCCGTCCGGGACCCGCTGCTGCTCCGGCCGAGGCGCTGGTGCCGCCCGCCGCGCAGTCACCCAGTGAGGTGCGGGCGCTGGCGAAGCCGCCGGTGCGCAAGCTCGCCAAGGACCTCGGCATCGACCTCAAGACCCTCACAGGGTCGGGTCGCGACGGAGTCATCACGCGGGCGGACGTCGAGGCTGCGACCTCTGCGGCCTCGTCGTCCGGCGCTGCTCAGGCCGCTCCGGCCGCGACAGGTGCGGTGGCCCGCTCCGGCGAGCGGGAGACCCGCGAGCCGATCAAGGGCGTGCGCAAGATGATGGCCCAGGCCATGAGCCAGTCGGCCTTCACCAGCCCGCACGTGACCGAGTGGATCACCGTCGACGTGACGGCCACGATGGAGTTCGTGGCGCGGCTGAAGAAGCGGCGCGAGTTCAAGGACGCGAAGGTCAGCCCGCTCCTCGTCCTGAGCCGCGCGGTCATGCTGGCGATGAAGCGCACCCCGGAGATCAACTCCTTCTGGGACGACGCCGCCCAGGAAGTAGTGTTCAAGAACTACGTCAACCTCGGCATCGCTGCTGCGACGCCGCGGGGACTGGTCGTGCCCAACATCAAGGACGCCGACCAGCTCTCGATGCTGGAGCTCGCCGGTGCCCTGGCCGGCCTGACCGCCACCGCGCGGGAGGGCAAGACGCAGCCGGCCGAGATGGCGGGCGGCACCTTCACGATCACCAACGTGGGTGTCTTCGGCGTCGACGCCGGGACGCCGATCATCAACCCGGGCGAGGCGGCGATCCTGTGCTTCGGCGCGGTGCGCAAGCAGCCGTGGGTGGTCTCCAAGGACGGCGTGGACGAGATCGTCGTCCGCGACATCACAACCCTGGCACTCTCCTTCGACCACCGGCACATCGACGGCGAGAAGGGCTCACGCTTCCTCGCCGACGTCGCTGGTCTGCTCGAAGACCCAGGCACGGCACTGCTCTTCTGAGAGCGACCGTCGCCAACCTGACTGACGTCAGTCAGGTTGGCTACGGGCCCGACTGTGTGGGTTGTGGTGCCACTTGCTGGTGCACGGAACCCACACGGTCGACCTGGTCTGTCGCGCCCTGGGCCGGGTTCTGAAAGGATCACCCCATGACCGCGGAGACGCCGCAGCCCACCGCAACGGTTCTCCTCCGGGCTCAGGAGGTCGCCGAGCAGCTTCGGCGCGAGTTCGAGGAGGAGGCTGCCCTCGCGACCGCCCACATTCGTGAGTTGGAGGCCGCAGCCGTCCGCGACCGCGCGGTGGCCGAGCAGGTGCGTGCCGAGGCCGACCAGGTGCGGGCAGAGGCCGAGCAGGTGCGGGCAGACGCCGAGCAGGTGCGAGTCGCCGCTGAGCAGGCGCGGGTTCGCGCCGAGCAGGTGCTCGAGGAAGCCTCCGAGGAAGCGCGGACGATCGTTGCCGACGCGGGCGCCCAGGCCACAGCCCTGCTGCGCGCCGCAGAGACCCAGCGTGACCGGCTCCTCGAGGAGGCTCGCCAGCGCGCGGACCAGCGGCTCCTCGAGGTGTCCGGCCTCATCGAACAGGTCCGGTCCGAGGCTGCGGAGCTGAGTGGCTCGGCCGAGACCGAGGCGGCCGCCGTGCTGGAGTCGTCGCAGCGCGAGGCGGCTGAGCACCAGGCGCGAGCCCTGGCAGCAGCGGAGGAGCTCGCGCGCTCCTCGACGACGGAGGCCGAGCAGGTCAGGGCGGCCGCTGGAGCCGAGGCGGAGGCGGTTCTCGAAGCGGCCGCGAAGGAGGCGAGCCAGCTGCGGGCGGCCGCCGAGGAAGCAGCTCTCGCAGTCCGTGAGGAGGTCGCGGCCGAGCATGCCCGCGCGGTGGAGACCGCGGCTGCGTTGCTGGCCGACGCGAGGGTGGAGGCCGATCGCGAGCTCAGGGCCGCCGGTGAGCAGACGGCGTGGGCCAAGGCCACCGTCGACTCACTCCTCGTCGCAGGCGAGCAGGAGCGCCAGGCGATGCGCAAGGCAGGGCTTCGCGAAGCAGCCGAGCACGTCGCCGTCCAGCGGCGGCGCACCCAGGAGCTGCTGAACCAGGTCACCGAAAAACTCCGGGTCAAGGTCGCCGAGGCGGACCGCAAGGCTGTCGAGATCAGCGAGGCGGCCCTCCATGTCTCGCAAGCCGCTGAGGCGGAGGCGACTCGCGTGCGCGCGGCCGCCCAGGAGGACGCCGAGCGGGCCCGGCAGGAGGCAGAGTGGCAGGGCGCCCGTGTGATGGAGCGCGCCGAGCGGCGACGCGCCGAGGCCGAGGCCGGCGCCGCGAGTCTGCGGACCCAGGCGGCCGAAGAGGTGGTGCGAACTCAGAACATGGCCGCGCAAGAGCTGCGCCGGACCAAGGAGGAGTGCCTGTGGATGCTCACCGAGGCGCGCGCCGAGGCCGACGACATGCGCCAGAAGGCCAAGGCTCTGCTGGCCGATGCGCGTCTCGAGGTCACCACGCTCCGAAGTCGCCGCGACGGCATCACCGCTGAGCTCAGCCAGCTGTCCGGCGTCATCGAGGCCCTGGCGGTTCCCACCGAGGCACAGGCCGCTGAGACGCCGCAACACCACGAGTCGCGTACACCCACCCCCAGCACCGACGAAGAGGATCCCTCATGACCGAGTCCGACCCCCAGTTCCGAGTGGTTCTCCGCGGCTACGAGCCCGGCCAGGTCGATCGGCGGCTGGCCGAGCTTGCCAAGCGGGTCGAGAGCTCCGAGCAGAAGGCTGCGTCGTACGCCGAGCGCGTGCGCATGCTCGAGCAGCACGCTGCCGAAGGCGCCGACCGTGAGCCCGAACCGGTCAGTGAGCCGACCTTCGCGCATCTCGGTGAGCGGGTCAGCCAGATCCTGACCCTCGCCGACGAGGAAGCGGCTGCGATCCGTGAGCGCGCCGACGCCGACGCCCAGGCCCTCCGCGAGCAGGTGGAGAAGTCGACCACCGGGCTGCGGAGCGAAGCCGAGCAGTACGCCGATGAGCGGCGCCGCGACGCCGACGCCGAGAGCGGTCGCGTCGTGACCGATGCGCAGCGGGAGGCCGATGAGATCCGCGACGCCGCCGAACGCGACGCCGCCGCTCGACGTCAGGAGGCCGAAGCCATCTACGAGGAGCAGCGTGCCAACGCCGCCCGCGCGGCGGCCGACTTCGAGACCACGCTCGCCGCCCGCCGCGAGCGCACGGCGACGGAGTTCCGTGAGCAGCAGGCCGCCACCCAGCAGCAGCTGGAGACGATGGCGAGGGAGGTCGAGGAGATGCGGGCCCGCGCCGAGGATGAGCGGGAGGCGGCCGAGACCGAGTCGCGACGCGTGCTCGCCGACGCGCAGAGCCAAGCGACGGCGATCGTGCGCGAGGGCCGCGCGAACGCGGACCGGGTGCGCGCCGACTCCCAGCGTGAGCTCGCTGCCGCGACCCAGCGCCGCGACAGCATCAACGAACAGCTCGTCAACGTCCGTCAGATGCTCACCACGCTCGCGGGATCATCGGTCGGCATGCTGACGGCCGACCTCGCGGACGAGGTGCAGACGCCCACTGAGAAGTCCGCCGACGAGCCGGAGTCCGCCGACGAGCCGGAGTCGGCGGATCAGCCGGATTCGGCGGATTCGGCGGAGGAGGAGTCGGAGCCCGTGGCGGAATCCGACTCGGTGGACGAGTCGGCCGAGGCTGTGGAAGACCAGCGCAGCTGACCCGTCCTCAGCCGTTCTCGGCGGGCGACGCCTGCCGGGTGTGCCAGGCGGCGAGCACCTCGGCCTCTCGCTCCGGACTGATCCCCACCGCGGTCTCCCCGAGGGTGTCGTGCGCGGTCTCGGCGACCGGCCGGAGTCGGAGCCCGGTGTCGAGCGCGGGCTGGGGTGAGTGGGACATCATCCCGTCGTACTCCGGGCGGGGCAGCCACAACGGGACGGAGCCGTCACCGGCCCAGGGCTCCACGCCCTGCTCGGTCAGGAAGTCCGAGTCCACCCAGGTGAAGGCCCGCCGCCCGGACACCCCGTCGGACACTCCGGCAGCGACCTCGTCCAGCAGGTCGCCCAGCCCGAGCAGCTGGCCCACCGCGTCGAAAGCGCCGGTGGTCCGCGCCTCACACGCGTCGAGGATCCACGCCGCCAGGTCGCGTACGTCGATCACCTGGACCACATCGTCAGGCGACCCAGGGGCCAGCACCTCACCGCCCCTGGAGAGTCGGTCGGGCCAGTAGGAGAACCGGCCGCTCCCGTCGCCCGGACCGACGATCAGACCAGGCCGCACGATCATCGACGAGGTGGTGCCGGTCGCGACGATCTCCTCGCAGGCGACCTTCATCGGCCCGTAGGCGTCTGGGTCCTCGGCCAGGTCGACGTCGTCGGAGACCGGCTCGACGAGCGGCTCCATCGCCGACGATCCGTTGTCGGCGTACACGTTGATCGTCGAGACGAAGACCCAGTGGGGCCGCGCCACGATCTCGACCGCGCGGCGCACGTGCGAGGGGAGCCGGGCGACGTCCACGACCGCGTCCCACGTGCCCTCCTGCAGCCCGATCGGGGCGTCCGTCGAACGGTCCCACGGCAGGTGCGTCGCGCCGTCAGGCACCGGGGATGAGCCGCGGCAGGCGCAGGTGACCTCCCAGCCGCGGTCTACCGCCTGCTGGGCCACGCTGAGGGAGAGGAACTTGGTGCCGCCGAGGACGAGGAGTCGCATGCCTCACTCCACCGCGGCGGCCGGGAGTGGAGCAAGGGGGTTCACTGAGGGCGGAACTGTGGTCAGCTCACCCGGCCGAGACGCCCGGCGGCGGCGTGGCACTCCCGAGGATCCACGCGTCGAAGAACGCGGAGAGCTCCAGCCCGGTCTCCTTCTCCCAGTGCGCGTAGATGGCGTCGCGGGTGACGGACCTGTTGTCCTGGGCCGTCAGCCACGAGCGGGCGATCGCGAAGAACTGGTCGTCGCCGAGCTCGAGGCGCAGCTCGTTCCACATGATCGCAGGCAAGTAGTAGATGTTGGACCCGGCGAACTGGGCCCGGTCGTAGGCGCCCGGAGGGCCGTACTCGTCGCGCAGGTCCTGGTCGATGGCTCGCCAGCCGGCGATGGTCGCGCTGGTCTTGGCGCCGTCGTGGTCCGCCTCCCACAACGCCTGCATCAACATCGTCATGCCCTCGTTGAGCCACACGTCGCTCCAGTCGGCCGGGGAGACCTGGTCGCCGTACCACTGGTGGACGAGCTCGTGCACGATCACCTGCGGGGACCGTGCGTATTCGGTGTTGCCGATCGTGATCATCGTCTGGGTCTCCATCGCCGACTGCGAATCGGTGGCGACGATGCCGGCTGAGCTGAACGGGTAGGGCCCGAGGCGTGCCTCGATCCAGTCGACTGCAGCAGCCCCGGCCCGCAGGTCGTCGAGCACGAGGGGCTGGCCGCGGGGATACCAGTAGTCGAGCGTCACGCCGCTCTTCGACGTCTGGGCAGCGTGCGCGTAGTCACCGATGGCGAGGGTGATGAGGTAGGACGACGCGGGTTCGTCCAGCTGGAACTCGGTCGTGCGCCGACCGTCCTCGGTCGTGTCGCCGACGAGCCGTCCGTTGGCGACGCCGGTCCAGGGTTCCGGAGCGGTGACGGAGATGTCGTAGAGGGCCTTGTCGGCCGGCTGGTCGTTGACGGGATACCAGCTGTAGGCGCCGTACGGCTCCTGCATCGTCCACACCTCGCCCCGATCGGTGACGGTGAAGCCGACGGTGGAGAAGTCTCTGCGCGTGGTGGGCGCCGGGACCGGTCCTGGCTCGCCGGCGTAGGAGACCACCAGCTCGTGCTGGTCGTCGGTGACGATCGGCGCCTTGACGACCAGATCCTTGCCGCGATGGGTGTACGCCGCCTTCTGCCCGTCGAGGGTGAGGCTCTCGACCTCCAGGACCGGGGAGAAGTCGAGACCGAACTCATTCGCGTCCCGGGCCGCGCGGAAGGTGATGGTCGAGGTGCCGGTCAGCGAAAGCTCCGTCGGGTCCCACGCCAGGTCGAGGTCGTAGAGCAGAGCGTCGACGTCGGGTCCGCCGACCGCCGGATAGACCGAGTCCTCCACCGGGGTGCTCATGGCCAGCTCGAGGTCGGGCTCGGTCCGCTCGCTCAGCGCCGGGGTGCTCGCACGAGCCGTCGTCGGACCCGTGCTGTCGGAAGGGGAGACCTCCGAGGTGGGCTCGGACGGTGACTCGGACGGGGACTCGGACCCGGACCGGGAGCCAGGCGAGGGTTCGGGCTCCGAGCCGACCGAGCACCCGGCGAGCAGGCTGGCTGCGACGGCGAGCGCACACCGCCTCATCACGCGCCGCGTCGTCATCACTCGCCCCGGAGCAGGGGTCGTGCGAGCTTCCGGCCGTGGTGGATCTGGGCCTTCACGGTCCCGAGCGGCACGTCGATGAGCTGAGCGATGTCCTCATAGGCCATGCCGTAGACGTCGCGGAGGAGCAACGGCTCGACGTATTGCGGGTGCTCCTTCTCGATCGTCTCCATCGCGTCGAGCAGATCAAGTCGGGTGCCGGCGATGACCGAGGTGGTGCGCGGATCGGGTCGGTCGTGCTGGCCGCCCTCGAAGTCGGTGGGCACGGCCTGGTTCTTCAGCTTGCGGTAGGTCGTGCGCGCGCTGTTGAGCGCCACGACGTGCATCCAGGTGGTGAACCGGCCGCGGCCGTTCCACGTGCCGATCTTGGTGGCGACGTTGAGCAGCGCCTCCTGACACGCGTCCTCGGCGTCGCCGGAGTAGGGGAGAACCCCCCGGCAGACGTTCAGCGCACGCGGGCGAACTGCCTCCAGGAGGGTCTCCAAGGCAGCACGGTCGCCCTCGCGGGCGCGCCGCGCGAGGTCATCGATGTCGTCCGGAGTCACACCTGCAACATAATGCAGGGGTGTCCGTCCCCTCCCGTCTTGGTCGCTACCCCGTGCGGCGTCGCATCGGGGCGGGCGCATTTGCGACCGTGTGGCTGGCCTACGACGAGCAGCTGGACTGTCCCGTCGCGATCAAGGTGCTGGCCGACAACTGGACCGAGGACCAGCACGTCCGGCAGCGCTTCATCGAGGAAGGCCGCTTCCTGCGCAAGGTCGAGTCGCCGCACATCGTCTCGGTCTACGACGCCGGCGAGCTGGAGGACTCCCGTCCGTTCCTGGTCATGTCGTATGCCGACCAGGGCACGCTCGCAGACCGCTTGGAGCTCGAGCCGCTGACCGTCTCGCAATCGCTCCACGTCATCGGGCAGGTCGGCGCCGGCCTCCACGCACTGCACCAGCGTGGCGTGCTGCACCGCGACGTGAAGCCCGCCAACGTCCTGTTCCGCACCGTCGAGGTCGGCGGCGAGCGGCAGGTCAGCGCGATGCTCGGCGACCTCGGGCTCGGCAAGGCGATGGACATGTCGTCGCGGCTGACGATGATCGGCGGCACCCCGTCCTTCATCGCCCCGGAGCAGGCGCAGGGCGAGCCGCTCGACGGGCGGGCCGACCAGTACTCCCTCGCGGCGCTGGCCTATCTCATGCTGGCCGGGCGGGCGCCGTACGACCACGTCTCGCTCAGCGCCGCTGCTGATCCCGGCCCGCTGCCTCCGCTGGACAACGGGCTGCCCGACGACGCGGAGAAGGTGCTGGCGACGGCCCTGTCGAAGGACCGTGGGGGGAGATATCCCGATGTGCCGTCCTTCGTCGAGGCCCTCGACAGTGCCTTGGTCGACCACACCGAGGAGCCGCCGACCTGGATCGCGGTGGATGAGGACCTGACCAGGCCGGAGCCGCGAGTGGACTCCAACGCCTCGCCGCGGCGGGCGCAGCGCGTGCGGGCGGCCGCCGGGGCCTCGGCCCTCGTCGTCGGGCTCGTCGCCGGCTACTCCGCCCAGCGCCTGGTCGCCACCGAGCAGACGATCTGGGACTCGACGAACAGCATCTCGGTCACCGTTCCCGATGACTGGACGCGGGTCGTCGACGCCGAGCCATGGCGAGCACCCGGTGGGACGACCGATGAGCCGTCGGTCGCGGCGGGAGACGCCGAAGGGTGGAACGGGATCACTGACCCCGGCGAGGGCATCTTCATCGGGGTGCTTCCGGGGGAGTCGTTGCCCACCGGCGTGCCGGAGCGTCCCGAGTGCGGGGCCAGCGGCGGGGCGGTGCCCGGCCGGCATCTCGGCGGCGAGTCCATCACCGTGGAGTTCACCGGGTGCTCCGACGACGGCGGGATCACGATCGAGCGGACCGTGCAGGTGAACGCCGACCAGCTGCTGCGGGTGCAGGTGCGTGCCGGCGACCGTGCCGTCGCCTACGACGTCATCGACTCGATCACGACGCCGGGACTGTGACGGGCGTCAGCCGGTCCTGATGCCGCGGATGACCTTGACGATGAGATCGCGCATCCCGGGCAGGTCCTTCTCGCGGCCCATGATCGCGATCTCCGCCTCGGCCTGGTCCGACCGGCTGATGTCCAGCCAGACGATGATGCCGAAGCGGCGGTAGCCCTCGAAGAGGTAGTTGAACTCCAGCGAGTCGTGGGTGCGTTTGGTCCGCTGGAAGTCCTCGAAGTCTGGGTCACGCTCCAGTTCGAAGAGCGTGCGATCGACGATGTCGGGGATCGTTTCGTGCTGTGACGTCACCTGCTCGACGCGGAGGACGAAGGTGTGGCCCGGATAGCCGGGCATCTTGTACTTCACCTCGTTGGAGCTGGGTTCGCTGCGGCTCCACCCGTCGGGCGCCGGGAAGTAGGAGGCGTTCCGCCCCGACCCCACCTTCACGTCCTCCATCTTCAGGCCCGTCGGTAGGGCGTCCTCGGTGGGATCTTCCTGCAGCGGCACCGGCGGATCACCCGGGGCGCTGGGGTCCGCGCCTGCGACCGGGCTGGGGATGCCGGTGGTGTCGGGCTCCGGGGCGAGCATGGCCGCAGCAGCAAAGCCGCCGACGATCCCCGCCGCCAGCAACGCCACTATTGCGACGAGTCCCCGCAAACCCATGGGAGGCAATCTAGCCCTGTCGGTCTCCCACTAGCGTGAGCGCATGCGTTCTCGGCTCGCTGCCCCTGTCCTGGTGACCTCGCTGCTGCTCACGGGCTGCCAGTTGCTCGGGGCCGGCGAGAGTCCCACGAACACCCTCCGTGCCCTGGAGATCGGGCTCACGACGGGCGACCTCAGTGCCGTCGACTTCCGCTCATCGGACCCGACGGAGGACTACGCAGCCGTCGTCGAAGGGCTCGATGTGCCCCACTCCGTGGACGTGGGGGAAGCGGAGGTCACCGAGGACACCGCGACCGCTGAGGTGGACTGGCAGTGGGACACCGACGTGGCGGACCCCTGGACCTACTCCGCCACCGTCGACCTGACTCTCGTCGAGGACACCTGGCAGGTCGTCTGGGCGCCGGCGCTGGTCGAGCCGTCCCTGGTCGAGGGGGAGCGCCTCACCCTGCAGCGCACCGGCGCCGAGCGCGGCCGGATCACCGGCGCCGGGGACAGGGCGATCGTCGCGCCCCGGGACGTCGTCCTCCTCGGGCTGGACAAGACCAAGCTCACCGCCGAACAGGTGGCCGGCGGCCAGGTCGCACTCTCCGCGCAAGCGATTGCCGAGGCGTTGAAGGTCGACGCTGCGGCATACACGAAGCAGGCCGAGGCGGCCGGGGAGAAGGCGTTCGTCCAGGCGCTCGTGCTGCGCGCCGAGGAAGCCACGACGCTCGTCCCGCCCCGCTATGCCGAGATCCCGGGAGCCGTCTCGCTCGCGACCCAGCAGGACCTCGGGCCGTCGCGCGGGTTCGCCGCGCCGATCCTGGGCAGCGTCGGCGAGGCCACTGCGGAGATCATCGAGGAGTCGGCCGGTGAGGTCGAGGCGGGCGACGTGGTGGGCCTCTCGGGCCTCCAGGCGCGGTATGACGACCAGCTCGCCGGCACCCCGGGGCTGACCGTCGTCGCGGCCGGTGCGGACAACGACCGCGCCGTGCACGAGGTCCCTGCGGTGGCGGGGGCAGACCTGCGCACGACGATGGACATCGACCTGCAGACCAAGGCGGAGTCCGCCCTTGCCTCGGTCGGACCCCCCAGTGCGCTCGTGGCGATCCGCCCCTCGGACGGCGCGATCCTGGTCGCGGCCAGCGGTCCCGGGAGCGAGGGTCTCAACACTGCGACATACGGGCAATATGCGCCCGGCTCGACCTTCAAGGTGGTCTCGTCGCTGGCGCTGCTGCGCTCCGGACTGCGACCCGAGCAGCCCGTTCAGTGCCCCGCCACCACCGTGGTCGACGGCAAGACGTTCAAGAACTACGACGACTATCCGGCTTCCGGGCTCGGCACGATCACCCTCCGTCAGGCCGTCGCCAACTCCTGCAACACCGCCTTCATCGCTGCCCGCGACCGGCTGGCGGACGGCGACCTGGCTGAGGCTGCCGCGGCGCTGGGCCTGGGCGTCGACCACGACCTCGGGTTCCCTGCCTACTTCGGGCAGGTGCCGGCTCCCGAGGGGGAGACCGAGGCCGCGGCCGACCTGATCGGTCAGGGCAAGGTGCTGGCGTCGCCGATGACGATGGCAACGGTGGCTGCGTCGGTGGCCGCGGGTCGCGCGGTGCTGCCCGTGCTGCTGCCCGACCACGAGGTGACGCAGACCGCCCCGGCGTCGCTGTTGACGCCTGCGGAGGCTGCCGACCTGAGGGCTCTGATGCGAGCGGTCGTGACCGAGGGCTCCGGCTCGTTCCTCGCTGATCTGCCCGGTGAGGTGGGCGCCAAGACCGGCACCGCGGAGTACGGCTCGCCCGACGGGTCCGGCTCGCTGCCCACCCACACCTGGATGATCGCCACGCAGGGGGACCTCGCCGTCGCCGTCTTCGTCGAGACCGGGGAGTCGGGCTCGCGCACGGCCGGACCGATCCTGGAGCGCTTCCTGTCCTGACGTCGTGCCCGTCCCCCCCGGTAGTCCGTATCAAATTGGTCGTCGGAACCGCATGAGCCGACCATTTTGATACGGACTATTCCGACTCGAGCGAGACCACGTCCCACTGCAGCGCCCGCGTGGCGCGGGGCGCCCGGCAGGTCAGCTGCGCCTCGTCTCGTCGGCTGCTCGCCACGACCACGCGGACGTCACGGGGGAGCGGGGCGCTGCCGACGACCTCGACGGTCCACGTCCCCGCGTCGAAGGTGCCTGCCTGTTCCACCAGCGCCGGCAGCGCGCTGGTGAGCGGGGCCGGTCCCCATTGCCGGAGCACCGCGGACATGGCCACCTGCTCGGCGGGGTGCAGACCCGCCACGCCGCGCAGCCGCTCGACGTCCACGCGACCCTGCCGGTGGGCTGCCACGGTCGTCACCGACTGCTCCGGCGACATCCCCGCGTAGCAGGCCCCGTCGGGCAGGAGCAGCACGTTGGGCGCGAACCGGTCACCGCCGAGGTGGCTGCACTCGAAGGTCTCCTCGGGCCACTCCCGGGCCAGCGCCGCGGCGACGGGTCGACCCTTGATCGCGCAGCAGGCGTCGTGGATGCCGTGGGTGCACACGAGCATGAGCGTTCCGGAGTACGGCGCCCCGGCACCCGGCGCCGAGGTGGCGAGCAGGTCGTCGGGCTGGTCCCAGTGACCGGTGCGCAGCTCGCCGTCCAGGCAGCTGAACCAGCGGCGTCGGCCGAGGTCGGCGGGCACGCGCCGACTCGTCTCCCGGCCATGTGGCCGGATGAGCAGGATCCGCAACCGTGGGTGCTCGAGTCGACGCAGGATCGCTGTCGGCAGGTCGGTGTCGAAGGGGGCGTTGACCGGCCAGGGTCCGGGGTGCTCGACCAGCAGCCAGTCACGTTGCGGCGGGGCGGTCCCGACGATCGGATCGCCCCGCTCGGCGGCCCCGTCGGAGCAGCGGAAGGTCATCCGGCGACAACCAGTCCAGCCTCGATCAGCTGCCGGGCGGTTGCCGTGCCGAGCTCGTCGGCGCGGAGCACGTCGCCGGCCAGCAGGCGCTTGAGCACTGCCTCCGGCACGTCCCCCACCGACATGGTCCCCGCCCGGGTGCGCAGCTGCCGGTCGGTGTCGGTGCCGTCGAGGTCGGCATCGAGGTGGTGGCGCAGCCGGAGGGCCGTCGTCTCCGTCAACGCCGCGGCCAAGGCGTGCTGCGCCAAGGGACCCAACGGCTCTGCTCGCTGAGCAGCCCGGCGCTGGGTGCGCAGCCGGGCGGCGACCTCGGCGGGGTCGAGCGCCTCGAGCAGGGTACGGAGCTTGGCGGTCACAAGGTCGGCGTCCAGCTGCTCGGGAGCGAGGGTGGTGCCGAGCGCGAGGGACTCGCGAGCCTCCGGGTCGTGGCTGAGCCCCTCGAGCGCCATCGCGACGAGCTGCTCGGCCACGGTGTAGCGCGTCCAGCTGTGGACGCCCAGCGTCAGGTGGACGGTGACACCGCCCAGGGCAGTGGCGGAGTGCAGGTAGCCGCGCGGGAGGTAGAGGACGTCGCCCGGCTCCAGCACGACGTCGATGATCGGCTCCTGCTCCGCAGCCAGGCCTACGGCGTCGCGCCGGTCGGTCCATGGCTGGTCGCGCAGGGGCAACGGCAGCACCGGCGAG
The DNA here is from genome assembly GCF_035576065.1 of Nocardioides sp. Classification (GTDB taxonomy): domain Bacteria; phylum Actinomycetota; class Actinomycetes; order Propionibacteriales; family Nocardioidaceae; genus Nocardioides. The sequence goes on from NZ_DATLWX010000032.1 coordinate 35,947, forward strand.
TGGATCGACCACCTCTTGCGCCCGCTGACCTGGAGGACGAAGACATCGTGGACGTCGTAGTGGTCCGCGAAGCCCTGGTTGTCGGGAGGAGTGACGTAGGCGTTGGCCTGGACGGGGTGGCCCAGGTCTGTCGCGAGCTGCTGACAGAAGTCGATGATCGGCGGCCACGTGCGGTGGAGCCCTTGCAGGACGAGCGTCGAGCCGCTGGCGAAGAGAGCCGCGGCCTTGTCGTCGCTGACCTGGTCGGCGATGCCCGCTCCCACGCCTCCCGGGGCGGTGAAGGCGGCGTTGCCCAGGGTGGTGCCGTCCTTGGCGACGCGCAGGAAGGGCGTGCGCAGTCCCCGTCGGCCGAGCAGCTCGTCGATCGAGTCCTCACTGAGCAGGTCGGCGAAGCAGGTGGGGTCCGCTGCGGCGTACGAGCTGGCCTCTCGAGCCCACGTCGCCTGCGCGAACGACCCCACGTCATCGACGAGGCGCGCCAGTGCCGGCCGTTCGCCGAGGGTGGAGCCAGCGGGCCCGGGGTCGTCCCCGGGCCCGCCGTCATCCACGATCGCCTGCGGCATCAAGAAGTGCTGTCGGCACCGCTGTCGGCACCGCTGTCGGCGCCGCCATCAGCGCCACCGTCGCCACCTGCACCGCCGTCAGCGCCGCCATCAGCGCCACCGTCGCCACCTGCACCGCCGTCAGCGCCGCCGTCGGCCCCGCCGTCCGCACCACCGTCCGCGCCGCCGTCCGCGCCGCCGTCAGCACCACCGTCAGCACCACCGTCGGCGCCGCCTTCGGCCGGGTCTTCGATCTGGGAGTCAGTCATGTCGTCCTCCATCGCACGTGGCCGCGAGGGCCGTGGGAGCGGCACCGTGCAGCGCCGCTTCCCTCTGTATAGCGCGAACCGATCGACCTGCCCACCCCCCGAGGGAAGGCGCCGACCGCGCCCCATGGCCCCGCCTCTAGCGTGAGCCCATGCGGTTCGAAGCTGTGCATCTCGTCTCCCTCACCGACCCCGCACCTGACGGGCCGGTCGACGTGACGGTCACCGACGGCGTCGTGACCGCGATCGAGCCCGCAGCCGACCCGAGTGCCGATGGCGGCTGGCTGATGCCGGGGCTGTGGGACCAGCACGTCCACCTCGGCCAGTGGTCGTTGACGTCCGCACGGCTCGACCTGGCACCGGCGCGCTCGAGCGCGCACGCGGTGGCGCTCGTGCGCGAACGGCTGGCCGAGCAGCCCGACCTGCCCGTCATCGGCTGGGGGCACCGGCCCACCGCCTGGGACGACTCCCCGGTGGTCTCCGACCTCGATGCGATCGACACCGACCAGCCGATCGTGCTCATCTGCGGCGACGGCCACCACGGCTGGCTCAACACTCGTGCCCTGCAGATGCTCTTCCTGCCCACGCGCGAGGGGGTCGTCGCAGAAGGGGAATGGTTCCAGGCGTATGGCCGCCTCAGCACGGTGCTCGGGGTCGACGGTACGGGCCCCGAGTCCTACCGCCGGGCCATGGAGGCCGCCGCGGCGGTGGGGATCGTCGGGGTCGTGGACTTCGAGTTCAGCGGTGGTGTCGCCGAGTGGCTGGATCGCTGGAGCGGCGGTGCCGACCTCCTGCGCGTCCGCATGGCGTCGTACGCCGATGGGCTGGCCGACGTCCTGGAGCGTGGTCTGTCCTCGGGGCAGCCCATGGGCGACGACCCACGCCTCACGATGGGGCCACTCAAGATCATCAGCGATGGATCCCTCAACACCCGCACGGCCTGGTGCTGCGAGCCCTACGCCGAGAAGGCGGTCCTGGGCTTCCCGCACGGCCAGCCCAACCAGACTCCCGACGAGCTCCGTGCTCTGCTCCGGCAGGCGGAGAAGGCCCGCCTCGACGTCGCCGTCCACGCCATCGGCGATCGCGCGGTGACCGAGGCCCTGGCGGCCTTCGAGGACACCGGTGCGTGCGGCGGGATCGAGCACGTGCAGCTCACGACCCGCGACGACGTACGCCGCATGGCCGAGCTCGGCCTCCGCGCCAGCGTGCAGCCGGCCCACCTCCTCGACGACCGCGAGGTCACCGAGCGGCTGTGGCCGGGTCGTGGTGAGCGCTGCTTCCCGCTGCGGTGGATGCTCGACGACGGCGTCGACGTGGTGTTCGGCTCCGACGCTCCGGTCTCGCCGCTCGACCCGTGGCTGGCGATGGCGGCTGCCGTGCACCGCGCCGCGGAGGGGGACGAGCCGTGGCACCCGGAGCAGTCGGTCACCGCTCGCCAGGCCCTGGCGGCCTCCACCGACGGCTGGGGCACCGTCGCCGTGGGCCACCCGGGCGACCTCGTGCTGCTCGACGCCGACCCGCTCGCCGGAGCCGACGACCCCGCCCACGCAGCGAGGCTGAGGTCGATGGGCGAGCACGTGCTCGGCACCTGGGTGGCGGGCGAGCGAGTCCACCCACTGGTCCCGTGACAGCGGGGCCGCGGCTGGTCTGCGTCCCGGGGCTGGGCCTTCGGGACGACGCCTGGGCTCCTACGATCGCAGCGCTGGGCCTCCACGAGGCCGTCGTCCAGCACCTGCCGGGCTTCGGGGTCCGCGCGACGCCCGACGACGACCTCACACCGGCAGCCCTCGGCGCCCGGCTGGCGGCAGGGCTCGCGGAAGAATCACGCCCGACCGTGCTGATGGGCCACTCAGCGTCCTCCCAGATCGTCGTCCACGCTGCCGCGCTGATCCCTCACCTGATCTCCGCCGTGGTCCTGGTGGGCCCGACCACCGATCCGCGGGCAGCCTCCTGGCCCCGGCTGGTGGCGCGTTGGTTCCGCAACGTCGTGTGGGAGCCGCCGTGGCAGGTGCCGATCCTGGCGCGCTGCTACCGCCGCACGGGGCTCGGGTGGATGCTGCGCGCTATGGGTGCCGCTCGCCGCGACGACATACGGGTGGCACTGTCGTCCGTCCGCTGCCCCGTCCTGGTCGTCCGCGGACCCCACGACCACATCAGCCCGGCCTACTGGGCGCGCGACCTCGCCTCGACCGCCCCACCCGGATCCGCGGCCGTCACCCTGGCGAAGGGTGCTCACATGGTGCCGCTCACGCACGGCGACCTGTTGGCGGCGGCGGTGGCAGAGTTCCTGGACGCCCGCTGAGGCGACCCCCAGTGCGCTCGGGCAATGAATGCGCTGGCCTGACTGACGTCAGTCAGTTCAGCGACTCACCTGACTGACGTCAGTCAGGCTGGGGCCACCCATGTGACGCGGGCAACTGCGAGTCACCCGGTTTCATGGTGGTTCGCGGTTTCACGGTCGACGGCGTGAACAGATCAGCCATTCTGTTCACATTTATGGACCACGTTCTTGCATCTGTGTGACGTATCCCACTAACGTCTGGCTGGGCTGCTGGCGTGGCCGTCTTTGGTTGATCCGACCCGAACCCTCAGAGGATCCAGATGAACGCGCTACGCAGGACTGTCCGCACGGTTGTCGCCCGACTTCGTGGGGGTGGCACCCACGTCCTCGCACTCGTCGTCGGCGTCATCGTCGCCCTGCCACTCGCCGTGGTGGCGGCACCTGCGGGAGCGGCACCGGACGGCACGCTGCGAGTCCTGTTGTTCTACAAGGACAACTTCCACGCCTCGCACGTCCAGGCGCGTCAGGCCGTCAACACCCTGGCCGGGCAGCTCGCCACCCAGTACGGCCAGACCCTGCAGGTGCAGGAGACCCAGGACCCTGCCGCGTTCACCACGGCCAACCTGGCGAGCGTCGACGCGGTGGTCTTCGCCCAGACCGGTGGGGTGCTTTTCACCATCCCCCAGCGGCAGGCCCTCGAGAGCTACATCCGTGGCGGCGGCGGGTTCATGGGGATGCACTACACCGGCTGGTCGGTGGGCCAGAGCGAGCACGACGTCAACCCCTTCTACCTCCGGCTGGTCGGCGCGATGTCCGAGGGGCACCCGGAGAACCCGGCGATCCGCCCGGGACGCGTGACCGTCAAGGCGACGGGCCACCCGCTGACGCAGGGACTGGGGACCGAGTTCACCCGCAGCGACGAGTGGTACGACTGGACTCTCAACCCGGCTCCCAACGTGCGCGTCCTGCTCGAGGTGGACGAGAGCTCCTACGGCATGGGCCGCCAAGGCTCCTCGCACCCGATCACCTGGTGCCAGCAGATCGACAGCGGCCGGTCCTGGTACTCCGGGATGGGCCACGAGGGCACGGCCTACTCCGAGGCGCCCATCCTCGCCCAGATGAAGAACGGTCTCGCGTACGCCGCGGGCCTGCTGGCCGCCGACTGCTCGCCTCCCCCCAAGGATCAGGCCGGCGCCTGGGGCGGTGTGACACCGTGGCCGCTCGTGCCCATCAACATGGCGCTGACCTCCGACGGCAAGGTGCAGTCCTTCGGCAGCGTCGGCGGCTTCGGCAGCGACACCACGCCCTACGACTGGACGGGCAACGACTCCGTCACCCAGGGCGGTCAGATGGAGATCGACGTCTGGGACCCCACACAGCCGCGGACCCTGGCCAACGTCACCTCCGGACTCGTGTCCAACAACACCTACACCGACCTCTTCTGCTCCATGCAGGTGCAGAACCCCCACACTCGCGCGACGATGACCGTCGGCGGTGACGACAACCTCGGCGGCAACGCGCCGAACGACGCCTCGCTCGGCGTGACGAGCTTCAAGACCGGTCAGGGTCTGCGGAACGAGGCCCCGATGAACGTCCCGCGGTGGTACCCGACCGGCACGACGATGCCCAACGGCGACCTCGTCGTGCAGGGGGGCAGCGTGCGAGGCGGCCCCGGTGGCTTGGGCGTGCATACGCCCGAGATCTACACCCCCAACTCAGGCAACGGCTGGAGGCTCCTGACCGGGGCCACGAGCTCCGCGGCGTACGGCGACGGGGGCACCGACCATGCCGGCGCCGACGAGAACCGCTGGTGGTACCCCCGCGCGTTCGTCGCGCCGGGCAGCGGCAACCTCTTCAACATCACCGGCACGCAGATGTACGAGCTCAACCCGGCGGGCACGGGCGCGCTCACGCTCCGCGGCACCCTGCCGGCGGCCGTCGCCAACCAGGGCGGCCTGGGCAACCCGGTCGGCGCCACGTCGACCGCGGTGATGTACCGCCCGGGCAAGATCCTGCAGGTCGGTGGCGGCTGGTGGGGCAACGGCGGCGGTCCTGCGGGCGCGCGCGCCGGCTTCACCGTCGACATCACCGGCGGCACGCCCAGCCCGGCCGTGGCGGCGACGCAGCCGATGAGATTCCCGCGGCACTGGGCGACGTCCACGATGATGCCCGACGGCAACGTGCTGGTCACCGGCGGCTCCCGCGACAACAACGGCAACGGCGGCTACGTCACCAACCCGGAGATCTGGAACCCGGTCACGGGGCAGTGGACGACCGTCGAGGTGCCCCACGAGCACGCCCGGCTCTACCACTCCGCCGCGCTGCTGCTGCCCGACGGGCGCGTGATGATCGGCGGAGGCGGCACCCCTGGTCCGCGCAACTACACCGACGTCGAGCACTACTCGCCGTCGTACCTCTTCGACGGCAACACACCGGCGGTGCGCCCGACGATCACCAGCGCTCCGGCGAAGGTCGGCTACAACGGCACCTTCCAACTCGGAGCCTCCGAGGCGATCTCCCGGGTGACGCTGGTCCGCAACGGCTCAGTGACGCACGGCTTCAACAACGACCAGAACTTCCAGGATCTGGCCTTCACCCAGTCCGGCGGCACGCTCACCGTCACGGCGCCGCAGAACGGCACGTACGCGCCGCCAGGCGCCTACATGGTCTTCGTCTTCAATGCCGCCGGCACGCCATCGGTGGCGAAGATCGTCGACATCGACCCGACCACGCCGATGGCGCAGCTGACGCCGCGGGTCGTCGACCAGTTCGAGTACCCGCGGGTGCCCACCGACTGGCGCACCGCCGCCGCGCCGGCGACCGTCGACGTCGCGCCCGGTGACGCCCGGATCGCACCGTGGACGGTCAACGGCAGCACGGTCCAGCTCGTCCGCGGCACCGTCGCGACCAATGGCGGCCTCGGCGCGACGGGATACCAGCTCGCGCTGGGCGCGTCCGGGAACATCACGCGGACGCTCACGGGCCTGACCCCCGGCACCCAGTATCGGATCTCGCTGCGCTACGCCCGCGACAGCCGGTCGGCGGGGACGACGGCCGCGACGTCCACGCTGGGCGTCGGATCGCTCAGCACGACCCTCACCGCGACGACCGCCAATCCGTCGCAGAGCTCTCGGGCGATCACGTACGCGACGTACTCGGGGTCGTTCACGGCATCGAGCACGTCGCACCCGCTCACGCTGACGGCCACGGGCGGCGCTCGCATGATGATCGACGACCTCGTCATCGTCGGCGGCACCTCGGAACCGGAGCCGCAACCCGGCGGGCCAGCGGCCGTGCGCTTCAGGTTCGATGAGGGGAGTGGGACGTCGTCGGCGAACTCGGGGACGAACACTGCGGTGGGTGCTGCGACGTTGAACGCGGCATGGTGGACGGCGGCGGGGAAGCTCGGGGCGGGGGT
>NZ_DATLWX010000033.1:0-4672 GCF_035576065.1 Nocardioides sp.
GACTTCCTGTGCCGGCACCCGGAACTTGTCTCGCCCAAGGACGCTGACGGCATCTTCCGCCGCGTCCTGCGCAAGCTCGGGGTCGGCCCGGTCCGCCGTTGGGTCATGTACCTGGGTGTGCGGATCGGCCACGGTTTCCGCTAGCCCGTTCCCAGCCCATCCCCCGCACCGACCGCCTGACCCCACACGAAGGAGAACCACATGGACGGCATGAAGATCGCCGAGACGGTTGAGCTGGTGCGCGGACGTGAGGACGCGGACGACCTCAGCATCCTCGGGTACGGCACCGTCGAGGTCATCGGCCCCGACGGCAACGTGAAGCAGTCCGTCGACTTCCACAACCTCGTCACCGACGTTGGTGACCTGTTCTACGCCAACCGGGCCATCGGCGCCGCCGTGACCGCCCTGACCGGGATGCAGATCGGCTCAGGCATCACCGCAGCCGCTAAGTCCGGCCTGGGTGGGGCGATGGTGACGCTGCTCGCCGGGCAGGCGTTCGACGCGACGTTCCCTTCGGTCAACAACCTGGGCGCCGGGCTAGGGGTCGAGGTGGTCTATAAGACGACTTACGCCGCCGGCGTCGGCACCGGCACGATCAACGAGGTCGTCATCACGAACGGCGCCATCGGCACCGCTTCGACCGCCGCGCAGACAATCTCGCGCGTGGTGCTGGGGACCGGCGTTGGCAAGGCGGCCGGTGACTCGCTGGCCGTCACCTATAGAACCAAGATGATCGGGTGACACGCTAACAGAGCGCGGGTCGCGTGGGCGCGCGAGTTGCTCGACCTGTATGCCGCCGAACTTGCTGAGCATCCGCACGAGCTAGGGAGCGCACCATGACCTGCACGTATCGTACGAAGCTCCTCGGCTGAGTTGCGGTCATCGGGATGGCGCTGCGTGAGGTCAGACTGGGGCAGTTGCTCGGGACGGTCAACGTGACCGCGATCATCGACACCACGATCGGCAGCAGCGAGGGCGAGCCGGTCTCGGTGACGGTGGACAACACCGACCCGGCCTCCACCGTCCTGATCATCGTGTGGCTGGTGGACTCGACTGGCGCGATCAAGAATGAGGTCCGGCACAGCCTCGGATCCCGTACGTCTGCGACGTTCCAGATCGCAGCGAAGGCCCTCGTCAAGGTCGGGGACCGCATCCAGGTCAACGTCAGCACCTAGAGGGGGTCGGCTCAGTGGCGATCTCCTTCGTCGGTGCCGCTTCGGCGACTGCCCTTTCGGCGAACATGACGGTCAGCAAGCCGACCGGCGTGGTGGCTGGCGACGTCATGATCGTCGGGTTGGGCCAGGCATCCAGCAACGTGCCGATGGCGACCCCGGCCGGCTGGGTGCTGCTGACTGACACGGGAGTGACCGCCCCCCGTCAGTGGGTGTGGCGACGGGTTGCGGACGATTCCGACAACACCGTCACGTCGTACACGTTTACATCTACGCTGACGAACTCCACCCGCCAGGCCATCGGCATCTCCGTCTATCGGGGAGTTGATGGCACCACCCCGCTCGACGTGCCAGCGGCGTTCACCTTCAGTGGCACGGCCAGCTCGAGCGCCGTCGCCCCGTCGCGCACTCCTGTCGCAGCCGACGACCTGCTGCTGTGCCTGTGGACGTGGGGGCTGAAAGGTACCATCACCACTACCCCGCCTGCGGGGATGACCGAACGCTTCGACGCTTGCGTCAACTCGGGCACGGCAGGTAACGGCTCGATCGCGCTGGCTGAGCAGCAACTCGCGTCGTCCGCTGCGACCGGGACGCGCACTGCGGTCGCCACGGTGTCGAGTGCGTGGGGGGCGACGAGCCTCCTGCTGCGCACCGCTGTCACTGGTGCGGCGCTCACCGCCGCCGCCTCGGACACTGTCGCTCTGACGGACACCGTCTCGACGGTCCTCGAGTCCGCTCCACTGGCCGCCGCGGTTACCGACTCTGTGACCCCGACCGACGCGGTGGCGACCGCCGCTGTGCGGGCGTCCAGCGTCACCGACGCCATGGCCCTGACTGACCAGGCGCAGACAGCGAAGACGGCCGTCACCACGTTGGCTGACGCGCTCGGGTTGACCGACACGGTGTCACTGGCCGCCGAGCGGGCAGCGACAGCAGCCGACACAGCCGCGCTGTCAGACAGCGTGCAGACCGCCGTGACCGGCAGCAACCTGACCGCGGCTGCTGCTGACACAACGGGCCTGTCGGACTCGGTCGTCACTGCCACCGCGCGGGTACTCGACACGAGCGACACCGTGCCGCTCGCGGACGTGACGGCAACGGCCGCCACCCGTGTCACCAGCGTGGCCGACGCCATAGCGGTGTCCGACTCGGCTGCGATTGCCGCCGACAGGGTCGCCGCCGCCAGCGACACCCTGGCCGCTACAGACGCAACGTCCTCGGCCAGTGATCGGACGGCCTCCGCAGCAGACGTGCTGGCCTTGACGGATGCGGCACAGACGTCCGGCGCTCTGACCGTCACGGCGGCAGACACCCTGCCCCTAGGCGACGCCACGACCGCCTCGGCGGCCAAGACAGCAACGGCCAGCGACACTCTCGACCTCAGCGACGCAGCAGCGGTCACCGCCAGCCGAGCTGTCAGTGCCGATGACACGCTGTCCCTCGCCGACACCACGAGCGCCACAGCGACACGTGTCGTCGCGACCGATGACACTGTCGGGCTCAGCGACAGCGCGACTACCGCGGCGACCCGCGTCACCGTCACGAGCGACAGCCTCGGACTGGCCGACAGCGTCACGACGAGCACCAGCTCCGCCGGAGTCAGCAACCCGACCGACAGTGTGGCCTTCAGCGACACCGTCACCACCGCCGCCGTTCGGGTCACCGCAGCAGCCGACACCCTCGACCTCGTCGACACCGCGACGACCGCAGCAACCCGGGTCACAGCAGCCGACGACGCGATCAGCTTGGCCGACAGCGTCACGGCATCGAAGGCTCAGGTCGCATCCACCGCCGACACTCTCGGGCTCAGCGACACGGCGACCGCGGCTGCGAGCAAGACGGCAGCAGTGGCCGACACGCTCGGCCTGACCGACACGGCCGCGAGCGTCGCCGCTAGGACGCTCGACCTCAGCGACGCAGTCGGCCTCACTGACAACACGAGCACGCCGACGGCGCGGGCGTTGACCGTGAGCGACAGCGTGCTTCTGCTGGACAAGCCGACGACCGCAGCACTGCTGGCGATGGCCGTCACTGACAGCCTGCTGCTGCTGGATGCGGCCGGGACGACGATCTTGAGTCCGTTCCGCGACGTCGTCCTCAAGGCCACCCTCGCGCAGCGCACCCGGACGGGCAGCCTCGCGCCGCCCACCGGGAGCGGCGGCACCCTCGCGGCCCAGCAGGACACCGCCACGATCGGCCCCCGGGCCCGGACCGGCGCACTCACCGGGCGAGGGCGCACCGCCGTCCTTGAGCCGCAGCCATAAGGGGCCCGCCATGAAGACCTACTCGTGCCGCAGGTGCGGGATGGCCTTCCGCTACTCCCACCCCCGGCAGTTCTGCGACGAGTGCCTACCTCTATGGCGGCAGGAGAACGCAGTCCGTCGTGACGGTGGCGCCGTTTCGTGGGACAACGTGCTCCATCACGTCGAGCTGCGGCTCGCCGCAGAGATGGCCGTCGCGCTGCTCAAGCTCGGCCGTCCACGTGACGCGCTCGCAGCACTCGAAGCCGTCCCCGCCCGCGCGCGTGTCCTCGACGCGCCACCGATCCCTGAGCAGAGAGAGGCCTCGCCGTGAGTACCTGGACGATCGCACGGGAAAGCGTCGAGCTCGTCGGCCCGCTGACCATCACAGACAACGGGGTGGCGATCACGACGTACGAGGTCGCGGTCGTCGCCGCCGGGTCGCGCCCGACCGTGTGGGGCCCGCCGAACGTCGTGGGCGTCAACCGGTTCGTGCTCGTCGGCCCTGGGACGGCGCGGCCGCTCACCCCCGGCGTCTACCGGATCTGGGTGCGGCACACCGCCTCGCCTGAGACGCCCGTGATGGACGACGTCGGGACCATCGTCGTGACCTAAATGCAAAGGATCGGCCCGGTTCCTTGCGTTGAGGACCGTCCAATGCAAGGAACGCCTCTAGCCCCCGCTCCTGCGCGCCTCACGGTGCCGGGAGCGGGGCGTTTTTGTCGTGGCCATCACGTCAGCACTTGTCGCCCAACGACGGCCGGAAGGACAGGCGGTCACCGGTCGCGGCGGCCACCCGGATCCCGGGGAAGTCTTTGCGCGCATCGCCGGCGTACTGGTTGGAGAAGAAGTAGGCAGACACCGCTGTGCAGATCGCAGAACCATCCCGGCTGCCCGGCGGCAGCGACGTCTCGACGAAGGCGGCGCCGACCCTGTCCTCGACGCGGACGATGCGGCCGATCCAAGGCGTGTCGCTGTAGTTCTGCTGCAGGAAGGACTGGATCGCAGCTGTGTCGAGGGACTTGGCCGACCCCTTTGACGGCGATGGAGCAGGCGAAGGCGAGGGCGCGAACGTCGGCGACGGGGATGACGAAGGCGAGGGCGCGGGCGATGCCCCTACAGCAGCGTCGGGCCCACCGCCGCCGCCGCAGGCGGACAGGCCGAGGACAGCGAGCAGGGCAACAGCGGGGAGTCTCATGGGCGTGTTCATGCCACGACCGCGAGCGGTCCGTCAAGCGCCCTGACCGCCGCGTGCGCCCG
>NZ_DATLWX010000034.1:0-3038 GCF_035576065.1 Nocardioides sp.
CCACGACCGGACAGGTCTCCGCGAAGACACCCACGCAGTGGGGTCAAGCGTGCCAGGAGTCACGAGCACGGCAGCAGGCCAGCGATCTCACCCTGCCGGTCGACCTCAGGTCAACCGCTCCCAACACTCACAGCGTGCCAGTGGGCGAGCCGGCTACTGGTCGCGCGTGGCGATCGACGTCTGGTCAACCGTCCTTGGCTCAGCGGGGCGCCCCCCGCCCTTGGATCGCGGCTCTCCAGTCCCAGCCTTAGCTGAGGATCGAAGAGCCGCCGGGTGCAGCGAAGATCAACTCGTCGAGCGACCGGATGCGCCTAACGTCGGCAACGGAATGCGCACCGTCACGATCTAGCAAGACGGCATCCAGTCCCGCTTCCAGCGCTCCCCGGACATCCTTCTCGAGTGAGTCTCCAACCATGAGCGCCGCGTCTGCACCCACCCCGACGATCTCCAAGGCGTGAGAGAAGGCACGGGGATCCGGCTTGCCAGCCGGCAGCATGGAGGACGCCACCAGAACATCGACTGCATCGGTGAGACCAAGTTTCTGAAGCTTCATTCGCTGATGGTTTTCGTCGCCGTTGGTGAGCACGGCAACCGTCAGTCCTGCTTCTTTCGCACGGCCGAGCGCGGGCACCGCATCGTCAAAGGAGACCCATCGCGCTTCATACTTGATCAGGTAGCCGGAGAACAGCTCGTCGGCCTCACGGTCGTCGACTTCGGCGTTAAGGAACTCACGCACGCGCTCCCGGCGCTGTTCATCGAAGGTGAGTTCGCGGCGCGAGTATCGCTCGTAGTTGGCCTCCGAGATGCTTGCCCATCGTCTGCTGACCCCCTGGTCCGTCACGCCATGGTCGGCGGCCCAAGCGATCGCGGCCGTGGATGCAGCCTTCTGCTGATCAACGAGAGTGTCATCGAGATCGAAGAAGACAGCGTGAAGCATGCGGGCATGGTGACATGCCCCAGCGGCGGGAACGGCAGCATGCCTGCGCGTCCCGAAAGCCGAACGGCTCGCGACGATCAACGGCACGAGGGCGCCACCCTCACTCGGGACTCTCCTCGTCATCGTCGCCGAAAGCGGATCGGCAAGCTGGACGTCCGATGATGCGCAATATGCGGGCGAACGCGCGCAACTCCGGTCGGGGTGCGAAGGTCCTCTACGCCTGAGCCTCGAGGCCTGCCGAGCCTCCCTGTTAACCCACGTAGGACGCCGCCGCGGCCATGAACTCGCGCCATTGCCCCGCGAGGACGATCAGCGCGCGTCGTTCGGGGGCGCCCGTGTGCGTCCGTGGAGGTCGTCGACAGGGGGTAGGGCAACCGACACTATTGTCGGTTCATGAGCGTGCTCGTGCTGCCCTACTCCAACTCATGGCCCGCGCTGTTCGCGGAGGAGGCTGAGCGGCTCACGTCGAGGTTGGCGCCGTGGCTCGTCGGCGACATCGAGCACATCGGCTCGACGGCCGTTCCCGGACTGGGGGCCAAGCCCATCCTGGACATGCTCGCTCCTGTCGAAGACCTCGACGCGGCGCGTGCCGCGCGCCCCTCCCTCGTAGACCTCGGCTACCGGCACGCCAACCACCGACCACAAGAGGCCATGTGGTTCTACAAGCAGCAGGGCGAGGACTACGACACAAGGACGCACCAGCTGCACCTCACTCGACCGGAGAGTGCGCTGTGGCGCGAGCGGCTCACATTTCGCGACGCCCTGCGCGACGACCCCGCACTGCTTATCGAGTACCAAGACCTCAAGCGGGCACTGGCGTCTAGTGACGACGACCTGACCGAATACACGGGCGGCAAGCGCGAATTCGTTGGCCGAATCCTGCTGAGCAAGGGCATCAACCTCGGGTAGTTGCGGCTCGCCACGATGAACGGTGACAGGGCGTTCGCTACGCCACCTACGACCTGATCGAGGGTGTGCCCGAAGAGTTCCTTCACCTGCTGGACGCGCGGAACTGACTCCGACGAGCGCACATAGTAGGCGGGTCGACGCGGCTCCGCATGCGACCGACTGGTTGGTGGTTCAGTCGACGTGGGGAGGGGCGCGACCTGGCCCACAAGACGGAACCGTTATGGCGCCGTCCTGACAGGTTGGGATGCCAGCTGGACGTCATCCCGCAGCGGATCCGCATACGACGCGCCAAAGAACGGCCCGACTTCAACGTGGCGAGACAGGATGAGCACAGTCCGATACGCAGTGACTCTGACCAGTGGTTCCAGCGCCGACCGTATGAGGCGACAGGTCTACGGCCCGTTGGCTCCTTGAGCGAGGTGGTTGCGATGGCCGTCATGATCGGGCGCCGATACACACGCCGGCGTGCCTCAGTTCGCCGGGCCGCAGCACCGCAGAACACGTATCCGCCACCCTGCGGCGGCCGAATCTCACCGCCGACTGACATAGGTTGCCTCTCGTGCCTGAGGTGACCGCCGTGAGCGTGCCTGCCGATGTTCACCGGGAGAACGAGGATGCGTTCGCCCTGGGCGACGGGGTGGCCGTCGTCGTCGACGGTGCCGGTCTCCCGAAGGAACTGCGCAGTGGTTGCCAGCACTCGGTTGGCTGGTACGCCGACGTCCTTGCCCGAGCCTTCCGGAACCAGCTGGTCCGGCGGGACTCCGAGATGCCCCAAGCCTTGGCCATTGCGATCGCCGAGGTGGTCGACTCGCACGCCGCAGGTTGCCGCCTCGCGGAGGGCTCTCCCAGCGCCACGGTCGCCGCGTGGCGGCTCCATCTCGACACGGTGGAGTACCTGGTGCTGTGCGATGCCTCGATCGTCCTGGGCTTCAAGGACGGGGCGGCCGCGGAGGTCACCGACGACCGCATCACGCACGCGACGACGCCACTGATCGAGGAACAACTGCGCCGCATTCGAAGTCAACGAGGGTCCATCACCGGCGCCGACGTCCGGCAGGCCCGTCGTACCGCCGTGGAACAGACGCGCAACCGCGACGGCGGCTTCTGGTGCTGCCACACCGACCCCCGAGCTGCGGCCGCCGCCATTCACGGCCAGGTCGAACGAGGCACCCTCCGCGCGATCGTCGCGGCC
>NZ_DATLWX010000035.1:0-33536 GCF_035576065.1 Nocardioides sp.
GCCGACGCCGCCGCCGCCGCCGCCGCCGACGCCGAGCGACCCGGTGCCCGCCCCGACCGGCACGGTGGTCGCCGGGGCCGCTGCTCCGATCACCTACGGTCAGGCAGGATCAGTCTCGGTGACGGTGTCACCGAGCGCAGCCTCCGGCACGGTGGAGCTGAGCCGCAGCGGCACGGTCCTGGCGAACGCCGCCGTCTCGCAGGGACGAGCGACCCTGGTGCTGCCCGCGCGGGCCCTGCCCGTCGGCGATCACGTCCTCACCCTGAGGTACGGCGGCGACGCCCGGCACCGGGCATCGTCCTCGACCGTCACGGTCAGCGTGGCGCCGGCGCCCGCGGCCATGAAGGCGTCACGGACCGTCGTGAAGGTCAGGCCCGGGAGGCTCGAGCACCGTGAGGACTTCAGGGTGGTCGTCCAGGTCACGTCGATCGCGGAGGACGCGCCGACCCCGACCGGCTCGGTCACGATCCGCATCGACGGTCGTCGGATCGACGTCGGCCGGCTGGAGGACGGCAGATACGTTCTGCGGGTCACGCGGAACCTCAACGTCGGCAGGCACATGGTCGCGGCGACCTACTCCGGCGACTCCGTGACGATGTGGAACCGGGACAGGCAGAGCCTCCGCGTCGTGCGTTGATCGAGCCTCGACACATGGACGAAGGGCCCGGGCGGAGCATCCGCCGGGGCCCTTCGCCGCTTGTCGAGGAGGAGAGGCGCTCAGCTGTCGAGCGCGGCCACCACTCCTGCGCGGCTCTGGTCTTCGCTGGCAAGGACGCCGCCGTTGGCCACGGTGTCTGCCGTGATCTCGGTGAAGACCATCCGGACGTCCTGGCTTCGCGCGCCGAGGATCTCGACGGCGCTCTCGGCAACGGCCGCTGCGAAGGCGCGGCGCTGGTCGATGGTGCGGCCCTTCAGCAGCTCGACGGTGATGTTGGGCATGGAGGGGGTCCCTTTCATGGGCCCCGCCTCCCGCATCGAGAGGCGGATCGTCCGGATGTGTGAACACAGATCACCATATGGGACTCCATGAGCGCCCACAAGCGGTGGCTGGGCCACAGCTTCCACATCCGTCCATGTACGTGGACGATTCTAGGTGATTGTTCAGCGGCGTGGACGAAATTCTTGACTCTGTGTGACCGCGGTCATAGCGTCGCGGACAGCGAGTCGTGGCGTGAGTGTCGCCCCGGCCTCGAGCCTTCCGAGCCAACCCGAGGATCCCCATGACGTTTCGCCGGCCTGTCCGTGAACGCGCGACCACGCGCGTTCGCACGTCGATGACGCAGATGTTCGCCCTGCTCGTGGCGCTCGTCGTGGTGCTCACCGTGGCGCCGCCGGTCGCAGCAGCCCCGGCCGTCGCACCGGCAGCAGCCCCGGCCGACGGTGTCTTGAGGGTGCTGTTGTTCTACAAGGACAACTTCCACGCCTCGCACGTCCAGGCGCGCCAGGCGGTCAACCAGCTGACCACCGAGCTCGCGCTCCAGTACGGCCAGACCGTGGACGTCCGGGAGACCCAGGACCCGGCCAACTTCAACACCCCGTACCTGAACACGGTGGACGCGGTCGTCTTCGCGCAGACCGGCGGCGTGCTCTTCAACGTCGACCAGCGAGCGGCGCTCGAGTCGTTCATCCGCGGCGGCGGCGGCTACATGGGCATGCACTACGCCGGCTGGTCGGTCGGCCAGAGCGAGCACGACGTCAACCCGTTCTACGCCCGCCTCGTGGGCGCGATGTCCGAGGGACACCCGGAGAACCCCGCCATCCGGCCGGGCCGCGTCACGCTGAAGGCAACGGGCCACCCGCTGACGCAGGGCCTGCCCAACGAGATCACCCGCAGCGACGAGTGGTACGACTGGACCGTCAACCCGGCGCCTCACGTGCGCACTCTGCTCGAGGCCGACGAGACCTCCTACGGCATGGGTCGCCAGGGCACCACGCACCCGATCACCTGGTGCCAGCAGATCGACAGCGGTCGGTCGTGGTACTCCGGCATGGGTCACACCGAGTCGTCGTACTCCGAGCCCTTCATCCGCCAACAGATGCGCCACGGCCTTGCGTACGCCGCCGGGCTGCTCGCCGCTGACTGCTCGCCGCCCCGCAAGGACGACCAGGGCTCGTGGAGCGGCGTCACCCCGTGGCCGCTGATGCCCATCAACATGGCGCTCACCGCTGACGGCAAGGTGCAGAGCTTCGGCAGCAAGGGTGGGAGCGACCCCAACCCCTACGACTGGACCGGCGACAACACGATCTACCAGGGGGGCCAGGTCGAGATCGACATCTGGGACCCCACGACGCCGCGGACCCTGGGCAACCTGCGCTCCGGCATCGTCCAGAACGCCACCTACACCGACCTCTTCTGCTCCATGCAGGTGCAGAACCCGCACAACCACTCCACGATGACCGTGGGCGGTGACGACGGCCTCGGCGAGAACGCGCCCAACGACGGCTCCATGGGCGTCACGAGCTACAGGACCAACAACGGGCTGCAGAACGAGGCGCCCATGAACATCGCGCGGTGGTACCCGACCGGCACGACCATGCCGGACGGCGCGATCGTGGTCCAGGGCGGCAGCCTGCGCGGCGGCCCCGGCGGCCCGGGAGTCCTGACGCCCGAGGTCTACACCCCGGACGAGGGCGCCAGCTGGAAGCTCCTCAAGGGGGCGCGCAGCGACGCGGCGTACGGCGAGGGCAGTGCCGGCGAGAACCGCTGGTGGTACCCCCGCGCCTTCGTGGCGCCGGGCAGCGGCAACCTCTTCAACATCAGCGGCACCCAGATGTTCGAGCTGGACCCCGAGGGGAACGGCGGCACGGGTGCGGTGACGCTGCGAGGACCGGTGCCTCCTGTCGTCGCCAACCAGGGTGGCCTGGGTAACCCGGTCGGCGCCACGTCCACAGCGACCATGTACCGCCCTGGGAAGATCCTGCAGGTCGGCGGCGGTTGGTGGGCCAACGGTGGCGGGCCTGACGGTGCGCGCGCCGGCTTCACGGTCGACCTGACGACCCCGGGCGGCACGGCGGCCCCGGTCATCGCCGCGACCCAGCCGATGAAGTACCAGCGCCACTGGGCGACCTCGACGGTGATGCCGGACGGCAACGTCATCGTGACCGGCGGCAGCCGCGAGAACGCCGGCAACGGGGGGTACGTGACGAACGCCGAGATCTGGAACCCGGACACCGGCACGTGGACCACCGTCGAGCTGCCCTACGAGCACGCCCGGCTCTACCACTCGACCGCGCTTCTCCTCCCCGACGGTCGGATCATGATCGGCGGCGGCGGCGCGCCGGGTCCACGCAACTACGTCGATGTGGAGTACTACTCCCCGTCCTACTTGTTCGACGGCAACCAGCCGGCCGTACGCCCGGAGATCACGAGCGCTCCGAACAAGATCGGCTACAACGGCACCTTCAACGTCGCGGCGAACGCCCCCGTCTCCAGGGTGACGCTCGTCCGCAACGGGTCGGTGACGCACGGCTTCAACAACGACCAGAACTTCCAGGACCTGAACTTCACCCAGGGCGCAGGCGGGCTCACCGTCACCGCGCCCCAGGACGGGACCTACGCCCCTCCGGGGGCGTACATGCTCTTCGTCTTCGACGCGAACGGGACCCCCTCGATCGCCAAGATGCTCGACATCAACCCCTCCGTGCAGATGGACTCGCGCACCCCGCGGGTCGTGGAGCAGTTCGAGTACCCCCGTTTCCCCGGTGACGGAGCCCAGGTGGTCGACGTCGCCCCGGGCAGCGGTCGGATGACGCCGTGGAACATCGACGGCCAGGTGCAGCTGGTCCGGGCCCAGGCCCCCAGCATGGGAGCCCTCGGCGCCACCGGCTACCACGTGGCGCTGGGCGCCGCGGGCGACATGTCCCGCGTCGTCCAGGGCCTCGACGCCGGGCGTGACTACCGCATCTCCCTTCGCTACGCACGGGACAGTCGCTCCGCGGCCGGTGCGGGTGCTGCCAACGCGCAGCTGAGCATCGGTTCGCTCGACACCACCCTGACGAGCACCGTGTCCTCGGCGGGTGACGGCCAGGACCAGGTGTTCGAGACCTACGTCGGCACCTTCACCGCGGCAGCGCGATCCCAGACACTGCGTCTCGCGGCAGGTGCCGGTGACGCCGGGATGATGGTCGACAACCTCGTCATCACCTCCGTCGACCCGGGTGCCAGCGACGTGCCGATCCACTACGAGTTCGACGAGGGCGCCGGTTCCACGTCTGCCAACACCGGCACCGACAGGTCTGTGGGGCCGGCGACGCTCACCGGCACGACGGGCTGGTCCGAGGACGGGATCTACGACGGGTCGGTCAACCTGCCGGGTGGCTCGAACGCGAACGCGGTGGACCTGCCGGACAACCTGCTCCAGGGCGAGGCGAACTTCACCACGTCGTTCTGGGCGCGGCCGGACACCAAGGGCAACTGGATCGGGATGTTCCACATCGGTGACGGCTTCGGTGGGGACGGCAGCTTCTTCCAGATCCAGATGCAGACTCAGGACGGTGGGGACACCGGCTTGGCCGCGACGTTCAAGAAGAAGGGGTCGGGCCTGCAGGAGCGGATCTACGCCGCGCCGAAGCGGGACGTGACCCCAGGTGCGTGGAACCACGTGGTGTTCACCCGCCAGGGCGCGACCGGGACGCTGTACCTCAACGGCCAGCAGATCGCCCAACGCAACAACCTGACGATCACCATGTCCGACGTCGGTCCCACGACCAACAACTGGCTGGGGCGCAACGGGTTCCCCGACCCGGCGTACGACGGCCTGATGGACGACGTGCGGCTCTACCGGTCCGCGCTGACCGCCCAGGACGTGGCGGCGATGTACGCCGACGGCACGGCCCTGGACACCACCACCACGGTGTCGGTGTCGCCTGCGTCACCGTCACCGTTCGCCCAACCGATCACCGTCTCCGCGACGGTGGCCGACGAGGCAGCCGCTGGGCCCGAGGGTGCACCCGACGGCCAGGCGGAGCTGTTCATCGACGGCGCCCGCGTCGGCGCTCCGGTGACCGTGACCGACGGGGCGGTGACGTTCCCCGAGATCACGCTGTCCCCGGGCGTGCACCAGATCGAGGTGCGCTTCACTGGTGCCGAGGGCTGGCGGAACTCCGCCGGAACCACCCAGCACACGGTGCAGCGTCCGCCGCCCAGCGCGGGGGTGCCGGTCCACTACAAGTTCGACGAGGGCACGGGCACGACTGCGGCGAACTCCGGCACTGACTCCTCCGTGGGTCCTGC
The DNA here is from genome assembly GCF_035576065.1 of Nocardioides sp. Taxonomy (GTDB): domain Bacteria; phylum Actinomycetota; class Actinomycetes; order Propionibacteriales; family Nocardioidaceae; genus Nocardioides. The sequence continues at coordinate 5,234 of NZ_DATLWX010000035.1, forward strand.
CACCCTCATCGGTGGTGCCGGATGGGCGGCAGGGCAGTGCGCAGGTGCGGTGTCGCTTCCGGGCGGCGACGCCGGCCAGGTGAACCTGCCGAACAACATCACGGCGGGCATGGACACCGAGATCACGCTCGCGGCCTGGATCCGTCCGACGGCACTGCCCAACTGGACCCCGCACGTCCAGATCGGCAAGAGCACGGAGGAGTTCTTCCTCCTGCAGTCCTCGACGGAGGGCGGCGCCCGCGGATTCGGTGCCACGCTGCGGGTCAACAACGGCGAGCAGTACCGCATCCAGCTCCCGGGCGAGACGGACCTCCAGCTGAACAAGTGGACCCACGTCGTGGTGACGCTCGGGCCTTCCCCGACCGGGAGCGGCACGACCGGGAAGATCTACTTCGACGGACAGCTCATGGCCGGCGGCACCCGGGACAACATCCCGGTCGACATCGGTGACGTCGGCGAGGGTGGGACGGCGGCCAACTTCATCGGCAACACGAGCTGGCCCGATCCGGGGCCGACCGAGCTGGTCGACGAGTTCCGGATCTACGGCTACGAGCTGAGCGCGCAGCAGGTCGCCGAGCTGAGCACCCAGTGCCCGGCGGTCAACCGGGCACCCGTGGGTGCGGCCGATGCCTACAGCACTGCTGAGGGCCAGGTGCTCACTGTGCCGGCGGTGTCCGGTGTGCTGGCCAACGACACCGACGCCGACGGCAACACGCTGACGGCGACCGGGGTCACCCAGCCCGCCAACGGCACGGTGACGATGGCAGCCGACGGCGGGTTCACCTACACCCCCGCCACCGGGTTCGCCGGGACGGACACCTTCACCTACCGGGCCAACGACGGGACCACCACGTCCGCAGCGACCACCGTCACCATCACGGTGGAGAGGGCGGTGCCCGGCAACAGGGCGCCCACGGCCGGTGCCGACGCGTACGACGCGGTCGGAGGACAGGTCCTCACGGTTCCTGCCCCTGGCGTGCTGATGAACGACGATGACCCTGACGGCGAGGCCGTGACAGCCGCGGACGCCACCCAGCCCACGCACGGCGCTGTCGTGCTGGCGAGGGACGGGTCGTTCACCTACACGCCGAACGCCGGGTTCACCGGCGCCGACTCGTTCACCTACCGGGCAAGTGACGGGAAAGCCGCCTCGGCTCCTGCCACCGTGACCATCACGGTCAAGCCGGCAGGGGGAGAGACAGCCACCACGGCGGTGTCCGGCGCGGCCCTGCCCATCACGCACGGACAGTCGGGTTCGGTCTCGGCAGTGGTCTCGCCCGACTCGGCGACCGGAACCGTGGAGCTCAGGAAGGGTGGGACCCTCGTGGCCGCGGCCGACGTCGTCGACGGGAAGGCCACGTTGTTCCTGGGGGCCAAGAGCCTCTCGGTCGGGGAGCACGTCCTGGACCTCCGGTACGGCGGCGACGCACTCCACAAGGCGTCATCCGCCACGGTGACCGTCACCGTCCTGGCGCGACCCGTCAAGAAGTCCACGTCGCGCACCGTCGCCAAGGCGGTGCCGCGAAGGCTCGACCTCCGGGAGGACTTCAAGGTGGCCACCCGGGTCACGTCCCTCCTGGCGGACAGCCCGACGCCCACGGGGACCGTCAGGATCCGCATCGACGGCAAGCTCCTGGAGGTCGGCAGGCTGACGGGTGGACGCCACGTCCTCAAGGTCACGAGGAACCTCAGGCCCGGCAGGCACCTGCTGTTGGTGACCTACTCCGGGGACTCGCGGACCTGGTGGAGCAGATACAGGCAGTGGTTCTACGTCAAGCGCTGACCTGGGACGACCCGGGGCCCCGACGGATTCGTCCGTCGGGGCGCCGTCCCCGTCCGGTCCGACCGTCACGAGAAGGCACACCATGTGGATGTCGTCCTGCCGCCGCCGGCAGCCCCGAGTCTCTGTCCTGTCCGTCCTGACAGGGGCCCTCGCGGCGGTCCTCGTGCTCACCGGCCTCGGTGCGCCGGGGGGAGTCGTCAGCGCGACGGCGGACGTGTCCGCGACGCCCGCAGCGGCTCGCACGTGGATCATCGACGCCGTCGACGACGAGCAGGGCGCCCGGTGGGTCTCCCGTGACACCGGCACGTCCGAGGTCACGATCCTGGTCGGCGACACCGTGGAGTGGCGCTTCGAGTTCCCCCGTGCCGGCCAGGAGCACGACCTGACATCGCAGGACACCAGCTCCACCTGGGACGAGCCCGTGCAGCAGGCACGCGCCCCGGGCGGCCCGCCGATCAGCCGCACCTTCACGAGGGCGGGGACCTACGACTTCTACTGCTCGATCCACGGCCCGACGATGAGCGGGACGGTGGTGGTGGGCGAGGGCGACGCCACGCCTCCCCCGACCGACCCCGAGCCCCCGACAGTCGGACACAGCAGTCACCTCCCCGGTGCCTCGGCGACCGCGACTCCCGCGTCCGGAGCGGCCCCGCTGAACGTGGCATTCTCGGCGGAGGTGACCACAGGCGGGCCCGTCAGGCCGTTCGCCGCGGGGTCGACGAGCCACCCAGGCCTCGCCGGCGACGCCTCGTTGGTGCGCCGGCGGGCGCAGACGTACGCCTCTCTCGAGGTCAGCGGGCTCAGGCCGAACTCCCACCACATCGTGCACGTGCACGAGCAGGCATGCGCCTCGAACAGCGGCGGCGCCCACTTCCGGTTCGACACGAGCCAGCCGTTCGCCGAGGCCAACGAGCTGTGGCTGCCCTTCACCACCGACTCCTCGGGGAGCAGCGGGCGCGTCGAGGTGACCCGGCCGCAGCGTGCCGGTCCGGACGCTGTCTCCATGGTCATCCACGACCCCGACAACCACGCGCTGCGGATCGGCTGCGTCGACCTCGCGCCGGGCACGGCCGACCTCACGTACTCCTGGGACTTCGGGGATGGCACGACGGGACGGGGGGCCGACCCTGACCACACGTACGCCGCAGCCGGCCGCTACACGGCGACGCTGACCGTGGCCAACAGCCACGGTGCCAGGGTCCTCGCCGCCGTGGCGGTGTCCGCCAGTGACGTGGCTGCGCCGCAGACCGGCCTCAGCGGAGGCCCGGCGCGCCAGACGAGGTCGCAGAGCGCGTCCTTCCGCTTCACGAGCACCGAGCCGGGCAGCACCTTCACGTGCCGTCTCGACGCGACCGACTGGCGCGCCTGCGCCGCCGACGCCACCTTCGAAGGCCTGACGCAAGGGCCGCACCTGCTGGCGGTGAGGGCAACCGATGCCGCCGGCATCACCGACGCGACCCCGTCCTCCCATGCCTGGGTGGTGGACAGGACCGGACCGAAGATCCGGAGGCCGCGACCATCCTCCACCACGACGGATGTCACGCCCACGGTGCGGGCAACGGTCGTCGATGCTCTCTCCTCCGTGCGCAGGCTCGCCCTCCGCATCGACGGCGACAGGGTTCGGCCCGTCCGGCACGACGCTCGCCGCGGCCGTACGTCGTGGACTCCTCGTGCGCCATTGACGCCGGGACGACACACCGTGCGTCTCGTGGCGATCGACGCTGCGGGCAACCGCACCGCCCGCAGTTGGCAGGTCCGAGTCGTCCGGTGAATGAAGACGAACCCCACCCCTCCGCTGAAGCCGCCGACCCGAGGATGGACCTGTGAACCCGCTTGAACCCGCCGCACCTCCCCAGCTCGGGACCCGAATGGCGCAGTCCACGAAAAGCCGTGCGCAGCGCGTCGTCATGCGCCTCGGCGCCGCCGGCACCGCTGTGGCGTTCCTCGTGCTGGGGCTGGCCGACCCGGCGACCGCTCATGTCTCCGTCGAGCCCTCGACGACCGCGGCCGGCGCGTACGCGGTCCTGGAGTTCAGCGTCAGCCACGGCTGCGGCGACGCGCCGACCACAGGGCTGACCATCCAGATCCCGTCCGGCATCAACGCGGCCACGCCCACCCGTGACCCCCTGTGGACAGCGGAGAAGCGCGTGATCGAGCTCGAGCCGCCGGTGACCGATGCCCACGGGAACGAGGTCACCCAACGGGTCGAGTCCGTCACGTTCACGACCCAGGAGCCGCTCGTCGACGGCCTTCGCGACACCGTGCAGCTCTCCGTGCAGATCCCGGAGACCGCCGCGGAGGGCAGCACCCTGGTGTTCCCGGTCATCCAGCGGTGCCAAGGGGCTGAGGCTGCCTGGATCGAGGTCCCGGAGGCCGGCCTGGACGAGGACGAGCTCAAGCTCCCCGCCCCGTCCTTCACCGTCACGGCCGGTGATGCCAGCCCGTCCCCGGCCGCCGAACCCGCTGCTGACGTGGTGGCCGACGCCGGCTCGTCGCCGAGCGCGACGTCGGCCGGACCGGCTGAGGTGGGTCCGAGCGCGGTCACCCTGCTGGCGCTCGGGGCAGGGGTGCTGGGGATGCTGCTCGGCGGGGCCGCCCTTGCGCTGCAGCGCAGGTCGAGGTGACCGCTGGCCCTCGGACGTTCCACCCGAGGCTCCCGGCCCTGTTCCTCCTCGGCGTCTTCGTCCTCGCAGCGCTGCTCGGCACGGCGGGTCCGGCGAACGCGCACGCCACCCTGGTCTCCTCCGACCCTGCCCAGGGCGCCGTCCTCCCGGAACCGCCGGAGCGCGTGCGCTTCACGTTCAGCGAGTCCGTCGCTGCGGTGCCGGACGGCGTGCAGGTCTTCGACGCCGCCGGCGGTGACGTGCCGTCATCCGCGGCCGTGGCGGACGACGAGCTGGACGTGACGTTCCCGGACGGGCTCGGCGAGGGAACCTTCATCGTGGTCTGGCGGGTCGTCTCCGAGGACGGCCACCCGGTGAGCGGGTCGCTGAGCTTCTCGGTCGGCGCGCCGAGCGCGGAGGTGACGCAACCCACGACAGGGGGAGCGGGCCCGACCGAGGTCCCCCTCCTGCTCAAGGTCCTGCGGTGGCTGGGCTACGTGGGGCTGTTCACTGCGGTGGGACTCTGCGCGTTTGCGGCCGTCGTCCTCCCGAGGAGCGAGCTCGGCGACGTCGCCGGCAGCCGCGTGCTCCGCGTGGCGCGCTACGGATGCGTGCTGACCGCGCTGGCGTGGTTCGGCGCGCTACCCGTGACGGCGCTCTACCAGGTGGGCGGGGACGTCGGATCGCTCGCGCGTGCCACGACGTGGTCCACGCTGACGCCGACCGAGTATGCCGTCACGCTGGCCGTCGTGGTCGGCTCGGTGCTCGCGGTCGTGCTCCTGGGAGACGGACACCCCAGCCCACGGCGTCGACTGGCCGCGGCGGCGGTCGGTGGGGCCGCGATCTGTGCACCCGCCCTGACCGGCCACACCCGTGCGACCAGTCCGGAGCTCCTCGCCGTCGCTGCCGACATGCTGCACCTCGCGGCCGGGAGCTTCTGGTTCGGCGGCCTGCTGGGCCTGGCGCTCGTGCTGCCCCTGCTCCTCGCCCAGGGCGACGTGGCGGCAGCGGTGCTGGCGCGCTTCTCCGGCCTTGCCGCTGGGGTGCTCGTCGCGCTCGTCGCCACGGGCTCGGTGCTCGCGTGGCGGGTCGTCGGCTCCTGGTCAGCGCTCGTCGAGACGACGTACGGCCGACTGCTGCTCCTCAAGATCACGGTCGCGGCGATCGCCGTCCTGATCGGGGCGTGGAACCGGTACGCGCTGATGCCCCGCATGCAGGACAGGGCCAGGCGCGGCAAGCCGGCGGCCGAGGCCGCCCTCGTACGACGCACCACGATGGTGGAAGCCGCCGCACTCGTCGGGGTGCTGCTCCTCACCGGCGTCCTCGTGGACCGCAGCCCTGAGGCTGATGCGGTGGCCGGTCCGCAGGACGTCCGGATCGCCATGCTCGGCGCGCTCAAGGTGAAGGCCAGCATGTCGTCGCTCTCGACCGGCCCGACCACCGTCACGATCGAGACCCGAGACGCCGCGGGGGAGTTCGTCGAGGGGCTCGAAGCTCCCAAGGCCGCGCTCTCCTCTGCCGGCATGGACCTCGGCCCCATGGAGCTGACCAACATCGGGCCCGGCACCTACACCGGGGAGGCGGTGATCCCCTCGTCGGGGACCTGGCGGCTCCAGGTGTCCTTGCGGCTGAGCGAGTTCGAGAACCCTGTGACGGTCCTGGAGTTCGAGATCGCCGAGGACTAGCCGAGCCGCCAGGACGGCCCTGCTGTGCGGCTAGTAGCGCACCATGCTGTTGTCCTGGACGAGCGTGAGGCGGGCCTTGACGCTGAGGAGCGTCTCGATGATGAAGTCCTCCCGCCCGTCGACCAGGCGGCTGATGGGGACGGCGACGCTGAGGGCGTCCACGACCGGGCGGCCGAACGGCAGGGCGATGCCGAAGCACCTCACACCGAGGCAGGACTCCTCGCTCTCGACGGCGTATCCCTGGAGCCGGGCCTGGTCGATGATCGCCAGCACGGCCTCCTTGTCGGTCGTCGTGTTGGGGGTGAGGCCGCGGATGGTGTCAGGCACCATCCGTCGGCGTACGTCCTCGGGCTGCTCGGACAGGATCGCGCGGCCCAGCGACGTGGCGTACGCCGGGAGCCTGCGCCCGACTGCGGAGTGCATCCGCAACGGGTGGACCGACTCGCGCTTGGCGGTGTAGATGACATCCGTTCCGTCGAGCCGGCCCAGGTGCACGGTCTCCTCGGTCGCAGAGGAGATCTCGTCCATGGCAGCCGAGGCACGCGCCAGCACGGGATCGCCGTCGAGGTAGGCCGAGCTCACCACCAGGGCGTGGATCCCCACCTGGTAGACGCCGCCCGTCGGATCCGTCTGCAACCACCCGCGGGACGTCATCGTGCGGAGGAGCGCGTGGAGGCTGCTCTTCGGGATCCCGAGGCGGGTCGCGAGCTGCAGCTGGGTCCCGGGGCCGTTTGCAGCGATGTCATCGAGCACGTCCAGGGCCCGCGCGGCGGACTTCACAGGTGTGGTGCCGGGCGTCATGGCCGCAGGGGCGTGAGAGTCCATCGAGCGTCTCCTCAAGAGCGTGAATGCCGGCTGCACCCATTGTGGCAGAACCCGTCTGAGTTCACATATACAAACTTACTTTCCACCCTTGACCTTGTGACGCGGCTCACTGTACGGTCCAGTTCAGCCAGTGGAACGTAGTTCAAAGGACGAGGAGCTCGTACGTGATTGAGGTTCGGCATTCGACATCACCGAGCGGAGCAGAGACGGCGTCCACCGCCGACCTGCGCAAGGACTTCCTCGTCGAGGACCTGTTCTGCTCGGGTGAGGTGCGCGGGGTCTACACCCACGACGACCGGCTTCTCGTCGGTGGCGCCGTCCCGGCCACTGGTGAGCTCGACCTCCCCACGTGGGACGTGCTGGGCAGCACGTCACACCTCGAGCGGCGCGAGCTCGGCATCATCAACGTCGGCAGCGGCGGCCACGTCCTCGTCGACGGCGAGAAGTTCGAGCTCGAGCACCTCGACGGCCTCTATGTCGCTCGCGGGAGTGAGGTCGTCTTCGTCGGCGCCGAGGCCGCCTTCTACTTCGTCTCGGCGCCCGCCCACGCCACCCACCCGACGACCGCGCTGAAGCACGCCAAGGTCGAGCCGATGTCGCTCGGCACGCCGCAGGGCGCCAACGAGCGCAGCCTCTACCGCTATGCCTGGGGTGAGGAGCTGCAGACCGCCGTCCTCCAGTTCGGCGTGACCGTCATCGCCGACGGCTCGGTGTGGAACACCTTCCCGCCGCACCTCCACGACCGCCGTACCGAGGTCTACATGTACGTCGACCTCGACGAAGAGGACCGCGTCTTCCACTTCATGGGCAAGCCCGGCGGCACCCGGCACCTGGTGGTGCGCAACCGACAGGCCGTCATCTCCCCGCCGTGGTCGATCCACTCCGGCGCCGGCACCGGCTCGTACGCCTTCATCTGGGCGATGGCCGGCGAGAACAACACCTACACCGACCTCACCCCCGTCGCCCTGGACGACCTGTGACCACCCAGACGGCGACCGACCGTCGCTCACCCTTCGACCTGCACGGCAAGACCGCCGTCGTCACGGGCGCAGGCCGCGGACTCGGTCAGGGAGTGGCCCTGGGCCTCGCCGAAGCCGGCGCGGACCTGGTGCTCCTCGGGCTGCCCGGCAGCCAGGACGCGACGCAGGAGATGGTGTCGGGCCTCGGACGAGAGGTCGAGGTGCTCGACCTCGACGTCTCCGACCACGAGGCGGTGGCCCGGGTCAGCCGCGCCGTGACCTCCGGCCGCCAGGTCGACATCTTGGTGAACAACGCCGGCATCATCGAGCGCGAGGACACCGTCGCCCTCAGCCCGGAGTCGTGGAACCGCGTCGTCGACATCAACCTCAGCGGACTGTTCTTCCTGTGCCAGCACATCGGTCGGCCGATGGTCGAGCGAGGGCACGGCAAGATCGTCAGCATCGCCAGCCTGCTCGCGTTCCAGGGCGGGATCCGCGTCGTCTCGTACGCCGCCAGCAAGCACGGCGTCGCAGGGATCACCAAGGCGCTGGCCAACGAGTGGGGCCCCTCCGGGGTCCAGGTCAACGCGATCGCACCCGGCTACATGGCCACCGACAACACCACCGCGCTGCGCGAGGACCCCGAGCGCTCACGCTCGATCCTGGAGCGCATCCCAGCCGGACGTTGGGGGACGCCTGCGGACGTCGCTGGCGCCGCGGTCTTCCTGAGCTCGTCCGCCGCCGACTACATCAACGGCCACGTCCTGGTCGTCGACGGCGGCTGGATGGCGCGCTGAGCTCCAGCGCTTCTCTCGCACCACCGAACAGCACCAAGCGCCGCTCGGGGCGTCCACTCTTCCCACACATCCCAACCGCCGGACTCCCCGGCACCCAAGAAATGAGGATCGACGATGAAGTTCACCTCACGTCCAGCCGCGGCCGTCCTCGGCCTGACGCTGGTTGCTGCCGCTCTCGCGGGATGCAGCGAGGAGGCCGGCGGCGGCGGCGGCAACGCCGCAGAGGCCGGCGGTTGTGACCCAGCCGACGTCAAGCTGGTGGGCCAGGTCCGCAACGAGTCCAACCCCTACGAGGCGGCGTGGCTCGACGGCGGGGACACGTTCGCCGAATCCGTGGACCTGACCCAGGAGAAGCTCACCTACGACGGCGACTCGACCAAGCAGCAGGAGCAGATCAGCCAGCTGCTCGCCGGCGACACCGAGTGCCTGGTCATGAACATCCTGCCGAACGGTGACTCGGACACCCCGCCGATCGTGGAGGGTGCAGAGGAGGCCGGGGCCTACCTGGTCACCCAGTGGAACAAGCCGGCCGACCTCGCCACCACCGACTACGACCAGTGGGTCACCCACCTCACCTACAACGGTGTGGAGTCGGGCAAGCAGATCGGTGACGCGCTGGCCGAGGCGATCGGCGGTTCTGGTGGCATCATCGCTCTCCAGGGCATTCTGGACACGGGTGCTGCCAAGGACCGGTTCGCCGGGCTGGAGGAGTCACTGGCCGAGAACACCGACGTCGAGCTGCTCGACGACCAGACGGCCAACTTCTCCCGGGCGGAGGCGCTGGAGGTGACCAAGACGCTGCTCACCAAGCACGGTGACGACATCAAGGGCATCTGGGCTGCCAACGACGACATGGCGCTCGGCGCTCTCGAGGCGCTCGAGGCAGCCGGTCGCACGGATGTCGCGGTCGTCGGCATCGACGCCGTGCCCGACGCGCTCACCGCGATCCAGGACGGCTCCATGACCGCCACGGTCTCGAGCGACGGTCCGTGGCAGGGCGGCATCGGCCTGGCGATCGGCTACTGCGTCGCCACGGGCGAGCTCGCCGTCGAGGACATCCCCGACGAGGACCGCGCCTGGTTCGCCGAGCAGTTCCTCATCACCGAGGACAACGTCGCCGACTTCAGCTCCCCTGAGGTCGACACAGCCGAGTTCGAGTGCGACAACGTGTTCAGTCGTTCGCAGGGTGCCATTCAGTGACCCTGACATCCCCCGCCGAGGACACCGAGGTCGTCGCTACGCGTCCCCAGCCTCGGCGGGGGGTGTCGTTCCGGGACGCCGGTCCGCCCATCGCACTGTTGGTCATCTTCGCCGTCTTCGCGGTGCTGAGCCCTGACTTCCGGACGATCGGCAACGTGCAGAACATCATGGACACGGCGGCGGTCCTCGCCGTCGTGACCTGCGGCATCACCTTCGTGCTGCTCATGGGGTCGATCGACCTCTCCGCCCCCGGCGTCATGGGGGCGGCCGCCATCGCGGTCGCCCTCCTGGTGGCCAACAACCGCAACGACAACGACCTCGGTCTCCTCGGGGTGCTGGTCGCCGTGCTCCTGGCGGCCCTCCTCGGCTGTGTCAGCGGTCTGGCGCTCGTGCTGCTCAAAGTGCCGTCGTTCATGACCACGCTCGGGGTGTCGGCCGTCGGGCTGGGCATCGCGACGCTGATGTTCGGCGGGGTCCAGCCCAACATCACCGACACCATGCTGGAGAGCTGGGCGGTCGACCGCTTCCTCGGGTTCTCCTACCTGACCTGGATCGCCGCCGGCTGCGTGTTGGTCGCCTACCTGCTTCAGCGCTACTCGCGACTGGGACGCTACGCGTTCGCCATCGGTGGCGCCGAGGAGGTGCTCGCGCTCTCCGGCGTGAGGGTGGCGCCGTACAAGGTCGCGGTCTTCACCCTCGCCGGCGCGTTCTACGGGCTGGCCGGTGTTCTCGTCACCAGCCAGCTGAGCGCCGGACTCGTCCAGGCCGGCCGCGGCTTCGACTTCGCGGCCATCACAGCGGCCGTGGTGGGTGGCACCCTCCTGACCGGCGGCCGCGGAGGCATCCTTCACTCCACGGTCGGCGTCCTGATCGTCACGGTCCTCACCAACGGTCTTGTCCAGATCGGGGTCAGCCCCTACTGGCAGGGTGGTGTGCAGGGCCTCATCGTCGTCGCCGCGGTGTCCGCCGCGGTCTTCCCGCAGCGTCGAAGGAACCAGGTGACCAAGTGACCGCCGACGTGCAGCAGCAGACACCGCACCGCGACGCGTCCCGGGTGCCCGCGCTCGAGGTCCGTGGCCTCGTCAAGCACTACCCGGGCGTCAAGGCGCTCGACGGCGTCGACCTCGTCGTCCACCAGCACGAGGTGCTCGGCCTCGCCGGTGAGAACGGCGCCGGCAAGTCGACCCTCCTGAAGGCCCTCGTCGGGCTGGTCCGGCCGGACGCAGGCGACATCTACGTCCGGGGCGAGAAGGTCCGGCTGAAGAGCATCATGGACGCTGCCGACCACGGCATCGGGATGGTCTTCCAGGAGCAGTCCCTGGTCCCCAACCTCACCGCGGCCGAGAACATCGTGCTGGGGAGCGAGGGGCCCGGTGTTCGCCGGGGCATCTACCGCTGGGCCACCATGCGGAGCCTCGCCCAGGAGCAGCTCGACAAGATCGGCTCCCAGATCGATCCGCTGGCCCGCACCGACACCCTGACCTTCGCCGAGCGGCAGATGGTGGAGATCGCCAAGGTGCTGCGCATCGAGGAGCGGACCTCGCACCCGCCGGTGATCATCCTCGACGAGCCCACCTCCGTGCTGGAGTCCAAGGAGATCGAGACCCTCTTCACCCAGATCCGTCGGCTCCGCGAGTTCGCCTCCGTCGTGTTCGTCTCCCACCGGCTCGACGAGGTCCTCGACGTCTGCGACCGCGTCAGCGTGCTGCGCGGCGGCCAGTCGGTGGGGGAGGTGCCGACCGCGGGCGCAGCCCCGACCGACCTGCACCGCATGATGATCGGGTCGACGGGCTCGGGGGACCACTACCACGACACCGTGGCCCAGCGCTCCGGCGAGCAGATGCGGCCCCGGCTCAGCGTCCGTGGCCTCGCGGGTCCGACGTTCCGCGACGTCGACCTCGACGTCCACGCAGGCGAGATCGTCGGCATCGTCGGCGTCCACGGCTCCGGCCGGGAGGACGTCTGTCGTGCCCTCTTCGGCGCCGAGCCGACGACTGCCGGCGAGGTCACCCTCGACGGGGAGAAGCTCGACCTGTCAGGCACCCGTGCCGCCTGCGCCGCAGGCATCGGCTACGTGCCGGCCGAGCGCAAGATCGAGGGCATGGTCGGTCCGATGTCGGTCGCCGACAACATGACCCTGACCAAGCAGAAGGCCCGATGCACCGGCCCTCTCGTGGCCCCGAAGAAGCAGGCCACCCTCGTCGACAGCTGGATCCAGCGCCTCTCCATCCGGACGCCGGGCCGCGACACCGCGATCCAGCGGCTCTCCGGCGGCAATCAGCAGAAGGTCGTCCTGGCTCGCTGGCTGGTCGGAGGCGACGTACGGGTCCTGCTGCTGGACCACCCGACCCGCGGTCTCGACATCGGCGCCCGCTCGGAGGTGTACCGACTGATGCGCGAGCTCGCCAACAGCGGCGTCGCCACGGTCCTGTTGGCGGACAGCTTGGAGGAGGCGATCGGGATGGCTGATCGGATCCTGGTCATGAACGACGGTCGCGTCGCGGCCGAGGTGGCCTGCCCCTCGGGTGCCAAGCCGACTCCTCTGGACCTCGTGAAGGAGATGGTGTGAGCTCCCAGGTCGTCACCAATCCGGACGCCGGACCCGCCGTGGTCGCCGGCGGACCCACCGTCGCGCAGCGGCTGACGTCCTTCATGCCGCTCATCGCACTGTTCTCCCTGCTCGCGGCGCTGAGCATCGCTGACCCCGACTTCCTCACCCAGCGCAGCATCACTGCCGCCGTGAAGACGTCCGCGCCCCTCGTGATCCTCGCTGCCGGCGCCACGCTCGTGGTGCTGTGTGGCGGCATCGACCTGTCGATCGCCGCGTTGTGCTCCCTGACGACCGTGCTCTTCGCGATGTGGCTCCCCGACCTCGGGGGTCTGACCACCCTCGCCGCCATCGCGATCGCCGGCGGGCTCGGCACCGTGCAGGGGCTGGCTCACGTGCTGCTGCGGATCCCGTCCTTCATCGTCACCCTCGGAGGCCTCAGCATCTTCTCGGCCGTCGCCCTGGTCATCTCCGACGCCGGCCCCATCCGGATCGTCGACCGGGAAGCGACGAAGTGGCTCAACCTGTATATCGCGGGTGTGGTGCCGATGTCGTTCTTCGTGGCCGTGCTGGTGGTCGCGGTGATCGCGGTGGTGCTCAAGGTGACCCCGCTGCAGAACTGGGTCACCGCCACCGGCTACTCCGAGGCGGCAGCCCGCTTGGCCGGCACCCCGGTCGACCTGGTCAAGGTGGGCGCCTTCACCGTCTCCGGGGCGTGCGCAGGCTTGGCCGCGGTCATGCTGGTGTCTCGCAACTTCAGCGGCAGCCCCACCATGGCGGACAACCTGCTGCTCCCGGCCGTGGCCGCGATCGTTGTCGGCGGTACGGCGATCACCGGCGGGCACGGCAGCGTCTGGCGCTCCCTCGTCGGCGCCCTGGTCATCACTCTGCTCCGCGTCGGACTGCCCATCGTGGGTGTTCCGTCCGCCTGGGAGCAGATCCTCTACGGCGCGATCATCGTCGCCGCCGTCGCCCTGACCCTCGACCGCTCGAAGGTGCTGATCATCAAGTAGCCCGCGCCCGACGACCCCCACTTCCTCCCCTCACCCCAAGTCCCGGAAGGCCACCATGTCTGAGAACACCTCCCTCCTGCCCGCCGTCCAGTCGTTCCTGTCCTCTCCCCAGCAGCTGCTCATCGACGGTGAATGGGTCGACGCCAAGGATGGCCAGACCTTCGACACCGTCAACCCGGCCAACGAGGAGGTTCTCGTCCAGGTCGCCCAAGCGTCGGCCGTCGACGCGGACCGCGCGGTCGTCGCCGCCCGCAACGCCTTCGAGGCAGGCTCGCCGTGGTCGCGGTTCACCCCGCGGGAGCGCTCGCACCTGCTCTGGCGCATCGGCGACCTGATCGACGAGCAGGCGGAGGAGTTCGCCCAGCTCGAGTCGCTCGACAACGGCAAGAGCCTGGCCTCGGCCCGCGGCGACGTCGGCGTGGCTGCCGAGCTGTTCCGCTACTTCGCCGGCTGGGCCACCAAGATGGAGGGCACCACCATCCCGATGTCGGTGCCCGGGCGTGACTTCCACGCCTACACGCGCCGCGAGCCGATCGGCGTCGTGGCCGGCATCGTGCCCTGGAACTTCCCCATGACGATGGCCGCCTTCAAGATCATCCCCGCGATCACCGCGGGCAACACCGTGGTCCTCAAGCCGGCCGAGCAGACCCCGCTGACCGCGCTGCGCCTCGGCGAGCTGCTGCTCGAGGCCGGTCTCCCCGCAGGCGTCGTCAACGTGCTTCCCGGCTTCGGCGACGCGGGCGCCGCGCTGGTGGCGCACGCCGGAGTCGACAAGGTCGCCTTCACCGGCAGCACCGAGGTCGGCAAGAAGATCGCGGCCGGAGCGGCGGGGAACCTCAAGAAGGTCTCCCTCGAGCTCGGCGGCAAGGCCCCCAACATCATCTTCAACGACGCCGACCTCGACGCCGCCGTCGCGGGCGCTGCGCTCGCCGGCTACTTCAACGAGGGCCAATGCTGCGTCAACGGCTCCCGCCTCTACGTCCAGCGCGACGTCTTCGACGAGGTGATCGCCGGGGTCGCGGCTGCTGCGAAGGCGATCAAGGTCGGCGACGCGTTCGACCCCGCCACCACGATGGGTCCGCTGGTCTCGCAGGAACAGCACGAGAAGGTCATCGGCTACGTCCGCGGGGCGGTCGCCGACGGCGCCACGCTCGCCGCGGGAAGCGCCGACGCGGCGGCCGATCGCGGCTACTTCTTCTCCCCGACGCTGATCACCGACGTCACCGAGCAGATGGCCATCCAGACCGACGAGATCTTCGGCCCGGTCATCACCGCGATTCCCTTCGACACCGAGGACGAGGTCGTCGCCGCTGCCAACAACACCGTCTACGGCCTCGCCGCCGGTGTGTGGTCCAAGGACCTCGGCACGGCCCACCGGGTCGGCGGCAAGCTGCGGGCCGGCACGGTCTGGCTCAACACGTGGCACGCCGACGACGTGACGCTGCCCCGCGGCGGCTACAAGCAGTCCGGCTGGGGTCGCGAGCTCGGCTCGTTCGGGCTCGACGACTACACCGAGCTCAAGACCGTCATCGCTGAGCTGAGGTGAGTGCTCCGGTGAACGCAGCCGTGGACCAGCTCGCCGTCCTGCGCGGCCACCGCGTCGTCCCGGTCGTGGTCCTCGACGACCCTGACCGGGCCGACGCCCTGGGCGAGGCGCTCGTCCGGGGCGGGCTGCCGGTCGCCGAGGCGACCTTCCGCACCCCTGCTGCCGCCGAGGTGCTCCGGCGCCTGGCCGCCCATCCCGACCTTGTCGTCGGGGCGGGCACCGTGCTCACCGCCGAGCAGGTGGACCAGGCCCGGGAGGCAGGCGCGCAGTTCATCGTGTCGCCGGGACTCAGCGCGGACGTCGTACGACGATGCCAGGAGCTGGACCTGCCGGTCATCCCAGGCATCAGCACCGCCACGGAGGTGATGCAGGCGCTCGCGCTGGGACTGAACACCGTGAAGTTCTTCCCGGCCGAGGCCAATGGGGGGCTCCCCGCACTCAAGGCACTGTCTGCAGCGTTCCCCCAGGTGCGCTTCGTCCCCACCGGCGGCATCACCGTCGACAACGCGTCGGCGTACCTCGCCCATCCCGCAGTGGCTGCCATCGGCGCGAGCTGGATGGTCGCGCCGGACCTGCTGACCCAGGGCCACTGGGACGAGGTCGTCGCGCGGTGCGCCGCTCTCCCGGGCGCCCCGACCGACCCGACTGCACGTCAAGGAGCACGAGCATGATCGAGACCCGGCCGGCCGCTGACTGCGAGTTCGACATCGTGGCGCTGGGAGAGGTCATGCTGCGGCTCGACCCGGGGGAGGGGCGCACGCGCACCGCTCGTCGGTTCGAGGCGTGGGAGGGCGGCGGGGAGTACAACGTCGCCCGCGGCATGCGCAAGGTCTTCGGCCTGCGCGCCGGCGTGGTCACTGCCCTGGCCGACAACGAGATCGGCCGTTTGGTGGAAAACCTCATCATGCAGGGCGGCGTCGACACCTCGCTCATCCAGTGGGAGCCCTACGACGGCATCGGCCGTACCGTCCGCAACGGGCTGAACTTCACCGAGCGGGGCTTCGGCGTGCGCGGTGCCGTCGGGGTCTCGGACCGGGCCCACACCGCGATCGCGCAGATGACACCCGGCACCGTCGACTGGGACGACCTCTTCGGACGTCGCGGAGTCCGATGGCTGCACACCGGCGGGATCTTCGCAGCGCTGTCGGAGAGCGCGGCAGCCGTTGCGGAGGAGGCCATGGCCGCCGCTCAGCGGCACGGCACCGTGGTTTCCTTCGACCTCAACTACCGCCCGAGCCTGTGGGCGGGCATCGGAGGACCCGACTTCGCCCGCGACGTGAACACGCGGCTGGCCGCGCACGTCGACGTGATGATCGGCAACGAGGAGGACTTCACCGCAGCACTCGGTTTCGAGGTCGAGCACGTCGACGAGAACCTCAGCTCGTTGCCGATGGAGAGCTTCGAGGCCATGGTCGGCACCGTCGCGGAGAAGATGCCGTGGTTCAAGGTGATCGCCACGACCCTCCGCACCGTTCACTCCGCCAGCGACAACGACTGGCAGGCGATCGCCTGGTCCCCCGAAACCGGCGTGCTGTCGTCGGCGCCTCGTGACCACCTCGGCATCTATGACCGGGTTGGCGGCGGTGACGGGTTCGCCTCGGGGCTCGTCTACGGCCTGCTCGAGGGCGAGGAGCTGCAGACGTGCCTCGAGCTCGGCGCAGCGCACGGTGCCCTCGCGATGACGACGCCGGGGGACACCTCGATGGCCACCCGCGAGGAGGTGCGTGCGCTCGCCTCCGGCGGGAGCGCCCGCGTACGTCGCTGAGCCGCGCCGGGTTCGGTGAGCTCCGAGCTGACGTGGCAGCACCAAGCAACGGATACGGCTGCATGCGCTGCTGGTGACGAATAGTGTGCGCGTTGCGGCCCCACGATTCTCAAGGTCCCCCATGCCTCCGACACTCGCGTCCCGAGACCTCGCTCGCTTCGTCGCGGGTGCGCCGGAGGCTGCGGTGGGGCGACTGCTCACCCTGGCGTGTGAACAGCTCGGCATGGACATTGCCTTCGTCAGCGTGCTCGATGGCGCCGGCAACCGCACGGTGAGGCAGTCGGTGCACGCCGATGGTGCTCCAGGGCCGGCCGGGCTCACGGAGCCGTTGGACGCCACGTGGTGCGGTCTTGTCGTCGAGGGGGGACCGATGTTGGTCAGCGACGCTCGCAATGACGAGTCCCTCCAGGCGCTGCCTTCGACCAAGGCATTCTCGATCGCGTCGTACGCCGCAGTGCCTCTCAGTGATGAGGACGGCACTGTCTTCGGGACGTTGTGCGCTCTGGGACACGAGCCGCGCGCTTCGCTGAACGCTCGCGATCTCGACCTGCTCGTGGGCCTCGCCGGGGTGTTGGCACCGCTGGTCCGGGCTCTCGACGCACCCAAGAGACCACCACCGGCCATGACCGGGCTTGAAGCAGTTGCCGCGGCCGTTGAAGGCGCCGACAACGTCGAGCGGCTCACCCTGCGGGCAGCACCTTCTCGTTCTGGCTACCCCACCACCAGTGACTCATCCGGCGAGGTTCCCGGGCCTGTCGTCGGACTGATTCTCGCGAGCGGGGTGGGGCCGCTGCATGCACCTACGAATGCGGTCGTGGCGCTTGTTGGTCAGTCGTTCGCTCAAACGTCTGGTCCAGGTGGCGCCCAGGAAGCGAGCGCCAGCGTTGATGTGAGGGCCCAGCCGCCACGGCGGCAGACTTGATCTCGCAAAGGGACCCACATGAAACAGCATGCACTCGGCTTGGCCGCAGTCAGCAGCCTCGTCCTCACCGCGATCCTCGCGTCGCCGGGCGCCTCGGCGGCCGGCGACTCCCGCTTCTCCGACTTCACTCCCCTGCCGACGTCGGCAGGCCCCACGTCCGACGAGGCCGCACCCATCACGTTCGGCAACCCTGCGTTCGAGCAGCGGTCAATCGCCGCCGTCGTGGAGCAGCTCGCCAAGGGGGAGCCCAACAGTGGCGTGTGGGACATGAACACCGTCAACGAGACCGGTCCCCACAAGGGCAGCCACCTCTTCACGCCGTTCGAGAGCAGCCAGTCCGGCGTCCAACGCACCGACCTCGCGACCGGTGAGACCGAGACCCTCTGGTACAGCCCGGCACGCGGCGCTCACGTCGCTTTCGACGCCTCCTACTGGACACCGTGGGGCACCTACCTCACTGCGGAGGAGTCCTGGTGCACGGCCCCCACCGGCTGCACGACCAGCAACTACGGTCGGTTCTTCGAGCTGACGAACCCGTTGACGGCCGACTCGGTGACCGAGGCCGGCGGCGAGAGCGCCAACCTGGTGCACCGCAACGTGATCCCCCGGGTGTCGCACGAGGGCGTCCAGTTCGACAAGTCGATGAACATGTACTTCATCGACGAGCTCAACGGCGGCAGCCTCTACAAGTACACGTCCGCCGCGAGCTGGGGCCAGATCAAGTCGGGCCGGGCAGGCTACTTCGACGCTGGCCAGACCTCGGTGCTGCGCGTCGGCGACGGCTACACCCCCAACGCTGTGGGTGCCTACACGTGGGTGCCGATCACGGACGCGAAGGGCAAGCCACTCCCCGGCGCGATCACCATCACCGACCCCAACGGCGTGACCTCGGTCGACGGTCGCAACACGACCGAACTGGCGAAGTTCAAGGGCACGGACTACCAGCGCCCGGAGGACCTGCAGATCCAGACCGTCAACGGTGTCGAGCGCCTGTACGTCGCCACCACCACGACCAACGAGGTGTACGCGCTCGATCTCGGCGCTGCACAGATCTCGGTGTTCGCCAACCGCAGCACCACGGACCTCGCGACCGGCGCTCCGGTCGGCACCGGCCTGGCCAGCCCGGACAACCTCGCCCTCGACCACGACAACAACATCTACATCGTCGAGGACCGCAACGGCGGGGTCGACAACGACATCTGGTTCGCGCGCGACCTCAACCTCGACGGCGACCTGACCGACGTCGGTGAGGGACTGGGCCGCTGGGCCTCGAACGGGACGCCCGGCTCGGAGTTCACCGGGCTCTACTTCGACCCCACAGACAAGCGTCGCGCGTGGGTCAACATCCAGCACCCGAGCAGCCAGAACGACCGAGTCATCGAGATCACCACTCCGTAACGCCCTCAGCAACGCAGCCTCGAGGCGCCCCTGCACAGCAGGGGCGCCTCGGTCTGTCCGTCAATCGCCATCCCTGCAGCGTGCGCCGTTATGAGCCGCGGTCGGACCGTCGGGTCATCGCGGTGACGACCTCGCCGAGCACCGCGATGCCCTCGCCGATCTCTGCCGGCGTGGCCGCGGCGTAGGCGACAACGAGGCCCGGCGGGCCCGCCGCGTGCCTGTGCCAGCTGAGCGGCTGGACCTTCACGCCGCGCTCCAGCGCCGCCTCGGCGATCGACGTGTCCGCGACGGACACGCCGTCCAGGGTCAGGGTGAGGTGGAGCCCGGCCGCGGCTCCGCGGACCGTGGTGTCGGGCAGGTGTGTCTCGAGCGCGGCGATCATCGCGTCGCGGCGACGGCGGTGTCGGGTGCGGACCGTCCGCAAGTGACCCTCCAGCGCCCCGGAGTCCATCAGCTCGGCGAGGGTGAGCTGGGGCAGGGTCGCGTTGCCCAGGTCGGTCGAGCGCTTCGCGTCGATCACGTCCCGCTGCAGCCGCTCGGGGACCACGAGCCACCCGACGCGGAGTGCGGGCGCCAGGATCTTCGACAGGCTTCCCCCGTAGCAGACCTGGTCGGGCGCGGTCGCCTGGAACGCCGGCACCGGTGCCCGGTCGTAGCGGTGCTCGGCGTCGTAGTCGTCCTCGATGATCAGACCACCTGATGCAGCCCACGCCGCGAGCTCGCGGCGCCGGCCACCGTCGAGGACGACGCCCGTGGGGTACTGGTGGGCCGGAGTGACCAGCACGGCCCGCGCACCCGTGGCGCGGAGGGCGGCGACGTCGAGACCTCGCTCGTCGACCGGCACGGGAACGGTGGGCATCCCCCAGGCCTCGACCTGGAGCCGCGCGCCCAGGGAGCCCGGGTCCTCCACCGCCAATCGGTCGACACCGTGGTGCGGCAGGACGCGGGTGAGGAGCGCGAGCGCCTGCGCGAAGCCGGCGACCACGATGACGTCCTCCGCTCGGACCGCGATGCCGCGGAAGCGGCTCAGCCACCCTGCGACCGCGTTCCTGAACACCGGGGACCCTGCGGGGTCGGCATAGCCGAAGGCGCTTGGAGGCACCGTGTCGAGCACCCGACGTTCGGCTCGTAGCCAGGCGGCGCGCGGAAATCCCGCGAGGTCAGGAGCACCGGGGGTCAGGTCGATCTGCGCGGACGCAGCGCGCAAGGCCTCGAACACGCCGAGGTCAGGAGTCGCGAACTCCACGGGCCGGGGGCCGTGGGACGCCGCCGGCGGGGTGCGGGCAGGCGCATGTACGACGACGGTGCCGCCGCGGCCGCGGCCGACGACGTGCCCGCCCTCGGCGAGCCGCCGATAGGCCTCGACGACGAGTCCCCGCGAGACGCCCAGCTCGGTGGCGAGGTCGCGGGAGGTCGGGAGATGGGCGCCGACGGGCAGCGAGCCGTCCGCCACTGCACGGCGCAACGCATCGGCCAGCCACGCAGCGCGAGTCCCGCGTGGGACCGAGGCCACGTCCAGCTCGAGGATCCCTGTTGTGGACCACTCGATCGAGGGTGGTTCGGACCTGTTCACAGGTCCATTCTCGCGTGATCCTCGATGGGTGACCACCCCTTCACCAGTCCTGATCTCGTCCGCCGCGCCCTCCCCGACGAACGATCGCCGGCCCACCACCGCCGGCTCGGCGCTACGGGGCGCGGCAGCCATGGGCATCGTGGGCAGCAGCGTCGCCGTCTCCCACGCCCTCACGACCGGTCCGCTGCTGACCGCTCAAGGCCTCCGGTACGCCGCCGCTGCCGCACTGCTCGTCGCCATGGCGAGGTGGTGGCACGCACCTCTCGTCCGCCCGCGCGGGACGGAGTGGCTGTGGCTGTCCGGGGTGTCACTGACCGGTCTCGTGCTCTTCAACATCGCGGTGGTGCGCGGCGTTGACCATGCTGAGCCCGCGGTCATCGCGGTCGCGATCTCGTGCGCCCCGGTCCTGATCGCCGTACTGGGTCCGATCCTCGAGGGCAGGGCGCCGCGGCGCCGCGCCCTGTCGGGTGCGGTGGTGGTGGTCGCCGGGAGCGTCCTCGTCGTCGGCACCGGTGACACCGACGCGGTGGGCCTCGCTTGGGCCGTTGTCGCGCTGGTGTGCGAGGCGGCGTTCACGTTGCTGGCGCTACCGGTCCTCGCCCGGCACACTGCCTGGGGCGTCTCCGTGCACGCCGTCTGGATGGCCGCCCTGGGACTGCTCGTCACCGGCGCAGTCCTGGAGGGTCCGACTGCGACGACGGAGCTGTCGGCCACGCAGTTCGCCGCGCTGCTCTACCTGACGGTCCTCGTGACCGCCGTGGCGTTCGTGCTCTGGTACGGCGCCGTGGGCAGTCTCGGTTCGGGTCGAGCGGCCCTGCTCTGCGGAGTCGCTCCCGTCGCGGCCGCGCTGGTGGGCATCGCCACCACCGGCCACGCCCCCGCGCTCGCCGTCTGGGGCGGCATCGCCCTGGTCCTCGGCGGCCTGGCCGTCGGCTTCGGCAGGGACGAGGCCCCGGTGTGACTGGCCGGAACGGCCACGGTGACCTCGTCAGTTGGCGAGGGTGACCGGAACCGAGACGACTCGCATCCCCAGAGCCACGCCGGCACCCGGCGTCTGGCGCACGACCCGCGGGCTGTGGCCGGGCGTGGCCGGGAAGACGGCGGTGACGTGATCGGTCACCGACATCGCGTCAATTTCCCGATCCGGACGGACCAGCTGGGGCGTTGAGTGCTGGGGCTTCCGCTCGTTCCCACCAGAGCTTGTCAAGAATCTGCGTGACGAATCGGTCCACCTCTTTGCGGTCCGACTCTCCGTGAGCCTTGATCACGACCCTGCGCGCCGGCCCGTCGTCCCACAGCTCGCAGGTCAGGCTCCAGCCACGTTCGGTCAGGCCGGTCTGGGTGAGGGTGAAGTACTTGCGCTGCCACCCGATGCGCCGGTCGGCCCGGCGGGAGGCGACTGCGGGCGAGCTGTCATCGGGCTCGGGTGTGAACGCGCCGTACTGCTTGAGGCGTTTGGTGTTGAGCCGGTTCACCACTCCTACGAATTGCCTCTCCCGTCCCAGTTTGTCCACTGCATCGACAATCTGTTCCAGCGTCATCTGAGTGCTGGTGGGACCCTCGGTGAAATCGAATGACATCGGCATTGCCTCCTGCGTCGCGCGTACCCATGCACGCTGCAAGTGAGATTAGAGGAACTGCTGGCAGCTGCGGGCAGCAGTGCCGGGAATGCGAACAATGTCTAGACCAGGCTGACTGATCTGCGGTCCTTGCTCGGTCGGACGCTCGCAGTACGGTCGAGCCAGGCGGACCGAGACGCAAGGAGACTGGTGGATGACGGGCGAGCGTACGGACGGCGGTGGTGTGTCTGACCTGGTCGCCCGAGCCAAGAGCATCGCGACGCAGGCCCACGAAGGGACTGACGACAAGGCTGGCGCGCCCTACATCGCCCATCCCGCGCGAGTGGCCCGGCGGGTCGCTGGCCACGGCGAGGAGTTCGAGGCTGCCGCGTGGCTGCACGACGTCATGGAGGACTGCGAAGGCTGGACGGCCGAACGACTGCTCGCCAGGGGCATGACTCCGCCGGTTGTCGAGGCCGTCGTGTCGTTGACGAATCGTCCCGGCGAGGAACATGAGGAGGCAGTACGCCGTGCCTGCCAGGACCCGATCGGCATGGTGGTGAAGGCCTCCGACGTCGCGGACAACGGCGATCCGGAGCGGTTGGCCAAGCTGCCCGATGAGCAGCGGACCAGGTTGACGGCGAAGTACGCCCACGCCCGCGAGGTCCTGGACGAGCTCGGAGCGCCGCGGTTCGACCGGTGAGTTGTTTTTCGCGACGGAAACATCCACGGTGCCGTCCGGCAACATGGCCCGCGCAGGGTGGACGCATGTTGTGGCGAGTACGAATGACGATGCGTGACCGTCCCGGTGCCTTGGCGACCCTGGCCCAGGAGTGCGGCGCCGCAGGCGTCAACATTCTCGCGATGCAGGTCTTCCCGGGGGTGGGGTCGGTGACCGACGACTTCGTGCTGGAGGTGCCTCCGGGTTGGGACGCC
The DNA here is from genome assembly GCF_035576065.1 of Nocardioides sp. Lineage (GTDB taxonomy): Bacteria > Actinomycetota > Actinomycetes > Propionibacteriales > Nocardioidaceae > Nocardioides. Next base: position 28,346 of record NZ_DATLWX010000035.1, read on the forward strand.
GATGAGGTTGCGGTGCTGGTCGAGCGTGCCGGAGCGCGTGCGGTCGTCTCCCATCCGTGCGGCGAGCAGGCGCTCGGTGACCAGCCCACTCGCTACGTGGAGGCAGCTCGCGCGATCCTGGCCCAGCCGGCGCGGTTCCCCGAGATCGTCGCGGCCCTCTTCGACGCCGACGCTGAACACCCTGACCTGCCGCTCCCCGCCGACTCGATGGAGATGGCGGTGGGCGATGTCTCCGTGCAGATCCACCGGGAGGTGCCCTTCACCGCCACCGAGCATGCACGCGGCGCAACGATGGCCGGCCTCGTGAGTGACGTGCTGCAACGCGCCAAGGCCGCTGTCGCCGTTCCCACCCCGGCGCGCCGGCTCGGCACTGGGACCGCCCCGGACTACGTGGTCACGAGCCACGGAGTGACGGTGGAGGTGGCGGGGACCTCGGTCGGGCGGGCCGTGCTCGCAGAGCTCGACGCAACTGGGTGCCGTCGCCTGGCACTGGAGGTCGACCCGGCATGGCGCCGACGCGGCATCGGCTCTCGCCTGCTGATGGAAGCCGCGCGGGCCGCAGCCCGGTTGGGGGACGACGAGCTGGTCCTGAGGACCAGCCCCGACAACCCGGCGGTGATGCCGATGGTGCTGGGGTCGGGACTACGGGCAAGGGTGCGCCTGTCCGGTGACGTGCTGAGCGTTCGCGTGCCCCTGCGAGACCTCGAGATCGCACGTTCCTGATCGCCAGCGCCAGCGCCTACGCCGGCGGCGGGACCGGAAACGGTTGCACATGCCATCGGCTCAACCTGCGAGCCCCCGCCTGCGTAGGGAAGGGTGACAGGTGACGGAGGGGATTCGATGGCACGCAGTCTGTGGGGCGCCGAGCTCGAGGCGGAGTTCGAAGAGTTCGTGGCCGGAGCATGGCCGCGACTGCGGCACGCCGGTTGGCTGCTGAGCCACGACAGCCACGAGGCCGAGGACCTCGCGCAGGCGGCGCTGGCACGGGCGTACGCGAACTGGGGACGGGTGACGCGAGACGGCGCCTACTCGTACGTCCACCGCAGTCTGGTCAACGGTTACATCGATTCGGTACGCCGCAGGCGACCGGTCCCGGTCGCCCAGACCGGCGACACGGCGGTCGCCGGAGATGAGGCGTCGGTCGACGATCGCTCCCAGCTCAGTGAGGTCCTCGCTGAACTGTCGCCCCGCGAGCGCAGCATCATCGTGTGGCGCTACTACCTCGACGCGCCTGAGAGCGAGGTCGCCCGACAGCTGGGCGTGTCCGTCGGGACCGTCAAGAGCACCGCGTCCCGCGCGCTGGCCCGCGTGCGCTCCGCCCACATCGCTTCAGGGAAGGACTGACCATGTCTGTTTCACACGATGAGCTCGTCCGTCTCGCGAAGGCGGAGCCAGTCGCCACCGGAGCACCCGATCTCGGCGAGATCCGTCACGCAGGACGGCGACTGAGGGTCCGCCGGCGCATCATGACCGGGTTGGCAGCGCTGGCGGTCGTCGCTGCCATCGGCATCCCAGCGGCACTCTTCTCCCTGAGCCAGCCAACGGCGGACGGCATCGGCCCGGGGTCGTCCGGGCGCGACGCGCCGGACGAGAAGGCGGTGTGCGGAGTGGTGTCGTGCATCGGACCCGGTTCGCAGGGCAGGGAGATGGGCAAGGTGATCGGGGAGGTGCTTGCGATGGGCACCTTCGAGGGGGGCGAGACGGAAGTGCTGTACGCCGCCCGTGTCCCGGGCTTCGACCTCCGAACCTCGGAGGAGGCTGAGGTCGACGTGCTCATGGCGGGCATAGACGACGGGACGCTGCGGCGTACGGTCTGGGCGTTGCAGCCAGGCACCGAGCCCAGAGATTTCCCTGTGCGCGTCTACGGCGGCCTCAAGCACGCCGACGAGGACGGTGCGGGTCACCACTACGGGATCATCGGGTACGCCGCAGGCGAACACGACGTCGTCGAGGTCACGCTTCCGGACGGATCAACGCGTCCCGTGACCGGGACCAGTACTGAGGTGCTTCCCGGGTGGACAGCGTTCTACGACACCGGCGCCTGGCCCGACGAGTGGACCGGGTCCCGAGCCGAACTCACCTACAGCGTCCCCGGTGGTGCGTCCTGCTCGGTCGAGCGATGCGGGTCTGCGGGCTGACCGCGAGCAAGGGACTCTCCGCCAGCCGTGCGGGGCAGTCGACCTGCGCCCACCGGCCAGCCTCGGTGCACCAGCGAGCCGCACGCTCCGGGGACCGACGCGTGAGAATGGAACACGTGTTCCTTCTGATACCTAGCCCGTTGCTCGGACCAGCGACCTGGCGCCCGGTCGAGGCATGGCTTCGGGCGCAGGGCCACCCGGCGCAGGCAGTCAACTTCGGCGCGCAGCCACGCACGCCGGCCGGAGTTCTGGATGCCGTCGTTGCGGCTGCAAACAGCCAGAGAGTTGTCCTGGTGCCTCACAGCAACGCTGGTCTCTATGCGCCGCACCTCGCCTCCCTCGTCGACGTCGAAGCCACGGTGTTCGTCGACGCGGCGCTGCCTGGTCCCGAGGCCGAACAACAAGCGGAGACGCCGCTAGCACCACCGGCCTTCATGGACTTCTTGCGAGGACTGGCGAACCAGCAGGGCGTCCTTCCTCCGTGGACCGAGTGGTGGGGCGACGTCGGCGACTTGTTCCCCCACAGCTCCGTCCGCGAGGCAGTCGAGCATGAGCAGCAACAACTTCAGCTGGGGTACTTCGCGAGCCGGATGCCCGTTCCGAGCGGCTGGACCCAGCGCTCAGCCGCGTATCTTGCATTCGGCGAGACCTACGCGGACGAGCGCGAACGCGCGGTCCGACTGGGATGGGCGACAAGGACCATGGCTGGCCGCCACCTCCATGCCTTGCACGACCCGGCCGGGGTGGGCGCGTCGATCCTTGACCTCAGCCGCCAACCTTCGTCCTAGATTCTGCCGGGCGCACATCGATCCCATGTTGAACACGTGCGTAGTACCGCCGCCTATCGGTAGGCGAACACAGGACAGTGTCGGGGCAGAGACTGTGCTCGGGGCTGGAAACGTGGGGTAGACAGATCGCATGGAACCTCGAAATTTCGGTCGGATCGCTCGCTCCCTGGAGCCTCTGCACGCCTTGGGTTACTTCTCCCCGGACGTTGAGGCGGCGCTGGTCGGTGCCGGGCTCCGCAAGGGGCGCACGGCGTACTTTGCCTCGCGCTCTGCAGCGATGGGTCGGGTCGGTGCCGGCGTGGTCGCGGCGACGTTCTACAACTTCCACCCGGCGCTCGTCGCGAAGTGCGTCCCCGCCGCGTGGGACCAGATCGCGCCCGAGGACGCTGTCGCGGCCCGCTATCGGGGCATCGACGCGTCGTACCACCGCCTGCTCGGCGCCGAGGTGCTGGCGTCCCCGGAGGTCGCGGAGGCTGCCGAGCTCGCGCGCCAGGCAAGCGAGGGCTGCACGGCACCCGGCCGCCCGTTGTACGCGGCGCACGCCGACCTGGCCTGGCCGACCGAGCCTCACCTCGTCCTCTTCCACGCGTTGACGTTGCTGCGCGAGCACCGTGGCGACGGCCACGTCGCGGCGCTGCTGGCCGCGAGCCTGAGTGGCCTGGAAGCACTGGTGACGCACTGCGCGACCGGCAAGGGATTCGTGCCCGTCGTGGCCCAGTTCACCCGCGGCTGGTCCGACGAGGAGTGGGCCGCTGCGACGGCTGTGCTGGTCGAGCGCGGTCTCCTCTCGCCGGAGGGCGGGCTCACCGACGCGGGTCGCGACCTGCGTCGTGAGGTGGAGGCCGCGACCGACCAGATGGCCGCCGAGCCGTGGGTGCACCTCGGCGTTGAAGGGGCGCTGCGGCTCGCCGAGCTGGGACAACCGCTGGTCGCCCGCGCCCTGGAGAACGGCGCGTTCCCCGACGGAGTGTTCTCCGCGGGCTGACCGCAGCGGCTCTCCCCGCGCTCCCGCCTCGGCTCAGCCGTAGTCCGGTTGCGGATCGTCGCGTAGATGCCGGCGGCGGGTCGAGCGCTTGCGCGTATTCGCGCGCCCACAACCTGCGCCTATCCGCCGTGAAGGCCGCCCGCGTCGTACTTCAACCGCACAGTGCCCGGCCCGCCCACGCCTTCCGTTGACGACCTCGCCGCGCACGCCGGCGCGAGTCCTTGCCAGCCGGTCCCACCGGGCCTGGAGCACCTAGGGGGTCTGTCGGATCCAGTCGGCAGCCTCGCCGCTGACTCCCTCGGTCAGCCCCGACCCGCCCGGTGACCCCACTCGAGGGCGCTCTCGCGGGATCGCGCGCGACCGCGAAGCGGGATGGTTGCCCGCGGGCGGCCCGTCGAACCGCGTTCGCCGGACCTCCGGGCTCCGGCGACGACGTGCACGCGCTGCGTGAACACCACGAAACGAGCCTCCTCCGCGAGGCTCCCCGTCGGGGTCACGTCCACCGCGAGCCACAACCCGTCCGGCTCGAAGCCAACGACGGCCGTTCCTGTGCCGGAGCGCTCCTCGCCCACGGCGGACGAGGTGATCTGGAGGTCGAACTCGACGGCTCGGGCGTGCGCACCGCGGGTCCTCCGCAGCAGCTGCGTCGCCTCAACGAACGCCCGCTGCTCCGACGAGATGACGCCGGCCGGGATCCACGGCGCCCGTGGGCCACTGGCGTCCATCCCGGGTCGGACCTTGTCCGCGTTGACCCAGACATCTCCCCAACTCATCCACCTATCCTCGCACTGGGCCCCGGTCCCGTGTCCGGAGCAGGTGACTTGCAGACTGCGCCCGCTCCAGATCTGCAGCCGGTGCCGCACTGCGTATCGCCAACGTCTATCCGCCGTGCGCGCGCCCGTCGAGTCAGGCCAGGCAGTGCGGACGCAAGCAGTGCGTTTGTCTCGGTAATCGTTTCGTCGCTGGGGCCTTCGGCGATCAGTCGTGGCCGGCGCTTCCGTGGCGGCACCACGTCGATTCCACGCGTGTGAAGGGTCCGCCAAGCACGAGCAAGTCCGCGCCACCAAGCACAAGATTCCGGCGCTGCTGGAGAGAGTGGAGGCGGAAAAGGGACTTCGCCCACGAGCGAGTGATTCGGCGCCTAGCCCCGGTGATTCATGAGGGTGGCGCTGCGTCGATCTCGTTGGCGTGGACTCTGCGAAGGTCGTGATGACTGATCTCGGGTACACCGCTGGGTCGGCTGGCGCTGCCGGGCTGCGGTTCTCCGGGGCGTGATGTCG
>NZ_DATLWX010000036.1:0-67790 GCF_035576065.1 Nocardioides sp.
GCCACGACCGGACAGGTCTCCGCGAAGACACCCACGCAGTGGGGTCAAGCGTGCCAGGAGTCACGAGCACGGCAGCAGGCCAGCGATCTCACCCTGCCGGTCGACCTCAGGTCAACCGCTCCCAACACTCACAGCGTGCCACAGTGGGGCGGTGGAGTTCCAAGATGTCGTGCACCGACGTCGCATGGTTCGTCGGTATGCCGACCGACCGGTCGACCCCGCGGCGCTCGACCGACTCCTCCGCAACGCCACCCGCGGGCCCAGCGCGGGCTTCAGCCAGGGCTCGGAGTTCCTCGCCCTCAGCGAGCCCGACGACGTGGCGCTCTTCTGGACCGCTACCGGCGCCGCTCCTGACGCACACAACCCCTGGCTCGATGGCATGCGGACGGCTCCCGTGGTCATCGTGCCGCTGGCGGACGAGAGCGCCTATCGCCAGCGCTACGCCGAGCCCGACAAGGCACGCGCCGTGCAAGCCGAGTGGGCGGTGCCCTACTGGCTCGTCGACACCGGGATGGCTGCGCTGCTCATCCTGCAGACGGCGGTCGACGAGGGCCTGGGTGCGTGCTTCTTCGGCATCCCGCCCGAGCACGTCGACGACTTCAGAGCCGCCTTCGGCGTACCGCCGCACCTCACTCCGATCGGGGCCGTCACCGTCGGCCACCGCCTCGACGACACCGGGTCCCCGGGCTCTCCTTCCCGGCGCCAGCGGCGTGCCGACGTCGTCCACCACGGCCGCTACTCGACCTGAGTCTTCTCGAGACTCAGGTCAAAGGGGGTCGCACCCAACTGGCGGCGCGCGACACCCCGACGCGCCAATCGCCCGTCGTACGCCGCCAGTTCCCGAGGCGCCGTGTCGTCCGCCGCCACTTTCGACGGTCCGAGGCAGACTCACCCTCGGAGCCACCCGCACCGCTAGGTTGCGGGGATGGCCGCTCCCACCGATCGTGTCGTCGCGAAGCTGCAGGCCTTGGTCCGGATCCCTACCGTCTCCGACCGCGACCCGGCTCTGGTCGACGCGGCGGCCTTCGCCCGGCTGCTCGGTGAGTTGGCAGACCAGTTCCCACGGGTGCACGCCCAGCTGGAGCTGACCCGCGTCGACACCCACGGCCTGCTCTTCCGGTGGCCGGGTGAGAGCGACGACCGGCCCATCGTGCTGATGGCACATCTCGACGTCGTACCCGTCGACGAGGCCGCACCATGGCAGCACCCGCCCTTCGACGCGGTGATCGCCGACTCCCCCACCGGGGCTGCGATCTGGGGCCGCGGGACCCTGGACGACAAGGGCTGCGTGGTCGCGATCTGCGAGGCCATCGAGCTCCTGCTGGAGGAAGGCTTCAGCCCGGCCCAGGACGTGTGGCTGTCCTTCGGCTGCGACGAGGAGGTGAGCGGTACGGCGGCGGTCGAGGCCGTCGCGGAGCTGCGACGGCGTGGCGTGACGCCGTGGTTCGTCCTCGACGAGGGCGGCGCCGTCGTGAGCGAGGCGCTCCCTGGCCTCAAGTTCCCGCTGGCTGTCATCGGCGTGGCGGAGAAGGGCACCACGTCGCTGGAGCTGGTGGCCGAGGGGCGCGGCGGCCACGCCTCCACGCCGGCTGCCTGGGGGCCGACCGCCCGGATCGCGCGCGCGATCGTGCGCCTGGAGAAGGCCTCGTTCCCCGCTAGCGTCCCGGAGCCGATGCGCGAGATGCTGCGCCGCATCGCACCGCGCACCCAAGTCCCCCTTCGACAGATCCTGGCGCACGTGGACCGACTGGACCGGCCCGTCACTCGTGTCTTCACCGCCCTGGGACCCGAGGCGGCAGCGATGACCCGGACGACGCTCGCGGCCACCACCCTGTCCGGCTCGCCGGCACTCAACGTCATCGCCTCGACCGCCCGAGCCGGTCTCAACGTCAGGATCATGCCCGGCGAGACCGTCGCGGGAGTCGTCGACCGGGTCCGCATGTTCGTGGCCGACAAGAGCATCCGCGTCGACGTCGTCGACGCGGGCGAGCCGTCGCCGGTCTCCCCGATGGACGAGGCCTTCGAGCTGCTCGAGGAGTGCATCAGCGAGGTCTTCCCCGACGCCGTCCCCACGCCCTACGTGATGATGGCCGCCACCGACTCGCGCCACTTCACCCAGATCAGCGAGCGCGTCTACCGTTTTGCGCCGTTCCGGATGACAAAGGCCCAGCGCCAGGCCATCCACTCCTATGACGAACACCTCGGGATCAACGATCTCATCGATGGGGTCACCTGGTATCGCTCACTGATCGAGAGGCTCCCGAGATGACCGACTCACTCACCGCCGGAGACCGGCGCAACACCGTGGCTCCGCACCTCGTCCGCATCGTCGGCTTCCTCGTCTGCGTCGAGATCGCCAGCGGCATCCTCCAGGGCTACTACACACCGATCTTCACCGACATCGCCGACCACCTCGGGATCCAGGACGCCGACGTCAACTGGTTCGAGGCCGCGCAGCTCATCGTCAGCGCCCTGTGCGTCCCGTTGCTCGCCCGACTCGGCGACCTCATCGGGCACCGCAACGTGTTGCTCATCTCGACGGCCATCACGGCGCTCGGCTCGTGGATCCTGGCCTTCGCCCCGTCGTTCACGACCTTCCTGATCGGCTGGGCGATCCAGGGGGCCTACGTCGTGTGGCTGCCGCTCGAGGTCGCGATCATCCATCGGCGTACGGCGAACACGGGCCGCCAGGCCCTCCTCACCCGGCGCTCGGCGGCCATCCTGGTCGGCGCGCTCGAGCTGGCAGTCATCGTCGGTGCGCTCACGTCGGGCGCCCTCGTCGAGTCGACCTCGATGAACGTCCTGCTGATGCTGCCGGCCATCGTGGTCACGGTCTGCTTCGTGGTGATCTGGTTCGGGATCGAGGACGTGCCCGGGCGCGCCACCGGCGGCATCGACTGGGTCGGCTTCGGCTGGATCACGGCTGTGCTCGGTGCGCTGATGGCCGGCCTGATCATGATCCGGCTGGAGGGGCCCGTCGTCGATCTGGGCGTGGGCCCTGGTGGCCGCTGGCTTTGCGCTCGTCGTCCCCTTCGTGAAGGCCGAGCGACGCATCGACGAGCCGTTGATCGACGTGGACCTGATGGCGACGCGGGCCCAGTGGCCGGTGCAGCTGACGGCGTTCCTCTTCGGCATGTCCGTGCTGGGGGCGCAGATCCCGCTGTCCACCTTCGCGCGGACCGACCCGGACGTCGCCGGCTACGGCCTGGGCGCCGACGCGGGGTTCGTCTCCACGCTCATCGGGGTCTACGTCATCTGCCTGGCGATCGGCGCCTTCACCCTGCCCCTCACCTCGCGGCTGCTGACCCCGCGGGGCGCGCTCATCGCCAGCTCGGTGCTGATCGCGATCGGCTATGCGTTGTGGATCCCCTTCCACGACACGACGACACAGGCGCTGATCAACATGGGCGTCGCGGGCATCGGTTCGGGCGCCCTCGTCGCCGCACTCCCGGCGGCGGCCGCGGCTGCCGCGCCGGCGGACCGGACCGGTTTCGCGACCGGGATGACCAACGCGACGAAGACTGTCGGCGGGGCCATCGCCTCGTCGATCTTCGCGATCGCCTTGGCGTCGACCGGATCGTTGGGGGACCCCACCGAGGGTGCTGCCCCGCTGAGTGGCTACCTCACCGTGTGGGCGGTGTGTTCCGTCGCCGCGCTGCTCGCCGCGCTCGCGCTCGTCGCCATACCGAAGACAGCTTTCAGCGACCACTGAGGCGGGTCGGGAACAGAAGGGCCCGGCCGCGACTTGGGCCTGACATGACTGCCTCCGCCCGCGCCAGCGACTTCCTCGCCCTCCACCAGTCCCCCGAGATCCTCACCGTCGTCAACGTCTGGGACGCCATCAGCGCCAAGGTCGTCGCCGAGACCGACGGCACCCGCGCCCTTGCCACCGCCAGCCACTCGATCGCCGCGACCCTCGGCTACCCCGACGGCGAGAAGATCCCGGTCGCCGAGATGATCGACATGTGCCGTCGCATCGTCGAGGTCACCGACCTCCCGGTCAGCGCCGACCTCGAGGGCGGGTACGGCGACGCAGCGGACACGATCCGGCGCGCGATCGGCGTCGGCGTGGTCGGGGCCAACATCGAGGACCAGATGAAGCCACTGGCCGAGGCCGTCGCGCAGGTGGAGGCCATCATGGCCGCCGCCACAGCGGAGGGTGTCCCCGACTTCGTCCTGAACGCCCGCACCGACGCCTTCCACCTCGGGCGCGACCGGGACCGGGCCGAAGTCCTGGCCGACGCGGTCGAGCGGGGCAAGGCCTACCTCGACGCCGGTGCGCCCGTCGTCTTCGTGCCGGCCATCCTGACCGAGGACGAGATCATCACGCTGGTCGACGCCTTCGGCCCCCAGCGACTCTCGACCATCGCCATCCCCGGCACCCCTTCCCTGGCTCGCCAGCAGGAGCTCGGCGTCGCGCGTGTCTCCTTCGGGCCCCTGTCGCAGAACGTCGCGCTCACTGCCCTGCAGGAGCTCGTCGAGGAGGTCCAGCGTGGCGGTGGCGTGCCGAGCAACATGCGCATCCTGAACTGACCCGCAGCGTCGAGTGATGCAGGGCTCCATCCACGGTGGAGCGCATCACTCGACTCAGGCGCGCTTGGCGAGGACGCCCGTGAAGTAGCCGCGGCTCTCGTCGTCGAGGTCGTCATGGGCCATCGCGGACCGCATCTCGTCGAGGTCGCCCATCCACGCACGGAGCAGATCCACGATCATCAGGCTCGAACCCGACCGCTGCACCGTGATCGGGTCGCCCGGCCGGATCGTGCCCGGCTCCACCACCGCGAGGTAGGTGCCGCCGCGGCCGCGCTCGGTGAACCTCCTGACCCAGCCCTTCTCGCCCATCCGTTGGGCGAAGGTCGCGCACGGGATGCGGGGGGCACTGACGCGCAGGACGGTGTCGCCGACGGTCCACAGGTCGCCGTACGCCGAGGCGTCGACGTCGAGGCCGGTGGTGGTGATGTTCTCGCCGAACGCGCCGTCGGGGAGCTCACGACCGATCTCGCGCGCCCAGTGGTCCAGCTCCTCGCGGGCGACCGCATAGACGGCCTGGTCCGAGCCGCCGTGGTGCCGGCCGCTGCCGATGAAGTCGCCCGCGACACCCGAGACGCCCTGGCCGCCCGGCCCTCGCCGCTTGGGTCCGGGGTCGGCGACGTCGATGCACTCGACGGACACCTTGCCGAAGCCGGTCGGGGCCGCCCGGCCCGGTCGGGGTTCGGGGGAACCGACGTTCACTGAGAGGACGAAGGACATGGCGGCGAGCCTACGGACGTGCGGTGGTGCGCGCGACGGGGTTCCGGCGACGAGCCGGCCTAGTCGGACGTGCCCACGAGCCCGTGCTCGTGGGCGAAGACGACGATCTGCACCCGATCGCGCAACGACAGCTTCCGCAGCACGGCGCCCACGTGCGTCTTGACCGTCGACTCCGAGGCGAAGACCAAGCCGGCGATCTCGGTGTTCGAGAGACCTCGTGCCACGGCTGAGAACACCTCGCGCTCCTTGTCGGTCAGCGTGAGATAGGCGGCGGGCGCCGGCGAACGAGAGACGAACTGGCCTTCCAGCAGCGCCGACAGATCGGCGGGCGCGAGGACCGCGTTGCCTGCGTGCACGGTGCGGATCGCGTCTCGCAGCATCACCGGGGTGGTGTCCTTGAGCAGGAAGCCGCTGGCCCCGTGCCGGATCGCGGTGGCCGCGCGGTCGTCGAGGTTGAAGGTGGTCAGCACGATGACCCGCAGCGGACTCTCACGCCGGGACACGCGGTCGGGCGAGAACAGCTGCCGCGTGGCCTCGACCCCGTCCATCTCCGGCATGCGGATGTCCATCAGCACCACGTCGGGCTGGAGCTCGTCGACGACCCGCACGGCCTCCAGCCCGTCCCCGGCCACGCCGACGACACCCATCCCCTCCTGGGCGTCGACGATGACGCTCACCCCCTCGCGGAAGAGCTCCTGGTCGTCGACCAGCACCACCTTGATCACGACGTCCCCCGCACCGGAAGCCACGCGGTCGCAGTGAAGGTCGCCCCGGTGGGCTCCTCCCGACGGCGTACGTCGAGGCGTCCGCCCACGGCTGTCAGCCGGCGTCGCATCCCCTCCACGCCCTGCCCGTCCGGCTCGCCCGTCCCGACCTCAGCCCCCAGACCCCCCGGCCCCACCGTGGCCAGCTGAATGGGCTGGGTGAGCTCGTCCGAGCGGATGACGTTGCGGACCTCGATCCTCAGCTCCCCCTCCCAGTGTCGTTCGCACAGGACTGGGGTGTCGCGACGACCATGCTTGATGGCGTTGGTGAGCATCTCCTGCAGCACCCGGTAGGCCACCACCTCGAGCTCGGGAGGAAGTGGCTGGGGGTGACCGATCTCGGTGGAGACGACCTCGTGGCCGCTCGACCGCACCCCGTCGACCAGGCTGTCCAACCCGCCGCTGCGGACGACCACCGGTTGGTCCCGCGTCGTGGTCAGCACCTGCCGGACGTCCTGGAGCGACGACCGCGCCGAGGTGGCGATGGTCGCCATCGTCTCCTTCAGCTTCTGGTCGTCCTCGACGTACTGCGCTGACTCCGCCTGGGCCAGGATCACGGCCAGTGAGTGCCCCACGACGTCGTGCACGTCGCGCGCCAGCCGCGCCTGCTCCTCGCGCAGCCGAGCGATCTCGCGGGCCTGTTCGGTCTCGCGCACGGCACGGGCAGCGTCCTGCTCGGCCTCCTCCTGTCGCACCGACGAGGTGCGGGCGCGCATCGTCGCCCGGACGGCGAGCCCAGCCAACCAGGGCGCCAGGAGCACCAGGGCTGCCACCGCGGCGGCGCCGACGAGCACGGCGCCGGCGCCGGCGCCGTAGTAGTCGGCCGAGTCGACCAGCTGGCGCAGCACCCGGATCCGGCCGAAGAAGCCGTAGGGGTCTTGGATGAGCAGGAGTGCCGCGACGCCCACCGCCGCTGGGATGGAGAGCCCGCTCAGGATCACCGTGGCGAGGCGACCCCACCGAGCGCAGCCGAAGGCGACCACGGCAACTGCAGCCTCGATCGTCAGGACCGGAAGGCTGAGGACCACGTGCAGCGCCCCCACCACCCACACGATCGCCAGCGCCGCGCCGGAGGCGCGGCGGGCCAGCAGCACGGCGAGGGTCAGTCCGATCACCACCGGCCACTGGTCGGCGTCGTTGAGACTCGCCTCGGCCAGCGCGAACACCAGCACTAGGAGGGCCAGCGCACCCTCAGGGACCCAGTCGCGCCAGTCGCGGGCACTTGTCGTGCTCATGCCGCCACCGGGACCCGGGACCGGACCTGCTGGCAGCGGACCTCGACGAGGTGCCAGCTCAACGCCGCCATGACCAGGGTGAGGCCGGCCGCGACCGGCCCGGCCCACCCGTCGAGGCTCGGCCGCAGCCACAGCGTCAGCGGGTAGTTCCACAGGTAGGCGCCGTACGACACCGTGCCCAGCCACACCAGCGCCCGAGCTGGTCCGGTGACCTCGTTGCAGGTCCGCCACGAGAGCAGGAGCACCGCAGTGAGCGCAGCGATGGCGGGACCCCCTGCCAGATAGGTGAGCGCGTGTCCCCGCAATGGAACCACGCTGAGGACAGCCAGTCCGGCAAGTGCCAGCGGTGCTGCCCAGGGCGGTACGGCGAAGGTCGAGCCGACCTCACCGGCGAGCAGCCGGGTCGCCCCACCGACGACGAAGCAGACCGCCCACGAGGTCGGCAGCGCGTACGCCAGGTCGGGCTCGGCACGCAGCCAGACCAGGGTGGCGACGCACGCCAGCAAGCACAGCGCGGCCGCGGCCACGACCGCGTGACGGACGCGCCCACGGGTGTACGCCGCCGCCAGCACCACGGGCCAGAGCAGGTAGAACTGCTCCTCGGTGGCCAGTGTCCAGAGGTGGAACGTCGCGTCACTGGCATGACCGAAGGGCAGGTTGCCGGTCCAGGTCAGAGCGACCAGCACGGTCTTGCCGAGCACGTCACGATCGCCCAGGGGATCGAGGACCACGGTCACGGCGACCACTCCGACGACGAGGAACACCAGCGCCGGGACGAGCCGCCTCGCTCGTCGGACGTAGAACCGGCGCAGGTCGACCCGCCCGGTGCTGTCGAGCTCATCAAGCAGCAACCCGGTGATCAGGTAGCCGCTGAGCGCGAAGAACATCACCACTCCGACGACCCCGGCGCCGGCGAACGGCTCGGGCCACGCGTGGCGGAGCATCACCAGCGCGATCGCGATCCCCCGCAGGACGTCGATCCCCCCGATCCGCCCGGTCACGAGACCAGCCCGGTCACGTGACCAGCACGTCGCGGACCAGCCGGTCGAGGAGCGCGGCGTAGGGCAGACCAGCCGCCGCGAACATCTTCGGCACCTGCGACTGCTCGGTGAAGCCCGGCATCGTGTTGACCTCGTTGAGCACCAGCCCGTCGTCGGTGAGGAAGAAGTCGACCCGCGCCACCCCGTCACAGCCCAGGGCGTCGTACATCGCCAGGGCGGCCTCCTCCAGCGCTCGGCGGTCGATGTCGGACAGCGGGGCCGGGATCATGAACTCGGCGCCGCCGCCATACTTCGCGTCGAAGTCGAAGGGACCGTCGACCAGGACCTCCAGCGCCGGGGAGACGAGACGGTCGCCGTGGACGCCGCCCAGCACCGCCACGTCGATCTCGCGCCCCTCGATGAGGTCCTCGACGAGGATGCGGTCGTCCAGGGCCAGGGCCTCGGTCAGTGCGTCGCCCAGCTGCTCGGGCGCGCGGACCAGGGTGACGCCACGGCTCGACCCGGCGGCGACCGGCTTCACGACGACGGGACCGGACCAGGTGCAGCTCGCTGCGGTGGCGGCCGTGAGGACGCGACCGGGAGCGGTGCCGATGCCGAGCGAGTCGGCCACCAGCTTGGTGGCCCACTTGTCCATGGCCAGTGCGCCTGCGCCGACGCCAGAGCCGACGTAGGGGACGCCGGCGAGCTCGCACAGGGCCGCCAGGGTGCCGTCCTCGCCCCGTGGTCCATGCACGATCGGCAGGGCGACGGCACAGGTCTCGAGCACCTCGACGGCACCACCGAGACCGACCAGTCGGCCCTCGCCGTCGCGCCACCCGCCGTCGCCGTCGATGGTGAGGCGGACGACGTCGTACGCCGCAGGGTCGAGCGCACCCGCCACAGCGGCGGCCGATGCCAGGGACACCTCGTGCTCGCAGTTCTGCCCGCCTCCGATGACGGCGACCCGGACCCTGCCGTCGCGGGTGCTGGGAGCGCCCTGGGGGTCAGCGGTCCGTGCCGCGGCGAAGGTGGTCACGCGAGGCTCCTGAGGTGGGAGGCGCGAGCGTCGGGGACGAAGTGGCGCCGGAGCCGGGAGCCGAGGCCGGTGACGATCTCGTGCTCGAGGGTGCCGGCCCAGCCTGCCCAGTCGGCCGCGGTGGGCTCTCCCGAGCTCCCGGGCCCGAAGACGGTGGCGGTCTCGCCGGGACGCACCGTCTCGTCCCCGAGATCGACGACGACCTGGTCCATCGAGATCCGCCCGACCACGCGATGCCGACGGCCGCGGAGCATCACCTCGCCGAGCCCGGAGGCGGCGCGTGGAAGGCCGTCGGCGTATCCCAGGGGAAGCAACCCCAGGCTCGTCGCTCGCGGGGCCGTCCAGGTGTGGCCGTAGCCGACGCCCGCCCCGGCGCGCACCCGCCGGACGGAGACCACGGGGGCCGTCAAGGTCAGCGCCGGCCGCAACGCGACGGTCCCCGACGGGTCGATGCCGACGAGCCCGGCCCCGATCCGGACCATCGTGTGGTGGTTGCGCCGCTCGGTCAACGTCGCTGCCGTGGCGGCCAGGTGGCGCTGGGCCGGACGCAACCCGGCAGCACGGGCGGTCTCGAGACCGAGGGCGAAGCGCCGCCGGCCCAGCGCGTTGGATGCGTCCGCCGGATCATCGGCGCACCCGAGGTGACCCATCACCCCGACCACGCGGAGGAGTCCGGCTCGCTCGGCGCGTCGTGCGAGGCGGCACAGCCCCGGCCAGGCAGCCGGCTCTGCCCCGTCGCGGGCCATCCCGGTGTCGAGGTGCAGGTGCACCCGCACCGGTCCACGCGCGGACTGCTGGGTGGCCCGGACGATCGCGTCCAGGTGTTCCCGCGAAGGAACGGCGAGCTCGACGTCCGCTGCCGACGCCGCCCGGTAGTCCGCGTCGAGCGGATTCAGCCAGCTCAGCACTGGCGCCCGGAGCCCGGCAGCCCGCAGCTCCAGGGCCTCCCCGATGCTCGTCACTCCCAACGAGGTGGCGCCGTGGGCCAGCGCGGTCCGTGCGACCTCGGCCGCGCCGTGCCCGAATCCATCAGCCTTGACCACTGCCATCACCGACGACGTGGTCCGATCGGCGAAGAGCCGGACGTTGGCAGCGACCGCCCCGAGGTCGACGTCGAGCCGACATCCGTGGCCGACTCCGGTGTCGGGAGCTGCGTCCAGCGCGCTCATGCCGCCGTCCCGGTGATGACGCCGCTGCTGGCCTCGACAGGTCCGTAGCGAGCCGTCTCTGCCCCGGTGACCAGCGCCCAGTAGCGGTCGCCGTGGCTCCAGTGCCACCACTCCGTCGGATAGTTCACCAGGCCGACAGCACCCAGCACCCGCGCCAGCAGGTCGCGGTGGGCGCGGGCGTCCGGACCGATCTCCTCTGCCGCGAAGTAGCACGCGCCTGCGGACTGCTCCGGCGTCGCGTCGATCTTGGTGCCGAGGTCGAGCTCGTGCCCGCGCTCGTCGACCAGGGTCAGGTCGACAGCCGCGCCCGCGACGTGCGGTGCGACGGCAACCGGGGAGACGAACCTGCTGCTCAGGCGGCGCAGGTCGTCGGCCGAGATGCCGGGGTACGCCGCACACAGCTGGGCGGAGTAGTCGGCAATGATCGAGCGTTGGTCCGCCACGCTGCGATGACCTTCGACCACCCGGAGCGCGAGGCCCGACGGCAGCTCCAGCCGCGCTGCGGCGAGGCGGTCGGCGAGGCCCTGGCGGACCAGGCTCCGCGCTGGGCCGAAGGACTCGTCGAGGTGGACCAGCGGCTCGCCGCACTCATCCACCGGCACGGCGGCGACGCGGGGGTCGGACAGCAGGATCGTCATGCCCCAAGGCTCGCGACCCGAGAGGGCGTGCGCCTCCGTCTGAGGTGCCGACCGGCTGGCCCTGAGGACCAGGAACTGACCACCAGGACGAGGCAGGCTCTTCGGTTGGTGGCCGTCGCGACCTACGCTGGACTCCTCGGAGGTGACCAGATGCCAGATCCGTCCCCGCAACCACACGAGCCGTCCCAGCAGAGCGCCGGCCGCCGGCACCGCGACGAGCCCGAGCGCGACGAGCGCACCGGCCGGTCGGCCGCAGCCGCCCGGGTGGCGTTCCAGTCGCAGTGGGTCGAGGAGCAGCTGCGGGTGGCCATGGAGCGCGGCGACTTCGACGACCTGCCCGGGGCGGGCAAGCCGATCGAGGGCCTCGGCTCGTCGCACGACCCGGACTGGTGGGTCAAGAAGCTCGTGGAGCGCGAGCAGCTCAGCGTCCTGCCGCCGGCGCTCGCCCTGCGCAAGGACGACGCCGAGCTCGAGGAGCAGCTCGACCGGCTGGTGACCGAGAAGGAAGTACGCCGCGAGGTCGACGAGTTCAACACCCGGGTCCGCCGCGCCAGGATGCAGCTGCAGGGTGGACCTCCCGTGATCACTCCCGTCCGCGACGTTGACGCCGAGGTCGACTCGTGGCGGGACCGTCGCGAGGCTCGCCTCCAGGCACAACGAGAGGCAGTGCGCGCGCTCGAGGACAAGACACCCGGATCCGGGTCGAGGCGCAGGCTGTTCGGCCGGCGCCGCTGAACGGCGCGGTCTAGGGTGAGCCCGTGCCTGACGAGCTCGCCGACGTGGGATGGGGATGGGTCACGGTCGCGGCGGGTGTCTTTCTCGTCGCGATCATGCTCAAGTACCTGATGATGATCTGGCGGCGGCGCCGGACCTGGGTCGTCACCGAGGCGACCGTCGGCAAGGTCCGGACGCGGTCCTCGTCCTCAGGCGAGGGTGGCACCTACGTCAACTACCACTACACCGACAGCAGCGGGGAACGGCACATGGGAGTCGACTCGCCCTGGTTTCGAGCTCCCAAGCGCAAGAGCAAGCTGCAGGTCCGCTACGACCCCGAGCATCCCGGGATGAGTGAAGCGCTGATGCCTCTGTGGGGCGAGCTGGCGATCGTCGCGCTCATCAGCGCATCAGGCGTGGCCCTGACGCTGATGAGTCTCGCCGGTTGGATGGACGCGTAGGACCAAGTCAGTGCGTCGTGAACCACGTCATACAGACAGCGGCCGGACTTTCGGTAGGTTCCGCCCATGCGCTCAAGCAAGGACTTCTTCCGCCCGCTCGCCGTCGGGGCTCCCCAGCCCGTCACCGAGATCCCCGCCCGCCCCAGCCGCGCCATCCACTTCTTCGACCCGTCGAACGAGAAGATGGCCGCCAAGGTCCCCCAGATGGTCGGCACGGTGGACGTGCTCCTCGGCAACCTCGAGGACGCCGTCAAGGCTGACAACAAGGAGGCGGCGCGCTCCGGACTGGTCCGGATCGCGAAGGAGACGGACTTCGGGCCGACCCAGCTGTGGACCCGGATCAACTCGTTGGACAGCCCCTGGGTGCTCGACGACCTGACGACCCTGGTCGGCGAGATCGGCGACAGGCTCGACGTGATCATGGTCCCGAAGGTGCAGGGCGCCGAGGACATCCACTACGTCGACCGGATCCTCGCCCAGCTCGAGGCCAAGGCTGGCCTCGACCGTCCGATCCTCGTCCACGCGATCCTCGAGACCGCCCGCGGCGTGGCATCCGTGGAAGAGATCTGCGGTGCCTCGCCGCGCATGCAGGGCCTCTCGCTCGGGCCGGCCGACCTTGCCGCCGATCGCCGGATGAAGACCACCCGCGTCGGCGGTGGTCACCCCGGCTACCTCGTGCGCGCCGATCCGGTCGTCGAACAACCTGACGCGCACCGGTCGACGTACCAGCAGGATCTGTGGCACTACACGATCGCGCGCATGGTCGACGCCTGCGCGATGCACGGGATCTATCCCTACTACGGGCCGTTCGGCGACATCGCCGACGTCGTCGCCTGCGAGGACCAGTTCCGCAACGCGTTCCTGCTCGGCTGTGTCGGCACGTGGACCCTGCACCCCAAGCAGATCGAGATCGCCAACCGGGTCTTCGCGCCCAGCGTCGAGGACATCTCGCACGCCCGCCGGGTCGTGGCGGCCATGGGTGACGGCACCGGTGCCGTGATGCTCGACGGCAAGATGGAGGACGACGCCTCGCTCAAGCAGTGCCTGGTGATGGTCGAGCTCGCGGAGCAGCTCGCCGCCGTCGACCCGCAGCTGAAGGCGCAGTACGACGCGATCGAGGTCGCCTCATGACCGACCCCAAGGCTGACACAGCCTTCCGCCCTCGCCGTTCCGTGCTCTACATGCCGAGCTCCAACGCCAAGGCGCTGGAGAAGGCCAAGACCCTCGCCGTGGACGGCATCATCTTGGACCTCGAGGACGCGGTCGCCCCCGACGCGAAGGTGGAGGCGCGCGCCGCTGCCGTCGCTGCCGTGCAGTCCGGGGCGTACGGCGCACGCGAGCTCATCGTCCGCGTCAACGCGATCGGCACCGAGTGGCACGACGACGACATCGCCGCGGTCGCCGGAGCCGGCCCGGACGTCGTCCTGGTGCCCAAGGTCAACTCCGCCGAGGAGGTGCACCGCCTCGTCGCTGCCCTCGAAGCGGCCGGCGCGCCGGAGCGGACCAGCCTGTGGGCGATGGTCGAGACCCCGATCGGGATGCTCAACGCGCTCTCGATCGCGCAGGCGTCCCCGCGGCTGACCGGCTTCGTGATGGGGACCAACGACCTGGTCAAGGAGCTGTACGCCGAGCACGTCCCCGGTCGTCAACCCGTGATCACCGGGCTCGGACTGGCGCTGCTGGCGGCCCGGGCCGCGGGCATCGTGATCATCGACGGGGTCTACAACGACGTCAAGGACGTCGAGGGCTTCCTGGCCGAGTGCGAGCAGGGCCGCCAGATGGGCTTCGACGGCAAGACGCTGATCCACCCGGGTCAGGTCGAGGGCGCCAACGAGGCCTTCGCTCCCAGCGAACGGGCCGTGGAGGACGCGCAGGGGGTCCTGGAGGCGTGGGACAACCGCACCACCGGCGTGGTCACCTACAACGGCCGGATGGTGGAGGGCCTCCACGTCGAGTCGGCGCAGCGCACGCTGTCGATCCACGAGGCGATCAGGGCGCTCCACGCCTGACCCGGGCCCCTCCTGCGCACCGGGGAGGCAGAAATACCCCTGCGGGTGTGGGCGGTCTGTCCGGATGTTGGAAAGGTGAAGGCGCGCCTCAACGTGAGGCGAACTAGGAGGCAAACACCATGGTCGTTCTTGGCCTGATTCTTCTGATCATCGGACTGCTCGTGCAGGGCGCTGGCATCCTGGTCACGATCGGCGCGATCCTCATCGTCGTCGGCCTGATCCTCAACTTCGTGCCGATCGGCGGCTCGAGCCGCCGAGTCTTCTAGGGCTAGCACGACAAGACGTGGCCCGGTCCCCCTCGCGGGGACCGGGCCACGACCAATTTCACCACTGTTCCCGGAGGAGCCGTCGACTCACTCGGTGCCGCGGGACCCGAACTTCTCGTCCAGCCAGAGCTTCGCGGAGCCCATGAAGCCCGCCACGTCGTGCACGATGCGGCCCAAGGAGTCCTGGGTCCGCTCGAAGGACTCGGTGTAGCTGCGCGCGGCGTCCTGGGCGGCATCGGTCACCTTCGCGGTGGCGTCGTCCTCGCGGCGGGGGTAGGTCCCGTGCAGGATCGCGGTGTAGTCGCCGGATTCGGTCCAGCGGCGGAGCTCGCTGGCCCGCACCACGTTGAAGGGGTGCGCCTGACCCTCGACGAGGAAGAGCTTGAGCACCGAGTCACGCAGGTCCTCGGTCTCCTCGTACTCCGCCGCCTGGGCGAAGAACGACGTGATGTCGAGGTCCTCGAGGTGACCGCCGCTCGCGAGCTTCATGTGCACCCGGGTGGCGACCGCCGGGTCCTGGGTCGCCAGCAGACCGGCCCGGTCGGCCGAGAGCTCCGACTTGCGCGACCACTCCATCAGCGCGGCGACGATCGCCCGCAGCCCGAGCGCCCCGCCGGGCATCGCGTTGAAGATGCCGGTCATGCCCACCAGGCGCAGCAGCAGGGTGCGATAGACGGCGTGCCCGCTGAGCGCGTGGCCGAGCTCACGGGCGATGACGAAGCGGAGCTCCTCCTCGTCGAGGAGGTCGATCAGGCCTGAGCTGAGGATGATGACGGGCTTGTTCATCCCGATCGCCTCTGCGGTGAACGCGGGACTCGCCCGGACGTAGAGCTCGGGCAGGTCGGTGGCGTCCAGCGTCGTGCCGACGTCGGCCAGCAGGCGGTTCAGCTGGGGGAACTGGCGCTCGTCCACCCGGACGGCCGATCCCAGCAGCAGGAGTCGCCACTGCCGCTCGTTGATCAGCCCGGACAGGGTCTTCAGGATGGTGTCGAAGCCCTTCAGCTTGCGCAGGGCGACGAGGGCACCTCGGTCAGCCGGGTGCTCCCACGCCCGGGAGCTGATCCCGTTGAGTCGCACCCGAGTCTTGCTCACGTTGTTCGGCATACCGCGATCCTTGCAGACTGACGGCTGGTGCGAGGCCGATCGTCCCCTCAGCCCTCGGACATCGGGATGCGGACGTCGCGTTCGACCGCCACTTCGACGGCACGGTCGTAGCCAGCGTCGACGTGCCGGATCACGCCCATGCCCGGGTCGTTGGTGAGGACCCGCTCGATCTTCTCCGCGGCGAGGGCGGTGCCGTCGGCCACGCACACCTGGCCCGCATGGATCGAGCGGCCCATGCCGACGCCGCCACCGTGGTGGATCGAGACCCAGCTGGCACCCGAGGCGGTGTTGACCAGAGCATTGAGCAGCGCCCAGTCGGCGATCGCGTCCGAGCCGTCGAGCATGGCCTCGGTCTCCCTGTACGGCGAGGCGACGGAGCCGCAGTCGAGGTGGTCGCGGCCGATGACGATGGGCGCCTTGAGCTCGCCACTGGCCACCATCTCGTTGAACTTCAGGCCGGCGAGGTGGCGTTCGCCATACCCCAGCCAGCAGATCCGGGCGGGCAGGCCCTGGAAGGAGACGCGCTCGCCGGCCATGGTGATCCACTTGTGCAGGCGCTGGTTCACGACCGATTCATCGCGCGGGAAGAGCTCGAGGATCGCCCTGTCGGTGGCGGCGATGTCAGCAGGGTCGCCGGACAGCGCGGCCCAGCGGAAGGGCCCACGCCCTTCGCAGAAGAGCGGGCGGATGTAGGCCGGCACGAAGCCGGGGAAGTCGAAGGCGCGGTCGAAGCCGCCCTTGCGGGCCTCGTCGCGGATGGAGTTGCCGTAGTCGAAGACCTCGGCGCCGGCGTCCATGAAGCCGACCATGGCCCGCACGTGCGCTGCCATCGAGTCCTGCGCTGCCTTGGTGAACCCGACGGGGTCGGCCTCACGCTGGGCCTGCCACTCCTCGAAGGGCACCCCGACCGGGAGGTAGAACAGCGGGTCGTGCGCCGAGGTCTGGTCGGTGACGATGTCGATCGGCGCGCCCTGCTCGAGCAGTGCGGGCACCATCTCGGCGGCGTTGCCGAGCACCCCGATCGAGAGCGGCCTGCGTGCGTCCCTGGCCTCGACCGCGAGCTCCACCGCGTGCTCG
Source organism: Nocardioides sp. (assembly GCF_035576065.1). Taxonomy (GTDB): domain Bacteria; phylum Actinomycetota; class Actinomycetes; order Propionibacteriales; family Nocardioidaceae; genus Nocardioides. The sequence goes on from NZ_DATLWX010000036.1 coordinate 16,704, forward strand.
AGGGAGTCGGCTTGTACGTCGAGGAAGCGGTGCTCGATCCGGCGCTCGATGCGCGACTGGTCGCACTCGATGCAGATCGCGACACCGTCGTTCATGGTGACGGCGAGCGGCTGCGCGCCGCCCATGCCGCCCAGGCCCGCGGTCAGGGTGATGGTGCCGGCGAGCGTGCCGTCGCCGCCCTCGACCCGACCGGAGGCGGCGAACTTGTCGGCCACCGCGGCGAAGGTCTCGAAGGTCCCCTGGAGGATCCCCTGGGTGCCGATGTAGATCCACGAGCCGGCCGTCATCTGGCCGTACATCGTCAGCCCGAGGTCCTCGAGGCGTCGGAACTCCTCCCAGTTGGCCCAGTCGCCGACGAGGTTGGAGTTGGCGATCAGCACGCGCGGCGCCCACTCGTGGGTGCGCATCACCCCGACTGGCTTGCCGGACTGCACGAGCATCGTCTCGTCGTCCTCGAGGTCGCGCAGCGTCCGGACCAGGGCGTCGTACGCCTCCCAGTTGCGAGCAGCCTTGCCGGTGCCGCCGTAGACGACGAGCTCCGCGGGGTTCTCGGCGTTGGCCGGGTCGAGGTTGTTCATCAGCATTCGCAGCGGGGCCTCGGTCTGCCAGGACTTTGCGGTCAGCTCGGTGCCGGTGGCGGCGCGGATGGGGAGTCGGGGATTGGTCGAGTCGTTCACTGGTTCTCCTCAGGAGTTGCGATCTGGTCGGTCCACACCTCGACGAGCTCGGTGATGAGACCGCCGGTCACGGTCAGGAAGCTGACGACGTGGAACAACCCCTCGCCGTTGGAGACATGGGACCGGAGGATGGCGCATTCGCCCGCTGCGACGAGGTCCTCCAGGACGAACCGCACCTGCACGGAGTGCTCGGTGTTGAACGCCACCCAGTCGTCGCGCCCGAAGACTGAACCGTCGTGGACGTGCTCGCCCCGAAAGTCCGGTGCCAGCAGAGTGGCCACCCCCTCCCAGTCGCAACCATCCATTCGACCTACGAAGTCGCGCGCGACGACCTCCACGCTCATCGGAGTTCTCCGATCACGGATTCGGCGGCGGCGAGGACTGCGCCGGAGGCGACGAGCGAGACGGCTGTCTCGATCTCGGGTGAGAGGTGTCGGTCCGGTCCCGGGCCCTGGACGCCTGCCTCTCGCAGGGTGCGGACCACCGCGGCGGTGGCCGGCGAGGGGTCGAGCCCCCGCATGTCGAGGGCGCGGGCCGCGGTCATGACCTCGATCGCGACCACGCGGGTCAGTCCGTCGACCGACGCGCGGAGCTTGCGAGCGGCCGACCAGCCCATCGAGACATGGTCCTCCTGCATCGCGCTCGACGGGATCGAGTCGACGGAGGCGGGATGAGCCAGCCGCTTGAGCTCCGAGACGATCGCTGCCTGGGTGTACTGCGCGATCATCAGGCCCGAGTCGACACCGGGGTCGGCTGCCAGGAACGGGTTGAGCCCGTGGTTGCGGGACTTGTCGAGGAACCGGTCCGTACGCCGCTCGCTGATCGACGCGACGTCGGCGGCGACGATCGCGAGGAAGTCGAGCACGTAGGCCACCGGCGCTCCGTGAAAGTTGCCGTTCGACTCCACTCGACCATCCACGACGACCGGGTTGTCGACCGCCGAGCACAGCTCGCGCTCGGCGACCGTTGCGGCGTACTCCACCGTGTCGCGGGCGGCGCCGTGGACCTGCGGGGAGCACCGCAGGGAGTAGGCGTCCTGGACCCGGTTGCAGTCGCCCGTGCGGTGGGAGGCGACGATGGCGGAGCCGGCCATCAGCGCCGTCAGGTTGGCCGCCGAGAGGGCCTGACCGGGGTGCGGCCGGAGTGCCTGGAGCTCGGGGGCGAAGACCCGATCCGTGCCGAGCTGGCCCTCGACGCTCATGGCGGCGGCGATGTCCGCGCTCCGCAGGAGCATCCTCAGGTCGCCGATCGCCAGGACGAGCATGCCGAGCATCCCGTCGGTGCCGTTGATCAGCGCGAGACCCTCCTTGGCTGCGAGCTCGACGGGCTCGAGGCCGGCTGCGGCCAGCGCCTTCTCGGCGGGCATCAGGTCGCCGGAGGCGTCTCGGACCTGACCCTCCCCCATCAGCGCGAGCGCGCAGTGCGCCAACGGGGCGAGGTCTCCGGAGCATCCCAGGGAGCCGTACTCGTGCACGACCGGCGTGATCTGGTGGGTGAGCAGGTCGGCGAGCAGCTGAGCCGTCTCGCGCCGGATCCCGGTGCGACCGGTGGCCAGGGTCGAGAGGCGAAGCAGCATCAACCCACGGACGACCTCGCGTTCCACCTCGGGACCGGAGCCGGCAGCGTGCGAGCGCACCAGCGACTTCTGCAGCTGGGCACGCATCTCGGTGGGGATGTGGCGGGTCGCCAGGGCGCCGAAGCCGGTCGAGATGCCGTAGACCGGAGTGGCCGCCGCCGCCAGCTCCTCCACCACGGCGCGCGCCCGGTCGATGGACGTCAGGGCGTCCTCGGAGAGCACGACCGGGGCGCCCTGTCTGGTCACAGCGAGGACGTCAGCGAAGGAGACGGGGCCGGTGCCGACGGAGACAGGGTTCAGGTGCATGCCGTCCATACAACGCTGGCGCGCCTCCCTGCACCACCCGGTGCAGACGCAGTCCGTCTCGGATCCGAGACGTGTCAGGTCGTGGAACGAACGTTCTCGCGGCCGGGCTCCTGATCGGTCGGGCGGAGCACCTCGGCATGGACCGTGACGCGCCCGCGTCCGGCGTTCTTGGAGACGTACAGCGATGCGTCGGCATTGCGTAGGAGCACGTCGGGGTCGCTCCCGGGCTCGGCGAACGCCAACCCGGCACTCAAGCTCGTGCGGATGGTCACCCCGTCCGTGACGATGGGCTGCTCCACAGATCGCCGCGCGCGGTCCATCACCGCCCTGGCCTCACTGGCGGAGTGGACGTCGTGGAGGACGATGACGAACTCGTCACCTCCCAGTCGCGCGACGGTGTCTACCGCGCGCACCGTCTCCTGGAGCCTGCGTGCCACCACCTTGAGGACCTCGTCGCCGACACCGTGACCGTGAGCGTCGTTGATCGACTTGAAGCGGTCGAGGTCACAGAAGCCCACCCCGACCCCGGCATGACCGCGATCGCTGCCGAGGGCGAACGTCAGGCGGTCCATCAGCAGGCTGCGGTTCGCGAGACCGGTGAGGGGGTCGTAGAGAGCCTTGTGCTGGAGCTCGGCTCGCGCCTTGCGGACCTCGGTGACATCCTCGACCTGGTTCACGTAGTACACCGGGTCGCCGGCACTGTCGCGGACGACACTGACGGACAGCCGACCCCACAAGAGAGACCCGTCGCTGCGCACGTAGCGCTGCTCGAGCTCGACGTGGGGGATCTCTCCGGCCGTGAGCATGGCCAGGCGGTCCAGCCCCACGGACACGTCCTCGGGCAGGGTGACGTCCTCGAAGGTGAGGTGGGTCAGCTCCTCGGGGGAGTATCCCAACATCTCGCACAGGCGCCGGTTGGGCTCGACGAACCGGCGGTCGAGGTCCACCAACGCCATGCCGACGGGGGCGTGCTCGACCGTCAGACGCAGGCGCTGGTCGACCTGCTCCTTCTCTAGCCGTGCCAAGTGGCTGGCGACCTTCGCGCGTTGGGCCACGAGGATTCCGCCGAGGGCGACCATCCCGACGACGGCGAGCAGTCCCCACTCGCTCCCGTTGTTCCCAGCGGCCGGCGCCAGGAGTGTCGTGCGGGGGACGTCGAGGACGTAGATCCAGCTCGTGCCCCGGACAGGAGCGCCCACCACGACGCGGTCGTCGATGAGGATCGGCGTCCCGGAGGAATCTTGGAGCCGGGTGAGCAGCGCCTTCGCCCGGGGACTCTCCCCGCCGCCTGACACGACCACTTCCCCGCGGGAGTCGAGGATCACGCCATGAGTGCCGGCGATGGGCTGGCGATCGACGAACGCCGCCAACGGACTGTCAGCGAGGGCGAACGCGCCCGAGAGCACGCCATAACGCTCGGAGGCCATCGGCAGGGCGAAGGCCACGACGGGGTCGCCCTGAACAGCCGACGGAACGACGTCCGAGACTGTGGGCGTGCCTTCGAGGGCACGCGTCAGGTGTGCGTACTTCTGTGCCAGGTCGGCCCCGACCAGCTCGGGAGCGGCCGGCGCGAGGGCGACCGCACGGCCATCTCTGTCGAGCAGGACCGCAGCTGGGAATCCCAGGAACTGGCTGTCCTCGTCGAAGTCCGAGGCCTGCCATCCCGGTTGGAGCACCTCCGCGGCCAGGCGCTGCTCGGTCTTGAAGATGTCGTCGACGTAGGCGGCCACGAACTCCGACCCCGTCTCTGCGCGGCTCTGCGTCCGTTCGATGAGGCCTTCGCGCTCCGCGTCCTGACCCTGCGCCACGAAGAACCCCGCAACGGCCATCACGACGAGCCACAGGCACAAGGGCCACGCCAGCGCTCGGACACGGGTCATGCACGTGACCCTAGAGGCACCTCGGGCCACTTACCTCGAAATTCACCCAACCGAGGGTTGACGTCGCGTCGACTTCCATCTATGCAAGTGCGCCCCACCCCCACATGTGTATCCGCCGCCTCTCAAAGTGTCTACGGTGCTGAGGAGGCACGGCGCCGTTGGAGGCAGCCGCGCGGAGATCAAGGAGTCAAGATGGATAACGAGCAGATCATCTGGATCGTCGTGATCGCCCTGGCTGCACTGGTGCTGATCGGCCTGATCGTCGCGGCCATGCGCAAGAAGAGCACCGAGAGCAAGCGCGTCCAGGCCCAGCAGCTTCGCGAAGAGGCCCACGGCGGGGCCGCCGGCCTGCCCGACGCCCAAGCGCGCGCCGACCAAGCGGCCACGCAGGCCGAGCACAAGCGCCTCGAGGCAGAGCGCGCCGAGAAGGAGGCCCTCCGGGTCCGCACCGAACTGGACCAGGAGCGGGCCAGGTACGAGGACCAGGTCCGTGCTGCCGACCGGTTGGACCCCGACGTCAACCACAAGGCGAAGGACTACACCCCGCAGGCCGCGGACCCCGCCGGTCCTTCCAACATCCCCAGCGACCCGATCCATGCCGACCCCAGCACGGGCCGGGCCACCGGCACCAGCTCCAGCACCTCCTCGGACCCGGACACAGTGTTCGACACGGGTGACCACGACCCCTCGACGGGCACCAGCACGGTGGCCACCTCCTCGGCCGACGGGCACGAGGAGGACCGGGAGTCCACGGACACCGCCCCTCGAGACGCGGCTGCCGGCGCCGACGACGGGACTCTGCGAGACCGCCTCGGCGGCAGCTCGTCCCACCCGACCGACAGCACGGACAGCACCGACAGCACTGACGGCACCGACGGGGGAACACATCGCGCCTGAGCCGGCACGTGGGCGGGGCCTGCGTCAGGCAGGATGACGCGGTATGAGTCAGGTTCCCGCAGCCACCCGCACCCTGCGGGTGCTGCGGTTCCTGGCGAGTCAGCCTGAACCGGCACCACTGGACCGGATCTCGCGGGCCTGCGACCTTCCGCGCAGCACCGCCTACCACCTGATCAACGCCATGATCGCCGAGGGCTTCGTGGTCCACCTCGAGGACGAGCGCCGCTACGGCCTCGGCGTCGCGGCGTTCGAGGTGGGCAGCGGCTTCGCCCGCCAGGAACCCCTGCAGCGCATCGCTCGCCGACCCCTGGCGTCTCTTGTCGACCGGACCGGGTACGGCGGGCACCTGGCCGTCCTGCACGGGCGCGACGTGCTCTACGTGCTGGAGGAGCGCGCGCCCGGGCGACCGCCCCTGGTCACCGACGTGGGGGTCCGCCTTCCGGCACACCTGACGGCCAGTGGTCGCGCCATCCTGATGGCCCTGCCCAGCGAGCAGGTTCGAGCGCTCTACCCGGACAGGGCTGCGTTCGTGGACCGGCTCGGCAGCGGCCCCGCGTCGTTGAGCCAGCTCCGCACTGTGCTCACCGAGGCACGCCAGCGGGGCCATGCCGTCGAGGACGGGGAGGTCTCCGACGGGATGGCCAGCGTCGCCGCACCCGTGCTCGACCACAACGGGCATCCTGTGGCGGGCGTGGCGGTGACCTTCCCCCAGGACCCTGCCGACCAGACCACGACCCCGCATGCTGCGGCCAGCGCCGTACGCGCCACTGCGGCCACGCTGTCTCGTCGACTGGGCGGGGCGTGATGACCGAGCGCACTCGAGGGAGGAAACAAAAGCGACCGGCCGTTCACTCCGAAGAGGAACAGGCCGGCCGCGGTTGTCGGGTGATCGCAATGATCGATTGAGAAGCCATTGACAGCGACGCGCTCTCGCGAATCGTACGCGGACCCCCCCGGATCCAGGCAACATCTATCTGCACCGTAAGGCACATCCGACAAGAGCCATCTTGAACCCGCCTCACCCACAGGCCACCCACTCACGATCCACAGTTGAGTAACGTTCGTGGCCCAGGTCACACCTTGTCGGCGAAGACCAGGATCCTCGTGGCATAGACCCCTGTGGTCACCGAGCGGTCGCCACAGGTGATGAGGACGACTCGAGCAGGCCCCCGATCGGAGAACAGCCCCCGCACTTCTTGGTGCGAGAGCCGCCGCACGCGTCGGAGGCGCGTGACCTCGAAGTCCGCGCGGCCCACCGAGAACCGGTCGCCGGCTCGCAGAGAGCCGAGTCGGTCGAACACGCCCGCCCCCCGCGACCACGTGTGGCCGGCAATGACGGCGCTGCCCTGCTGACCGGGACGCACGCCGTCCTTCCAGGTGTAGAGGGACCGCACGCTCCCGCCGACGGCCAGCTGACCGCGGCGGTTGATCCCCACGGGAATGACCGAGGCCCTACGGATCCCCAGCTGGGGCAGCGTGAGCGGAGGGAACCTGGCCTCGCGAGCGCCTGCGCCTTCCGTGGTGCTGGCGCTGCCACCCCAGGCCTGGGTGGTGCCGGCGGTACCGGCACCGCCCAGGCTGAGCAGGACGGTGAGCAGCATGGCCACTCGCTTCATCGTCCGTCCTTTCTCTGGTCCTCGCGGCGGCGAGGAGGCCTAGCGCTGACGCTGGCCAGTCTCGGGCAACACCTCGGGAGCCGGGCAGGCCTTGGGCACCCGCTTCTTCGCGAGCACCTGGGTGCCGAGCATCAGCTTGGCCATGTCACGGTGCTGACCTGTCGTGGTGAAGGTCACCGTGCTCTCAGCCTTGACCTTCTTGGTCGTGACCTTCTTGCCCACCTTGACCTTGTAGACGACGGCGCGCGACGAGGCGTTCTTCATGGTCACCCGGACGGTCCGCTGGCAGCTGGTGTAGATCTTCCCCGAAACGCGGCCAGTCTCTTCGCCGAGCACCTCGGGGGTCGGCGTCGGAGCCGGAGCGACGGTCTCGCAGACCTTCTGGTCGTTGTAGGCGTAGTACGTCACGACCGCAGGCTTGGCATCGTTGTTGCTCACCGTGCGCTCCTGGAAGCGGGTCCAACCGGCCAGGGTGGACTCGCTGATCCACGAAGCAGCCGCAGCGTCACGCGACGGAGTGCCACCGGTCACGTAGTACTCCGTGTAGCCGGGGATGGCGGCGGAGTCGACAACGGTCTGCTGCTCACGGGGTGACCCGACCATGCGGAGGTTCGACGGGTTCGTGTCGCCGGTCTGACCGTCGGGGTCGGCCGGAGCGGCCGGGTTCGTGCTCCACGGCGAGAAGCCGTCAGCGACCCACGGGCTGAACGATGCGGCGACAGCCGGCCGGTCGACGACCTTCACCGGACCAGACTTGCGGTATTCCTTCGTGGTCGTGTTGGCCGGGAGCATCGGGTCGCTCAGGTACGGGTTGTTCCCGTAGGACGTCCAGGCAGACCACGCGCCGTAGTTGTTGACCGTCCTCGTGTTACCAGTGCGCTGGTACTCGTAGAACGTCGTGTAGTACCAATCGCCATTGGAGTTGTGGATGAAGTTGCCGCGAACAGGCCCGGGAGCAGTCGGAGCAGTGTTGGTCGTGTTCCAGACGGGAGCAAGACCAAAGTCGCGCCACCTGTAAGTGGTGTAGTCGTAGTCGTAGCTGATCGGGCCGATGTACGTGCTGCCGCTCCATCGAGCCTTCTGGTACTGAACCTTCTTGTCCCACTCATACTCCGTGGTGGGAGTGTTCGTCCGCGAGCGCTGCTCAGCGGTCCACTCGTTGTGGCTGACCTCGGCCTGCGCCGGGGTGTAGGTGCGCTTCAACAGCGGCCAGCGGTATTCCTGGTGGTTGACCTCGGCGACCGCGGGGATGTCACGCTTGTAGCGGTATTCGGGGCGGAAGGTCTCCGCCACGGCGGGCACGGTGTGCGTCCACGTGGTCGTGGTGGCGCAGCCGCTGGTGGTGGAGCCGGTCTGCGTCGAGCCGGCGGGCACGGCGCTGGGGCTCGTGACCTGGATCGGGTTGCCCGGGGTGGACCCGGGTCCGGCGTCGGCTGACGCCGAGCTCATCCCCGCAGCGAGCAGGACTGGAGCCCCTGCGGCGACGAGCGCTACGGCCATGAGCCGCGCGATGAAGGGGCGTGTTTGTCGCACTGGTGCAGACATGCTGTGAGTCCTCTATGTCGTGTGGTTGGAGCGTCCCCCGAAGGACGTCGTAAACATGCAGTGCCCCATAGAACGCCCGTTACACCTCGAAGTCATGGATCGTGGTTGAACTGTGGAAGATGACAAAAATTGTTCATTGCGCGTGTCCGAACGGGCGTCATTTGTGGTTCCTTTGGACCATGCCGAGGACACCCGATGCGCACAAGTAGGCCATGTCTCACCCACCTGTTTGGAAGTGTGGCGCTCACCTGCGCCCTCATCGGGACCGCCGTTGCCCTGCCCGACACCGGGGCGCCTCGCACGGGTGCGCTGCGGGCGAGCTACGAGGCCGGCACCGAGCAGGTTCTCCTCGAGGACGGTCACGACCACACCCACGGGAGCAGTCACGACCGGGCCACCAAGAACGCTCTCTCGCGGGGCGGCGACGTGTCGGCCGCGACCGCCGACCCGACGACTGCTCGGCAGGCCCGGGACGCCGCCGCCTACGTCGCGACGCAGCGCCAGTTGCGCGATCCGCAGTTGACCACGGTCCGGGTGACACCGAAGCGCACCCGGATCCCGGCGACGCGCTACGCCTTGGCCGGCGGTTGCTACAAGCTGACGACGGAGGGTGAGGCCTTCCGGTTCCGGGCCACGATGCTCGGCACCTACCTCATCATCGACCGCGACCAGCGGTTCCTCGCGGCTGACGGCAGCCGGGCCGCGCAGCCGGCACCGGCCACCGAGTGGAGTGCCCGGCTCACCCGCGGCCGCATGTCCTTCACCTCGCAGGGCACTCCGCTCCGCGTGGCGGGCAGCGACGCCTTCCGGGTCCGCTCGGCCCGCGGCTGCCCCGCGTTCGCGGAGTCCCAGGTCAACGTCAGCGGCAGGCCGCACGCAGGCGTTTCGGCATACCAGGAGGTGCGGGGGTACGTCGACGCGCACACCCACGGCATGGCCTTCGAGTTCCTCGGCGGAGCCGTGCACTGCGGCAAGCCGTGGGACAAGTACGGCCCCGCCCACGCTCTGGTCGACTGCCCTGACCACTCCTCGACCAACGGCTACGGCGCAGTGCTCGAGACGGCCCTGGGTGGCAAACCCGGCCACGACCCGGTCGGCTGGCCGACCTTCAAGGACTGGCCGGCACCCGAGTCGCTGACCCACGAGGGCACCTACTACAAGTGGCTCGAGCGGTCCTGGCGCGGTGGCCAGCGGATCTTCGTCAACCTGCTCGTCGAGAACAACAAGCTGTGCGAGCTCTATCCGTTGAAGAAGAACTCGTGCGACGACATGGACTCGGTGCGACTGCAGGCGCAGCGGATGTACGAGCTCCAGGACTACATCGACGCGCAGGCGGGCGGCCCGGGCCTCGGCTGGTATCGCATCGTCCGATCGCCCTGGCAGGCCCGAAAGGTGATCAACGCCGGGAAGCTGGCGGTGGTCATGGGCATCGAGACCAGCGTGCCGTTCGGGTGCACCTACAAGAAGCTGCCAACCGGGGACCTCAACCAGTGCGACGCAGCCGAGATCGACCGCCAGCTCGACGAGATGCACGCGCTGGGCGTGCGCCAGATGGAGCTGGTCAACAAGTTCGACAACGCCCTGTCCGGCATCGCCGGAGACTCCGGTGAGACCGGTGTCGTGGTCAACGCCGCCAACTTCCTCGAGACCGGCTCCTACTGGGACATGCGGCACTGCGAGCCTGCCGACGGCGAGAGCGCGGACAAGACGCAGCTGGCCGCCCCCGACATCAGTGCGGGCCAGCAGGACGCCCTCTTCGCGGCCGTGGGCCAGGTGGGCGGGCTCCTCAACATCGGAGCGCTCCCGTTGTACGGCACGCCCATGCACTGCAACTCCCGGGGCCTCACTGACCTGGGCGCGCACCTGGTCGACCGGCTCGCCGACAAGCGCATGCTGATCGACCCCGACCACATGAGCGTCAAGGCCCGCAACAGCCTCCTCGACCAGCTCGAGGCCCGCGCCTACTCCGGCGCCATCTCCAGCCACTCGTGGTCGACGCCCGACGCCTATCCGCGGATCTACCGCCTCGGCGGCTACGTCGCGCCGTACGCGGGTGACTCGACCGGCTTCGTGCAGAAGTGGCGCCGACACCTGGCCTGGGCCGACGAGCGCTTCTACTTCGGCTTCGGGTACGGCGCCGACATCAACGGCCTCGGGGCGCAGGGCAGTCCCCGCGGCGCGTCAGTGCCCAACCCAGTCACCTATCCCTTCAAGGGCTTCAACGGCGTGACGATCAACCAACAGCACGCCGGTCAGCGCGTCTACGACCTCAACGTGGACGGGGTCGCGCAGTACGGCCTCTACCCGGACTGGATCCAGGACATCTCCCTGGTCGCCGGTGCCGACGGAGCCGCCATCAAGGACGACATGATGCGGGGCGCGGAGGCCTACCTCCAGACCTGGGAGCGGGCCGAAGGCATCGCCGCAGACTCGTGCCGCAACCCGGGCAACCGACTCAGCGTGTCGCGCTTCACCCGCCTGGCTGCGAAGGGCACGGGCCTGCGTGCGCTGCTGACCCGCGTCGGCCAGCCCTACGAGCGACTGGGAAACCGGTTCACCTACTGCGCGGGCACTGGTGCTCGCAAGGTGATCGTCAAGGTGACTCTCACCGAGGCAGGTCGGGTCGTGGCCGTACGGGCGAAGCGCTGATCTGGCTGCGAGTCATGCCATACCCGGGGTTGGGTCGCCGTCACTGCACTTCCCCCACGAACTTGCCCGGGGACCCGACGCGAGCCACTCCCGCGGCACGGACGGCGGCGACGTCGCGAGCGTACATCGCCAGGACCTGCTCGACGTCAGCCAGCGGCCGCCAGGGCCGTCCGGTCACCGTGTCCAGCTGGTGGAGCACCGTCACCGCGGTGTCGTCCACCACCCCCGCTCCCAGCACTCGAAACGTGGTGCCGGCTGAGAACCACACCTCGAGCTCGGCTTGCCGTCCTGGAGACCCCTCGACGCGGTGCCCCTCGTCACCGACGACGGCATGCAGTGCCTCGATGGCGAAGTTGCTGGTTGCCAGCCGCGGATCCCGCGAGGTGGCCAATCCCTTGGTGGCGAGAACGTCAGCGCCCGGGGCCAAGGCCTGTGCCGCTCGGCCACGACCTCGGTAGCTCACGCCTCGGAAGTACGGGCCCGAATCTCGTCGCTCTGGGGCAACCCTGGCACCCGGAACCTCGAGGAAGAGCCACTGGTCAGGATTGCCCTGGGGCGACCAGCGAAGTGGGCCACCTCGGGCCAGGGCCTGCTCCCACCCGGCCGCGTCCGAGGGGTCCACCGTCCAGGACGCGACGTCGAGTCTGTGACCCGCCCGCGGCAGGCGCCACTGTCGCGGATTGGTCCGCGGGCACACGACGATGTCCATCTCGGGGTGCCCCGCGACGGCAGAGACCTTCAGCCACGCAAACGCCTTCGGATCGCCCGGGGCCGAGACCAACGCGACCAGCTGGACAGGCCGGGACTGCTCCCACCCATAGTGCTCGGCGCTGCCAACCCTCATGGGCCCGCAGCCGGGACCCTGAGGTAACCCTTCAGCGCGGACACCGGCCCCGGGTTCCTTCGCTGTCGGTTCACCGCGGTCCGCCGCTGCCTCGGCTCGGCGCCGGCTCGTTGACCAGGCCCACGACATCGGTGACTTCCGAGATGGGAGCCGTCGCCTGAAACAGGCTGGGCTCGAGAGCTACTGCGCCCAGCCGGTTGACCGACTCGAACGTGGGGTCGAGAAGCAGCAACAACGCCTCCTGACCAGCCTGCTGAAGGATCCGAACGGGGGCATCACGCCAGCGTCCGCGCAACTCGACCTCGAAGACCTGGTCGCACTCAGCGACAGGGACGACCCGGGAGTGGACCCGGGGTCGCGCTGGGGTGAAACCATCCGGCACGGCCTCGTCCCCCACCCACACCAGCTCAACGGACCCGTGGTCAACGGTGTAGGAACAGGGAAGGTCGAGGCCACGCCAATTGGCCCGAGGACCGATCAGGTGCAACGGGGGGAAGTAACCCTTCGCTCGCTGCCAGCCCCACGCCCCTCCGCCATACCGAGAGAACTCCCGCTCGGACCCGTCTCGGTCCACCCGGACAAAGCGCGCCTCGACCGGCACCCGCGTCATCGTCAGATCCCACACCGGCACCGCGTTGAGCAGGAAGCCCTTGTCATAGACCGGCCACGGCCGCTCACCCGGAGTGACGGGAACGCCCGGAACACGCAGATCCATGGTCGGGGTCGTCCCAAACCGCACGATGTCTACGTGCTCAGGGTCGGGGCCGTACGGGAACACCTCCCCCGCCAGTCCGTGGGCTGCCACCCGCTCGGCAGGGGTGGCCCGAAACAGATCCTCGGCCCGATACACCGGACCGGACAGCGCGTCGTACCCCTGCTCAACAATCCGCTGCATACCCGCCGGCACCAGCATCTTCTCCATGACCGTCATGCGTGTCCCTCCGAGCCTCGCAGCACTGTCACCGTCTCCTCGACGCTACTGAGGTCCTGCATGAGCGCGATGCCGCCCCATCCGGAGTATTGATCACCTTGGAGTCCCTCGCGCTCTGCGAGGGCTCGGTCGTCGGTCAGGAACGTCACAGCGTCGTCACCACGCAGGCGATTCACCAGGACCTCGCCCCCACGCCAGGACGCCCGGACGGTGACGGCGACCACTTCGCCCAGCTGCTCAGCAGCCACATGCTCAGCCAAGCGCGTCGGATCGAACCGGTCCCGCAGCCGGATCGTCGGCCCGTCCACCCGGCCCGCGACCTGACGCTGCTCCCCGCCGAAGGTCGTCCAGACACCTGTCGTCCTCAACGTGGGACCGCCAACCAGGAGAGCTTGCCGTCGACTTCGACCATGGTGGCCACCAGATGTTGGTTGCCCGACGCGTCTGCCTGCCAGATCTCCGCGCCGGGGCCGAGGTCGGCCGGTCGGCCGGTGTGGAACTCTGGGACTCCGCCCGAGGTGTAGCCGTTTCCGGTGAACGGGTTGTCGGGTGCGGTCGCGTCGGCGTCGAACCGACCTGACCCGCCCAGGTCGGAGTGGCGCGGAACCACGATGTCCTCGGAGACCTGTTCGTAGCGGAGGTAGTGGATCTCGTCTACCGCCTTCCCGCCCTGGTTGGGCCCGGAGGTGTCTCCGTCGGCGCGGTAGGGGGTGGTGTCGTAGTCGAGACCCAGCCCGTCGAACATCTCCTGCGGGGTCCTCAGGCCCGCGACGTCCTCGTGGCGCGCGGTGTATCCGTAGGTCTGGTCCACCTGGAAGTGTGGGTTGGAACTTGACCCCCGCACGTAGTCCGCGACCTGATCAGGGCTGATCACGCGCTGCATGGGCGTTCCCGGCGCAGCCGTGATGGCGTCGCGCGCCTCGCGGAGCGCATCGATCTCGTGCGGTGCCAAGCTGCCGACAGGCCGGTCGACCAGGTCGCGGATGTCGTCGGGCAGGTTGTCGAGCCGACGAAGGTCGCCCAGCTCGTCGAGCTTGTTCAGGTCGGCCAGGTTGTCGAGCTTGTTGAGATCGCCCAGTCCGTCCAGCACGTCCATGCCGCCCTTGACCCCGCGGGTCGCGACGGCGCCGGTGCCCGCTGTGAGAGCAGCGGCCACGGCGTCGGGCACCAGGTGACCGAGGGCACGAGCCGGGTCGTCGGCCCAGGTGTCCCAGTCGAGCAGGCTCTTGCCGAGTGTCTTGCCGAACTCCACCGGGTCGTCGCGCAGGCCCTGATAGATCCCCTGCGCCATGTCGACCGCAGACTCCCCGGCCAGCTCGTACTTCTTCTTCAGCTCCTCGGGCGTGATGTCACCCGTCGCAAGGTTGTAGGAGTCGATGACCAGGTTGACCGGGCTGAACGGAACCATCGTGAGCAGGTCCCAGACCGCTTCGCCGGCACCCTCGAAGATCCCGCCCACGAAGCGCAGTCCCGACTCCCACCACTCGGGCTCCTCCGGCGCGTCAGCGCACCCCGCGCGCACCTGCCCGGCGCACAGGTGTGCCGCGTTGTCGAGGTCGGCCTTGGCTGCGTTGAACTCGCTGATCGCATGGTCCCGGATCGCCGCACCCGGATCGACGTACGGTTCGGCCGGATCGGTGCCGCCCGAGGCCCAGTAGGACCGCATCTGATCCATGTACCAGGAGAACGCACCCTCCGCCTTCTGGCTCTCGGTCTCACCTCGGGCGTGCTCTTCCCGCGCCCAGTCAGCCACCGCCTGGGCGTCGGCCAGCTCGTCCGCATACGTCGAGAGCGCAGCTGCGGCCCTCTTGAAACCGTTGCCTGCCTTGGTCCACCGCTCCGGCTCGAGGTCGTGGGCCTCACGGAACTGGTCGGCCGCGCGTCCCGTCCAGCCCGAGGTGTCGATCTTGGCCAGCGCTTCCCCGGTGTCGTAGAAGAGCTGGCCCTTCTCCGACATCGTCACTGCTCGCGACCGGATGCCGGCCGGGTTGCCCTTGATCGTGAAGTCCGCCATCAGTCCATCACCTTGACCGCGGCAATGGTCGAGGCCAGGGCCTTGAGGGAGTCCTGCCCGGCCTTGTCGGTCTCGAAGTAGTTCATGGCGATCTTGCCCAGCCGGCCAGCCATCTCCTCGACGTCCTGGCAGAGGTTGTTGACGCCTTCCTCCCACCGGTTCTTGAACTCGTCGACCGCCTCCCAGACAGCGTCGTGCCCGACGTCGTCCTTGCTCGGCACGAGGTCCTCGACGTCCTTGTCCTTGAACAGCTTGACGGTGTCGTTGAGCCCCTGGGCAGCCGCGCCCATGCTCTGGAGGTCGACCTCGAAGTCGTACGACGTCATGGCCTCCTGCTTCCCCTCATGGGCAGACTCAAACACCTGGGGTGTACAACCTGCGCCACGGGGTAGGACCCTGACGAGCACCCGATGACCATCCGATGACCAGGGGCCATGACGGAAGGGGTCACCATGACCGTGGGACTTGTCTACTCCGAGATGCAGGCCGCAGCGCTTGCGGTGGCGGACGCCGTCGACCCGCTCCAAGCCACCCTTCGCGGCCTGGGCACCGACATCGAGACCGCTGCGAGCGGCTTCAAGGGCCAGGCCGCGGCCGGTTTCGGTGAGGCGATCAACGCCTGGTTCGACGTGGCAGTGTCGATCGGACCGATCCTCGACGGCTACGCCCAGTCGCTCACCGGCCTCGCTCAGGATCACGCCGCCAACGATCGGCAGGTGGCGGTCGACACCGGTCGGCTGCACCAACGTCTCGGCGGAGGCCCCGAGTGAGCGAGCGCAGCCTGGTTGTCCACCAGGGCTCGCTCGCCAGCATCGAGACCGCCATGAGCACCGCCACCACAGCGATCACCAGCCAGATCCGCGACCTGCTCGAACAGGTCGAGGCGCTGACGCCGGGCTGGGAACCCGGCAGCGAATCCCACGCCGCCCACCTCGCGTATCAACAGCGGCTGCGGGACGGGATCGAGCGCCTGACCAGCGCGCTCACCGAGATCCAGGCGAAGGTCGCCTCCTACCGAGACGACGCTCGCGAGATCGAGGTCGAGAACGTGGCGATCGTGAACTGACCGCTCCCACACCAGTTCAAGTTACCTGCCGGTAGGATCAAACTCACTCGCACCTCGACCCCCGCTCGGTGTTCCAGACTCTAGGCTCTGCCCACCGGACTCTCGTCGCGGACGAGCTCCCTGCCCGGCACTCGAGGAGCGCTCTCCATGCAGATCACGCAGATCATTGCGATCGTCGTCTCGTTCGCCCTGACCATCGCTGCCCTCGCGGTGCTCGTGCCCGCCGTACGCAAGATGCTCGGCGTCATCCGCAGGGGTCAGCCCGCTCCCGGACGGTCCGACAACGCGGTCGGTCGCGGCGTGACGATGTTGAAGGAGACCTTCCTCCACACACGGATGCTGCAATGGCACTGGGTCGGGATCATGCACTGGTTCGTCTACATGGCCTTCCTGTTCCTCAGCACGGCCGTGCTTGCGGCGTACTTCCAACTCTTCAAGCCCGACTTCGCCTGGCCTGTCTTCGGGCACTGGTATGTCTACGAGTGGTTCAGCGAGATCATCGGCCTGCTGAGCACCATCGGCATCGTCTTCCTGATCATCTACCGCCAGAAGCACCACCCGCGGAGCGAGGGCCGCAAGAGCCGCTTCTTCGGCTCCACGATGTGGCAGGCCTACTTCGTCGAGGCGCTTGCGCTGCTCGAGGGCGCAGCGATCCTCTTCGTGCGCGGAGCCGAATGGTTGCTCCCCTCGGGCCAGGAGGCCGGACGGTCGCACTTCCCGATCTCGTCGTGGATCGGCGACGCGATCTACCCGACCTCGGAAGTCTCACTCGAGAACCTGATCTACGCCATCGCCACGTTCAAGATCGCGCTGGCGATGATCTGGCTGATGATCATCGCTCGCAACATCACCATGGGCATCGCTTGGCACCGCTTCACCGCGTGGTTCAACATCTTCTACAAGCGCGAGTCCGACGGCAGCACCGCGCTCGGAGCGATGAAGCCGCTGACCTCGAGCGGCAAGGCAGTCACGCTCGATGACCTCGATGACCTCGACGAGGACTCGATCCTCGGCGCCGGCTCGGTCGAGGACTTCTCGTGGAAGGGCATCCTCGACTTCACCACCTGCACCGAGTGCGGCCGGTGCCAGTCGCAGTGCCCGGCGTGGAACACCGAGAAGCCGCTCTCGCCGAAGCTCCTGATCACGGCCCTGCGCGACCATGCGTACGCCAAGGCCGACGGCGATGCCGGCCACTCCGAGCGCTCGCTCGTCGGCTCGGGCACCAAGGGCGAGAACGGTGGCACCGGCACGGATGTCCTGGACTACTTCTACAACCCCACCGACGGCGCCTTCGTCATTGACGAGGACGTCCTGTGGAACTGCACCTCGTGCGGTGCCTGCGTCCAGCAGTGCCCCGTCGACATCGAGCACGTCGATCACATCATGGACATGCGCCGATACCAGGTGCTGGTCGAGTCCAACTTCCCCGCCGAGCTGAACGGTCTCTTCAAGGGGCTGGAGAACAAGGGCAACCCGTGGAACATGTCGTCCACAGCCCGGATGGACTGGGCCAAGGGACTCGAGTTCGACGTCCCGGTCGTCGGTGAGGACCTCGAGTCCCTCGAATCGGTCGACTGGCTGTTCTGGGTCGGCTGTGCCGGCGCCTACGAGGACCGTGCCAAGAAGACCACCCGCGCCGTCGCCGAGCTGCTCAACATGGCTGGGGTGTCCTTCGGCGTACTCGGAAATGGCGAGACCTGCACAGGCGATCCGGCTCGTCGTGCCGGCAACGAGTTCGTCTTCCAAGGCCTTGCGGCGCAGAACGTCGAGACGTTCAAGGAGTTCAAGGTCAAGAAGGTCGTCTCGACCTGTGCCCACTGCTTCAACACGCTGAAGAACGAGTACAAGGACTTCGGTATCGAGCTCGAGGTCGTGCACCACACCCAGCTGCTCAACCGCCTGGTGCGCGAGGGCAAGCTCACTCCGGTGAAGGAGGGTGCGGGCGCAGCGAAGCGCTCGATCACCTACCACGACCCCTGCTACCTCGGCCGTCACAACGACGTCTACACGCCGCCGCGCGAGCTGCTCGAGATCCTGCCGGGCGCCGAATTCACCGAGATGGAGCGCAACTCCGAGAAGTCCTTCTGCTGCGGCGCCGGTGGCGCGCGCATGTGGATGGAGGAGAACATCGGCGAGCGGATCAACCTCAACCGCACCAAGGAGGCCGTCGGCACCGGCGCCGACCAGATCGCTGTCGGCTGCCCCTTCTGCCGGGTGATGCTCTCCGACGGGCTGACCGCCGAGCAGGCTGCCGGAAACGCCCGCGAGGAGGTCGAGGTGCTCGACGTCGCGCAGATGCTGCTCGCCTCGGTCAAGGGCGAGTCGGCCATCAAGGCGGCGGCGGGCTCGTCCCCGTCGACCACGGCCCCCGCTGACGTGGCCACGAAGGCCGAGCCCGAGGCCGGCGACGTCACGGTCACCGAGGACACCATCACCGAGACCGCGGACGCGGGTCCCGCTGCCGAGGCCTCGGGCGGCTCCTCGCTGTTCGACACCCCCGCCCCGGCCAAGGCTGAGACCGCGGCCACGTCCTCCGGCGGGTCGCTGTTCGACACCCCATCCCCCGCCGAGGCCGCGGAGAGGGAGCCGGTCGAGGCCGAGCCCGCGGAGTCAGTGGACACCGCTACCGAGACGACCCCATCGAAGCCGGCCGCGGACCTCGGCTCCGGCGGGTCGCTGTTCGACCTGGCCGGGCCGCAGCCCACGACGAAGCCAGCCGCGAAGACGGCGGCTGAGCCGCCCAGCGCCGAGCAGTCCAGCGCCGACGCTCCCGAAGCCGACGTGAAGCCCGCTCCCGTGGCGAAGCCCGCTGCGGCGACCGGTGCGCCTGCCGGTTCGACCGGGTCGCTGTTCGACATCGCGGCCCCCGAACCGGCTCCCAGCAGCCAGGCGGCGCCTGAGGCCGAGTCGGTCGCCGAGGTCGAGGCGGAGGTCGCGGTCGAGTCGGAGGTCGAGGCGGAGGTCGCGGTCGAGCCCCAGGCGACGACCGAGCCCACCACCACGTCCGACACATCGGCTGCCCCGGCTACCGCGTCGTCGGACGTCCCGGCGACGTCCTCGCCGGCCGCCGCCGGTACCCCGGCGACCTCGATCCCCGAGGGCTCCCTCTTCGACATCGAGGCGCCCGCGCCTACGGCTCCCGCGCCGGCTCCCGCGCCGGGCGCCGCAACGGCGACGGACGTCGGGGACGGGGAGGACGGAGCGTCGGACTCAGGGGACTCCACGACGTCCGACGCGACGGCTCCCGAGGCGACCGCATCGTCGGACGTCCCTGAGACGACCGCATCGTCGGACGTCCCTGACGCGAGGGAGAAGGCCCCCGCCGAGCCGGCTCTCCCCTCGACCCCGGCCAGTGTCGTCAGCACCCCGGCAACGTCGATCCCCGAAAGCGGCTCGCTCTTCGACATCGAGGCACCGGCAGCGGCACCAACTCCTCCCGCGCCGGTCGCTGCTGCTGCTCCTGCTGCGGAGGCGGAAGTCGAGACGGCCGAGAGCGTTGAGGAGGCCGAAGCGGCTGGCGGGTCCGACGGGGCCGAGGAGGGCCCGACCGACACCCTCTCGTCCGGAGCCGCGCTGAGTCAGGCGGCAACGTTCCCACCGTCGACCGACGCTGTGGAGACCGAGGGAGCCGAGGAGCCTGCGGGGGCCGAGCCCGATGCGCAGGAGCCCGAGCCAGCCGAGCCAGCCGAGGCAACCGAGCCCGAGCCCGAGGCCGCCCCGGCAAAGAGCACGGCTCCGAAGCCCGCGGCCGCTGGCGACGTACACACGCCCAAGACCGACGTCGACATCCACGGGTCGGGCTCGCTCTTCGACCTGTGACTCCAAGTCTGGCCCCCGCGTGCCTCACCGAAGTTCATTGATGAAATAAACGTCGGTGAGGCTGCGCGGAGGGGCGCAGTGGCGCACCGCGACATCACACGGCACCACATGTGACATCACAATCCCTTGACATGACGTCACTCTGATGTCAGAGTGGTGCACATGGACATCACCCCCTACGTCGAGTCGCTGCGCCGAGACCTTCTGGCTGCTGCGGACGCCAGCGGCGAGGATGTGCGCGCCGCCGCTGAGCGATTGACCTTCGCCCTGGACCCCAGCACCCGGCTGGTGCTGATGGAAGCGATCTCCCAAGCAGCCGCTGAGATCACCGCCGAGCTGCCCGAGGGTGGCGTCGATGTCCGGCTCAACGGGCGCGAGCTCGACTTCGTCGTCGACATCGCACCCACCCACGCGGTGCCCGCTCCACCCCCGCCCCCCACGCCGCCAGCGCCGCCCGAGGACGACGAAGGGCTCGCGCGGATCACCCTGCGCATTCCTGAGTCGGTCAAGGCGCGCGCCGAGGAGAAGTCGGCAGCAGCCGGCCACAGCCTCAACACGTGGCTGGTCAACGTCGTCCGTCAAGCAACCAGCGACCACGTGGCCAGCGTCGACATCGACCTGTCCAGCCTCCCCTTGTTCGGCAACGACCCACGCTCGAACGCACGCGGCTCACGCCGGATGACCGGCTGGCAGTAGCCCGCAAACACCGTCAAGCACACGAGCCGACCAGCACTCAGGCTGGTCGGTAGGACGCTCACACCATGGAGACACCCGTGCAACGAAGCTTCGAGACCCCCCAGCCCATCGAGTTGTACGTCGAATGCCACTCGGGTCGCCTCACCGTCACCGCCGCCGACGTGACCCGCACCGACGTCACTGTCACCGGCAAGCACGCCGACGAGTTCGTCGTCGAGCAGCGCGAGGACAAGATCCAGGTCGTTGGCCCGCGTTCGGGCATCGGATTCCTCACCGGCGGCGCCGGGAAGGCCAACATCACTGTGGTGATGCCCGACCAGAGCAGCGTGACGGTGAAGACGGGGAGCGCGGACACCCAGGTGCACGGCGCGATTGGCGCACTGTGGCTCAACACCGGCTCCGGCGACGTCAGCGTCGAGCTCGTCGACGGCGTGGCCGAGCTCCAGAGCGGCTCCGGCGACCTGCGTCTCATCGAGCTCCGCGGGGACACCCGGATCAAGAGCGGCTCCGGGGACGTCGTCGTCCGTCGCTGCTCCGACCTGGCCGTCTCCACGGGTTCCGGCGACGTCCTGGTGGAGTCCGTGGGCGGCCGGCTCGTCGTCAAGACCGGGTCCGGTGACGTCCAGGTCGGCGAGGCCGCAGACGACCTGTCGCTCTCGACCGGCAGCGGGGACCTCAGCGTCGAGCTGGCCCGCAGGGGCCGCTACGTCGTCAAGGGGGCGAGCGGCGACGTGCGCATCGGCATTCCGTCCGGCACCCCGGTGTGGACCGACATCACCACGATGTCGGGCCGAGTCCAGTCCGACCTGACTCCCGTCGGCGCGCCCGCCGAGGGCCAGGACCACCTCGAGATCCGCGCCACCACCGCAAGTGGCGACGTCACCCTCCAGCAACGCTGACCCTCACGAAGGAGCACCACCATGTATGCAGCCACCGAGCTCGAGCTCATCGCCCGGCACCACCTGACCCAGCGCCGCAACGAGGCGACGAGCACGCGACGCAGCCGCAGCTTCGGGCGGCGTACGACCTGATCCGTCCCGGCGGGAGTCGTTCAGGACCTCATCGCCACGCCGCGGCGCCAGTACC
Organism: Nocardioides sp.; assembly: GCF_035576065.1. Taxonomy (GTDB): domain Bacteria; phylum Actinomycetota; class Actinomycetes; order Propionibacteriales; family Nocardioidaceae; genus Nocardioides. The sequence continues at coordinate 38,306 of NZ_DATLWX010000036.1, forward strand.
CCATGAACGCGACCTGGCTCCGGTCGATGTGCAGCCCGCTGACGAGGTGCCGGCGCAGCCCGGTGACGACTCTCGACTCCCCGGCGATCCAGGCGTAGAGGCCGTCGAGGTCGTGGCCCACGGCTCGTGCCGGGGAGATCTCCTCGCCCGAGGACGAGTAGGAGGGCGTCTCCCACAGGTCCGGGTCGACCTCGTCGAGGGCGACGTCGACGCCGGCGACCGGGATCCCGAGATGAGCCACCACCGCGTCGTGCAGGCGGCGCCCCAGCGGCTCTCGGCCTCTCGGCAACCACGTGATCGACACGTTCTCCGGGCCACGGACGTCGAGGATGTCGCGGGCCGTCGGGACCTCCATGAACACCGCGCCGATCGCCGTTGAGGGCAGCTGCTCGAGGACGGCGCACACGGCAGGCACAGCTGTCTCGTCGGCCGCCATCAGCAGCTCGGCGTCAGGAGCGGGATCGAACTCGATGCCGCCGAAGGGGGACCCCCGCCGCGGCGCGACCATGACGACACGATCGCCGGGGGCCGCCGCCGCAGCCCAGGTCGAGCCCGGTCCTGCAGGACCGCCCTCGTGGTGGAGCACGATGTCGACGACGATCGTGGTGCCGGCGCCGGCGCCCCGGACGTCACGGATCGTGTACGTCCGCATGTGGCCGCGTTCCTCGACCGGCAGGTCGAGCCAGGTCGCCGTCCACGATTCGTCACCGCCGGTCACCGACGCCATACGTCCGGTGGAAGGGTGCGGCAGGACGAGCTTGATCCGCTGGTCGTAGCGTTGGCCATCGACACCGAAGTCCGCGAGCTCTGCTGCCCCGAGCTCGACCCGCACGAAAGACGGGCTGAGCCGCTCGACGGACATCACCTCGACCTCGACGATCAGCATGGGCACGACTCGGCAGTGCCGATGGTGGGTGTGGTCATGAGTCTTCCTTGGTACGGCGAGCGCGGTGCCGCGAGACGGGCACCACGAGCGGGGTGTGCGAGACGGGATCGTCGATCACTCGGTTGTCGAGACCGAACACCGCGCGGACCACGTCTTCGGTCACCACCTCGCGGGGCGTGCCAGCCGCCACGACCCTGCCGTCTCGCAACGCGACCAGGTGGTCGGCGTAGCGGGCCGAGAGGTTGAGGTCGTGGAGCACCATCACGATCGTGGTGCCCCGGCGAGCGTTGAGGTCAGCGAGCAGGTCGAGCATCTCGACCTGGTGCGCCACATCGAGGTAGGTCGTCGGCTCGTCGAGCAACAACAGGTCGGTGCCCTGCGCCAGCGCCATCGCGATCCACACCCGCTGGCGCTGGCCCCCGGACAGCTCGTCGACAGCCCGCTCGGCCAGCGCAAGGGTGTCGGTCAGGACGAGCGCCTCCGTCACCGCCTCGTCGTCCGCACGGGTCCACCGCCTGAAGGCGCCGTGATGCGGGTGGCGGCCACGGCCGACCAGGTCCACGACGGTGACCCCCTCCGGCGCGACGGGGTTCTGCGGGAGCAGCCCCAGGACGCGAGCCACCTGCTTGGTGGGTTGTCGATGGATGGCCTCGCCGTCCAGCAGCACCGCACCCGCCTTCGGCTTCAGCAGTCGGGCGAGTCCCCGCAGGAGGGTGGACTTGCCGCAGGCGTTGGCGCCCACGATGACCGTCACCCGGCCGTCCGGGATCTGCAGGTCGAGGTCGCTGACGATCGGTTCGTCGGTGTAGCCCAGGCTGAGCTGCGCCGCAGACAGACGTGACGTGGGGGTGGCGGCGATGGTGGGGATGGCGGTCATGCCGCTCTCCTTCCGGTGCGGCCGCGTGCAAGCAGCCAGAGCAGGAACGGGGCACCGACGGCGCCGGTGACGACGCCGACCGGGAGGTTGGTGTCGGGGACGAAGTAGTCGCCCACGTAGTCGGCGGCCACCACGATGACGGCCCCCGTGAGCGCGGAGGCGAGGATCGTGGTCCGACCGCCGTTGAGCGCCCGCGCGATCGGACCGGCCAGGAACGAGACGAAGGCGATGGGACCGGCCGCGGCGACGGACACCGCACAGAGCACCACGCCCATGAGCAGGAGCAGCTCCCCTCGCGCACCTGAGACGCCGAGACCGGCGGCTGCGTCGTCACCCAGCTCGCTGATGCGCAGCGACCTGGCCAGCCACCACGTGATCGGCAGGAGCAGAGCCAAGGTGGTGGCGAGCAGCCGTATCGTCGGCCAGTCGACGCCGTTGACACTGCCTGTGAGCCAGCGGAGCACCAGCTGGGCGTCGTATTCGTCGACGCGGGTGAAGACGTACTGGATGACCGACTGCATGGCCGCAGCTGCCGCAACGCCGACGAGGATGAGGCGGTGCCCGCCTTGCGTACCCGCGACCAGACGGACCAGGAGCGCGGTGGCGACAGCACCGAGGACCGCCACGGCCGAGACCGGGAGGCCCTGCCAGTCCCACAGCGCGATCGCGATCACGGCCATGGCGCTGGCACCCAGGGTGACGCCGATGATGTCGGGACTGGCGAGCGGGTTGCGGAGGGTTGTCTGGAAGAGCGCCCCAGCCACTCCGAAGGCGACGCCTGCAAGGAGCGACAGGACGGCGCGGGGCAGCTTGCTCTCCATCAGGATGAAGGACGCACCAAGGATGTCGGTGCCGGTGACGATCCGGAAGAAGTCAGGAACAGTGATCGTGTAGTCGCCGAGCAGCACTCGGGCTCCGAAGGCGGCCAGGAGGGCCAGCCCCAGTCCACCGACCACGACACGGTGTCGGCGCCGCGGCGCGCGGCCTGCGGCTCGGACGACGGCGACGGCGTCGGCGCTCCGACTGACGCCCACCTGGCGTTCGGGCGTGCTGAGCAACGCGGTCACAGGGGCCCCCGCCCGACACGACCTCGACGGATGAGGAGCAGGAAGACAGGCACCCCGACGACTGCAGCCATCACGCCCACCTGCACCTCCGCCGGCGGCAGGATGACCCGCCCGAGAGTGTCGGCAACCACGACAAGGACGGCTCCTCCGAGAGCAGAGAGGGAAAGCACGCGTGAGTGACCGGGTCCGACGAGTCCGCGCACCGCGTGCGGCACGACGAGGCCGACGAAAGCCACCGGCCCCGCGAGCGCGGTCGCGGTCCCGGCCAGCAGCACCACCGCCACGCCGAGGATGACCCGGTCCAGCGCCGTACAACGCCCGAGACCGCGCGCCAGGTCGTCCCCGAGGGCCAAGGTGTCGAGCAGGCCGGAGCCGGTGACCGCGAGAAGTCCTCCAGCGAGCAGGAACGGCGCGCCGGTGAGCAGGACGTCGAGGTCGCGCCCACCGATCGTGCCCACCTGCCAGTAGCGGAAGGCGTCCATCGTCTGGCGATCGACCAGCAGGAGGCCGGTGGTCCAGCTCGTGGCCGCGGCAGTGATCGCGGCACCGGCGATCGTCAGCTTCAGCGGGGTCGCTCCGTCGCGGCCGAGGGACGCGATGACATGCACCACGACCGCGGCGACCGCGGCGCCGAGGAAGGCGATCCACAGGAAGTCGCGGAGCTGGGACACACCGAAGCCCGACATCGCGAGGACCATCGCCAAGCTGGCGCCCGCGTTGATGCCGAGGATGCCGGGGTCGGCGAGCGGGTTGCGGGTGAGTCCCTGCAGGACCGCGCCGGCCAGCGCCAGCGCAGCGCCCACGGCAAGGCCAAGCAGCGTCCGGTCGACGCGGGCCCGCGAGATGTCGTGCAAGGGGTGGGAGGTGTCCCAGACGGCCGCGATCGGGATCGGCCGGGCGCCGACCACCACGGACAGTGCTGCCACCGCCACGACCGCGCCCACGAGGAACGTGATCGCCACGGGCGTACCGACACGACGCGGCGGCCGGCGTCGGTGACCGGTCCCCGCGTCGTGCTCGAGGAGGGAGACGCTGGTCACGACCCGTCGACCGCAGCGACGATCTTGGGAATGACGGTGTCGATGATGACCGGGATCGAGAGGGGGGTCGGGTTCGTGGACGCCAACGCGACCGGCTTGCTCGACTCCGCGTAGAAGTGACCGGAGTCGATGGCCGGGATCTGGCCGAGGAGGTTGTCCTCGACGAAGGTCTGCGCGTCGCCGGGCTTCTCGACCCACGTGATGATCACGTCAGAGTCGAGCTCGGAGGCACGCTCGGCCGACACGGTGCCGTAGAACTCGCCCTCCTTGATGGCGCCGTCGACCGCTGCGGCATCCACCATCCCGAAGTCGCGGAGCAGCGAGACGCGCGGGTCCGCGGGAGCGTAGATGCCCACGGTCGAGAGGTCGGCCGGGGTGAGGTAGCCGTAGATGAGCGAAGCGCCGTCGAGCTCGGGGTTGTCCGCGCGGGCTGCCTCGATCTGCGCCGTGGTGTCGTCCGCGACGTCGGTGGCGAGGTCGCTGCGACCGAGAGCCTGACCCACCATCTCGAGCGAGGTCTGCCACGGGGTCGTCCACGCGAACTCCGGGTAGGCAACGACGGGGGCGATCTTGCTGAGCTTGGCGTACTCCGCCTCGGTGATGCCGGAGTTGGTCGCCAGGATGATGTCGGGGTCGAGTTGTGCGATCTCGTCGATGGGCGCACCGTCGGTGTCGTCGTAGCGGACCGGCGCCTCGGCGCCGGTCTCCGCGAGGGCGGCGTCGAACCAGTCGCTCGAGCCGGCCTCGTTGCCACCCCAGGTCAGCTTCGTGGCGCCGACGGGGACGACGCCGAGCGCGACCGCGTGGTCCTGGTCGGTCCAACCCAGGGTCGCCACGCGGGCCGGGTCCTCCGTGATCGTCGTCTTGCCGAAGGCGTGCTCGATCGTGACCGGGAAGGCGTCGGCCTCGGCGGACGTGGCGGCCGACGGCTGGGCTGACGTCGCCTCAGTCGTGGTGGAGCCGGTGCTGCAGGCAGTGAGGGTGGCCGCAGCGAGGGCGGCGGCGCCGAGGCGCAGGGTGCGGTTCATGGGAGCTCCGTAGTTAGGTCAGCCTTATTAAGGCAACCCTAACTTAGGTGATCCTAACTTCCTTCACTGCCTCTTGGCCACGCGCTCGTCGCCCTTCCACGCCACGGCCGCCACGCCGACGAAGAGGACCGCGATCCCCAGACTCACGACCGACACTGCGGCGTACCCCTCGGCGTCGACATCCAGGAACGGGTAGGGGTAGAACCCGGTGATCGCGCCGCGCAGCAGGGTGTAGGACAACCACACGACCGGGAACGCAAGGCTGGCGACGACGTCACGACCCTGGACCCGACCTCGAGGACCGAACACCGCCCACCCGATCACCGCGACGAGGGGTACGGCGAGGTGGAGCAGCTTGTCGGCGAGGTAGTCGGCACCGGACAGGTCCAGCAGCGGACGAAGCAGGAACCAGTGCACGACACCGGTGACCGTGATCGCCACCAGTGAGGTCAGTCGCAGCGTCCGCCACCCGGCCGTGTCGGTGTCACGATCGAGAGCGATGGTCCACGCCACCCACGCGACGAGGATGTTGGACAGCACCGTGAAGTAGCCGAAGAAGCGGATGACCCGCTCACCGAGGTCTGGCGGGTCGGTCTCGTCCAGGACGGTGCCGCCCTGCCAGACCAGGACCAGCTGGAAGACCACGGCAGCGGTCGCGAGCACGGCCACCCCCAGGTGCCAGGCCCGGCCGCGAGACATCAGATCTCGGTTCGGTGGAAGTTCTGGAAGCTCCTGCTCGGGGTGGGCCCACGCTGTCCCTGGTAGCGCGAGCCGTACTTCTCCGAGCCGTAGGGGTGCTCGCTCGGCGAGGACAGGCGGAAGAAGCAGAACTGCCCGATCTTCATCCCGGGGTAGAGCTTGATCGGGAGGGTGGCGACGTTGGCCAGCTCGAGCGTGACGTGCCCGCTGAAGCCGGGGTCGACGAAGCCGGCAGTCGCATGGGTCAGCAGACCGAGGCGACCCAGGCTCGACTTCCCCTCGACCCGTGCGGCGACGTCGTCGGGAAGGCTCACGACCTCGTAGGTCGAGCCCAGCACGAACTCGCCGGGGTGCAGGATGAATGGCTCGTCGCCCTCTGGCTCGACCTCGCGGGTCAGGTCCGACTGGTCGGCCGCGGGGTCGATGTGCGGGTAGCGATGGTTCTCGAAGACACGGAAGAACCGGTCGAGTCGGACGTCGATGCTGGAGGGCTGCAGCATCGTCGGGTCCCACGGCTCGAGGGCGATGCGCCCGTCGTCGATCTCGGCGAGGATGTCGCGGTCGGAGAGAAGCACGGGGTGCAGCCTAGTGACCCGGGCCCGCTGCAGACCCGTGGCGTGCGGATTGGAGAATGACACGGTGACCTTCCACCGCTTCGTCGCTCTCGGCGACTCGTTCACCGAGGGCGTCGGCGACCCGGACGAGACCCGACCCAACGGGCTGCGCGGCTGGGCCGATCGGGTCGCGGAGGTCCTGGCCAGCCGCACCGACGACTTCCGCTACGCCAACCTCGCGATCCGGGGTCGCAAGCTCGACGGCGTCATCGCCGAGCAGGTCGCCCCCGCGATCGCGTTGCGTCCCGACCTGATCTCGATCTACGCCGGCGGCAACGACATCCTCCGGCCCCAGGTCGACATCGACGCCATCGTCGATCGCTACGACGCCGCCCTCGGCCGGCTCGCCGCGACCGGTGCCCGCCTGCTGGTCTTCACTGCCTACGATCCCGGCGGCTCGGCGATCTTCCGCCCGCTGCGGGGTCGGTTCGCCATCTACAACGAGATGGTCCGCTGGGCAGCCGAACGCCACGGCGCCACCATCGTCGACTACTGGCGCCTCCGCGACCTGCGCGATCAGCGCCACTGGGACAGCGACCGACTGCACATGGGTCCGCACGGCCACCAGCGGGTGGCGATGGCCGTCCTCGACGCACTGGACGTCCCCCACTCGCTCGCGGTCGAGCTGCCGGAGTCGGTGCTGGCCTCGCGGCGGGCCGCCTGGGCGGAGCATGCCGTGTGGGCCCGCGGCAGCCTCGCTCCGTGGGTGAGCCGCCGCGTCACCGGTCGGTCCTCCGGCGACACTGTCGCAGCGCGGTGGCCGAACCTGAGTCGTCTCGACTGAACAGCCCCGCCACCCGATCGCCTGACCCGACGTGTCGGGTACGATTCCGGCGCATCCTGCGGATGTAGCTCAGCTGGTAGAGCGCGACCTTCCCAAGGTCGATGTCGCGAGTTCGAATCTCGTCATCCGCTCCGAACGCCGCGACCGGCTCGCGGCGCAAGCCGCGAGGCAGACGCGGCGTGAAGCGGCGCAGCACGGCGCCAGCCGGGCAAGCCGACCGTGCTGACCATCCCACTGGAGGAACGGCTGTGAGCGCTGACCCCGGCTTCGACCGTGTGCTCATCCCGCTTGGCCAGACCGTAGGGGTCGACGGTGACGGTCTTCGGCTCGCCAAAATCGAACCTCCCTCAGTCACCATCTCCGTGCACGCGCTCGACGAACCCGACAGGCCCACCCCTGGCTTCGACCCGAGCGGCATCGGAATCGTGTCTTCTCAGAAGCGCATCACCGAGTACACCGAAGATGTACACCTGCGTCTGAACGATTGCTTCGACGTCGAGGGGCGCTACTACGAGGTCGTCAGCATCGACTTCACGCCTGGCACGGAGAGCGTGACCATCCGGCGGTTCGACGAGTCCGAGTTGTGACACCGGGTCCACTACGACCGGCCGAACGCCGCGACTGGCTCGCGGCGCAAGCCGCTAGGCAGACGCAACGTGAAGCGGCGCAGCACGGCGCCAGCCGGGCGAGCCGACCACGGGCTCGGCCGGCTCCGCCCTCACCCCTGTGACTGGTGTGAAACTTGCGCCCAGTGTGATCAGAGGGGACAGTGGGTTGCCCACGATGTCCAGCACATTGAGGCCTTCCCCATGTTCTCCCGTTCGACCGTTCGCTCCGATCCCCCGCCCGAGCCCGCCCGAGCCCGCCGTCGCCGCCGCATCGGCGCTGCGACCGGCGCTCTCGCGCTCCTGATCGCCGCCAGCCCGCTCCTGCCCGAGGAGTCAGGTCCGACACCGGCCCTGACCCCGAAGGCGAACGCGTCCACGCAGCCGACGCGGGCGGGTGCGCCGGGGCTCGGTGCGATCACCCCTGAGATGCAGTCCGAGATCGATCGGGTCGTCGCGCATGGCCGGCGGCTGACGGTGTCGTCGCGCTCATCGGCGTACGCCCTGGCAGCCGCTGCCTCGCGCTGTGCGATGTTCGACGGTCAGCGCTACTGCCTCGGCTTGGGGTGGACTACCCAGAGCCAGGACGAGGTGGCGTCGCGGTTCGCGGCTGCTGCGACTCCCAACCCCCGGCGGACGAAGCCGGAACAGACCGGCGACCTCAGCGCCCTTGCCGCCATGCGTCGCTTCGGTCGCCTGTCACCCGATGAGCGTGCCGCCGCGGAGCGGGCCGAGCTCAGAGCGGCCGCCCGCTCGGTCGCGAAGGTGTGGCTGATCCGCCACGAGATCCAGGGCGTCCCGATGCCCGACGACTTCATGGAAAAGCACCCGGAGGCCGCGGTGACCGCCCGCACGAGCGCGCGCAAGCACCCCCGGACCTTCAAGATCCTCCGCGAGAAGCAGGTCCGGCCGCAGAACCGCACGTACTACTGCGGACCGGCAGCCGCGCAGATGATCGCCTGGGGGTGGCGTGATCGTCGCCAGGGCCAGGCACTGTGGGCCGACCGGCTGCACACGACCACCGCCGGCACGGCGATCACCGCCATGGTCCGGGTCGTCAACCACAACACCGGCTATGACCGGGAGGAGCACGCTGGCCCGTACGTCGTGCTCGACATCAGCGACTTCACCTTCGAGCAGTGGTTCCGGTTGATGAAGAAACACCTGCACACCTACCAGGCGCCCGTCGTGCTCCATCCGGTCCTGGTCAAGAAGTACTTCCCCTACCTCGACGACGACGCCTCGGGCCACTTCCAGGTGGGCCGCGGCTACGACAAGAACCCGGACGGCCAGCCGCTGCTCAGCTACTTCGAGCCGTGGGACCAGAGCAGGTTCAACCCCACCGAGCCGCGCATCGCACGCACGCAGTGGCAGTCGGCGTACAAGAGCTATCGCGCCAACCAGGCCCACTTCCAGCACAACCTGGGCCTCTGATGGCCATGCGCCGCGGTGCCAGTACGGCGATCGCAGCGACCCTGCTTCTCCTCGCAGCCGGGTGTGCCGACCAGGGCGAGCCTGCTCCGGAGGCGACGACGTCCTCGTCGGATGCTCCCCGCCCGGCCCCGACCGAGACGGAGACGGAGACGACCGAGCCTGCGCCTCAAGGACAGCTCGCGTGGCAACCCACCGGTCACCTGGTGGACGAGCGCGTGGTCGTCGGTGAGAAGTGGACCGCTCTAGCCAGGGCCGGCGACGTCACGTTCGAGAGCGCGACCGGCGCAGCCGATGTCACGCTGCCTACCGTGGAGAGCGGCGAGGTCGACGCGCTGCTGCTCGACGGGGACACCGCGGTGGTGTCCTACTCCTTCGGCGGGGAGGTGACCACGGGCCTCGGCTACCGCGTCGACCTGTCCACCGGAGAGGCGACGAAGATCGTCACGCCCGAGCCCGCCAACGGCAGCGACTGGGCCCTGATCGACGACAGCCTCTACTACCCCACGCGGGGCGAGGGCGCCGGAGCCTGCCTCGCGACGCTGGCCGTCGCCGACGGCAACGGTGAGGACGGCTGGTGCCCGTCGGGGCGCGTTGGCATCGCCGAGCTCGACGCCAACGAGCACGGCGTTGCGGCGATGCTCTTCGACTACGGCAGCGACATCTCGTGCCGCACCCTGAACCTGCTCGACCAGGCGGGGGTCCCGCAGCCGGTGGCGGGTCCCGACGAGTGCGTCGGCTGGGACATCGCGGCGACCAGCACCGGCATCATCTTCTCCGAGGTCCCGCGACCCCGGCGCCAGGAGCGCGCGGTGTTCAGCGCGGTCGTTGACGGGGGCCCGCCCCAGAGGCTGGCGAAGGGTACGACCGGTTCGCTGGTCTCCTGCGGCGGTGACGCCTTCTTCGTCAGCGACCCGACGAAGATGACCGAGCCGGCGCGCCTGATGCGCTGGGACGGCACCGCCCTGTCAGTGGCCTACGAGTCGGCCTCGAAGGGCAATGCTTTCCTGGGCAGGCCCGAGTGCGCCGACGGCATCGTCACCCTCTCCTCCTTCGGCGAGGACGGCGACGAGCAGGTCTCCGCCAGCGTTTCGTAGAGTCCCCCCACTCAGCCCTTGACGGTGACCTTCGTGGTGGTCGTCGACGGAGTGCCTCCGGCGGTCGTCGTGACCTTGACGCGATGTCAGGGGTGGAGGCTACTGGTCTGGACCGCTAGCGTCGTGGAGTGAGCTTCACCGGATTCCCCGTCGCCGCCCTCGACTTCTACGACGACCTCGAGATGGACAACACCAGGTCGTTCTGGGAGGCCAACAAGGCGGTCTACGACGAGTCGGTGGCTGCGCCGATGAAAGCCCTGACCGACGCCCTTCAGCCGGAGTTCGGCGCCGCCAAGGCCTTCCGCCCCTACCGCGACGAGTAGTTCATCAAGGTCAACTATTCGCGATCAGATACAAACCGATCGCCGTGATCGCCGCCTGCACGTGCTGCGTGGACGCGCACGTGATGCAAAGATCAGCGCGTGAGTGTCGCCGCCGCCCATGCCGACGCATTCTACCGGGAGGTACTGGCAGGCGAGCGCGTGTATGCACTCCGCGACGATGCTGGCTTCCCAGCGCCAGCCGAACCTGACGGTGTCCGCACGATGCCGTTCTGGTCCAAGGCCTCTCGCGCGGAGGCGATCATCGCGCACGTCGAAGCATACGAAGGCAGCATCGTGACAGCGCTGAGCCTCAGCGAGTGGAACGGGCGGTGGCTTCCGGGGCTGGAGCGTGACGGACTGCTGGTTGGTCTGAACTGGAGCGGAGCCAACGCCACTGGCTATGACATCTCGCCCGCCGAGGTTCTTGCGAACCTCAATGGCAGGCAGGGACACGGTAACCACTAATGGCCACAGAGCATGAAGTGCCTGACTGGATGGCGGAAGCCCACGCCCAGGCTCGGCATGCGACCTCTCGCTATGGCTGCATCAGGGCGAAGTTGAGGCTGACTGATAGCGCCCACGGAGGACGGCGTCATGCCGTCCTCGCTGGCTGGACGGCGGCGTGGGAGATCGGAAACAGCGCTGATGGTCACCGCCCCGACAACGACGCGATGGTGTTCCCAGAAGGGACACGAGAACTTCTGCCGGGAACGACTTGCATTGTTCGCTTGGTCCCACGGTTCCCGCAGCGCTGGAGCCACGTCGCCGTGGGAGATCTGATTCAGATGAGGGACGGGCGTCGAGTGATCGGCTCTGCCACGGTGGTTGAAGTGGTCGAGCCGACCAACGAACACCTCATCGGCCGTTGGCCCTTGTTCGCCACCGTTCGTCTTCGGCGTGAAGTTGACGGCGTGCCAGCAGGCACCCAGGGAGCGGTCGTTGACGTCTACGAGGATGCCTACGAGGTCGAGATCGTCAGTGATGCCGGAGAGACTCTCTGGTTGGCCGCTGTCGCGGACGACGATCTCGAACTTCTCGACGACGGTCCCTAGGCTCCTTCCGTGACCTTTGAAGGATTCCCTGCCGCCGCCCTCGACTTCTACGACGACCTCGAGATGGACAACACCAGGTCGTTCTGGGAGGCCAACAAGGCGGTCTACGACGAGTCGGTGGCTGCGCCGATGAAGGCCCTGACCGACGCCCTTCAGCCGGAGTTCGGCGCCGCCAAGGTCTTCCGCCCCTACCGCGACGTCCGCTTCGCCAAGGACAAGACCCCCTACAAGACGCACCAGGGCGCCTTCGTCGGGGTCGCCCCGGCGACCGGCTGGTACGTCGAGGTGTCCGCCCGCGGCGTACGCACAGGTGCTGGCTTCTACAACGCTGACGCCACGACGCTCGCGGCCTTCCGCGACGCCATCGTTGATGACTCGTCAGGACCGCGGCTGCAGCGGATCCTGGCGAAGCTCGAGAAGGGGGGCTTCGAGATCTCGGGCGAGCAGCTGAAGACCTCGCCACGGGGCTACGACCGCGAGCACCCGCGGATCGACCTGTTGCGGCACAAGCAGCTCTTCGCCGGCCGGACGATCGGCTTCGAGCCGGTCATCCACACCACCGAGCTCGTCGACGTGGTCCGCGCGGACTGGAAGGCATACAAGCCGCTGGTCGACTGGCTGTCCCGGCTCGATCGGCCGTAGACAGCCCCCTGATCCCCCGGCTACCCGGGGGAATCGAACGTTCCCGGGGCCTGCACCTCATGTGGACCGTGTCCGCCCGCCAGCGCCCTGCGCTACTGCTGGTGGGTCACCACCTGCTCGACAGGGTCGTCCGCGAGCGGAACCTCCGTGTCCCGTGTCCCGAGCGTGATCTACAGCTCGACCAGCCGGGTCAACCCGATCGGATGGACCGGTCAGTACGCCGACCCGTCCGGTCAGGTTCACCTCCGTGCCCGCCAGTACGACCCCACCCTGGGCCGGTTCATGGCACCCGACCAAGCCGCAGCGATGGCGTACTCGGGGACCGGGACGTACGCCAACGCCAACCCGCTGGCCTACACCGACCCCACCGGCCTGTGGCCCAGCTGAAACACTGTCTTATGGCGGCGCCTGAGGTGGAGACGCCTACTTCCTTGAACGTTCCGGCGCCGCAGACCATGCATGTTTTGCCGCGCTTGGAGGAAGTCGACGGTCCATCACCGAGCCAGCCGGTCACGCCGCAATTGCTGCACTCGCGAATGGACTCCCCCTCCTTGGAGTGGAAGGTGAGCTTGCCGCAGCCTGGACGTCTTTGACCCCGTGCCCTGGGTGGAAAGGTACGGCCCAAATTCGACGTTGTCGACAAGGAGTCGAATATTCGCTCCTTGGTGACACCGCAGACGACCGATTTCGGCTGGCCGCTCGTTTGTCGCCCCGCGTTTACATACATCGCCGTACCAAACGTGCTGGGATGAGGTGTCCGTACAATTTCATCAATCTGAGGGATTGAATACCTTGCCTATCTCGGTCGCTATCAATGCAGGTGCTGACGAGTCGTCATCCTCGGTCGTCGCAACTGGTTCCATCCAGCACATCATCACGTCGCCCGAGGTGGCGGCCTTCGGCATTGAAGATGGTCCGCTGAAGAGCGCCATCGCCGCTGCGCATGGCGGCCAAGCACCTAACGATGCCTACCTGTGCAGCCCAACCCCGTGGGACGACCTCTACTCGAGCTACGGCTGGCCCCAGGTCCAGACGCTCATGACCGTGCAAAGTGCGACGGTCCAGGAGGTCACGTCGAGCCCCACCATCATCAACTCGCAGGTCTTCCACAACACCAGCGAAAAGCCTGGCACGTTCAACTGCGGGGTCAGTCAGGAGGTCAGTGTGACCGCTGAGAGTTCGTGGTCCGACACAACGACGATCGAGGTCGGGCAATCCATCTCCTACGGCATCAGCTTCCTCGGAAGCGGCGCAGAAGGCGAGACCTCGCTCAGTTTCTCCCAAGCCTCAGAGCAGGGTGGCTCCGAGAGCGAGACGGTCACGTTGGGGACGAACGCCGGAGTCGAGGTTCCCCTTGACCCTGGCGAGTCCGTGACTGCGGAACTGAGCGCGAGCAAGGGCACGCTGACTGTCGAAATCGTGTACCAGCTGACCCTCAGCGGGTGGGCGGCGATGAACTACTCAGACGAGTACCAGGGCCACCACTTCTGGGGCATGGACATCAACGCCGTGATGGCTGCAGGCAACATCCCGACTACCGTCACGATCTCTGAGACGTTGGAAGTCGGCTTCTATGCGAATTCCACCATCACGTTGGCCAACCCGGACGGGACGAATAGCACCCACAGCTGCGTCGAGGAAAAGTTCGCCTGAGCGGTCGCCCTACCAGCGCCTGGGCTCGTCACGTTGGCTGCGCTCAAGACGGCGACGGTGAAGCGTGCGGTCATGCGAGACGCTGCCTACTGATCAGATGATGACTGCCGATGGCAGGACTGGAAGTGGCCAACCCAGCTGGACACCAAGCGGACAGCACGTCGTCGACCGCTCACAGGCGCCCCCACAACGGAGGGCCCGGTTCCAACGACCAGCGGAACCGGGCCCCCCAGGACGCGATCATCGACCGCCGTCAACCACCGACCAAGTCGAGACGGAAAAGGGCGTTACTGGTGCGCTGGACAAGATTCGGGACGGTCACTACCTGGGCCGCTCAGGAGCTCATGGTGCGCGTGCCCTCCAAAGTTCTCGAGGACCTCTACCTCGGACACCTCTACGCAGCCAGCGACGAGGACGCGCCCTACGTCGGACGTCCACCCCGAGGTGTGTTCAGGGACCAAATGAGCCACGGACCAAGTGCGTGTCGCGCTCGGGTCAGCCATCGGTAGTTCTTCTTGACGGTGGTGTGGTCCGGGGTGGGCGTGGGGTCTGGTTCGGGACGGGGTTTGCTCGCGACTCGGACAAGGATGCCGGCGATGCGGCCGTCGTCGACCATGCCGAGCTTGATGTACGTCGTGGCCATGCCGGGCAGAGCGGTTCCGGTGAGCCGACTACCGGTGGCGTGGACTTCGCCGCGCCTGTTGTCCGGTTTGGTGGCCATCGCGGCCCGGGACGCGCCTGTGTCGAGGTAGTAGAGGTCCGGTGCGCGGGAGATGGTGTGCGCCATCGCGAGCGGTACGAAGAAGACTCCGACCGCGACGCAAGCCAGGGCGAGGAGAACGAGAGCGGTGGTCCATCCGGTGCCCAGTTCGTCGTTGCGTGTCTCCCACGCCACCACTCGAGAACCTCACGGAAACCACTGGAGGTCCGACCTTCCCGTGGAGGTCGCGCCCAGTTCACCGGACGGTCGCCAGGGTCTGCGACGTTGCGGGTATGCCGAAGCGCCACGTCTTCCTCCACATCGGACCGGACGCCGTCGAGCTCGACGACGAGGCCCGTGCGCAGCTGGCCGCGGGCGGCGTCTCGACCCCGGACGTCAGCCGCGCCGATCTCGACCGCGCTGACCTCGAGATCCGACGCCTCCACAAGAGCGCCGGCCTCAAGCGCAAGGAGGTCGAGGGCGCGTGGGCCCGGGTGTGCCGCAAGACCTTCCGCACTCGCACCGACGCCGTCGTCAGCCAACCCGGGTTCTGGGAGGCCGATGCTGATCAGGCAGCCCTGGCCCTCGATGGACTGCACGGACTCAAGGTCCACCTCGTGTCCACGGGCGGAAGCGAGCTTCCCGCTGCCTGGTCCGAGAAGGTGAAGCTCGGCCGCATCCACCGCCTGGACGGCAACCTGTCAGGGGCGAAGCTGGCGGCGGAAGTGGTCCGCCTCTCGCTGACCGAGGAGAAGGCGCGGCTCGACACGAGCCTGCTCAAGCTGAAGAAGCGCCGCAAGCAGCTCAAGAGCGAGCTCGCCGCCTGACTGCTCAGTGCGGCTGCCAGGCGTCCTCGTCGGCCGTGAGGTCGGCGACCGCCGACGGCAGCTCGCCGTCGACGAGGTCCTGGATCGAGACCGCCTCGAAGACCGAGCGCAGGGAGCGGCGGGCTGCGATCCACACGTGCTGGAGGACCTTCGCCGACTCGCCGTACGCCACGGACTCGGGCCTCAGGCCGTAGACCGAGACCAGCGGACCGTCCACAGCACGGATCACGTCAGCGACTGAGACGGAGTCCGGTGAGCGAGCGAACCGCCACCCGCCCGACTGACCGCGCTGGGAGACCACGATGTCCGCACGTCGCAGGTCGGCGAGGATCGCCTGCAGGAAGCCGTGGGGGATGTCCTGGGCCTTGCCGAGCTGTTCGGCGCTGACCGCAGCACCGTCGGTGCGGAGGGCGATCTCGATCAGCGCCCGGAGGGCGTAGTCGGCCTTGGCGGAAACGCGCATGGTCGCAGTTTGTCAGACGGGTCGGCCGCGTCCCCCCGCCGTGACGCGGCCGCCGCGATCCTGAGCGATTCAGGCGGGCTCCAGCTCGCGATCCGCTACGGCGGTGGCGGCGCGGGCCAGTCGCTCCTGTTTGACCGCCCACGCGATGCCCCAGATCCAGGCCACGAAGACGGCGGCCGCAGTCGCCGCCACACCGACGCCGGGGACGCCGAGCGACTCGAGGATGGTCTTGGAGTTGGTGAGCACGATCATGCCGCCGGCAGCGACACCGAGGACGCGGGGCGCCAGTCGGCTGACCAGCCAGGCCGCGATCGGGGCGGCGACGACACCTCCGGCGAGCAGCGCTGCGACGAAGCCCCAGTTGATGCCCTGGCTGCCGAGGGCGAGGATGAAGCCGAGGGAGGCGCCGACCGCGACGACGAACTCGGAGGTGTTGATCGAGCCGATGACCTTGCGGGGCTCGAGCCGGCCGCTGGAGAGCAGCGTCGTGGTGCCGACCGGTCCCCACCCGCCGCCGCCCATGGCGTCGAGCGCGCCCGCGAAGAGGCCCATCGGGGCCAGGAACGCGATCGAGGGACGTGACTTGAACTGCGGGCGTCGACCCCCCAGGCGCAGGAAGCGGTAGACGACGTAGATCCCGAGGGCGAGCAGGATGGTGGCGACGATCGGCTTGGCCGTGGCGGCGTCGAGGTTGGACAGCACGGTCGCGCCGACGAAGGCGCCGATGAAGCCCGGCACGGCCAGGACGGAGACGGTGCGCCAGTCGACGTTGCCGAGCTTGTGGTGCGAGACGCCGGAGACCAGCGAGGTGCCGATCTCGGAGAAGTGCACGGCCGCCGACGCCATGGCCGGCGCGATCCCGACGGCGACCAGCAGCGTGGACGACGTGACGCCGTAGCCCATGCCCAGGGCACCGTCGATGAGTTGTGCGATGAGCCCGACGAAACCGAGCACGATGAGCTTGCGCATGGGCAGGCACCTTTCGAATCAATGTATGTCGAGTGAAAGACTACACATACGTAAGGTTATAGCCAAAGCCGACTTGCCTGCGCCCAAACGGAGGCTGTGACCAGCCACATGCCCGATTCATGTTGCGCGCTCCTCCGCGGGAGGGCATCATTGATGTTACTGACGAGTAGTAGTACGCCTGCTAACTCCCCCCCAGACGGAATAGGTCGATCGTGAGCCACTACAAGAGCAACCTGCGAGACATCGAGTTCAACCTCTTCGAGGTCCTCGGCCGGGACGACGTCCTGGGCCAGGGACCGTTCGCCGAGGTCGACGGGGAGACCGCTCGCGAGATCCTCGCCGAGGTCGACCGGTTGTCGCGCGAGGACCTTGCCGCGTCGTACGTCGACAGCGACCGCAACCCGCCGGTGTTCGACCCCCAGACCAACACCGCTCCCGTGCCGGAGTCGTTCAAGAAGAGCTACCAGGCCTGGATGGACTCGGAGTACTGGCGCCTGCAGATCCGCGAAGAGCTCGGCGGCACCCCCGCCCCGTCCTCGCTGGTCTGGGCCATCGGCGAGATGGTGCTCGGCGCCAACGCCCCCGTGTGGATGTATGCCGCCGGCCCGCCGTTCGCCGGCGTCGTCTACACCAACGGCAACGAGCGCGACCAGCGCGTCGCCGAGCTCATGGTCGAGCGCCAGTGGACGTGCACCATGGTGCTGACCGAGCCCGATGCCGGGTCCGACGTCGGGGCCGGGCGGACGAAGGCCACGCCCAACGAGGACGGCTCCTGGAACATCACCGGGGTCAAGCGCTTCATCACCTCCGCCGAGGGCGGTCTCAGCGACAACACCATGCACCTCGTCCTGGCCCGCCCCGAGGGTGTGGAAGGTGCCGGCGGCCCCGGGACCAAGGGTCTGTCGCTGTTCTGGATGCCGACCTACCACTTCGACCACCAGACCGGCGAGCTCACCGGCGAGCGCAACGGCGTCTACGTCACCAACGTCGAGCACAAGATGGGCATCAAGGTCTCCAACACCTGCGAGGTCACCTTCGGCGACCCACAGGTCGGCGGCGGCGAGCCCGCTCGCGGCTGGCTGCTCGGCGAGGTGCACAACGGCATCGCGCAGATGTTCGACGTGATCGAGAACGCCCGGATGATGGTCGGCACCAAGGCGATCGCGACGCTGTCCACCGGCTACCTCAACGCGCTGGAGTTCGCCAAGGAGCGCGTCCAGGGCGCCGACCTCACGCAGGCAGCCGACAAGACCGCCCCCCGCGTGACGATCACGCACCACCCCGACGTCCGTCGATCGCTGATGACGCAGAAGTCCTTCGCCGAGGCCATGCGCGCCCTGGTGCTCTACACGGCGACGTGGCAGGACCGCGTCATGGTGGCCGAGCACGACGGCGAGAAGGACGAGCTCGCCGCTGCGGTCAACGACCTGCTGCTCCCGATCGTCAAGGGCTACGGCTCCGAGCGCTCATGGGTGCTGCTCGGCACGGAGTCGCTGCAGACCTTCGGCGGCTCGGGCTTCCTCCAGGAGTACCCCGTCGAGCAGTACGTCCGCGATGCGAAGATCGACACCCTCTACGAGGGCACCACGGCGATCCAGGGTCAGGACTTCTTCTTCCGCAAGATCGTCAAGGACCAGGGCCGCGCCCTGGGCCACCTGGCCAAGGAGATCGAGGCCTTCATCGCCAGCGAGGCCGGGAACGGTCGCCTCAAGGTCGAGCGCGGTCTCCTCGCTGTGGCCCTCGAGGACGTCAACGCGATGGTCGCCCACATGATCAGCGACCTCATGTCTGCGGACGTCTCCGCAGAGGGCGGCGACCTGCGCAACATCTACAAGGTCGGCCTCAACACCACCCGCCTGCTGATGGCTCTCGGTGACGTCGTGTGCGGCTGGCTGCTGCTGCGCCAGGCCGAGATCGCCCTGGACAAGCTGGACGGCACCGCCGGTGACGTCTCGGCCAAGGACAAGCCCTTCTACGAGGGCAAGGTGGCGGCGGCGCAGTTCTTCGCGCAGACCAACCTGCCGCGCCTCACCGCCGAGCGCGCCATCGCCGAGGGCATCGACCTCGGGCTGATGGACCTCGATGAGGCCGCGTTCTGATCTGCCTGCGGGACTGATCGCCTGCGCGCGTTGCTGTAACGCCGGGTTAGCGGCTGTATCACCCCTGATACTTCATAGGTGATACATGCAGTAACCCGGCGTTACAGCCGCCGGACGACTTTCGGGGCGGGTCGGCTGATGACAGTTGTCACGGGTTTGTCGTGACGTCTCCCCCGAGTCCGGACTGCCTGATGCGGACACGCTGGCTCCATGACCACACCAGCACTGCGGGCGATCGGCCTGACCAAGCACTTCCGGACACCGGGCGGCGAGACCGTCACCGCCGTCGACGGTGTCGACCTCACGATCCACTCCGGCGAGATCGTGGCCTTCCTCGGCCCGAACGGTGCCGGCAAGACCACGACCGTGGACATGCTGCTGGGGCTCACCACGCCCACCAGCGGCACGATCGAGGTGTACGGCACCACGCCCCACCGCGCTGTCGTGGAGGGCCGGGTCTCGGCCGTCATGCAGACCGGCGGGCTGCTGCCCGACTTCACGGTGCGCGAGACGATCCGCGCGATCGCGGCGCTCCACGGGCGACCCGAGCGGGTCGATGTCGCCATCGAACGCGCCGGGCTGGGTCCGATCGCAGGCCGGCAGGTCCAGGCCTGCTCGGGTGGCGAGCAGCAACGCCTCAAGTTCGCCCTGGCACTGGTCCCCGACCCCGACCTGGTGATCCTCGACGAGCCCACGACCGGCATGGACGTGGGCGCCCGTCACGAGTTCTGGGACACCATGCGGGCCGACGCCGCCGACGGCCGCACCATCGTGTTCGCGACCCACTACCTCGCCGAGGCCGATGCCTTCGCTGACCGCACGGTGCTGATGGCTCGTGGCCGCATCGTGGCCGACGGCCCGACGCCGGAGGTGCGTGCGGCGTACGGCGGCCAGACGATCACCTTCCGCCCGCCGGCCGGCCGCATGGGGCCCCACGGCGTTGACCCGGCCTGGCTCGACGAGGTCCGCCGCGCCGTCGCACCGCTCGGCATCACCGACCTCGAGGTCGCCAGCGCCAGCCTCGAGGCCGCGTTCCTCGCCTTGACCGGCGGCCCGACCCAAGCCCACACCACATCCCCCGCCGAGTCCCGCACAGAAGCCCAGGAGGCCTTGCGATGAGCACGCTGACCACCCCCGGCCCCGACGCGGAAACGCGCGCCGTTCGGCGTACCTCCCGTCCGATGCCCCTCGTCTACGCCGGGCTCGACCTCAAGCGGCAGCTGCGCGACAAGATGGGGATGTTCTTCATCGTGGCCCTGCCGGCGTTCTTGTTCTTCGTCTTCGGGATGGGCGACGACGAGGCCTACGGCAGCGCCAACGTCGCGATGTACGTCATGGTCTCGATGGCGGCGTACGGCGCCGTCACCGCCACCACCACCGTCGTCGGCGCCGCGGCCACCGAGCAGACGATGGGCTGGGGCCGACAGGTCGCGTTGACGCCTCTCGCTCCGCTGGGTTTCGTGGCGATCAAGACCGCCGTGGCGATGCTTGTCGCGGTCGTGCCGGTCACGATCATCTATGTGATCGGGGCCGCCACCGGCTCCTCCGGCAACGCAGTGGACTGGCTCGCCAGCGCGGCGATCGTCTGGGCGGGCTCGGCGCTCTTCGCCGTCTACGGCCTTGCCATGTGCCTGGTGTTCAAGGGCGAGAACTCCAGCAGCATCGCGGCGGGCCTGATCGTGATCATGAGCTTCCTCGGCAACGTCTTCACTCCGATGGACGGGTTCATGCTGGAGTTCGGTCGGTTCACGCCGCTCTACGGCTACGCAGGCCTGGCCCGCTACCCGATCACCGAGGGCTACGTGGCGATGGGCGCCGGACACGACTCGGTGTGGCTGCTGCTCGCTAACGTGTGCGCGTGGACGGTCATCTTCGCGGCGCTGGCGGTGTGGGGGCTGCGGCGACGCCAGGAGCGGGTGTGAGCTTGTCGGTCCACGACTCCGACCCCGCTCGCTCCCCCTGGGAGCGGTGGGGTTGGGTCGTCGCGTCGATCTGGCTGGTGTTCCTCGGCTACCCCGTGATCGCCACCCTCCAGGCCGACGCCTCCGTGGCGTCGAAGGCGGTGACGCTGGCCCTGATCGCCGCCTACGGCGCCCTCTACCTGCTCGGGTGGAGCCTCTGGCAGGAGCACGCGCTCAAGATCTGGTGCGTCATGGTCCTGCTCATCCTGGGCACCGTGCCAGTCACCGGCCTCGAGGCCATCGGGCTCACGCCCTACCTCGGTGCCTTCGCCGCACTGACCGTGCCGGCACCGTGGTGGAAGTGGGCGACGGTCGTCAGTGCGCTGTTGCCGGTCATCTCCCTCGTCGGCGGCGACTTCCCGATCTTCTTCTTCCTGATGGTGTGGCCGATCATCGGCCTGTGCACTGCCATCCGGATCTTTGCCGTGCTCGATGAGCAGTCCGGTGAGGCACGCGCCGAACTGGCGCTGGTCGCCGAACGCGAGCGGGTGGCCCGCGACGTGCACGACGTCCTGGGCCACTCGCTCACCGCGCTGTCCATCAAGGCGGAGCTCGCGTCCCGGCTGATCGAGGTCGACCCGGCCCGCGCGAAGGCCGAGCTCGAGTCGATCCAGGCCACCGCCCGGCAGGCGCTCGCCGAGATCCGTGCCACCGTCGGTGGTCTGCGGGCCGCCAACCTGGACGCCGAGCTGTCCGCGGCCCCTCAGGTGCTCGCCGATGCGGGCATCGAGACGCGCGTCCTCGGCAGCGTCGCCGACACTGACCCCCGGCACCGGGTGCTGCTGGCGTGGGTGCTGCGCGAGTCGGTGACCAACGTCGTTCGGCACGCGGGGGCGCGTTCGGTGGTGATCGAGCTCGGGCAACGAAGCATGAGCGTCACCGACGACGGTGCCGGTCTCCGCGAGCGCGAGGGCAACGGTCTGCGCGGCATGCGTGAGCGCGTGTCCGGCGCCGGCGGCACCCTGACCCTGCACGACGCCGAACCAGGCACCCGGGTGCAGGTGGAGCTGCCGTGATCAGGATCCTGCTGGCCGACGACCAGGCCCTCGTCCGCGGAGCTCTCGCGGCACTGCTCGACCTCGAGGCCGACATCGAGGTGGTCGCCCAGGTGGGCCGCGGCGACGAGGTGGTGGCGGCGGCCCGGGAGTCCGGGGCCGAGGTGTGCCTGTTGGACATCGAGATGCCGGGCCTCTCCGGAATCGAGGCCGCTTCCGCCCTGCGGGCCGAGCTGCCGGCGGTGAGGTCGCTCATCGTGACGACCTTCGGCCGCCCCGGCTACGTCCGTCGCGCGCTGGATGCCGGGGCTGCGGGGTTCCTGGTCAAGGACACTCCGGCCAGGCAGCTCGCTGACGCCGTACGCCGTGTCCATCAAGGTCTGCGGGTGATCGACCCGGACCTCGCGGCCGAGTCCCTGATGGCCGGGCCCAGCCCGCTCACGACCCGTGAGGCGGAGATCCTCCGGCTCGCGCTGGACGGGTCCCCGGTCGCGGGAATCGCGGCCCGGGCGCACCTGTCCGAGGGCACCGTCCGCAACCACCTGTCCGCCGCGATCGGCAAGACCGGCGCCACGACGCGAGCCGAGGCCGCCCGTCTCGCCCAGGCCAACGGCTGGCTCTAGGGGGTGGGCATCTCCGTCGGCTCCGGCAGCCGCAGGCGCTCGTCCTGCGCGAGCGCGGTGAGGTCGGCCACGCTGGGCAGCGCCGCGCTCGCCTCCTCCCAGGACATGTCCTTCACCTGCGCCGAGGCCTTGACGTACTGGGAGCTGCCGTCGGCCGAGGGCGGGCCGGTGACCGTGACGGACCTGCCCCAATTGCCGACCGGCTCCCCTGGGAAGCGCGCGCCGTCGTGGACCACGACCGTGTAGCCGTCCGACTCGACCACCGAACAGTCCTTCATGACCTCGTACATCCCGTCGTCGCACCCCGACATCTGCTCGGCGGCGATCGTGTCCCATTCAGCCCTGACGTAGAGGTACTGGAGACCGTCCGCCGCGTACTCCTGGGCCCAGATGAAGACGTTCGCCCAGTCCGGCGGCGAGCTCAGGGTCGGGTTCCTGAAGTGGAAGTTGCCATCCTTTGCGTCCTCGAAGTGGTCCCCGACGGTCTCGTCCAGGAGCTCCGCCCTCGGGACCACCTCGGTCACCGCAGCGGTCATGCCGTCGCCGAAGGACCGGTCAACAGGCCCCACCGGGGCCGGCTCGGGGGTCGGGGTGGGTGTCGGTGTGGGTGTCGGCTCGGACGAGGCCGAGCTCGACGGATCCGATGCGACCTCGCCCGTGGGGTTGACGGTCGACGTACTGCCTCCCCACACGAGCACGGGGGTGATGACGGCGGCGACCAGCGCGCCGGCACCGAGACCAATGATGCTGTGCCTGCGCCGACGGGCAGCGCGGCCCTCGCGCATGTATTCCGCAGTGTCGGGGTGGTCGGGCAGACCGGTGTCGAGGCGGTCGAGATGGTCCTTGAATCGTTCCGTGGTCATGACAGCCCCTCAGCAGTGGTCACAGGGATCCGGAGTCGCTTCAGCGCG
Source organism: Nocardioides sp. (assembly GCF_035576065.1). Taxonomy (GTDB): domain Bacteria; phylum Actinomycetota; class Actinomycetes; order Propionibacteriales; family Nocardioidaceae; genus Nocardioides. The sequence continues at coordinate 61,652 of NZ_DATLWX010000036.1, forward strand.
CGCGAGCAGGTGCTCTTCACGGTGCCGACCGAGCAGTGCATCGCGTCGGCGACCTCCTGCTCGGAGTGGTCGAAGTAGTGACGCATCACCACCATCGTCCGCTCGCGCGGCGAGAGCCTGGCCAGCCGATCCGCCAGATCGGCACGATCCTCGACTCGATCAGCGTCGTCGTACGACTCGACCACCGGCAGCTCCTCGACCGCGTCGAACCGGAGCACCTTGCGGCGCCGCCAGGTGTCGACGTAGGCGTTGACGAGCGCCCGGCGGACGTAGGCCACCGGGTCCTCGCGACCCACCTTGGGCCAGCGCGCGTAGGTGCGCACCAGCACGGTCTGCAGCAGGTCCTCCGCGTCGGCGGTGTTGCCCGTCAGCGCGTAGGCGGCCTGTCGCAAAGGACGCCAGGCACTGCTGACGAACTCGTCGAAGGCTGCGTCGTCCGGTGTGGCCACAGTCGCTCCCCAGATCCCGAAGGACCGAGGTGGCCCTTCACCGACTCCCACGAGCGAGCGGGGGCCGGGGTTGAGTGAGCGGTTGAGTGAGTGGGCCGGAGATCAAGTCAGACGTCGCGGTGCTGCTCCTCGACGACCGTGGTGTGCGAGCTGCGCCGCGAGGCGACCAGCCCGAGGACGATGCCGAGGACTCCGGCCAGCAGCAGGATCCAGCCGACCGTCGTGGTTTCGACCACCTCTTCGACCGAGGCCGGCAGCTCGACCGCCCCAGTGAGGAGGATCAGGCCAAGGACCATCAGGACGATGCCAACACCAAAACCCATGACGAGCTCCCTTGCGAGTCCGACCCATCGCGGTTGCGAGTGCCGTCCTTCGACCATAGTCCTCTTCGCCCGCGTTCCGGGGGACCAGCGGCTGAAGCACGACTTCCTTGGACCTGAGTCTCGAGAAGACTCAGGCCCAAGCGCCACCGAGAGGCAGGGTCAGGACGGCGCTCCCGGCGGGGTCGACGCGCACCGGGACACCCCAGTCCTGCTGGTGCATGCGGCAGGCCGCGCCCTCACCTCCGTCGATGTCGCACGAGGCGGCGCGCGCGGCGATGTGGAGCACCCCCTCGCCCACCTGCGGGTCGAGGACCAGGTCTCGCGTGAGGTCGGCGCCTCGGCCCTCGCCCGCCCGGAGCAGGCCGGGAGGGGTGGCAGTCACCATCAATTGGGAGGACGGACCGAAGCGATCGTCGACCTTCTGTCCCGGCGGCGGCGTGAAGGGGATGTCGAGCCGCAGGGTCTGGCCCACCTCGGTCACGGGCCGCTGCGTGGTGTGGCTGAAGTCGTCGGCGGCCACGCGGGCGTCGAGCGGGATGCGGGTGAGGCGGTGGGCGCCGGACTCGACGACGACGAGCTGCCCGTGGTCGACGTACAGGCCGCTCGGCTCCCTGAGGTCGCTGGCGATGGTGGTGAGCTCACCCACCGCGAGACGACGGACGGCGCCGTTGTAGGTGTCGGCGATCGCCACCGAGCCGTCAGGGAGCATGGCGACGCCCAGCGGATGTTGAAGGAGTGCCTGCTCGGCCGCGCCGTCGCGGAAGCCGAAGTCGAAGAGACCGGTGCCGACCACGGAGTGGACCTGCCCGTCCTCGACGTAGCGCAATGACGAGGTCTCGGAGTCGGCCAGCCACAGGCGCTGTCCGTCGACGGCGAACCCACTCGTCTGCGCGAACCACGCCTGCTCGAGCGGCCCGTCGAGCAGCCCCTCGTTGGCCGTGCCGCCGGCCACTGCGAGCTCCCCTGTGACCGGGTCGTACGTCCAGAGCTGGTGCACGCCGGCCATCGCGATCCACACCAGGCCCTCCCACCACACGACGTCCCACGGACTGCTGAGCCGGGACGTGCCGTCGCCCGCGAACCACTGTCGGCCATCCCCGGCCAGGGTGATCACGGCACCGGAGTCGAGCGACAGCCCGGCCAGCCGGTGGGCAACCGTGTCGGCGACGACCACGTCGTAGCCGAGGTCGAGGTCGGGCGGGAGGAGGCACAGGCCATTCGGCTCGCGGAAGCCGGGGAACCGCCTTTCGACCGAGCCGTCGGCGGCGAGCAGGACGACCTCGTCGTGCCCGGCGTCGGCGACGAGCACCCGGCCGTCCGGGAGGGGGACAGCCTTGGCCGGGAACCTGAGGTCGGTGGGCTCGACGACCGGTGGCACATAGGGCGAGTCGCCCGGCTGCAGGCTGCCCCTGGAGCGGTGCTCCTCGATGAGGGTGGCCAGCAGGGCGGAGATGGCGTGACCGTGCCCTTCGCCCGCGTAGTGGCCGACGATGTAGCCCTCGGGGTCGATGAGCACCAGCGTCGGCCAGGCCCGTGCGGTGTAGGCCTGCCACGTCGTCAGGTCGGGGTCGTCGAGCACCGGGTGGTGCACGCCGTAGCGCTCGACTGCGGCCGCGAGCGCCTCCGGGTCGGCCTCGTGCACGAACTTCGGGGAGTGGACGCCGATGACGACCAGCTCGTCGGCGTACTGCTCCTCGATCGGACGCAGCTCGTCGATGACGTGCAGGCAGTTGATGCAGCAGAAGGTCCAGAAGTCGAGCAGCACGAAGCGACCGCGGAGGTCGCGCAGGGCCAGCGCGGTGGCCGTGTTGAGCCATCCGCGGCCGGTCAGCTCGGGAGCACGTACACGCATCCAGCCATTGTCGCCGACAGCGCCTAGGGTTTGGTCATGACCGATGCCCCTGAGGAACTGCGCGCCTACGTCGACGTCTGGTGGGAGGCCGTCAACGACTTCACGGCGCTGCTGGACAAGGTGCCGGCCGACGCGTGGGACACCCCGACCGACCTGCCCGGCTGGGACGTCCGGGCCGTCGTCGCCCACACCGCGCACCTCGAGTCGCTCGTCGCCGGCGGCGAGCACGAGGAGGTGGAGATCGGAGACGCTCCGCACGTGCGCGGCACCATGGGCCAGTTCACCGAGCAGGGCGTCGTCGCTCGCCGTGACAAGACGCGCGACGAGCTGGTCAACGAGATCCGCGGCTCCATCACCGCGCGGCACACCCAGCTGCTGGCCGACCCGCCCACCGACCCCGACGCTCCCGCTCCGGGGCTGTACGGCGCCATCGGCTGGGACACGCGCACCCTGCTGCGCAACCGCCCGCTCGACGTGTGGATGCACGAGCAGGACATCCGCCGCGCCCTGGCGATGCCCGGCGGGATGGACACGCCGGCAGCCAGGCACGCGATCGGCTACCTGTCGGCGAGCCTGGGATATGTGCTCGCCAAGAGGGTGAAGGCCCCGCCGGGGAGCAGCGTGGTGGCGGAGGTGGAGGGGCGGGAGCCGGTCGCTGCGGTGGTCTCCGACGAGGGTCGAGGTGTGCTGCTCGGCGAAGTGCCGGGCGATCCGACCACCGGGCTGCGGACCGACGCGGAGTCCTTCATCCTGCTGGCCGGAGGGCGGCGCCGTCCCGAGCCGGGCCGCGTGGAGATCTTCGGAGACGTCGCCATGGGCCAGCTGCTGCTCGATCACCTGGCGGTGACCCCGTGACCGGCCCGACGAGTCCGACCGCCCAGGCGTGGAGCCTGGCCGACCTTCCCGACCAGACCGGGCGCACCATCGTCGTCACCGGCACGACCCAGGGCGGGTTGGGGCACTTCACCGCCCTCGAGCTGGCGCGTCGCGGTGGCCGCGTCGTGCTGGCCGGCCGCAGCGCCGACAAGCTCGACGCCACCGAGGCCGCGATCACGACCGAGGCACCCGGAGCGGTGCTGGAGAAGCTGGTCGTGGACCTGTCCGACCTCACCTCCGTGCGGACGGCCGCCTCCGAGGCGGCCGCGTTCGGACCGATCGACGTGCTGATCAACAACGCGGGCATCATGGCTCCGCCCTATCGCCGGACCGCCGACGGGCTCGAGTCGCAGATGGCGACCAACCACTTCGGCCCGTTCCTCCTCACCGGCCTGTTGCTGCCCCAGCTCGTGGCCAGTGGAGATGCCCGCGTGGTGACGGTGTCGTCGGTGATGCACAAGGTGGCCCGGCAGGTCCCGATCGGGGACCCACGCGCCGAGCGCCGCTACCAGCGCTGGCCCGTCTACGCCGAGACCAAGCTCGCCAACCTGCTCTTCACCTATGAGCTCGACAAGCGGGCTCGGGGCACAGACCTGCCGCTGCGAGCACTGGCGGCTCACCCCGGCCTGGCGGGCACGCACCTCGCAGCCAACGGGCAGTTCGGCCGGGCGCGAGGAGGTGCTGCGAGCATCCTCGACGCGGCGGTCAAGGCGATCGCCCAGCCGGCCCACGCCGGTGCGTGGCCGAGCCTGATGGCTGCCACTGCCGACCTCCCCGGCAGCACCTATGTCGGACCGTCCGGCCTCGGAGAGAGAGGTGGCCCACCACAGGTCGTCACCGCCCGCGCCTTGGCGATGAACGTCGAGATGCAGCAGCGGCTGTGGCAGGTCAGCGAGGAGACGGTCGGGCTGCGCTGGCCGTAGCGGTGAACGGCCAGTGACGTCGAGGGCGCCTTGATGTCCTGGCGCGTTTGTGGAGATCGTTGTTCGTCTCGATGACCATCGTTGTGGGCGGGCCAGCCGGACCAGGGCGCGCACGACGAGGGTGTCCGAGCGGCGGCCCATCACCGGCCGTCCCGCATCCAACGGAGTGGGGACGTACCGCACAACCCCCGGGGCGGGAATCCAACCCGGACGGCTCTTGCGGGACAAGACTGCCAACGCACCCTCGCTGATGGCGTCGTTGCGTGGAAGGTTCGGTTCGTGGGACGCCAAAGCACCTGAGGTCCAGCGCCAGGGGGTGGCCCGCGCTTCGCCCTCGGTGGCGGCGCAACGCATCTGTTGCCGGTGCGGGGTGTGGGTCGCACTGCGCCTGCGGCGCGACGAGCCGACGGGCTCATGACCTTGTGCGCGTCAGGTCGCAGCGGCCCGGCGCCGCCTCGTGCGGGACAGGTGCCGAATGACGGTGAACAGGGCTATTGCCGCAGCTGCAACTGGCGCGATGAACAACAGGTAGCCCGCCGGTCCTGCCTGCTCATCGACGGGCAGCCACGCTGGCAAGACGTCGGTGGAGGCTGGGGGGTTCGGCGAGGCGGTCGGGCCGCTCAGTTGCCGGGTGGCGGTGCAGGCGTTGTCCGAGTACGGGGAGTCCGCGCTACGCGGGTGAAACTCGTACGTGGCGCCGACCTCGTACTGCCGGTCGACCGACGTGTAGGTGTTGGAGAACCAGTTCGTGTCCTGTGTGCCTTGCACGGTCACCGTAGCGCCGCCTTCGGTGACGACATCGGCGATACGCCCGCCCTCGGTCGTGGCAGTGACGGTTCCGACAAACGCGTACGGGGAGTCCGGTAGCTGCCTCGCACACGACGCGGCAGCCGGCGCGGCACCGGGGACAACGAGGAACCCAGCGCACGCCGCGAGCGCTACCGGCCGACACCACCTCACACCAGCAAGTCTCACACCCCTCAGACTCGCGGTGCGCCGCAACGGTTCCTACTGGCGTCCGTACCGCCGCGCTGCTCAGCCGACCATCCTCTGTGCGGACACGGGCATGGGTGTGAGGGTGCGTCCTCACGTCACAACGACCATGCTGAGGAGTCGTGCAGTCCCTGAGCCGTGCACCGCTTCCGTGGAACGGTTCTCCCCGCGATCATTGTCGTGTCCAGCCCGTCACCCCGGGGCATGGGATGCGCCGAGCCCCCGGCCAGGGCGCACCCCCCGTACTCTGGAGGAATGAACAGCTATCTGATCGATCAGCGCGATCGCCCGGTCAGCGCGTTCGTGGCCGTCGTCGTGGCGCTCCTCACTGGCGGCTACATGCTGCCGTGGGCGGTCGCGGCCCTGCGCGGCAAGTCGAACCACTGGACGATCTTCTGGATCAACCTGCTGGGCGGCTGGACGGTGGTCCTGTGGATCGTCGCCCTCGTGATGTCGTTCGGCTCCCACAAGACGATCAGCCGGTACTGACTCTCTCGGTCGCGGCCGAGGAGTTCGCGGACGACCCCAGTAGCTGTGGGCGCTCGGCGCGCGGGCCTGCGGCCGGCTCTTCGTAGTCGGCGCCGACCGACCTGTGCGAGCAACGCATCACAGCCTCGGCCGGACACCAGTGACGAGGTGGAACGCGAGCACTGCGCCGTCTTCGCGTATGACGCAAAGGCGCTCGGGGTGAGGGGTGGCGACATCGCAGCGGAAGTCGGTTCG
>NZ_DATLWX010000037.1:0-2762 GCF_035576065.1 Nocardioides sp.
TCGGTCAAGGACCTCAACACCAAGATCCGCGGCTACATCAACGGCTGGAACGACCGCTCCCACCCCTTCGTCTGGACCAAAACAGCCGACGAGATCCTCAAGAAGGCCAAACGAGTGAAGACTTCAAATGCGGACCACTAGATATCCCGTCCTGCTTCACACCGCAATAGACGCTCGTGACTGTCGTGGGCTCGCCGAGTTCTATCGCCAGCTCCTCGGCCTTCGGTACCGGGACGGGGAAGAGCCGCCGAGCGATGGGAGCCCTGACGATGCGGACTGGTTGGTCCTCCTTGACGGCAACGGCAACCGCATCGTGACCATCCAGGAGAAGAAGGACACCGTGCCCCCAACCTGGCCGTCCGAGGGCGTCCCGATGCAGATGCACATGGACTTCAAGGTCCCCACCATCGACGACCTGGAGAGACACCGCGAGCACGCCGAGAACTTGGGAGCTCGGCTGCTCCATGACCGTTCCAAGGACGAGGTCGAACCGCTCTACGTGCTCGCCGACCCGGCAGGGCATCCGTTCTGTCTACTCGTTCAGTAGAACGTTCGGTTCACGGGACGACTTCAAGGGTTGAACCTGTGAGGGCGCGGGCGGCGTGGTCCGGCCATAGGCTCCCGTCATGGTGATGGCTGAGCGGGGGGCTCGTACGGACGAGGTGACGCTCCTCGCGCGTGGAGCAGCCGACTGGCTGCTCACCATGCACAGCGCTGACGTGGAAGACCCCTCGCTCTATCACGGGCAGGCAGGCGTTGTGCTCGCGTTGCAGGAGGCGTTCGAGCACTTCGGCGATGAGCGCTACCGTCGCGCAGTCGCCGATGGTGGGGATGCTCTGACCGGCAGCATCGAGGTTCTCGAGGACTGTTCGCTGTACTTCGGCTTGTCGGGAATCGCTGTCGCGTTGCGGTCGCTCGGCAGGGACGAGGCCGCAGACCGGGCGTTGAGTCGGGCTCGGGATCGCTTCGACGGTGAGCGCTGGAACCAGATGTTCGAGCTCTTCATGGGCAACGCCGGGATCGGGCTGGGCGCGCTCGTGGTGGGCGATGTGGATCTAGCGGTGACGGCGGTAACGCCGTACCTCTCTTGGGCCGATCGGACAGGACGCGGCGTGAACTGGCCAGTTCGGCCATCGCCAGCACGATCGCATCACATGGCGCACGGAACGCTGGGCATCGTCTACGCACTGGCCGCGGTCGGGCAAGCTGCTGGCCGGGGTGACCTGATCGACCTTGCTCTAGCGGGCGCCGGAGATGTCGTGGGCCGCAACGAGGCGGGCCCTGGCGGCTTCCTCGTCCCGCACTCCGACCCGCCACACCGACCTGACCTGATCGAGCGGTACAGCCAGGGCTGGTGCAACGGCCCGGCGGGCGACGCCCAGGTCTTCCGCCTCCTTGCCGAGGTCACCGGGGACCAGAGCTGGACCGATCTCGGCGACCGCTGCTGGCGCACAATCAGACGGTCTGGGCTGCCGAGTCGGATCCGGCCGGGCTTCTGGGATAACAACGGGCGATGCTGCGGAACGGCAGGCGTGCTAGCTCTGGCCTGCGACCGGATCGTCGAGCGCGGTGAAGGATTCGACTTCGCGGACGTCCTCGTCGAGGACCTCACGTCTCGGGCAACCGTCGATGAAGCCGGCGTGCGCTGGTCGAACTACGAGCACCGGGCAACGCCGCCGGATCTCGAACCTCGCACCGGGTGGGCAATGGGCAATGCAGGCATCGTCCGCGAACTGCTCCGGTATGCGCGACTCAACGACGGTGGCTTCGCCGGCTATGCGATCCAGTGGCCTGACCACCCGGTCGCGCTCGCCAGCCGAACGGCCCAACAGCCTCGTTGACTGAGTCGGCTCCGCTCAGACGGGCTCCGCGAGACGTTCGTCTTGCGGGACGTCCTGACAGGGCGCACCTCAAGCAACGGTTGGCGATCAGCCGCTCGCAGGCGTTCCCGCTGCTACCAAGCTGTCGCCGAGGGCAGTGCGCCAGTAAAGGACCTCGCGTCCCGAGCGGCGGCGCAGGACGATGCCGCCGTCCAGCAGGACCCGCAGGTGCCGGCCGACCGAGCCGAGCGGCAGGTCGCTGAGCGTGACGAGTTGCGAAGTGCTGCGTGGCACGTCGAGCAGGACCAGCAGTCGGGCTCGGTTGACGCCGACGAGTGGTCCGAGCCCTGCGCTGCGCGGCGATCCGAGGTCGGCCAACCGACCGGCGAGCGGGTAGTAGATCGCGTAGCGGTGGGGGTTGCCGCCGAGGTGCCAGCCCACCCAGCTGCTGGCACCATGGGTCGGCACGAAGACCAGGCGGGAGCCGGTGCCCAGGGTGCGGGCGGGCAGGTCATAGCGGTTAATCCGAAGGTACCCATCGCCCACCCATTCGGTGTTACGACCGAGGTCTCGGAGGACGGCCGACCACCCATGGCGAGCGAGCTGGGCCGTGCGGGCGACTATGTCAGCGCGAACCAACGCGAGGCGCCGTGGCCAGTCGGTCTCCAGCGTGTGCGTCCATAACCACCTTACGAGGTCGACTGCGACGTCGCGGACGCCCGGCGCCATGAGGCTCGCCGGGAGCGGAGCCTGCCACTACACCGTCATCTGTGATGAGCCCCTTTACCGAGCACGACGGACCCTGCACACCGGCGCAGACCTGCTCACCGACAAGCAGAAGACGCGCCTGGAAGCCCTGTTCGCCACCGACGATCACGCTGAAGTCGAGGTGACCTGGTGGATCTACCAACGGATGGTCGCCGCCTACCGACACCCCGACCG
>NZ_DATLWX010000038.1:0-18102 GCF_035576065.1 Nocardioides sp.
ACGACATCGGGGTGGGTGGCAACACAACGGCGAACATGCTGGGTGGCACCAGCTGGGGCGATGAGCGGTGGAACGGGGGGCTCGACGACCTCCGCGCCTATGGGCGAGCGCTGACCCAAGCCGAGGTGACCGACCTCCACACAGGCTAGGGCTCTGGTCGGCTCCGCCGACAACGCCAGCAGGACCCCGGGAGTCGGGCCCGGAGCATGCTCCGGGCCCGCTTCGGTCCTCTGCATAGCCCCTAGGCGAGAGCCAGCGTCGCCTGGAGCACGAACTGCGGCTCCTCCAGCCGGTCGCCGTACAGCTCGCGCAGCTGCTGCACGCGGTAGCGGACCGTCTGCGGATGCACGAAGAGCTCGCCGGCCACCGCGTCGCGACGGCCCTGGTTGAGCACCCAGGACCGCAGCGTCTCCGTCAGCTTGTCGGCGGTGGCGGGCCGCAGGTCGGCGAGCGGGGCCAGCACGAGGGCGCGGAGGTCGGCCCGCGTCGCGGCGTCCGCTCCCAGGAGCAGGTCCGCGAGGTGCTCGTCGGTGTCCACCAGCCCCTCGATCTCGAGAGCGCAGGCACGCACGGCCCGCTGGTGCGACCGCGCCACCTCGAGCCACGGCACGGTGGGGCCAACCACGGCCGACGTCCCGCGCAGGGCACGCAGCAGCCCCTGGCGACCCGCCGCCGAGTCGGTGGACGGCACCAGCAGCAGGCCGTGGCCCTCGGGGACGTCAGCCAGGTCGTCGGTGGGTTGGAGGGTGCTGGCGGAGAGGAGCTTCAGGGCCTGCGAGCCCTGCGACTCGGGCAGCAGCACGGCAGCGAGCGCCTCGGGCGGGTCCCACTCCGCGCGCGCTGCGGCGGCGGCGATCGCGTCCGGGGCGGCGCCCGACACCAGGGCCCTGGCCAGCCGCTCCAGGTTGCGCTGCCGGATGCGCCCGGTGCTCTCGAGCTCGTCGGTGTGGCCCGCGGCGCTGGCTGCGGACAGCTCATCGATGTAGGCGAAGACCAGCTCGGCGAAGCGCGCGACCTGTTCGGCATCGACGCCCTGGGCGACGGCGGCGCGGGAGAGGTCTCGCCATGCGACGCGGGCCCCGATGCGGTATGCCGCCAGCAGGGCCTCCATCGTCCGGCCGCTGCGTGCCTCGCCGCGGCCCAGGCGGTAGGCACCTTCCAGGGCGGGTGCCAGCGGCGTGCTGACGTCTTCCTTGCTGGCCAGGGTGAGGAAGCCGCCGAGCGCGAGCTCGACCGCGTTGCGGATGGTCTCGCCCATCCGACCGGCCAGCGCGCCGGCATAGCTGGGCACCTCCGCGATGATCGCCTCGACGGTGCTCCCGGCGACCTGTGCCAAGGAGGACCGCATGGTCGCAGCCACCTCGGGGTCGAGGCCGACCTGGGTGCGCTCTTGTGTGGTGGGGCGCACACGCTGACGTGACATGACCTCTCCCGGCTAGTTTATTGTTCTCAACGAACAAGAGTGTACGTCGGATTCACGCCTAGGGGGGAGGAACTCTGCCGCCGTGACAGGCATTCTGGATACATGAGCATGACACTGATGACAGGGAGCGGCGCCCCGCTGCGCTCCCGCCTCACGCGGCTGGCCGAGACGGTGACCACCCCCCTGGTCCCGGCCGACATCTTCGACATCTTCGCGCCGCTCCGAGCCGGTGCCGACCTGCGTGGGCGCATCGAGGAGGTCCGCGCCGAGACGCCGGACGCCGCCACCATCGTCATCCGCCCCGGCGCCGACTGGGCCGGCCACGTGCCCGGTCAGTACCTCCGCATCGGCATCGACGTCGACGGCGTCCGCGAGTGGCGCGCCTACTCCCTGACCCACGGCCCGCGCGCCGACGGTCGCATCTCGATCACGGTCAAGGCCGTGCCCGACGGCAAGGTGAGCAACCACCTCGTCCACGAGGCCGTGCCCGGCACGCTCGTCCACCTCGAGCAGGCGGCCGGCGACTTCGTGCTGAGGTCCGACCACGACCGGCTGCTCTTCGTGACTGCCGGCTCGGGGATCACCCCGGTCATCGGCATGCTGCGCAACCTCTTCCCGAGCACCGACACGGGCGTCCTGCGCCTCGACCGGAGCAAGGACCTCGACATCGTCGTCGTGCACATCGCTCCGACGGAGCCTGACTCGATCTTCCTGCGTGACCTGCAGTCCCTCGACGCCGCTGGTGCCATCACGCTTGTTGCGCGGTACGACGACGTGCATGGTGTCCTCGATGTCGACCAGCTCGACGACCTGGTGCCCGATCTCGCCCAGCGCCGTACCCTCGCGTGCGGCCCCGCCGGCCTGCTGGACGCCCTGGCGGTCCACCACGATCGCGCCGGCCTCGAGCTGGTGACCGAGCAGTTCCGCACCGCTCGCGTCGAGCCCGGTGACGGTGGCTCGGTGGCCTTCGCCAACGGCACCGCCCTTGAGCTGGATGGCGCCACGCCGATCCTGGACGCGGCCGAGGCTGCCGGCGTCCTGATGCCCAGCGGCTGCCGGATGGGCATCTGCATGGGCTGTGTGCTCCCGATGACCGAAGGCTCGGTGCGCGACCTGCGCAACGGCCAGATCACCACCGCCGTCCCCGGCGAGACCGGCGTCATCAAGATCCAGACCTGCATCAACGCCGCCGCCGGCGCCTGCCACATCGACCACTGAGCCGATCTCCTGGCCGCCCCCTGACCACCCCCTGAAGGAGTCACCATGACCACGATCCAGAAGCAGGCCAAGAGCCCGATCGCGCACCTCACCGAGGCCGACATCGAGCAGATCGGCATCGAGCTCGACGCGATCCGCCAGGACATCCTCGACAGCCGCGGCGGCGACGACGCGGCGTACATCCGCAAGCTCATCGACACCCAGCGCAAGCTCGAGCTCGGCTCGCGCGCTGTCCTGCTGTTCAGCATCTTCCCGCCGGCCTGGCTGCTCGGCACGGCCGGCCTGAGCGTGGCGAAGATCCTCGACAACATGGAGATCGGGCACAACATCCTGCACGGTCAGTGGGACTGGATGCGCGACCCGAAGATCCACTCCAGCACGTGGGAGTGGGACATGGCCTCGCCCTCGGAGCAGTGGAAGCACAGCCACAACGAGGTGCACCACACGTACACCAACGTCATCGGCAAGGACAACGACCTCGGCTACGGCATCATGCGCGTCGATGAGGAGCAGCGCTGGGCGCCGTTCCACCTCGGCCAGCCGGTCTGGTGCTTCATCAACGCGGTCTTTTTTGAGTACGGCATCGCGGCGTACGACCTCGACCTGGGCGCTGTGATCAAGAAGAAGCAGACCGACGACCCGGAGTTCCGTCGCCGCGCCAAGAACGTGCTCACCAAGATCCGCAAGCAGGTCACCAAGGACTACGTCGCGCACCCCGTGCTGTCGATCCCCACCGGCTCGTTCCTGCCGACCCTGGCCGCCAACTTCACCGCCAACATCGTCCGCAACCTGTGGTCCAACTCGATCATCCTGTGCGGTCACTTCCCCGAGGGCGTCGAGACCTTCGAGAAGCGCTCGATCGAGGGCGAGACCCGCGGTGACTGGTACGTCCGCCAGATGCTCGGCTCCGCCAACATCTCCGGCTCCAAGGCGCTGCACCTGATGAGCGGCAACCTGTCGCACCAGATCGAGCACCACCTCTTCCCAGACCTGCCCTCCAACCGCTACGCGGAGATCGCGCCGAAGGTGCAGGCCCTGTTCGAGAAGTACGAGCTGAACTACCTCGCGCGTCCGCTGGTCCCGCAGGTCTACTCCGCCTGGCACAAGGTCGTGCGGCTCTCGCTGCCCAACGGCTGGCTGGCGACGACGAACAAGAAGAACCTGCCGTCGCAGCTCAAGATGCTCTACGCCATGTCGACCAAGGGCCCGAAGGTCCGTCGCGCCGCCCAGGCCAGGCTCACGCAGCAGGCCCGTCGTGTCGAGGCCCAGGCCGCCGCCTGATCTGATCCTCGTTCGGCCCCGACCTCCTCCCGGAGGTCGGGGTCGTTGGTCGTTTGCGGACCGGTGAGGCCGTACGATTCCGTTCGTTCGCCCTCGTCAGGAGGGCACGGGGGAAGGCCACGTCCACAGCCACGTCCACAGTCACGTCCACAGTCACGTCCGCAGTCACGTCCGTACCGTCCTGCTCGCGCTGCTGGGCCTGCTGGTCGCTCTCGTCGGAGGGCTCGCGCCGGTCACCGGCGCCCAAGCGGTCACGCCGGGAAGCATCAGCGGCACCGTCTGGGAGATGGCCACCGGTGCGCCGGGGATCCCCGACGTCCAGGTCAAGCTCTACTCCAAGGCGTCAGGCAGCTGGTCCGGCGTCGCGACGACCACGACCGACGCCGACGGCGAGTACGTCCTCGCGGACGTGACGCCCGGCACCTACCACGTCGGGTTCCACCCCACCTCGGACCACCTGGTCAAGTACTACGACAACTGGGGCGACGTCGAGAACGCGGAGAACGTCATCGTCGGCGACGGCCAGGCGGTGACAAACATCAGCGTGACGATTGCCAGGGGCGCTCACATCACCGGAGTAGTGGTCGGGGCCAACTCGCCCCTTGCGGGCATCGAGGTCAGTGCCTATCGCTACTCCTGGTCGGCGGGCTGGACCGCCGTCGCGAACGACCTGACGGACGCGGGGGGCGCCTACGACATCGGACCGCTGTCCAGCGGTCCGTATCGCCTCGGCTTTCTCGACCCCTCCGGCACCTACAGGGGCGAGTTCTGGCAGAACGCCGCAACTGTGGGGACGGCCACCGAGTTCAACCTGCAGCGGGGTGAGAGGTCGACCGGCAAGAACGCTTTCCTCGCGGCCGTCGCGACGACCCCGGCGCCTACGCCGCCCCCTGCCCCGGCACCCGGACCGGCACCAGTACCGGCTCCTGCCCCAGCGCCGACACCGGTCAGTGCGGCGGCAGCGTTGTCCGAGATGGTCGCCGGCATCGACGTGGCCGGAAAGCCCAAGGTCGGCAAGACGCTCAAGCTGACCAGCCTGCAGAAGAGCCTCCGCGGCGCCGTGAGCTACAAGATCCAGTGGTACGCCGCGAAGAAGGCGATCAAGCAGGCGACGAAGCCCACGCTGAAGGTCATCGCTGCCATGCGCGGCAAGGTCATCTCGGTGAAGGTGACCGCGACCTCTGGCGGAGTCTCGAAGACTCGCAGGATCAAGGTCGGCAAGGTCGCCTGACCCGCCCCTGATCTGACATTCGTTCGGCCCCGACCTCCTCACGGAGGTCGGGGCCGTTCGGCGCCACGGGCGCTCATTGCGGCGTTGGAGGTGCCCCACTCCGCCGCGATCAGGACACACGAGGGAGTCCGAGCGCAGCGATGGTTCCCGAAAGTACGCCGACGCTGGTGGTCTGCGGATGTGAGCATGCCACGCACCGCCAGTGCAGGTGGACTGGCGGTCCAAAGTGTTCGGGACTACTTGGCAGGCGGCTCGGGTGCGGCTGGCGGTTCAGGTGCCGGTGAGTTGTCTCCATCGTGCGACATGCGACTTCCTCCCTTCTTATGCGACTGCAGCTGCTATCGCGAGGACTTCGACGACCAGCGCCAAGCTGGCCGTCCGAAATGCTTTCTGCTTCCGTTTCAACGCGTGGTCGTTTCCATCGATCCCCTTGACGAGAGCTTGTAGGACGAATTCACGAAGATGGTCGACGTCGGAGCGATGGCTTCGCTCAGCCAGGATCTTGGACGCGGATGGTCCGAAGATCCATCCGCGGATGGGCCAATGCACATACGTCGTCAGAGCACCTATCAGCACAGTTAGTACCAAGAGGGCCCATGCGCCACTCGGGGCCAGAACTTCGCCACGTTTGGGATCCAGGTTGATGATGCCCAGACCAGCTGAGATCGAAGTCAATAAGGCGGCCGTCGACAACACCTGGGTTGCTCTGGAGCGCACGTTGCCCAACGTTGCGTCCTGCATCCTCAGCAAATCGCAGGCGGCCTCGTAGGCGAGCGCCAACCCAGCATCTGGAGCCTGCACGTCCGGCTGCGCCTGCGAGGTCCCAGAAGGATCCGGCGACATAGCGGCCCCCTTGCCAGCCGAGCTGATCGTGATAGCCAGTTCACCACGTAGCGCATCTCCTGACTAGGGCTCGCGCGCCCGCGAGCGCCGGTCCATGGCCACGTTGCTGGCTCAACGGCCAGGCCCTGGCACGGTGCGACCACTTCGCCGCAGGCTAAGGGGGGCGGTAGCGCCACACTGGGTGAATGATGGACGACGAGTTCGCACAGCTCCACACGCCGCGGCTGTACCTTCGCCGCTTCCGGGCGTCCGACGTCGAGGCCTTCGCCAGGTACAGGTCGGACCCAGCGGTAGCGCTGTACCAGGGGTGGGAGGCGCCGTACACCCTCGAGCAGGCGACGGAATTCGTGACAACGATGTCGACGGCCAACGTTGATGCACCCGGAGACTGGTTCCAGATCGCGATCGCTCGCGCCGGGGACGGTTCGCTGGTCGGTGACTGCGCATTTGCGCCACAACCACACGAGTCGCGGACCGTCGAGATCGGGTTCACCGTTGCTCCTGAGCATCAGGGAATCGGGTACGCGCGCGAGGCCGTCTCGTTGCTCCTGCGGTACTTGTTCGACCACCTCGGGAAACACCGCGTAACGGCCTCATGCGACTCCCGCAACGCGCCCTCAGCCAGGGTCTTGGCGGCCGTGGGGATGCGCCGGGAAGGACATCTTGTCGAGAGCACCTGGTCGAAGGGCGAGTGGACCGACGACCTCCTGTTCGCAATCCTCGAACGTGAGTGGATCCGCTGAAGACCTGGTGACGCGGCACGACTTCGATCATGCGCACAAGCCGCGTTCGACTGGCCAGCGCGACCATCATTCCGCCGCGAGCCGGTGCAGCCGGCCATCTGGACTAGACCACCGGTGGACACTGGGGGCACCACGCTGAAAGGTGGGCTCGCGGGGTTCTCTGGCAAGGTCGCGCGCTCGGTCCGTCGCCTTACCGAAGGAACGCCATGCTGCGGCGCCTTGTCCTCTGCATCACCACCCTCTCCGTCATCGGGCTTCCGATCGTGACCCAGCCGGCAGCGCATGCCGATGGGCCGACGCCGCTGGTCACTCAGATCGCCAATGAGCCCATCTCGGTGAGCGCCATCGAGTTCCGACGCCACCTCTTCGTCGCGGCCGACGCGGCCAGGCTCTCCGACCCGAGCAACACCGCAGACCTCCTGGCCGAGCGGGTGCTGCAGCACATGTACGCGTTGGACCCGCAGACCGATTCCGCTGCAGCGGCCGAGGCCGTGCAGGGCCTTCGTCAAGCGGCCGAGTCCGTCACGGGGCCTGCATTCGACTCGCGGATCGCGAGGACGATGGTCCTCTTCCAGCGGGCAGCTGCGGCCGACCAAGGCCCGGTTGCGGCGACGCTCCAACGCGCCACCACTGAAGTGGTTGCGCTGACGGCACAGCAGATCACCGTCGTCGCTGCGAGCACTCATGCAGAGAACGCTCTCGGGGCTACCTCAGACACGGAGTCGCGCCTGCTGGCTTCCTCGACGTTCACGCCCACTGCTGTCCTGCTGGACAGCGCCATGCTCGCCGACGACAGCAAGAGGTTCAGGAACGCCCGCAACGCGGTGTGGGAGAGCGCCACGGGTGCCTCGATCTCCGACACCAGTGCCGTTCTGCTCGCGGAAGCGCCGAGGCTGAAGGACAACGCGGACGTGCAGGCGTTGGCCGCACTGCGCGACCAGTCCGGCAATCTGGAGACCACTGGTGGCGTCATCGCCGGGACTCCGACCAACCCGGCCCCGCACACCATCGGTGCCGCCATGGCCGGGCTGGACGAGGCACTCGAGACCACGCAAGAGGCAGCAGCGGCCAGCACCGGCCCGACCCCACCCGACCCCGGTGTCGCTGACCAGGCCGTCGAGGAGGCGCGCGAGAGCCAGACCACGCTGGCACTGCAGACCGGTTTCCTGACCGGTGGCACGAGCGCGTCCAAGGACATCGTCGACCAGGCCGGCGCAGCCGCTGTTCAGATGACGCTGCTGGCCATGGCATTCAGCGAGTTCAGTGCCGGCACCATCGGTCGGGCTGCCATGACAGGCAATGTGCTCGGCGCCGTGATGACGCTGCTGCCAGCAGTGCTGGATGCGGCCGGCGTGTTCGGCCCATCCTCAGAGGACCTTCTCTTTGCGCAGCTGGACAACATCTCTCAGCAGATGGCGGACTTCGAGAACTCGATGAATGCCCAGTTCGCCCTGGTGTTCGAGAACCTGTCGCGGGTCTCGGCCCAGCTGACCGACATCTCCCAGAAGCTCGACCGTGCCGTCATCGACATCGAGCAGGCGCGCGTCCAGATCGGTCAGATGTACGACAGCCTCAGCAAGCTCCAGGGATCCCTCGATGCCGTGCAGAACAACATCTTGGAGGCGCTGAGCAACGGGACCAACTCTCAGCTGCGGCAGGTCATCAACTCCGCCCTGGGCTATGAGCAGCGCAACGACACCGAGCTCCCGCTCAACGAGTTCAACAACGCAGCGGCATACCTGCACACCTTCGCCACGGTGACGGCACGCCACAGCCCGGAGCTCAACACCGACTACCCGGCCTTCGACCTCCAGAACGACGCCAACCAGCTGAGCACCGGAATCGCCAGCAACGTCCACTTCCTCGACCAGGTGCCCGCACAGCGTGGGTGGAGAGCTGGCCGGCTCTCCGGGCTCACGGGAGACGCACCTCAGCTGACGAACATCGACGACTTCGTGCTTGCCTCGCGGGCCTACGCACAGCTGATGTTGGAGAACGAGCGGTACGTCAGCGCTGGCTACCGTCGTTGGCTCAGCGACATCCAGCAACTGGGCACGCCGCTCGGCAATCTCACGTCAGCGATCGCAACGTCAGACACCGCCGTGGGGACGCGCAGCACCCTGCTGAACCGCCTGGTGTGCGCCCGCACCAGCGCGGCGTTCGCCCCGACCAGCACGCCGGCGTGCCAGGCACCGACCGAGGACACCACCCCGGTCGACACGCTGGTCGGTCGCGCCATGACTCAGCTGACGGGCACCCTCCCCGGCTTCGACGGCGTCGGCAACTCCACCCCCACCTCGCCGTTGAAGACCAACGGCTCCACCACCTTCAACCCGTTCGTGAACAGCTCGAGCGACGGCTCCGACCTCTCCAGCCTGTGGGGCACGCTCCCAGGCCGCGACAAGGTCTCGCAGTGTGGCGCTGCCTCTGGCGAGCCCGCCAGCACGCTCACCGCGATGGACCGCCCGGCGTCGCTCACCCCCAACGCCGAGGGCGTCCCGCAGGTCTTCCAGTGGGCGGACCGGATGGGTCTGGGCACGCTGGACGTGTGCTTCAAGACGAAGGTCCGGACCACCACGGTCTCGGCGTGCAAGTTCCGGGAAGACCAGTGGATGGTGGTGAACCGGCTCACCGCAGGGGAATGTGTTGACACGTTCTGGGACCCGGGCGCCTTCTCGGCCAACGTCTTCGGCGTGGTGACCAGCGTGACCTACAAGTACGACGACATCGCGTTCGTGTGGACGTATGCCCCGGCTGGCTCCCCGAGTGCCCCGGTCTACGTCCAGAGCGTGGTCAGGCGCGGTGCCGCGAACGCGGCCGCGACCACCGCAAGGTCGCTCCGCGCCCTGCCCCGAGGCGGATACTCCCAAGACACCACCCACAGCTACATCAGCGACGTGACGCTCATCGATGGAGGGAGTACCACCAGCAGGAACCTCTATGAGCTCACCAACGTGCAGGGGGCGCCGATGTACGCCGGCCTCGACACCACCGCCAAGGTGCGTCTGGCGTGGGACGATGCGACCGCCTCCACCGCGGGGGTCTCCTCCTACCAGGGCTACAGCGGCACCATCAGCGCCGGCGACGCCTTGGACCAGCCGATCACCGGGCTGGACCCCAAGCTCGCAGCCACCAGGACGAACCTCGATCAGGCGGCTCTGTCCGCAAAGGCCGCCATCGACGCCGAGTTGGTCGACCTGCAGGGCGGCGTCTACCGCGGACTTCTTCGCGGCAGCCAGACGGCGGGCAACACCTCGTCCGGTCCGCTCCACGACGCGCTGGTCCGCCTCGACGGCGCGAACGCCATGCTGAGCAGCTTCCTGCAGCTGGGCGCCAGCGCAGCATTGCGCGAACGCGACCTCACGAACCTTCCCGGTGGCCTGGTCGGTTCGAAGGCACTGATCAACGCGATCAAGGCCGAGCTGGCCAAGACGGTCACGGGTGTGACAGGGACCGGTCCTGGTCAGCTCGTCACCGACATCCTCGACGCGGAAGCACTGGACGACCTCGATGGGCTGCTGCCATTGCCGACCGCTTTGCCCGCGGGTGTGGCCGCGGCGAACAGCCCGCAGTCGATCCGCGGTCCGGTGCACCCGGCGCTCCAGTCGACCAACGACCAGCTGACGCTGACCGCGATCGCCCTGGGCGCGCCGAGATCGGTGACCCCGCCGCCCGCCACGCCGCCGCCGACCCCGAGTCCGAGCCCCAGCCCGAGCCCGAGCCCGAGCCCGTCCCCGAGCCCGAGCCCCAGTCCGAGCGCCACCCCAACCCCGAGCCCGACCCCAGCGCCAGCCCCGAGTGTCGACGCGCCTGTTGCCTTCATCAACGGCTGGGTGTCAGGCGCGAGGGTGACCAAGCGCTACGAGGAACGCGTCACCGCGACCGGCGGCACAGGCACGTATACCTGGTCGCGACGAGGCAAGCTCCCGCACGGTGTGAAGGGCAAGCCGACGAAGACCGGACGCGCCTATGTCATCCAGGGCCGACCAGACGAGACCGGCGTCTTCAAGTTCACCCTGACTGCGACCGACACCGAGGGCGCGACCATCACCAAGCGATTCAGGATCCGAGTCCGCCCTCGTTGACGCTCTCCTGCTCGCGCCCTGATGACGCGCGTCGGCTGGCGAAATAGCCACCTGGGGGTGATGTCGAAGGGCCCGAGAAGTGCCAGTGTGGGCGTCCTAGGGAAAGCGTCTCCGCCGACCAGGAGGGCACGACCATGAGCAAGAACCACGAATCCACCGATCTCCTGACGCGGAGCCTGGCCGAGTCCGAAGAGCGTTCGGCACCACGGCTGATCTCGCCGCGGCGACCGCTCGACGACGTGATCCAGGACGCGATCAAGGAAGCCCGCGAGCACCCGCCTCTCCGGCGGTGGACGGTGGGCGATCTCGAAAGTGGCGTGGGTCGCATGTATGTCTTGGGCGCCACGGACGGACCCCGCTTCGCGAGCACGACCTGGCTGCACCCGGCTCTCCCCCTCGCCGGCTGACACGATCGAAAAGGTGTCAGAACTCGTCGCTGCGACGCAGCGTGCGAGGCCTGCCGTCCGGGTCATGGACCAGGAGGTACGGCGCAAGCGCGACCGCGCGCCTGAGGACCCCGATCCGTGGCGGCTCGAGGCGTCGCAGCCGACCCCGCGGGCGTGGGCCGGCCCGGCCAGCCGCGTGCCACGCGTCGAGGTCGGCCGCCGCTTCGGCGTACGCCGCACACATGGTCAGCGGGTCGGCGAGCTCCTCGGCCTCCTCACGCGTCAGCTCGAGATGCTCGGCGGCGAGGGCGAGCCTCAGGTCGCGGGCGTAGTCGCCGTCCGGGTCGATGACAACCGACGACAGCTCGGAGTCGTGGGTCCACGATCGCCGGTTGAAATTGTCCGAACCGATGCTGGCCCACGTGTCGTCGAGGATGCAGGTCTTGGCGTGCACGTAGATCGGCGTCCCGGCGGAGTTCTCAAGCCCGTAGACAGCGACCCGGTCCGGCGCGGCGCGATACATGTCGAGCATCGCCCGCCGGCGACCGACCAGCTGGGCGAGGCGGTTCAACCCGGTGACGTCGGGGTGCATGGGCACGATCGCGATGATGTGCAGCCCCGGCTCGTTGCGCAGCGCCTGCTCGAAGACGTTGCCGACGTGGCCGCCCCAGAGGTACTGGTCCTCGACGTAGACCAGGTGCTTGGCCCTGTTCAGCGCCTTGGTGTAGCCGCGCGCCACGCTGCGCTCGCCGCCACGGGCGAACTTGTAGTCGCGGCCTTGGCGTAGGTCGGGGTAGGTGCGCAGCAGCTGGACAGCGTGCCGACCGGCGGGTGGCGGCGGGGGCAGCTGCTCGGGTAGCGGGTCGGGCGTGGTGTCGAGGCCGCGCATCCGGTCGTGGAGGACGACGATCGGGCTGCGGCGTAGCGTCGTCGGGTCTTCCCAGCGTTCGCGGAAGACCGTCTCGACGTCGTGCACGGCCGGCCCGGAGATGGCGGCCTGGATGTCGTGCCAGGGCGGGGTGTCGCCGTACTCATCGGCCATCGAGTCCAACGCCTGCGGGTCGCCTCCGTGCGCCGCGTCGTCGCGGCGGGAGTGGCAGAGGTCGATGCCGCCGACGTAGGCAATGTCCCGGCTCGGGTCGTCGGCGTGCCTGATCACCACCATCTTCTGGTGGTGCGACCCGCCCGTGCGCACCCGCATGTCGAGGATGGCCTCGACCCCGCGCCGCTGCAGCGAGCGACCGAGCTGGGCGTTCTCCTTGGCGCTGAAGCCGATCGACTCGGTGTGTGAGCGCCACACGAGACCGCGGACGTCGACCCCCCGCTCGTCGGCGCGACCGAGCACCTCGACGACCTCGCTGCCGGGCTCGCCGGTCAGCCGCTCGTCGGCGTCGCCCTGCCAGTCGGTGAAGAGCACCAGGTCGCCGGCGCGGGTCGCCTCGATCCGCTCGAAGAGCTCGGTGAAGTACATTGCACCGTGGATCAGCGGCCGGACCAGGTTTCCCTCCGACCAGGCCCGGTCGCCGGGCTGCTGGGCGTCGAGGCGGGTCGCAGGGTTGGCGCGTTCGGTCTGTGTGAGTAGCCAGTCCTCGGGTGCGCCCACCCCCGCACTGTAGGGGGTCCGGGCGCGCGCGACGCCTCGGTCGACAGATCGACAGCCTGCGGCGTACGAGGAGGGCGAGGACCTAGCCTTGCGCGCGTGATCTGGATCGTCCTGGGACTCCTCGTGGCCTGGGTCGCCCTCGGTCCGATGGTGCTCGTCGCCGTTGTGGCCGCCTTGTGCGTTCCGCGGCTGCGGTGGTGGGTCCAGGACCGCGTCTGGATCGACTGGCGGCGCGGCGGCGCGGCCGTCGGGGTGCTGGCGGCGATCGCCGGTCTCGTCGTGCTCGTCCCTGACGGCTGGTTGCCCATCCCGCCTTCGCCCGGAGTCCTGGTCATGCCCGGCTACGCGGGCCGGCCGGCCGCCGAGCTCCCGGTGACGGCTGGTGCGATCGCCCAGAACCCGCACCTCGCGCCCAACGGTGCGAGCTCGAGGCACAACGATGCCTCGGCGTCGAACACGTCCCCGTGGTCCGGGCCCATCGGTCTCGAGCCTGAGGTGGACACCACCTGGTTCGGTCTGGAGAAGTGCGCCAGCCTCGCCGTCGACTCCCGGGACCGTGTGGTGGCGACCTGCCAGGACCCCGCCGGGCCCAGCATGCACGTGATCGACTCCGATTCGATGCGCAAGCTCGCGACCAAGGACTTGCCCGAGCCGGCCGAGGAAAGCCCGGACGACGGCCCTTGCGAGGGCGCCTCCTTCTACCTCGACGCAGCGGACCGGGCCATCGTGGCGACGTCGGATCGCCGGATCTTGGCGGTCCGTACGGCCGACGCCGACGGTGAAGCCGACTTGACCACTGACGAGGCCTGGGACCTGACGGGCGACGTCCCGGCCGACGACTGCCTCGTCGCGATCCTGCCCGACTGGTCGGGCAGGATCTGGTTCACGACGGCCGACGGCCTGGTGGGGACCGTCGCGTCCGAGGACGGCGCCGTGAAGTCGCTCGACCTCGGGGAGGACATCGCGCACTCGATGGCCACCGACGAGACCGGCGGCACCTACGTCGTCACGACTCACGCGCTCCACCGGCTCTCGGCCGGGCCGGCCGGGCGCCCGGTCGTCGACTGGCGCACGGAGTACGACCGCGGCTCGGAGCAGAAGTCGGGACAGCCCAATCGGGGGAGCGGTACGCCGCCGACGATCATCGACGGCGGCATCGTGGCCATCGCCGACAACGCCGAGCCCCAGGTCAACGTCGCCTTCTACGAACGCTCGTCAGGACGCGAGATCTGCACGGAGCCGGTCTTCGAGGCCGAGGCCAGCGCGACCGCCAGCTCCTTGGCCTCGGTCGGGGACGGGGTCATCGTGCAGAACAACCACGGCTACGGCAGCCAGGTCTCCACGCTGCTGGGGCTGGGCACGAGCCCGGGGCTCGCGCGCGTGGACGTCGCCGGAGGTTCCTGCGAGCTCGTCTGGACGAGCGAGGAGATGGCCCCGTCCGGCGGCGCGAAGGTGTCGCTGGCCAACGGCTTGGCCTACGCCTACACGAAGAAGCCGAGCTGGTGGGGCGTCAGCGCGTGGTATCTCACGGCGCTCGACGTCGCGACCGGCCGGACCGTCTTCAGTGTGCGCACCGGGACAGGGATGCTGGTGAACAACGACCGCGCCTCGCTCGCCATCGCCCCCGACGGAGCTGCGTGGATCGCCACCGTGTCCGGGATGGTGCGCGTGCGCGACCGGGAGCGGGACTAGTTGGCAAGGATGACGTCGGTAGCGGTCTTGACCCCCCGGCTGCTCAGGCTGACGGTGAATGTCACCCGCTGTCCCGCACGCAAGGACTGGTTGCCATCAACGTTGGTGACATCGACGTGGACGTCTTCGCCGCCGTCGTCAGGGACGATGAATCCGTACCCTCTGGCCTCGCTGAAGTACTTGACGGTTCCGATGCTCAGGTAGTGCGTCGCGCCGTCAGCCGGGGCGTCAACGAACTGAGAGATCGAGGCAGGGGCACGCTCATCGTCTTTGGCGACCTCCGAACTGCAGCCGCTGCCGAGAACCAGGAGCGTGACGGTCGCGATGGTGGGCGCTAGGCGCATGTTTCTCCTTGGTTGAGCTGCGACGCTACGGCCTACGCGAGCGGGGCGTACTCGCTTTGGCACAGCGAGTCATCCATCCGGTCAGCGCGCTCTGCCGGCAGCAAGCAGGACCGCGTTCGCGAGTACGTCACCGAGCACGCGCCCCAGATCTTCAGGATCGCGGACATCAGGACTGCCTTGCTGGGTATCAGCGACCGCACCATTCGCCTCGTTCTCGATGAGCTCAAGCGGGACGGCCGGATCCGGCCCGAGGGGACCGGGCGCGCCGCTGTGTGGGTGCGCACCTCCCGCTGACCGCTACCTCGGCCACGGAGCGAAATGCCTCCGGCCCTCTCAAGGATTACTGCCGCACCGCGCGGGCGTCCCACAGGCCGAACGGGTAGCGACATCGACGACCTCGGAGAGGAGTACCGCCACCCAGTGGTGCACCACCGGGCCGGTGAACAACAGGGCGGTGACTGATCAGTCGCTCGCCGTCCTGTCCTGGTTCTCGGGCCTCACCACAGTGAGCGGACCCTCCTGCGGTGTGGGCACCTCGAAGTGGTCGACGTAGCGTTCCGCCAGCGCTTCGTCCAGCACGAAGTCGTGGGCGTGGGCGCCACGCCTTTCACGCAGCCGCGCCAAGATCGTGGGCTTGTCGGTAGCGAGGTAGATCGTCTGCGGGACGATGCCCGTCGGCGCCAACAGGTCGCGCCACTCATCGCGCATTGCGCGGGACCAGAAGGAGAGGTCGAGGACGACGTCGCGCCCCTCGGCGACCAGCGCCAGCAGGCGCTGCTTGAGTTCCACGTGGATCTCGGCGCGGACCTCGTCTGGCGGCGGCACTTCGGTGACGCCCCGGGCGAACAGCTCGACATCGGCGGAGAGCCGCACCATCCCCTGCTTCTCGAGCAGGTTGGCGTATGTCGACTTGCCGGCACCGGACGGGCCGCACATGAAGACGACTCTGCTCACAGGGGTCATCCCCGCGAACCCATCGACATGACCGTGACCGTACCCCGCGGCATCGCGTTCGCCGCCCGGCTCGGGAGCGCGACCGCAACTTGCTGCGTGTCACTCACACCGGATCGCTTCATCGGCCGATCGTGGGGGAAACACTGGGGTTACCTCGCCGGCTCGTATTGGACGGGATGCGCTCCCTCCAGGAGTCCGCCCGATGAGATCGTCGGTGTGCGGCTCGCTGAGCAGGAATCCACCACCTGCGGCCTACAGTGCCCCGAAAGCGGACATCGCCGACCGTCCCACAAGCGTGACCAGTACGGGATCGGCTTGGCTGGTGCCCGTCCGGCGGTCGAGTTCTTCGACCATGCCGACTTGGTGAATTTCACGCTCGACGGGGCAGGCCGAGTTCCTCTCGAAGGTTTTCGAGGGTTTCGCGGTCATCGGCCGTTCCCTTGTGAGGGGCCTGCAACCAGGTGGCACCGATGTTGATCTCGTCGAGGCGCCACTCGAGTTCGAACATGCCGACCATCGTGTCGTTGCCGAGGCCCACGGTACGCAGGTCGCGCTCGGAGGGAGCCAGCATGAGGGACTCCCAGTCGACGAGGCGCAGGCCGTTCGAGGTCAGCAACTGATTGTGGATGTCTGGCTGGCCGTGCGTCGCGACCCACGGGAGAGAGCGGGCCACGTCGGCCAGCCGGTAGTACTCCGCTACCCATCCGTTGATGTCGTCCAGCCGTCCCGCAATCGCGGCCCGCGCCTGTTCGCCCAACGGACCAGAGCTCCACGGCCGGCCTACGGCGTCGGTGAGGCGGTCGGCGAGGTCGGACCCGACGAGGGGAGCCCACCGGCGCAGACCCGGCGGCGGGGTTGCGGTGTGGAGGGAGTCGAGCATCGCGGTGGTTGCTGCGACGTCGAGGATGGCTGGTCGAACGCCATCGAGCCACGGTGTGACGCTCAGCGCATGCTCCGCGAAAGGCACCACCCATGGTTCGAGGTTCGCGTTGCCGAAGTCGAACCCAAGTGCCGCGGCGGCGGCGTAGGTCGCTCCCAACGACGCGAGGTCGTGACGGAACCCGAGACCCTCGAGCGTCACGAACAGCCGGGACTCGCCCCGCAATGATGCGCACCAGTGGTGACCGCCGAAGCCGACTGGGAGGTAGGTGATCGCGTCCACGTCCACCTTCCACCATTCGCGGACTGCAGCGAGCACCGTCGCATCGTCGACGACGTCAGAGCGTTCATGCATCAGTGATCAGTGATCAGCGAACTGCGAGCGACCGACAGGGGTGCCGGGGCAAAGAAGACCTTCGACCGAAGTCCACGCGCTGTCCGACATGGGTGCCATCCCATCACGGCCGCCTCATCTCTGAACATCACATAGGCATGCCGATGGTCGACGAGTGCCGGTTCGAGCATTTGGTCGACAGTCCGCGCATCGGCAGATCCCGTCGTCCCGTAGCCGAACGATGTGTGCGGGTGTCGCTAGGCGGGTCGATGGCAGTGGGCGCCGACGTCCCGCCTGAGGTGTGGGATGCGGGACGGCCTCTCCGAATAGAACGCTGGCCGGACACATGGCTGGATTGCCCGGGGAATGCATTTGAGCTTGATCTGAGTCGTCGACCACTCGCGCAGGCAACCGAGAGTCAGTCGAAGTCGAAGATCGACCGTCCTTGGGAGAAGTGCAGAACGTAGCGGCACCGTCGGCAGACCATCAGTGTCATCTTGTGGGAGGTGAAGCCCCACCTAGAGTCCTGTCGCGACGACTCTTGGTCGAAGTCGGTGCCTTGGCATAGCGGGCACTGCAACTGAGGCTGTTCCATCGTCGTCTCCCGCTGGGCGTGGTGAGTCGGTCTCGAGCGGAGAGGCTACCGGGCCGCGCCCTCTCATTTCGTGACTCCGGCTGCGTCCAGAGAGACTCGCGCGACGCGTCCGGTCCATCGCCGCCGTCGGCGGCGAACGGAGGGTCGACGATCCCGTTCTGGTCACGCTCCGGGGGATCACAACGGGATCCCCATCCGGGATCGCGATCGTGATTCACGCGTTTCGTCGCCGGCAAGAACCCGGGGTCGCCGATCGGGGTTCGGCTTGCGGACGCCCCGCACACGTGACGCGCGACCGGGCGTCAGGTCGCTACGGTGGTGTTGGGCACCAAGGAAGGAGTCCTCCGTGTCTAGTGGCCCGCGTGGGAAATAGCCATTGGGTTCGTGGCGTGAAATCATGTGGGCATGGCGAATCGACCTGCCCCTCCCTTGGTGCTGCGTGATGGTGACCGCGAGAAGCTCGAGAGATTGACCCGGGCGAGGACCGTGTC
>NZ_DATLWX010000039.1:0-146709 GCF_035576065.1 Nocardioides sp.
GAGCGCGTCGGGAGTGTCCTGCCGGCAAGCGGCCCGCGGTGCCCAGTCTTCTACCCACATGATGTCCACCATTTCGTTGGGCCGGTGACCATCGCCCCCATAGCGACCGTTCTTCGACCCAAGATGAAGGTAGGCGAAGAGTAGGTAGTTGAAGGAGACACGAACCGACCAAATGGCATGGTCCGATATGACTAGACCACCTCTGGTCACCATTTCCTGCGAAGGCCGCATTCGGTGTGGTACGACGAATGCGTCGGTCTGGTTCGCTCACGTACTCTGGCGCCATGTCCAGCCCTTCTCGCACCCCTACCCGCCGGCGCTCGGTGCTGTCCCACCTCGCCGTGATGGCGGTCGTGGCAGCGGTGCTGGGTGTCCTGGTGGCCGGGCTCGCCATCCCCTTCGCCGGAGTCGTCGGGGTGGCGGCGAAGGACCTCAGCAAGGGCATGGTCAACCTGCCTGACGAGCTCGAGGCGGAGGAGCTCGCCCAGACGACCCGGATCTACGCCGCCGACGGCACCCTGATCGCGTCCCTCTACGACCAGAACCGCATCAACGTCGGCCTGCGTCAGATCTCGCGCAAGATGGTCGAGGCGATCGTCTCGATCGAGGACGACCGGTTCTACCAGCACGGGGCTCTCGACATCCGCGGCACGATCCGCGCCTTCGTCACCAACCAGGCCAGCGGCTCGGTGCAGGGTGGGTCCTCCATCACCCAGCAGATGGTCAAGCAGACCCTGCTCAACCAGGCGGACACGAAGACCGAGGCCGCCGCGGCGACCGACGACACCTACGCGCGCAAGATCCGCGAGCTGCGCTACGCCATCGCCTTCGAGAAGAACTACTCCAAGGACTGGATCCTCGAGCGCTACCTCAACATCGCCTACTTCGGTGACGGCGCCTACGGCGTGCAGTCGGCCGCGCAGCACTACTTCAGCAAGAACGCGAAGAACCTCAACTACCAGCAGTCGGCCACGCTCGCCGGTCTGGTGAAGAACCCCACCGGCTATGACCCCACCAACTCCCCCGAGCGGGCGCTGAACCGTCGCAACGTCGTCCTCGACCGCATGGCCACGCTCAACGTCATCCCACGCGAGCAGGCCGAGAAGATGAAGGAGCGGCCGCTGGGGCTCAAGCTCAACCCGTCCCCCAACGGCTGCCAGCAGTCCCGGGTGCCGTTCTTCTGCGACTACGCCGTCAACTACCTCCTCAAGGACAAGTCCCTCGGCGAGACGGTCAAGGAGCGCAAGCGGCTGCTGCAGTCCGGCGGGCTCACGATCCACACCACGATCGACCTCGAATATCAGGATGGTGCCGACGCCGCCGTCCAGGCGCACGTCGACCCGACGGACGACGCCATCGGCGGCCTGGCCATGGTCGAGCCCGGCACGGGCTACGTCCGAGCGCTGGCGCAGTCGCGGCCGATGGGCAAGAACAAGAAGGCGGGCGAGACCTACCTCAACTACGTGGTCCCGCGGAAGTACGGCGACGCCAACGGCTTCCAGGCCGGCTCGACGTTCAAGGTGTTCGTGCTCGCCTCGGCGATCAACCAGGGCATCCCGTTGAGCACCCAGATCTCCGCACCGGACAGCATGAACATCCCGGACGAGGAGTTCGAGACCTGTGATGGCCCGTATGCCGGCGACGGCGAGGGCTGGAACGTCTCGAACTCCACGGGCAGCGGCACCTTCGACCTCTACACCGGCACGCAGCAGTCGGTGAACACCTTCTTCGCCCAGCTCGAGGTGGAGACCGGCATGTGCGAGCCGATCGAGCTGGCACAAAAGATGGGCATCACGATCCCCACGGCCCAGCAGGTCCCCTCCTGGGTGCTGGGAGTCTCCGACACCGACCCGGTGACCATGGCCGGCGCCTACGCCACCTTCGCCGCACGCGGTATCCACTGCGACAACCTCCCCGTCAAGCAGATCCTGGCCTCCGACGACAGCACCGTGAAGGACTACAAGCCCACGTGCGAGCAGGTCATGCCGGGAGTCACCGCCGACGCCGTCAACGACATCCTGAGCGGGGTGACGGGGCCGGGTGGTTTCGCGGAGAGCATCGCCCCCGCGCAGCCATCAGCGGGCAAGACCGGCACCAACCAGCAGAACATGTCGGTGTGGTTCGTCGGCTACACGCCGCAGATCGCCGCGGCCGCCATGGTCGCCGGCGCCAACTCCCAGGGCTACTGGGTGAGCCTCAACGGACAGACCGTAGGTGGGTCCTACATCAGCGAGGCCTTCGGCTCGACCGTCGCCGGTCCGATCTGGGGCGAGGCCATGGCCGCCATCTCCGCCCGCCTCGACTACGAGGAGTTCAACCCGCCGTCCGGTGACGAGATCCTCGGCGTCCTGACCCCGGTCCCCGATGTCGCCGGCATGACACTGCGGGAGGCCCGTACGACGCTCGAGTCGGCCGGCTTCCTGACCAGCCTGGGTGGCTTCGCGGACTCAGAGGCGACCGAAGGCACCGTCGTGTTCACCTCCCCCGCGGCAGGCACCGAGCTGGGCTCCGGCGACACGGTCTCGATCTTCCAGTCCACCGGCACCGTCCCACCGCCTCCGGAGAGTAGCGGCGGTGGCGGTGGCGGTGGTGGGAACGGCAAGGGCAAGGGCAAGAGCAAGAACAAGGGCTAGTTAGCCCAGCTGGCGGCGTACCTCCGCAGCCACTGCCCCACCGTCGGCGCGCCCCTTCACCTGGGGCGTGACGACACCCATCACCTTGCCCATCGCGCGCATCCCCTCGTCGGCGGCCCCGGTCTGCTCGATGGCTGTGGAGACGATCTCGGCAACCTCGGACTCGCTCAGCTGGGCGGGCAGGTAGTCGGCCAGGACCTCGCCCTCGGCGACCTCCTTGGCGGCCATCTCGACGCGCCCGCCCTCACCGAAGGCCACGGCCGCCTCGCGGCGCTTCTTGGCCTCGCTCGAGAGCACCCCGATGATGTCGTCGTCGGTGAGCTCGCGGGCCTCCTTGCCGGCCACCTCTGCGTTCGTGATGGCGGTCAGGACCATCCGCAGGGTCGACGACCTGATCTCGTCACGCGACTTGATGGCGGTGGTCAGGTCGGCACGCAGACGGTCCTTGAGAGCACTCATGGAGCCATTGTGGCAGCCTTGCCCGATGCCCTCCCCCGAGTTTCTCCGCCGCTCGGCCGGGCTGACCGTCGGCGCCGGCCTCGCGCTGGCGTCGTACGCCGCCTGGGAGGCCCGGCAGTACACCGTGCGTGAGGTCACCGTGCCCCTGCTCCCGACCGGTCACGCTCCACTGCGCGTGCTGCACCTCAGCGACATCCACATGGCGCCGGACCAACGCGCCAAGCAGGAGTGGCTACGAGGTCTGGCCGAGCTCGAGCCCGATCTCGTCATCGACACCGGTGACAACCTCGCGCACATGGCGTCGGTGCCGATCGTGGTCGACTCGCTGGGGCCCCTGCTCGACCTACCCGGTGTCTCGGTCTTCGGCTCCAACGACTACTTCTCCCCCGGCTGGCGCAACCCGCTGCGCTACCTCGTGCCCGACACAGGTCGGCGCAACACCCACACCCCGCGACTGCCGTGGCGTGAGCTCAAGCAGCGGTTCGCGGACCGGGGCTGGGTGCACCTGTGCAACGAGCTCGGACAGGTCACGGTGGGTGGCACCACCTTCGCGCTGGCCGGCGTCGACGACCCGCACCTGCGCTACG
This sequence comes from Nocardioides sp., assembly GCF_035576065.1. Taxonomy (GTDB): domain Bacteria; phylum Actinomycetota; class Actinomycetes; order Propionibacteriales; family Nocardioidaceae; genus Nocardioides. The sequence continues at coordinate 3,680 of NZ_DATLWX010000039.1, forward strand.
ACGACCTCGCCGCCGTCGCCGGGCCCGCCGATGCGTCGGCCGACGTGCGGCTCGGGATCACGCATGCGCCGTACCTGCGGGTGCTCGACCACTACGCCGCAGCGGGGTACGACGCGATCATCGCCGGCCACACCCACGGCGGGCAGGTGTGCCTGCCCGGCTACGGCGCCCTGACGACCAACTGCGACCTCGAGCCGGCGCGCGCCAAGGGTCTCCATCGCCACCCGGCGGCGTCGGCTCCGGGGGACCCGGGCTCCTCGTGGCTGCACGTGTCTGCCGGGGTGGGGACCAACCCCTACGTGCGCCTCCGCGTCGCCTGCCGCCCCGAGGCGACGCTGATGACCCTCGTGCCGCGGGCCTGATCTCGCCCGTCCAGCCCGAATTCGGAGGGGTCCTGGCGCTCGGGTATGCTCGCCCTGCTCCACGGCCGGTCACCGGCCCGGAGCGGACCGGGGTGTGGCGCAGCTTGGTAGCGCGCGTCGTTCGGGACGACGAGGCCGCAGGTTCAAATCCTGTCACCCCGACCAGGTGATCTCGCAAGAGACGAAGAGATCCGGGCCCCCATTGGGGGTTCGGATCTTTCGCTTCTCCTTGCGTCCGGACAGGATGAGATGGATGAAGACGGACCACAAGTTGACCCTCGACTCCTATGTCGCGAAGCACCACGAGTTCCGGCTAGTCGACGTCCCGCCGCTGCAGTACCTCATGGTGGACGGGCACGGCGACCCCAACGCGGGCGGGGAGTACGCCGACGCCATCGCGGCGCTCTACCCGGTGGCGTACACGCTCAAGTTCGCCAGCAAGACGGACCTCGGGCAGGACTACGTCGTCATGCCACTGGAGGCGCAGTGGTGGGCCTCGGACATGGAAGCGTTCACGGGCGCACGGGACAAGTCGCAGTGGGACTGGACGGCCATGATCCTGGTGCCGGACTGGATCACCACCGAGATGTTCGAGCAGGCCGTTGCCAAGGTGGCAGGGAAGCAACGGCCCTCCAGCCTGGACAAGGTGCGGCTCGAGACGCTGGAGGAGGGGCTGTGCGTCCAGACCCTGCACGTCGGGTCATACGACGACGAGGCCGAGATCCTCGACGAGCTCCATCACCGCTACGTCCCCGACAACGGGCTGCGCTTGACCGGCAAGCACCACGAGATCTACCTCAGCGACGCCCGCCGGGTGGAGCCGTCCAAGCTGCGCACCATCCTGCGTCAACCGGTGAAGAGACCCGGCTGACACGTGAGTTTCTGGCACACTTCGCGACATGGCTGACAAGGACCCCGAGGAAAACCTCTCGCTGCAGCTTCCCTCGTTCGGATTCGGCCGCAAGAAGTCGAAGGACGAACCGGTCGATGCCGACCCGGTCGAGCCTGAGGCCTCTCACCCGGTCGAGCCCGAGGCCTCTCAGCCGGCCGAGCCCGAGCCTGAGGCCTCTCAGCCGGCCGAGCCCGAGCCCGAGGTCTCCCAGCCGGTCGAGCCGGCGCCCCCTCCCGCGGTCGACCCGGCGCCCAGCGCGAAGCCCGCCCGAAAGCCCAAGCCGGCGGCCGCCACTCCGAAGCCCGCCCGCACACCCAAACCCGCGGCCACCACCCCGAAGCCCGCCCGCGCACCCAAGCCGGCAGCCACCGCGAAGCCTGAGGTGCCAGCCCCGCCAGTGACACCGGTTCCTGTGGCCCCCGAGCTCGACGCCAAGCCGTCCGAGCCCGCACCGGCGCCGGCCCCGATTCAGGCACCGGTCGAGCGCGTCGAACCCTCGGTGCGACCGGCCGCAGGCTCTACCGTGACGCAGACCCAGCAGCTGCCCGTCGACAGCGGGGCGAGGCGCGGACCGTCCTTCCCCGTGATCCCAGCCCTTCAGGCCGTCCTGGCCGTCGGGGCGCTGGTCGGCATCCTGGGCGTGCTCCTGACCTTCGCCTCCCTCAAGTTCTGCGAGCTGGTCAGCGGCACTGACTCGTGCGGAGGTCCGGGGTTGCTGCTGCTCCTGGCGACGCTCGTCGTGCTGACGTACGTCGGAGCGTGGCTGCTGCGAGGTTTCGGTATCGATGACCCCGGCAGCACCAGCTTCCTGGCCGTCGCGCTGCTCGCCGTGATGACGATGGTGTTCTTCCTCGGCGACATCTACAGCTGGTGGATGATCCTCGTCATCCCGCCGGTGTCGATGGCGATGTATGCGCTCTCCTGGTGGGTCACTGGCTTCGTCGACACCGACGACTCCCCGACCTGACGCGGCTGATGCGTCATCGCTGCGCGGCTGGCCGGCTCAGCGTGCGGCGGTGATGAGCTCGGCGATCTGCACGGTGTTGAGGGCAGCACCCTTGCGCAGGTTGTCGTTGCTGACGAAGAGGGCCAGCCCGCGGTTGTCGTCGACCCCCGGGTCCTGACGGATGCGCCCGACGTAGGACGGGTCCTTGCCTGCGGCGTACAACGGCGTCGGCACCTCACGGAGCTCCACGCCGGGGGCATCAGCCAGCAGCGCCTGGGCCTGGGCCGGCGTCATCGATGAGGTGAACTCCGCGTTGATCGCCAACGAGTGGCCCGTGAAGACCGGCACGCGCACGCAGATCCCGGAGACGCGCAGGTCGGGCAGGTCGAGGATCTTGCGCGACTCGTGGCGCAGCTTCTGCTCCTCGTCAGTCTCGTTGGAGCCGTCGTCGACGATCGAGCCGGCCAGCGGGAGCACGTTGTAGGCGATCGTCTCGACGTACTTCTGCGGCTCCGGGAAGGCCACGGCCGACCCGTCGTAGGCCAGCTCGCTGGCCTTGTCGCCCGCCGCGGTGATGCCGTCGAGCAGCTCCTCCACGCCGGCGACCCCGGAGCCCGAGACAGCCTGGTAGGAGGAGACCACGAGTCGCTCCAGGCCGGCCGCGTCGTGCAGCGGCTTCAGCACCGGCATGGCAGCCATGGTCGTGCAGTTGGGGTTGGCGATGATGCCCCGGCCGGCCGCGACCACGGTATCGATCGCGGACGGGTTGACCTCCGAGACGACCAGCGGGATGGCGGGGTCGCGCCGGAAGGCCGAGGAGTTGTCGATGACGATCACCCCCGCGTCGGCCCAACGTGGAGCCAGGGCGCGCGACGTCGTGGCGCCCGCCGAGAAGATCGCGATGTCGAGACCGGACGGGTCGGCCGTCGCCGCGTCCTCGACGGTGACGTCACGATCCCCGAAGGGCAGCACGGTGCCGGCGGAGCGGGCCGAGGCGAAGAACCGGACATCGCCGATGGGGAAGCCGCGCTCCAGCAGGATCTCGCGGACAGCGACACCGACCTGCCCGGTCGCCCCGACGATGCCGAGGTTGACAGGGCGGTTCATCGCCCGGACCCGCCGTACACGACGGCCTCGATCTCGTCCGCATCGAGGTCGAAGGCGCTGTGGGTGGCCCGGACTGCCTGGTCCACCTCGTCCTCGTTGACGACGACCGAGATCCTGATCTCCGAGGTGGAGATCATGCCGATGTTGACCCCGGCGGAGGCGAGCGCTGCGAAGAACTTGGCCGTAATGCCCGGGTGCGAGCGCATGCCCGCTCCGATGAGCGACACCTTGCCGATCCGGTCGTCGTAGAGCAGCTTCTCGTAGCCGACCTCGCCCTGGATCCTGGCAAGGGCGTTCATCGCCGCCTGGCCGTCGGTACGCGGCAGCGTGAACGAGATGTCGGTCAGGCTGGTCGCGGCCGCGGAGACGTTCTGGACGATCATGTCGAGGTTGACCTGCGCGTCGGCGAGCGCCTCGAAGATGCGAGCCGCCTCGCCCACCTTGTCGGGGACGCCGACGACGGTGATCTTGGCTTCGCTTCGGTCGTGCGCGACGCCGGAGATGATGGCCTGTTCCATGGTGCCTCCATCGGTCGGGTCTTCGACGACCCAGGTGCCTTCTAGCTGGCTGAATGACGATCGGACATGGATCGGGATGTGGTAGCGCCGGCCATACTCGACGCAGCGGAGGTGCAGGATCTTCGCGCCGCACGCGGCCAGCTCGAGCATCTCCTCGTAGGAGACCTTCCCGAGCTTGCGGGCCGCGGGGACGATGCGGGGGTCGGCGGTGAAGACGCCGTCGACGTCGGTGTAGATCTCGCAGACGTCCGCTTCGAGAGCGGCAGCCAGTGCGACCGCCGTCGTGTCGGTGCCGCCACGACCGAGGGTGGTGATCTCCTTGGTGTCGGCACTGACGCCCTGGAAGCCGGCCACGATGACGATGTGACCCTCGCCGAGCGCGCTGGTGATCCGGCCCGGGGTGATGTCGATGATCTTTGCGTTGCGGTGCACGGAGTCGGTGATGACCCCCGCCTGCGAACCGGTGAAGGATCGGGCGGTGAAGCCCAGGTCGGAGATCGCCATGGCGACCAGCGCCATCGAGATCCGCTCGCCGGCCGTCAGCAGCATGTCCATCTCGCGAGCGGGCGGCAGCGGGCTGACGGCGCTGGCGAGGTCCTCGAGCTCGTCGGTGGAGTCGCCCATGGCCGAGACCGCCACCACGACGTCGTGGCCGGCCTTCTTCTTCTCCACGATCCGACGGGCGACCCGCTTGATGGCGTCGGCGTCGGCGAGCGACGAGCCGCCGTACTTCTGCACGACAATGCCCACGGGAGCTCCTGAGATAATTCGCTGCAACAATGCGTCTGGTCAGACCGCAGCGCCGTTGCGACGATCGACGCGCCAGATTCTACCGGGGCGGCTCGATCGGCTCCGCCAACATCTCACTGGTGACCGTCAGCGCCTCGACGGTCTCTTCGAAGTCGGTGTCGAACCGGTCGTGCGCGACCACGGTGAGCAGCGCGTTGAGCGCGGCGCCCGCCAGGTTGCCCCAGTTGCTGACGTAGGAGAACTGCCACCACCACAGCGCCTCCTCGACGTTGCCCAGCCGGTAGTGGCGCAGGCCGTTGTCGAGATCGGTCGCGATGGAGGTCAGGTCGTCGGAGAGCTTGCTCTGCACCACGTCGGGCAGGTAGGGGTCGAAGACAAAGCTGTAGGTGTCGATGCTGTCGAGCATCTCGGCGAGGCGAAGCCGCATCTCGTCGATGTCGGCCTCCGGTCCGACGTCCGGCTGGTATTCCTCGCGCGGCTCGAAGTCGTTCTGGGCGCCCAGCCGGGCTCCCGCCAGCAGGACCTGGCTGATCTCGAGCAGCAGCAGGGACACCGCCCGGGCGCCGTTGCCCTCGCGCGCGATCGCTCGCAGCGACAGCAGGAAGCTCTCGATCTGGTCGGCTATCTGTAACGCGAACTCTTCGTGCTCCACAGCCGTGTGGGGCTGCCTGCCCGGGTCAGTCATCAGCTGATCGCCTTCCTGCGAACGCACGTCCAAGGGTCACTTCGTCGGCATACTCGAGGTCGCCGCCCACCGGCAGTCCACTCGCCAACCGGGTCACGCGCAACCCCATCGGCCGCAGCATGCGCGTGAGATAGGTCGCGGTGGCCTCGCCTTCGAGGTTGGGGTCGGTGGCCAGGATGACCTCGGTCACCGCCCCGTCGGCCAGTCGGATCATCAACTCGCGGATGCGCAGCTGCTCGGGCCCGATGCCGTCGATCGGCGAGATCGCCCCACCCAGGACGTGGTAGCGCCCCCGGAACTCGCGCGTGCGCTCGATCGCGATGACGTCCTTGTATTCCTCGACCACGCACAGCACTGCTGGCTCGCGCCGGGGATCACGGCAGATCCGGCACTGCTCCTCCTGCGAGACGTTGAAGCAGATGGAGCAGAACTTCACCTTGTCCTTGACCTCGATCAGGACGTCAGCAAGGCGGCGTACGTCGACGGTCTCGGCCTGCAACAGGTGGAAGGCGATCCGCTGCGCGCTCTTGGGACCGACACCGGGGAGTCGTCCCAGCTCGTCGATCAGGTCCTGGACGATGCCTTCGTACAACGAAAGGCCTAGAAGCCGAGCTGACCGCTGGGCGGCCCGCCCTCGGGGCCGGGACCACCCAGGCCGCCAAGTCCTTCGAGGCCACCTGCGAGCGGCCCCATGGCCTCATTGGCAAGCGCTTCGGCCTTGGACTTCGCGTCGCGGTAGGCCGCAACGATCATGTCGCCCAGGTCGGACAGATCATCTGCGTCGGAGCCGTCGAACTGACCCGCGGTGATGTCAACCGTCTGGATGTCGCCCACGCCGTTGACGGTGACCGTGACCGCGCCCCCGGCGACCGTGCCGGAGACCGTCTGCTCGAGCAGCCTCGCCTGGGCGTCCTGGAGCTGCTCCTGCATCTGTTGCGCCTGCTGCAGCAGCGCGTTCATGTCGAAACCGCCGCCACCGAGGGCGTCGAAGGGGTTCTGGGTCATGGGAGCTCCTGGATCATCGGGTCGGGCCTCACGTGTGCTTGATCTCCTCGACCACCTTGGCACCCAGGGCCTGCTGGAGCAGCGCTGTGCTGTCCAGGCCTTGCGTGTCGGCGGCGGGGTCGTCTGGGTCGGCTGCCTCATCGGCCAACGCACGATGGTCGACGGGGGTTCCCGGATCGGCCGCAGGCTCGCGGGAGCGACTCAGCGCTTCGCGAGCGGCGGTGAGCCCGGCGGACCCGCTCGGCGGGGCGCTCTGCACCTGAGCCGGCGTGCCGGAGTCGGGCCGATCCGCCTGCGGAGCCGCCCACGTGGGTGGTGAGTCGGGCGCCGCTGATGTGGGTGTCCCCTCGTGGGCCCAGGCGGGCGGGGCGCCCGTCTCCTCAGCAGGTGCCGCCGAGCGGGCGTGGGCCACTATCTCGGTGGACGACTGGACCACGACGGGTCGACCGGCATCGGGCTGGGCGCTGGGGTCGATGATCGCGTCGATCCGCCACTCGGCTCCCACGACGTCGATGGCCGCCTGGCGAAGGATCTCGTCCGAACCGCCTGCCAGGAACGACTCACGGGCCCCGGCGTTGGTGAAGCCGAGGGTCAGGGTCGTGGCGTCCACGGCGATGACCTGAGCGTTCTGGGTGAGGTGGATCCAGGTGACTCGACGTCGGACCTTGGTCGCGTCCACGATGTCCGGCCACAGGCGACGGACGTCGACGAGACTGAGGAAGCTGTCGGCCCTCCCGGTGTCCTCGGCTGCGTCGGTCGGCGGGGCCGCCGCTGGGGACGCCTCGGGGACGTGCTCGCTGACGGTGCTCGCAGGCGCTGGCTCGACCGGCTCCTCCGCCGGGTCCTCCGCTGGGTCCTCGTCGAAGCGAGGTGGCGCGAACATGGGTTCGTGACCACCGTGGTCGACCGGGGCCGAGCCCTGAGGAGGCTGAGTCGGTCCGGCAGCCGGGGCCTGTGCGGGGGCAGGGGCCGTAGGGGCGGGGGCCGTGGGCGCTGGGGCCGTGGGTGCCGGGGACTGGGGAGCAGGGGTGGCACGCGGTCGCTCAGATGTCGTGCTCACCGCACCGGACACGTCGAGTCGACGCTCGATCCGATCGAGGCGGGCCATCACCCCGTCGCTGGTGTCGTCTGCACCGGGGAGCAGCACCCGTGCACAGATCAGCTCGAGCAACAAGCGGGGCGCGGTCGCGCCTCGCATCTCGGTCAGGCCAGCGGCGACGATGTCCGCGGCGCGGCTGAGCTCGACGGAGCCGAACCGGGCTGCCTGGGCGACCAGTCGCTCACCCGCGTCCTGGGGCACGTCGAGCAGTCCGGTCGCCGCCGCCTCGGGGACCGCCGCGACGATGACCAGGTCGCGAAGGCGTCGCAGCAGGTCCTCGGTGAACCGGCGAGGGTCTCGCCCGGTCTCGACCACCTTGTCGACCACGCCGAAGACCGTTGCCCCGTCGACGGCGGCGAACGCATCGACAACCTCGTCGAGAAGCGTCTCAGGCGTGTATCCCAGCAGCGCCCCGGCGAGCTCATGGGTGACGCCGTCAGCGCCGGCTCCACCCATCAGCTGGTCGAGGACGGAGAGGGCATCGCGGGCCGAGCCACCTCCGGCACGGACCACCAGCGGCAGGGCGGCCGGCTCGATGGCCACGCCCTCCTCCACGCAGAGGTGGTGGAGGTAGTCGGAGAGCTGCCGCGGCGGGATCAGGCGGAACGGGTAGTGGTGGGTGCGCGAGCGGATCGTGGGCAGGACCTTCTCGGGCTCGGTGGTGGCGAAGATGAACCGCAGGTGGGGAGGCGGCTCCTCGACCAGCTTGAGCAGCGCGTTGAAGCCCTGGTTGGAGACCATGTGGGCCTCGTCGATGATGTAGATCTTGAAGCGGTCGCGCACCGGCGAGAAGAACGCCTTCTCCCGCAGGTCGCGGGCATCATCGACGCCTCCGTGCGAGGCAGCGTCGATCTCGATGACATCGATCGATCCACCACCGCGGCGAGCCAGCTCGCGACAGCTGTCGCACTCCCCACACGGGTCGGCGATCGGTGCCTGGGCGCAGTTGAGCGCACGGGCCAGGATCCGCGCGGACGTCGTCTTGCCGCATCCGCGTGGCCCGGAGAAGAGGTAGGCGTGGTTGACGCGGTCGTTTGCCAGGGCGTTGCGCAGCGGCTCCGTGACGTGATCTTGACCGATGACCTCGGCAAACGTCTCGGGCCGGTAGCGGCGATACAACGCGAGCGGTGACTCCACGACCCGAACCCTACGCACCGCCACCGACGACGACCACCGGGCGCCCACAGCCCCGTCGCCAGCACACCCGCACCAACAGGGACAGGGGACGAAAAGGCCCCCCACGTACCCGACAGAGCTCGCCTACCCTTGCTGCCTTCCGGCCCTGGGGGAATTCAGCAAGATGCCGCCACGTGGGGGGTTGGCATGAGTCTAGGTGAGGCCGGCGACCAGACCCAACCGGGCTCCCCGCCCCGCCGCACGTGACCGACCGGGACGCGATTTCACCCCGCCCGTACCCGACCGGTACGCTCCTCGGCGGAGGATTCGCCTAGTGGCCTATGGCGCTCGCTTGGAAAGCGGGTTGGGTGTGAAAGCCCTCAGGGGTTCGAATCCCCTATCCTCCGCCAGTGTGATGAGTCGCGACAGATGAGTCAGTCAGGAGGGCCCGGGCCATCGGCCCGGGTCCTTTTTGCGTACACGGTCGGCGGACGTCCTCAGCGGCGAAGGGGCGGCATGTCCGTGCCCATCGACGGCTCGATGATCCGGCCGACGGCCGGCACCACGACGCGGCGTTGTCCGGGGCGCCCGACCAGGCGGATCTGGCGGTAGGAGATGTTGTTCGTCGCGTCGCTCTCGACGAGGCGGCCGTAGGGATTGGCATTGACCTTGAGGTAGTAGGTGCCGTTGGGCACGTCCTTGACCGCGATGGCCTGACCCGCCTGGAACTGCATGTAGGTGTCACCGTGACCGGCCGAGAGCTGTTGGCGGACCGAGAGGGCACCGTTGTCGCCGCACACCGAGTGGAGGTCGTCGGGCCCCTGCATCCAGTCCGCCCCGGGCAGGGTGAGGTCGACCGCATCGGTGTTGGCCAGGCAGAAGGAGATCTTCTTCGACACCGCGACCGTCTCCTTGTCGGCGTCGACGAGGCTGTACTCGGCGAAGTCCTCGTAGTGCCAGTGGTCGTGGTTGGCGCTGTGGTACGTCATCGACCCGACCCGCTGGTAGCCGGTCTGCTCACCCTCGGTGTCGAAGAAGTACTGGAAGGTGTCCATCTTCGACTCGTCGCCGGTGTTGCGGAACCCGTCGAGGACCAGCGCCGAGCTGCCGGCGTTCCAGACGGTTGCACCGAACCGCAGCTGGGTCTGCTTCGGGTTGAGCTCGATCAAGAACGACGGGAGCGAGCGCAGGTCCGGCAGCAGCCCGGCAGGTGCGCCGGCGCGCTGAGCGGTCGGGCGGGCACCCGGCTGCAGGCGCGGGGTCGGCTTGTGCGCCGTACGCCCGTTGCCCTCCAGTGGGTGGGGGTGACCCGGACCCTTGGGTCCGTCGACCGGCTGGCGCGGCACCACGAGCTTCGACGTCGCGGTCGCGTCCGTGCTGGAGACACCGAGGGCGGCGGCGAGCTCGGGTTTGATGCTGGCCTGGACGAGGTAGCGGCCCGGGGCCAGCGGGAGCTTGGTGTTGACCTCGAGCGGGGTGGCGTAGTCCTGGGGGATGCCCTGGACGGACCCGAGGGTGAAGGGGTGGAAGCCGCAGTAGTTCGGGTACGGCGACAGCGGGACAGCCGTCGGGGAGAGGCGCTGGGGCATCCACGAGGCCAGGCAGGCCCTGCGGGTGTCCTTGAAGACCCGCTTGCCGTCCAGGTCGGACACCGTGAGGGTGAGGAACTCGTTCAGGCCCCTGAAGTTGTTCATCGTGCCGTCGGGCAGACGCACCCGCGAGGTGGCTGTCCGCCACTCGGTCACGATCGGTGAGTCGTAGTCAGCCCGCGTCGACCACAGCTCGAACGGCGCGTTCTGTGCGATCAGCTGGACACCGAGGTTGGCACGCACCTGCCGACCCCACGAGTCAGCCACCACCTTCGACGGCATCCACAGCCGGACCGGGCTGCTGCTCACCACCTCCTCCGCAGAGACGGCTGGGGCGGCGGACGCCGGGGCGCCCGGGACGACGAGCGCGGCGACGACGAGGGGAAGGGCTGCTAGGGCTGGACGGAACTGCATGCGGTGCTCCTGCTCAGGACGGTCGACGAGACGGATCATGACGTCTCGGATGGACGCTACCGGGGAGCTGTCGGTTCCGTACGGCGCGGAGTCCGCGGCGCCGTCGAGCTCGTGCCGGTCTAGATACCTTGGTGGTACTGGCACCACTCTTGGCGCGGATCTGCCTGCACAGCGCGATCTGGGTGCACACTGCCGAGATGACCTCTACCCACACCGCCCGGAGACGGGCAAGAATCCTCCCTGTCTCACTCCTGACAGCCGCCCTCCTGACCACGAGCCTGGGCGCCCCTGCTGGCGCAGTTTCGCTCCGCACGAGCTTCGCCCAGACCACACCCATCTTCCTGGGCGATCCCTCCGAGGGCGGGGCCAACGGGACCGACGTGACCATCCCGAGCAGCGGCCCGGCCAGCCTGTACCCGTCCGAGATCGTGATCACCCAGGCGGCACGCATCGTTGACGTCGACGTCTACCTGGCGGGTCTGACCCACACGTTCCCCGATGATCTCGAGGTCATGCTCGTCGGACCTGGCGGTCAACAGGTCATGCTGATGGGCGACGCCGGGGGCGACGCCGACATCAGCAACATCAACCTCACCTTCAGCGACGAAGCGGGGGCCCCCATCTCCGGCGCCGGGCCCCTCGCCACCTCCACCGTTCGCCCGGCGACATACGGCCCCTTCTCGATCGCAGCTCCGGCACCGTCTCCCAATGGCAACACGTCCATGTCCGTGTTCGACGGCACCCTGACCAACGGCACCTGGAAGCTCTTCGTCTACGACGACTCTGCCGGTGACCTTGGCTCACTCTCGCAATGGGGTCTGACCATCCAGACGGAGACGGTCCCCTATCCCTCCCAGGTGTCCGTGTCCGGCATCGGTCCGGTCACCGACCTGAACGTGACCCTCGACAACATCACCTCGACCTACCCCGACGACATGGATCTCCTGCTGGTGGGCCCGGGCGGCCAGCAGTCCACCCTGATGTCGGACGCGGGTGGGAGCACCACCGTGACGGACCTCGACCTCACCCTCGACGACGAGGCGGCCACCGATCTCCCCGGCGCAGGGCCTCTTGTGGCAGGGACGTTCCGACCGACCAACATAGCCAATGGGGCGGACTCCTATCCCGCACCCGCTCCCGCACCATCAGGAGCGACGGCGCTGTCCGCCTTCGACGGGACCGACCCGAACGGCACCTGGCAGCTCTTCGCCGCCGACACGGTCAGCGGCGACTTCGCCAGGATCGGTGGTTGGTCGCTGGACATCGAGTGGGACGACGCCGCCGGACCCGTGGGCTCGGTCTCCATCAACGCCGGGGCCGCGACCACGAAGTCCACCGCGGTCACGCTGTCCCTGTCGGCCACCGACCCGGCACCCTCGACCGGGGTCACGCAGATGCGCTTCAGCAACGACGGCACGACGTACTCCGCCTTCCAGCCCTACGCCACCACCGCCGCGTGGTCGCTGTCAGCCGGTGACGGAGTCAAGACGGTGTTCGCCCAGTTCAAGGACGGAGTCGGGAACGTCACGACGGTCTCCGACACCATCACCCTGGACACCACGGTCCCCGCACCCGCACCCGTCCCCACCCCGCCCGTGGACACGGTGGGGCCGCTGGCGAAGAAGTTCAAGCCCGGCAAGAACGCCACCGGCGTGAAGCCCACGGCGCGGGTCAAGGTGTTCGCCAGCGAAGCCCTCGCCGCAGCGTCGGTGACCAAGGCAACGGTGGTGCTGAAGAAGAAGGGCGGCTCCAAGATCAAGGCCAGGGTCAGCTACGACTCCGTGAAGAAGCAGATCACGCTCAAGCCGAAGAGGCCGCTGAGGAAGGGCACCTACACGGTCACGGTCAGCACCAAGGTGACCGATGTCCGCGGCAACGCCTGGGACCAGAAGGCCAAGCCCGGTGCCCAGCCGCTGAAGTGGTCCTTCAAGGTCTGAGCCCATCACGAGGCACCAACAGGCCGGGCCCTTGGGCCCGGCCTGTTGTGCGTGATGGATCAGAGGCCGGAGGTTCAGCGTCGGGTTAGGGGACGGACCATGAAGGCGAGCGCCATCAGGGCGCCTCCACCCAGGCCGCACCACAGCAGCAGCGCCCGCGAGGAGCCGAAGAGATCGAGCCGCCTCGGCGGGGGCGGCGCAGTGGCTTCGCCCCGGTTCTGCAGGACCGGACGTTCGATCCGGCCACTCCTGCCGGGGGAGAGCGAGCGGGTCAGTGCGTCGTGGGCCTGCACCACACCGGCCCCCGTCCACGGGTTCCTCACCGTCTCGGAGCCTTCTGCTGTCGACACCAACCGGGCGACGGCCTGCTTGGCGTTCTCACGCGGGTATGCCGCACGCAGCAACGCAACGACACCGGTCACCTCGGCGGCTGCCCAGGAGGTGGCGAGCTCCTCGATGTCGCATCGAACACCGTTGGCGTTGATCGAGATCCCACCCACGGTGGGGGCCGCGACGTCGATGTGGAGGTTGGGAAGGACCGAGTCGATCGGTGATCCCCCGGGCGGCGGAGCAGCGCTCACCGCCAGGACCCCCTTGTAGTCGGCCGGATAGACCTCGGCGTCGTTGCCCGGCGTCCCCTTGAAGCTCTCGTCAACCTCTTCGGGCGCGTTGCTCGACGACGCGACCACGACCACGTCGCGACGTTGCAGGTCCTTGATCGCCTGATGCAGCCGCGGGTCGTCCTCGCCGACCGACAAGGAGATGTTGACGACCTTGAACTTGAGGGTGTCGTGCAACCCGATGGCCGTCTCGATGCCCTGCGCGATGCGTTCGGACGTGACGCCCTTCTCCCCCTCGGCATCGTCTGGATCAGCGGTGTCGAAGACGCGCACGTCGATCACCTGTGCTCCTGGCGCGACTCCGTGCGGGCCAGCGATCAGGCCGCCGACGATGGTGCCGTGACCTGAGAGCAGCGGACCGGCGACGTCCGGCAACCGGACCGCCGGGCCCTGGTTGATCCCCAGCCCGGGCTGGATGCCGCTGTCGACGACGACGACGCTCACTCCTCGTCCGTCGGTGATCTCGTGCGCCTGCGGAACGTGCATCCTCTCGAGGGGGACGCTCACCTTTGAGGGGCTGTCCTCCAGCACCTCGGTCTCGGGCACCGTGGTCTCGTCACACGGCACCACTGCGGCGTACGGCGAAGTCACCGCCGCCGCAGGCGCGGACGCACCGACAGAGAGGACCGAACCAGCGATCCCGGCCACGAGCAGGACCGGCGCGAGTCGCGTCATGACTCCCCGGTGGTGGAGTCCGCCGCCGGGGCGTCCTCGGACACCCGTCGCGCGGCATTGGTGGAGAGCTGCACCTTGTCCTCGAAGAAGTCGAGCCAGCTGCTGGGCACCAGCGGCGCGGCGGTGCTGCCGTAGCCGATGTAGGTCGGCACGTCGGCGCCGATCAGCTCGTACTTGTAGCCGGTCGAGTCGATGACGTAGAGGGTGCCATCGGTCGAACCGCCGGCATCGGCGCCGGACTGGACGTAGGCACCGCCCGCAGGCTGGACCTCGACGTCGCGGCGGTCGACCCCGAGGCCGTCGGGCGAGGCGTCGCCCGTGGGTGCGTGGGCGAGGGTGACCCGGGTGTCGCCGTCCGAACCCGGGTGCAGGACCGCGCACATCTCCTCGTCGAGGCTGGGTGTCGGCAGCGTGGCCGGCCACAGTGACGAATAGTCGGCCGAGGGGAACGCGGCAGCGATTCTCTCGTCGACCGTGTGGGTGGCGGGGCCTACGGCGTCATAGACGAGCGACGCGAACTCGCTGAGCTCTTCGGGTCCCTCGTCGCCGAGGAGGTAGTCCCCGCCCGGCGTAGTGACCAGGTCTCCGATGCGGTAGTCCGAGAGGTCGGTCTCGACCTCGGAGGAGTAGTTGGTCGGTTGGCCCAGGTTGCGCACGCCGAACTCGTCCGCCGTCAGCGGGTCGCCCAGCCAGAACAGGTTGAGCCAGGCGAAGCTGACGTCCGGGGCGTCCTCGGTCGCCCCGAGTCGCAGCCGGTTGGCGATGGTCCCGGCGTCCGACGGGTCGGCCGGCAGCTGGAACCGGTAGGCAGCGCCGCCGGAATCGGTGGCGATCAACCACAGGACCTTGTCGCTGCGGACCAGGAAGGCGGAGTCGACGAGCTCCTCGACCTCCGGCTCGGGGTTGAGTGCGACCTGGATCCCGGCGTCCGGCGACGTGCAGGCGGTCCAGCCGTCCTGGATGAGCCGATCGGGGTCGGGCAGCCCGGCAGGCGCATCGTCGATGCCGAGATCCTCACCCAGCGTGACCTCGCGGATGTATTTGTCCCGCACCTGGAAGGGCGTGAGGTCGGCCTGGCCGAGCAGCAGCTGCGCGGAGATGTAGTTGGGCACCCGTCGGATCACCGGGTCGTCGCCTCCTTCAAGGACGACGTACTGCTCACCGGTGTCCTTGCTGGTGACGAAGCTGCCGGCCTCCAGCCACTGGGAGTCGGGTCGACCGACGAGGAACCCTGCTACAGCCGCACCGGCCAGCAGCAGCAGCGACAGTGCCACGCCACCGATCAGGACGCGACCGGGACGCACCGGCTCCACCTCGCGACCGCCAGGTGCACCGCTGATGAACGCCGTGACGAGTCTGCGCTTGCTGAACGAGTGGGCCTCGACGAGATCCTTCTTGGTCGCCAACGTCAGCCCTTGACCATGTCGAAGAACCCGGCGGCCATGACCATCAGCGGCAAGAGGGACAGCAGCGTGGCGGTCTCGACGGCATCGCCGATCCGGCCGCGTCGCACCGACGGCGAGGCGGGGACCAGGGTCGAGGCGAGGAGTACGGCGCCCACGACCGCCAGGGCCACGGCGGCCTCCGCACGCCACCCGTCGTGGATCAGCAGCATCGACAGCGCGAGCGAGACGAGGCCCAGGATCCCGGACAGAAGCCCGGCGAGCACCTCGGAGCCGGCGCGGTACTGCCGGGTCCGGAACATGACGGCCAGGCAGCACACCGCGGCGAGGATGGTGCCGTAGACGCCGCGGCTCACCGCCATCGGCACCAGCAGCACGAGCAGCGTGCCGACGGTGGCCGAGACGGCGAGCAGGATCTCGTGCGCGACCCGGGCATCGGCGCCGACCTGCGCGGGATCGATCTCGTCGGGGTCGGCCGTGATGTCGTGCAGGGAGTAGATCTGGTCGACCTGGGTCCCGGTGACCCCCAGGGCCAGCCACGGGAAGATGCTGCCTGCCAGGACCACGAGCGCCATCAGGACGGTGAACACCACAGTCGGGTCGACATCGACGGCCTGCAGGAGCAGGCCCGAGGCAGCAAGGATCGCTCCCACCACGATGGCAGGGATGACGAGAGCACGGCCCTCGCGCAGTCCCACCACGGCCACCAGCCCCACCGCGAGCATCGCGGCTCCAGCGGCGGCCAACGGGGCCTCGAAGAACTCTGCCGGGAGCGGCCACTGCCACGGACCGAGGTCGCCAGGCGCGAGCAGCAGACCGGCGACCCCGGCGTAGATGACCGCGAGCAGCGCAACGGCCACGCCTGCGTCGGGCTCGTCCTGCCCGCGCGCCAGAACGACGCCGCCGACGACGAGCAACGCCGCTGCCGCAGCGGCGGCCAACCCGCCCATGACGCTCTCGCCCTGCAACAACAGCGCGAAGGCACCGAGGCCGAGCAGCATGCCGCCGGCACCGAGAGCCGTCCGCCTCCCGGCCGCTGGCTCCCAGGGCTTGAGCTCGTGCTCGACGACGTCGGCCATCGCCTCGACGATGTCGTCATAGACCCGAGGTGCCTCGTCGTCGATGCCGGCAGTGACGGTGAGAAGTCCGCCGTCCTCGATGCCCTGGATCAGGAGCCCGGCGTCGTTGGCCAGTCGGCGACCGTCCTGGGCGACGAGGCGATAGCCGCCGTACACCGTGCTGGCATCGAGGATCCCGACGCTGCGGGCCAGCTCGGGGACGAGCTCAGCCACTGGGACAGCGCCGGGCAGCACCAGGTCGACACGACGCGAGCCCGACGCGACGGTCACCCGGACGAGGCCCGAACCGATCGGCGTCGTCTGACTCATGCTGTGGTCCCCCCAGATATGTGGTGCGGTCGAGACGAGTCCCGGGTCATGCTCGGGTCCTGCTCCGCATGGCCGGCCCGCTCGATCGGGCAGCAGCCTATATCGATCGCGGTCACCTGAGGACCGCTACGCCAACGACACGAGGTCGGTCGCCCCGCAGGGCGACCGACCTCGTGTCGGTGTTGGTGATGTGGATCAGAAACGACCGGCGCCGCGAGCGTCGGCGGACTTGTACTCCTCGTTCGAGAGGCCAACGTTCTTGCCGGCCTGCTCGAGCAGGGCGACCATGTCGTTGATCGCCTGGTCCCACGTCTGCTTGGCCTCGCGGTAGGCCTCCTTGGCCGCACCCGTCCAGTCAGTGGCGAGCGGCTGAAGGTCGCTCTCCAGGGTGTCGAGGCGCGCCTCGATCTGCTTCGCCGCCGCGATGACATCGGCCGAGCCCGCGTCGAGCTTGCCGTGTTCTACCTTGATTCCGTCGAAAGACATGTGGATCTCCTCTTGGTCTGGGTGGTCGCGGCGGTCAGCCGAGGCGGTTCTGCAGGTTGAGGTGCGAGGCGGACTGCGACTCGTCGGTCGCGACGTTGTCCTTTTCGGTCTCCCGCATCGAGGCTGCGAGATTGTCGAGCGCCTGCAGGATCTTTTCCTGCTTCTCCTGCCAGGCGACCATCAAGTTGCCGAACGAGGAAGCGCCCTGGCCGCCCCAGCCGCTCATCATTTCGTTGACCTTGTCGGTGACGGTGTTGCACTTCTGCTTGACTTCGACGCGCGCCGTCTCGACTTTTTCGGCTCCCTTGGAGAGCGCTTGTTCTGTCTGGCTGAGGTTGGTCATCTCAATCCTTCCCCCTCGGCGGATGTCTCCCCCAAGAGTTCACTGGTGTGTAGGTGGTGCTCTGAAGTGGTGCGGCGAACGGACCCTGCTCAGTCCTTCGAGCTGTCCTGCTCGGGGAGACGTCCCGGCCCCCCGCGCTGACTTCGATCTACCCGGCGGAGCGGGGCCTAAACATCACGACGTCATTTCCCACAGGGCGCGGAAGAGTCCGGACGCGACGACGGTGGCCGCGAACGCGAAGGCGCCGGTCATGCTCTCCGCGACCTCGGCCTTGCGTGACCACCAGACCGAACGCCAACCGCGGCCGGTCGCGACCGCCGCCGCGACGCTCACCAGGCCGAGCACGACCACTGCCACCAACCCCCAGGTCACCCACGTGGGCGACAGGTCACCGGCCTCGAAGGCGAGCAGCCAGAGCCAGCACGCGAGCCCGGCGCCGCGCAGGAGTCGACGTGCCGCTGCGTGGCGGTACTGCCGAGCCGCCAGCAGGATGGCGCCCCCGGCAAAGAACGCCAAGCACCGGGCACCGATCCGGTCCAGGTCGATCGTGGCCGAAGCGAGCAGGAGCGGGGTGGCGACGAGAGTCACCAGGAAGATGGCGGCAGAGGACGCCGTGACCGTGCGGGTGGCGTCCTCGACCAGGCGGCGCATGGCGGCCTCCGGGATGACGATGCGTCCGCGACGACCGGTGGAGCGATCCCGGGCGGACCACGCCGTGACGGCGAGCCGGTCGAGGTCCAGCAGGGCCTCGTCGGGCACGTCGACCGCGATCGAGGGCACGAAACGCGCGCCGAGCATGGCGAGCACGAGCAGGAGAGCCCACGAGACCCGGTCGTCCCACTTCATGAGCGGGCTCAGGGCGCACACGCCGAAGACGACACAGCCGGCCACGATCCAGACCATCAGGACCTGGTGTCGGTCCGGACTCATCGTCCGGGCGATCGCGGCGGTCAGCGCGGCGGCGAGGGCGCACACCGCGACAACGGCGCCGAGGAGGTGCTCACCGGGTTCGAAGAACGCAGCGAACGCAGCGGCGGCGGCGAGGGCGGGCGCTGCCGCGGTCCGTTGCTGCGCGTGTCTGCCCCACGGAACGGAGCCGGCGAGCGCGCAGGTCAGGAGGAGCCCGACGGTCACGGTGCGCAGCCAGTCGTCGCCCGACAGTGCGGCATACCAGGCGGACAGGGCGGCGGCACCCACCGCGAGACCGAGCATGACCGCGGCGACCTGAGGACTGTCGACCACGGCCTGGTCGCGGAGGGCGGCCTCGTCGGCAGGCTTGGGACGGCGTACGCCGGTCGCCGCGACCAGGACCGTGCCGGACTCGACACCGATGGCACCGAGCGCGAGGTCTGCGCGGAGGTGCTCGCCCATGGGCGTCTGCAGCAGCGGGATGCCCGACAGGCCAGCCTGGTCGGCGTAGGCGCGGCCGACGTCAACGGGCGTGGCGCCCACAGGGACCACCATGTCCAGCACTCCGACCGGACCGTGCACGCTGATGGCGATCGTCGCGGCAGACCCGGAGGAGGGGGTCGCCTCAGACACGGCGTCCGGCACGAGTCCCCCCTCTTCGATCGACTACTCGGTGTGCAGGGTAGTCCGTCTCGTCACCCGCACCTATCATCATCGCGACTCATCGGCCATTGCTAGGGGAACTGCGTGAGCACTGCACTGCGAGGTGGGCAACGGCTCGACGAGCCGGTGATGCCTGGCGGGCAGATCGTCCTGCAGCCACCGCCGGAGATCCAGGAGAACGAGGGCGCGAGCGGCGTCCTGATGAACGCCATCCCGATGCTGGGAAGCCTGGGTTCCATCGTGCTCGTGGCGACCATGGGCACCGGCGGCAACAAGACCCGCAGCTTCCTGGCAGCCGGCATGTTCCTCTTCGCCACCCTCGGCTTCATCATCGTGCAGATCGACCGCCAGCGTAAGCAGCGAGCCCAGCAGGTCACCGGCTCGCGCACGGAGTACCTCCGCTACCTCGCGCACATCCGCGAGGTGGCCCGCAACGCGGCCGACCAGCAACGTCGTGCCCTCAGCTGGCACCACCCCGAGCCGAGCGCCCTGCCCTCGCTGGCGGAGGAGCGCACCCGACTGTGGGAGCACGGACCGGGTGACAGCAACTTCCTCCACGTCCGCTACGGCTTGTGCGCCCAACCGCTGTCGCTGGAGCTGGTCCCGCCCGAGAGCGCTCCGGTCGACCAGGTCGACCCGGCGGCGGCCTCGGCCCTGCACCGGCTGCTGGTGGTCCATCGTCTCCAGCCCAACCTGCCGGCCTCGATCGACCTGAGGGCCTTCGACCGCATCGAGCTGTGCGGGCCCGAGGAGGACGCCCGCTCTGCCGCCCGCGCGATGCTCTGCTCGGCGACGGCCTTCCACAACCCGGATCAGCTCGTCGTGGCCGTGCTCAGCTCCGAGGCCAACCTCACCCACTGGGACTGGGTCAAGTGGCTGCCCCACGCCCGGAGCACCCGCGAGGCGGACGCAGTCGGCCCGCGCCGCATGGTCGCGACCTCGATCGACGACCTGGGCAACCTGCTCCCGCCCGACCTCAGCGACCGGCCGCGCTTCGGTGCCGACGAACGCCAGCCCACGCCCCACATCCTGTTGGTGATCGACGGCGGACACCTGCCACCCGGCAACCACGTCGTCCCGCCGGACGGCCTGCACGGCGTCACGCTGCTCGACATGCCCTCGCGCTGGGACGAGCTCGAGGACTCCACCCGCCTGCGACTCCAGTTCGCCGGTGGTCGCCCCGAGCTCGAGAAGCTGCCCGTGCTCGGTGTGCGGGTGCGCGAGGAGCCGGTCAAGGCGCTGATCGACCAGTGCGACCTCGCCACCGCCGAGGCCTTCGCCCGCCGCATCGCACCGCTGAAGACCATCAGCGCCGACGCCTCTTCCGGCACAGCCGTCGACATCACCTCGGCGAACCCCGACCACATGGAGCTGCTCGGCCTCGGTGACATCCACACCTTCGACCCGACGAGCTCATGGCGACCGCGACCGGCACGCGATCGGCTGCGGGTGCCCATCGGCATCGGCGACTCGGGCGGCCTCATCCACCTGGACATCAAGGAGTCGGCGCAGCAGGGCATGGGACCGCACGGTCTGTGCATCGGCGCGACCGGGTCCGGCAAGTCGGAGTTCCTGCGGACGCTCGTGCTCGGCCTGGTCATGACGCACTCCCCCGACCAGCTCAACCTCGTCCTCGTCGACTTCAAGGGTGGGGCGACCTTTTCCGGCATGTCCGACATGCCGCACGTCTCGGCGGTCATCACCAACCTGGCCAACGAGCTCACTCTCGTCGACCGCATGCAGGACGCCCTCTCCGGCGAGATGGTGCGTCGCCAGGAGCTCCTGCGCGACGCCGGCAACTATGCCTCGGTGCGCGACTACGAGAAGGCCCGCGCGAACGGCGAGGACCTCGCACCCATGCCGTCCCTGTTCATCGTGGTCGACGAGTTCTCCGAGATGCTCTCCGCCAAGCCGGAGTTCATCGACCTCTTCGTCGCCATCGGCCGCCTGGGCCGGTCGCTGGGGTTGCACCTGCTGCTCGCGTCCCAACGACTCGAGGAGGGTCGGCTGCGTGGCCTCGAGTCGCACCTGTCCTACCGAGTCGGTCTGCGCACCTTCTCCGCCGCGGAGTCGCGAGGGGTCCTGGGCGTCCCGGATGCCTACGAGCTCCCGGCGGTGCCCGGTCTCGGCTACCTGAAGCCGGACCAGTCGACCCTGCTGCGGTTCAAGGCGGCGTACGTGTCCGGACCTCCCAGCGGCCGGGCCCGGGTCTCGCGCGACGAGGGCGGGCACGTCCGCGGCATCCTGCCGTTCACCATCTCCGAGGTGCTCGCACTCGAGCCGCTGGAGACCGATGACGTCGTGGCGCCGCTGCCGACCCAGCAGGGCGAGCAGGCCTCCTTGCTCGACATCGCCGTCGACCGGATGATCGGTGTCGGCAACCCCGCCCACCAGGTGTGGCTCCCGCCGCTCGACATCCCCGACACCCTCGACGAGCTCATGCCCGACCTCGCCGAGGACCCCGAGCTCGGCCTCATCTCGCACCAGTGGCGCTCCATCAACGGCCTGGTCGTCCCCCTCGGCACCGTGGACCGGCCTCGCGAGCAGCGGCGCGACACGATGACCCTCAACCTCTCCGGGGCCGCCGGACACGTGGCCGTGATCGGAGGCCCGCGCTCGGGCAAGAGCACCCTGCTGCGCACGATCGTGACCAGCATGGGCCTGGTCACCACCCCGGCAGAGTCCCAGTTCTTCGTGCTCGACTTCGGTGGTGGCACGTTCACGCCGCTGGCCCGCTTCCCGCACGTGTCGGGCGTGGCCACGCGTTCGGAGCCCGATGTCGTACGCCGCGTGGTCGCCGAGATCCAGGGCGTCGTCGACCGTCGGGAGGCCTACTTCCGCGAGCACGGCATCGACTCCATCGAGACCTACCGGACCCGCCGGGCCCAGGGTCGCGCCGACGACGGCTGGGGCGACGTGTTCCTTGTCATCGACGGGTGGGGCACCCTGCGCGCCGAGTTCGACGACCTCGAGCTGGAGCTCCAGCAGCTCGCCGGACGTGGCCTGACATTCGGTCTCCACATCATCGCCGCCTCCACCCGTTGGGCGGACTTCCGAGCCGCGATGCGTGACGTCTTCGGCTCCAAGCTGGAGCTGCGCCTCGGTGACGCGATCGACTCCGAGATCGACCGCAAGGTCGCCGCGCTGGTGCCCACCGGCCGACCCGGTCGGGGTCTGGTGCCCAGCAAGCTGCACTTCCTCGGGGCGCTGCCCCGTGTCGACGGCGACGGCGACGCGTCGACTCTCGGCGACGGCGTCGACGACCTGGTCGAGCGCGCCAATGCGGCGTGGAAGGGCGCACCCGGGCCCAAGCTGCGCCTGCTGCCCGAGCTGGTCAGCCTGGACAAGATCCGCGAGGACGCCGTACGCCGAAAGATCGACGAGAAGCGCATCCTGATCGGCATCAACGAGAAGGAGCTTGCGCCCGTCGCGATCGACGTGATGGCCGAGCCGCACCTGCTGATCTACGGCGACGGCCAGTCGGGCAAGAGCGCGCTGCTGCGCAACTACGTCCAGGAGGTGATGCGCACCCGCACGCCGAAGGAGGCGCAGATCGTCATCGTGGACTACCGCCGCTCACTGCTGGGCGAGGTGCCCGACGAATACCTCCTCAACTACCTGACGTCCTCGACCCAGGCCACGCCCACGCTCAAGGACATCGCGACCTACCTCGAGAGCCGGATCCCCGGCCCCGACGTCACTCCCGAGCAGTTGCGCAACCGGACGTGGTGGACAGGCGCGGAGGTGTTCGTCGTGGTCGACGACTACGACCTCGTCGCCACCCAGCAGTCCTCCCCGGTCCAGTCGCTGCAGCCGCTGATGGCGCAGGCGCGCGACACCGGCCTGCACCTCGTCGTGGCCCGCCGTGTCGGTGGCGCCTCGCGGGCGTCCTACGAGCCCGTCCTGCAGTCCATGCGCGACCTGGCCATGCCCGGGGTGCTGCTCTCGGGTCCGCGCGACGAGGGTGCCCTGATCGGCAACCTCCGGCCGCAGCCTGCGCCGCCCGGGCGGGCCCGCGTCGTCACCCGGGACAAGGGCATCGAGGTCGCTCAGCTGGCGTGGACCGACCCGACGATGTGAGCCGGGCCGGGCCCGGCCTGGCTGCCTTGCCCACCCGCCAGGTCAGCGTCGGCCGGACTTGAACATCCCGCGCGCCACCTCGCGCGCCGCCGTACGCATGAAGTCCTTGAAGGCCGTCGACTTCACGACGTCCATCACGAGGCCGTCGTCGTCCTTCTTGGACTGTCGAGTGACACGCTCGGCCTTCTGCTCGCGGGCCATGTCCTTGACCTCGGCGTCCTCGGCGGCCTTGCGCGCACCTTCCTCCAGCTTGGCGGCCAGCTTCTCGCGGGCGGACTCGCGGTCGACCTCCTCGGCATACTTCGCATACAGGGGCGAGGCCCGTACGGCGGCCTCCATGTCGGCGGACGGTGCGGGGTCCATTAACGACTCGGGTGCGCGCAGCCGGGTCCAGGCCACTGGGGTGGGGGCGCCGCGCTCGTTCATCACGGTCACGACCGCCTCCCCGATGCCGAGGCTGGTGATGACCTCGCCGAGGTCGTAGGAGGAGCTCGGGTAGGTGTTGACCGTCTGCTTGAGCGCCTTGGCGTCGTTGGGGGTGTGGGCGCGCAGCTGGTGCTGGATGCGCGAGCCGAGCTGGGCGAGCACCTCGTCGGGCACGTCGGTAGGGCTCTGGGTCACGAAGAACACCCCGACCCCCTTGGAGCGGATCAGCCGGACCGTCTGGGCGATCTGGTCCAGGAACGCCTCGGAGGCGTCGTTGAAGAGGAGGTGCGCCTCGTCGAAGAAGAACACCAGCTTGGGCTTGTCCAGGTCGCCCTCCTCCGGCAGGTCGTGGAAGAGGTCCGCCAGCATCCACATCAGGAAGGTCGAGAAGAGCGCCGGCCGGTCCTGGAGGTTGGGCAGCTCCAGCAGGCTGATGATCCCGCGGCCGTCCTCGGTCGTGCGGAGGAACTCCTTCGTCTCGAACTCGGGCTCGCCGAAGAACGCGTCGGCTCCGTGGGCCTCGAAGGCGATCAGCTCGCGGAGGATGACGCCCGCCGTCTGGCTGGAGACGCCGCCGATGGACTTCAGCTCGGCCTTTCCCTGGGCGTCGCCGGTGAGGTACTGCAGGACCGCCCGCAGGTCGGCGAGGTCGAGCAGGGGCAGGCCCGCCTGGTCGCAGTAGTAGAAGACCAGTCCCAGCGAGGACTCCTGGGTGTCGTTGAGGCCCAGCACCTTGGCGAGCAGGGTCGGCCCGAACGCGCTCATCGTGACACGCACAGGTATGCCGATGCCCTGGCCACCGATGGCGTAGAACTCGGTCGGGAAGCCGGTCGCGATCCACTGCTGGCCCACCGAGGCCGCGCGGGCGGTGACCTTCTCGCCCCCCTCACCGGGGACGCTCAGACCCGACAGGTCGCCCTTGATGTCGGCCGCGAAGACCGGCACACCCTGGGCGCTGAGCTGCTCGGTCAGGAGTTGCAGGGTCTTGGTCTTGCCGGTGCCGGTCGCGCCCGCGACCAGGCCGTGGCGGTTGAGCATCGCCAGCGGGATCCGGATGCGCACGTCGGACAGCTCATCGGTGCTCAGCATCAGGCCACCGAGCTCCAGGGCAGCGCCCTCGAAGGCGTAGCCCGAGGCGACAGCAGAGGCGACCGGGTCCGCCTCGACGGACGGGGACGCGGGAGCCGGGTCGGGAGTCTGGGTCATGTCCAGAGCGTATCCAGCGGCTCGCTCCCCACGCACCGGCGAGGAAGCGGTCCGCCAGGTGGCGTCATATAGTCGCGCCGTGATCTTCAAGCGGGTGGGCGAGGGGCGGCCCTACCCCGCCCATGCCCTGGAACCACGCGACTGGGCCAAGATCCCCCCTCGCCAGATCCGCATCGACCAGCTGATCACCACCAAGGACACCTTGCACCTCGCGGCCCTCCTGGACGAGGACTCGACGTTCTACGGCGATCTCTTCGCGCACGTGGTCGAGTGGCGAGGCGATCTCTACCTGGAGGACGGCCTGCACCGGGCGCTGCGCGCCGCGCTCCACCAGCGCAACATCCTGCATGCCCGGGTCCACGAGGTGGGGGACTGATGACCGCGTCCCTGCGATCAGCGCTGACCCTGCTGGTCCTGTCACTCCTGCTCGTGATCGCGGCCGTGTGGGGGTGGCAGGCAGCCACGCAGCCGTTCCCCAGCTCGGCTCCGGCGCCGCTGTGCACCGAGACCACGGTGCGCACGGGCGACCGGGTCTCCAGCGAGCAGGTGGCCGTCAGCGTCTACAACGGCAGCGACCGCAACGGTCTGGCCGGCGCCACGTTGGAGCAGCTCGAGGAGCGCGGCTTCGTCGCGGCCGACAGCGACAACGCGCCCGCGAAGGTCGCCGGCGTCGCCGAGATCTGGTCGGACGAGCCGCGCAACGCCGCCGTACGCCTCGTGGCTCGTCAGTTCAAGGGCGCCAAGATCGTCTCCGGTGAGCAGCTCGGCCGCGGGATCATCGTGGTGGTCGGGGAGTCCTTCACGCGCCTGAAGAAGCCGGTGGTCGAGTCGGTCACGGCCGTCGAGTCGTCGACGTTCTGCAGCCCGCCCGAGAGCAGGTAGACCGACTCCCCCAGAGGTCACTCCCGCTTCTTCGGCTCCTGCACCCACTGGGCGAGCCGGCCACCGGATGACACCTGACGCAGCCGTTCCTCGGTGGCGAACCGCAGCCTGCGGGGGGCCACCACGAGCAGGTCGTCGCCGTGCCGCAGGACCGTACGCCGCTCGGGGACCAACGTCTCGCCCTGCCTGATCACCATCGAGACCGAGGCTCCTGGCGGGAGCCGCAGCTCGCCCACCTCGACACCGTGCATCCGGGAGGAGGGCTCGATCGTCACCTGCAGCAGGTCCGCCGCCACCCGGTCCAGCGGAGCGGCCTCCACGTCCAGGCCGCGCGGCTCCGAGCGACGAGCCACTCCCAGCAGGCGCGAGACCCACGGCAGGGTGGGACCGGTCAGCACGGTGTAGATGACCACCATCACGAAGACGATGTCGAAGAGCACGTCGGCCTCGTCCACGCCCTCGGCGAGCGGGATGGTGGTGAGGACGATCGGTACGGCGCCGCGCAGCCCTGCCCACGAGATGAACGACAGCTCGCGCCACGGCATCGGCTGGACCACCGAGCTGATCATCACTGACAGCGGGCGTGCCACGACGGTGAGCAGCAGACCCGTGACCAGGGCCATGCCGACGATGTCGAGGGTGATGCGGCTCGGGGACAGCAACAGCCCGAGCATGACGAACAGCCCGATCTGGGCGAGCGAGGCGACGCCCTCGGCGAACGACCGGGTCGCCGCCCGGTGCGGCAGCTCCTGGTTGCCCAGGATCAGCGCTGCGACATACACCGCGGCGAAGCCCGAGGCATGGATGGCGGCAGCGCCTCCGTAGGCCAGGAACGCCAGGCACAGCACGGCCAACGGGTAGAGACCCGAGGACGGGAGGGCGATCCGGCGCATCACCCAGGCGCCGGCCATGCCGACGACGACCCCGATCAGTGCTCCGACGACGAGCTCGAAGACGATCGTGGCCCCCACGGTCAGCACGCCGCTCTCCGCGGCCGCTCCGGTGGAGATGATGGTGACGAGCACGACGGTGGGGGCGTCGTTGAGGCCGGACTCGGCCTCGAGTGCCCCGGTGAGCCGCTTGGGCAGCGGCACGACGCGGAGCACGGAGAACACCGCCGCGGCATCGGTGGGCGAGCACACCGCACCCAGCAGGATGGCCAGCTCCCACGGCAGGCCGAGCAGGTAGTGAGCACCCGCTGCGACCACGGCCACGGAGATCGTCGCCAGCGAGACGCCGAGGCGGATCGAGGGGCGCATCTCACGCCAGCTGGTGGTCAGCCCGCCCTCGGCGAGGATCAGGGCGAGGGCCCCGAACCCGAGGGCATGGGCGAGCTGCGCGTCCTCGAACTGGACGCCCAGACCCGACTCCCCCAGCAGCACGCCCAGGAGGAGGTAGAAGAGCAGGCTGGGAAGCCCGACGCTCGCCGAGAGCCGCACCGCCAGGATGGCGACCAAGGTGACCAGCGATCCCACGAGCAGGAACGTGTCGAGCTGGTGGACGTCGAAGGTCACGGCCACCTCGCTCTTCGTCTACTCGGCTCGGGTGCCGATCCTATCGGTGCTCAGGGGCCTGCCCAGCGCGCGTGCGGCTCGGGCGACCACGCCCAGTTGAAACGTTGTTGAACTCGCGGGTTTGGGACGGCTGCGCCCGGGTAGAGGCAGGGGGAAGTGCAGCAAGGGACGAGGGAGGGTGTGTCATGTACGGCGATTCCGCCGCATCGCGTCGACGTGTGGCCCAGTTGCGAGAGCAGAGTGGCGACATCCGAGCAGCCGCCGACCGACTGGTGTCCCAGGCCGAGAGCGTCCCGTGGCGCGGGCGGGCCGCGGAGGCGATGCGCGTGCGGATCAAGGAGCGGGCGCAGCACCTTCGTGTCGCCGCCGCTCATCACGAGACCGCCGCCGACTCCCTCGGCCGGCACGTCACCGAGATCGACACCCGCAAGGACGCGATCGAGGCGATCGAGCTGAAGGCCGCCGCGCTCATCCGAGACGCACAGTCGCGCACAGCTGCACTCGAGGCCGCCGATGACG
Organism: Nocardioides sp.; assembly: GCF_035576065.1. Classification (GTDB taxonomy): domain Bacteria; phylum Actinomycetota; class Actinomycetes; order Propionibacteriales; family Nocardioidaceae; genus Nocardioides. The sequence goes on from NZ_DATLWX010000039.1 coordinate 31,214, forward strand.
GTCGCGAACCCGCCCAGGAAGACGCCGTGCTCGTCGCCTTCGTCCCCCCTCCAGCCGGTCACAAGGACTGGCTGGACGTCGAGCTGCCAGGACTCTGACATGGTGACCATCGACCTGACCACGCCCCCGCCGTTGGCGGCGAGCTTCTTGGACGGCCTGCCCCGGCGCCTGACCCTCACCCTGCCCGAGCTGCGTCATGCCGCACATCTGGCCGGTGACGCACCCCTGCCGTTCGACCTCGCCGAGCCAGCAGAGACGTCGTCCGCCAGCCTCGAGGGTCGCCTCGGCCAGTCCCGGGGCAGCATCGAGGACACCGCGTACGCCGCAGCGCTGGCTTCCCTCCACGAGGCTGACGAGACCCTGCGGCATCGAGGCCTGATCACCGACGACGGCGTCGACCCCGGCATCACCGGCGCCATCGGCCTTCTCGCCACACCCACCCTGGCCCTCGACATCGACGTGTCCGCCGGCAACTCCCACGTCAAGGCGTGGCACCGGCAGGCAGGCAACGCCGTTGCCACCCTCGCAACCTGTGACGGGATCGTCTTCGAGCTCGCCTGGTTCGCCACCGACCAGTGGCCCGCCGAGCTCTCCCGGGCGGCAGCCATCCCGGGCGACGTCTCGCTCAGCGAGAGCTCGGTGCCCGAGGAGATCGACCTGCCCTTCCAGCTCGTGGACGCCGTCGGCGAGGCGCTGCGGTCCGGTCGAGCAGACCTGGTCCCCGTGCTGCTGAGCCAGCACGGTGAAGGCATCGTCGACGGCGAGTCCCGACCGATCAACGACACCGAGGCCGGCACCGCCGTTGCCGCCATCCACACCGAGGGCCAGGGACGGCTCCGCGTGCTGGCCGCCCGCGTCTCCGCGGACGAGACGACCAAGGTCGGACTCGTCTCGTGGGTGCTGGTCGCCGACGGCTGGCACTCCTTGCGCCCCCATCAGGCGCAGGACGCCTCCCGGCTCCGCGTCCGACGGATCTCCCCTGCCGACCTCGCCACTGAGCTGGCCCCCATCCTTGCCCAGGTGACCGCATGACCAACGACTCGACCACCGTCTCGAAGATCCCCGTCCCGAGCGAGCGCCGCGGGGTGTCGGACGCCGCGGCCGACGCCGACAAATACCACCAGATGCTCGCGCTGGCGGACGTCTTCGACGCCGCCGGCGCCGACATGCGTGGCCGCGCCCGACTCGGCACCGAGATCCTGTCCGATCCCGACGTCGCCGAGAGCGCCGATCTGTCGACGGCGACCTTCGCGCAGGCCGAGGAGGACATCCGGGCGGCGACGACCGGCAAGCAGGGGCTCCTCACCCGTTCGATCGAGCTCGACGCCGACGCGCTCGTGGTCCGAGCCACCGTCCTGACCTACCGCTGGATCGACGAGCTCCAGGAAGCAGCCTTCAAGACTCTCGGCTCGATCGCCGGGCGCGCCATCGGCTACCTCGCCCCTGAGGTTGCCCTCGGTGGCGCGATCGTGTCCGCCGGCCTGATCGAGACCGACGCACTCGACCGCGACGGCGTGGCCGCCTACCTCAACGAGCTGGCCGAGAGCAATCCCGACCTGATGGACCACATGGCCGACAGCGGTGGCCTCCTCGAAGGCATGCAGATGCGGTCCCTCCTCACCGCCGGGGTGCTGGCCACCGACAGCGGCGGCGCCGTTGCGCGTGGCGGACTCCGCGCACTCGGCATCGAGCCCTTCGAGGCCGACGCCACATCAGCCCTGCGCGACGCTGCCGCAGGGCTCGTCGAGAGCACGTCGGACGAGCCGGGCGGCGCCGCGAAGGGCGAGTCAGCGCCGCCGACCTCGATCGAGCAGCTGATGACGAACCTCGTGTCCGCTGATCGTCGGATCAGCGTCCAACGCACGGGGGCCGGGCGCTACATCGCCTACCTCCCCGGCAACAGGGCTCATGAGGGTGGCCGGCTGCGGCTGGTCGGGGCCGACAACTCCGCCTACGTCCGTCAGGTCGTCCGCGCCATCGAGCAGACGATCGAGCAGACCGTCCAGGAGGGCGAGAACCCCCGGGTCATGCTCGTCGGTTCCTCGTTCGGCGGCGCCGCGGCCGCAGAGATCGCGGCAGGTGCCCGCTCGGAGTCCTTCGTCGTCGACCAGGTCATCACCATCGGCGCACCGGCCGCCCAGGTGCCGTCCATCCCGATGCAGACCCGGGTGCTGTCGCTGGAGGACCGGGCGGACCCGGTCGCCCTGCTGGGCTCCTTGATCAACGCTGCGGTCGACAACCGTGTCACCGTCATCTACGACGGTGCCGCAGGGGGACCGGAGACCTATGTCGTGGGCGGCCGGGCCGCGGACGAGGCCGATCACCCCGGACTGCAGGCCGAGATCCGGCGCATCCAGGAGCTCGGCTACCTCGCTGGGTGAGCTGGGTCAGCGAGCCCGCAGCGTGGCGGTCTCTCCCAACGAGATCGCGGAGACGAACTCCTCGAGCTGGGTCAGGTTCCGGCACTCGACCATGGGCACGATCTCGCCGTACGCCGGGGCGACGCTGTCGCCGGTGCCCCAGTGCCGGGGGTGCTCAGGGTTGAGCCACCACGCGTGCCGGACCGACGACACGAGCTCGCGGAGCACCGGCAGGGCAAGGTCGCTGTAGTTGGACCGCGCGTCGCCCAGGATCAACAACGACGTCTTCGGGCCCAGCGCGTCCGCGTGCTCCTCCGCGAAGGTCGTGAGTGCACGTCCGTAGTTCGTCCGCCCCCACAACGCCGCATGGGCAGTGCTCGCGGCCAGATTCTCCATCACCTCGACCACGTCACCGCCCGGGGTGAAGTGTGCGGTGACCTCGTGGACGTGGTCGACGAAGGTGAAGGCGCGCACCTTGTGGAACTGCTCGCGGAGGGCAAAGACCAGCAGCAGGGTGAACTGGGCGAAGTTGGCGACCGAGCCGCTGACGTCGCACAGCACGACCAGCTCCGTGCGGTGAGGACGCTTCGGCCGGTGGCGGGTCTCCAGCGGGACGCCGCCCGTGGACAGGGACGAGCGCACCGTCCGCCTGAAGTCGAGCGCGCCGCCACGGCGAGCATGCTGCTGCTTCGTCAAGCGGGTCGCCAGGCGCCGGGCGAGGGGATAGATCTCCCGCCTCATCTCCTCCAGGTCGCTGCGACGGGCGGCGGTGAAGTCGAGCCGGTCGATCGTCGGCCTGATGACCACCTTGGCGACGTGCTCCGGTCCCTTCTCCTCCGCGATGCGGCGTCGCGCGTCTCCCTCGACGAGCCGGGTGAACCGGCCGACACGGCGACCGGCGAGTCGCTCGGCGTCCTCCTCGGTCATGCCTCGCGCGAGCAGACCGGCCACGATCTGGTCGACGAGCTGTTCCGCCGATACCCGCTGTAGGGCGGAGTACGCCGACCAGCTCGACAACCCCGCGCCGCGACCCGGCATGGCGCCGAACCGGCCGACGGCCTCGACCGCCAGGTCCTGGAGCCGCTGCCCTCCCGACGCCGCCTCCTCGAGGAGCGCCTGGGCCAGCTCGTCGCGGAAGCGGGCGAGGTCCGCCCCGGTGTCGCGCGGGCCGCCTCGCTCCGACTCGTCATCGGTGGCCCGGTCGGCGGCGGAGTCGGCGGCGACCCCAGCACCTATGAGGCGCGGGAAGTAGAGGTCGAAGATCGCGTCGAAGGTGACCCGCTGGGCGTGCTTCTTGACCAGCGTTGCGGCGTACGCGGTCCGCACCACCTCACGGTCGTGCCACCCGATCCGGCGCATGGCGCTGATCGCATCGAGTCCCTCGGCGAGGGAGACCGGCAGGCCCGCCGCCCGCAACGCCTCGACGAAGCCGATGTGGGTGTCGAGCAGCGTCACCGGGCGGCCAGCCTCAGTTCCTTGATCGCCCGCGTGTGGTCGGAGGCGTGCTTGAGGACCACGCCCAGCGTCCGTCGGACGGCTTCCTCGTCGAGGCTGCCGATCTCGAGGGCGATGAGGGTGCGTGCCCAGTCGACGGACTCGGCGATCGAGGGTGCCTTCTTCAGCTCGAGCTCGCGCAGCCGTCCCACGACCTCGACCAGCTGGGCTGCCACAGCGGGGTCGAGTCCCGGCACCTGGGAGGTGATGATCTCCCGCTCGCGCTGGGCGTCGGGGTAGTCGAGGTGGAGGTAGAGGCAGCGACGCTTCACGGCCTCGGAGAGCTCCCGGGTCGCATTGGAGGTGAGGACGACGAACGGGCGACGCGTCGCCGCCACGGTGCCGAGCTCGGGGATGGTGACCTGGAAGTCGGAGAGCACCTCGAGCAGGAGCCCCTCGACCTCGACGTCGGTCTTGTCGACCTCGTCGATGAGCAGCACCGTCGGCTCTGCGCGCCGGATCGCGGTCAGGAGCGGCCTCGTCAGCAGGAACTCGTCGGTGAAGATGTCATCGTGGGTCTCGCTCCAGGCTTGATCACCGGTGCTGGCCTGGATCCTGAGCAGCTGCTTCTTGTAGTTCCACTCGTACAACGCCCGGGCCTCGTCGAGACCCTCGTAGCACTGCAAGCGGATCAGCTCGGCGCCCGTGGCGCGCGCCACCGCCTTGGCCAGCTCGGTCTTCCCGACACCGGCGGGCCCTTCCACGAGCAGCGGCTTCTCGAGGGCGCCGGCGAGGTAGGAGGTCGTCGCGGTCGGTCCGTCGGCAAGGTAGCCGGCCGCGTGCAGTCGGGCGCTCGCGTCGTCGGGATTGCTGAACCAGGTCACCCGGCGGAGCCTACTTCGCCCGCGCGGTCGCGGGCCTGGCAGCCGCCACACCCGGCCGACGCCCCCTCAGCAAGGCTCGCTTCGCTTCGCCTGGCAGAGGGGGCGGGATTCGAACCCGCGGTAGGTCTCCCTACGACCGCTTTCAAGGCGGTTCCGATCGGCCGCTCCGGCACCCCTCCTCGCCGAACCATGGAGCGCAGCGAGCTGGTTCGGCGAGGAGGAATATACCGGCGGCGGAGCCGCACGTCGCTTCAGGGCCCTCAGGGCGGAGATCTACTCGGAGCCGCCCAGTTCCAGCTCGACGTCGTCGTAGGCCATGTCGCGCAGCCGCTGCAGGTGGTGGTTGATGTCGGTCAGCAGGCGCAGTCCCTGGTTGCGCACATCCTCCAGGTCGGGGCATTGGAGCACCTCGGGCTCGAGCTGACCGATGCGGGCGAGCAGCGCACGGCGTTCGCGCAGCGCCGTCCCGCGTCGGGCGCTCAACCAGGCGTCGTCGGGGTGCTCGGACTCCAGCATGAGGAGGGCGCGGACCGCCTTCATCTGCTGTCTGACGGTCCAGCGCCAGTTGCCGGCGACGACCCCCGGACCGCGAGGGGAGTCGAGCGCGCGGTGCAGCTCGCTCAGGGCGGTGGCTGCACTTGTCATCGATGCCCCTCGCTCCGGAGAATGCGGCGGATGTGTTCCTCCGAGTGTGACGTGCGTCACTCTCAGAGGCAAGGCTGGATTGGCGCAACCCTCACGCTCCTGTGTTCAATCGTCCCGTGCCCACCGTCTACCGCGTCGCCCCGGCTGTGGCCGCGCGACTGATGGGCCTGCTACTGCTGGCGATCGCGGCGCTGGTCTTCCTCACGACGGCTCTCGTCGCCCTGCTCGACCTCCCCACCGCGATCATGCTCATCCCCGTTGTCCTGGGGTTGGTCGTGCTCACCGCGGCCGCCGTCACGTTCACGCGCCGCGGGTGGATCGTGCGCCTGACCCACGAGGGCTATCGCGTGCAGTGGGTCCGCGGAGTCGGTGTCGCCACCGCGCGGTGGACCGATGTGGAGGACGCCGTCACGACGACCCTGGTGGGCTCACCCGTCGTCCAGCTCCGCCTGCGTAGCGGCCGGTCGACCACGATCCCGGTGGAGATGATGGCGGGTGACCGGGAGGCGTTCGTACGCGACCTGCAGCGCCACCTCCAGGCGGCGCAGGGGCTCCGACCCATCTGATCTGATCCCAGCACGATCCCAGCACGATCCCAGCACGATCCCAACCCCGATCGCAGGTGCGCACTCGCGTAGCGACGCTCCGGGTGCGATTCGGCAAAGGCTCGGCGCGGCTAGTAACCTCATCCCTGCTCGTCCAACGGGGCGAGCATGGAGGCGTCGCCTAGTCCGGTTTATGGCGCCCGCCTGCTAAGCGGGTTCAGGTTAATCCCTGTCGGGGGTTCAAATCCCCCCGCCTCCGCCAGCCGACAGTCGGATCCCCTGGGTCCGGCTGTCGCTCATTTCGCCTCCCCCCGCGGGCCGGGAGTTGCTCGACAAGGTTTGCGAGATGCTGCAGATGCACAGATTCGCACCCCGAGCGGTGGTGCGTCTGGGCGTTCCTCGCGCGAGAATGAACACTGGCCTCGATCAGGCCCATGAGACAAGAGGTGGAAAGAACGATGAACACCCCACGCCGCATCGCTGCTGCAATCCTGACCGCTGCCCTCTCCCTCAGTGTCGTCGGCGCCGTCGCCACCCCGGCCGACGCCAAGATCGGCACGTCAGGTGGCACGTCATCCCTAAGGGTCCCCGACACCACCTGGCCGTGATCACAGACACCGGCGCCTGAGCGGCGTCGGCACCCCGGGTCGGGGTCGGGTCGGACCCCACCCGTGGGTCAGTCTCGCCCCGTCACGCCACGCCGGCCCATCTCGTAGCCGAGCTGGAAGCGCGACTCGACCTCGAACTCCTGCTTGAGCTCCGAGACGTAGCCGGCATAGGTCCGCGGACTGACCCCGAGGCGAGCTGCGCCGTTCGGGTCCGAGTGGCCACCGATGAGCATCCGGATCGTCATCGCCCGCTGCTCGTCTGCAATGTCTCGCACCACCGGGGTGTCTCGGTTGGTGAAGGGGCGCGCTCGCTCCCAGGACCGCTCGAAGATGTCGACCAGGTAGGCGATGAGGGACGGTTCGCGCACCGCCAACGCCATGTCCTCTCCCTCACGGCCCGGGATGATCGCGATCCGTCGGTCGACCACGATCAGCCGGTTGAAGAACTCGTCGAGCGTGCGGACCTGCGCTCCTTCGGGCGTGACTGCGGCGACGTACTTCGCAGTGGCGACTGAGCGGCGCGCGGCGTGCTGGTAGAGGGTGCGCATCTTGATCCCCCGGCGCAGCGCTGCGACCTCGCGCTCGATCGCCTCCGGCAGCTGCTTCACCGCCCGGTCGGTCTGCGGTTGGGCCGTCAACAGCTCTTCGGACGCATCAGCGACGACAGCCTTGATGTAGGCCCTGATCGCGTCGCCCCGGAGCTCGGAGAACGGGCCGCGGAGCGCCTCGGGAGACCGCCGCCACGCCTGGGAGAGACCGCCGAAGGCCTTCGCCCACTGGGCGGACTCGGCGATCAGCTCAGCGCCCTTCTGCCCGAGCGGGGAGACGACACGGGACTGCACGATCGACGGGTCGACGGGCAGCCACCGACCCTCGGACCTGTCGAGGGCGACGAGCCCCATTTCCTTCAGCATCTCGAACGCCTCGGCGGCCGCACCGCTCCCGCTGATGCGCTCATCATCTGGAGGCGCGCCCCCCTCGGCCACGAGGCTCTCGTAGAGGGCGGTGGCCGTCGCCTCGAACACTGCACGTTGCTCTGGCCCGTATGTCACACCTCAACCTCCCACAGGATGCAGGCCGGGCGTAGCACCCGAACGGGCAACTCGCCTCGAGGCCACTCGGTTGCCTTGCGCACTGACGCCTCCGGCCCATCGGATCCAGGGATCACGACGGGCCGGAGCAGGTGGTGCCGGGTGGGTCAGACGCCGAGGCGCTGCTTCAGCCCGTCCAGCTCGGTCCACAACACGGCCGGCAGGTCATCGCCGAACTTCTCGAACCACTCGGTGATCTGCGGGATCTCGGCCTTCCACTCCTCCACGTCGACCGCCAGCGCGGCAGCGAGAGCCTCGGGGGTCACGTCAAGACCATCGATGTCCAGAGCGCCGGGAGCTGGCACGTGCCCGATCGGCGTCTCGACCGAGGCAGCCTGCCCCTCGAGCCGCTCGATGACCCACTTGAGCACGCGCGAGTTCTCGCCGAAGCCCGGCCACAGGAAGCCGCCGTCCTGGTCGCGACGGAACCAGTTGACGTAGAAGATCCGCGGCATCTTGGACTCGTCGTTGTCCTTGGCCATGTTGATCCAGTGGCTGAAGTAGTCACCGGCGTTGTAGCCGATGAACGGCAGCATCGCCATCGGGTCGCGGCGTACGACGCCCACGGCACCCACGGCCGCGGCGGTCGTCTCAGAGGACAGCGTGGCTCCCATGAAGGTGCCGTGCGTCCAGTCGCGCGCCTCGGTCACCAAGGGGATGGTGGTCTTGCGGCGTCCGCCGAAGAGGATCGCGTCGATCGGCACGCCGCGCGGGTCTTCGTATTCAGCAGCGAGCATGTCGCACTGCTTGATCGGGGTGCAGTAGCGGCTGTTGGGGTGGCTGGACAGCTCGTCGCTGTCCGGGGTCCACGGCTCGCCCTTCCAGGAAGTCGCGCGTTCCGGAGTATTTTCCAGGCCCTCCCACCACACGTCGCCGCTCTCGGTGAGCGCGACGTTGGTGAAGACCGAGTTGCCCTTGTTGATGGTGGCCATCGCGTTGGGGTTGGTGTGCTCGTTGGTGCCGGGTGCGACACCGAAGAAGCCGAACTCCGGGTTGACCGCCCAGAGGCGGCCGTCTTCCCCGATGCGCATCCAGGCGATGTCGTCGCCGATGGCCTCGACCTTCCATCCCGGGATGGTGGGCTGGAGCATCGCGAGGTTGGTCTTGCCGCAGGCACTCGGGAAGGCCGCGGCGATGTACTTGGTGACGCCGGCGGGCGAGGTGAGCTTGAGGATGAGCATGTGCTCGGCCATCCACCCCTCGTCGCGCGCCATCACGCTGGCGATGCGGAGCGCGTAGCACTTCTTGCCGAGCAGCGCGTTGCCGCCGTACCCGGAACCGAAGCTCCAGATCATCCGCTCCTCGGGGAACTGGACGATGTACTTGGTGTCGTTGCACGGCCACGCGACGTCGGGCTCACCCTCGGCCAGCGGCTTGCCGACCGAGTGCAGCGCCGGGACCCACTGGACGTCCCCTGCACCACCGTTGTCGAGCTCTTCGATCCGCTTCAGCACCTCGCTACCCATGCGCGCCATCACGCGCATCGAGACAGTGACGTAGGCGGAGTCGGTGAGCTCCACGCCGAACATCGGCTTCTCGGCGTCGAGGTGACCCATGACGAAGGGGATGACATACATCGTCCGGCCCTTCATGCAGCCGGCGTAGAGCCCGCGCATGAGGTCCTTCATCTCCGCTGGGTCCATCCAGTTGTTGGTGGGCCCGCAGTCCTTCTCGTCGACCGAGCAGATGTAGGTGCGGTCCTCGACGCGCGCCACGTCGGTGGGGTCGGAGGCCGCGTAGAACGAGTTGGGCTTGATCTCAGGGTTCAGCCGGGTGAAGGTGCCCGTGCCCTCGAGCGCCGCGGTGAGCTGCACCCACTCCTCGTCGGAGCCGGTGCACCAGTGGATGTTGTCGGGCTGGGTGAGCTCGGCGATCTCGTTGACCCAGGCCAGGATTCCCTGGTGGGTCGTCGGGGCCGAAGTGTCTGTGGTGGCTGTCATGCCTGCAGTTTCCCTCTCGCGCATTCGCGGCGGTCGCCCCAAATTGATGGGAGGCGCCTCCGGCCGTCGAACCCGTCGACGGTGGTGTCGTGGAGTGTGTGTTCGGTCCCGTCCGGCTTCGTTGCGGCGACGGTTGCTCGAGGCTAACGTCCGCCCTGCACGGGTCATATTGGATCGATCCACCCGTGAGGCGCACGTCACGTTGACGTACGGCGCCCCAGCACGAGAGTCAGGGCCAGCGGTCAGGCACGCAGGGCAGCGGCGACCGGCAGGTCCATGAACTTCTCGACGAACTCGTCGTACGGCGCAGGCCGGCCGATCAGGAACCCCTGGGCGTAGTCGACGCCCTCGGCGCGGACGACCTCGAGGATCCTCGGGTCGGACACGAACTCCGCGACCGTCTTCTTTCCGAGGTCCTTGGCGATGCCCACGATCGACCGCATGATGGTCCGGTCTACCTGCGACTCGTGCACGTGGGCGACGAACTCGCCGTCGATCTTCACGTAGTCGAAGAGCAGGTGCTTGAGGTAGTAGAAGGAGCCGAAACCGGCACCGAAGTCATCGAGGGCGAAGGCGCAGCCGAGGTCGGTCATCCGCTCGGCGAAGGCGCGCGCCAGGCCCACGTCGGCCACCGCCGCGGTCTCGGTGATCTCCAGGATGAGGGCGGCCGGGTCGACGTCGTGCCGAGCCAGGGACTCCCGGATGGTCCGCTCGATGTCCGGGTGACCGATGGAGTGTCCGGAGAGGTTGACCTCGAGCTCGAAGCCGGGGTCGCGCTGACGCAGCTTGGCCAGCATCTCCAGGCTGTGCTCGACGACCCAGGCGTCGACCTGAGGCATCAGCCCGGTGCGCTCGGCGATGTAGACGAAGCGGGTGGGCGGCACCAGCTCGTCCTGGTCGCGGAGCCGCAGCAGCACCTCGGCGGAGCTGATCCGGTTGTTGGCGAGGTTCATGATCGGCTGGAGGTGGAGCTCGAAGCGGTCGTGCTCGAGCGCCTCCTCGATCCGGCTCTGCCATTGCAGCCGGGCGGAGAAGCGCGGCGGGCGCGTCTCGCCCTCGGGCAGGATGGCGATCTGGTTGCGACCGGCTTCCTTGGCGTCGTACATCGTCATGTCGGCCAGCGCCAGGATGTCGGTCGAGTGCTCACTTGCGGCCTGGAAGGTCACGGCGCCGACGCTGGCAGTGACGCGACGGTTGACGCCGTCGAGGGTGGCGGCGTGCTTGCCGATGCGGTCGACGATGTCCTGAGCAATGCGCTCGGCCACCGACTGGTCACCGTCAGTCAGCAGGACGGCGAACTCGTCGCCGCCCAGACGCGCCACGACGTCGGTCTGCCGCACGGACCGCCGAAGCAGCCCACCGATGGTGACGAGGAGCTGGTCGCCGGCGTTGTGGCCGAGGCTGTCGTTGACCTGCTTGAAGTTGTCCAGGTCGAGCAGCAGGACAGCGCCGTTCTGGCCGTAGCGGCGGGCACGTTCCAGGTGTCGCTGGAGCTCGTTGTCGAAGCGTCGGCGGTTGGCGAGGCCGGTCAGGACGTCGTGGTCGACGAGGTGCGCGAGCCGGTCCTGGTAGCGGCGGCGCTCGGACACGTCCACGACGCTCACCAGGATGACGTCGGGCTCGTTCAGGTCGTTGTGCATGAGCATCCGGCTGTTCAGCGCCACATGCACGTTCTGGCCGCGAGCGTTGCGCAGGACGCAGTCGGAGACGGTGGAGGCGCCGGGTGTGTCATCGGCGACCAGCCCGAGAAGGGCCTCGTGGTTCAGGATGCGGGCGACGTGCGCTCCGACCGTGCCATCGCCGGCCGGGGCGAGATCGGTGAGCATCTTGCCGACCAGCTCCTCCGGCGGCGCGCCCACGATGACCCCCAGCGCGTCGTTGGCCAGCTCGATCCGACCCTGGTCGTCCAGCACCGCGATGCCGTGCGGGGCATCGAGGAAGAGGCGCTCGCTGCGCTCGGTGGCCGATTGGGCAAACCGTGTCTCCTTCTCCAGGCGCTCCACGATCCGCTGGACCACCCGCCCGAGGACGAATGCGATGGCGAGCATGATCAACGCCCGACGCCAGTCCTCGGCGGGATAGCGCGGAGCCCCGATCAGCAGGACGGGCGCCATGATGATGACCCCGGTGAGGAGGGACGCGACGTAGACATCGCGCCTGACTCCGGTGACAGCCAGCCAGAGGACGGGCAGGAACACGAGCGCGGAGAGCCCTGAGGCCTGTCCGCCGGCTGCTTCGCGGATCAGGGCGACGAACGGGAATGCGACGTAGGCGGAGGCGAGTGAGAGCTCTGACTTCCCGGTGCGGACGCTCAGAACGAGGAGCAGGGCGATGAGCAGGTAGTTGAGCGTGGTCGCGACCAGCACCCACGCCGGAGCCTCGTAGGGCGGGACCAGCACGGTGGCCAGACCGATGCCAGCAACAACCCCGAACGGGCGCATCAGACGCAGCGACGGCCGGTGCCGGTCGAACCTGCGTCGCGTGGGGGGCCTTGAAGCTTCGAAGCTGCTCATGGTAAGCGCCATCATCACCGAGTCGCGGCAGCCGCGTTGGCGATTGGTTGATTTGTGGATTTCCTAGGGCTGGCTGTCCTCCACGGCCGCGGCCACCCGGCGGTGGGCTTCCCAGATCGCCTCGGGCAGGTCGCGGAACTGGCGCAGGTGCTCCTCGCGGTTGGTCATCTCCTGCTGCCACCGCTCCTTGTCGATCGAGAGGATCGTCTCGAGGTCCTGCGGGGAGATGTCCACGCCCTCGAGATTGAACTCGTCGGCCGTCGGGATGATGCCGACCGCCGTCTGGCGTCCCGTCACCTCACCGTTCCTGAGCTGGAGCAACCACAGCAGCGGGCGCAGGTTGTCGCGGTAGCCCGGCCAGAGGAAGTGGCCGTCCTCGGGGTCGCGCTGGAACCAGTTGACGTGGGCGAAGATCGGTTGCTCGGCGGCGGCTCCGACGACGTCGAGGTAGTGCTGCGCGTAGTCGCCTTCGCCGTACGCCATGAAGGGGCGGTTGGACATCGGGTCGTAGCGGAGCACGCCCTCCTTGCCCTCTGCCGCCGCGGTGGCCTCGGCTCCCAGCGTGAGTCCGTCGTAGACGCCTTCGGCGAGGTCGTGGATGGCACGGATCAGCGGCTCGCGGTCGCGGGTGCGGCCGCCGAAGATGATCGCGTCGATGGGCACGCCGGTCGGGGCGTCGTAGTCGTCGGCGATGTTGGGGACGTTGGCCAGCGTCGTGGTGAAGCGGCTGTTGGGGTGGGCCCAGGGTGAGGAGTCGCTGTCCTTGCGGTCGGCGATCGGAGCGCCCGTCCAGTCGAGCCACCCGTGGACGTCTTCAGGCCGGCTGGGCGTGCGGCCTTCCCACCAGACCTCCTCGGTGTTGGGGTTGTAGGCCACGTTGGTGAAGATCGCGCCGGTGCCGGGGTCGACCGAACGCAGAGCGGTCGGGTTGGTGCGCTCGTTGGTGTCCTTGGCGACCCCGAAGACGCCGTACTCGGGGTTCATGCCGTAGAGACGGCCGTCCTCGTGCACCCACAGCCACGCGATGTCGTCGCCGTAGAACGACACGTGGTAGCGGTCCCCGAGCACGTCCGGAGCCAGCATCATCGCGAGGTTGGTCTTGCCGGAGGCGCTCGGGAAGCCACCACAGATGTGGTAGTCCTTCCCGGTCTCCTTGTCGTGGATGCCGATGAGCATGTATTGCTCGGCGAGGAACTTCTTGGACGCCCAGCCGTCGTAGGCGCCCTGCCGGAGCCCGTGCGCGATCTTGCCGAGCAGTGCGTTGCCGCCGTACGACGAACCGAAGTGGAGGATCGTCCGCTCGTCACCGACGGTGACGAAGTAGCGACGGTCCTCGGGCGTGCCCTGGCGCAGGTTGTGCAGGTCGCCGGTGACGTGCACCGCGCGGACGAACTGGTCGCCCACGTCGTTGACGTGCTCGACGCCGACGCGGGCCATGCGGATCATGTGCAGGACGACGGTCCGTGCGTCGGTCAGCTCGACGCCGGTTGCCCACGGAGCGAGGTCGTTGCCGGGTGGCGACATCAGGTAGGGGATGACGTACATCGTCTTGCCGACCGAGGCACCCCGCATGCGGTCCTCCAGGAGCGGGACCATCTCGGAGGCGGGCCGCCAGTTGTTGTAGACGCCCTTGTCCTTCTCGTCGTTCGTCGCGACGATCGTGCGCTCCTCGGACCGGGCGGTGTCGAGGTGATGGCTGCGGGAGTAGTAGCGCCCCTCCCCCGCGGGCAGCAGCTCGCCGGCGTCCAGCGCCTCCTGGACCAGGCGCGCGTCGTCGCCGGCGTTGACCACCTCGATCCGTTCTGCTCCCGTGAGGTCTGCGTACTTGCGCACGTAGTCGCGGACGCTCGGATTCGTCAGTCCCGCTGCATCCAGGGCTGCATCCAGATCTGCCATGGTGCCGTGCCTCTCGTCGGCGTGCCGGCCTTCACCGCCACGACTGCCTGCCCGGGTTTCTGGGCACCTTAGGGCACCGACGCCGCGGCACGCCCCGCGCTACGGATACTGATTTCGTCCCCGCCAGATGAGTCGGCTAGTCTCTACCAGTCCTCGCCTCGGTGAGGACAGCGCGCCTGTAGCTCAACGGATAGAGCATCTGACTACGGATCAGAAGGTTTGGGGTTCGAATCCCTACAGGCGCACAGATCGAAGCCCCCATGCAACAGCATGGGGGCTTCGCCGTTCGCGGGGCGTTGATCCAGCTTGCGCCGAGCGAGTGCGCCCACGGCTGCGTCCCCGACGGCCATCGCATCGAGGAACTCCTGCAGAACACAGGTCGGTAGGTCGCTGGCGTCGCCCGGGTAGGTCGCTGGCGTCGCCCGGGTAGGCCGAGAGTCGGACACCGTGTGGCAGGAATCCGATGGGGTAGAAGTCACGCTGCCCCTACTTCGTTCACGACGCCCGAAGCGGCCCTGCCCTGCTCATGACGGTTGACCCGAACAGCGTTGTAAGCATGTAATCATCCGGTGACGACACGCTCTGTTGCGGCGCGATTCCGCCCCACCGATGCCGGACACCGGGTGACGACCCTCGAGCTGTTCTTCGACCTGGTCTTCGTCTTCGCGTTCACCCAGGTGACCCAGCTCATGGCGGACAACCCGACTCCCGCCGGGGCCTCGCAGGGGCTGGTGGTGCTCGCCCTGCTGTGGTGGGCATGGTGCTCCTACGCATGGCTCGGCAACCAGGCGTTCGCCGACGAAGGCGTCGTCAGACTCACCATGATCACGGCGATGATCGCCATGTTCGTCGTCGCGCTGGCCATCCCCGAGTCGTTCGACGACCTTCCTGGCGGGCTGCCGGCGCCGCTCGTGCTGGCAGCCAGCTATGCCCTGGTCCGGGTTGCACACCTGGCCTGCTATCTCGTAGCCGCTGGTGACGATGTCGAGCTGAGACGCCAGCTGCTCTTCACGGCAGTGCCGGTCGTCATGGCAGTCACGCTGCTGGTGATCGGCGGACTCACCGGTCCGCCGTACCAAGCGTTCCTCTGGGCGCTCGCGCTGGTGGTGGACTATGCAGGCATCTGGGTCACCGGCACCTCGGGCTGGCGGTTGAACAGTCCTGGCCACTTCGCCGAACGCCACGGGCTGATCTTCATCGTCGCGCTGGGCGAGTCGCTGGTCGCCATCGGGGTCGGGGTTGCGGGCGCGCCGGTGTCGACGCCGGTGATCGTCGCGTCGGTGCTCGGGGTCGGTATCGCGGTCAGTCTGTGGTGGCTGTACTTCGACGTGGTGGCGCACGTGGCCGAACAGGTGCTGTCAGCAACGAGCGGCCAGGATCGCACCAGACTTGCGCGGGACTCCTACACCTACCTGCACTTCCCGATCGTCATCTCGGTCATCTTCATCGCCCTCGGGATGAAGAAGGTCCTCGAGTACGTCGCCAACACCAGCGACCACCAGTTGAGTGACGCTCTCACCGGGGTCCCTCTGGTCGCGTTGTACCTCGGCGTCGCAGTGCACCTGCTCGGTCACGTTGCGTTCAGGCGCCGCAACATCGGCACGTGGAACCCTCATCGAAGTCTCGCGGCCGTTGTCCTCGTCCTCCTGCTCCCGGTCGCGTGGCAACTTCCCGCACTGGCGGCCCTGGCCGTGGTTGCCGTCGTCCTGGGCGGTCTGGTCGGCTACGAGGTCGTCAGGTTCCGGATGGACCGCGCCGTCATCCGCCACCCCCAGAACTGATGCCCGGCGCTAAGGCGTGCCTCGTCGCCTGCCGGCAGGTCCTGACAGTCGATGGCCAGCGGTCCGCGCCGCGATCGCGTGCCTCGCGCTAGTTGCTGCGCGCAGGAGGGCCGGGCGCGAGTCCCCTCACCACCAGTCGCACGGTGGCGGCAAGCGTCTCTTCGTAGGCCTCCAGGGTGGATCGCGCAGGGTCAGTGCCCTTGGCGGCATGGCCGAGGCCCAGCAGGACGTCGACCAGGAGATCGGAGCTGATGCCCACTCGCCGCAGGTCGATCTCGCCGTCCTTGGTGGCACGACGAACGAGGGCGGACACGAGCTCACGGGCTCGGGTGTCCGCGGCTGTCGAGATGTCGCCGCAGATGCGGTCGTGGCTGTCGTAGAGGTCAGCAGCAGCCGGTGAGCTCGCCGTCAGCTGGACGAACCGGTCGTATCGGGCGCGGAGCATCGCGATCAGGCGCGACTCGACGTCGCCCGACTCAGCAAGCGCGGCCTCCATGGCCGTTGTCCGGTCGGCATGCAGCTGCGTCACGAGATCGCGGAAGAGGGCCTCCTTCGAGGACCAGTGCAGGTAGACCGTGGCCCTGGAGAGGCCGGCACGCCGGGCGATCGCCTCCATGGAGGTACGCCGATAGCCGAACGCAGCGAACTCGTGGACCGATGCGTCCAGGAGCTCGAGCTTCGTGACATCTGCGCGGGTCGGCGACGACATGGAGCCAGTCTAGACGAGATAGACAATATCGGCATAGTTTGTCTATCCTGCTCACATGAATACTCCCCGCACCGTCCTGATCACCGGATGCTCCACTGGCATCGGCCACGCGACTGCACTTCGACTCGCCTGTGCCGGACACACCGTCCACGCCACGGCGCGCCGTATCGACTCCCTTGCCGCTCTGGAAGAGGCCGGCTGCCACGTCTCCGAGCTCGACGTAACGGACGAGGCTTCGATGAGCGCCGCAGTCACCCGGGTCGTCGAGCAGCACGGTGCGGTCGATGCGCTGGTGAACAACGCCGGATATTCCCAGTCGGGCGCGGTCGAGACGATCGAGCCCGACGACCTGCGTCGACAGTTCGAGACCAACGTCTTCGGCCTCGTCAGGATGTGCCAGCTGACACTGCCGAGCATGCGGGCGCAGGGCAGCGGTCGCATCGTCAACATCAGCTCGATGGGCGCCAACTTCGTCTTTCCCGGAGGAGGCGCCTACCACGCGACGAAGTACGCCGTGGAGGCGCTCAGCGACGCGCTCCGGTTCGAGGTCTCCGGGTTCGGGATCGGCGTCACCCTCGTGCAACCCGGCCTGATCCGGACGGGCTTCGCAGCCACAGCGGGCGCTTCCCTGCCATCGACCCCGGCGCCGTACGAAGAGTTCAACCGCACCGTCGCGAGGGCAACCGCTGAGGTCTACGAGAAGGGCCCGCTGGCCCGACTGGGTGGCGAGCCCGACGTCGTCGCGCGGGCCGTGGAGAAGGCGATCACCGCCAGGCGCGCCCCCGTCCGGGTGCGGGTCACCCCGTCGGCCTCGGTGCTCACCGCCCAGCGACGCCTCATGTCGGACCGGATGTGGGACAGGTTCCTGCGCACCCAGTTCACGCCGCCGAGCGCATCGTGAGCGGTCAGCGTCGACCGCGACCAGGCGCGAACCCGGCAGCGATGAGCGCGACGACAATGGCGGCGGCGCCGGCGAGCAGCGCCGGGCCGATCGCGCCGTCATAGCCGGTCGGGCTGATCGTGCCCCCGTTGCCGAGGAACACCGCTGTCAGCAGCGCGACTCCCAACGCCACCCCGAACTCGCGCACCGTGGAGTTGGCCGAGCTGGCGACCGCGAAGTCGGCCTCGCGCAGCCCGTCGAGCACCGCTGTGGTGCTGGGGGCGAAGGTCAGTCCCATCCCGATCCCGGCCAGTGCCAGCGGCACCACGAAGACGGCGTACGGCGACGCGTTCTCGGTCAGCCACGCGAACCACACCAGTGCGCCGGCTTGGAGGCCGAGCCCGGTCACGAGGAGCGCCCGCAGTCCGGTGCGAGGCGCCAGCGCCCCGGCGAGCGGCGCGACCACCATGGGGGCGGCGGTCCACGGGAGGGTGCGCACTCCTGCTTCCAACGGGCTGTAGCCCTCCACCACTTGGAGGTACTGCGAGAGCAGGAAGACTGCCCCGAACATGCCGAGGCTGAAGGTCAGGCCGATCACGTTGGCCACCGAGAACCCGCGGGACGCGAAGAGCCGAAGCGGCAGGACCGCGTGTGCGCGCCCTCGGGCCCACAGGCCGTAGCACGGGAGCAGCAGGGCCGCGACGACCAGCGCTCCGGCCACGCTGACCGAGCCCCACCCCTCGTCATGGCCGCGGACGAGGGCCAGGATGCCACCGAAGACCGCACCGCCGAGCATCAGCGTGCCGACCGGATCGAGGCGCGACCACGTGCCGCGCGACTCCGGGACCGCGACCACCAGCAGCGGCAGGGCGATCAGGGCGACCGGGACGTTGAGCCAGAAGATCGCCTGCCAGCCGAAGCCCTCGACCACCGCTCCACCGAGGACCGGACCAAGCGCCACGCCGAGGCCGGAGATGCCGCCCCAGGCGCCGATGGCCGCTGCTCGCTTCTCGGGCGGCACCGCTGACGCGAGGAGAGCCAGCGACAGCGGCATGATCGCTGCCGCCCCCAGACCTTGGAGCGCCCGGGCAGCGATCAAGGACTCCGAGCTGGTCGACAGTGCGGCCGCGATCGAGGCGACTGTGAAGACGGTCAGGCCCCCGATCATCGTGCGCCGTCTGCCCCAGCGATCGCCGAGAGTCGCAGCCGGCAGCATGAAGGTGGCGAAGGCCAACGTGTAGGCGTTGAGGAACCACGAGAGCTGGCTCACGGTCGCCTCGAGATCTCGTTGCACGACGGGCAGAGCGCTGATCAGCACGAGGTTGTCGAGGGTGGCCATGAAGACCGGTAGTGACGCCGCGGCCACCACGACTGCCACGGGGGCCTGGCGCTTCGCGTGCGTCGGTGCCACCGGCGGCGCCGGGGCCAGGGTCGTGGGCATGTTCGAACCTCCTTGTTGGCATTGACTGATTACAACTTAAGTAATCAACTGATACCGTGTCAACATGGCGACTCGGATGAAGGCAGACGAACGCCGCCAGCTCGTGCTCGCGGCCGCGCGACGGGCCTTCGCGGGCGCCGGTTTCCACGGGACCACGACCGACGCCGTCGCCAAGGAGGCCGGCGTCTCGCAGCCGTACGTCGTGCGGATGTTCGGCACCAAGCTCGATCTCTTCATCGAGGTGTTCGAAGAGGCGGGCGAGCGCATCCAGTGCGTCTTCCAGGACGTCCTGGAGGCCGCTCCGTTCGACCCGGAGCGTGACGAGGACTGGGACCGGCTGAGCGCGGCCTACACCGACCTGGTCGCGGATCCCGACGTCCTGCAGGTGCTGATGCACGGGTTCTCGGCCGGATCTGTCGACGAGATCGCTGCCGTCGGTCGCCGCTGCATGGCCCGCATCTATGCCACTCTCCTGTCCACGGGGTGCACCCCGGGCCAGGCGCGAGACGTCATCGCCCACGGGATGTTGCTGAACGTCCTGCTCTCGGTTCGCGCTCCCGAGGACCTGCCCCACGGCGGCGCTCTCGGCGAGCTGACCACCAGCACGTTCGGTGATGCGCTGCCAGCGACCCCGAGCCTGACCTGACCGTCCAGCTGACCTGCGGTTTCTGCTTGCTGCGACCTATTCCCTGGCCCCATCGTTCGTCGCAGGATTCGGCCGTGGACGGGGCGGTGCTGACTCTTTCGCGCGACGGTGAGGGCGAGCCGGGGCGGTCCGGACCGTTGCTCGCCGGCCGGGAGACCGACCTCCGCGTCCTACTCGGCGCCCTGGACGCCGCGCGCTCGGGCTACGGCAGCGCGGTCGTGCTGACCGGGGACGCCGGGATCGGGAAGTCGGCGCTCGCCGGGCGGCTCGCCATGGTGGCTCGCGACGCCGGATGGCACGTGAGCTGGGGGGCTGGCTGGGACGGAGGGCCGCGTTCACCGAGGGCGACCCGACGATTTGAGGTGAGCGGGGGCTGAACTCCCGAAACGACCATGCCCCGGGACGGATCGGCATAACCTGCCGAATGACCTGTCCAGACCGTCCCCGGGTGACGCCATGAAGCTCACGGCGATGAACTCGCACGCTGTTGTCGGTGGCGCCGAAGAGATCGTGTACGTCGGCACCCGGGCGATCGTGGTCGTGTACGCCGCGCTCGCGGTGATCCAGCTCGTCCTGGTGGACGGTGCCGCCAAGTGGGTGCTGGCGACCGTCTCGGGCCTCTCGGTCGTCGCCGGGCTGCTGTGCGCCCGGCGTCTTCCCTCCGCCAGCCCGTCGATGCTGCAGCGGATGGTGTGGCTGGTCTGCGCGGTGCCTCTGCTCAACGGGCTGATGTTCATCGCTGCCACCGGCGCGATCGCCCCGACCATGGTCATGCTGTCGATCGTCGGCATCGGAGCCGTGGCCCCGACCCTCCGTCCCGGGCTGGTGCTGACGCTGGTGGCGCTGGCGGCGTGGGTCGCGATCGCCCTTGCCTGGGGACCCCACCCCGATGGTCTCGTCCTGAAGCACGCGATCGACCTGATCCTGGCCTCTGCCTTGGCCTTCGCCATCTTTGGCATCCGTGCGCTCACCTGGGAGCGGCTGCATCTCGCCGAGGAGCGGCTGACCGAGCGCGTCCGGGAGCTCGACGAGGCGCGCCGCCAGCTCGAGCTGGCCAGCACCACCGACCAGCTGACCGGCTGCTTCAACCGGCGCGGGTGGGACGAGCGGGTCGTGGCACTGCACCGACTTGCCGGCCGGGAGGGCGAGTCCCTGACCCTGGGGATCATCGACCTCGACCGGTTCAAGGAGTTCAACGACCGCTTCGGCCACCACGCCGGCGACCAGCTCCTCTCGTCGTTCGCGCGAGAAGCGTCCGCAGTGCTGCGCGACGTCGACGTGCTCGCCCGATGGGGCGGCGACGAGTTCACGGTGGCGCTGTACGGCTGCACCGTCGATGAGGAGGCAGCCATCTTCCAGCGCATCGCCGACGCCGTCGCCGGTACGTCGACCTGCTCGATCGGCTTCGCCCAGGTGCACGCCGACGAGAGCACCGAGGGAGCTCTGTCCCGGGCCGACCACGCGCTCTACCGCGCCAAGCGCGGAGGCCGCAACCAGGTCGCCCGTTGCGCGTGCGAGGCCGGCACCACTGCCTGCCATGAGGAAGGTCAGCTGAGCTCCCTGGCGTGAGTGGCCGTCCGAGCCAGTGCGGGAACCGTCGCGCATGCCGTCATGGCTCACTCAGCACCGCGATCATGGCCGCCGTGGCAGGGACGGTCTCGGCCCCGACCGGATGGACGATCCCGAAGGTACGGGAGCCCAGGACGGTGCTGCGACGTACCTCCACATCAGGGTGTCGGAACGCCTCGAGAGCAGACCGCGGGAGCAGCGCGATCCCGAGACCAACGGCGACCAGGTTCTGCACCACCACGTAGTCGTCGCTGACGTGGCGGACGTCCGGCTCGAACGCGGCCTCGTCGCACAGCGCGACCGCGTGAGCCCGACAGCGCTCGCACCCCACGATCCATTGCTCTTCAGCCAGGTCGCCGACCGAGAACGTGCCTCCCCCGACCAGAGGGTGCCCGGGCCCCACGATGAGGTCGACGGCTTCGCTGCCCAACATCCGCCAGACCAACCCCCCGTTGTCCAGCGGCTCCTCGTCGTAGGAGAAGGCGAGCGCAAGGTCGGCGTCTCCCGCCTGGACCATGGCGACCGCCTCGGGAGGCTCTGCCTGCGTCAGCGCCACCTCGACGTCAGGATGCTGCCGACGCAGCGCGGCAACCGCCCGGGGCACCAGCGTCGCGGCGCCCGACGGATAGGCGGCCAGCCGGACGCGACCTGCCCTGAGGTCGGTGAGCGTCGCCAGCTCCTCGTCGGCCATGTGCAGCTGGCCGGCAATGGCGTCAGCCCGAGCCAGCAGCACGCGCCCGGGCTCCGTCAGCTCCACCCCGCGTGGAGACCGCAACAGGAGGGCGCAGCCAGCCTGGCGTTCCAGAGCGCTGAGGTGCTGACTCACGGCCGGCTGCGTCCACCCCAGGCTGCGGGCCGCAGCGCTGATCGAGCCCGCCCGTGCCACTTCCCGGAAGATCATCAGGCGTCGCGGGTCCATACCCGTAAGCATAAAAGCAACACTTATGGCCCGGCATAGGAGAAGCGGTCTTCCTATGAGCCATGGTCGCGGCGCAGAGTGGACCCATGAAGACCATCGGCCTCATCGGCGGACTCAGCTGGTACTCGACCGCGCAGTACTACCGCACCATCAACGAGCTGGTCCAGGAGCGTCGGGGCGGGCACGCCTCGGCACTGATCGCCCTCCAGTCGCTCGACTTCTCCGTCGTCCGTGCGCACCAGGAATCTGGCGACTGGGCGGCCGCCGGTCGCCTGCTCGCAGACGCCGGACGACGCTGCCAGGACGCGGGCGCCGACGTCGTCCTGATCTGCGCCAACCTCATGCACCGGGTCGCGGATGACGTCGAGTCCGCTCTCGACGTACCTCTCCTGCGCATCACCGACGCCATCGCTGACCAGGCCCGCGCTCGGGGCTGGTCCCAGCTGGGACTCCTCGGCACCCGGTGGGTGATGGAGGAGGACTTCTACACCGGGCGGCTCGAACGTTCGGGGCTCCGGACCCACGTCCCCGCCCCCGACGACCGCGCTGAGGTGAACCGCATCATCTTCGACGAGCTCACGCAGGGCCGGGTCGTGGAGGAATCGCGGATCACCTACCTCGCGGCCATCGACCGGCTGGCCGATGCGGGGGCGGAGGCAGTCGTGCTGGCCTGCACCGAGATCGAGCTCCTGGTCAACGACGGGGACGCCCCGATCCCCCTGCTCGACTCCATGCGGGTCCATGCCGAGGCCGCAGTGGACTTCGCACTGGCCACCCGGCCGGGCCAGCCGACACCGGCGTTCGACGGATAGAGTCCGGGAGCCCGAGTCCCCACCACCTCGACCAAAGGACGCGGATGAGCGCCACGACCGACCTGGAGTCCGACCCGACCACAGGAGCGTCGTACGACGCCGAGGTGCTCCGACAGATCGCCCGGCGGGTGCTGTGGCTCTCCGCCGCGATCGTGGACGCTGCCAACGCCGGACGGCCGAACGTCAGCGGGGTCAAGGCCGGTGGCCACCAGGCCTCCAGTGCCTCGATGGTCGACATCATGGTCGCGCTGTGGTTCGCGGAGCTGACCAGCCTCGACCGCGTCTCGGTCAAGCCGCACGCCTCGCCGGTGCTGCACGCCATCAACTACCTGCTCGGCGACCTCGACGAGTCCTACCTGCCCACCCTGCGGTCCAAGGGCGGGCTGCAGTCCTACCCTTCGCGGCTCAAGGACCCCGACACCGTGGACTTCTCCACCGGCTCCGTGGGCATCGGCGCGACGGCAGCCCTGTGGGCAGCGATGTCCCACCGCTACGTCGCCTCGCAGTTCACCGACGCACCGCCGGCGGGGAGGTTCATCAGCCTCCTCGGCGATGCGGAGCTCGACGAAGGGGCGATCTGGGAGGCAGTTGCCGACCCAGCAGTCGCCAAGCTGGGCGAGCTGCTGTGGGTCGTGGACCTCAACCGCCAGTCCCTGGACCGCGTGGTGCCCGACATCCAGATCGCGCGGCTGCAGGGCATGTTCGCGGCCGCGGGCTGGCAGGTCATCGTCCTGAAGTGGGGGCGGCTGATCTCCGAGATCTTCGAGCGCACCGGTGGCGGTGAGCTGCGTCAGCGCCTGGAGCAGATGCCGAACGAGGAATACCAGCGCATGCTCCGGGTCGACTCCGCCGAGGTGGCCGAGCGGATCCTGGCCGGCGGCGGCACCGACGAGCTGCGCACCCTGCTGTCCTCGCTGCCGTCCGCAGAGCTGGCCGCGGCGGTGCGCGACCTGGGCGGTCATGACCTCGGGTTGCTCGTCGACACCTTCAGCAGCGTGGACCAGGCGCGGCCCACCATCGTGTTCGCCTACACCGTCAAGGGACGTGGGCTGCCCACCGAAGGGCACCCGAACAACCACTCGGCCCTGCTCACCCCGGCACAGATGGACGCCCTGGCGGAGTCGTCGGGGATGGATCCCGCGTCGCCCTGGCAGCTCTTCGACCCCGGGACGGGCGCCGGCCAGCTGTGCGAGCGTCGCGCTGCGGACCTGCGTCGCGATCCGGTCACCCCGTCGACCGCGTTGCAGGTCCCGGTGTCCCTCGGGCATCCCCACCGCAAGCCCGTCTCGACCCAGGCGACCTTTGGCCGGTTCCTCGCGGACCTGGTGCGCGACGCGCCCGAGGTGGGAGCGCGCGTGGTCACCTGCAGCCCGGACGTCGCCTCCTCGACCAATCTCGGCGGCTGGATCAACAAGACCGGCGTGTGGTCGGTCGAGGAGCGGCGCGACTGGTTCGCCGACGACGCCGAGCGCGTGCTGCGCTGGCACGAGGTCAGCAACGGCCAGCACATCGAGCTCGGGATCGCCGAGGTCAACCTGGTCTCGCTGCTCGGCGAGCTCGGGGCGACCTGGTCGCGATGGGGCGAGCGGCTGATCCCGATCGCCACGCTCTACGACCCGTTCGTCTCCCGCGCCCTGGAACCCTGGTCCTACGGGATCTATGCCGGCGGTCAGTCGATCCTCGTCGGCACACCGTCGGGTGTCACGCTCGCGCCCGAGGGCGGCGCACACCAGTCGATCACCACCCCGTCGATCGGGCTGGAGCAGCCCGGCTGCGTTGCGTGGGAACCCGCCTTCGCGCAGGACCTCGAGTGGTGCTTCCTGCACGCGATGGGCCGCGTCGGAGTCGACGGCGGGACGTCGGCATACTTCCGGCTCAGCACCCGACCGATCGATCCCGCGCTGTCCCAGGTCCCGACCG
Source organism: Nocardioides sp. (assembly GCF_035576065.1). Taxonomy (GTDB): domain Bacteria; phylum Actinomycetota; class Actinomycetes; order Propionibacteriales; family Nocardioidaceae; genus Nocardioides. The sequence goes on from NZ_DATLWX010000039.1 coordinate 55,807, forward strand.
AGCCTGCCCTGGTCGAGCGCAGGCGACAGCAGGCGGTGGCGGGCGGCTACCGCATCCCCCCGGGACATCGGGCCGCCGAGGAGGGCGTCACCCTGGTCGGGGTGGGCGCCATCATGCCGGAGACCATCGCCGCGGCGGAGGTGCTCGCCACCACCGGGGTCAACGCCGGCGTGGTGTGCCTGACCAGCCCGGACCTCGTCTTCCGGTCCTTCCAGCAACGCGGACGGCGCGACATCGGTGAGGGCGGCAGCATCCTCGACGAGCTGTTCCCGACGCAGCACCCGGCGCCGCTGGTGACCGTGCTGGACGGCCATCCCCACACCCTGGCGTTCCTCGCCGGCGCGCGCGGGGACCGCATCCGCTGCCTGGGCGTCACGGAGTTCGGGCAGTCCTCCGACCTCGACGATGCCTACCGGCTGCACCGCATCGACACCGGATCGATCGCCGATGCCGCGCTGAGCCTGCTGGGTCGCTAGACCGGTCCGGACCCCTCGAGTCCTCGCTCGATCGCCTCGATCACCCGGGGCCTCAGCCGCGCCACCGAGATCACCTCGTCCACCGAGCCCACGCGGACGGCGCGGTGGATGTCGTGCACCCCGTCGAACTCCGCGGCGACCTCGCTGATCTTCTCCGACCGCACTGCTGCCCTGAGCTCGGCGAGCTCCACGACGAGGTGGGTGCGATCCGGTCCGGCGTCGGTGATCCGGCGCTCGATCGCGCCGATGCGGGAGTCCGCGGACGTCCGCTTCTCGACCTCTCCCGCGAAGACGACCGCCGCGGCGGGCGCGCCACCGATGACGGACGCGAACGACCCCTCGAGGGCCAGCACGGTCATGTGGGGGTTCAACGCCTTGGAGAACACCACGAACGCGCCACCGTGGTAGCGCGAGATCACGCAGAAGACGATCGGCCCGTCGAAGTTGACGATCGCACGGCCGATCTCGGCGCCGTACTCGAGCTGCAGGTTGCGCATCGAGTCAGGTGAGCCGTCGAACCCGGACAGGTTGGCCAGCACGACCAGTGGCCGGTTGCCGCTGGCGGAGTTGATCGCCCGGGCCGCCTTCTTCGACGACCGCGGGAAGAGCGTACCGGCGGTGTAGATGTCGGGCCCGTCCGTGGGCGGGAAGCCGCGCCGTGGGACCGGCCGCGACTCGATCCCGAGCAGGCACACGGGATAGCCGCCCAGGTGGGCGTCCTGGACGACGGCGGTGTCCGCGTCGGCCATACCTGCCCAGCGCTCCAGGCTCACGTGGTCCTGGTCGGCCAGGGCTCGCATCACGGTGCGGATGTCGAAGGCCTTCTTGCGGTCCGGGTTGGAGTCGGCGGAGAAGATCTCGCCGACCGTCGTGAAGTCGCTGTCGGCAGACTCGTGGGGGTATGGCGAGATGTCGCGATCCGTCGGGTCCGTGGACGCGGCCCGGCGCGGTCGGGTCTCGCCGGGCACGACGTAGGTGTGGTCGTAGTGCGCCATCAGCACGTCGAACGCGCTGGCCAGGTCGGGCGCCCAGTACTGCGCCTGCCCGTTGGGTCCCATGACGCGGTCGTACCCACCGATGCCGAAGTTGTCCTCGGCGGACACGCCTCCGGAGAAGTCGAGTGACTGCTTGCCGGTCAGGACCATCGCACTGTCCGGCGTCATCACCAGGATGCCCTTGGTGTGCATCAGCATCGTGGCCTCGGCGTTCCAGTAGGGCTGCGCTCCCACGTTGATGCCCGCCACCACGACGTTGATCTCGCCGCCGGCCTGGGTGAACTCGATGATCCGCTTCAGGGCGGCCGCGACCCAGTCCATGTTCTCGGTCCCGGAGTCCATCGAGATGCGGGCGCCGGCGGAGAGGGCGAACCACTCGACGGGCACCTGCATGCGCTCGGCGAGGTCGATGGCAGCGATGATCCGTGAGCACTCCGGCTCCGACACGGCGCCGAGCGCCTTGGTCGGGTCGCCACACAGCACGACCCGGGTCACCCCCTCCGGGTGGAGGGCGGTGGGCGTCGTCACGACGGCGGCCAGGATGCCCGCCTTGTTGAGCCCGGGCGGGCGGGTGACGGGCGCGAGGGTGCCGGTGTCGTCCAGGTCGTGCTCGACGAAGCCTCCGTCGGGGCCGGTGAGGACGTCGACGAGCTCGTAGGGGTAGACGAGCCCCCGACGACGGGCACGCACGACGTTGCCGTCGTATTCGTTCAGGGGCTGGAGCGGCTCGGTCGGCGGCGCCTCCAGCGACGCCGTCACGCCGGCGCCCGGTCGGGCGTGGAACCTGATGGCCAGGGGCGTCCTGCTGCCGTCGGAGTTGACCACCCGGCCCTGTGCCACCACCTCGGCGATCCCGGCACCGTCGGTGAGAGGGGTGATCTTGCCCTGGAGCGCGATCAGCTGCTCCGGGTCGGCCTCGACGTCGGGCCAGACCTGGACCCACACGTGGTTGGAGTCGAGCTTGCTGCCGGCGGCACCACGAGACGTACGCGCCCGTCGGATCGCCTCGAGGCAGTTCTCCACCGCTCGCTCGGCATGGGGCATGGCTGTGACCCGGCCCTGCTCGTCGCGCACGACCGCCATCTGCCGCACCTGCGCGAGCGCCACCAGTCGCCGGTCGGCGGGGTTCTCCCGCGCGACGCACTCATAGAGCAGCACGTCCTCGGGGGCCTCGATGCGGTGGACGACGAAGTTGCGCAGCCGCCACAGGTCGAGCCGGCGCCCGACCATCGGGTGCACCCCACGGACCAGGTCGTCCTCGGTGACACCGCCGTCGGCGAGCGGACGATAGGTGAAGTAGGTGACGGGGCGACCCCCGCCGGGGCAGACCGCGACGGCGATCCGCCGCACGTCAGCAGCGAAGGGCAGGGCCTCGACGATGCGGGCCAGCTCCTGCGCGGCATCGTCGGGGGCCTCGGGAGCCTCGGGCCAGTGGACGTAGAGGTCGACCACGGCGTCGGCGCGGGAGTCGCGTGCCGCCACCTCGTCGCCGACCGCTGCCGTCAGCGCGCTGCCGGGAGCGGTGAGCTCGGCCATCGTGGACAAGGTTGAGATCAGGCGGGTGGGTCGGTCGTCGAGCGTGTAGTCGGCCACCACGAAGGTCCGGTCCGCCCGGGTCGTCGACGCCAGACTGCGCAGATCGTGCTCGCGGTAGTGGCGCCTGACCAGCACCTCGAGCATCGGCTCCTCCAGCGGCACGCCGTCCTCGAGGCGCTCAGCCAGGAACCTGACGATCTGCTCGGGGATCGCTGCCAACGCCTCCATGCGCTGGGTGCGGTGCGGGGCGTCCTTGTCGGCCGCAAGGGCAGCGACTTCATCGCGGACGCCCGCCAGCACGCTGGACCGCTCAGCGTCGACCAGGGGCTGGTCGAACCACCGGAAGCGGGTGCTGCGTGCGAGGTCACCGACGACCGGGAACCGCAGCTGGGTGGACCTGACCAATCGCTCGAGAAGGTTGCGGGCGGGGCCAGCGAGCTCCTCGGTCGGTGGGGGCTCGGCGATCCAGCGCTGCAACACCTCGGTGGCCAGCAAGACGTCGGGGGTCGAACGCTGCTGCGCCAGGAAGATGCGGAACACCGCCTCCTCCAACTGTGGCGTCCGGTCGGTCTCGGTCACGCCGTAGTGCGCCAGCACCCGCGCGAGCCGCTCGCGGAACTGGTCGGTCAGACCGCCGCGCTCCACGTCCAGGGTCTGCAGGAACGCGTGGAAGTGCTCCTTCGAGCTGTGCACCCGGAGCTCGGTGTGGAGGTCCTCGCCGACCGGTCGGTTGCGACTGAGCTCGGCCAGGTCGGCGAAGATCCCCAGCAGTCGGATCTCGTCGCTCACCACGTCGCCACCGGCTGCGACGAGCTCGTCGCGCGCCGTCAGGTAGCCAAGGATGCGGTCGCTCTCGTCGCTCGGGTCGACGTCGTAGCCCATCAGGATCGCGGAGACGTCCGCGCGGGCCCGTGCAGCACGCTCCTGCGCTGAGACGGCTTCGGCGGGTGCCGGCAGGTCGAGCGCCGGGGCCGTCGCGTCGGAGGCTGCCTGCTCGACGCCGGGACCGTCGTCGACCGGCTCGAGGCGCACCAGCGGTGCGCCGGTCTCGACCTGGCTGCCGGTCGTCACGAGCAGCTCGCGGACCCGGGCGGCGAACGGCGCGCGCACCACCGTCTCCATCTTCATGCTCTCCAGCACCAGCACGGGAGCACCGGCCGCGACGAGGTCGCCCATGGCGACGGGCGAGGCCACGACCAACGCGGGGGCGGGCGAACGCAGCACGCCGCCGTCATCGCCGGCGACCCGGTGGGCGACACCGTTGACCTCGATCATGTGCACGGGACCGTGGGTCGCCGTCACCAGCCGGTAGAGCTCGCCGCCGACGGTCAGGCGCGTGTGGAACTCGTCCAGCCGCTCGACCTCGGCGACCACGTCGTGCTCGACTCCGCCCGCCTCGACACCGACCCGGAACCGTTGGCTGCCGATCTGCAGCACCGTGACCTTGTAGGTCGTGCCGCGAAGCTTGAAGTCGACCGCCCGGCCGACCTTGTGCTGCACCTGCGGACGACCACCGCGCGCACTGGAGAGCAGTCGGGTGATCTCGACCTGTGCCTCGTCCTCGTAGGCCTCGATCCCGGCGGCGACCAGGGCGATGCCGGAGTGCTCGTGCACGACGAGTCGTCCCTCGTCGCGGACCCGGTCGATCCAGCTGGTGTCGGCCCAGCCCGCCTTCCCGTCGATGACCTCGGACTGGTTGAGGAGATCGAGGATGAAGCTCTTGTTGGTGGCGCCGCCCTCGATCACCACGGTCGTCTCGGACATCGCCCGGCGGAGCCGGGCCAGTGCCTCGTCGCGGGTGCGGCCGTAGGCGATGATCTTGGCGATCATCGAGTCGAAGTCGGAGGGAATCGTGTCGCCCTCCCCCATCCCGGTGTCGACGCGGATGCCGGGTCCCGAGGGCAGCTCGAGCAGCGCGATGCGGCCGGGCGACGGTGCGAAGTCACGGTCCGGGTCCTCCGCATTGAGACGCGCCTCGATCGCGTGCCCCTTCTCGGCCGGCTTCGGGCCCTCGAGACGTCCCCCGGCGGCGACGTGGATCTGTGCCTTGACGAGGTCGACGTCGGTGGTCAGCTCCGTGATCGGGTGCTCCACCTGGAGCCGGGTGTTGACCTCGAGGAAGGCGAACGTGCGCTCGCCGGGGTGGTAGAGGAACTCCACGGTCCCGGCTCCGACGTATCCGACCGCAAGGGCGAGTCGTTCGGCCGAGGCCTTGACCTCGTCGGTCTGGTCGGAGTCGAGCAGCGGTGAGGCGGACTCCTCGATCACCTTCTGGTTGCGACGCTGGACGGTGCAGTCGCGTACGCCGAGGGCCCAGGCCGTCCCATGACTGTCGGCGATCAGCTGGACCTCCACGTGTCGGGCACCGGTGACAAGGCGCTCCAGGAACACCACACCGCTGCCGAAGGCGCGCTCGGCCTCGTCGCGGGTGCGTTGGTAGGCGTCCTCGAGCTCGGCAGGCGAGTCGACCTTGCGGATGCCCCGACCGCCTCCACCTGCGGTCGCCTTGAGCATGAGCGGATAGCCGATCTCGGCAGCCGAGGCGAGGGCAGCCTCGAGCGTGTCCACGCCACCTCTGCTCCAGGGGGCGACGGGCACGCCGACCTCCTCGGCGAGCAGCTTCGAGCCGATCTTGTCGCCGAGCCGACGCATCGCCTCGGCGCTGGGGCCGATGAAGGTCACACCCAGACGAGCGCACAGGTCGGCGAACGCCGGGTCCTCGGCGACGAAGCCCCATCCCACCCAGACCGCATCCGCGCGGCAGGCCAGCAGTGCTCGTTCGAGCACGGCCAGGTCGATGTAGGGACGCCCCGCGGCCGGTCCGAGGGGATGGGTCTCGTCCGCCTCGCGCGCGAACATGGAGGTGCGTTCCTCGTCGGTGTAGAGCGCGATCGTCCGGATCGGCGCGCCGCCCTCGGCGTTGAGCTCGCGCACGCCGTGGATCAACCTCATCGCGGCCTCGCCGCGGTTCACGATCGCAATCCGCGAGAACACCCGTTTGCCCTCCCACTCGACGACTCGCCCTTGCAACCGACGTCGCAAGAACTGTGTTGTCGGCGAGGCTACTGCCCCACGTGACCCAGGACACCTTGGGGCGGTCGTCGTAGGCGCGGCCGGACCGTAGGGTCGTCGTCGTGGAAGCACGCTGGGACCGGCGGCCCGTACGCCGCGTGGTCGCAGCGACCGATGCGCCGGCGCCGGCCGGCACGTGGCCGCTCACGATCCCGGCGGTCGCGCAGGTGCTGACGAACGGCCTCGAGCTACCCGCCGGCGTGACCCTCCTGCTGGGCGAGAACGGCAGCGGCAAGTCCACCCTGGTGGAGGCGATCGCGATGGCCTTCGGTCTCTCCCCCGAGGGTGGCTCGATCCATGCGCGGCACTCCACGCGGCGTACCGAGTCCGACCTGCACGAATGGCTGCAGCTCGAGCGCTCACCGGGCGTGCGGAAGTGGGGGTTCTTCCTGCGTGCCGAGACGATGCACGGCTTCTACAGCTATCTCGAGGACAACCCGGGCGGCGCCGGTCCCGACTTCCACGCGCTGAGCCACGGCGAGTCGTTCCTCGCCCTGCTGAGCACCCGATTCGACTCACCGGGCTTCTACTGCCTCGACGAGCCGGAGTCCGGGCTGTCGTTCTCCGCGCAGGTCGCCTTGGTCAGCACCATGGCCGAGATCGCCGCGGCGGGCGGCCAGGTGCTGTGCGCGACGCACTCACCGCTGCTGGCGGCACTCCCCGGAGCGCACCTGCTGGAGGTGGGGCCGTGGGGACTGCGCCAGACGGCGTACGACGACCTCGACGTCGTCGGACACTGGCGCGCCTACCTCGAGGACCCGATGCGCTACCTGCGTCACGTGCTCTGATCGGCGTTCTGCGCCACCATCCGCGGGATCCCGACCAGCAGGACGAGCCCGATCAGCAACGTCATGCCGCCGCCGACTGCGGCCACCTCGCGGCTGACGACGACGTCGACGACCAGGAAGGCGATGCCCGCCAGCAGCAGGGCGATGAGGCCCAGCGCGAGACCTGTCATCACGTGCGCAGCCCGGACGACGTCCGGCTTCGCTCCGCCCTGGAAGAGGTGGCGGTGGATGGCCACCGGCGAGAGGGTGACGCCGACGGTCAGGAAGGCGAGGGCGAGCAGGCCGAGGTACCACCGCTGCTGGAAGGTGTCGAGCTGGGCGAACCGCGCCTGGAAGGGCAGCGTCACGAGGAAGGCGGCCAGGAGTTGCACGCCGGTCTGGCTGACCCGGAGCTCCTGCATCAGGTCGGACCAGTTGCGGTCCGCTCGCTCGTCGAGCGTCTCGCTCCTGGTGTCCTTGTTGTCGTTCGCGGTCTCGGTCATCTGCGAGAGCGTACTGGTGTGCGCGGTCGCCCCGGACCCATCCGTTGGGAGGTGGAGCAGTGACCCGGCCGGGCTGCTCCCTCAGCCGAGCTCGGCCACGGAGGCCGGACCGAAGGGTGAGGCGTCGTCCGCGGGGGTGGTGGTGTCGGCGGCCTCGACCAGCTCCGCAGCCACCGCATGCGGCTGGAGCTCGCCCGCTGCGATCTCCTTGACCCAGTGGCACGCGACGCGGTGCCCGGGGGTGATCCCGGTGACCTCGAGGGCCCGGAGCACCGGGCGCTCGTCGTCGCAACGGGTCGGTTGGCGCCACGGACAGCGGGTGTGGAACCGGCAACCGCTCGGGGGGTCGGACGGCGACGGCAGGTCGCCCGTCAGCAGGAGCTGCTCGCGGCTGTCCTCGACCACCGGGTCGGGGACGGGGACGGCCGACATGAGAGCACGCGTGTAGGGGTGCAGCGGGAGGTCGTAGAGCTCCCCCGCCTCCGACTCCTCGACGATGCCACCGAGGTACATCACACCGATCCGGTCGCTGATGTGGCGTACGACAGCGAGGTCGTGCGCGACGACGAGATAGGTGAGACCGAGCTCGCCCTGGAGCTCCTCGAGCAGGTTGAGCACCTGCGCCTGGACCGAGACGTCGAGGGCGCTCACCGGCTCGTCCGCCACGATGAACGTCGGGCCCACCGTCAGGGCCCGGGCGATCCCGATCCGCTGACGCTGGCCGCCGGAGAACTCGTGCGGATACTTCGACAGCGCAGTGGACGGCAAACCCACCGACGCGAGCAGCTCTCGAAGCCGGGCCTGCGTGCTCGCCTTGTCCTTGTCCAGACCGTGGGCACGCATCCCCTCGATCAGCAACGATTCCACCGACTGGCGCGGGTCGAGGCTCGACATCGGGTCCTGGAAGACCATCTGCATGTGCTGGCGCTGGCGCCGCAGCGTCTCTCCCTTGAGGCTGGCGACGTCCACCCCGTCGAAGTGGACGGAGCCCTCGGTGGGCGTCTCGAGGTTGAGGATCGCTCGGCCCAAGGTGGACTTGCCACAGCCCGACTCCCCCACGAGCCCGTACGTCTCACCACGGAAGATCTGGAGGTCGACCCCGTCGACGGCATAGACGTGGCCGACGGTCCGGTCGAAGACCACGCCGGCCTTGATCGGGAAGTGCACCTTGAGGCCGCGTACGTCGACGAGCAGGTCCTCGGACTGCGCAGTGTCGTCACTCATGGCCGACCTCCTCGGGCTCCATCGGGTTGTGGCACCGCAACCCACGGCCCCCCGGCTCCAGCTCCCACACGGGAGTCACCTCGCGACACAGCTCGAGCGCGTGGGGGCAGCGCGGTGCGAACGCGCACGCCGAGGTCCACGGCAGGTTGTCCGTGACCGAGCCCGGGATCGGGTTGAGCTGCTCGCCACGCGGGGCGTCGAGGCGTGGGATGGAGCTGAGCAGACCGTGGGTGTAGGGGTGACGTGGTTGACCGAACAGACCGTGGCGATCACCCCGCTCGACGATGCGGCCGGCATAGAGGACGTTGACCTCGTCGCACAGTCCCGCGACGACGCCGAGATCGTGGGTGATCATGATCAATGCGGTGCCGGTGTCCACCACCAGCTCCTTGAGCAGCGCCAGGATCTGGGCCTGGATCGTGACGTCGAGCGCGGTGGTCGGCTCGTCGGCGATCAACAGACGGGGTGAGCACGCCAGCGACATGGCGATCAACGCCCGCTGACGCATCCCGCCACTGAGCTGGTGCGGGTAGTTCTTCAACCGGGCCTTCGGGTCGGGGATGCCGACCCGCTCGAGCAGCTCCTGCGCCTTCGGCATCGCCTCCTTGCGGCTCAGGCCACGGTGCCGCTCCATCACCTCGGTGACCTGCACGCCGATGGGCACCACGGGGTTCAGCGAGGACAGCGGATCCTGGAAGATCATCGCGATGTCGCGGCCGCGCCGGTCGCGCATCTGCTTGGAGGGAAGGCTGAGAAGGTCGACCCCGTCGTAGGTCGCCACCCCCTCGACGCGGTTCCCCCGCTTCGGCAGCAGCCCCATGATCGCCAGCGACGTGACGGACTTGCCGCAGCCCGACTCACCGACGAGGCCGACCGTCTGCCCGGGGTGTACGTCGAAGGAGACCCCGTCGACGGCATGGAAGGACTCTTCGCCCTGCCGGGTGAACGTCACCTGCAGGTCCTGGACGGACAGCAGGGGACCGCTCGTCGGGCTCGCCTGGTCACGCAGGCTCAGCGTGGCACTCATCGGCTCATCTCCGGGACTTCGGGTCGAGGGCCTCGCGCAGGGACTCCCCCATCAACGTGAAGCCGAGGGCGACGACGATGATGCACAGGGCTGGGTAGATCGCGAGGTGCGGGTGGTCGTAGATGTACTGCTGCGACGCGCCGAGCATCTGGCCCCACTCAGGCTGGCGGTCATCGGGGTTGCCGAGGCCCAGGAACGACAGGGCCGCCGCGTCGATGATCGCCACCGCCAGCACCAGGGTCGCCTGCACGATGACCGGCCCCATGGCGTTGGGCAACATGTGCCGGAAGACGATCGCCTGCGGCTTGACTCCGAGCGCCCGGGCGGCCAACACGTGGTCACTGTGGCGCTGGGCGAGCATCGTCCCGCGCAACAGCCGCGCGAAGACGGGCACCTGGATCGTGGCGATCGCGACGATCAGCGTCCACTGACTCGGACGGGCCGCGAGCGCCCCGATGGTGAAGGCCAGCAGCAGGGACGGGATCGAGAGCATCACGTCCACCAGCCGCATCACCACGGAGTCGACCCAACCGCCGAGCGCCCCGGCGAGTGTCCCCAGCACCAGTCCGCCGATCAGGCCGAAGACGGTGGCCAGGACCCCGACGATCAGCGTCTGCCGACTGCCGACCAGGAGGCGGGACAGCAGGTCACGACCGCGGTCGTCGGCACCCAGCGGGAAGCCGGGCTCGGGGCCTGGGATCGGGTTGGACTGGGGGCGGACCTGGTCGATGAGCGGGTTGGCAGCCGGGTCGTAGGGCGCCAACCACGGAGAGACGACGGCCAGCACCACGAACGACACGGTGATGGCTAACCCCAGCAGGAACACCGGGTTGCGGCGCAGACGCCGCCAGGCGCTCGCGATCAAGGACACCCCGGGGGAGTCGTCGACCGACCTCGCCGCCAGCGCGTCGATGCGGTCCTTGCGCCGGTCGGCGTACGCGTCGACACCCATGCCGCTCACCTCGTCCTGATCCGGGGGTCGATGATCGCGTAGGCGATGTCGACCAGCAGGTTGATGACGACGTAGATCGCCGCCGAGGCAAGGATCAGCACCTGCAGCACGGCGTAGTCCCGTTTGCGATAGCCCTGGGCGATGGCGTCGCCGATGCCTGGGAAGGAGAAGACGGTCTCGGTCAGGATGGCACCGGCCAGCAGCCCGCCCAGCGACAGGCCGATGGTGGTGACCACGGGGAGCATCGCGTTGCGCAGGACGTGGCGACCGCGGATGACCCGAGTGGAGAGACCCTTGGCCTCGGCGGTCCGGACGAAGTCGGCGTCGAGGGTGTCGAGCACGGAGGCACGGGTGATCCGGAAGATGATGGCGAACGGAATGGTGGCCAGGGCCAGCGTGGGCAGGATCAGGTGCAGGACGGCGTCCCATGCGGCGTCGTACTCCTGGGTGAGGATCCCGTCGAGGACGAACAAACCGGTGACCCGCGTGGCGTCCAGGCTGGCGTCCTGACGTCCTGAGACGGGTAGGAGGTTCCACTGCACTGCCACGTAGTACTTCAGGAGGAAGGCCGTGAAGAACACCGGCACCGCCACCCCGATCAGCGAGAGGATCACCGCGCCTGAGTCGACCGGCGACCCGTGGCGACGCGCGGCGAAGTAGCCGAGTGGGATCCCCAGGGCCACCGCCAGCAGGATGGCGAAGAACGACAGCTCGATCGTGGCGGGCAGCCGGATCAGGAAGACCTGGAAGGCGTCCTCGCCCGGCAGCACGCCGGTGGAGGCGCCGAAGTTGCCGTGGAGCGCGCGCTCCACGAACCGGAAGTACTGGACGTGGACGGGCTGGTCGAGGCCCAGCGCTGCCTCGAGCGCGGCCCGGCGCGCAGGGGTCGCCCGCTCGCCGAGGATCGCCGAGACGGGGCCGCCCGGCAGTGCCTTGAGCCAGGCGAAGAGCAGGATCGACAGCACGACGAGCACAACCGCCATCTGGAACAGGCGACGCACGATGAAGCGGACCATGGACAGGCTCCCGGGGACGGTGTCGGCGCAGGCGAGGGAGAGGAGAAGGGGACCGTCCGTGCCGGACGGCCCCCCTCGACCTCACTACGAAGCGTCAGCGACCGCCCACGCTCACGCTGGCGAACTCCTCGGCCGTCAACGGGCTCGGGATCACGCCCTCGACGTCCGCTCCGACCACGAGGGCTGGCGGCGAGTGGCTGATTGGCAGGCCGGGGAGGTATTCCTCCATGATCTGCCGGTTGATGTCCTCGAACGCTGCAGCCCGCTCGTCCTCGTCGACGACGGCGTCGGCAGCCTGGAGGTCGTCTGCGAGCGCCTCACCCCAGGGCATGACCTCGGTCCCGAAGTCGTTCTCCTTGAGGTTGCCGAAGAACGTGCCGACGAAGTTGAACGCGGCGTCGTAGTCACCGGTCCAACCAAGCAGGTAGGCGTCGTACTTGCCGGCGGTCACGTTGTCGAGATAGCCGCCGTTCCACGAAGCCGTCTTCACGTCGACCTTGATGCCGACATCCTCGAGGTTGGTCCGCATGGCCTCGTAGAGCTTCTGCGGGTCGGGCATGTAGGGACGGCTGACCTCGGTCGGGTAGGCGAACGTCAGGGTCATGCCCTCGGCGCCGGCCTCCGCCAGGAGCTGTCTGGCCTTCTCGGGGTCGTAGGCGTAGGGCTGCAGCTCGCTGTTGTAGCCGCCGACGGTCGACGGCATGAACTGCGTAGCGACCTGGGCTCCCTCAGGCAGCTGGGTGGAGACCAGCTGGTCGCGGTCCAGCGCGTGGTAGAGCGCCTGGCGGACCTTGAGGTCCTTCAGCTGCGGGTTGGTCTCGGGGTTGAGTCCGAGGTAGAAGATGTTGAAGGGGTCACGGACCTCGACCTGGTTGCCGCCATCCTCCAGGCCGGCCCAGTCCGCGGGGTTGGGCAGGTCGTAGCCGTCGATGCTGCCCGCCTCGAGCTCCTGACGGCGAGTGCTCTCGTCCGGGATGACTCGGAAGACCAGGCTGCTGGACGCGGGCGCCTCGCCCCAGAAGTCGTCGTTGGCCTCCAGCTCGATCGCGCCGGTGGCCTGGTCGTACTCGACGAACTTGAAGGGGCCGGTGCCGACCGGGTTCTGCGCGTAGTCAGGGAAGCTGAAGCCCTCGCCCTGCGCCTCGATGCCGTTGGCGTCGCCGTCCGTCATCGCCTTCGGCGACTGCATGGCCAGCGAGGAGAGGCTGAGCATGGTCGGGAATCCGGAGGTGGCACGGGTGATGTTGACCGTTGCCACGAACTCGTCGGTAGCTTCGCAGCTCTCGTAGAGCGAGCTCTCGGGATCGTTGGCGAAGCCGCCCATGACGTAGCCCCAGTACTCGGCCGCCACCTGGCCGGCCTCGTTCTGGTCGAACATGCGCTCAAAGTTGGCGCACACCGCTTCGGCGTTGAACGGCTCCCCGTCGTGGAAGGTGACGTCGTCGCGCAACGTGAACGCCCACTCGGTGCCCTCCTCGTTGGAGGTCCACTCCGTGGCCAGCTCCGGGACGACCTCAGCGCTACCGGCCTCGATCCCGAGCAGCCCGTCGAACATCTGGCGGGTCACGCGGAACGTCTCGCCGTCCGTGGCGTAGAGGGGGTCGAACATCTCCGGCGCACCAGCCGCGCCGAAGGTGAACGTGGACTCGTCACCCTCACGGCCGCCGCCTTCGCCACCCTCACCGCGCTCCGATTCGGCGCAGGACGCGACGGTCAGGGCAAGCACGCCTGCCACGGCCGCCGATGCAACTTTCCGGATGGCTCTCATGGATGCAACCTCACTTCTGGTCCGAGACCCATCGGAGGACGGGCCGATCGAGAGGATGTGACTCAGATCACGCCACGTCGGCACTCTAGTCACACCGGCACCGCGCGCCGCAAGATGCGTTGCGTGACTGTGACCATCCACCCGCAGGGGTGTTGGTCAGCAGGGCCCGGCGTGGCAAGTTCGAATGGCGCGCCCCGGTCGGGGCGCACCGACGAAGGGAACCTGATGGGACTCGACGACAAGATCAAGAATGCCTCCGAGGACATGACCGGCAAGGTCAAGGAGGGCACCGGCAAGGCCACCGACGACGAGAGTCTCGAGGCCGAGGGCAAGGGCGACCAGGCCAAGGCCGACATCAAGCAGGCCGGCGAGAAGGTCAAGGACGCCTTCAAGCACTGACCTCCTCGATCCTCAGCGATCGCGAACCCCACCCGAGGCACCGACTCGAGCAGTCGGTGCCTCGTTGGCGTCCTGGCGCCCTGTCGCCCGGACGGGTGGGTCCCGTGAAGGTGTCCGTGCCAGGTGGCAGGCTGCCGCCATGACAGTCCACGTCCACGTCGCAGAGCGCACCGACGCGCTCGCCGACGGGCTCGCGGAGCTGTTGTCGACGCCACTGGCCGATCCGTTCGCCCGTGAGGTGGTCGTCGTCCCGGCGCGCGGGGTGGAGCGCTGGCTGACACAGCGGCTCTCCCACCGCCTCGGAGTGGGTGCGCGGAGCGGGGACGGCGTGTGTGCAGGGGTCGACTTCGTGACCCCGTCCTCCCTCGTCTCGATGCTGCTCGACAAGGGCGCCGACGACCCCTGGGACCCCGAACGTCTCGCCTGGCCCGTGCTCCAGGTGATCGACTCCGTCATGGGCGAGCCGGCCTTCGCCGACCTCACGGCGCACCTCGGCGGCGGGGACGGCGACGACGACCGCTCGACCCGGCGCTACGCCGTCGCCAGGCGTCTGGCCGGCCTGTTCGGTTCGTACGCCACCCAGCGGCCGACGCTGATCACCGACTGGCGGTCGGGGCGCGTCAGCGACGGTCTCGGAGGCGAGCTCGAACCAGATCTGCGCTGGCAGGCAGAGCTCTGGCGGCGCCTCCTCGAGCTCATGGGCACAGACCCGCCCGACGTGCGCCACGCTGCCACGCTGGGGCGCCTGCGCGCCGGTGGGGCGGACCTCGACCTGCCGCCGCGGCTCTCGTTGTTCGGCCACACGCGACTGCCGGAGACCGAGATCTCCCTGCTCGACGCTCTCGGCGAACTGCGCGAGGTCCACCTGTGGCTGCCCCAGGCCTCGCCGGCACTGTGGACGGCGCTGGAGCCCACCGCAGCCGTTGGGCCGGTGCCTCGGTCGGCCGATGGGTCCGCCGTGCTGGTCGGCCATCCCCTCCTCAGCTCGCTGGGCCGCGATTCCCGCGAGCTCCGGCGCATGCTCGGTGACATCGACAGCGAGCACGCAGGGCTGGCGCCCGCTCGCGCCGACACACTGCTCGGATGGCTCCAGTCCGACCTCCAGGCCAATGCAGCGCCCGACCGGGCCATCACCCGACACCGCACCGGGCGCGACGCCTCGGTGCAGGTCCATGCCTGTCACGGTTCTGCTCGTCAGGTCGACGTGCTGCGGGAGGTGCTGGTCGGTCTTCTGCAGGACGACCCGACCCTGGAGCCGCGCGACATCTTGGTGATGTGCCCGGACATCGAGACCTACGCCCCCCTCATCTCCGCGGGTTTCGGGCTGGCGGACATCGCCGGCGACGGGGTGGGTCACCCAGCGCACCGGCTCCGCGTGCGGTTGGCCGACCGCTCGCTCGGAGCCACCAATCCGCTGCTCGCCGTGGCGGCGCAGCTCGTCGAGCTGGTGCGAGGTCGCCTCAGCGCCACGCAGGTGCTCGACCTCGCCGGCTCGGCACCTGTGCGCGGGCGTTTCGGCTTCGGCGACGACGAGCTCGAGCGGATCGCCCAGTGGGTCGGTGAGTCCGGGATCCGTTGGGGATACGACGCAGACCACCGCGCTTCCTTCGGCCTCGGCACCGTGGGCGCCAACACGTGGTCGGCCGGGGTGCGTCGCGTGCTGCTGGGGGCTGCGATGTCGGGCCTGGAGCACCGTCACGTGGACGGCGCGCTCCCCGTCGACGACGTCAGTGACAGCGACCTCGAGACGGTCGGGCGCTTCGCCGAGTTCGTCGACCGCCTCCACACCTTCCTGGTCGGCGCGGAGGCCGCGCGCACCGTCCTGGACTGGACGCGCGTGCTGGGCCAAGGAGTCCACCAGCTGACGGCGACGCCGTCGGCAGACGTCTGGCAGGTGGCCCAGTTCGACCGCGAGCTCGCCCGGATCGCGGCAGGCGCGGTCGACCAGGACACCGTGTTGCGACAGTCCGATGTCCGGGCCCTTCTCCAACAGCGACTGCGCGGCCGGCCGACCCGCTCCAACTTCCGCACCGGCACCTTGACGGTCTGCACCATGGTGCCGATGCGGTCAGTGCCGCACCGCGTGGTCTGCCTGGTCGGACTCGACGACGGGGTCTTCCCCCGCCACTCGTCGGTCGACGGTGACGACGTGCTCGCCCGCCGCCCACGCACGGGCGATCGAGACCCTCGCTCGGAAGACCGCCAGCTGCTGCTCGACGCCATCGCGGCGACGACCGAGACGCTCGTCATCACCTACACCGGACGCGGCGAGCACAACGGGGCGGAGCGGCCACCCGCCGTACCCCTCGGAGAGCTCCTCGACGCCCTCGACCGCACCGCCTCGGCTCCGGTGCGCGAGCACGTGCTGACCCAGCACCCACTGCAGCCGTTCGACGAGGCCAACCTGGTCCCCGGTCGTCTCCGCGGCGCCCAGCCCTTCACCTTCGACCGCTCCGCCCTGGCCGGGGCCACCGCAGCCCGAGGAGAGCGGACGGTCGTCAGGGAGCTGGTCCCTGCAGCACTCACCCCGGTCGCCGCGCCGACGACGGACGTCTCTCTGGCCGACCTCCAGGACTTCTTCCGCCACCCTGTCCAAGGGTTCCTCCGCCGGCGACTCAGGATCACCAAGCCTGTCGACGCCGACGAGATCAAGGACGACATCCCGATCACCCTCGACGCTCTCGAGCAGTGGGCGATCGGAGACCACCTCGCCACCTCGGTGCTCGGCGGGGCCGACGGTCCCGCGGTCATCGAGGCACTCCGGGTCAGCGGGCAGCTGCCCCCCGGCGCCCTCGGCGACGGCGTGCTGGAGGCCATCAAGACGAAGGCGAGGCCGCTCGTGCTCGCGGCGCGGAGCCTCCAGACAGGTCCCGTGCGCACCCTCGACGTCGACATCGACCTCGGGGACCGCCGGGTCAGCGGCACCATCGGCGACATCTTCGGCAACAACCTCGTGGGTGTGTCCTTCTCCAACCTCGGCGCCAAGCACCGACTCGCGGCCTGGATCAACGCGCTCGCCCTGGCGGCCGGGCGGCCCGACGAGAACTGGACCGCACACACGATCGGCAAGCACCGCACCGGTGGACAGGTCGCCATGATCAAGCCGCTGGCCCAGCACGAGGCCCGTGCCTGGCTGCGCGACCTGGTCGCCATCCACGAAGCCGGGCTCCGCGAGCCGCTGCCGCTTCCGATCAGGGCGTCGCTCGCCTGGGCCGAGGAGTTCCGGCGTGCACAGTCGGGCAGCGACGGCGACCCTGACGCGAAGGCGCGAGCCGAGTGGGTCACCCCTCGGTTCAACGACTCAGGCTTCCCCAAGGAGGATGCCGACGTCTGGCACGTCCGTGCCTTCGGCGAGCACGCGGCATACGAGCTGCTGGCGTCGCCGCTGCGTCCGGGCGAGGACGGCACCGCGCCCCACCGTCTCGGCCACTACTCGGCCCGACTCTGGGGTCCGCTGATCGGCTCGGCCGGCAGCCCGGGCACCGAACAGATCCGGGGGCTGTGATGGAGACCTTCGACATCGCCCGCGACCTCGAGCCCGGCGTCACCCTGCTCGAGGCCAGCGCAGGCACAGGCAAGACGTGGACGATCGCTGCCCTGGTGACCAAGCACGTGGCCGCCGGCCAGGTCGCCCTGGAAGAGATGCTGGTCGTGACCTTCACCCGAGCGGCGAGCCAGGAGCTGCGCGAGCGCGTGCGCAGCCAGCTCGACGAGGCCGTCCAGGTGCTGGCCGACCCGGCCGTCGGCGACCCGGACAACCGGCTCCACGACTGGCTGCTCGCCGGCGATCAGCCCACGATCGAGGCGCGGTTGGAGCGCGTCACCGCAGCGCTGGTCTCCTTCGATGCCGCGACGATCGCGACCATCCACCAGTTCTGCCAGCTGGTGCTCCGCAGCCTGGGCGTGGCCGGTGACACCGACTCGGGCGCCACGCTGGTGGAGGATCTCGAGCAGCTCACGACCGAGGTCGTCGACGACCTCTACCTCGCCCGGTTCGGCCACGAGCAGACGCCGCCCTGGACCCGCAACCAGGCACTTGCGCTGGCGCACACCGTGGTGGGCGACCCGCGCGCGGTCATCGAGCCGCTGGCGGTGCTGGCCGAGGACCCCGACTCCGCCGCGGCCATGCGCGTCCGATTCGCCATCTCCGTCCTGGAGGAGGTCGAGCGGCGCAAGCGGCGACTCGGCGTGCTGAGCTACGACGACCTGCTGAGCCAGCTTGCCGACGCGCTCCAACACCCCTCCGCCGCGGCTCGCGCGCGCATGCAGCGTCGCTGGAAGTTCGTCCTCATCGACGAGTTCCAGGACACCGATCCGGTCCAGTGGCAGGTCTTCCAGCGGGCCTTCGCCGAGTCAGCCACGATGGTGCTGATCGGTGATCCCAAGCAGGCCATCTATGCCTTTCGCGGCGGCGACATCGTCACCTATCTGGAGGCGGCCAGGATCGCGGGGACGACCCAGACGCTGGGCGTCAACTGGCGTGCGGACCGGCCCCTGCTCGAGTCGGTCCAGGCACTGCTGGAGGGGGCGACCCTGGGAGACCCGCGCATCGTCGTCCACCCCGTCGTCGCGCACGAGCAGCACTCACGACTGGTCGGGGCCGGGGAGCCCTTCCGGCTGCGCGTCGTCCGTCGCGCCGAGCTGGGGAAGGGTCCCCGGTCGAGGCCGCCGGTCGCGCTGTGGCGCGAGCATGCCGTCACCGACACCGCCCACGAGATCAAGCGGCTCGTCCAGAGCGGTGCCACGTTCGAGGGCCGGGCGCTGGTGCCGGGCGACATCGCCGTCCTGGCCGCGAAGCGCAGTGACCTCGAGGCCGCCCACGCGGCGCTGGCGTCCGTGGGCGTCCCGTCGGTGGTCAATGCCGGCGGCTCTGTCTTCCACACTCCCGCTGCCGGCGAGTGGCTGGTCCTGCTCGAAGCGCTCGAGCAGCCCCATCGATCAGACCGCGTGCGAGCCGCAGCCCTGACGTCGTTCTTCGGCTGTTCAGCCGCGGAGCTGGACGCCGGCGGCGACGACCTGACCGACCGGCTGGCCGACCGCGTGCGGACCCTGACCGACGTCTTCACGACCCGCGGTGTCGCCGCTGTCCTCGAGGTGACCGTCGTGGCGGGGTTGACCGCACGCGTGCTGGGCAGGGTCGGCGGTGAACGCACCCTGACCGACCTGCGCCACATCGGTGAGGCCCTCCATCGAGTCAGCGTCGAGGACCGCCTCGGCATCGTCGGGGTCCTCGGCTGGCTGCGTGAGCAGGTGGACGACGAGAAGCTCGAGGTCGCCTCCGAGCGCACCCGCCGGCTCGACTCCGACGCCGCCGCCGTGCAGCTGGTGACGATCCACGGCAGCAAGGGCCTGCAATACCCCGTCGTCTTCCTGCCGACCCTCTGGGACAAATACGTCGGCAAGGACCCGGACATCCCGCTGTTCCACGACGACGCCGGTCGTCGGTGCCGCGACGTCGGCGGTCCCAGCGCGTTCCACCGAGACGCGGTGTCTCGCCACCGCCGCGAGGACGCCGGCGAGTCGCTCCGTCTGCTCTACGTCGCGCTGACCCGCGCCCAGTCACAGGTCGTCGTCTGGTACGCCGCCGCAGACCTCAACACCCCGGCCTCCCCGTTGCACCGCATGCTCTTCGGCCGTCGGCCCGGCGCCGCCGTCGTGCCCGACGAGCAGGCGGTCGTCAGCGAGGACCGGTTGCCCGAAATCCTCGGCGCTTGGCGGGACGCCGGTGGACCGGTCAGCGAGCTCGCGGAGCTGGTCGCGCCCGATCCGTCTCCCCTGCCGGTCTCCACCGACGTCCTCGCGGCGCGCACCTTCAGCCGCGAGGTGGACACCACCTGGCGGCGTACGTCCTATTCGTCGCTGTCCGCGGCATCGACCGCAGGGCACGCCCACCCCGAGGCCAGCATCGTGGATTCCCTCTCCGAACCCGAGGAGCGGCCCGAGGAGGGTGACGCCCTCGTGCTGGTGGGCAGCGGTGAGATCGACGAAGAGCTGGCGACGGCTTCAGTTCCCTCGCCGATGGCCGAACTCCCGGTCGGTGCGACCTTCGGCTCGCTCGTCCACGCGGTGCTCGAGCACGCTGACCCGGCCTCTCCGGACTTCCGTGCGGAGCTGCTCACCCACATCCGCGAGCAACAGGTCTGGTGGCCCGTCGAGCTCGACGCCGATGTCCTGGCCGACGCCCTGGTCGCGGTGTGCTCGAGCCCGCTCGGACCACTCGCCGGGGAGCGCACGCTGCTCGACCTGCGACTCGCCGACCGGCTCCGCGAGCTGGACTTCGAGCTCCCGCTCGCCGGCGGTGACGACGCGACATACCCAGCAAGCCCCGTGACACTCGGCGACCTCGCGCCGCTGCTCCGACGCCACCTGCCCGGCGGCGACCCGGTCCTCTCCTACGCGTCCACCCTGGAGCACGACCCCGATCTGGCCGGGCAGCCGCTGCTGGGATATCTCACCGGCTCGATCGACGTGGTGCTGCGCGTCGACGTCGAGGGGTCGCCACGCTTCCTGACCGTCGACTACAAGACCAACTGGCTCGGGCCGCTCGATGCGCCATTGACGGCCCACGACTACCGACCGGCGATGCTCGACGAGGCGATGGCCCACTCCGACTATCCGCTCCAAGCGCTCCTCTACACCGTGGTGCTGCACCGGTTCCTCCGCTGGCGGCTTCCCGACTACGACCCGGCGAGCCACCTGGGCGGCGTGCTCTACCTCTACCTTCGGGGCATGTGCGGACCGGACACCCCCCGTGTTGCGGGCGCACCGTGCGGCGTCTTCGCGTGGCGGCCGCCGGTGGCACTCGTCGAGGCGCTCTCGGCGCTGCTCGACGGCGCAGTCGGGCGATCGGGGGCGGTGCGATGAGTGAGCTCTTCGAGCCGGTCGACGAGCACGACCGCGACCTTGCCGTGACCGCGCCACCGACGCTGGCAGCGTTCAACGCCGCTGGCGTCATCACGGCCGCCGACATCCACATCGCCACCGCCCTCGGCCGGCTCGGAAACGAGCCGGATCCGGACGTGCTGCTCGCCATCGCCCTCACGTCACGAGCTGTGCGCCACGGGTCGGTGTGTCTCGAGCTCGCAGAGGTCGGCAGTCTGCTCACGGACATCGATCTCCCGTGGCCTGCACCCGCCGGGTGGGAGGCGGCGATAGCGCGCAGCCAGCTGCTGGCGCTGGGCGTGCTGCACTGGGAGCACGGCCTGCTCTACCTCGACCGCTACCACGAGCAGGAGACGCAGGTCCTCGAGGACCTGACGACCCGCGCCGCTTCGACGCCTCCCTACGACCCGTCACTGCTGGCTGACTCGCTGGCGCGGGTGTTCGCCGACGCCGGCTTCGACGAGCAGCGCGCCGCCTGCACCCACGCGGCCGGTCGGTGGACGACCGTGATCACGGGCGGTCCCGGCACCGGCAAGACGACGGCCGTGGCCGGGCTGCTGGTGGCACTGCACGAGCAGGCAGAGGCCCAGGGGCACCACCTCCGCATCGCGATGGCAGCTCCCACCGGCAAGGCAGCGGCCCGGCTCGAGCAAGCCGTCCGCGACTCGGCCAAGGACTTCAGCGAGCGCGACCGCGACCGGTTGGCGGGTTCGAGCGCGATGACGTTGCACCGGCTGCTCCGGACCCGTCCGGGCAACCGGACCCGGTTTCGCCACCACCGCGGCAACAGGCTGCCGCACGACGTGGTGGTCGTCGACGAGACCTCGATGGTCTCCCTGACCATGATGGCGCGCCTGTTGGAGGCGGTTCGACCGGACTCCCGGTTGGTGTTCGTCGGCGACCCCGACCAGCTGTCCTCGGTGGATGCCGGCGCAGTGCTGGCCGACATCGTGCACGGCTTCGAGGGTCGGGCCGACAGTCCGGTCGTGGCGCTGAAGACCGCCCACCGCTACGGCGCCGAGATCGGTGAGCTCGCGGAGGCGCTGCGGGTCGGCGACGCGGACGCCGTTGTCGCCGTGCTGAGCGCCGGCCACAGCGAGGTGGAGTGGGTGCGGGATCAGGACCCTGCCTCCGCCATACGTGCGACCGCGCTGCCCTCGGCCCTGGCCGTGCGCGACGCAGCGGCCACGGGCAACGCCGCCAAGGCCCTGGCCGCGCTCGACCGGCACCGGCTGCTGTGTGCCCACCGCGACGGCCCCTTCGGTGTCCGGCACTGGAACCGGCGCGTGGAGCAGTGGCTGACCCAGGAGACGGGCGATCCCCTCTACGACTCCGCCTACCTCGGGCGTCCGGTCCTGGTCACCGCCAACGACTACGCCCTCGGCGTCTACAACGGCGACACGGGTGTGGTCGTCGACACCCCTGCCGGGCGGAGGGTCGTGATCGCGACCAGCGAGGGTCCGCTGAGCCTGGCGCCATCTCGCCTCGGTGACGTCGAGACCATGCACGCAATGACGATCCACAAGAGTCAAGGCAGCCAGGCCGACGTGGTGACCGTGCTGCTGCCTGACGAGACGTCCCGTCTCCTCACCCGCGAGCTGTTCTACACCGCGGTGACACGTGCCCGCACCAAGGTGCGCATCGTCGGGCCCGAAGCAGCGGTGCGGGCGGCCATCGGCCGGCAAGCCCTGCGAGCCAGCGGGCTGCGGGCGCGGTTGGCCGACGGCTGAGCCTGCCTCTGTCCATCAGCGGCATCGGCAACCTCGGCGCAACATCGCCCGGCTAGCCTCACGACATGTCCTTCCTGCTACGCGTCTCGCTGCCCGACGTCCCCGGTTCGCTGGGACGCGTCGCCGGGGCCATTGGCCGGGCGGGCGGCGACATCGCGGCCATCGAGGTCGTCGAGAAGCTTCCGAACGGTGCCGCAGTCGATGACGTCCTGCTCGAGATGGGTCCGGGCGTGATGCCCGACTCGATCGTCTCGGCGTGCAACGCCATCGAGGGCGTCGAGGTGTTGTGGATCAGCAGGTATGCCGCTGCGGGCAACCTGTTCCTGGACCTCGAGGTGGTCGAGGAGCTGACCCTCCACCCCGGCGAGGCGCTCGAACGCGTCGTGGACCTGCTGCCGGTGACCTTCCGCGTCGACTGGGCGGCGCGGGTGCGTCGCGACGGTCACGTGGTCCGAGCCACCGAGCCTGCGCCTGCCGTGGTGACGTGGGTCGACCTGGACCGTCCGTCACGCCTCCCTGACGACGACGAGACTGTGCTCTGCGGAGCCCCGTTGGACGGCGACGTCATCGTGCTGGGTCGCCAGGGCGGCCCGGAGTTCCTGGACTCAGAGCTGGCCCGCGTCGGGCACCTGCTTGGGCTGGCGTGGACGATCAATCGGGCGGAGACCGCCCGGGACCAGTGACTTCCGCCTCGAACCTTGGGCGTTCTTGCCACCTGATCGGTCCCGGTCGCTAGCCTCCGGGGGTGACGGAGATCGGTCTCTACATGGTCGTCAAGGACGAGGCGCACATCATTGAGCGTTGCCTGCGCAGTGCGCTTCCATTCATCGACTGGTGGGTGATCGTCGACACCGGGTCGACCGACGGTACCCAGGACGTGGTGCGCCGGATCCTGGGCGGGGTGCCGGGCGAGCTGCACGAACGCCCTTGGGTCGACTTCGGTCACAACCGGCAGGAGTCTCTCGAGCTGGCGGCCGCATTCTCAGCTCGGAGTCCTGACAGCTACGGCGTGTGGATCGACGCCGACGACCAGTTCACCTCGGTCCCTGCGGAGCGCCATGACCTCGCGCTTGACGGCTACTACGTCACCAACCACTTC
This sequence comes from Nocardioides sp., assembly GCF_035576065.1. Classification (GTDB taxonomy): domain Bacteria; phylum Actinomycetota; class Actinomycetes; order Propionibacteriales; family Nocardioidaceae; genus Nocardioides. The sequence goes on from NZ_DATLWX010000039.1 coordinate 79,253, forward strand.
GGCGCCACGAGCTACTCCGTCCTGCGGCTGACCCGGCTGGACCGACCGTGGCGTTGGACGGGGGTCGTCCACGAGCACCTCGCGCTAGCGGGTGCCGAGGTCGGCGCCCTGTCAGCGCCCCGCGTGCACGAGGAACGAGCGGGCGCTCGCTCGCGCGATCCGGACAAGTACAGGAAGGACGCCGAGCTCCTCGCCGGTGCGCTCGTCAAGACGCCCGACGAGCCGCGGACGCAGTTCTACCTCGCGCAGTCCTGGCGCGACGCGGGCGAGCATGAGCGTGCACTGGCGGCCTACCGGACGCGCAGCGACAACGAGGCCGGCTGGGACCAGGAGCGGTGGTACGCACGGTTCCAGGCAGCGGTCGTATCGGAGCGACTGGGCCGACCGGATGCGGACGTCGTGGCGGCCTACCTCGCCGCGTACGCCGACCTGCCCTCACGCGCCGAGCCGTTGGTCGAGCTCTCGCGTTTCCACCGGGAGCGTGACCAGCACGCCGTGGCCTGTCTGTTCGCGCGTCCGGCCACGCTGGCACCGCACCCCGGCACCTCAGCGCTCTTCGTCGACGAGTCGGCGTACTCCTGGCGGGCCTGGGACGAGCTGGCGATCAGCTGCTACTGGACCGGGGCGTACGCCGAAGCGCTGGACGCCGCTGAGCGCGCACTGGCCGTACACCCGCACGACGAGCGGCTGCTCGCCAACGTCGAGTTCTGCCGCCAGCGGCTCTGACTCAGGGGGTCACGTCGGCGCAGAGCAGCCGCAGCGTCACCGTGCCGCTGCCGCCGTTGCTCTTGTAGACGTCGAGCACCCACCCGTCAGGCCCGACAGGTGCCGTCTGGAAAACGTCCCTCGGCTCGCTGTTCCTGATGACCAGGTCAAGGGTGCCTGTGTAACCAGCCCCGATGGCCACCTCGCCAGTTGCGCAGGATCCGACGACCGAGGTGAACGCGAAGCCGGACACGGGCTCGCTGGTGTTGCGGACCGTGATCGCGCCGAAACTGGCTGGTCCGGCGGCACCCGTGGCCCCGGTGGCGCCGGTGGCGCCGGCGGCACCCGTGGCCCCGGTGGCACCCGTGGCCCCGGTGGCCCCGGTGGCGCCGGTGGCGCCGGTGGCGCCGATGGCGCCAGTGGCGCCGGTCGGGCCAACAGGACCTTCCGTGCCCGGCGTTCCTCTCGGGCCCGTGGCGCCGGTGGCTCCCGTCGGTCCGGGAGGGCCCGTGGGACCGGTGGGTCCTGCCATGCCGATGTCGCCCGTGACTCCTGTTGCACCGGTCGGTCCGGGAGCGCCCGTCGCACCCGTGGCGCCGGTGGCGCCCATCATGCCGATGGACCCGGTCGCGCCGGTCGCTCCCGTCGCACCGGTCGCACCCTGAGGACCAGCGGCACCGGTGGCACCGTCCTTGCCGGGCAGGCCTTCCCGGCGCCAGCGGATCTTGTTCGCATCCGGACCACACCAGTCACCCGGCTCGACCATGCGCAGGTCGCCCGAGGACTTCTGCACGCAGGCGATGAGGACCCGGTCGGTGCTCGCAGCTGCGGAGGCGCCCGCGGGGCTCAGCATGGTCCCGACGGCGAGCAGGCTCAGGGAGGACACAGCAACAGCGACGGCATGAGCGTTCTTCGTGGAGACCATCCGTGCAGCAAAGCACCCGTAGGTGCACAGCACTCCAACAAACGTGTCTGCAGTCAGCATCGACCCGACTGGTCTAGTCCTGGGCACGTCCGCTCAGTCGTAGCGGGGCGCCTCGACCCCGGCCATCGCCGGGTCCAGTCGTAGGCCCTCCGCCAGCAAGGCTTCGCCTTCGGTCGCCTCCCCGAGATGGATCAACGCGAAGCCCAGCCGCATGTGGGCGGCGGCCCGCTGGTCGTCGAGGTCGACGACGGTGCGATACAGATCCACTGCGGCCGGCAAGTCAGTGGTCTCCAGCAGGATTGCCTTGTTGAACAGCGACGGCACATGGTCGGGAGTGGTGGCCAGCGCTGCGTCGTACGACGCCATTGCTTCGGCGTCGCGACCTGTCTGCTGCTCGATGACGCCGAGGTTGTAGTGACCGAGCGTGTTGTCCGGATCGAGCGCGAGCACATTGGCGAAGGTGCCGCGAGCCGCTGCTCGGTCACCTGCCGTCATCTGGTCGAGGCCGGTCTGCACGAGGACGTCCACGGCGGCTGAGGTTTCTTCGTCAGCAGCAGCCGTGGACGACTCGGCCGATGGGCGCTCGGTCCTGTCGCTATCCTGGCCACTGCAGCCGGAGAAGGTCGCCAGCACCAAGAGCACGCCGACCGCAACTGCTGCGGCTCCGCGGTGAGTCAGGCGGAGGCGGCGGGGTTCAGACACCTCCGCAGTCTAGGGAGCCCCGTCACCCGGTGGGCAAGATCGTCCGATCAGGCGCGTTCGAGCAGGAACAGCGGGATCTCGCGCTCGGTCTTCTCCTGGTAGGAGGCGTAGGTCGGCCACGTCGCCACGGCGTGGTCCCACCAGTCGGCACGCTCGTCGCCCTTGAGCAGGCGGACCGAGTAGGTGTGCTTCTCCGCCTTGTCCTGCAACTCGACCTCGGGGTGGGCAAGGAAGTTGTTGGCCCACTCCGGGTTGTCGGGGGCGCCGCCCTTGGACGCCACCGCCAGATAGGCGCCGTCGCGCTCGACCCGCATCACCGGGTTCTTGCGCAGGTGGCCGGACTTCGCGCCGACCGAGGTGATCACGACGACCGGATAGCCGGTGTCGCGCAGGGTGCCACCCACCTCGCCGTTGCTGGCCTCGTACTCCTCGACGTTGTCGCGGACCCACTCGGTCGCGCTCGGGACATAGGTGCCTTGAAGTGCCATACCCCCACAACACCACTTCCGGGGCAGTGATTCCACCCCGACTACCCTCGCCTGCATGAGTGCGATCGAGGGCGTGTCCCAGACGTTCGACCCCAGCGCGTGGGACGACGTCCCCGGCTTCGAGGACCTGACCGACCTCACCTACCACCGCGCGAAGGCGCACGGCACCGTCCGCGTCGCCTTCGACCGGCCCGACGTGCTCAACGCCTTCCGACCGCACACGGTCGACGAGCTGCTGCGGGTGCTGGACCACGCGCGGTCGTCATCCGACGTCGGCTGCGTGCTCCTCACCGGCAACGGTCCGAGCGAGAAGAACGGCAAGTGGGCGTTCTGCACCGGCGGGGACCAGCGCATCCGCGGCAAGACGGGCTACCAGTACGAGACCGAGGGCCACACCGACGCCGCCGCGCCGCCCAACCCGATCGACCGCGCCAAGCTGTCGCGACTGCACATCCTGGAGTGCCAACGACTCATCCGCTTCATGCCGAAGGTCGTCATCTGCGTCGTGCCAGGCTGGGCGGCCGGCGGCGGCCACAGCCTCCACGTCGTCAGCGACCTGACCCTCGCCAGTCGCGAGCACGCCCGCTTCAAGCAGACCGACGCGGACGTCGGCTCCTTCGACGGTGGGTACGGGTCGGCATACCTCGCGCGACAGGTCGGGCAGAAGTTCGCCCGGGAGATCTTCTTCCTCGCCGAGGAGTACGACGCCGAGGAGATGCACCGCATGGGCGCGGTCAACAGGGTCGTGGACCATGCGGACCTCGAGGCCACCGCCCTGGAGTGGGGCGCGAAGATCAACGGCAAGTCGCCAACAGCCCAGCGGATGCTGAAGTACTCCTTCAACCTGCTCGACGACGGGCTCGTCGGCCAGCAGCTCTTCGCCGGCGAGGCGACGCGGTTGGCGTACATGTCCGACGAGGCGCAGGAAGGTCGCGACCAGTTCCTGGAGAAGCGCGAGCCGGACTGGTCGCCGTACCCCTGGTACTACTGAAATAGGGGCTGCGTGCGTGGCGGATAGCCTGTCGACATGGCCCTTGGACGCGGGAAGACCGAGCACGACGGTGCTCGCGACATGTCGCGCAAGCACGGCTTTTGGGGGCACGCTCACGAGGCGAAGAAGTGGGCCTCACGGGCCCGCCGTCGTGACGAGAAACGTGATGTCGACGAGCGAGTGGATTCACCATCAAGTGGGTCTGTCGATGTTCAGATCACGCGCATGCTGGTGCAGGGCGACGCCGACAGTCAGTTCTGCGTGCTGGTCGAACCGGAGGCGATGTCCTACGACTTCCCCCCGCAGGAGCGCGTTCTCCTGACGTTCCGGGGGCCGGTTGCAGCCCCGGACTTCGAGGTCGTTCATGGACCGGACTACCTCACGATCTGGCGACCCTCCGACACTGAAGTGTGGGCGACTCTTGAGGATGGCACTCACGAACAGATCGGCGGATGGGCCCACATCCCTGCGCCCTGGCTCGACAGCGCACATCCCGACATCGGACCGCCGCCTTGGGGAGTGGCCGTGATGGAGCCTCCCCGGTCCTCTTGAACGGAGTCGTTCGACAGTGCCGGAGGCCCGACCACGCAGTCAGCGACAGTCGGCGACGATCTGCTGGATCCGCGCCGTGACCGCTGGGTCCGACACCCCGAACGCCGGGTCGACGAGCTGCTCGACTGAGTACTCGGCGATGATCCGGTCTGCAGAGCAGCGCGCCAGAGGTTGCGCCGCCGAGCTGTTCAACAGCTGGAGAGCCAGGGAGTTGCGCACCGTGACGAGATCGAGCGCCTCCTGCGACGCGTCGTTGCCGGGCGCCGCCTCGGTGCCCGGGTCGCACGACTCGAACTCGAGACGCGAACCGTCGATGGTGACGGACGCGCCGGACCGCGGGGCGGCGGCCACCCAGCGCTGCAGCGCCTGATGCATCCGCTCGGCGCCTGCTGCGGAGTCGTTCCTCACCGCCATCCGCGCGCAGGTGACGTCATCGCGTTCATAGGCGACGTAGGCGTCTCCGTCCCAGCCTCGGACTGCGGCGAGCGCGTCGCGTAGGGGCATCCGCTCGGCGAGCAGGAAGTACCATCCCAGTGCTCCGAACTCACCTGAGTCGAACTCCTCCTCGCCGGCCATCGTCCCCGGGGCCTTCACCGGGGGGCGACCTGCTCCCTCTCCCGCGAGGAACAAGAACGGGTCGAGCAGCACGTCGTCGTGCGGCATCGCGCCGCGACGCAACAGCGAGTTGACGGCGCCGTTGCCACCGTCGGCGGCGACGATCTCGACCAGGCTCGAGCCGAGCGCGTACGGCGCCCCCATCAACGTCAGGATCACTTCTGGGACGTCCTGGCGCGCAGTCCGGTCGCCTGCTTCCTCGTACAGCTTGCGCTGCGCGCGGACCAGTGCGGCACGCTCCTTGGCGTTGAGCGATGCGGCGTAGGCCGCCTCGATCCGTACGGCGTCTCCCTCCACGACGGCCCGAAGCACGGAGGAGGCTCCGTCCGCCTCGGTGTCGTCCTCGTCGGCTCCTTCCAGCGCCTCGAACTGGTCTCCGATCCCGAAGTGCTGGTCCTGGAGAGCGTGGGTGAGCTCGTGCACGACGGTCGACTTGGTGGCGGCCGTGATGGTCTTCCCGCGGACGGTGATCCGGCGGTCCTCGAATGAGTAGTAGGCGAGTGTCGCGCCGCTGCTCGCGTCGTTGGAGGCCTCGAGGAGGTCGACGTCACCCGAGATGAGACCCAGGGCACGGAAGAACCCTTCGAACTTCTCGAGTTCCTCCCGGTCGTCACCGGAGAGCTCAGCGGCATCTGCACGTACGGACTTCCGGAACTCGCCAGCGGGTAGGAAGCGCACCTCCACGGGGTGCATGAAGTCGAAGCCGCGGCTCTTCTCCACCAGCTTGACGTAGGGCTTGACCCGCTTGTCCCATGCCTTCGGGTGCGACGACTCGGTTGGCGTCTGCCCGCCGAAGACGGCCCAGCCAAGGAATCCGATCGTGGCCAGCAAGGCAAGCACGAGCGGCACTGCCACCCACTTCGTGACAGGCGCGTCCGTTCCCCCGTATTGCGTCATGGTCGGGAGGATACGGCCATTCCGGCCGTGCCCCATTCCGCATCGCTAGCGTGATCGCGTGATGGGGCCACGAACCCCACAAGCCCGCACACCTGGTGAGGCGAAAATTGTCCGCAGCCCAGGTCAACCGAACGAGGAACGTACGGCTCTGAGTGGTGAGACACGATCGTTGACGGGAGGAATGCTGGGTGACCGCCCGGGACGAGGAGTTCACGCGCTACGTGGAGACACGGAGTGCTGCGCTGCTGCGCACTGCGGTCTTCCTCTGTTCCGGCGACTCTGCTGCAGCCGAGGACCTCGTCCAGGCGACGTTGGTCAAGGCCTACGTCCATTGGTCCCGGGTCCGCGACGAGCACAAGCGCGATGCGTACGTCCGCAAGATCATGGTGCGGGAGTCGTACCGCCGCGGGCCGGCCCGCGCCAAGGACGTCGCGCACGTCGCTGAGATCCGTGACCGCGCCTCACCCGCCGGCGACCACGACGACCACCTCTCCCTGTTTCCCCAGCTGGCCGCGCTTCCCCGGCAGCAACGCGCCGTCGTCGTCCTTCGCTACTACGAAGACCTCAGCGAACAACAGATCGCCGATGCGCTCGGCTGCTCCACAGGCTCGGTGAAACAACACGCCTCCCGCGGGCTGGCCACGTTGCGAGAGCGCCTCCACGACACCTACCGAGCCCCCGCCGAAGGAGCCGACGTTGAGCGTCGATGAAGACTTCGAAACAGTTCTCCGGCAGCAGTTCCGCCTCCACGAACCCCGCGTTTCCCCTGCCGCCGGCCTGACCCATCGCATCATGGCCGAAGGGCGGCGCGAGCGCAGGAAGCGGCGGGCACGGTACGCCGTCTCGGCCGGCGTCGGCGCTGTCGCACTCGGCGCGGCCGTCAGCATGAGCGGGCTGAGGCCGTCAGAGCCGGACACGGCCAAGGAGCCCGCTGTTCCCGCGACGAGCGGGACTGCACGTCCGGCGGAGAAGCAGGCACTGGCGGAGTGGGCAGCCGGCCTGCCTCGCGGAGCCGCTCCCGAGGTCGCCTACCTGGCCGGGACAACCGTCCACCTTCCCGGCGGAGCGGTGAGGGACCTGGACGTCGCAGACGCCGCGATCGTCGGCCAGACCGTGGCCGGATTGATCATCTTCGTCGAGGAGAACGACCCCCAAGGGGTCCTGGCCGGCACTCGCTTCGTCCTGGTCCAGGACGACGGCACCACCACCGACATGCAGGCCAGCACCGCGGTCGAGGGCGCGGCCTATGAGGCCGTGGTCTCTCCTGACGGCCGCTACTTCACCAACGGCGACCAGGTGATCGACAAGTCCACCGGCGCCACGGTCGGCGAGATGCCCGAGGCGGCCGAGGTGCTGGTCTCCTGGACGTCGGAGGGGATCATCTATTCGGCCCGCGGGCAGGAGTACTTCCTCTGGCGGCTCGGCGAGGCGCCCATTGCCCTTGACGGCTTTCCCGGTGTCTTCGACGTGGGCTCGGACGTCGGGCTGCGGGGGGCCCAGAACGGTTGTGCGGAGGCAGTCCGCATCGCCGGCTCCGGAGAGGTCACGACACTCAGCGCCGGCTGCGTCCCGGACCTGTTGAGCGTGTCCCCCGACGGCACCACCGGGGTCACCACCGACCTTCGGGTCATCGACCTCGCGACCGCTGATGCCTCGTCGCTGTCTGACACTCCGCTGCACAGCGTGCGCCGCGACTCCGAGATCCACTGGCTCGATGACGACGACCTCCTCCTGTCCGTGCCGGCCGGCAACGGATCGTCGCGACTCGTGCGCTGCAGCACCGCGGCGCTTCGCTGCGAGTCGGCGACCGGCCCCGTGCAGGTGGGCGTCAACGAGTCGGTGCGGTTGCCGTGAGGGCACGCCCCCGGTTGGGCAAGGTGTGCCTGGTCCTGTTGACCTGCTCGTTGTTCGGCCTCGTCTCCGGCTGCGAAAACTCCGCCGAACCGCGGGTCGGACCACCACCGGTCGCTGCGGCCCAGCCCGTCCTCCCGAAGCCCCAGCGTCTGTTGGGCTCCGGCCTCGGTGGGCTGACACGCCTTCGGACCCGTCTCCCGCGTTCTGTGCCCGACCGCGCTGACGCCTTCCCCTCGCTGCTGACGGACCCGCCGGGACGCGCGTTGCTGAGCTACCACCCGCCTGAAGGGTTCGGCGATCCAGACGGCTGGGCGAGCGAGACCGTGCTGTTCTTCGGCCACGACCGACGCTGGCGGAGCCTCCGGATGGACGAGCTCGGCCGGCCCCCGAGACGTGGGGCGACCATGACACATATGGCGCCGGGCACCTGTCTCCGGACGGCCGTTGGTGGGCCGGCGGGTCACGCGCAGGGGTGGTCCTGCTCGACCTCTCGACCGGACAGCACCGCGTGGTCGACGTCGGCACCGACTGGGTCTCGGAGATTCGTTGGCTGTCCGACAGTCAGGGCTACGTGGTCTCCAACGGCTCCTCGGGGCGCCGTGGGCGCACCCACCGCGTGACCGTGCCAGACCTGGAGATCACCGAGCTGCCGTACCGGTTGTCGCAGGTCGGCATCGCCCCGCACGACACAGCCTTCTCGCTGCGCCACATCCGGGTCGGCGAGGCGGAGCTGGTCGAGCACCGTGGAGGCGAGCTGGTCCCGCACGGTCGACTGGCTCTGCCAGGGCTCGGCCGGGATCTCCAACGCCTGTGGCAGGTGGCCCCCATCGAGGGTCGGTTCGCGATCCTTCACCAACCTCAGGCGAGGGACTTCCGTCGGGTCGAGCTCGTCGTGGTCGACGCCGCGAGCCTGGCGGTGGAGGCGAGGTTGGCGTTCGACAACCGGGACTACGTCGTGCGCACGTACGACTGGCTCGACCCTGAGACGATGCTCATCGGGACGCCTGACGGCATCGTGGCGTGGCGTCCGGGCAGCGCCGAGGTGCTCCGAGTCCTCGACGTTCCTCCCGCGGCGCCTCACCACTACTGGACCGTCGCCGCGGCGGGACTGGTCGGCGCCGGGGTCGCGATCACCAATGACTGAATCGACCCGCCGCCTGACGCGCGGCCGTCTCGGTCGTCAGGGCTGTGAGTCGTAGGCCACGCGTTCCCACGAGAAGACATCGTCCGCGCCCGGTCGGTTGACGGTCACCTGCAGGAAGTTGGTGTTGTTGGCCTCGCCGTCCACCGTGATGCGCGTGAGGTTGTCCGCGCTCCCTTGCACACCGTGGATCTCCAGCCAGCGCGAACCGGCCTCCAGCGGGCGGTCGACGTTGTAGACGTGGCTGTCCCCGTCGAAGAGGTAGACCTCGCCGTCGTACGTCGAGGCTTCGTCGACGAGGACCTGGACCAGGGGACGGAATGCGCTGATGTCCCAGGTCGGCTGGTAGGACGGGTCGAACATGTCGGCCTGCTGGAAGATCGCGACCGCGCGGGCGTTCGTGCGTCGCGCACGAGCGAAGGTCTCCTCGAGGAGGTCGACGGCGGCTGCCATCCTGCTGGCCTCTTCGTCGAGCTGCTCCACGGTGGGCGTCGTGAGTCCGAGGCCCGTCCAGGGCGCACGGTCGTTGTTGCTGCCGACCACGTGCAGGGTGGCCATCTCGATGCCGCGGGTGCGAAGGCTCTGGTTCTCGGGGAAGCCGGCGGCGGACTGGCTTGCCACCTTCATCGGGGCGCCGAGGGTGAGGCCGGGCGTCTCGTAGAACGCTGCGCGCAGCGCGTCGAGACGCTCCAGCGGGTGGTAGCGCCCCGCCGCCGGACGGTGACAGTCGGTCCACTCGTTGTCACCCGGCGTGTAGAGCAGCGGCATCTCGAACCGGTCGAACTGCTCGCGGATCATGGCGTTGTAGGCGTCGGTGCAGGCCGACGAACCGTTCTTGATGTCGCCGACGTGGAAGGCGAGGTCGAGGCCCGGCTGGTCGTTGATCCGGTCGACCCAGCGGGGGAAGGCCTCGATCTGGGCGGCGCCGTAGGGCACGTCGCCGATGACGGCGAAGGTGGTCGATGAGGGCTTGTCCTGCCCGTTCGCGGCGAGGGACGGGGACGCGGAGCCGAGAGCGAGTGCCGCCAGCAACGAGGCGCCAGCAGCGGCTGAGACGCGGAGAGATGTCATGACTCCTTCCTCCCGCACGGCGGTGACGCGCACGTCCGCTACGTGTGAACGACCGATGGCCATTCACAGTCGCTAGCGTGACCGCGTGATCTGGTCCCGAACGAGCGGCCGTGAAGACGGGCCGCTGCTGGTGCTCCTGCACGGGCTGGGAGCAACCGGCGAGGTGTACGCGGGCGGCGAGGCGCTGCTCCCGGACGCCCGGCCCGGCTGGCTGGTCCTCGACCTGCCCGGCCACGAGCGCTCGGGCTGGAAGGCGGCGTACACGTTCACCCGGCAGGCCGACGCCGTGCGCTCAATGCTTCCCGCCGCTCGCGACCTCGTCATCGTCGGGCACTCGATGGGCGGTGCCGTGGCACTCGAGCTGGCCACCGATCCTCGCGTGACCCGGCGGCGATCGTCGCTCTGGCACCGCGGTTCGCTCCTCGTCCCACGGCACGTATGCAGATGGACTCCAGTGACCACGCTGCCGACCATTGCTGTCCAAGTGTCGAACTTGCGGCGATAGGCTCGCGGCCATGGCGCCCTCTGAGTCGATTTTCGAGACTGCCAGGCTGCGTGCTCGGCCGATGATTGCGGGGGATCTTGGGGCGTTTGTGGCCTATCGGGCCGACCCGGAGGTCGCGCGCTTCCAGAGTTGGAGTGACTACTCCCTCGAGGATGGCCGCGCTCTTCTGGCCTCGCTGGAAGGATGCCGACTGGGTACGCCCGGGGAGTGGTACCAACTCGCGCTGGAGGAGCATGCGGGCGGCGATCTTGTGGGCGATCTCGCCGCGAAGGTCAGCGAGAGCGAGCCAGGGGTGATGGAGGTGGGCTTCACACTCGCCCCTGCTCATCAGGGCAGAGGTTTCGGCAGGGAAGCGTTGCGAGGGTTGCTCGATCTCGGCTTCGGCACCCTCGGGCTGCACCGGGTGTTCGCCGTGACCGACGCGTGCAATGTCCCTGCAGCTGCCTTGCTGGAGCAGGTGGGCATGCGGAGGGAGGCGCACTTTCTTGAGAACGTCTTCTTCAAAGGCGCGTGGGGAAGCGAGTTCCTTTTCGCCATCCTTGAGCACGAGTGGAGGACTCGACGCGAAGAAGGTGGTGACTCGGCCTGACAGCGGATGTCGGGAAGCTGCTCTTCGCCAACGGCCCGGAGGAACGCGCGGGTAGTCCACGGATCGCCGGACCCCGTCAGTGAACGAACCCCGTGACCGCCGTACGCGCCGTGCCCGACAGCCGGACCCTGCCGGCGTCCGTCGTCACGACCGTCAGCTCTCCGCCCCGCGGTGACGCCTGCTCAGCGGCGAGGGTCGCGCCGAGTGCGTCGCGCCAGTAGGGGCCGATCGTGCAGTGGGCCGATCCGGTGACGGGGTCCTCCGGGATCCCGTAGGCGGGTGCGAAGTAGCGCGACACCACGGCTGCGTCGCCACCGGCTGCCGTGACGATCAGACCGCCGGCGGGGAGCCGCGCGACGGCCTGCAGGTCGGGGGTGAGGGACCGCACGGCCTCCGCGGAGTCCAGGACCGCCATGACGTTGCGTTCTGCGGGATCGGGGTGGCTGGTGACGCCCGTCCACACCGGGACCGTGCCGTCGAGCGCTGCCAGGAGATCGGGAGAGGCCGGCTCCTCCACTGGCCGGGCGGCTGGGAAGTCCAGCACGACGCGACCTCCGTCGCGCTCGGCGGTGAGCCGGCCGCTGCGGGTCGTGAAGACGGCCACGGCGTCCTCGGGCAGGACACCGGCTTCCCAGAGCCAGTGGGCGCTTGCCAGCGTGGCATGCCCGCAGAGCGCCACCTCGGTCGTCGGCGTGAACCACCGCAACCGGAACGTGCTCTCGCCGTCCGCGACGAGGAACGCTGTCTCTGCCTGGTGCAGCTCGTTGGCAACTCCCTGCATCCACTCGTCCCCGGGGAAGGCGTCGAGCAGCATGACCCCTGCGGGGTTGCCTGAGAAGGCGCGCTGGGTCGTGAACGCATCCACGATCGCGAACGCAGTGTGGAAGGACATGAGGTCCCCTTCGGTCGTTGTGCAGCCGAGTCTCGGGCATAAACTCACCCGATGCGCATCGTGGTCCTCACCGGCGCCGGCGTCTCGGCCGAGAGCGGGGTGCCGACCTTCCGTGATGCCGACGGGTTGTGGGAGGGCCACGACCCGATGACCGTGGCCACGCCCGAGGCCTTCGACCACGACCCCACATTGGTGCAGCGGTTCTACGACGAACGCCGAACCGCCCTGACCCGCGTCCAGCCCAACGCCGCGCACCAGGCGTTGGCGCGCCTCGAGGCCGAGCTGGGAGACGACCTCTGTCTCGTCACGCAGAATGTCGACGACCTGCACGAGCGCGGCGGCTCGCAACGGGTGCACCACATGCACGGACGTCTGCGTGCCGCATGGTGTACGGCGTGCGACGCGCGCCACGACTGGGAGGCGACGCTGGTCGACCGGCCGCCGTGCCCGGCATGCGGATCGGCCCAGCTGCGCCCGGACGTCGTGTGGTTCGGCGAGGTGCCATACGACATGGAGGCGATCGAGGAGGCCCTGTGGGCGTGCGACCTCTTCGTGTCGATCGGCACCTCGGGCGTGGTCTATCCGGCTGCAGCATTCGTGCACTACGCCATCGGCAATGGGCGACAGACCTTGGAGCTCAACCTGGACGAGAGCGACACCAGCAGCGACTTCCACCAGTCCCGTCGTGGCCCCGCCACCGAGCTGGTCCCCGCGTGGGTCGACGAGGTGCTCAGGTAAGGACGACGGCCTCAGGTGCAACAGCCAGGGGCAGGCACACGCGGAAGGTCGACCCGGATCCCAGCTCGGACTCGACCTCGATCCGGCCGCCGTGTCGCTCCACTATCCGCCGGGTGATGGTCAGCCCAAGACCCGTGCCCGGCCGGACCAGGGCCTCCCGGTTGGTGCTGCGGAAGAACTCGGTGAACAGCTGCGTCAGGTCCTCGCTCGAGATGCCCAGGCCCGCGTCAGTGCACTCGACGACGACCTCCTCGTCGCGGCACCACAGCGCGAGCCGCACGCTGCCCCCGTCGTCGGAGTAGCTGATCGCGTTGGTCACGAGGTTGGTGATCACGCTGGTCAGGGAGGTCGTGTCACCCAGCACGATGAGCGGCTCCGGCGGGGCGTCGTACACGAGCTTGATGTCGCGCTGTCCGGCTGCCAGCGCTGACTGGTCGATCACCGACATCGCCAGGCGTCCGAGGTCGACGGGGACGGCCTCGAGCTCGTGGGCAGGATCGCCGACCTTGCTGAGCGTCGTCAGGTCGTCGACCAGGATCGCGAGCCGGTCGGCGCCTCGGGTGATGGCCTCCAGCGACACCAGCGCCGCCGGCGGGAGATCATGCTCCTCGTCCAGCATGGAGAGCATCTCGGCGTGGCCGGCCACCACCCCGATGGGGTTCTTGAGCTCGTGAGCCAGCGTGGCGATGAGCCCCGTGCGATAGTCGTCCACCCGGCGGAGCTCCTCGGCCGCCTGCCGCTCGCGCTCGGAGGCGCGGGCGTTGAGGATCGCGCGACCGAGGTCGTGGCCCACGTCGAGGGCCGCCGAGCTCTCGTCATCGCTCCAGGACGCGATCCCGAAGCCGCGCGCGATCGCGAGCATGCCCAGGGCCTCGTCACCGGCACCGATGGGCACGACGATCAGCTCCATCCAGTCGTGGCAGGTCATCAGGTCGGCGAGAGGCCCGCCCGAGGTCTCGGCGAGCTGGTCGTCGCCCCAGACTCCGGTGCCGTCCACCAGGAGCACGCGCTGCCGGTCCCAGCAACGACGGGCAGAGTCACGCACGGCCTGGAGGAGGGGCATGTCTTCCATCGTCACGGCTCCGGGAGGGTGCATCGCGAGGGCCTCACCGAAGACGTCCACGGCCAGCACCGTCGCCCGGAAGGACTTCTGCAGCTCCTCAGTGGCCAGACGGAGGAGATCGGGGAGCCCGTGGCGGCTGTCGGCTGAGCGTACGACCATCCGTGCGCCGGTCGCGAACCGGACGCCGGCGGCGAATTCCTCCCGCTCGATCGTGGTGATGATGGCCTGGAGCGTGACGTCGAGGTCTTCGCTCAGCTTCACCAGATCGTCATGTGAGGGTCGACGGAGAGAACATGGGACGTCGAAGTAGACGAACGCGCGCAGGCGGTTGGAGGCGTCGTAGAGCCGGGCCACGAGCATGTCCTGGGGGTGCCAGGCATCCGGATCGTCGGAGTACGGAAGGTCCGGAGTGACGACATAGGGTTCGATGCTTGCGTGCGCCTCGTCAGTGACCGCCTCGTGCGGGATGAAGGTGAAGAGGCCGATGACCTCCCCCAGATCGATGACCGGGAACATCGCGTCGAGCGGAGAGCTCTGGCCCTCGAGCTCGCGAGCCGCCGGGTCGTCGGTGGCGATGGCGACGAACTCCATCCGGTCGTCGCTGCGACGCACCTCGATCGCGCAGATGTCGAAGCCGGCACGGCGACGGAGGTCGTTGGCGATGCGCCACAGCTTGCTGCGCGCGGCAGGCTCGCCCCAGCCGCCCTGATGGACCAAGGCGTGCGTGCGGATCTGCTCGTCGCTGACCATGCGCGTGGATACCTCCGATCCACCACGATGACACGGCGCGGCACCCGACGGAGCGGTTTCCACAGACCTGCGCTGTGATCCAGAGGCGGAGCCGTCAGTGCGTACGCCGCAGCAGCGCACCTGCGTGCGCCGGCAGGTCCAGCCGACCGGCAGCCAGGGACGCTCCGGACGGCGTCGCGAAGAGGACGTCGTGCTCGCCGGCCATCTCGACGGACGCGTCGAACTCGTCGAAGTTGACGACGACCGTGGTCGCCCCGCGCCGCATCACCAGGGTGCGGGCGCGCTCGTCCACGTCCACCCCCACCCGACGGAGGTCCGGATCAGTCAGGTCCGGCAACTCACGCCGCAGCGTCGCAAGCTTGCGGTAGACCTCGAGGAGCACGGCGTGCCGGCCGGATTCGACCTCGTCCCAGTCGAGCTTGGAACGCTCGTAGGTCGTCGGGTCCTGAGGGTCGGGGACGACGGCGGGGTCCCAGCCCATCCGCTCGAACTCCTCGAGCCTCCCCTCGGCGGTCGCCGTGCCGAGCTCGGGCTCGGGGTGCGAGGTGAAGAACGCGAACGGGGTCGAGGCCGCCCACTCCTCACCCTGGAACAGCATCGGGGTGAACGGTGAGGCCAGGGTGAGCAGCGCTGCACAGGACAGCTGGTCGTCGTCGAGAGCCTCGGTGATCCGGTCGCCGCGGGCGCGGTTGCCGATCTGGTCGTGGTTCTGGCTGGCGACCACAAGGCGCCACGCGGGCATCCGGTCCACGTCGAACGGCACGCCGTGCGGCCGGTTGCGGAAGGAGCTGAAGGTGCCGTCGTGGAAGAACCCGCGGGTCAGCACCTTGCCGAGCGCGGTGAGCGGCTCGAAGTCGGCGTAGTAGCCCGCCGTCTCGCCGGTCAGTGCGACGTGAACGGCGTGGTGGAAGTCGTCGCTCCACTGGGCGTCGAGTCCGTAGCCGCCGCCCTCGCGAGGGGTCACGAGCAGCGGGTCGTTGAGGTCCGACTCGGCGATCAGGGTGAGGGGGCGCCGTTGGTGTGCCGACAGGGCGGCCACTTCCCTCGCCATCTCCTCGAGGAGGTGGATCGGCGAGTCGTCGGAGAGCGCGTGCACGGCGTCGAGTCGCAGCCCGTCGACGTGCATGTCGGTGAACCACATGCGCACGCTGTCGAGGATGAAGCGACGCACCTCGTGGCTGCCCTCGCCGTCGAGGTTGACCAGGTCGCCCCAGGTGTTGGCACCGGCCTTGAGGTAGGGCCCGAACATCGGCAGGTAGTTGCCCGACGGTCCGAGGTGGTTGTGCACGACGTCCTGGATCACGCCGATCCCGGCCGCGTGGCAGCCGTCCACGAAGCGCTGGTAGGCCGCGGGACCGCCATACCCCTCATGGACTGCTGACCACAGGACGCCGTCGTAGCCCCAGTTGTGGGTCCCGTTGAAGGCGTTGACGGGGAGGAGCTCGACGAAGTCGACGCCGATCGACTTCAGGTGGTCGAGCCTGGTCAGCGCGGCGTCGAAGGTGCCCTCGGGGGTGAAGGTGCCGACGTGCAGCTCGTAGATGACCGAACCGGCGAGCTGGCGTCCGGTCCACGCCGTGTCGGTCCAGTCGTGCGCGCCGGCGTCAAAGGTCCGGGAGAGCCCGTGGACGCCGTCGGGTTGCCGCCGCGACCGGGGGTCGGGGACTGCCCGGTCGGCGTCGTCGATGAGGTAGCCGTAGTCGACCTCTCCCTCCGGGACCGCCTCGGTGGGTGTCCACCAGTCGTCGGCGCGACGTCGCATCGCGATCCGCTGGCCGCCGACCTGGAGGGCCATCGAGCGCGCGCGGGGGGCCCACACGTCGAAGCGGTCGTGCGCAGTCGGGAGCGGCGCGGCGCCTCGGATCAACAGTGCGACGGGATGCCCGTTCAGCACCTCGGACAGCGCAGCGTCACGGGAGAAGGTGCGCCCGGAGACAGCGTCAGTCCACTCCCCGGCCGGCAGGGCGAGGCTGGTGTCGCCCCAGCCGCCACGAGCGGCCAGCCCGATCGGGAGCCGCGTTGCGACGGTGATCGCGCCGCCGCGGTCGAAGGCCAGGACGTGCCCAGCTGCTTCGCCGTCGGCCGCCACGGGCGAGTAGGACGCGAAGAGCTCCGGGTGCTCGCGGCGCGCGCGCAGACCAGCGCGCGTGACGAGCAGCTTGGCCGCGCCGGAGTCATCGACGCCGCCGTCGAGCCCCGGCCGCTCACCCTTCTCGACCGAGGCCAGCATCGAGGCGCGTACGTCGAAGTCGACCGGTCGCCGGTTGTCGGGATCCACGAGGCTCTGCTCCCACAGCTCACTGCCTTGGTAGACGTCCGGCACCCCCGGCATGGTGATCGCGACGAGCTTGGCTGCCAGCGAGTTGCTCCAGCCTGCGTCGGCGACCGCTGCGAGGACCTCGTCGAGCACCGCACGGACGTCCGGCCGGTCGAGGGCGGCGTCGACGCACCTGTGCACCGCGGCTTCGTAGTCCTGGTCAGGGGCAGTCCACGTGGTGCGGTCACCGGCCTCGCGCATCGCCTTCTCGGCATACCCGTGCAAGCGCTCGCGGAGGTTGCGGTCGAGACCTCGGGCAGGCCACGCACCGAGGATCGCCTGCCACAGGAGGTTGCCGAAACCGGGGTCGGGGAGGGGGACGAGAGCCAGCAACCGGTCGAGGGCGTGCTCCCACACGTCGGGGACCTCGGCCAGGGCGGTGATCCGCGCGCGCACGTCCTCACCGCGCTTGGTGTCATGCGTCGACAGGGCCGTCATGGCGTGCGGCCAGTCCCGCTGGCGGGCTGCCATGGCCTCGTGCCACTCCTCGGCAGTGACCGAGAAGATCGACGGGTCGGCCCCGACCTCGTTGAGCGAGGTCAGCCGCGACCAGCGGTAGAAGGAGCAGTCCTCGACCCCCTTCGCCATCACCATGCCGGAGGTCTGCTGGAAGCGCAGCGCCGGCGGTTGCTCGGGATCGGAGAGGACCGGGAGCAGCGCGTCGAGGGTGCCGTCGAGGTCGGGACGGAGCCGGCGCGCGAGCTCGAACGCCTCGTCCAGGTGCTCGCGACCGCCGGGCAGGTAGGAACGGTAGACCGGGAAGCAGGCCAGGAGCTCGGCAATCGCGTCTTCGGCGTCTGCTGGTGCGTCGGCCACCCCCGAACGACTCAGCGCCACCCGCAGCTCGCGCCCGATGCGCAGCACCTCGGAGCGCAGGATCCCGTCTGCCACCGCCCGCTTGTTGTCGTGGACCATCGAGGGCCAGTCGACCGGCCCGCCGCGCAGTCGCTCGTCCAGCGCGCCGAGGGCCATGGCAGCCGCGGGGTCGGTGAGCACCCGGTCGATCAGCGCCATGGCGTCATAGCCGGTGGTGCCTTCCGTCGCCCACTCCGAGGGGAGCTCCTCGCCGGGCTCGACGATCTTCTCGACGAGGACGTAGGCGTCGCCGGTCAGCTGGGCCAGGTCGCGGAGGTATCCCTCGGGGTCGCACAGGCCGTCAGGGTGGTCGACCCGGAGCCCGTCGACCAGTCCCTCGGTGAACCAGCGTCCGATCTCGTCGTGGGAGCGGGCGAACCACTCCCGCTCCTCGACCCGGATCGCGGCGAGCGTGTTGACGGCGAAGAAGCGGCGGTAGTTGAGGCCGGCGTCAGCCAGCCGCCACGACACCAGCTCGTAGTGCTGACGCGCGTGGACCTGCTGGGCATCCAGGCCGAGACCAGCGCTGCCGGGGGCGAGCGGGAAGACGTGGTCGTGGTAGCGCAGCTGGCCCGCCTCGACGCGGAGGTTGTCGATCGTGCCGTCGTCCGCGAGGTCGTCGTCGCCGACCACCGGGATGCGCAGCCGGCCGCCGCCTGCAGGCCAGTCGATGTCGAACGCGTCGGCATACTCCGAGTCCTGGCCGTGCGTGAGGACCGACCACCACCAGGCGTTGGCGCTGGCCGTGGCGACGCCGACGTGGTTGGGCACGATGTCGACGAGCACGCCCATCCCGAGCCGATGCGCTTCGGCCGAGACCGCCGACAGGCCCGACACCCCACCACGCGCCGCGTCGATCCGGCCGTGGTCGGTCACGTCGTAGCCGTGGTTGCTGTCCGCCTCCGCTGCGAGCAGCGGCGAGAGGTAGACCCAGTCCACGCCCAGATCGTGCAGGTACGGCAGCACCCGGGCTGCCGCATGCAGGTCGAAGTCCTTGTTGATCTGGAGCCGGTAAGTGCTGACGGGCGTGCGCATCGTGGGGTCTCCCGAGGGATCAGTCTTGGTCGGTCGGCTTGTCGTCGCGGTGCCGTTGGTCCGCTGCCGGTGTGCTGTCGAGGTTGCCGGCGTCGGCGAGCGAGGCGAGCGACGCCGCGACGGAGTGGTCGGGCTCCAGCTCGGGCTCGGCGTGCTCGCGCAGCACCACGAGGCTGTGCGTCGTCAGTGACAGGGTCGCACCGGCGTCGAGGGTCACCATCGTGTCGGCGGTCCCACCGGTGTCGATGACCACGTCCCACGCCGCGGCGTATTCGTCGGGTGGCAGGGTCACGTCAGCTGGGCCGTCGGCGTTGAAGTAGAGCAGGAAGTGGTCGTCGGTGATGGTGCCGCCGCGGGCGTCCTTGCCGGCGATGCCGTCGCCGTTGAGATACATGCCGATGGCCTTCGATCCGTCCCAGTCGCCGTCCTCCATCGGCTGGCCGTCGAGCGCCAGCCAGACGATGTCGTTGAGACGGGTGCCGTCACCGGTGCGCACCGTGCGGCCGGTGAAGAACCGCTTGCGGTGGAAGGTGGGGTGGCTGGCGCGGAGCTTGGCCACCGCGGCCGTGAACTCGATCAGCGGCTTGTCGGCCCGGTCCCAGTGCATCCAGGCGATCTCGGAGTCCTGGGCGTAGGTGTTGTTGTTGCCGTTCTGGGTGCGGCTCATCTCGTCGCCGTGCAGCAGCATCGGCACGCCCTGGCTCAGCAGGAGCGTGGCCAGGAAGTTGCGCTGCTCGCGGGCCCGGGCCTCGAGGATCTCCGGGTCGTCGGTGAGACCCTCGACGCCGTGGTTCCAGGAGCGGTTGTGGCTCTCGCCGTCGTTGTTGTCCTCGCCGTTGGCGTCGTTGTGCTTCTCGTTGTAGGACACGAGGTCGCGCAGCGTGAAGCCGTCGTGCGCAGTGACGAAGTTGATGCTGGCGAAGGGCCGCCGACCGGAGTGCTCGTAGAGGTCGGAGGAGCCGGAGAGCCTCGAGGCGAACTCGCCGAGCGAGGGCTCACCGCGCCAGAAGTCGCGGACGGTGTCGCGGTAGGCACCGTTCCACTCGGTCCACTGCGGCGGGAAGTTGCCGACCTGGTAGCCGCCGGGGCCGATGTCCCAGGGCTCGGCGATGAGCTTCACCTGGCTCACGACCGGGTCCTGCTGCACGAGCTCGAAGAACGTCGCGAGCCGGTCCACGTCGTAGAACTCGCGGGCGAGGGCGGCCGCGAGGTCGAAGCGGAAGCCGTCGACGTGCATCTCGGTCACCCAGTAGCGCAGCGAGTCCATGATCAGCTGCAGCGAGTGGGGATGGCGCACGTTGAGGGTGTTTCCGGTGCCCGTGTAGTCCATGTAGTGCTGCTGGTCGGCCTCGACCAGGCGGTAGTAGGCCGGGTTGTCGATGCCCTTGAAGCTCAGCGTGGGACCGAGGTGGTTGCCCTCGGCGGTGTGGTTGTAGACCACGTCGAGGATGACCTCGATGCCGGCGGCGTGCATCGCCTTGACCATGGCCTTGAACTCCTGCACCTGCTGGCCGTGCTCGCGGTTGGCGGCGTAGTCGGCGTGCGGCGCGAAGAAGCCGAGGGTGTTGTAGCCCCAGTAGTTGCGCAGACCCTGGTCGAGCAGGGTCGAGTCCTGGACGAACTGGTGCACTGGCATCAGCTCGATCGCAGTCACACCGAGCTTGCACAGGTGGTCGGTGACCGCCGGGTGCGCGAGGCCGGCGTAGGTCCCGCGCTCCTCCTCGGGAATGTCGGGGTGCAGCTGGGTCAGGCCCTTGACATGAGCCTCGTAGATGAAGGACTCGTTGTAGGGGATGTTGAGGCGGCGGTCGCCCTCCCAGTCGAAGAAGGGCGTGATGACGACGCTCTTCTGCATGTGCCGGGCCGAGTCCTCGTCGTTCCTCGAGTCGGGGTCACCGAAGGTGTAGCCGAACAACGCCTGGTCCCACTCGATCTCGCCGCTGGTCGCCTTGGCGTAGGGATCCATGAGCAGCTTGTTGGGATTGCAGCGCAGTCCCTGCGCCGGGTCCCACGGCCCGTGCACGCGATAGCCGTAGCGCTGGCCCGGCTGGACCGTCGGCAGGTAGGCGTGCCAGACGTAGGCGTCGACCTCACTGAGCTCGAGTCGGGTCTCGGTGCCGTCCTCGTCGAAGAGGCAGAGCTCGACACGCTCCGCGATCTCGCTGAAGAGAGCGAAGTTGGTGCCGCTGCCGTCGAAGGTGGCGCCGAGGGGGTAGGACTGTCCTGGCCAGATCTGCAAGAGGTCTCCTTGATTTTGGATCGTTCAAAGCCTAACGGCTCCCGCTCCGCGCACGCCATCCTCGCCCGCGGCGGGGCACCCTTGCGGGTAGCCCTCGTCACATCTGCACGACATCCGGCGACGCAGAAGGTGACTCGCCAGTAACATCGAGACATGAGCCGTGAGATCTACGACGAGGACCACGAGGCCTTCCGGGCCTCCGTCAAGGAGTTCCTGGACCGCGAGGTCGTCCCGCACCTGGACGACTACGCCGCGTCACACGGGCTCGCCCGGGAGTTCTGGCTCGCAGCCGGCAAGCAGGGATACCTCGGCCTGGAGGTTCCCGAAACGTACGGCGGCCAGATCGAGGAAGGGGCGGGTGACTACCGCTTCAACGCCGTGCTCACCGAGGAGCTCTCGAAGATCAACATGACCCTGCCCAGTTGTGTCGGCATCCACGCCGACATCGTCGCGCCCTACCTCGTGCACCTCACCACCGAGGAGCAGAAGCAGCGCTGGCTGCCGCGCTTCTGCTCGGGCGAGCTTCTCACCGCGATCGGCATGACCGAGCCCGGCGGCGGCTCCGACCTCGCCAACCTGAAGACGACCGCGGTCCGCGACGGGGACGACTGGATCATCAACGGCTCCAAGACCTTCATCACCAACGGCGGCAGCGCCGACCTGGTCGTCGTAGCGGCGCGCACCAGCCCGGAGAAGAAGGCCAAGGGCATCTCGCTCTTCGGTGTCGACACCACCCTGCCGGGCTTCTCGGTGGGACGGGTGCTCGACAAGGTCGGCCAGGACGAGTCCGACACCGCGGAGCTCGCCTTCGAGGACGTCCGGGTCAGCAACGACGACCTGATCGGTCCCCTGGACACCGGCTTCATCTCGATGATGCAGTTCCTGCCGCAGGAGCGCCTCGGCTCGGCGATCACCAACCTGGCCCACGCGGCGCAGATCCTCGAGGAAACCATCCAGTACGCCAAGGACCGCAAGGCCTTCGGACAGCCGATCGGGAGCTTCCAGCACAACGCGTTTTTGATGGCTGAGCTGGTCACGCAGGTCGAGGTCACCCAGGCCTACGTCGACCAGTGCGTCCTGAAGCACACGCGCGGCCAGCTCACCGCCGTCGACGCTGCCAAGGCGAAGTGGTGGACCTCCCAGATGCAGAACGACGTGCTCGACCACTGTGTCCAGCTCCACGGCGGCTACGGCTACATGAACGAATACCGTGTCGCCCGAGCCTGGCGTGACGCTCGCGTGTCGAAGATCTGGGCCGGGTCCAACGAGATCATGAAGATGCTGATCGGGCGCGACCTCGGATTCTAGGCGCCGGGGTCCCGAGGGCGCGGACCAGCCGGCAGGGTCACGGTGAACGTGCTGCCCCCGCCGAGCTCCGAGTCCACGTCGACCCGACCCTCGTGTCGACCCACGATGCGAGCCACGATCGCCAGGCCCAGACCGGTGCCGGGGCGCTGGCGAGCCACCGGGTCGAGGGATCGGAAGAAGTCGTCGAACAGGTGCGACCGATCGCGCCTCGACACCCCGAGCCCGTGGTCGCTGCACCTGAAGACGACCTGGTCCACCTCGCGCCTCAGCGTCAGGTCGACCACGCCGTGACGGTGCGAGTACTTCACCGCGTTGCCGACGAGGTTGGCAAGCATCTCGCGCAGCTCCTCGGGGTCACCGTGGACGATGACGTCATCCTCCGCCGCGCTGCGGATGGTCACCTTGTGCTCGGTGGCCCGGACGGTTGCGTCTGCAACGACCGCAGCGAGCACGTCACTCAGGTCGACCGGCACGCGCTCCAGAGGTGTCTCGGGGTCGCCGATGCGGTTGACCAGCAAGAGGTCGCGGACCACGGTGTCGAGGCGGGAGGCGCTTCGCGTGAGCGCCTGGAGGGAGGGTGAGGCCGACGCGGGCACGCCGGGGAGCTGCTCGAGGAGCTCCACGTGGCCGGCGATGACCCCGATGGGGTTCTTGAGCTCGTCGGCGACGGTGGCGATGAGCTGACGGCGGTAGTCGTCGAGCTGCTGCAGCTCGCCGATGAGCTGCTGCTCCCGCTCGTGCGCCCGGGTGCTGAGGAGCGCCCGGCCGAGGTCGTGACCGACGCCCAGCGCCGAAAGGCTCTCGTTCTCGGTCCAGCGGTCGCGGGCGTCGCGCACGATGACGAGCATCCCCATCGCCTCATGGCCGGCGCCGACCGGCACCAGGATCAGCTCCTTGGCCGACGCGTCGCGGAGATAGTGGCCCAGGGCGACCCGGTGGTGGCGATGGAGCTCGTCGTCGCCCCACACATGGTCGGGTTCGACGACGATCACGGTGCGTGACACCCAGGCGCGCCGGGTGGCCGCTTCGAGTCCGGAGAGCAACTCGGCACTCAGCCTTCCGGACTGCGCATCGCCGGCGGGGTCGTCATAGAGGTGGACCAGCGCCGCCGAGGCGCGGAACCCCGCCACCAACCGCGGCTTGACGACCTCGAGGAACTCATGGTGGCCGAGGCGACCCGACGCGGCCCGGACGATCTCCCGGGCGGTCTCGTCCAGCCTCGCGTAGCGGGTCAGCTCCTCGCGGTCGACCGCCGTGATCACCGCTTGGAGCAGCAGCTCGAGGTCCGCCGCGATCTGTGCCAAGCCCTCGGGAGACGGTCGGATCCCGTCCACCGGCTCGTCGAGGTGGAAGAAGGCGCGGGTCCTGCCGGTGCTGTCGGTGAGGTGGGCCATGAACATGTCCAGGGACCGCCACCGCCAGGGGTCATCGGTCTGGGGAAGGTCAGGGACGTAGCCGTAGCCGCGGACCTCCTCCTGCAGGTCGGGGGCCATGTCCTCCTCCCGGAGGAAGACGAACTTGCCGTAGGCCGTCCCCTCGCGAAGGACCCGTCGCGCCAAGGCGAGCGAAAAGCTCCCGCCCGCTGTCGGATCACCGTGCGGGCCGCCCGAGAACGCCACGGCCTCCAGGAAACCGTCCGGACGCAGCACGTCGAGCGAGGCGACCTTGAACCCTGCTCGCAGGCGCGCGTCGAAGCAGATGCGCCCCAGCTCGGCGCCCGCCTCCGGCCCTCCCCAGCTGCTGTTGCGGACGTGCTGGGGCAACGGCGTGAGCCATTGATCCCCGTCCATGACCCTCCAGGATCCGTAGTTGAGAACACAGTGCCAAGGATTGGGTGGTTCTGGACGTGAATCGCGGGAAATTTACCCGTAGGGATGGACTCGTCGCCCGCATGTTCCTGGGGTCGATCAGTGGCACGTCACGCTGGCACTCATCCAGAGCTGGCCGTTCTGGGTAAACGGTCCGGGGTGCTCATCGCGGACGATACGGCGCCGGAACTCGGGGCCCAGACCTCTCAAGGAGACAACCATGCAGCGACTCAGCATCGCCCCGATCAGCATCGTCCTTTCCGTGTTCGCCCTCTCCGCCTGTGGGGCTGGCGTGGTGGCGGAGAAGGACGTCGAGAAGGGCGTCAGCGAGCAGCTGACCGAGAGCGTCGGCCAGGCGCCCGACGACATCGACTGCCCAGGCGACCTCGAGGCAGAAGTCGGCACGACCATGCGATGCACTCTCACCGCCGGCCCCGACGAGCTCGGACTGACGGTCACCGTCACCGAGGTCGATGGCAGCGACATCAATGACGAGGTCGAAGTCGACCAGGAGTGACACGATCGGCTCCATGCATCGAGCCTTCGTCGCCGCAATCCCGCCCACCGACGTCGTTGAGCACCTCGAGGAGTTCCTGTCCGTACGCCGCGACGCAGCGGCGTACCGCTGGACCCTCCCTGACCAGTGGCACGTCACCCTTGCCTTCGCCACCGACCTGCCCGACCGCTCACTCGATGACGCCGTCGAGCACATCGCGAGGACGGCTGCCAAGCAACCCGAGCTGACTCTGGGCTTCGTCGGAGGCGGTGCTTTCCCGCATCCTGACCGGGCCAAGGTGTTGTACGCCGACGTGGCGGGCGGCGACACCGATCGCAGTGACCTCGAACAGCTCGCCACCACCGCTCGCGCGGCGTTGAACAAGGCCGGCGCAAAGGTCGACGGTCAGCGATTCCGACCGCACGTCACGCTGGCGCGGCTGGGCCAGCCGGAGAACGTCACGAGATGGATCAGGGTTCTCGACGCCTACACCGGGCCGTCGTGGACGGTCACCGAGCTCGCGCTCGTGGAGTCGCACCTGGGCGAGGGGCCAGGACGGCGACCGCGCTACGAGGTGCGCGAGACCTTCCCACTCGGTTCGTAGGCGTCCCCGCCCTCCCCAGCCGAGCCTCACCTTCCTTGCGAGGACGACCCCGGCGAGGAACGCTGGGGCCATGAGCGAGGGCAGCGAGCGATGAAGATGGGCACCGACACGGAGCCCCGGCACTGGCACGACCAGCTGGACGCGGCGAGCGGCAACCGTCTCAACGCGCTGCGGGCCGCCGTCCTGGGCGCCAACGACGGCATCGTGTCCACCGCCGGCATCGTGATGGGTGTCGCTGGTGCCACCAGCGACCGCTCCGCACTGTTGATCGCCGGCGTGGCCGGGCTCGTGGCGGGCGCGATGAGCATGGGCACCGGCGAATACGTCTCGGTGAGCACGCAGCGCGACTCCGAGCGATCGATCCTGCGGTTCGAGGCCGCGGAGCTGGCGGCGATGCCCGAGACCGAGCAGCGCGAGCTCGCGCGCATGTATGAGGAGAAGGGCCTCGACGCCGACCTGGCCGCCCAGGTGGCGGCTCAGCTCACCCAGCGCGACGCGCTGGCCGCGCACGCCGACATCGAGTTCGGCATCGACCCCGACGAGCTGACCAACCCGTGGCACGCGGCGTGGGCGTCGATGATCTCCTTCACCCTCGGCGCGCTGCTGCCACTCCTCTGCGTCCTCCTCGTTCCGGCGAGCGCCCGCGTCGTCGTCACGGTCCTTGCCGTCGCCGTGGCCCTGGCCCTCACCGGGCTCATCAGCGCCCGGCTGAGCCTCAGCCCGCGCCTTCGCGCGATCGCACGCAACGTGGTCGGCGGCATGCTGGCCATGGGCGTGACGTTCGCTATCGGCTCGCTCGTCGGATCACTCGTCGGCGGGATCGCCTGACGGGGTCTACGGCTCCGCTCGGGCGGGTGCACGCCCCGTCGACGCGCGCAGCACCAGCTCAGGCTTGAACAGGTAGTCGTGGCTCGGCAGTGGCTGGCCAGCGATCGCCGAGCACAGGGCGTCGACCGCCTGCATCGCCATGTCTCCGACCGGTTGCCGCATGGTCGTGAGCGGCGGATCCAGGAACGGCAGCAGGCGGGAGTCGTCGAAGCCGACGATCGAGACGTCGCCGGGCACCGAGAGCCCCGCGTCGCGGACGGCGCGGATCGCGCCCAACGCCATCATGTCCGAGCCGCAGACGATGGCGGTCGCGCCGCGTTCGATCAGGACCCGCGCGGCGGCGGCACCACCCTCCACCGTGAAGAGTCCCTCGGCGATCCATCCGCGCGCCTCGCCCTCGGAGAGCTCCAGCTCGTCGCGCAGCGCCTCGACGAAACCCTCCCGCTTGTTGTGCGACGGCACGAAGCGCGCCGGTCCGATCGCCAGCCCGATGGTGTGATGGCCCAGCTCTGCAAGGTGCGACACCGCGATGCCCACGGCGGCCCGGTCGTCGGTGGAGAAGAACGGGGCGGCCAGGCCTTCGACGTACCCGTTGATGAACACGACCGGCATGCGCCGCGCGATCAGCGCACGGTAGCGGTCGTAGTCCGCGCCGCGGTCGGCGTGCTTGCCGGAGACGAACACGATGCCGGCGACGCCGTGGTCGAGCAGTGACTCGACGTATTCGTCCTCGGAGATGCCGCCCGGCGACTGGGTGCACAGGACCGGGGTGAACCGGCGGCGGGCGAGCCCGTCCTCGATGACCTGGGCGAACGCGGGGAAGATCGGGTTCTCCAGCTCGGGGACGACGAGCCCGACCAGCCCCGCACTGCGCCGCCGCAGCTCACGGGGTCGCTCATAGCCGAGCACGTCGAGGGCGAAGACGACCGACTGTCGGGTGGTGTCGCTGACCCCGGGCTTCGAGTTGAGCACGCGAGACACCGTCGCCTCGCTGACACCTGCCTCGGCAGCGATCTCGGCAAGGGTGGGCATGGGTCCATGTAAGCCGGTTTGCAGAGTTTCTGCAAGGATCTTCCATTTTTTGCAAAGTCCTTCTATTGTCAGGTGACCCTCGTCACGGGGCCCCTCCCGGACGCGACCCAACCGCAAGGAGCACACATGCGCCGCACGCTGTCTGGTATCGCCGGCACCGCCGCGCTCGCTCTCGCCCTCGCTGCCTGTGGCGGCAGCTCGGAGAGCGACAACACGGACTCGGAGAACAGCTCCGGGGACACCGAACCCACGTCGCTCGAAGCCGAGCTGACCTGGTGGGACACCTCAGACCCGACCAACGAGGGCCCGACCTACGAAGCCCTCATCGCGAAGTTCAACGAGGAATACCCCGACATCACCATCAACTACGAGTCGGTCCCCTTCGGCGACGCGCAGAACAAGTTCAAGACCGCGGCCGAGGCCGGCTCCGGTGCGCCGGACATCATGCGCGCCGAGGTCGCCTGGGTCCCGGAATTCGCGGCCGCCGGTCACCTCTACGCCCTCGACGGCACGGCCTTGCTGGAGGACAACAACTTCCTCGAGACGCCGCTGTCGTCCAACGTCTACGACGGCAAGACGTACGGCGTCCCGCAGGTCACCGACACCCTGGGACTGATGTACAACAAGGCGCTCTTCGAGAAGGCGGGCATCACCGAACCTCCCGCCACCTGGGAAGAGGTCGAAGAGGTGTCCAAGCAGCTCCAGGAGAAGGCGGGAGTCGACGGCCTCTACATCAACAACGGCGGCTACTTCCTGCTCCCCTTCATCTATGGCGAAGGTGGTGACCTCCTCGACACCGAAGCCCAGACCATCGAGGTGGGCTCGCCCGAGGCCGTGGCCGGTATCCAGACCGCCCAGGACCTCGTCGACTCAGGTGCCGCCGTCAAGCCGGACGCCAACGACTCCTACGGCACGATGATGACCCTCTTCAAGGAGGGCAAGGTCGCGATGATCATCAACGGGCCCTGGGAGACCGCCGCGATGTCGGACGACCCGAACTTCGGTGGCTTCGAGAACCTCGGCGTCGCCCCGGTGCCCGCCGGGTCGGCCGGCGCCGGCGCCCCTGTCGGTGGTCACAACTACGTGATCTACAGCGGCATGGACGAGGAGAAGGCCGACGCGGCCATCGCGTTCGTCAACTTCATGGCCTCGGCTGAGTCGCAGGCCTTTGCTGCCCAGGAGCTCGGTGTCCTCCCGGGCAACTCGGACGCCTACGACCAGCTCGGCGACAACGAGCGGGTGCAGGCCTGGCAGCCGGCGCTCGAGTCGAGCAAGGCACGCCCCTGGATCCCCGAGGGCGGGCTGTTCTTCGCGCCGCTCGATGAGATGGCCACCAAGGTGCTCATCCAGGGCGCGGACGTGGACCAGTCGATGCAGGAGGCCGAGGAGAAGTTCAAGTCCGACGTCGTCCCGGACTACACCACCGAGTGAGACCACTCGGGACGGGAGCCGGGCACCAGCCCGGCTCCCGTTCCGGCTGCACGGACCCCAGGATCGAGGAGCGAGGGAGCTCGAGAGATGAGCCAAGCACTGGCTGTGGCTGAGGCGCCGGTCGAGCCACCCGGGAAGCGGGACGGACGCCTCCGGCGGTCCTACGACCGCAACTGGTACGCCTGGGCGATGGTGCTGCCCACCGTCCTCGTGCTGGGCGTGCTGGTGATGTATCCCCTCGTCCAGGGCATCCTGCAGTCCTTCACCGACCTCACCGAGTCCAACGCGCAGGACGTCATCTGCACCAAGACCCTCGGCGGCGGCGAGGAGTGCAAGGACAACCCCAAGAGCTCCGAGTTCGTCGGGCTGAAGAACTACGTCGACCTGCTCACCGGCGCACGCGGAAGCTTCTGGCTCCAGTTCACCAACACCTTGGTCTGGACGCTGGCGTGCGTGTCGCTGCACTACGGGCTCGGGCTGGGGCTCGCCGTCATGCTCAACCGGACGATGAGAGGGCGCGGGCTCTACCGCGTGCTGCTCATCGTCCCGTGGGCCGTGCCCGGCTTCGTGGCGGCCTTCGGCTGGAAGTTCCTCTTCAACCCCCGCTTCGGTCTGATCAACCAGGGGCTCATCAGCGTCGGCCTGGACCCGGTCGAGTGGTTCAACCATCGATGGACCGCCCTGTTCACCGCCATCTGCACCAACGTCTGGCTGGGCGTGCCCTTCATGATGGTGGCCATCCTGGGGGGCCTGCAGTCCATCAACGGCGATCTCTACGAGGCCGCCGAGATGGACGGCGCCAGCCCGTGGCAGCGCTTCCGCAACATCACCCTCCCGGGCCTGCGTCCGGTCAGCTCGACCGTGATCCTGCTCGGCACGATCTGGACCTTCAACATGTTCCCGATCATCTTCTTCGTCACCGGTGGTGAGCCGGCCGGTCAGAGCGAGATCCTGGTCACCGGCGCCTACCGGGCAGCCTTCGAGGGGGTCCGCAACTACTCGCTCGCCGCGACGTACGGCGTCCTGATCCTCTCGATCCTGCTGGTCTTCGCCTCCGTCTACCGCCGCACGCTCAAGGCCCAGGGAGAGGTGTTCTGATGGGTTTCGCCATCCCCGGAAAGACGGTCGAGCCCACCGCGACGACGAGGGCCGCTGCCCCCCGCCGCAGCCGACACGACCGCTCGCTCCTCGCCAGCGTCGCGCTGCACGGCACGCTGATGCTCGCCACCCTGTTCGCCTTGTTCCCGGTGGTATGGATCCTGCTCAGCTCGTTCAAGCCGGCCAACCGGATCCTCACCAGCGAGATCACGCTGATCGACAACCCCACGTTGGACAACTATCGGACGTTGCTCCTCGACACGCCCTTCCCCACCTGGTTCCTCAACTCGGTCGTCATCGCGTTGTTCACGATGGTCATCGGCATCACCATGTCGGCGACCTGCGGCTACGCGCTGAGCCGGTTCAACTTCCCCGGGAAGCGCGGCCTCATGTGGGTCTTCCTGATCACCCAGATGTTCCCGGTGGCGATCCTGATCGTGCCGATCTACACGATCATGGCCAACCTGGGTCTCATCAACACCAAGGCATCGCTGATCATCGCCTACTGCACGGTGGCCGTGCCGTTCTGCGCCTGGATGCTCCGTGGATACTTCGACACCATCCCCCGCGAGCTCGACGAGGCCGCGGCACTCGACGGGTTGGGACCGTTCGGCACGTTCTACCGGGTGGTCCTGCCGCTGGCTCGCCCCGGTCTTGCCGTGACCGCGTTCTACACGTTCCTCACCGCGTGGGGCGAGGTCGCCTACGCCATCGCCTTCATGCAGACCCGTGACAACCTGACCCTCGGAGCCGGGCTCCAGCAGTTCGTCCCGCAGTTCAATGCCCAGTGGCACCTGCTCACTGCAGGCTCGGTGCTCATCCTGATCCCGGCCGCAGTCGTCTTCTTCTTCGCCCAGCGGCACCTCGTCGCCGGCCTGACCGCCGGTGGCACCAAGGGCTAGGTCCCCGACCCGGCCGGTGCGTCAGCCGAGGGCGCGGACGATGTCCTCGACGCGGTCCTTCGCATCACCGAACAACATCCTGGAGTTGTCCTTGAAGAACAGCGGGTTCTGGACACCCGCGTAGCCGGTGGCCATCGATCGCTTGAACACGATGACGTCCTTGGCGTGCCACACCTCCAGCACCGGCATGCCGGCGATGGGTGAGCCCGGCTCCTCCAGCGCAGCCGGGTTGACGGTGTCGTTGGCGCCGATGACGAGGACGACGTCGGTCTGGGGGAAGTCGGCGTTGATCTCGTCCATCTCGAGCACGATGTCGTACGGCACCTTGGCCTCGGCGAGCAGCACGTTCATGTGGCCGGGAAGCCGGCCGGCAACCGGGTGGATGCCGAACCGCACCTCGACGCCCTTCTCGCGGAGCTTCCGGGTCATCTCGGCCACGGGGTACTGCGCCTGGGCGACCGCCATGCCGTAGCCGGGCGTGATCACCACCGACTTCGCGTCGGCGAGCAGCTCGGCGACCTCGTCGGGTTGGACCTCGCGGTGCTCGCCGTAGTCGCGCTGCTCGCCGGTCACGGCACCGTCGGAGCCGAAGCCCCCGGCGATGACGCTGACGAACGAGCGGTTCATCGCCTTGCACATGATGTAGCTGAGGATCGCACCGGACGACCCCACCAGCGACCCGACGATGATGAGCAGGTCGTTGCTGAGCATGAAGCCAGCAGCGGCCGCGGCCCAGCCCGAGTAGGAGTTGAGCATCGAGACGACCACAGGCATGTCGCCGCCGCCGATGGCCGCGACGAGGTGGAAGCCGAGCAGCAGGGCCAGCGCGGTCATGGCGATCAGGGGGACGAGGCCCAGGTCGCCCTCGACCGGGATGAACCACGCGAGGAGCAGGGCCGAGGCGACGAGGATCGCGAGGTTGAGCAGGTGTCGCCCGGGCAGCGCCAGGGGCGTCGACTTCATCTTCGCGCTGAGCTTGAGGTAGGCCACGATCGAGCCGGTGAACGTCACCGCCCCGATGAAGACGCCGAGAAACACCTCGACGTCGTGGATCGTGCCGAGCGAGCCGTCGAGATGGCCCTCGCCGTGGCTCGTCTCGAGGTAGGAGTTGAAGCCCACCAGCACGGCAGCGAGGCCGACGAAGCTGTGCAGGATCGCCACCAGCTCGGGCATGCCGGTCATCTCGACCGTGCGCGCGCGCCAGGCGCCGATGACCGCGCCGATGGCCATGGCCACCACGATCAGCACCATCGTCACGGCGAGCGGGCGCTGGTCGCCGTACTGACTGTTGCGGGCCGCCAGGACGAGCGTGGCGACGAGCGCGAGGCCCATGCCGGCCATGCCGAAGGCGTTGCCGCGGCGCGCGGTCTCGTGCTTGGAGAGCCCACCCAGGGCGAGGATGAAGAGGATGGCGGCGAGGATGTAGGCGGCCTGGATGAGGCCCGGGAGCCGAACGGATGTCAGGAAGTCGCTCATGGCGGGTCAGTCCTTCCGGAACATCTGGAGCATGCGTGCGGTCACCAGGAAGCCACCGAAGATGTTAATGCTGGCGACGAGCACGGCGACGAGGGCCAGCGTGGTGACGGCGAGGTTGTCACTGCCGACCTGCAGGATCCCGCCGACCAGGATGATCCCGGAGATGGCGTTGGTCTCGGCCATCAGCGGCGTGTGCAGGGCGTGCGCCACGTTGGAGATGACGTAGTAGCCGACGAAGATCGCCAGCGCGAAGACCGTGAAGTGACCCAGGAAGTCGGGCGGTGCGTAGGCCGCGGCCAGGGCGAACAGGACGGCCCCGAGCGCTGCCGCGAAGAACTTCTTCCGCGGGTCCATCGGCTGCTTCGGCTCTGGGACGTGCCGCTCCACCGGAGCTGCGGTTGCCGGCACCGCGCTCACCTGCACCGGCGGGGGCGGCCACAGGGACTCGCCGTCCTGCGTCACCGTGATGCCGCGCTGGACCACGTCGTCGTGGTCGAGGACGAGCTGGCCGTCCTTGGCGGGCGTGAGCAGCTTGAAGAGGTTGACGACGTTGGTGCCGTAGAGCTGGCTGGTCTGCGCGGCGAGCCGGCTGGCGAGGTCGGTGTAGCCGAGGATCGTGACCAAGTTGTCGGTCACGACCCGCTCGTCGGCCTGGGTCAGCGCGACGTTGCCGCCGTTGGCCGCGGCCATGTCGACGATGACCGAGCCGGTCTTCATCGCAGCGATCGTCTCGGCGGTGATCAGCTGGGGCGCGGGGCGGCCGGGGATCAGCGCGGTGGTGATGATGATGTCGGCGTTGCGCGCCTCCTCGTCATACATCGCGGCTGTCGCCGCCTCCTGCTCCGCCGTCATCTCCTTGGCGTAGCCGTCGGCGGAGACCTCCTGCTCCATCTCGACCGTGACGAACTCCCCGCCCATCGAGGCCACCTGCTCCGCGACCTCGGGGCGTACGTCGAAGGCCCGGACGACGGCGCCCATGGAGCCGGCGGCACCGATGGCCGCCAACCCGGCGACACCTGCTCCGACCACGAAGACCCGCGCCGGCGGCACCTTGCCGGCGGCAGTGACCTGGCCGGTGAACTGGCGTCCGAACTCGTGCGCCGCCTCGATCACGGCGCGGTATCCGGCGACGTTGGCCATCGAGGAGAGGACATCCATCGCCTGTGCCCGCGAGATGCGTGGCACTGCATCCATGGCGAGGGCGGTCACGCGCTGTGCCTGGAGCTGCTCGATCAGCTTGGGGCTGCGCCCCGGAGCCATCAGCGAGATGATGGTCGCGCCCTGCTGGAGCCGCCAGATCTCGTCGGCGCTGGGGGCGTTGACCTTGATCACGATGTCACTGGCCCACACCTCGTCGGCGCCGGTGACCCGGATGCCGGCGTCGGTGAAGGCCGCGTCGGTCTGGTCTGCGGCCACGCCCGCACCCGACTCCACGACGACGTCGTAGCCCAACGCGGCGAGCTGGGCAGCGGTGACGGTGGTGGCGGCCACGAGGGTTTCGCCCGGACGGGACTCGCGAGGGATGCCGATGCGCACAGTTGCCTCCTTGGGGGCGGCTGGACAGTCGCTGAACCTACACGGGCCCCGTCGCGCGCAGTCAGGGTCTCAGGTGGCGTTGGTCACGCGGGCCACCGAGTCGAGTGATGAAGTGGCTCCGTCCACGGTGCAGCCCATCACTCGACTCGGGCCTGTGGAAGACCGCTCGCGTTGCATCGCGACCCGCCCCAGACTCCCTAGGCATGGGCCCGAGCATGGGGAAGTCGAGGAGCACGACCTGGCAGGAGCTCGCAACCGGGCAGGCCGGCGTCCTGTCGTTTCGCCAGCTTCGAACCATCGGAGTCACCCGCACCGCCTTCCGTCACCACGTGAGGGTGGGGCGCTGGGCTCAGCGAACGAGCCAGGTGCTGACCACCACGACCGGACCGCTCTCACGCGAGCAGCAGCTCTGGTGCGCCGTACTGCACGCGGGCGGCGACTCGTTGATCGGTGGGCTCACGGCCGCCGAGGTGAGCGGGATGAAGAACTGGTCCCGCGACAACGTCACCGTCCTGATCAACAACCCCCAGTCCCTCGAGCCGTTGGATGGAGTCGAGTTCTTCCGGACTCGTCGGGATCTGGACACCCTGAGTGCGCCCACGGCTCTTCCTCTGTGTCGGCTCGAGCCAGCCCTTCTGCTCTTCAGCGGCTACGAGTTCAACCAGCGGACCGCTCATGGCGCTCTTGCCGCGGCCGTGCAGCAACGGCTCACCACTCCCGACAAGCTCCGCGCGTCCCTGTCAGAGCTGGCGCCGCTCCGGCGAGCCGGGGAGTTCCGGGTCCTGCTGGACGACCTGGAGGGTGGGGCGCAGTCCTTGGCCGAGATCGACGTCAAGGAGGCATGTCGCGACTTCGGCATCGTCGCCCCGTCGCGGCAGACGAAGCGGAGGGACCGAGGCGGCCGGACGCGTTTCACCGACTGCGAGTGGCACCTCGCCGACGGCCGCGTCATCGTGCTCGAGGTGGACGGCAGCTTCCACGACGACGTGGCGGAAGCCAGCGACCACCGGGCGCGCAACCGCAAGCTGATGACCGCCACGCGGATCGTGGTGCAGTGCAGCGCCTACGAGATCCGGCACGAGCCGTGGGAGGTCATGGAAGACCTCATCGCCCTCGGGGTTCCGCGGCTCTCGGCCGCGTCCTGACCGACTCGAGTGATGAAGTGGCTCCATCCACGGTGCAGCCCATCACTCGACTCGCTGGGTTACTGGGCCAGGCCATAGAGACGGTCGCCTGCATCGCCGAGCCCGGGCACGATGTAGCCCTTCTCGTTGAGCCGCTCGTCCTGCGCGGCGGTGACGATCGTGACGGGCACGTCGAGGCCCTCGAGCCCGGCCTCCAGGTTGGCCAGCCCCTCCGGGGCGACGAGCAGGCAGATCGCGGTGATGTCGTCGGCGCCGCGGTCTACGAGGAAGCGGATGGCGGCCGCGAGCGTGCCGCCGGTGGCCAGCATCGGGTCAAGCACGTAGCACTGGCGTCCCGACAGGTCGTCGGGGAGGCGTTCGGCGTACGTCGAAGCCTCGAGCGTCTCCTCGTTGCGCACCATGCCCAGGAAACCGACCTCGGCGGTGGGCATCAGCCGCATCATCCCGTCGAGCATGCCCAGACCGGCA
Organism: Nocardioides sp.; assembly: GCF_035576065.1. Classification (GTDB taxonomy): domain Bacteria; phylum Actinomycetota; class Actinomycetes; order Propionibacteriales; family Nocardioidaceae; genus Nocardioides. The sequence goes on from NZ_DATLWX010000039.1 coordinate 114,309, forward strand.
CGCAGGATCGGGACCACCAGGGGCTTGGGGGTGGCGAGCTTGACGCCCGTCGCGGGCGCGACCGGGGTGACGATGCTGGTCTCGACGACGCGGACGTCCCGAGTGGCCTCGTAGGCCAGGAGGGTCACGAGCTCGTCGGTCAACCGGCGAAACGTCGGCGAGTCGGTGTCGACATCGCGCAGCGTGGTGAGCTTGTGGGAGACGAGCGGATGGTCGACGACGTTCGTGCGCATGGCCCGGAGCCTAGTGGGCCTCCGTGCAGGGTTTCCTCGGCGCGGTCGATCTGCGACGCTGGAGCGAGAAGGGAGGTGCTCTCATGGATGGATTGACCATGGACGACCAGCTCGACAGCGTCGACTTCGCACTGGCGGCCTACCGGTCCGACGGCGAGTGGCAGGTGCAGGACATCGCCTCGCCGGCCTTCGAGTCCGTGGAGTCCCTCAGCCATGCGTTGCGGCGCCTGCCCGACGAGGCTGGGGCGGTCGCCCTGGTCGGGGTCGACGAGGACTTCTTCGTGATCGTGCGCGTGCAGGGGCCGTCCACCCGCGTGCTGCTCAGCGACATCACTGCTGCGGACGAATGGGAGCTGGCGCAGTCCGCGCTGACGTTCCTCGGCCTGCCGGTGTTCGGCGACCTCGACGACGAGGACGTCGCCCCCGCCGGAGACCTCGCCCTGCTCGCCGACCTCGGCATGGAGGCGGTGGACATGGCCGTGCTGATCGACGACGACGATCTCTACCCCGACGAGATGCTCTCGGAGGTGGCCCGCAGCCTCGGGTTCGGTGAGCTCTTCGACGACGCGGTCGGCTTCACCTCTGCATGAGCCCCCTCAACCCCTGGCACGAGCCGATGCGGCTCGCGCTCGACGAGGCCCGCCTCGCGCTCGCCACCGACGACGTGCCGATCGGCGCGGTCGTCCTCTCCCCTGAGGGGACCGTCATCGGGGCCGGCCACAACGTCCGCGAGGCAGCGGGCGATCCCACCGGCCACGCCGAGGTCGTGGCCCTGCGGACCGCAGCCAGGTCCGTCGGTGAGTGGCGGCTCGCCGGGTGCACTCTCGTCGTCACCCTGGAGCCGTGCACCATGTGTGCCGGCGCGGCCGTGCTCGCCCGGGTCGAGCGCATCGTCTTCGGCGCCTTCGACGACAAGGCCGGCGCGGTCGGTTCGCTGTGGGACGTCGTCCGCGACCGGCGGCTCAACCACCGCCCCGAGGTCGTGGCCGGTGTCCTCGCGAGCGAGTCGGCCGGCCTGCTCGACGACTTCTTCACCCGACACCGGTGAGTGCGCTTCACCCGATTTAGACCGGCGTCGGCCGTCCGGTAACCTCTCCGGCGGTGGCGTGTCCGAGCGGCCGAAGGTGCAACACTCGAAATGTTGTGTGGGGTCAAACCCACCGTGGGTTCAAATCCCACCGCCACCGCCAGGTGATGTCTCGATGACATCGACAAGATCCGAACCCGCGGCGGGTTTGGATCTTTGTCATTTGAGCGTCCCGTCAGTCGCCGTCGAACAACGCAGGGACGGGCCACGAGGGATCCGGGCGAAACGAGTCCCATCCTTCGGAGAAGGGCGCAGCCCACTCCCGGATCACGTGTTCGATCTCCTCGGCGGTCGCTCGGATCGCATCGGCCTCCTCCGGGCTGTAGCGACCTTGCTCGACGGCACGGACCAGCTCGTCCTCGTCCTTGCGTTCGACCGACCGGTCCGGCTCGATCCAGACGTCGAGGACGTGGTCGCGGCTGCGGGTCGTACGTCCCTTCCGGACGTGCGGGTCCTCTATGTTGGCGTACCAGCCGACGAAGTCGCCCGAGTCGCCCTCGAAGAAGTGCCACAGGGACCAGCGCTGCCCAGGCTGGTGGACGCGAAGGACCGAGTAAGCGGCCCACACGGACTCGACCTGGCGGCGCGGGACGACGAACTGTTCACTGGGCTCGGCGCGCAGGTCCCGGCCGTCCTCGCGGACCTGCTTGAGCACCGGCGTGCCCACAGCGAGCCAGGCGACGAGTGCCAGCGCGTCGTCGCGCACGACCGTCATCGGCGCGGCGAAGTCGCACCCGACCGTGCCGTATCGCCACATGATGGGAGTTCCGCGGCTCCAGTAGGACATGGCTCCACCTTCTCGCGCCACGCGTCCCAGCCCGCCGGCACCCCAGATCTCAGGCCAGGGGTAGACAGACCTTCACGGAGGTCCCCTGACCCTCTTCGGAGGCGATCTCGATGGTCCCTGCATGGCGCTCGATGATGGCCGCCACGACAGCCAGGCCGATCCCCGTCCCGGGGATCTCCCGCTTCTGTGCGGTGGAAGCGCGGAAGAACTTGGTGAAGAGCTGGGCCTGCTCGGTCACGGGGATTCCGATCCCGTTGTCGGCCACCTCCAGGACGGCGGTCTCGTCGTGGATCCCGAGCGTGCAGGAGACACGCCCCCCGTCCTCGGTGAACTTCAGCGCGTTGCTGAGGAGGTTGAAGACGACACGCTCGAGATGGGTGGCGTCGCCCACGACCATCACCGCGTCGGACGGGACGTCGAAGCGGACCGCAAGGAGCCAGCGACCCGACGTGGTGGGTGAAATGACTTTCCCACTGGACGAATGGTCAGATCTGACCAGGCGGCTCTGGTCCCTTCTCCGCCGCGGACCGTGCGTCGCATGAAAGGTGCCCCAGAGTTGGCGTTGTGTGTTGACAATGGGGTATGGACGTCGCCGCCGATGACTCGCTGACCCGCGAGGTCAAGCACCTCGTGGAGCAGGCACAGCTCGGCCACGCGCACGAGGTCCGGCAGACCGTCGAGAGCCGGTTGCGGGAGCTGGGCGATGGCACGTTGCTGGCCGGGCCGGCCGCGATGCACTTCGCGCGCACGATCTCACTGATGTACGACGACGATGCGGCGGCGCTGGCGGCGGCCGACGACATGATCCGGGCCGCTGAACGGGACGACCAACAGGGGTGGCGTGCGTGCGCCCTTGCCACGAGAGGGCACCAGAGACTGGTGCTGGGGGAGCACGACCCCGTTCACTACGACATTGATGCAGTACTGGCCGACCTCACGGCCGCTGAAGCCGCCCTCGACCTCAGCGCCGACGGCGGATACATCGCCAGCTGCGCCCACGTGGCCATCGCCATCGGCTACCAGCCGCTGCGGCTGTACGAGCTGGCCGTGCCCCACCAAGAGGCCGCTTACCAGATCAGCCTGGCCACTGAGGGCCCCGACGATCCCGCCCCGAGCATGTGGCTGCTCAACCTCACCCTCTTGCACTTGCAGTGGGCTCTGGAGCTCTACCGGGTCGGTTTGGACGACGAGGCCGAGCAGCACAGCGCACGGGCATACGAGCACGCCACTGCGGCGCAAGAAAGGCTACGCGGCGACGCGGTGGCCATCTGGCAGGCCCCATGCCAGCTGTTCCGGGCGGCAGCTCACTCGGACGGTGCCGACGCGCGCGGTGCTGTCGAGGAGATGCAGCGCCTGCTGCCGGTCGTCCGCGCACTCGGAGAGGCGCATGAGCATGTGCTTGCCGTGCCGTACCTGGCGGTTGCCCTGCTGCGCGAGGGTCGTCGCGAGGAATCCCTGGAGGTCATCGAGGAGGCGCTGGCCGACGTCCGCGTCAATGACCGCGAGTCCCCGACGTACCTGTCCCTGGCTCACACCCACACCCTGCTGCTCTCGCAGGGGTCGGAGGAAGCCAAGGCGGCGATGGAGTACGGCGACGCGCTGGCGGCCGCCGCTTGGCGTCAGCGCCTGCGGACTCTGAACTCCGCCGAGACCATGCGCGCCTACTCCCAGCTACGAGAAGAGCACCACCAGGTGACCCGGGTGGCCGAAACTGATGCCTTGACCGGGGTGGCCAACCGCCGGGCCTTCGACCGGTACGTGCAGTCGTTCACCAGCTCTGAGGATCCGCACCGGCTGGTCGGCGTGCTCTTCCTCGACCTCGACAACTTCAAACAGGTGAACGACACCCTGGGCCACACGATCGGGGACACCATGCTCTGGGGCGTGGCTCAGGCAATCGCTGCGAATGCCCGCGAGAACGACCTGGTCGCCCGGATCGGTGGCGACGAATTCGCGGTGCTCCTGCCGGGGGCCGGCACCGAGGACACCGAGCGAGCGGCAGAGCGGATCATCCTCGCGGTGCGCGAAGCGTCGCACCAGCTCCCGACCGTGAGCATCGGCGGCGCCTCCGGGCCAGGTCAAGACGTTCGAGCCACCATCGTGCGCGCGGACAACGCGATGTACGTTGCCAAGCGAGGCGGGCGCAACCAGCACCACGTCGTCGCCGCCAGCCTCGCCTAGCCGCAATGAAACAACTCGGGAGAGATACGGGCGCTCAGCCGAGCGACGCGCATCCTCTGACCTCAGGGATTCCGGCGGTCAGTTCGAGTTGTCGGGTGGACCTGCCCCGGCCTCTGCTACGCGGGGTCGGTGCGTTGGCGAGTCCACCCACCACGGTTCGAGGAGAGCGCTTCGGGCGATCTCGTCGAGGAAGCAACGCCGGGCGACATCGGCGCACAGACGCGCCTCGTGCTGCGTCACGGTGGCATTGTTCCATCGGAGCACGCGCTTGGCCACGAGCGGCATGCCTTCCAATGGCCGGATGACGACGCCGTCGCAGGGCTGGTACGTCGGCAGGGCGACCGCCACCGCCAGCCCAGCGGCCACGAAGGGGCCGTACTCGCTCAGTCGCTGACGGCCGTGCGGTGTCGGCGGGTTGATCCCCGCCTCGGCGAAAGCGAGTATGAGGTCGGCCAGGGTGCCGTCCGGTTGTCCCGGCGGCAGGAGCCACGGCTCGTCGCCCAGCGAGGAGAGTGGCACCTCGCGCAGTTCCGCAAGGGGATGATCGGCCGAGAGCGCCACCAGGAACGGCTCCGCCAGGACGACGTCGACCTCACTGATGTGCGAGGGCAGCGCTTCTGAGCCTTGGACGCGTGGATGGACGCCCACCATCGCCAGGTCAACCTGACGGGACTGCAGCAAGGCGTCGATGACGGCCGTCGACGTGCTCATGTGTGGCTTCAGGTCGCGGCCCGGTAGCGCCGCGATGACGCCGGTGAAGAAGTTGGAACAAGCGGGCGTGCGGTTGGCCGAGACCACCAAGGTGCGGCTGCCACGCGCTTGGGCGTGGGCCTCGTCCAACAGGGCCTGGAAGTCGGCCAGCAGCCGTCCCGAACGCTGGGTGAACAGCTCGCCGAGGGTCGTCAGCCGTACCCCGGTCCGGGAGCGGTCGAACAGCGGTCCACCGATGGCCGCCTCGATGCGCGTGAGCTGCGCGGAGAGCGAGGGCTGGGACATGCCGAGCACCGTCGCGGCGGCACTGATCGAGCCGAGCCGCTCGACCGTCAGCACGAGCTCGAGGTGCCGGAACCCCAGTTCCATAACGCGCACAGTATGTCCATCTGGGAGTACCAAGCACCCCTTTCGGCAAGGGAAGGTGCCCGCACCCCCAAATCCCCCGGAAGGGAATCAAAGAATGCACAGCACACACAGAAGGCCGCTGTCCGTCGCGGTGTTGGTCGGGTCCCTGGCGGCGGTGTTGCCGTTCGCGGCAACCGCTGCTCCGCAGGCTCCGAGCGGCTCCGTCCCGTCGTCCGCACCCGCCCCCAGAGAGCTCTCGGAGAAGGAGACGGCGCTGGCTGCGGGCGACGCCGTCGCCGAACAGGGTCTCGGGGCGCTCGGCCTGGCTGCCGGCGAGGACTACGTCCGCTCTGGTCAGGCCCAGGGTCCCCGCGACCTCTACTACCTGAGCTACCAGAAGACGTTCAAGGGTCTGGAGGTCGTCGGCGCCGACGCGGTCGTGACCACCAACGCCGAAGGCGAGGTCGTCGACATCTCCGCCGCCAGCCAGCAAGACATCGCCGTCGCGGACACGACACCGAAGGTGACGGGCACGCAGGCCATCAAGGCGGCTCGATCCGGGTTCTCCAAGGTCGAGAGCGCTGTCCAGCACCACGTTGTCGTGCTTCTCGAGGGGACGACGACCAAGCTCGCTTGGGAGATCGCGGTCGAGGGCACCCGGGACGGCAAGCCGTCGGTCCAGGACGTCTTCGTCGACGCGCAGACCGGCGCCGTGCTTCGCCGTCACGAGTACGTCCGCTTCGCCGACGCCACCGGCAACGGCAACCACAACGGCCAGGTGCGGTTCACGACCACCGGGTCGGGATCGTCGTACTCCATGACGAGCACCGCCACGTCCGGCCTCAAGTGCGGCGGCCAGAGCGGCACGGTCTACACCGACGCCGACAACGCGTGGGGCAACGGCTCGGGCACCGACCTGCCCACCGCCTGCGTCGACGCCATGTACGCCGGCGAGCAGGAGGCCTTCATGCTCAAGGAGTGGGCCAACCGCGACGGCGTGGACGGCTCGGGCTCCTTCTTCCCCTCGCGCGTCGGCCTCAATGAGGTCAACGCCTTCTGGAACGGCCAGTACGCCAACTTCGGCAAGAACCAGGCCGGCACCAAGCAGGTCACCCCGATCGACGTCGTCGCCCACGAGTACGGCCACGGCGTCTTCCAGTTCTCCGGCTCCGGCGGCGGCGGTAGCGGCGCCGAGATGGGCGGCATGAACGAGTCGACCGGCGACATCCTCGGTGCAGCCACCGAGTGCTACGCGGCCGCGAAGTTCCCCAGCTCTCCCGACAAGTGCGACTACGAGGTCGGCGAGATGGTCAACCTCGTCGGCCAGGGTCCGATCCGGATCATGAGCGATCCCTCGAAGCTCGGTGATCCCAACTGCGCCACGCAGATCACCTCCAGCACAGAGGTCCACGCCGCGGCCGGCCCGCAGAACCACTGGTTCTACCTGCTCGCCGAGGGTTCCAACCCGGCCAACGGCCAGCCCACCAGTCCGATCTGCTCGGGCGGTCCGACCACGATCACCGGGATCGGCATCCAGAAGGCGACGAACATCTTCGTCAACGGGCTCCAGCGCAAGACCTCCACCTGGAACCACAAGGCTGCCCGGGTCGCGACCTTGAATGCCGCGAAGACGCTCTACCCCAGCTCGTGCGTGGAGTTCAACGCCGTCAAGAACGCCTGGCTGGGAGCCGGTGTGCCGGTCCAGACCGGTGAGCCGACATGCTCCGTCACGACCCCGACCAACGACTACTCAGTCTCGCTGAGCCCGGCGAGCGGCAGCGTCCAGCCGGGGGCCTCAGTGTCCGCCACGGTCAACACCCAGACGACCGCGGGCAGCGCACAGTCGGTCTCCTTCAGCACCAGCGGCCTGCCGAGCGGCGCCACGGTGTCGTTCAACCCGACCTCGGTCCAGACCGGCTCGTCGTCCTCGATGGCGATCCAGACCGCGGCCTCGACCCCGACGGGTACGTACACGGTCACGGTCACGGCCAGTGGAAACCCGATCAAGACCGCAACGTACTCACTCGCGGTCGGCTCGAGCACTCCGCAGCCGAGCACGCCGCCGGACATCGACGTCGCGAAGGCTGCTGCGCACATGACGCAGTTCCAGACGATCGCCACCAACAACGGCGGGAATCGACGCGCAGGCACCGCTGGCTACACGGCTTCGGCGGACTACGTCGTCGCCAAGCTCCAAGCGGCGGGATTCACAGTCAGCAGGCAGCGGTGCACCACCTGCACCTACCCCTCGGACAACGTGATCGCCGACTGGCCGGGTGGTGACGCGACGAAGACCTACATGTTCGGCGCGCACCTCGACGGCGTGTCGGCAGGACCGGGCATCAACGACAACGGGTCCGGATCCGCAGGCATCCTCGAAGTGGCACTGACCCTCGCCGAGAAGAAGCCGCAGATGCTCAACCACGTCCGGTTCGCCTGGTGGACCGACGAGGAGCAGGGCCTCAACGGGTCGAAGTTCTACGTCAACAACCTGACGACGACCGCCAGGTCGCAGATCAAGGCGTACTACAACTTCGACATGATCGCCTCAGTCAACGCCGGGTACTTCATCAACAACATCACCTCGGCCCAGTCCGCCCCGATGAAGGCCTACTACGACAGCCTCAACCTCCAGCCCGAGGAGAACGTCGAGGGTCGAGGTCGCTCCGACGACTACTCGTTCAGCAACGCGGGAATCCCGGCGTCGGGCTACGCGATGGGAGCCAGCGCCACCAAGACGTCGGCCCAGGCGAGCAAATGGGGCGGTACGGCAGGGCGGGCCTACGACCCGTGCTACCACTCCGCGTGCGACTCCAACCCGGCGAACGTGAGCACGACCGCACTCAACCGGGCAGCGGACGGGATCGCCCACACCCTGTGGAAGATGGCGGTGGGGGAGGCGCCCCCGACCGAGAACGACTTCTCGATCGCCGTCTCCCCGACATCGGGCAGTGTCGTGGCCGGCAGCTCCGCCACGGCCACTGTCAGCACAGCGGTCACCTCGGGCACCGCGCAGCAGGTCTCCCTGACTGCGTCCGGAGCGCCTGCTGGCACCACGGTGTCGTTCTCACCCAGCACCGTGCAGTCGGGTGGGACGGCGCAGATGACCGTCCAGACCTCTGCGACCACGCCGAGCGGCACCTACCCGATCACCGTCACTGGGACCGGTTCGGCGACGCGTACGGCAACGTTCACCCTCACGGTGACCGGGGGCGGCGGTGGCGGGGCGACGTACCTCAACGGCACCGACTACCAGATCTACGACAACTCGACGCTGAACAGCCCGATCAGCTCGACGTACGCCCAGCAGGTGAGCTCAGCCAAGATCAGCTACGACATCTACCACTCCTGCGTGCAGGACGTGGATGTCTGGCTGGTCTCCCCGAACGGGGTGGCGCACCAGGTCGAGACCTCGTCGGCCAGCGCCTGTGTCGTCCGGGACGGGATCGTCGAGAAGACCGTCATCTTCTCCTCGCCCGTGGCGGCCAACGGCACCTGGCGGCTGCGGATCCGGGACAACTACAGCTACGACACCGGCACGCTGTACTCCTGGAGGCTGACGCTGCCGTGACCACGCGTCCCCCTCGGTAGGTGACGGACGATCCCCGGGCTGAGACCGCCCGGGGATCGCCCCGTCCACCTTTCGAGGTCGTACGCCGACCGTCACGCCCACTCGGGGGCACATGTCCTTCCAGCCCATGAGAGGTGCCCGATGCAGGTGTACGAAGAGGTGATCATTCGAAGTAGACACGGGACGGGATCAGCGATCGTGGAGATGCTTCGGACGATGGCCAGCAGGTACGTCCAACCCGACATCGGTGTCGCTGCGGGAAGTGCGGGTGACGACACGATCACGGTGCAGACCTATGCGGTCGACCTCGTGACGCTCCTCGTCACCATGATTGAGCCGACTGCCCACGTCACCGTACGAACAGGCGTTGACGACCGCGGGTGACGTGAGAGTTCGCGCGACGCGACGTGCCTCAGCCCAGGTCCTTTCGGAAGTGCACGTCGGCGTGCTCGGGGGTCGGCACGCCTACCCACCGGAAGATCTGCCGGTAGCCGTGCCGCTCGTAGAAGCTGGGCGCCTGGAAGGTGAACGACGTGACGAACACATGGGTGCACCCACGACTCGCAGCTTCGGCCTCGAACGCCGCCAGCAGCCGCCGTCCCACTCCGGCACCGCGATGATCCTCACGCACCCACACCAGGCCCATGCCGCCTGCGTCGCCCCAGGTCCAGCCACTGACCCCGCCCACGAGGTCACCTGCGGCGTCGCGCGCTCGCACTGTCAGCTCGGTGGCGGGAGCGATCCCGGGTGTTGCCGCCCGGTTGAACTCACTGAGGTGGTCGGAGAGCTGCTGGTCCAGGTCCGGGTCTGCTCCGGCGACCTCGATGACAGGGCGGCTCAACTGTCGTCCTCACTCTTGTCCTCGGTGTCGTCGTCTTCGCTCGGCAGGTTCTCCAACACCGACTGCGCGGAGGCGAAGATGCGCTCGGCCTGCTCGCTGGACAACTCACCCGTCACCTGCGCCTGGGCCGTCGTCGCGACGAGTTCCTCGACCGCGGCGCGTGCGCGTTCGTACTGGCCCGCCTCGACCGCCTCATCGACCTTGTCCAGCTGCCGAGCGAGCGCTGGGACCTGCTCGCTCGGGGGACTTTCCTCCTTGCCGCATGCTGTGGGTCCCGTTGCCAAGGCGGCAGCCAGCAACAGGCCTGCAGCACACCTACGCCACCCCACCATCAGTCCGACCCTTCGACGGCGTCGTGCAGCTGCTGCATGGGCTCGACCAACTCACTGGGCATGTTCGCTGGCTCTCGGTCGGCTCCAGTGGAACCGCCGTCGAGCAGCGCTACGACGACCAGGAAGAGGACAAGCACGCTCAGCACCACCGCGAGTCCTCGCTGGCTCTCAGATGACTGCCGCACCACGCGCGACGCCGTCGCCGCCTGTGTCGTCACGAAGCGAGCTACTGAGTCCCCCAGCCGGTCGTGCAGGGGACGCGGCGCCGGCAGCACTCGCGTGGCGTTCTGGGGGTCACCGGGCGGTGGCTCGGGCGGCGCCAGCAGCGGGACCGTCATCGCCTCGGGTGCGGACTCTGCCGCGGGTGGGATCGCCGTGGTCGGTTGTTGTCGAAGCACCTCGGCAACTTCCTCGGCAGTCGGCCGGTCGGCCGGATCTCGCGACACCATTGAGGTCAGCAGGGCGCTCCACAGCAACGGCAGGTCGTCCGGGACCGAAGGGGCCCGGTGGAGCCTGGCCAGGGCTGCCTCGGTGGGTGAACCCGGAAACTCGCAGCGGCCGGTGATCGTCTCGAACAGCACCAACCCGAGGGAGTACACATCTGCCGCCCCGCTCACGTCCTCGCCCGCGACCTGCTCTGGTGCCAGGTACGCCGCCGTGCCGATGGTGTGGCCGGTCCGGGTGTGCCGGGCCGTGTCCGCCAACAGCCGCGCGACCCCGAAGTCAGCCAGCCTGACGCGTTCCATCGGTCCCAGCAAAATGTTCCCAGGCTTGACGTCCCGGTGGACAATCCCGTGCCGGTGCACGTACGCGAGCGCATCGGCGACCTGGACGCCGATCGCGCCCACCTCCTCCAACGGCAGAGGATCACCCGCCCGCTGGGCCAGCGTGGGTCCCTCCACCAGTTCCATCACCAGGAACGGTCGAGCATCCGGCGGATGGATCGTCCCCGCCACGTCATCGGTGAAACCGAACCCGGCGTCGAGGACGGTGACGAGTCCACTGTGTGACAAGCCCGCCAGCGTCCGCGCTTCGCTGACGAACCTGGCTCGGTCCGACTCGTCCCCGGCACTATCACGCAGCACCTTGACCGCGACCGGTCGACTCAGGGCGACGTCACGAGCTTCGAAGACGTCGGCCGAACCGCCTCGACCCAGCAGTGGGCCGAGCTCATAGCGATCTGCCAGGACTCGCGCGATGCCGTTCGGGTCGGGCATGGACGTCCTCGGCTTCTGTGCTGATGGGGCACCCCAAGGTAGGCGATGTCGCTGCCCCCTGTGCGCCGCCCCCACAAACCGGGTGCAGAGCAGGTCGGACCCCTTCTAGGGTGGGCCCATGGGGTCAGTCAGGCAGGTCCAGGTCACCTTCGACTGCGCGGAGCCGGAGCGGGTCGCCCGGTTCTGGTGCGAGGTCCTCGGCTATGTCGTCCCCCCGTCACCCGAGGGCAACGACTCGTGGGACGACTACGACCGCTCGCTGCCGGCTGAGCGACAGGGGTCGGCCTTCGCCTGCGCCGATCCCACCGGGGCCGGGCCGCGGCTGTTCTTCCAGCGCGTCCCCGAGGGCAAGGTCGTCAAGAACCGTCTGCACCTCGACGTGCGGGTCGGCACCGGACTCGTGGGCGAGGAACGGCTGGCCGCGCTGGAGGCCGAGTGCGCCCGACTGGTCCCGCTCGGCGCCGTACGCGTGCAGCTGCTGGAGGCCGACGAGGAGAACGAGTCGTGCCTGGTGATGCAGGACGTCGAGGGCAACGAGTTCTGTCTCGACTGAGGGTCTCCTCACCCGTAGGCCTGCCACGACGGCTTCGCTGCGTGCACCTCGCGGTAGTGGTCGGCACGCGCCAGACCGGCGGCCGCGCCGGTGTCGAGGAGCACCGTGCAGCGCGGATGGAGCTGGAGCACCGATGCCGGGCACGAGGCCGACAGCGCTCCCTCGACGGCGGACGCCACAGCGGACGCCTTGGTCTGACCGGTCGCGACCAGAAGCACGTGCCGGGCCTGCAGGATCGTGCCGAGGCCCTGGGTCAGCACGTGTCGCGGGACGTCGTCGAGCTTGTCGAAGAAGCGTGTGTTGTCGCGACGTGTCTGCTCGGTCAGCGTCTTGAGCCGGGTCGACGAGGACAGCGAGGAGCCGGGCTCGTTGAAGGCCAGGTGTCCGTCGGTGCCGATCCCCACCACCTGGAGGTCGATCCCGCCCGCTGACCTGATCGCGGCCTCGTAACGTTCGCCCGCTTGAGGCAACCCCGCCGGTTCCGGATCAGGGCTCGCCACCTGCTCCCGCGCGATACCGAGCGCGTCGGTGAGCTCGCAGAAGATCGTCTCGCGGTAGGTCTGCGGGTGGCCGACCGGCAGACCGATGTATTCGTCGAGGGTGAAGCACCTGACGGCATCGTACGACGGCGCGGCGCCCGCCGAGTGGCGGCGCGCCAGCTCCCGGTAGGCAGGGACGGGGCTCGAGCCAGTCGCCAGTCCGAGCACGGCTGCGGGCGTACGCCGCACGAGCGACTCCACGATGTCGGCGGCCAGGCGTGCGACGTCTTCGCCGGTGTCGAGGGGGACGACCTCCATCACTGACCCCGTGCGTCGTACGCCACGACCCCACCGACGACCGTGACGACCGGGACGAGGTCGTCGTCGACCAGGGTGAGGTCGCCCCGCAGGCCGGGCGCGATCCGGCCGCGCGTGGCGTCGCCCAGCACGGCCGCCGGCGTGGTCGTCGCGGTGGCGACTGCTTCGTCGAGGTCGCAGCCGGTGGCCGTTCGCAGCACGCGCAGGCAGGCAACGAGCGAGGCAGCAGAACCGGCCAGGGTCCCGTCGGCGAGCCGCACGGTCCCGTCGGCGACGAAGACCTCCTGGTCGCCGAGCCTCGTCTCGCCGTCAGGCAGTCCGAGGGCGGCCGTCGCGTCGGAGACGGACAGGAACCGACCCGGGCCGAGGGTGCGCCATGCGGTCCGCAGGAAGTCGTCGTGGACGTGGTGACCGTCGCAGATGACACCGGCCACGAGGTCGGACCGGCCGAGGGCGGCGCCGACGGGTCCTGGTTCGCGGGACAGCATCGGCGCCATCGCGTTGCCCAGGTGGGTGACGCACCGTGCGCCGGCCGCGACCGCTGCCTCGACGTCGGCGGTGCCCGCAGCCGTGTGCCCGAGCGACACGACGATGCCGCGGCCGACGAGCGCCTCGACGACCGCAATGGCGCCCGGCAGCTCCGGGGCGAGCGTCACCATCGTGACCCCGGCCTCTCGCGACCAGCCCTCGACCAGGTCGAGGGACGGCGGACGCAGCCACTGCTCGGGATGGGCGCCACGACGGTCGCGGGCGATCATGGGTCCCTCGAGGTGCAGGCCCAGCGGCAGGGCGCCGACCCAACCGACCGGAGGCCCGGCGGACAGGGTCGCGAGCGCGCGGCCCCGGGCTCGGGGCTCCGAGGTGATCACCGTCGGCAGCCAGCCCGTGACGCCGTACGCCGCAAGCGCCGCACCCACCTCCCACAGCCGCTCGGGCTGAGCCGTCACGTCGAGGCCGGCGGCGCCGTTGACCTGCAGGTCGATCAGGCCGGGCAGGACCGTCAGGCCGGTGGCGTCGAGCACGGGCCCGGACGACGGGGCAATTGCGCCGCCGGCGATGTCGACGTCGAGCGACCCCCCGCGGACCCGCATGTCGCTCATACCGAGCACTGGCCGCCTCACCGTCCCAACAGGGCCGCGCCGACCGCGGCGACGGGGTAGTCGGCAGGCACGACACGGATCCGGCCGGCAAGGTCCAGCGAGGTCAGGAAGGGTGATCCCGCGGCCTGGTCGCGCAAGGCCTGCTGCACGCCGATCCGCAGCGGCTCGCCCACCTGCGCAACACCGCCGCCGAGGTAGATGCTCACCGGGTCGACGGTCAGGCTCAGCACCCGCGCCGCGCTGGCCACGCCGGCGCAGAGCCGGTCGCGGACCGCGACGGCGGCGGTGTCTCCGCGTGCTGCCGCGGAGAACAACGCCGACGCAGCCGGCGCGTCCGGCGTGGGCCAGGCGCTGGCCAGGGCAGAACCGGAGGCGATCGTCTCCAGGCAGCCACGCTGGCCGCACTGGCAGGCGGCACCGAGCGGGTCGACCGGCACGTGGCCGACCTCCCCGGCGGCGCCGTGAGCGCCGCGCCGGAGCCGGCCGCCCAGGACGAGACCGGCTGCCAGACCGGTGCCGATGCTGATGTAGGCGATGTCCTCGGCGTCGTCGAGCGCGCAGGCGCCCAGGGCCGCGGCGTTGACGTCGTTCTCGACGACCACGGCCAGGTCGAGGCGTTGCGAGAGCAGGTCGCGCAGTCGCAGCCACTCGCCGTCGACACCGAGGTTGACGGCGTGCTTGACCGCACCGAGATCGACGTCCACGAGTCCCGGGACTCCGACCCCGACCGTCCCCGCAAGCCGCTCGCCGGTCGCCTCCCGCAGGCCTTCGAACACCCGGGTGGCGGTGTCGACCACCCCGTCCGCACCGAGGCGCGTCTGCTCGCGCACCTCGGCCACGATGGTGCCGTCCTGGCTGATCGCCACTCCGAGCGTCTTCGTGGCCCCGACGTCGAGCCCCACGTCCAGCTTCGCGCTCACCGCGTCCATCCCTTCTCGCGCAGCAGCGCTCTCACGGCTCGGACGCCCGGCCCGGAGACGCCATGCGTGCAGATTCTCGGGAGCCCAACCTCGTGGGGTCCCGGCCAGCCCCATTCGACAACCACCGCCGGCCGGCGCGACTCCTGAACACGCCGGAGCAGCTCACCGACCTCAGGTCGTCGGTGGGCGTCGCGGACCTGGACGACGAGCGCGCCCCGACCGGGCAGTGCGGCGTCAGGGGCCGCGGCGGCTCCGGGGTCCAGGACCCCGTCGGGCGACAGGCCCCACGGCACGTCACCCACGGCGATGTTGGCCTCGGTGGCGACACTCAGCACCCAGGCGTCGGTGAGGTCGGGCACCTCGCCCTCGATGACGAGCGCGCGGCGGGCTGCAGCGACCAGACGCTCCGCGTCGATGGCGTACGGCGCAGGCCGCGCCAACGCGTCGGCCATCGCCTCGATTCGGGCGACCGCGTCCTCGAGCCTGCTGCGTGTCAGCCGACCGGCACCCACCGCCGCCACGATCGCCGACTGGACGTCGCGGACGGATGCGGCGGACCGATCGGGCCCGAGGCAGAGCAGGTCGACCCCACTGATGAGGGCCTGGACGGCGGTCTCGGGGATCCCGCGCCCGGCGGAGGCGCCGGCCATGTCGAGCGCGTCGCTGACGATGACACCCTGGAAGCCGACCTGGTCCCGCAGCAGGTCGAGCACCGGTGCGCTCAGGGTGGCGGGGGCGCCGGGATCGACGACGGGCACCACGATGTGCGAGGTCATCACTGCGGCCACACCGCTGGTCACGGCAGCCTCGAAGGGCATGAGCTCGCGATGGGCGAGAGTGTCCCGATCGGCGTCGAGCGTGGGCAGGGCGAGGTGGCTGTCCACCGCGGTGTCGCCGTGGCCGGGGAAGTGCTTCACGCACGCCGCGACACCGCTCTCCTGGAGCCCGCGGGCCCAGGCGACCACGTGCCGGGCGACCAGGTCAGGCTCGGCGCCGAAGCTGCGGGTGCCGATGACGGGGTTGTCGGGGTTGGTGTTCACGTCAGCCACGGGCCCGAGGTCGAGGGTGATCCCGGAGGCCGCCAGCTCTGCTCCGACGGCCCGGCCGACGTCCTGGGTGAGCACGAGGTCGTCGACGGCTCCCAGGACGGCCGCGCCCGGCACCGGGCTGAGCCCGGAGGCGTGCAGCCGGGTGACGTCGCCACCCTCCTCGTCCACCGCGATGACAGCGCGTGGCGACGCCGCTCGGATCGCCGCGGTGAGCTCGGCCAGCGCACGGGGGCCGTCGGCGGTGTTGGAACCGAAGAGGCAGATACCGCCCAGACCGTCGGCGAGGAGCTCGCGTTGGTCGTCGGGCAGCGTCGTGCCGGCGAACGCGCCGAGGAGGACTCGCAGCGCGAGGGTCTCGAGATCGGTCGCTGGGCCGATCGCAGGGCCAGTCGCAGGGCCAGTCGCAGGGACGCTCATCCCTTCACCGCCCCGGCTGTGACGCCCTTGACCATCCGGCCCTGGACGATGAGGAAGAACACGATGACCGGGACCGCGATGAGGGTCGAGCCCGCCATGATCCCTCCCCAGTCGGTGCCGCGGTTGACGTCGGTGAAGGTGGAGAGCCACAACGGCAGGGTGCGACGGTCCTCGCGGGTCATCACCACGAGGGCGAGGGTGAACTCGTTCCAGGCCTGGATGAAGCCGAAGACGCCCGTCGCCACGAGCCCGGGCGCGAGGAGCGGCAGGGTGATCCGGAAGAAGGCCTGCGTGCGGGTGCAGCCGTCGACCATCGCCGCCTCCTCGAGCTCGAAGGGGATCCCGGCCACGAAGCCGCGCAGGGTCCAGATCGTGAAGGGCAGCACGCCTGCGACGTACACCAGGGTCAGGCCCACGACGGTGTTGAGGAGCTCCGCGGTCTCGAGCATCTTGTACTGGGAGATGAACAAGCCCTCCGCCGGGATCATCTGGATGACCAGCAGGGTGACGACGAACGACATCCGGCCGCGGAACCGGAAGCGGGAGACCGCCACCGCCGCGAGGAAGGCGAAGAGCAGCGCTACGACGATCGTCAGGCCGGTGACGGCCAGGCTGATCTTCAGCGAGCTGACGAACTGGTCGGTCGAGAAGACGGTGCGGTAGTTGTCGAGGCTGCCGCCGAACGGCATCCACGTCGGGGTCGGGCTGCGGATCTCGTTGCGCGCGAGGAACGAGCTGTTGATCATCCAGTAGACCGGGAACGTGGAGGCCAGGATCGCCACGATGCCGATGCTGTTGGCCATGATCGTGGTCGGCCGGGACGCCGTACGAGCCATCAGCTCTCGCCCTCCTGTCTGAGCATGGCGCGGATGTAGGGAGCGGTGAGCACGACGGTGAGGGCGAGCATGAAGATCGCCACGGCTGCCGAGGTGCCGAAGTCGCCCCCGCCGATGCCCAGGCGGTAGATGTACGTGCCGAGCAGGTTGGTGTCGCGCGCGCTGCCGCCCGCCTCCTGCAGGAGGAAGATCTGGGTGAACACGCGGAGGTCCCAGATGACCTGGAGCAGGCCCACCACCAGCAGGACGGGCCGGATCGACGGCAGCACGACGTGCCGCACGCGTCCCCACGGGCTGGCACCGTCCATCTCGGCGGCCTCGAGCAGCTCCAGGGGGAGCTGGATGAGGGCTGCGTAGACGGTGAAGGCCACGAACGGCACGCTCATCCACACCACGACCACCGTGGCCACGAAGAAGAAGGACAGCGGCTCGAGCAACCAGGAGTGGCCGGCGTAGTCGAGCCCGCCTCGCGTCAACAGGTAGTTGACGACGCCGTACTGCGTGTCGAAGAGCCACTGCCAGACCGTCAGGGAGGCGACCACGGGCATCGCCCACGCGAGCAGGAGCCCGGTCTGCACGGCCAGGCGGACGCCGCGCGACATGTAGCGCATGGTGAGCGCCAGGCCCACGCCGAGCACCATGGTGATGGCCGCGTTGACCAGGCAGAAGAGCACCGTTCGCAGGGTGACCCGCCACAGGTAGGGGTTGGCGAGGAGCTCGGTGTAGTTGTCGAGGCCCACCCACTCCGGCGGACGTCCGAACTGTTGCGCGAGTCCGAAGTCCTGGAAGGAGAGCACGATCTGTCGTACGAGCGGATAGCCCAGTGCCAGGAGGATGGCGAGCACCGCGGGGAGCAGGAAGACGTGCGGCAGCGAGATGCGCCTCGAGATGCTGCCCGAGAGGTTGCCCGAGAGGTTGCCCGAGAGTCTGCGGAGCCGACGGGGCGCCGTCGTGGTGGCGGGCATCGGTCCTCCTTCCGGTGGTCGCGGATCGCAGCACGTTGTCGTGGTCTTGTCCGGGCAGGGCTCAGTGTCCTCGTCCGGCGGGCGTGGCGCCCGCCGGACGAGGGGTGGTGACCTGGTGAGCGTGGTCAGCCGTTGAGCTGGGCGTTCAGCTCTTCGTCGGCCTTGGCCGCCAGCTCCGCGACGTCGCCGCCCTGGGCGATGTCACTGAAGAGGTCCTCCAGGACCCGTGAGCCCTCCACGCTGGCCCAGCCCGGCGCTGCCGGCGTGAGCTTGGCGTTGGAGGCCGCCTCGACCGTGGCCGAGGCATATTCGTCGTCACCGAGCAGCGTCGCCAGCGAGGTGCGGGCCGGTGTCAGTCCAGCCTCGGCCATGAGGGTCTGGTAGTCCTCGCTGAGCATCAGGGCGATGGCCTCCTGGGCCAGCTCCTGGTTGGCGGACTTGGCCGCGACGGCGAGATCGGATCCGCCGAGCAGCACCGGGGCGGGCTCGCCGTCCGCGCCCGGCATCGCGAAGACGCCGATCTGCTTGGCGTGCCCGTCGGGGCAACCGGTCTCGGGATCCTCGATGAGTCCCTTGACCCAGCCCGGCGTCGACATCATGCCGACCTCGCCGGCACAGAACGGCGTCCAGGGGTCGGCCTCGTTGCCGTCCTTGGGCGCACCCGAGGCCTGCATGAACAGCTCCTGCGCGGTCTCGAGACCGGCCACGGACTCGGGCGAGGAGAGCGCGCCTGTCCACTCGCCGCCGTCCTCGACTGCGAGGTTGCCGCCGGCCGCCCAGACGAAGGCGGCGCCGTTGCGCCAGTCCTGGCCGGGGAACCAGAAGCCGGAGAAGTTGGCCGGCTTCGGGTTGCCCTCCTTGAGCGTCACTGCGGCCTGGACGAACTCGTCGAGCGTGGTGGGCACCTCGAGGCCGGCCTTCTCGAAGAGGTCCTTGCGGTAGAAGATGTACTTCGAGCCGGCGTAGTAGGGCACGGCATAGGTCTCGCCGTCGATGGTCGCGCCGTCGACGAATCCCGGCAGCAGGTCGTCGCCGCCGAGGTCGTCGAGCTCGTCGGTCAGCGGTGCGAACGCACCGGCGGACGTGAACGTCGGCGCCTGGGTGTTGCCGATCTCGACCACGTCCGGCGTCTCGGACTCGCTGGAGAGGGCGGTGGTCAGCTTCTCCACCAGACCGTCCCACTCCTGCTGCTCGATGGTCAGCGTGGAGCCGGGGTTCTCCTCCTCGAAGGTCTCCTTGAGCCAGGCACGGGCTTCCTCGGGGGTGTCGGTGCCGTTGAGCCAGACCCGGATGTCGGCCTTCTCGGCCCCTCCGCCGACTCCGTCCTTGTCGTCCTTGTCCGAACCGCACGCGGCCAGGCCAGCGACGGCCAGGGTGGCCGTCACCGCTGCTGCCAGCGACTTCTTGATGCGCACCACAGTGTTCCTCTCTTGCCTCTCCACGAGTGGAGTTCCGGTTCCAGGCACGGCCTCGAGGCAGGTCCTGGGGTGCCGGTCGTCCTGCTGACGACCGTGCGTGTGGGGGTGGGGGGTCATGAGACGCCGAGCTCTCCGGCGAGCACGAGCACGGCTGCGCCGACGATGACGACGTCTTCGCCGAGGGTGGAGGTGCGGATCAGGAGTCCCTCGGAGCTCACCGGCATGGTCCGGGCTCGGATCGTGCGGTCGGCCGCGTCGCGCAGAGGTCCGTCGAGCAGCTCGGTGGGACCGCTGAGGACGATCTCGTGGAGGTTGAGCATGCCGACGACGGGCGCCAGGGCAATCCCGAGCTGCTCTCCCACCTGGGCCAGCACCTGTGCGGCGTCCGCGCCGCGCTCTTCCAGGCGGCGTCGCAGGCGGGGTACGGCGAGCACCGTCTCCAGGCACCCGACGCGCGAGCACGCGCACCGCTCGCCCTCGGTGTCGACGACGACGTGCCCGATCTCGCCGGCCGCGCCGAGGTGGCCGTGGAGCAGGGACCCGCCGAGGACCAGGCCGGCGCCGACGCCGGTGCCGACGCGAAGCACCAGGAGACCACCGTCGCCGGACTCGCCGAAGGTGTGCTCCCCGAGGACGGCCGTGTTGGCGTCGTTGGCGACGAAGACGGGCACGCCGAGGGTCTCGGCGAGGCTGGCCGCCAGGGGCATGCCGGACCACGAGAGGTTGGGGGCGTCGATGACGGTGCCGGTCTCGTCGACGACACCCGGGCTGCCCACTCCGACGCCGAGGACCGGCCGCTCGGTCATCGCCATGAGGTCGGTGGCGAGGGTGTGGACGAGAGCGACCGCGGCAGTGCCGACCGCGCCGTCGAGGGACACCTCGTGCCGCGCCTGCACCTCCCCGGCCAGGTTGAGGACCGCACCGGTGAACCGGTCGGTGGCCGAGAGGTCGATGCCGATGACGTGGGTCGAGTCGACGGAGAGCCCGAGCAGGGTCGGCGGCTTGCCGACCCGACTCTCGGCAGGCGCCCCGAGCTCGGCAACGAGGCCCTCTGCCAACATGGCCTTCACCAGGTCGGACACGGTGACCCGCGTCAGCCCGCTCGAACGCGAGAGGTCGGCGCGGCTGGCCGGGCCCTCGCGGAAGAGCTGCTGGAGCAGGAGGGAACGGTGGTGCCGACGGGAGTCCTCCTGGAGGAACTTGCCCGTGGGCCGCAGCGGCCGGCCGACTGGTGTGTGCGTGGTCACATTAGTTAGTTGACCGTACTTACATATTCCACGTCAAGAGTCTGGGCGTACCAAAATTCATTCGATGCCCGGTTGGGCGCTTCGAGCAGACCGGGCTCAGATGAGGTCGAGCGTGACGAGCGGGTCGCCCTCCTGGACGACGTCGCCGGCCGTGACCCTGATCCCCGTCACCCGACCCGCGTGCTCCGCCAGCACCGGGATCTCCATCTTCATCGACTCCAGGAGCACCACGACGTCGCCGGGCTCGATGGTGTCCCCGACCGCACAATCGACGCTGAGGACGCCTGCCACCATCTCGGCAAGGATCTCGGTCGACCGGGTGCGGGACATGCGTCGACGCTAGTGGTTACCGCGACGTAGCCGGGTGCCGAAGCAGGTGGCACCCGGTACGACGGACGTCATGAGGACTGAGTGTCCCAGCGCGCAGCCCTCATGACGTCCGGCGCCGCCAGGACGTCGCCGCGGCCCCTGGATCAGAGCTCGGCGAACCTCGACGGCTCGGGTCGGTGGGCGTCCGCCTCCTCGGCCCGGCGGCCGCGACGACCCCGGGGTGCAGTCAGGGCGAGGTCGAGCCGGACGAGCAGGTAGCCCAGCAACAGGCCGAGCACGAGCGAGTACGTCGCCCGGAGCCCGGCCTCCAGGAAGGAGCCGTCGGGATCGAGGAGGCCCTGCGCGAGGGGGACCGTCGCAGTCACGCCGAACGCGCACACCCACCAACCCTGACGACGACGGGCACGCTGGAAACAGCCCCAGAGGAGTGCCGGGATCCCCAGGAGGACCACCAGCGGTCGGGGGAAGGCGCCGATGCGTTCGGTGGTCCACTCGGTGAAGTCGAGCGCCGACCCGACGACCGAGCTGGCGCCGTACAGACGAAGGAGCTCTGCATAGACGAGGGTCAGCACGAGGACGACCACACCGACCAGCACCGCGATGAGTCCGCGGCGACCGAGTCCATGGATGCCGGCACCGAGGCGATAGACGACCCCGAACACCAGCGCCAGGGACAGCAGGATCGAGGTGTAGTCAAAGTGCGGTTGGGTGACCGAGGGCTCGAAGCCGACAGCGGCGAGTGCGGCGAGGACGGCGATCAGGGTCGAGAAGAGCACTTCGCGGGCGGCGCGCAGGAAGCTGATGGCCGGCACCGTCGCCATCACGGCGTAGGCGCCCCCGACCACCACGGTCAGGACGGCGGTGCCGGTCTGCAGGATCTGGCCGCCGATCACCACGGCCGCGAGACCGATCGCCAGTGCGAGCACCGTCGCGATCAGGGGGCGCCCGCCCGTCCGGTGCGCGAGAGCACCGCTCAGGACGGTGACGACTGCGATGGCGCCGGCTCCGTCGATCCAGGTCGGACCGACTCCCGCGATGGCCGAGCCCAGCGCGGCCAAGCCCGCCACCAGGAGCAGCAATGCCGCTGCGACGACCGCGCGACGCTGTCGCCCGGGCTCTCTGGTCGGCCCTGGGGTCGGCCCTGGGGTCGGCCCTGGGGTCGGTTCTGGGGTCGGCTCGGCGGTCGGTTCGGGGGCCCGTTCCGGAGCAGGCGCTGGGGCTGAATCGGTGGCGGGGGCAGCGCGCCTGGCCCCCGGCTCCGCCGCGTGCCCGACCGTCGGCAGCTCGGCCGCGAGCCTGGCGGCCAGCTCGTTCGGCTGTCGAGCCGCCTGTCTGCCCCTGAAGCGCCGCCGCTGCTTGGCCGGCTTCTCGGCGATCCGCCGTCCCTTCGCAGGGCTCCTGGGAGACCCCTCGGACGGCGTGGACACGGCGACGAGGCTACAGCCGACGGTTGGCGAGGGAGGGATTGGTACGCCGCGCCGCAGTCAGCACCGCACGCTGCAGCGTGGCGTCGAGCACCGCCTCGTCGGGCCCCGCTTCGACCAGGACGTCCCCGAGTGGGTCGACCACGATCGAGTGTCCGCAGTAGCGGGGAGCGGGCTGGCCGACGGCAACGACGAAGACGGTGTTCTCGATGGCGCGCGCTCGCACGAGCGTGCGCCAGTGGTCGACCTTGCGCTCCCCGGCGACCCAAGCAGACGGGACGACCAGCACCTCCGCTCCGGCGTCGACGAGCGCGCGGGCCAGCTCGGGGAAGCGCAGGTCGTAGCACGTCATCAGACCCACCCGGAAGCCGGCGAGGTCGACGACGGCCGGCGCGATGGAGCCGCCGGTGAGCCGGTCGGACTCGCGATAGCCGAAGCTGTCGTAGAGGTGGATCTTGCGATACTCCGCGCTGATGGCACCCCGGACGAGCAGGGTGTTGAGCGGGCGGTCGCGGTCGGGGCTCGTCTCGAACATGCCCGCCACGATCGTCGTGTCCATCCGAACGGCTGCCCCCTCGACGGCCTGGGCGAAGGGGCCGGTCAGCGCTTCGGCGTACGGCGCGAGCGAGTGGTCCGGCGGACCGAAGTCGCGGGCGAACGCCTCGGGCAGGACCACGAGGTCGGGCTGCCCGTCGGAGGTCAGCGAGGCGAGGCGCTCGCGATTGGCCACAGGGTCGAGGTCGCTCTCCCATTGGACGAGGCGGAGGCGAAGCTGGCTGGAGGGCTGGTCGCCGGGCTGGTCGGTCACTCCCCCAGCCTGCCAGTCCTGCGCCAACGCTGGGAGACTCGACGTGTGGACTTCGATCTCGGCGCGGCCGGCTTCTGCGGCGTCCTGCTCACGGGCGGTACGGCGGCGCGGATGGACGGCATCGACAAGAGCGGCCTCGAGCTGGGGGGTCGGACGCTGCTCGAGATCAGCCTGGACGCCTTCCTCGACGCCGATGAGGTGGTCGTGGTCGGTCCACCGACGGTGCCGACCGCCCGGCCGGTCACCTTCACCCGCGAGGACCCGCCGTTCGGAGGGCCTGTCGCCGGCCTGCTCACCGGCGTCGATGCGTTGCTGCGACCAGCCCGGCTCATCGGGGTGCTCGCCGTGGACATGCCCCACGTCTCGTCCGACACCTTCCGCCGGCTCCGCACGGCCTGCGCCGGCCGGGACGGCGCCTTCCTGGTCGACGAGACCGGTCGCCGCCAGCTGTGCGGGGTGCTGGACGCAGCCGCCCTGGCACGGGTCCGTCCCGGACTCCAGCGTCAGCACAACATGGCGTTGCGAGCACTCCTCGTCGACCTCGACCTGGCCGAGCTCCCGGGCATCGGCAACGAGCCTCGCGACATCGACACCTGGGCCGACCTTCGCGATCACGACGCCTGACACTTGCGGGGGACGGCCGATGACGACAGATTGGAGGAGTGAACCTCCACGACTGGATCGATGAGCTGTGCGACGTCCTCGACATCGAGACCGAGGTCGACGAAGGCCTCGTCCTCGACCTGGCTCGGATCGCAGCCAACGACGTGCAGAAGACCGCAGCCCCCATCACTGCCTACCTCCTCGGCGTCGCGGTCGGCTCGACGGACGCCAACCCGGAGGCCCAGGAGGTGCTGGCTGCCAAGGCCCAGGCCCTCGCCACCAGGTGGGACCGCCCGGCGGACGCCCCCGACCCCGACGACATCGACGACGACGTGCCCGACGACCGCGCTGTCGACCACAGCGGCGAACGCTTCGACGAGGACGAATAGCCGAGATGCGCGCAGTCATCGCCTCCGGGGCCGGAGGCCCTGACGTCCTGTCCGTCGGTGACGTCGACGAGCCCGTCATCGGCCCCGGCGAGGTGCTGGTCGACGTGGTCGCGACGGCGGTCAACCGGGCCGACACCCTGCAACGCCAGGGCTTCTACCCCGTGCCACCGGGAGGCTCGGAGATCATCGGGCTCGAGTGCAGCGGCACCATCGCCGAGGTGGGACCCGACGTCGACGGATGGTCGGTGGGTGACGAGGTCTGCGCCCTGCTGACCGGTGGGGGGTACGCCGCACGCGTGGCCGTCCCCGCCGGCCAGCTCATGCCCATACCGCCCGGCGTGTCGCTGGTCGACGCCGCTGCGCTGCCCGAGGTCGCGTGCACCGTGTGGTCCAACCTCTTCATGGTGGGCGGGCTGCGACCGGCGGAGCGGCTGCTGGTCCACGGCGGCGCAGGCGGGATCGGCACCATGGCGATCCAGCTCGCGACGGCGCTCCAGGCGCGGGTCTTCGCCACGGCCGGGTCGGCCGAGAAGCTGAGCGTGTGCGCCGACCTGGGGGCCGACGTCACCATCAACTACCGCGACGACGACTTCGTCGAGGTGCTCAAGGCGGAGGGTGGCGCCGACGTCATCCTCGACAACATGGGGGCGAAGTACCTCGCCCGCAACGTGGACGCCCTCGCGACCTCGGGGCGGCTGGTGATCATCGGCCTCCAAGGTGGGACGAAGGCCGAGCTCGACATCGCTGCCCTGCTCCGCAAGAGGGGTGCCGTGATCGCCACTGCCCTGCGCTCGCGCCCGGTCGAGGAGAAGGCGGCCATCTGCGCCGAGGTCGTGGAGCACGTGTGGCCGCTGGTCGCCGACGGATCCGTGGTGCCGGTGATCCACGCCCGCCTGCCGCTGTCGGAGGTGGCCGGCGCCCATCAGCTGATGGAGGACAGCGGGCACGTCGGGAAGATCGTCCTGACGCTCTGAGGGACCGGGCCCTAGGGTGGGCGCATGAGTGAGCAGCAGCCCGAGGCAGGCCAGACATCCCAGAACGGCGAAGAGCAGATCGTGGTGGTGGGCCCCGACGGACAGCCCGTCGGCACCATCCCCGCGAGTGCTCTGCCGGCCAGCCTGTCCCGCGACGGCGCCGACGACGACGGCGAGGGCGAGCGCCACATCACCGAGCTCGTGGAGCAGCCCGCCAAGGTGATGCGGATCGGTTCGATGATCCGCCAACTGCTCGAAGAGGTGAAGGCCGCCCCCCTCGACGAGGCGAGCCGCAACCGCCTCAAGGAGATCCACCAGGCGTCGATCAAGGAGCTCGAGGCCGGCCTGGCGCCTGAGCTCGTCGAGGAGCTGGAGCGGCTCTCGCTGCCCTTCACCGACGAGGGCGTGCCCTCGGAGAGCGAGCTCCGCATCGCCCAGGCCCAGCTGGTCGGGTGGCTCGAGGGCCTCTTCCACGGCATCCAGACGGCGATCTACGCCCAGCAGCTGCAGGCGCGCGGCCAGCTGGAGCAGATGCGCAAGGCCTTGCCGGGGATGTCCCCGAGCCAGCCGGGGCCGGACCAGGGCGGCCAGCCGATGCCGCCGCAGGGTCAGCCCGAGCCGGGTGGCTCCGGGGGCATGTACCTCTAGTCGGTCCGCTCAGGGAGGACGTCCGACGAATCGGTGCTCCTGGCCGCCCCATCGTCGGACGTCCCGGCGGACGTCCGACATTGCGGCAACCACCCCGTCGGACGCTGACGCGGGATGCGCCTAGTCCGTACGCCGCCGCCCGCGCCAGGCACGGTAGGCGAAGTACGCCAGGCAGGACAGGCTCAGCACGCCGAGGATGGCGCGGCCCGCGACGAACTGGTCGTAGCTGAGCCCAAAGGTCCGACGCTCCGCCCTCATGTAGCCGGGCGACGGCGCGGTGCCCTCCCCGAGTTCCGCGAGGAACGGGTCGTAGTACTGCTCGTCGAGTTCGGACACTCCGGACACCGACCTGCACACGTTGCTGGTGACCTCATCCTCCACGAGGTCGCCGAAGACGACCAGACCGTCGCCGGTCTGACCATGCACGGAGTAGTCGGCGCCCGGGTCGGTGCCTGCCACCCTGCTCACGACGTCGACGCGACGGGTGACCTCGCCCTTGAACACCCGGTCGACCCGCACTGTGGTGATCACGTCGTCGCCCGCCTCCCACCTCTTGGTGACGACGCCCGAGAAAGCCACGTCGCTCGTGTCGAGCAGAGCGAGGGAGGGTTCGACACACACCGCCGCTGCTGGACTCACAGTGAGCACGAGCGCACCCACAGCCGTCGAGAGGACGAGCAGGAGCCCTGCGAGAAGCCGGGCGAACGGCCTCACGTGCGGGCCAGGCGTCCCACGACAAGGAGCCCGAGGAACCCGATGAGCACCAACGCGCCGCCGGGGGCCGCGAGCCGGGCGACCGACGGGGGTGCGGCGTCCTCCACCTTCGTCATCGTCGGCGCCGGCGGTGGGGGCTCGAGGATCTCGGTGCCTGCGCCCAGCACGGCCTCGACCTCGGAGAGCCGCTTGTCGTTGGCCGGTCCCGAGCCGCCACAGGACGATGCGGTGTAGGGAGGAGTGTCGCCAGTGACCAGGAAGACGTAGTCGGTCCCGTTCTTGAGCTCGCCGAGGCCACAGGCCTGCGCGTCCTGGTTGGTCACGATCGCGGTGTCGCGTTCGACGGTGCCCTTGAAGGTGTGCGTGGCCAGGACGGCGTACTCGAACGTCCGATCGGTCTCGGTGACCCCCCTGACCTCTGCCATGAACACGGCATCGGCATCGTTGCTCTGCTGCTCGATGTCGGCCACCTGGCACTTGCAGGCGAAGGCTGGAGCAGCGGTGGCGAGCACCAGGCCCGACACAGCCAGCAACGCGGCGATGGCCAGCCGGGCAACGGTCATCAAGAGCATGAGGTCACCCTAGCGAGAGCGCGAACAGCCGACTCAGCACCTCGGCCACGCCGTCCTCGTCGTTGAGCGGGGCGACGTGGTCGGCCAGCGCCAGGACCGTGGGATGCGCGTTGGCCATCGCATAGGACGTCCCGGCCCACTCCAGCAGCGGCAGGTCGTTGGGCATGTCACCGAACGCGATCACCTCGTCGGCGCCGATGCCGAGGTCGGCCGCGAGGCTCGCCACGGCTGAGGCCTTCGTCACCCCGATGGCACTCATCTCGACCAGCGCCCTGTTCGACGACCACGTCGTGTTCACGAGGTGCCCGACAACCTCCTCGACCTGGCGCCAGAATTCCTCCGGGTCGAGGGTGCCGTGGACTGCCAGGAGCTTGACGACGTCGTCTCCGTAGATCGCGTCGAGGCCGCCCTGCGGCCGCTGCTGGAGGTCGTCGGGATGCGCCGGATAGGTCAGTTCGCTCGCCCAGCCGCCACCGTGCTCGACGGCGAACGTCGTGCCCGGCACGGCGGCACGCACCACGGCGGCAACCTCCAGCCCGACCGCACGCGGGATGGGTCGGACCGTCCGCACGGCGTGCGCTGCGACGTCGTAGACGATGCCACCGTTGCTGCAGATCGCCAGACCATGGCCGCCCACGTCGATCCACAGCGCCTCCATCCAGCGGATCGGCCGGCCGGTGGTGAAGACCACCGGGACGCCGAGGTCGTCCAGCGCGGCGAGGACCGCTCGGGTGCGCGCGGTCACCGTGCCGGCGGAGTGCAGCAGCGTGCCGTCGAGGTCGGTGGCGACCAGGCGCGGTCGAGGTGGGCGCACCTCAGTCATCGGAGACGGCCGTCTGCAGCGGCCGCGCCATCACGAGCTCGCCGTCCTCGTTGGCACCTCGGAGCTGCGTGAACCCGCACTTGGCGAGCACCCGGAGGCTCGCGGCGTTCTCGGGCGAGACCGAGGCACGCACGCGTACGCCGAGGGCGTCGGTCAGCACCAGCAGCGCGCGGACGGCCTCCGTGGCCACCCCACGACCTCGGCCGTCAGCGACCAGGCCATAGCCGATCTCTACCTCCGGCACCTCGTCTGCGGCCGGGGCAGGCGGACCGAAGAAGCCGATCGAACCGAAGACGACGTCGTCGAAGGTCCTGGCGATGTGGCGGGGGCCCCACACATCCCCGCTCTTGACCATCGAGGCGGCGTCGCGGTCGTCCTGGCGCGGATAGTCCGGGTGCCACCGCTGATCGCGATGCCCTTCCCTCATCCGCACGGCCTCTTCGGGGGAAACGAGGTCGAGCGTGAGCCGCTGCGTCGTGACTCGGGCGGGCAGGCTCACGGGAACCACCGGGACAGCTCCTGCGCAACACCGTCCTCGTAGACCGTTCCCGTGACGTGGTCGGCCGCGGCTCGCACCTCTTCGATGGCCTGGCCCATCGCCACGCCGCGACCCGCCCACTCGAGCATCTCGATGTCGTTTCGCCCGTCGCCGATCGCCAGCACGTCAGCGGGCTCGATGCCGAGCTCGTCGGCCACGCGCTGGAGCCCCGAGGCCTTGTGGACGCCCTTCGGCGTGAGGTCCAGCCAGGCGGTCCAGCCGACGACGTAGCCGATGGAGTGCAGACCGAGCTTGGCGGCGAGGTCGACGAAGTCGTCCGAGGTCGCCTCCGGGTCGCGGATGATCACCCGGCTCACCGGGTGGGCGACGATGTCGTCGACGTCGGTGATGATCATCTCGCCTGTGAGCTCGCCGTCCGGGAAGTGCCGGTTGACGCGGTAGCCGCGGCCGCGCTCCTCCACCGCGACGAGAGCGTTCGGATGGTGCTCCAGCACCGCCGCGACGGCCGGAGCAGCGTCGAAGGTCTCCTCGTGGATGACGTCGACGGGCGGGTAGCGAAGCACGACCGCACCGTTGGCCGCCACGATCCACGACCGCTCCTCGTCACCGTCGTGCATGTTGAGGAGGTCCGCGACCCGGGTCATGCCGTGGGGCGACCGGCCGCTCGAGAGCACCACGTGAGCACCGGCAGCAGCCGCGCGGTGGACGGCGGCGTACACCGCGGGGCGGATCTCCTCGTAGGTCTGACCTTCACCGTCGATCCACGCGAGCAGGGTGCCGTCGATGTCGAGCGCGACCAGGCGCGGTTGCCATCCATTCACGTCAGCCGTCACGTCAACGCGGGGCGACGGGGGTCAGGACCTCGAGGCCGCCGAGGTAGGGGCGGAGCGCCTCGGGGACCCGCACCGAACCGTCGGCCTGCTGGTGCGTCTCGAGGATCGCCACGATCGTCCGCGTGATGGCGGTGAGCGTGCCGTTGAGAGTGGCGACGGGACTGTTGCCGTCCGCTCCGCGCTGGCGGATGTCGAGGCGACGACTCTGGAAGTCGGTGCAGTTGGAGGTCGAGGTGAGCTCGCGGAACTTGCCCTGGGTCGGGATCCACACCTCGCAGTCGAACTTGCGCTGGGCACTGAGGCCCAGGTCGCCGGCGGCGACGTCGATGACGCGGTAGGCGAGCTCGAGCTTGTCGAGGAACTCCTTCTCCCAGTCGAGCAGTCGCTGGTGCTCGGCGTAGGACTCCTCGAGCGTGGTGAGGACGAACATCTCCACCTTGTCGAACCAGTGGACCCGGATGATGCCCTTGGTGTCCTTGCCGTGCGACCCGGCCTCCTTGCGGAAGCAGGGGCTGAAGGCGGCGTACCGCAGCGGCAGCTGCTCGACGTCGAGGATCTCGTCCGAGTGGTAGGCGGCCATCGGCACCTCGGAGGTCCCGACGAGGTAGAGGTCCTCGCCCTCGATGCGGTAGACGTCGTCGGCGGCCTGACCGAGGAAGCCCGTGCCCTCCATCGCGCGCGGCTTGACCATCGACGGCGCGATCACCTGCGTGAAGCCGGCGTTGCGTGCCTGGTCCATCGCCATGTTGACCAACGCCAGCTCGAGCTGGGCCCCGATGCCGGTGAGGAAGTAGAAGCGCGAGCCCGACACCTTGGCCCCGCGCTCGAGGTCGATGGCCCCGAGCAGCCGGCCGAGCTCGATGTGGTCGCGCGGCTCGAAGTCGAACTCCCGAGGGGTGCCGACGTGCTCGAGCACGACGAAGTCGTCCTCGCCGCCGGCAGGGGCCTCGTCGGCAGCGGGGTTGGGGATCGACTTCAGCGCCAGGTCCCACTCCACCTCCGCGGCGGTCTGGGTGGCCTCGAGGTCCTTCACCTCGGCCGACAACTCCTTGGTGCGCGCGAGCAGCGCCGCCTTCTCCTCGCCCTGTGCTTGGGCGACCTGCTTGCCGAGCGACTTCTGCTCGGCGCGCTTCGCTTCGTACGTCGCAATGGCACTGCGACGAGACTCGTCCGCGGCGAGGGCGCGGTCGACGACGTCCGTCGCCAGCCCCCGCTTGACCTGGGCGGCGCGGATGCGGTCGGGATCGTCACGGAGCAGGCGGGCGTCAATCACACCGTCAGGCTAGCCGTGCAGGGCGCAAGGCTGCACCCGGCATACTGACCCGATGCTCGACCGCCCCCGCTCCGTGTTCCTCGCCTGGGCAGCCGGCCTCGCCGCGCTGTTCGGAGTTCTCGCATATGCCGTCACGCAGATCGAGCGCTACCCCCTCGACGACCTCGATGCGTGGGGCCGCGACGCCAAGGACTGGGCCGACGACAACAGCACGCTGCTGCAGGTGCTCCGGGTCATCGAGGACGGCTTCGGCACGATCGGCATGACCGTGCTCACGGTGATCGTCGCCGGCGGCCTTCTGCTCAACAGGCACTGGCGAGCTGCCATCTACACGGTGGGGGTGATGCTCAGCATCTCGCTGATCACCACCGGGCTCAAGCTGTCGCTGGCCCGCGACCGTCCGGACTGGCAGGACACCACGCACATCCTGACGACCAAGTCGTTCCCGTCGGGGCACGCGTCGTCCATGGCGGCCCTGGCGGGGATCCTGGTCGTGCTGACGGTGATGCTGCTGCGCCGACAGAACCTGCGCCGCATCGCCTACTCCGCTATCGCACTGCTGGCCATCGTCGTCAGCCTCGACCGGATCCTGCTCGGCCGTCACTACCCCACCGACACCGTCGGCGGCACGTTGATCGGGGCGGCCTGCGCCATCGTCTGGCTGGCGATCTACAACCCGCTTCCACGCTCGCACGCGGCGAACATCGAACCCCTGCCGGAGGTCTACTCCTCCCAGCGACGGCTGGCCGCGGTGCTCAACCCGATCAAGGTGGAGGACGTCGGCCAGTTCCGCGACCTGGTCAACGCCATGGCGAAGGAGTCCGGCTGGTCCGAGCCACGCTGGCTCTACACGACCATCGAGGATCCCGGCGCCGGGATGGCCGCCAAGGCATCTGTCGACGGTGCCGATCTGGTGCTGGTGTGTGGCGGCGACGGCACGGTCCGGGAGGTGTGCGCCGAGCTCGCCGGGACCGGCATCCCGGTCGGCATCGTTCCCGCCGGCACCGGCAACCTGCTCGCGCGCAACCTCGACATCCCCCTCTACATCCGCTCGGCCATCGACGTCGCCCTCAACGGCCAGGACCGCGCGATCGACCTCGTCGACGTCAGCGGCGACGGCCTCGAGGACACCTGCTTCATGGTGATGGCCGGCATGGGCTTCGACGCGGCCCTGATGGAGGGCGTCAACGACGACCTCAAGGCCAGGGTCGGCTGGATGGCGTACGTCGTCTCGGGTCTCCGGTCCTTGCGGTTCCCGGCGGCGAAGTTCGAGATCCAGGTGGACGACCTGGAGGTGACGACGCACCGTGCCCGGACCGTCGTGGTCGGCAACGTCGGTTTCCTCCAGGCAGGCATGCCGTTGCTCCCGGACGCGTCCATCGACGACGGCCTGCTCGATGTGGTGATCCTGCACCCGAAGCGGTTCCTGTCGTGGATCCCGCTCGCGGTCCGCGTGCTCTCCAAGGGGCAGAAGTCGGACGAGCTCATCCACCGGCTCATCGGCGCCCGGGTGTCCATCCGCGCCTCCGCCGACACCCCTCGCCAGCTCGACGGCGACTCGGTCGGTGCCGGTCGTGAACTCCGGATGGAGTGCGTGCACGGTCGGCTGCTGGTCCGCGTCCCGCGCTGAGCTTCAGCCGAGGAACATGCTGCGTGGTCGGTCCCACACATCTGCTCAATGTGGATCGCGGGTCGTGGATCGCGGTTAAGGTTCGGCGGCCCCACCTTCGCGTTTGACTCTAGGAGCATTTCCTGTGCGCCCGAAACATGTTTCCGTGCTGGGCTTGTTGCTCGCCGTGTGTCTCGTTGCAAGCGGTATGTCGACCGCTGCTCTCGCAGGAACGAACGCTCCCGTTGAAACGGTGAAGATTGGTTCACCGTTGGTCGAGTCCAAGCCGAAG